>NZ_DF967597.1 GCF_000971475.1 Sulfuricella sp. T08
CTGCGCACCGTGGTCAATAACTTCCTCGACGACATGCACCGCCCGGCCCTGCCATACAAGTTCAAGTTCAAGTTCTCCGGCTGCCCGAACGACTGCGTCAACTCGATTCAGCGTTCCGACATGGCCACCATCGGCACCTGGCGCGACAGCATCCAGACCGACGACGTACTGGGCAAGAAGTGGTTCGCCAAGCACGGCATGGACGAACTGGTCAACGACGT
>NZ_DF967596.1 GCF_000971475.1 Sulfuricella sp. T08
TTGCCGACCTTGCAAAGCTGCCGATCAACAACAATCCAGAGCCAAGCAACAGAATCCCCCACTGGGGTAATACGGGAATATCATTATCCGGCAGCGCGGCCACAGTTTCGTTGAATGCAGTCATAGTGGTGCTCCCTGCGTTGTTTGCATCGCCAGAGTAAATCGCTGTGATTGAATCGCTGCCCACAACCGTCAACAGGGTCGTTGTCAGTGTCGCCACACCGTTAATTAATTGCACCGGCGAACCGAAGTTCGCGCCATTTACCTGAAACTGCACAGTCCCTGTTGGCGAATTTCCCGTCACTGTCGCAGTGAATGTAA
>NZ_DF967595.1 GCF_000971475.1 Sulfuricella sp. T08
CAGGACATGGAGGTACGCACGGCAGGACCGGCGCCACCCATATCGAAGCCCATTTCGTTCAGTTCGTCGAAAGCCGGCTGTACGTTTGCAGTGGTTGCGCCCTGGAACATGATATCGCCAGACTGGCCGTGGAAGGCAATCAGGCCTGAACCGTGCCGCTCCCACACATCGGCCATCTTGCGCAGCAGGTCGG
>NZ_DF967594.1 GCF_000971475.1 Sulfuricella sp. T08
CTCTCTGTTCCAGATAGTGGAGCCTGTCATGGCCGTATGCGATCAGATGCTCTCCGTCCGACATGAGAAAATTGAACTTGCCGTGCGATGCGATCAGTTCACTGATCATCGCCACGATGGGGAACGAGAAGTTTGCATTCGCGGCAGGGGAGGCCAGGATGTTCTGGGAGATATGGCTCAGGAGGTGACAAAAGGCATATTCCGAATCGGTTTCTCCTGCAGGTTGACAGACCGAACCGTTATTTGCGCGCTCCATCTCCACGATATC
>NZ_DF967593.1 GCF_000971475.1 Sulfuricella sp. T08
GCCGATTGTATGCGTGCCCAACTGCCGACAAAAAGTGGCGACGCCAAGCTGGTGCCGCCGTATTGCTGAAGCTGGCCGTTAACAACGATAATTGCACCTGAATTCGGGTCGGCGTCGAACGCGATATCAGGAACCCCTCGATACGAGCCGGAAACAACACCGTTCTGCCAACTGGGCTTGGGTTCAACCAGACTGGGGCTTCCACCGCCACCGTTCCAAACGACCTCGCCACCGTAGTTGCCACTGGTGTCGGTATACAGTGTGGTGCCGCCTACCGCAATCACATAAGGTGAACTCGCAGGATATGAAGCGCCCACCGCAGTTCCCAGGGGATTACCACACTCTTGCGAGCCGGAGTCGCCGCTGCTGACAGAAAAAGTTTGCCCTTGCGCTATGGCCAATTGGAAAATCTGATCGTCAGCAGCCATTGACCCATCAGCTTGCGCAGAGGATTCGCACTCGCCGAGAGAAACGTTGATCACCGCTGCAATGTTGTCGGAAACCGCTTTATTGAGGGTTTTTGTGAGATCGGCATTAGTCAGTGAATGTGCGGTATAGAAAATCATCTGCGATACTTGACCACCCGCCATGGCTTGGATGCTCTGGCTATCGAGGTCCCACTCCGCCGTGCCACTGATGTCGCTACTCGCCTTGCCGACTTGGACCACGGTAGGGTTGATGATTGGCAGGCCGTTCTGGCTCTCGAACTGATGCAGATCCGCAATGGTCTGCGTCATTTTGCCTGCTGTGATGATGCCAACGACCATTGTCGAGGCGGTGGGAAGACCGGCTGCATTATAGGCGACCGGAAAATTAACCGGATTGATTCCATGCACGCTACCAGTAAGCTGCACACTAGCGGCTTTATGGTTCATCGTGTGCATCTGGTCCATCGTCTGCAATCCGAGCACCGAAAGCACCGTATCTCTGAATTCTGACGGCACTTGAACATCCGTCACGTTCGCAATGCCTTCGCGGCCGTCGCGAACAAAGCGCCAAACCTCGGTATTGAAAGCCTTGCGTATCGCCGTTATCGTTCCGGTTGCGGTTAGCAGCAGCCGGTTAGGCTCGATATGAACATTGGTGAATCCCGCGTGGGTGAGATAATCTGCCACTGCCTTTGCCCGTTCCGGCAATGGTGCGTGATCGGCCAGAATCTGTTCGCGGCTCAGCCACCGCCTAAATTCGGGGTCGCCTGGCTTAGTGAGCGCCTGTAGGTGGTGATCCAGCAACTCAGGGTTGCGCAGCTTGAGGGTAACTACCACATCCAATGATTCGTTTTCAGGAAGAAATTCGCGGAAAATTGCTTTCCCAGTCTCGTGCGCGTGTGTGTTTGTCTTCGACAAGGATGCTTGGGCCTGGGCAAACGTCGTTTGGCATATAGATACTCCAACTAATAATAAAGCCAGACTGAGCGCTGCATGACGAGTGTGTTGCAGAGGTCGATTGCGCTTGTGCATGAAGTTAAGCTCACTACAGTCTAAGTTAAGAAAAGTCGAGTAAATTGGTCATGACCATTTCGGAATTATCATGGTCTAGAAAAACGCTTCAATGAGCCTGCAAGCAAGGTCCCGCAGACAACTGCTGTCAGCGCTGCCGCAATTGCCAGCGCTAAGCGACCGCCGCCATCGAGCAGATGCATCCACCCGACCAGGATAGAACTAGCATCCGGTGCGACATTAGCTAGAATCAAATCGTCAATACTGCCCAACAACATCAGCGGTGTATCAAGCATGCCTATGAGCAGCAGGAAAGGGATGGCACTGGCCAACAACAGCAATCGTTCAGAGTAACGGCGCACCGGCCAAGCCGCGAGCAAGCTCAGCATCAGCAACGCATGCTGAAATGTGTGTCCGGTCAGGGTAGAGCTTGAGA
>NZ_DF967592.1 GCF_000971475.1 Sulfuricella sp. T08
GGCCTTGGACATTTCCACTGGCAATGACGTCGCGCGCCAGATGTCCGCGTTATATTCGCGGATGGCGCGGTCTGACGAGAAACGCCCGCAGCGTGCCACGTTCAGGATGGACATGCGCGACCACTGTTCCTGATCCTGGTAAGCCTGGCTCACCTCGGCTTGGCAGTCGATGTAGTCCTGGAAGTCGGCGCAAACGAGAAATGGATCACTATTCAGCAGATCGTCTGTCAGAGGTCGGAACAGGCCGCCGTCGCCATGGGAGAACAGCCCAGAGTTGATCAGGTCGATGACATCGCGCAGGTTTTCGTTCTGATGATAAACATCCCTGGGGTGATAGCCTGCCACCCAGATATCCTCCACCTGCTGCACGGTCTTGCCGAATAGGAAGAAGTTCTCTTCGCCCACGGCTGCCCGGATCTCAGCGTTGGCTCCATCAAGGGTGCCAATGGTCAGCGCCCCGTTCATGGTGAGCTTCATGTTACCGGTACCGGAGGCCTCCTTGCCAGCGGTGGATATCTGCTCCGAGATATCCGCCGCAGGATAGATACGCTGGCCGGTCTTGACGCTGAAGTTGGGCACGAATACCACCTTCAGTATCTTGTTGACCTGGGGGTCGCGGTTGATGACATCGGCCACCGAGTTAATGAGCTTGATGATCAGCTTCGCCATGTGATACCCGGGTGCCGCCTTGCCTCCGAAAATGAAGGTGCGCGGCGTAATGTCCAGCGACGGGCTTTGCTTCAGACGATGGTAGAGGCTGACGATATGCATTACGTTGAGATGCTGGCGTTTGTATTCGTGGATACGCTTGACCTGGATGTCGAACAGGCTGTCCGGGTCTAGCGTGATGTCGCAGCAACGATGGATGTGGTCCGCAAGGCGTTCCTTGGCCAAACGCTTGATTCCGCGCCAACGTGACCGGAAGTCGCTGTTGTCAGCCAGGGGTTCCAATTGGCGGAGCCTCTCCAGATTGCGCAGCCAGTCGCCGTCGATGATCTCTTCAATTAGAGCTGCCAGCGGTGGATTGGCCAGGGCGATGAAGCGACGCGGCGTCACACCGTTAGTTTTATTCTGAAACTTCTCCGGCCACATGTCATGGAAATCCCTCAACAGCGTGTGCTTGAGCAGTTCGCTATGCACTTCCGCGACACCGTTGATGGCCATACTTCCTACACAGGCCAGGTTGGCCATGCGCACTCGGCGAACGCCATCGCCTGAGCCCTCGTCGATCAGCGACATGCGGGCAAGCCGCGCCGCATCGTCAATGAAGCGGACACGCACGTCGTCCAGAAAGCGACCGTTGATATCGTAGATGATCTCCAGATGGCGTGGCAGGATGCGCTGGAACAGGTCCAGGGGCCAGGTTTCTAGCGCTTCCGGCAGCAGCGTGTGGTTGGTATAGGCGAAACTTCGCTGGGTGAGCGCCCAGGCCAGATCAAAATCCATCTGGTGCTCGTCGATTAGCAGGCGCATGAATTCGGCGATGGCGATGGAGGGATGTGTGTCGTTGAGTTGAACCACGAACCGGTCCGGAAAATGATCGAGGCTACCTTTGTCGCGCAGGGTCAGGCGGATCATGTCCTGGAGTGAGCAGGAGACGAAGAAATATTGCTGGCGCAGGCGCAGGTCCTTGCCGGTCTCCGGTTCGTCGTTGGGGTAGAGCACCTTGCTAATATTCTGGGCCGCCACCATGTCTTCCACGGCGCCGTAGTAGTCGCCGTTGTTGAAGGCCCGCAGGTCGAAGGACTCGCGGGCCTCGGATTTCCAGAGCCGCAGCAGGTTCACGTGGAGCACGCCATAGCCCAGGATGGGGGTGTCGTAAGCTATACCATAAATCATGGATTCAGGTATCCAGTGGATGCGCAGGCGGCCTTCATGGTCATGATGGCGTTCAATGCGCCCGCCGAATTTCACCGGATAGCGCTGTTGCCCTGGCAACTCCCATGGATTTCCGTTGCGTAGCCACGCATCGGCAACCTCCACCTGCCAGCCGTCCTTGATGGACTGTTCGAAGATTCCATATTCGTAGCGGATTCCATAGCCGATGGCAGGGATTTCCAGGGTTGCCAGGGAATCCATGTAGCAGGCTGCAAGGCGGCCGAGGCCGCCATTGCCGAGTCCTGGATCCTCCTCGGCATCCAGGATGATTTCCAGGTCCAGGCCAAGTTCCTCCATGGCCTGGTGGACATTACCCCAGATTTCCAGGTTGAGGATGTTGTTGCCCAGATGGGGCCCGAGCAGATATTCGGCTGACATGTAGGCCACCGTCTTCGTGTTCCGGCGCTCGTAGTTTTGGGCCGAGGCGACAAAACGCGAAAGCAGGCGGTCGCGGATGGTATAGGCCAGCGCAGTGTAGTGGTCGAGGGTAGTGGCGTTGTCGAAGGTTCTGCCGGTGACATAGAACAGGTTGTCGACGAACGACCGTCGGATGGCCTCGACCGAACGGGCAGTGCGAGTATGCAAGGATCTTTCGGCAATGTCGGACATACTAAATGATCTCCTAAGGAATCGCTGAACAAGTAATTCGGCGCTTCGGATTTCCATACCGAAAAACGGGTGTCGTGTTTCAAACCAGACAGGGAACTGAAGGAACGTGTAAATATTTTTCAAGAACAGTCATTCAGTTGCTTGGCTTGGCCAGGACTTTCCTGCACAACCCGTCATTTATTCAAGTGTGGTGTTGTACTGACAATGGAAGCATGATGAATCAATGGGATCCGTTTTTAATATAGTCAATCAATAATATTGTCAGAGCATTTCATATGCCAGCAGAAAACCAGTGATGGTCATCAATACCAAGCCTTGCATAAAGGCAAGGTCGGCAATTTTTTCATACCGGCCATACAGTTTTTCATCATCTCCAAATCGTATCGATAAATAGGAGAACCCGGCACTTATCATGAAAATGGCTGAATCAAATGCAAGTAATTGATCGACTCGTCCGATAGGCATCTTTAAGCC
>NZ_DF967591.1:0-15182 GCF_000971475.1 Sulfuricella sp. T08
CGTGGGGTAATGCTTTTGGTACGGTCATTATCGCTCCTTGCAATACGGCAGTTTCCTGCCAAATGACCGTTTACACAAAAATTCTTACACCCTCGAATTGTCCACAAACACTGTGGATAACTGTGGTTAATCCATGCTTAACTGTAAATGATATATATGGTTTATTGTATTGTTTAAATTGTGGGCGTGATTGTCAGGTTTGCAGTACTGCCCTTCCCACACTGTCAATTTCTACAGAAAACCAGTCGGCATTTGTAGTAATAACTGATACCACTTGAACCTGAACTACATGCTCCTCTGGTCGAATACCATCTCCCCCGTCATCACGCCATGATGTCCTGATTTACCCCCATCCGAACGGACTAGGCGCAATAATAATATCTTAATATGGTTAATTAATAATGTTCAAAGTCGTAAAGAGAACTAACCAATGCGGCAATTTAATGAACCAAGAAAAACAAATCCTACACTGGAATACCTATGAAAACCGCACAAACCCAGCTCGCTGCTGTTATTCTAGCCGCCTCTTTCATGGTCAGCGGCGCCGCTCAAGCCACTCTGATTGACTTGGGATCAAACAACAATACTTCATTCATCGACCACCAGTCCAGGACCTACTGGTCCAGAGCGGCGTTTGCACCTGATCCAGGCTCGTGGTTCTTCAGTTTTTACGGTGCTCAGGACGAAAGCCTTAATGCCAATAATTTCCATGCCTTGGCTGTTCAGCCGGCTACTGTTTCTACTGTCGAGAAGCAAGTTCCAGAACCTGCTGCTGCATGGCTTTTGGGTTCTGGCCTGCTTGGATTGGTCGGCGTGTCTCGTCGAGGCGCCTCTTCCATGAAATAGACGCGCCACTAGGTTCGACAACAAATTAGCTTCACCCCATTTGGAGCTCCGTACCCCGATCAGGCAGACATTTCTAGGCGCAGTTTTGGGGCGGCACAGCCGATCATGGTCAGTTGCGGATCACCGTACCCATTGCGCCATCCTGCTCATAAGCCTCACAGATTTCTCTGCAAAGCCCGGAGCGTACCGAGTCAGTAGCCTTAAAGGTAAACACTTTAACACTTGGGATAAAGCTGAGGATCCGCAGGGCTTCTGCCAAGCCGGATATGCCCAGCAAATCAGTCTGATTAAGATCTCCATTCACGATCACAGTACAATTTTCCCCGATACGGGTAAGAAACATTTGCATCTGTGCGGGCGTGGCATTCTGGGCTTCATCCATAATCACAAAGGCATTTTTGAAGGTTCGTCCGCGCATGTAGGCGAGCGGCGCCCCTTCTATCTTGCCGTGATTTATGTGGTAGTCTACCGCGCCCTTGCCAAGACGCTCATGAAGCACGTCCCGGAAAGGCTGTAGCCATGGCTCGTATTTCTCTTCCTTATCTCCGGGTAAAAATCCCAAAGATTCCCCTGCCTCTACTGCCGGTCGGGTGATGATGATTTTGTCGATGCGCTTTTCTCTGAGTGCTTCAGCTGCCAGCGCTCCACACACATAGGTCTTGCCTGTGCCTGCGGGTCCCAGGCCGAATACCAGTGGAAAGGTTTTGATGGCATTGCCATATTGTTCTTGGGGAGCGTTTAGATACTTGAAAGGGTAAATCTTGGGGAGAGTGGGTACTAAGGTGAGGATGTTATCAGTTTCGTAGGATTGCGTCGCTGCTCGGGTCTTTTGGGCTCGGTCTCGTCTGCTCATCGCTACCTCTGTAGATTAATAATGGGGTGCTAAGAAAAACTCTACTCTTCAAATATTACAGTTCAATTACTGGTGGAATGATTTTTGCCAATCAAACAACTATCGGCTAAAGCTGGTGGGTTTGAATTACGGACTGAAAGTCTGGATACGTATCGCCTGAACGACGACTTGCTCCTCTCTCACTACGGCTAGGCCGCATAGATTGTTACGAAAATGTGGGATTCTTGAAATACAGTTTTACTGATTTACTGGATGAGCTAGGATGTCTAGCACATTAGGCCGCACAAGTCAATATTGGCTGCGCTATCGCGATACAACTTGTAGTGGCTGATTAGCCTGAGGTGGCAACCGGCCAGGAAGAGAGAAAAGCTATGGACAGTTGAGTGCCAAGTAACAGACCGTTGCTGATCATTAATGGGTGTCTGGTTGATTGCATATTCTGTTGAAAAACTCTTTTTTTGGTGTGCTCGAAAAAATTCTAGCGATTTCTGGAGCGTGCGTTGGTCGCCGATATGGGGGCCTACGGAAGTTTGCCTCCAGCATAACCTAGACCCTCTAAATCGGGATATGCACGCCGTATTGCATAGGATTTACAAACGGATTGGCTCTAGGCAAAAATTCGGGGCGTTGGAAATTTAGAGTTTTTCAACAGAATATTGCATAAAGCAGACCCATTCAGCTGACGGGTATCCAAATTTGCCGTTGATAAAATTTCAAAGCGCGTAATAAAACCGTAATATTTCAGGCTTATTATTTTATAAGTGGGTTAGTTTCATTTTTATAATGGAGCACGCAGGCGTGGGTAACATGCGAAGCGGTACAAAGAGCGGAAAGTCACGTGACGCCATCCTCAGGCGGGTAGCGCTTGATGTAGAGCAAATTCGCAAGGATGCGGTCGCTATTGAGGACGAACTGGCAGACATCCTGCGGAGAACTTCCCCGGAACACCGTCTTGGCGCCCGCAATTTGGCCCACTACCTGGCCGTGCGTCGGCACGATATCCGTGATTTGCAGCGTGAGTTGTGCCAGATTGGACTCAGTTCCCTGGGCCGGATGGAGGCCCATGTCATGGCCTCACTCGACGCCGTTTTCGACATACTTTGTTTTCTGCAAAAGATCGCTGTTCCGAAGCAGTCAAAACGCATCCCGCCGATCAAGTTTGAACAGGGGAATGCGTTTTTAGCTGACCATGCGAATGCGATCATGGGGCCGCCACCAGCCGAATGCAAAGTGCGGATCATGGTTACCATGCCGAGCGAAGCCGCTACAGAACCGTCGTTTATCTACAAACTGCTCGCACAAGGCATGAACATCATGCGGATCAACTGTGCTCATGACACCCCCGATGACTGGGTGCAGATGGTTGCACACCTTCGTCAAGCTGAAAAAGCGCTTGGCCGATCATGCAAAGTGTGTTTCGACCTGGCTGGGCCCAAGGTGCGAACCTGGCTGGTAGAGCCGGCTGAAGGTGTGATCAAGTGGCGTCCGCAGAGAAACCGGCTCGGCCAGTTTGGTGCTCCGGCCCTGGTTCGTTTTGTTAAAGAAGTACCCGGTGCCATGCTTGAAAGTGGAGTGGTTCCGATTCGTGGTGACCTGCTCGCCAAGGCCAAGGTCGGGGATTTCGTGGAACTGCTGGATGCCCGTGCACGCGCACACACCCTCAGGATCATTGGGGTGTCCACAGACGATTGTCTATGCCAGGCGGATCATACTGCTTATGTCACCGAAGGCGTCGAATTGTCCTTGCGCCGGAAAAGGAAGATCGTTGGCACGGGCACCGTAGGATCACTGCCTTTGTCACCGCAGACTATCCTCCTCAAGCCCGACGACATTCTGGATGTAGTCAAAGGCGAGATTCTTGGCAGGAATGCAGTGCGCGACGACAAAGGCAACGTGGTAGAGCCAGCAATCGTCGGGTGCCCCCTCTCCGAGGTCTTCAGCAGCGTGCGCAGGGGGGAGAGAATCTTCTTCGACGACGGCAAGATTGCAGGGACGATTCAGAGCGTAACGAAAGATAGGATCAAGGTAAAAATCACTGGTGTGGCAGGAGGTGTCGCGAAGCTTGGAGACGAAAAGGGGATCAACCTGCCGGATACAGATCTCAAACTACAAGCGCTCAGTCCCAAGGACCTCAGCGATCTTGCCTTTATGGCCAAGCATGGAGACATGGTTGCCATGTCATTTGTGCAGAAGCCAAAGGATATCGAGGATTTAATCGCAGCGCTCAAACACCTTGATGCTTCCCATCTCGGTATCGTACTTAAAATCGAGACGCAACGGGGCTTCAGCTGCCTCCCGAGTCTCCTACTTACTGCAATGCAACACTCTGCGGTCGCGGTCATGATCGCCCGTGGTGACTTGGGTGTCGAAGTAGGGTTCGAACGTCTCTCGGAGGTGCAGGAGGAGATCCTCTGGCTTTGTGAAGCGGCTCATATACCCGTGATTTGGGCAACTCAGGTTCTCGAATCGCTGGCAAAGGGAGGGATGCCATCCCGTGCGGAGGTTACCGATGCTGCGATGAGCACACGTGCCGAATGTGTCATGCTCAACAAGGGGCCCTATATTCTGCAAACCCTGAAATTCCTTCGTGACGTGTTGAATCGAATGGAATCTCATCAGGAGAAAAAGACGGCGATGCTGCGCAGGTTGAGCATCTCAAAAGCGATTTAATAATTAACTAGAGTAAGTCGAAGTACCTCACCCCCTTGGTTGTAGAAGACTGCTTTGCGACGCGTGCTATCAGGGTGGCGTATGATGGATCAAGTTAGCTCTGACTCAGGATTAGCGACCGACACAGATCATGTACCGCCTGTGCGGTGGTGAAATGCAGGTCGCGATAGGGGTTGTATTCGACGATTTCAAACGCCAGCAGCTGCTGATCACTATGGATGCAAGCCAGGGCCTCGGTCACTTCTTTTCGTAGCAGGCCGTTGGGAACTGGTGTGCCAACACCGGGTTCCTCTCGGGGGTCGAGAGCATCCAGATCAATACTGATGCCGTAGCCGAAGCTAGCTTGGCTGACGTGGCGGCGGGCCTCGTCGAGCACGGCATTCATCCCTCGCCGATGCACCTCTTCCATGAAATAGATGCGCACCCCCAGGCTCGACAACAGATTAGCCTCACCCCATTCGAAGCTGCGTACCCCGATCAGGCAGACATTTCTAGGCAGCAGTTTTGGGGCGGCACAGGCGATCTCGGCCAGTAGCGGCTCACCGTAGCCCAATAGACAGGCCAGAGCCATGCCATGGATGTACTGGCTTGGGCTGGTGCGCGGGGTGTGGCTGTCCATGTGGGCGTCGATCCATATCAGCCCCAAACGGGCATCGGCCCCTTCCGTGGCATTGAGATGGGCGCGCACGCCAGACCAAGTGCCGATGGCGCAGGAATGATCCCCGCCGATTACCAGTGGAAAGTCACCAGTCTCAAGGTGGTCGGTGACGGAGAGGGCTAGGCGCTGGGAAATATCGCGTACCGCAGTCATGGGATCTGGTTCAGGCTGCTGGGTCAGGCAAATTGTTTCGTCCCAGTGGAAATCATTGCCGGTACGATCCAGGTCCTTCAGAATCTCAATAGTACGCAAGACTTCCGGGCCATCCTGACAACCCCGGTCGCCGGCACCGTAGCCGCTGGCAACACCAATTACCGCGATTTTTCGATGGCGCATCTGGTTAGTTTACGTGGTCAAGGCGGTTGTCAGGTCGACGCCAAGTGTTGCCGCCCGGAACTCGCCGCACCAGTTGTGGGCCGATACCAGGGGGAATTTCCAGCGGTGGGAGTCTATCGGGGAGCTATCGCCGGCAAAGCTTGGGGGAAAGCGATGGCAGGCGCCGAGATTTTTCTCCTGTGCCTGATAGTAGGTACAGCCTTCGCAGGTTGGGTTTTGGTGAGTTTTTATGTTCATATATGCTTATATTAGGTGAAATTATAGCCACCCACTTCCTCCTGTTTTCACTGCCATTTCAGCGGTAAATTCTGCGCATGCTTCGAATTTTTCAAGAGTCTTTTTTTTAAGGTAGATTTTTTGCACGCAAGAATTCCACAATACAGTCCACAGATTTAACCGGATTAGTAAAAAGGGCGAAGTGCGGTCCTTCAACTTCAGCAACTTGCGTCTGCGGAGCAATGGCCAGAATTTCATTGAGACTATTTCGAGATACAACTTCATCTCGCGTGGAGGCGAGATACATCAGTTTGGCGCGGCACGCGCGGAGCTGATGGCGAACATCAACACTCAATGCCGCTCTTGAGCGAGAGGCGAGAGTGCGGGAATTGACCCTCTTCCAGGTCATGGCCTTGGCGCGACGAAATTCAGTTGATGCGTAGCCCGGAATGAGAAGGCGTGTCCGTCGTAACGCGCGAACGACCGCAATTAACGGCGCTCTCACCGCGAAGCGAAATGGAACAAGCCCGGGACGTGGTGATGTGACGAACGAACCGCAGAGCACTACACCGGACACTTGAGATGGGCACTGGGCAGCAACCATGAGAGCAAGTGGCCCACCAAAGGACCACCCGAGGACAACAAAATTATTCAAAGACGTTACTTCGCGAATGATGATTGGCAACAAATTTTCGTAATTATTGATACCCGAAGCTGGATACGTAATAACGACAGGATCAATCCATGAAGGCAGATGACGAAGCAACGGGCCAAACAGGATCTCGGTTCCGTCAAGACCTGGCAGCAGCACCAGCTTCGTCGTCGCATTCATAGTTGACGTACCCGCCACCACGCCAATAACGCAATACCGGTCAGCGCCAAGGCACCAAACCCTGTCGCCGCCCCGACTACCGAAATGCCCGCTTTGGTCATCAACACGTAAAACCCCACCAACAGCAGCATGCTCAGATTCTCGAAGAAGTTCTGTACTGCGATGGCGTGCCCCGCGCCTACCGTTTCGTGGCCGCGTTCCTGTAATAACGCGTTGAGCGGAACCACGTAAAAACCGCTACATGCACCAATGAGTACCAACACGGCGACAGCTGCCGGCATGGTCGTAACTTGGGCAAACACCATGATCAGCAAGCCGATGGCAATGCCGGCGGGCAATGCTCTGTTGACGCTGTCAAGAGTAACCAACCTTGCTGCCGCCCCCGCACCTAACGCGATGCCGATGGCAACCACGCCGCTCAGGTATGCAGGGACATGGTTGTTGACGATCAGCAAGGCAACCGGTACCCATGCTACCAGCAGGAAACGCAGCGTACTACCCACGCCCCAAAAGACACTGGTGCCAAGCAATGAAAAGCGCGAATCACGGTTGCGTAGCAGGATGCGCATCGCCGCACTGAAATCTTTCACCAGCGCCACAGGAGACATCTTCTGTAGTTGGTGAGCAGATGGAAGACGCGGAATCAGCATATTTGAGAACGCTGCCAACAGGTAGCAGGCGACGATTGCTGTCAGCGCACCATGCACCGACCAATCTGCAAGCAGGCCACCCATTGCCGCTCCTAACATAATGGCGACAATGGTTGAGCCTTCTATCAAGCTATTGGCCTTGACCAGTTGGTCCTGGCCGACCATCTCGCTGAGAATGCCATATTTCGCCGGTGAATACGCGGCCGCTCCAATACCGACCAGGTTGTACGCAAGTAGCGGATGAACGCCAAACAGCATGGCGGCAGCACCGAATAGCTTGATGCCGTTGGCGAATAGTAGGACACGGCTTTTGGGAAAGGCGTCGGCAAATGGCCCGACAAAAGGCGCTAACAAGATAAAGGCCACGACGAAAGCCTCTTGCAACAGCGGCATTTGCCATTTTGGTGCATGCTGCGACTTGAGTAATGCAATGGCGGCAAACAGCAGTGCGTTATCAGCTAACGCGGAAAGAAATTGCGCTGCCAGCACGGAGACCATGCCGCGCGAGAACAGGGTGTCATTTTGGATATCCAAAGATTTCATGGCAAGGGATTTGATTCAGGCAAGTGAAACAGCGCTTGTCCCATACGTACTTGCGTTCCATCGCTGATTCCTTCAATCAAAGTAAAACCCTTGGGTGCGAAGACGATGATTGTCGAGCCGTGTTGGAACCAGCCCATCTCATCTCCTTTGGCAAAACTCGCATGACACGGCATGACATTCGGGCCGCGGTAGCGCAGATGCAGCAACACATTCAGGAAATGCAGGCGGATACTGGCCACGAGAATGGCGGCCACCGGCACCAGTGTGACGCGATGACCACTACTGTTCAGGGTGGTCTCGATCAGCGCCCGCTCATTCTTGCAGAACAATTTTTCCACGCGCTTGAGTGCGATAGGATTGACGTTCCAGGTGTCGCCAGAAATATAGGTTACCCGTTGCACAAGACAGTCGTGAGGTGAGTGGAATCGATGGTACATGCTGGAAGTCAGGCGCAGTGTGACATAACAACCATCGCGGTAATGTTCAACCAGAGCGGGATCGCCCAGCAGGTCAAGCAGGGTGTAGGGAAAGCCCTTGGCTTGAATCACTTCCGTTCCGGCGATCGCACCGCAGGCACCGACGATGCCGTCGCTGGGACTGACAATATGGCTCGGATCTGTATCCAGCGGGCGCGCCCCATCCCGCAACTGACGGGTGAAGCAGTCATGCAGGCTACGAAACTTCGTCTTTCGGGCATCCGACAGATCGAGATCGGCAAAGAGCTTCCAGGTGGCAATGGAGAGATCGCGTACCAAGGGCTGTTCGATCTGGCTGAACCAGCCCATGAAACGGGTCAGCAATTGCCGCGGCACACGGTTGGTTAATAGAAAATTGATGTCTTCCTGAAGTACTAAATGAGCAATCAATTTACGCATAGTCATAATTTTGTAATGAATCTTAGGTAGAAGACAGGGCAAGGAGAGATTGTCAATGGACGAAACCCAGGTTATTTATATATTCAGTCTTGGCGCGGCGCTGGTCACATTGCCGCGCATCAAGCGCCGTCTTGAGCTTTCGATCGCCAAGCATCGCTCGCTGGCAGGGCATTCTAAAATGGCGAAGCGTGTAGCTCGGTTGATTCCCTACTATGAGTATGATGAAGCGACTTTCTTTCGCGCCGACGGCGCCCCCGAAGAAATCGCGCAGCGCCGTCAGGAGGGCTTTATGGCCTTGGCAGCGCTGTACAAGGAACGCTTCGCCCAGTCCGTAGCCCTCACCGCCGAGGCCGGAGAATCGATTTCCGATCTGCAATTTACCGGCAGTTACCGCGTACCCTTCCAATTCAGCCGTTATGTACAACAGCACCTGAAGGGCGGGAGCTTTCTGCAATCCAGCTCGGGAGTTCAGGTGCAGGACCTGGATGGCAACTTTTTCTATGACGTGACAGGTTCTTATGGCGTCAATGTCTTCGGCTACGATTTCTACAAGCACTGCATAGCTGAAGGCAGTGCCCGCGTTCAGTCTCTGGGCCCGGTGCTGGGTGCCTACCATCCCATCGTGGCGGACAACGCACGGCGACTGCGCGCCATTTCCGGCCTCGACGAAGTGTCTTTCCACATGTCCGGCACAGAGGCGGTGATGCAGGCCGTGCGACTCGCACGTTACCACACCCGTCGCAGCCATCTGGTGCGTTTCAATGGCTCCTACCATGGCTGGTGGGAGGACGTGCAACCCGGCATCGGCAACCCGCTCCCACCCAGAGAGACCTACACCCTGAAGGACATGGACGCCGATGCCCTGCATGTAATTTCTACCCGCAAGGACATTGCCTGTGTCCTGGTCAATCCATTGCAGGCTCTGCACCCCAATGTCGGAGCGCCGGGGGATTCTTCCCTGGTGGACAGCACCCGGCGTGCGAACTTCGATCGGCAAGCCTACACCGCCTGGCTGCATCAGTTGCGCGAGGTATGTACCCGGCGCGGCATCGTCCTGATATTCGATGAAGTGTTTGTCGGTTTCCGTTTGGCCCCTGGCGGCGCTCAGGAATATTTCGGCGTGCGGGCCGACATGGTCACTTACGGCAAGACGTTGGGCGGTGGTTTGCCGGTAGGCGTGGTCTGCGGCCGGCAGGACTTGATGAAGCGTTTCCGAAAAGAACGCCCAGCAGACATTTGCTTTGCGCGCGGCACTTTCAACTCTAACCCCTACGTGATGGGCGCCATGCAGGTATTTCTGGAACAGCTTGAACGACCTGAAGTACGTTGCCTTTACGATGGCTTGGAGCAAACCTGGAATGGCCGGGCGCTGGAGCTCAACCAACGCCTTGAGGCAGCAGGTCTGCCGGTGCGAGTGGCCAATATGTCGAGCATCTGGACGGTGTATTACCTCCAGCCTTGCCGTTACAACTGGATGTTGCAATACTACCTGCGGGCGCAGGGGCTTGCACTGAGTTGGGTAGGAACAGGCCGGTTGATATTCAGCCTGAATTACAGTGATACGGATTTCGGGGTGGTTGCTGAACGCTTCGTTGCCGCTGCACAAGCCATGCAGCGGGATGGGTGGTGGTGGGAGAACCCTGGCCTGACCAATAAAAAGATTCGGCGCGGGATTCTCCGTGAAATGCTGGCTCATCGTTTCGGGTCCGGAAAGTGATCGGGACAAGCGAGCGAATACCGCCCGAACCCTGATAATACTCAAACGCCTGTTTTGTGCCGCATGGGATCAATGAGCTCGCCACGCAGCAAATGGAACGGTGCCGCATAGTAGATCTTAACGTCATGAAAGGGGTCTGTCAGGATCTTGGTCATCCAAGCAAGGCCGGTCTGCACGTCACGGATAAAGAACAGATGACAAGTACGGAACAGTAAGCCGGCGATGCCAAGGAATAACCAGACTAGCCCGATTTGCTCTATCAGCGCTGAACTATTCGCAGCTGGCTCGAAAAGACCGAACAGTGTTGGGTTGAAGTGCAATACCACAGGCGCTAGCGCCCAAATTGCAATCAGCACCATCTTGCGGCGCAGGTTGTAACCAACTTTGATCTCTTCCTTGTATTCATGCGTTGCCTGATTGACCGTGTCATAACCTTTGGGTTCAAAGAAAAAATGACCCGACTGGCGCGTAGTCATGGAAACCAGCCACCCGATAAGGCCGGCCACCGCAGGGTTGATAAACAACATGACATAAGCCACGAGAAAGCTAATTGCGCTGACGAAGTGCAAAGACTGATTGATACGGCTTTGATGGTAATAGCGATGATCATCCCAGCGTTGCACTTTCAGGGTTTGCAGGAATTCTTTCATTGTATTTCCTTAAATAGGGAAGTTGTCGGTTTCAGAAACTTGCTGCAAGCTGCAAATTATCTGGAAATTGCTACCAATTTGTTACAGAACAGGGAAAATTTGGTTACAGGTCGGAAAAATGCAAAAAAAATGTAATCTGTTTGTCTTAAATCCGTAACCCAATAAGGCAAAGATACACGCATTCAATATTCATTGAGATTTCAATGGAATCCATCCTCATAGAACAATACCCTGCAAGCCGACGATCTTTACGTCTTGCCATCGTCACCGAAACCTACCCGCCCGAAGTCAACGGGGTGGCGCTTACCCTGTCCCGCTTTATCGAGGGATTGCGCGAACGCAATCACGAGATTCAGCTGATCCGACCGCGTCAAGACCATGTCGAACAAGCGGCTCAGGATAATGACTTCGACGAGGTGCTGACCGGTGGCATGCCGATACCGCGCTATCCGGATCTGAAAATGGGGATGCCGTCCAAGCGGTTACTGATCAAACGATGGTTACTGCGCCGTCCGGATCTGGTGCATATCGTTACCGAAGGTCCCCTCGGCTGGTCAGCGCTACAGGCGGCACTCAAGCTCAGGATCCCCGTCTGTTCTGATTTCCGTACAAATTTTCACACCTACAGCCAGCACTATGGCATTGGCTGGCTAAAGAAACCGATTGTCGCCTACCTGCGCAAATTTCATAATCGTACCTTGCTAACCATGGTGCCCACCGAGCATATGCGTGCGGAACTTTCTGCCACTGGCTTTAGCAATCTGCGCGTGGTGGCCCGCGGCGTCGACACACAACTATTCAATCCAGCTCGGCGCAGCGAGTTATTGCGCCGTGAATGGGGCGTAACTCCGGATACCCCGGTAGTCCTCCATGTTGGGCGCTTAGCGGCTGAGAAAAACCCAGCAATGCTCACGGCTGCATTCATCGCCATCCGCCAGCGACAACCTCGCGCCAGGCTGGTGTTGGTCGGCGAAGGGCCAGAAGCTAAGGCGTTGCGCAACCAGCTTCCCGAGGCGATCTTCACCGGCTCTCGCAGCGGTGAAGATCTTGCGACTCACTTTGCTTCCGGGGATTTGTTTCTATTCCCGAGTCTCACCGAGACCTTCGGTAATGTCACCCTGGAGGCCATGGCCAGCGGTCTGCCGGTGGTGGCCTACGACTATGCGGCGGCGGCCCAGCACGTGCAGCACGGGATAAACGGCCTCCTGGCTTCTTATGGCAGCACGGAAGATTTCACAACCATGGCCTGCAACTTGGCCGCGATGTACTCACATGAGCCGGAACAGTTCCGTGCCATGGGTCGCAATGCTCGGCTGGCGACTGAATCTTTAGACTGGAAGTGCGTTGTGAGGCAACTGGAAACGTTACTGCTCTCAGTCGTCTGAAGCAGCCAAAAATCCGTCGCAAACCTTGGTTGTGCCTGGTCGGTAACCTGAACGGGGTGTCTTGCTTCAACGTCATTCGTCAGGTGTTGAGTCCGCATGTTTACCGGTCGACTTATCAATCCAGCCCGGCACATGGGCCAGTGAAATGCTCACCCAGACCGCGACTGTAAAATATAATGTCATCCATGGGATTTCCTCGTGCCAAATCTCCCAGTCGAAACTAACAACACAATCTTGCGATGCGTCCAGAAATCCCTGGGTCAAGGACAGGTATTTTGTCCCGGCCATCAGATCCGCGCTCCATCGAGACCAGTACATTGGAACATCGATGCTGATCATGAACGCGATATAGCCCAATGCAAAAACCATCATTGCAGCTAAAAAATGGCGGTGCCGGTGTTTGCTATGGGGCCACAGAGAAATGAAACTCGCGAGCAATAGCACTGCGCAAAACGTCCAGAGGGAGTTTTCTAAGACATGACCAAAATAATTCGTCGACAATATCGCATACCAGGATGAGCCTTCGGCAACAAGGATAATCGGGATCAGCAGCAAGGAAACCAACACGACAAACCGGTTATCTGTTGCCTTACCGGCTTGATGCAACAGAAGCGCGCACTGTCCAATGAAACACAGTTCAGCCACGGTTGCTACACTGCGGCCCATCACCATGTTGGACAACCCCGACTGCATCAGACAGATGCGCTCCAAGTCTATCCTAGGCAGAAATGATCGGAATGCACACCCCGCAACGTAGGCGGCTGACAGCCACAACAGTAAACGACGTTGTTGATGCCGGGCAGTTGAAAAAAAGTGATCGCAACCGTGTGCCAACACCGTAGCGGATATGATCCATGCAGCGATGTTCAGTACCGCTACGATACATAAAATAACCCACCAAATTTGCACTGTCATTGTCATGGTCTAGATTACCTGTTGACTGCGTGTTTCAAAAACACAACCCGGAGTAAAGCTATCGGACCCAAATGGTGCAAGTCAGTGCGCGTTGAAAGGCGACCTGCTAACCGTACGGCAGACTCACCGCACGCTGTCCTTGTACTCGGAATGCGGCAGTACCATGGCCAACACCAGCGAAACGCCTCTCCCCCAGGTCAGGAACTTGATCGCCCTGGGGGTAACTTGTTGAAATGGCTTTAACAACGACAAAGGTACACTGACTGATAAACCGAGCCAGCAATGTGATGCGAAAACCAATAATCCTAAACCAATTAATTATGTAGATAACTCATCCGCTAATTTGCTAGTTGTTTACCTTGGTCGCAACGTTAGGAATATAGCCGGATGACTCTTTTCCCAACTGTTTTGCTCCCGTAGCGAGCGCAGGCGCTTGAAGTAGTGCAGCTACGGAAGGATTGAGTTCACGGTTTAATTTATTTGGCGCGGGAATCTTCTCGCCAATTACATCAACTACTTTGTCGTGACTGTGCGTTGCATTTGCGCGTAGCAAGATCGGCATGGTTTTTCTCCAGCTTGAAATGAGGCGCAGCCACAACCGGGCGCGCATCTTACGTTAATTTTTGTTTCGAAACCTTACGAGGAATGCCATGCACTCTGTTCGCTTTGAGGAGGTCTGGCTATTCTCACAGGTGACTTTATCCGATCGGAATGACACTTTTATGAAGGTTGAATGGCTTTTTAATAGTCCGTTGAACTTTGCCGAGATACGTTCTAATAAGGTGCAGCAACCTATGGAAGGCGCTGTTGAATAAATCGATATTCCAGCAATAAGTTAAATAATTTGTGTTGAATTGCATGCAATCAGACGGTCACCGAATTGTCCACAAACACTGTGGATAACTGTGGTTAATCCATGCTTAACTGTCCATCACAAGGTTTAAGCCACCGGCTTTAGCCGGTCAGCTTTAGCTGCGACAATATGCTGCACGAAAGGAGGTGCGGCATGGAATACAGGTATGGCAGTCATACGGTTTTTCAAATTGAGTACCACTTTGTATGAGTAACGAAGTACCGATACAAAGTGCTGAGCGGAGAGGTGGCGGAGCGAGTTCGAGAGTTGGTGCGTGAGACCTGCGAAGCCTTTGAGATCCGGATAGTAAAGGGCGTGGTGAGCAAGGACCATGTGCACATTCTGGTCAGTTGCCCCCCCGACCATGGCGCCGAGCGAGATCATGAGGCGGATCAAAGGGCGCACGTCGAGCAAGCTGTTCGAAGAGCTTCCGCACCTGAAAAATGAAGTATTGGGGCAGGCATTTCTGGGCGAGAGGGTACTTTTGTGCCACGGTAGGCCAGATGACGGAAGAAATGATTAAGGAATATTTGGAGCATCACTTTGAGCCTAAGCCGAACGATGATTTCAAAATGGAACCTGATTAAGACACGTCGTTCAGGCGACGCGTATCCGGACTTTCAGTCCGTAATTCAAACCCTCCGGCTTTAGCCGGTGGTTGTTTAGTATAAACGATATATATGGTTTATTGTGTTGCCTAAATTGTGGGCGTGATTGTCAGGTTTACAGTACTACCCACACTGTTAATTTTTACATAACACCAGCCGACATTTGTAGGAATAACTGCTGCCTCTTGAACCTGAACTACAGGCGCCTCAGGTCGGATCGAGTAAGGAGCGGATCTCCGAACAGTTCGTCTCTGAACAGTGCAAACCTACTGAAAGCGGGCGTTAACGTTGAATTCACCGGCCTACGCGGCTTTTTATGCAAGGTCCGGTGGAAATTGATTGTCAGGTTTCATTTAGGGGTGAAAAATCGACAAAGGTATTGCCCTTGTGTTGCGCAATGGTCAGCACTGGCTTTGCGGAGCAGCCCTCGCACCAGAAATGGATATTCAAGCCGTGGCGCCTATCACTCGGATTTACGGCGAGACTCTGGTCGATTGTTGCCTTCCCGCATTCCACCACAACGTGAACCCCGGTCTCTTGATCTTCATTGCATTCAAAAACTTCAAATCGATCGT
>NZ_DF967591.1:15274-29429 GCF_000971475.1 Sulfuricella sp. T08
AGAGTTCCGCGCCGTAGCCATTTCCGGGGGGATTAAACGTTGGTTGCATGGCTAATGCTCCTTGAGGTTATGAACTCGCGCATACTTTCGGCCTATGAATTGTGGTGTTGATGCATAAACAAGTAATCGCCGGCACCAGGAGGACATGTGGGAAACTTAACAGTTAATCAAGAGACCCATTGGTCCGGACGTATATTAATATGAGACGATCGGGATCAAAAGAAGATGCGCTATTCCAGGTAGCTGCGCAGATTAATATACAGGCTGTTGCCCGAGATTTTCTTGGCTTCTGCTGCTACGGTGGACACTTCCATATGGGAGCTGAACACCCCCGGCCCGACTTTGACAGCACCAATAGAAAGCGAGGTGAGTGCGTTGAATTCCTTCTCGCCACGCCGATTTTCCATCACGTAGCCACCGCGTTCGTTGTCGCTGACGCTAAAAAACGAAATGACGGTTGTACCGAATTTTTCCAGCCCACTGCGGCAGCGCTCTTCCCAATCCGGGCTGCAAAACAGGGTGATAAAGTCGTCGCCGCCGATGTGGCCGAGAAAATCCAGTTCCGGGTCGCAAATCTCGGCGAGTAGTGCAGAGTTTCTTTCCATACAATTCGCGGCGATAAGGTCTGGCAAACCGGTCGATCATAATGGTGCGGCTGATCAGGCCGATCGGCACACCATCTTTTACGATGGCTACATCCTCAAGTTGCGGATTCGTTTCGAAGGCATGAAAAACTTCTGAGTTGAGGCTGTCTGATAAAAAGAATGACGGTTTAATCAGCAGCTTGCGCTCGACCAAGCTGACGCGCTCGTTGCTGGATACGGAGTCCCCATCCTCGCACAGCTCTGGCGCAAAAACCTGCTTGCCAAAGGCCAGGCAGCCTTCGACGCGACTATGGAAAAGATCGGTCCATGGTCAATCTCGGCACTGCTGGCGACGCTGGTCTTGCTCTTCGCCTTCCAAGGTGAGGCGTTTCTGCGCCAGCCGCTTGTCATCGCGTTATTAGCAGTTCCTATCCTGATTCAGGTTTTCTTTAATTCGGCGCTGGCCTACTGGCTCAACCGCGTAGTCGGTGAGAAACACAATGTCGCCTGTCCATCTGCCCTCATTGGTGCCTCGAACTTCTTCGAGCTGGCCGTGGCTGCTGCCATCAGTCTCTTTGGTTTAGAATCTGGTGCTGCACTGGCGACGGTAGTCGGCGTTCTTATCGAAGTGCCTGTGATGCTGCTGGTAGTCAAGGTGGTGAATCGTTCCAAGGGGTGGTACGAGGCTGGCCTGACAAATTAGCAAAATGATCTCGAGTCTTGGGAAGAGCCGGGAATATTCAAAACGAGGGGGCAGTGACTGGCTGAATTGATACAAACCGGCCTTTAGTAAATACGTCAGTCTTCCCGAAAAAAGTGGAATCCAATGTTCTAGCTAACGGAGTTGCGCTGCTTTATGGGGCAGCGCAACTGTATCCCATGCAGTATCACGAAAGGTGCACAAGAATACTGGCGAACAAGTTGCCGACAATGCAAGTTACGCCCGCAGTTCTCTTCTAAGAAGCTGTTTTAAAAAATCCGAATTATTGCCGCTAAAGGGTTACACCCACTTCAAGAGGAGCGGTTATGTACCCAACGGATTTAAACGAATCGCAATTGGAGTTGCTGCAAACATATCTGATCAAACCCCTGCCTGATAAGGCAGAGCGAGGCCGGCCAACAAAACAGGAATTCCGGCGAGAGGTTAATGCGATACTGTACGTGGTCAAGACGGGTTGCCAATGGCGCATGCTGCCCAAAGAGTTTCCGCCCTGGCAAAGCGTGTATGGATACTTCCGCCGCTGGCGCTTGGACGGCACTTGGGATCGCGTGATGCATGCCTTGCGTGAGCAGGCGAGAAGCCAGTCGGGGCGAAATGCCGACCCGACAGTGGCAATTGTGGATTCGCGGTCAGTCAAGACTGCATCAAAAGGGGGCAGCGCGGTTTCGATGCGGGCAAAAAGATCAAAGGGCGTAAACAGCACATTGCGGTAGACACGATGGGGTTTCTGCTGGCGGTTGTGGTGCATTCTGCCGGGATTCAGGACCGCGTGGGCGCCAGAGCTGTGCTGATTCGCTTGTTTGCCTTGCTGAATACTGTTCAGGCCGTGTTTGTGGATGGCGGGTACAGCGGCAAACTGATTGACTGGAGCTATGACATGTTCGGCTGGCTGGTCACGGTGGTCAAACGTACTGAAGCGCACCGCTTCGCAGTGCTGCCTAAACGGTGGATTGTGGAGCGCACTTTCGCATGGCTGACCAACTCCCGCCGTCTGGTGCGAGACTATGAAGTCAGCCCCAAACAGGCTGAGGCAATGATCAAAGTGGCGATGATTCATCTGCTGCTAAAACGCCTCGCGTGATTTTTTAAAACAGCTTCTAAGAGGTTGCCTTTTTCAGGGCGCAAGAGCTATAAGGAAAGTGACACGAATTGGTATCGCCCCGGTTTTTCATTTTAGGGGAGCCGAGGCTGTCTGGCTATTCTGGAAATCAATCTTACTTCTGCCCTTTGGGTGGGCGTCCGGTCTTGATGACTTCCAAGGACTGCAAGGCTGCCGAGACGGCAGCATCACTCTGCGCGGCGAAGCCGATGACGGCCGCTCGTAGCACCTCACTCTTCTTCACGGCCAATCCCTTGGCAACACAACGCTTTTTCACCGCGGCGATCAAGTCGTACTCGGCCTTGGGCATGGTGAAGCTATCCCGAACCTGCTTGGCTTTCTTTGGCTTGACCTTCTTGTCGGTCTTTCCGGCATCTCCTTTCTTAGCGGTTTCCTGATTGGTAGCCGCTTTTCCGGTATTCGCGGCAGCTTTATTCGGCGCTTTGGCAGCGTGCTTCACCGCGGGCTTGGAGGTGGGTTTTGCCGTGGTTTTTGCGTCTGAAGTTGATGATTTTGGTGTGGCAGTGCTGGCGGCAGTCTTGGCTGCATCACTATTTTGTTCAGTATCCGAAGCGGAGATGTTGGTCATGGCAAGTCCTTTAATCATTATAAACAATATAAAAAGTATATATGATTAATCAAGTTTATCAAGCACCAATTTAAACCAACAAAATGACTTAAGCACAACTATGCTGTAGCGACAGACGGATTAAATTGCACTACCGCTTCATGCAATGTTTTGGAAGTCTGTGCCAAGTCCAGCATGGAATTGCGCGCCCGTTCAATACACTGAAAATGATCTCGCGGTAGAATTCGAAGGGGCGCGGACCAGGGTTTGGCCTTGAGCCATTTGTAGAGCAGCTGCCCTACCCCAATTAGAAGTACCAACGGCATCATTGAGAAATCCAAGCCATTATCCATGATGCCTGTTGGCTGAACAAAGAAACCGAACCAGATTAATTCCTACGTGGTCACGATTTTCAGGATGCGTTCCGTGGTTTTGGAGTAACAGTCCAGCCGCCAGTCTTTCATGATGTTAAGGGCGAGTTCAAAGTCGTCATAGCTTAGCTCGTAGATTTCCGAGAGATTGAAATTTTCATGCAGGCACAGGGATTTCACCAGCCGTATCAGCACCAGATTGGCCGGGTCGTCCTTATGGATGCCAAGAAGGCGCTTTTCAAGTTTTTTCAGGTTTCTCATGATGATCTCTCACGTGGAGTGTGCAAAATATTCTTGTCTGGCGCAACCCGTTACCTTACCAATGCAGCGGTTCATCAGCTATACGCTGTTCTAGCTGACCACAGACAGTCCAAACTCGGCACAGCTTGGCTTAGACGAAACCGCTGGGTTGGGAGGGCTAGTCGCAAGCGTCTGATAGCTGCTCACGCCTGTGCAAGACGGTCTTGATCCGGGTAATCAACTCGCGCGGGCTGAAAGGCTTGCAGATGTAATCATCGGCACCAGCTTCGAGGCCAGTAATTTTGTCCTGTAGGTCGCTGCGCGCGCTGAGCATTATGATCGGCACATTCCGTGTCAGCAGGTTGTTCTTGACGTGTCGGGCAAATTCAATTCCGCTCATCCCGGGCAGTTGCCAGTCGAGCAGAATCAGGTCTGGTCGAGCCTCGTTCAGCAGGCTCAGCGCCTCCTCGGCGCTGGTTGCAACGAGTTGGTTATGTCCTGCTAATTGCAGGTTAACGCTAATTAATTCCTGAATCGCCGATTCGTCTTCGATTACTAGAATCGTCGAGGGTGTCACCTGTTCGCTCCCTGAGAGCTTTAGGCCTTGGTGGATGGTCGGCCTAGGTTTAATGGATGGCTGATCATTTTGTTCCTTGTGTGTTACAGCATGATGACAAGGATGATTCGGGTAAGAATAGCTGCCGGCGTCTACTGTACCTGGTGTTCGTGGCAGGAGACCCTTTTCGCCACTCCCGCCGTAGGTAATTTTATCTGGTAACACAACCCTTAAGTTGAGCGGTATAGAAATTACCCTCGCCTAAGGTAATCGGCACTCTTTTTCATTTCGTGATATTCCATATAACACCAGCGCTGCTTCACATGTAACACGCCTGTAACATATATTTCATATTATTCCTCCAACTGATACAAGGAAAGGTACTCTTCTGAAGCCGGTGAATTCGCGGGAAAATTATATCAGTTCGAAAAATCACAGAATTATTTCTGGCTCGATTTCCATCATTGGCGTTTCGCTATATGCGGGTGCATCTTCTCTTGTACGGAATGATGTGTGATGGCAGCCAAGTGCGTTCAATCTTTATTTCTGACGTGCATCTCGGCACCCGCGCTTGTCAGGCGGACCGCCTGGTAGATTTCCTGCGTGAGCATCCTTCTGAGTATCTGTTTATGCTCGGGGATATTGTTGATTTCTGGTCGATGAGCCGGGGAGGAATTTACTGGTCCCCTGCGCAGAATACTGTAGTGCAATAGATTCTGTGAAAAGCACGGCATGGGACGAAGGTTTTCTTTATTCCAGGCAACCATGACGAGGCACTGCGTGAATATATCGGTACCTCTTTTGGGGATATGCAGGTGGAGTGTGAATATGTTCACACGACTGCTGATGCCAAGCGTTATCTATTGTTGCATGGCGACGAATTTGATCATGTGACCCGCTACCACAAATGGGTTGCCATGTTAGGCGACATTTCCTACAACTTCCTGGTTCGTCTCAACGTCTGGCTTTCTTGGGTAAGGAGGAGATTGCGGCGGCCCGGATATTGGTCGCTTGCCGGTTACGCTAAGCGCAAAGTCAAGACAGCCATTAGCTTTATTTTCGATTTTGAGAATTCGGTCATACACCATGTCCGTGAACGCGAGCTGGACGGCGTGATTTGCGGGCATATCCACTGGGCGGCAGTAAAAGAAGTGGATGGGGTTTCATACCTAAACTGCGGCGACTGGGTGGACAGTTGTACCGCTATTGTTGAACACCTGGACGGACGTTTGGAACTAATCATTTGGGATGGCAATTTGGTAAAGACACAGTCAAATCAGCAGCTAGATGGAGAAAAAAGATGAATATTCTTTTCGTGTCTGATGTCTACTTCCCTCGTATCAATGGTGTCTCCACATCTATCAGGACGTTGCGGCGCGAACTGGTGAAACTTGGCCACCAAGTGCACTTGATTGCGCCTGATTACCAGATGCCCAGCGATGAGGAAAGCTGGATCACCAGATTACCCTCGCGTTATCTGTTTCTTGATCCAGAAGACCGGATGATGAAAATTAGGCACGCGAGAAAAAAGCTGGAGTCCTTACGTGCCGGCCGATTTGATCTCATCCATGTCCATACGCCTTTTGTTGCGCATTATTTCGGTAAATGGCTATCAAAAGAGCTGGACGTGCCGTGCATAGAGACTTACCACACCTATTTTGAAGGCTATTTGCATTACTACGTGCCATTCTTGCCGCGCTGGCTGTCGGTTCCTGTTGTACGAAGAATATCCCGCAGACAGTGCCATCAAGTGGATGGAATCGTGCTTCCGTCGCAACACATTCTTGACATACTGCGGCAGTACGGAGTGCAAAGTCCTTCAGCCGTGATCCCTACCGGAATTGAACCAGAACGTTTTATGGCTGGAGATGGTCTAGGTTTCCGTGCGCGCTTTGGCATCCCGGCCCAGCGTTCCATAATGCTGTATGTAGGGCGTGTAGCCCACGAAAAAAATATCGGATTCCTTCTCCAAATGACCGCCAAGGTTAAACGCGAAATCCCGGATGTATTGCTGTGCATTGCAGGTGAGGGCCCGGCTCTGAAGCATTTGCGTATCGAGTCTGATCGGCTCGGGCTAAGTGGCAATGTTCAGTTTGTCGGTTATCTGGACCGTGTAACTGAGCTCAATGACTGTTATCGTGCGGCTGATGTCTTCGTCTTTGCTTCCCGTACCGAGACGCAAGGGCTGGTGCTGCTAGAGGCAATGGCGCAGGGAACGCCAGTTGTTTCTACAGCGGAATTGGGCACCAAATCCGTGTTGGAGAATGGAATAGGCGCGGCTGTAGTTCGGGAGGATGTGAATGCTTTTTCAGCCAAGGCGATTGAGCTGTTGCGCAACCAGACCTACCGACGCGATTTGGGTGCGCGTGGCCAACACTACGCGCAGCAATGGTCGGCCGAATCCATGGCGCAAAGGATGCTGGACTTTTATCAGGAAATTATTGTTAAAAAAGAACAACCATTTTTGCAACGCTGCAACCAGCTGGCCTGACATTTTTTTGGCTGACAGTCTCGCCCCGGTCGGCACCGTTAACACCTCCGATCAAAATGATGGCCTGAAGGTTCGCAGCCTTCACCAGGTTGATTTTGTGGACGAGCTTGGCTGGGTTCAAACATTATTTTTCTCGTCCCAAAAAACCCTGCATTGATTGAAGCGCTTCCACACCTGTGCCATATCAGCAAGCTGGAGGACGGTTTTGCAGACAATCCAACCGGTAATTACGCCGATAGCGTGATACCGTAATAAATCGCGGTGGCCCGCTCTGATCTGTTCGAGCAGCTGCCCGGTGACGGCTTGATCATTGAGTACGCCGAGATCGTCCTGCAAATCCGCAAGCGCTTGCAAATACCTCCTCGAAGCTTTGCGCGAATAAAGCCCGGAGAAGAAATCCGCAGCATAGCGCAGCTTCTTGGCGTCGATCCGCAGCGCATGGCGCTGTTCCGCATTCAGTTGAGCAAGGTTGCGGCCGCGCCGGCGCAACTGGCGATGGCGCCGCCCCAGCATGGCCGCGGCGAAAGTCGCCAGCGGCTGATCCAGTTGCGCCAGCTCTGCCGCTTCCGCCGTTTCCCGCCAGGGCTCCCGTCCAAGCCAGCGGCCCAGTGTCAGCAGCAAACTGTGGTAGCGCGGCGAAGCTGCTGCCGCGCACGCCCGTTCGCGTGCCGCCTGGCAAAGCCGGTCGGCTGCCTGTTTTAGCCGCGCCAGTCCTGCGTCCTGAGGCAGCACCTCGACAACCGGTGGCAGCGTTTCGCTGAGAAACACATCCCAGTCCCTCGCAGGGCCGAGTTCACCGACCAGCCAGCGCAGCTCCGCAGTCAACGTGGCGTCCTTGATGCCGGGCGCGGCAGTACCAAACAGGTTGAGCGCGGAGCGCAGACGCCTGATCGCCACCCGCATCTGGTGGATAAGCTCGGGATCGTAGCCTTGTAATAGACGACTCTGGTTATCCTGCAACTGGCCGATGCAATTCCAGGCGATCACGCGGAACGCTGCGTCCACCGTCATCTCCCGCGCCAGTTCTGGGAGCGTGGCCTTGACCGCTGGCCGGGGGAGTGGCGCGGCGCACAAGGCATATCCGCGCTCGGCCTTGCTGGCATTCTCGGGACGCAGCGGCACGGCTTCCTGTAGTGCCAGCGCCAGCTCGTAAAGCACCGCCGGGTTACCAACCTTCAGTTCCAATTCCACTTCACAGATAGTCGCACTGCTCTGGTCGGAACGGATTTCACCCTGATCCAGCGCCATCTCGACCTGATCGCCATCTTCTGTTTTCAGCAGCCAGACAGTGCGGTTGAACTCGGTCACGAATACGGAATGCAGACGCTGGCGCAGATCGTCACTGGCGAATAGCCGGATCAAGCCAGGATCGACGATCTTGGTAAAGTCCGGTGTACTGTGAGCCACCGACTCCTCCCATTCATCACGCTGGTGCAGCCCGGCCTGCACGCTGCCGCCGCCCTTGACGGTCTGGATCCACTGCCGGCCGCTGCGGCGCACACGCAGCGCGATATCCTGGTTCTTCAGAACAAAATCATCGGTATCGAAGTAGATGCTGGTGAGCTTGCGGGTCTTCGGCCCGGACGGGCATAGTGCCTTGAGCAGGGGATGGCGCCGCAACCTGGGAATATCTGCGGGATCGATCAGGAGCTTGAGTTCAACTTCGGTGTTGTCCATAGTTCAGCCATCAGCCATTATTCTTCCAGCCAGTCCAGCAGCGACTGCCACTGCTCCATCTCCCTGACGATCCGCGACGGCGCCATATCGAACAGGCTCAAACCCTCGCCGGCAGCCTGAACGTAAATTTGTGCATCGCGCAGCAAGGTGAGCACGGGGAAACCGACTTCATCGAGGAACGCGGAGAGATCAGCTGCTGCGCGGGTGCGCGCATCCACGCGCATACCGATCATCGCCACTTCGATTTTCTCCTTGCGAACCGATTTCTCTGCGCGCAGTTCTTCTAGAAAAATCCGCGTTGCTTCCATGTCGAATGAGGACGGCTGCACCGGCACGATCACGCGCTCGGCGCGCTTGAGCGCATTGGTCAGCTTGTCGCCGTGCATGCCTGCGGGGGAATCCACCACCAGCCAGTCCGGCCTGGTTTCGCCCATGGATTTCTTGTCGAGCTGACTATTCCAGCCGTGTATGGTGGGCAGAAATTCCGGCCGGCGCCCCAGCCAGTCGCTGGCGGAACGCTGGCGGTCGAGATCGACCAGAAGCACGCGACCACCCCTGCTGGCCAGATAACCGGCCAGATTGGTCGCCAGCGTGCTTTTACCGCTGCCTCCCTTGGGATTGGCGATCAGGATGGTTTTCATAGAAATTCAGGCGACATCACCGTCTTCAGGATGGTTTGGGTCTCATCCAGGCGGGTACGGTTCGTAAACCACCATACACCGCCCTTTTTTACGCTCCAGCTATTTTGCGTATTGCTGAGCAGATAGGCGGCCACCTGACCCAGCGTCGGCTGATGGCCCACCACAACCACCGCTCCCTTGGCATCCGGCCAACCGGCGGCGCCCAAAAGGGCCGCCACGGATGCGCCGGGCCCCACCTCCTTGACGACGATCCCATCCCGCGTCAGCGCCGCAGCGGTCTGACGGGTACGCGTGGTCGGACTGACGATAATCCGCACTTTCTCCGGCAGGTGCGCTTTCAACCACGCCGCCATCTTCGCTGCTTGCCGTTCGCCCTTGTCGGTCAGCTTGCGCCCCTGGTCGGGGAATCCATCCTCGGCCTCGGCATGCCGCCACAGAATCAAATCCATACTCACATTCCATTTATAGCCAATCGATTCCAAAGTATAGGATACTGGGCAAAACCGGGCTATCACACTGCCGGAATTTTTTGCAATGGAAAGGGCAAACCGATGACCCCTTTGCCGCAAGGCGGCCTCGAATCTTTGCAGGTTTTCATCACCAGCCTTGCCATCGGCTTGCTGATCGGCATGGAACGGGAGCGCAGCCCGGCAGCCAAGGCCGGCCTGCGCACCTTTGCCCTGGTGGCGCTGTTCGGCACACTGTGCGCCATGCTCGCCGCCACGACCGGTTTCATGTGGCTGCTGGCGGTCGGTCTCGCTGCGGTGGCCATCCTGATCGTGTCCGCCTATTTCGGCGCGCCCTCCGCCGAAGGCGACCCCGGCACCACGACCGAAATCGCCCTGCTGGTGTGTTACGGACTAGGTGCGCTGATTTGGTTCGGCTTCTCCATGCTGGCTATCATGCTCGCCATTGCCACTACCGTGCTGCTTTATTTCAAGCCGGAGCTGCGCGGCATCACTCAGCGCCTGGAGCGGCGCGACCTGCTCTCCATTTTGCAGTTCGCCGTGCTGTCCTTCGTCATTCTGCCTATCCTGCCGGACCAGAGCTACGGCCCTTACCAGGCGCTCAACCCCTACAACATCTGGCTGATGGTGGTGCTGATATCCGGCATCAGCCTTGCCGGCTACATCGCGCTGCGCTTGATTGGGCCGCGCTACGGCGCCCCCTTGCTCGGCCTCATGGGCGGCCTGGTGTCCAGCACTGCCACCACCCTGATTTACGCGCGCCACGGCAAAATCAATGAAGACCTGTCCAGGCTAGCGGCGCTGGTAATCCTGCTCGCCAACCTGGTGGTGATCGTCCGCCTCGGCGTGGTGAGCGCGGTGGTGGCGCCGGCGATCCTGCCCACCTTGCTGCCGGTCCTGGGCAGCGGACTGGCCCTGGGTCTGCTCGCCACCGCACACGGTTGGCGCCAGCTAAGCACAGGAAAAGAGCTCCCCATGCCGGAGATAAAAAATCCCTCCGAAATCCGCACTTCGCTGACCTTCGGACTGCTCTATGCGGCCGTGCTGTTTTTCTCCGCCTGGCTCTCCGATTATGCCGGCAGCAAGGGGCTTTATGCAGTCGCAGTGGCTTCTGGGCTTACCGACGTGGATGCCATCACCCTTTCCAGCCTGCGACTGTTCTCCCTCGACCGGCTACAGGCGGATCAGACGGTCACCGCCATTACCCTGGCCCTGATCGCGAACCTGTTCTTCAAATTCGGCCTGGTAGCCTTCATCGGTGGCGCCACCCTGGCACGTCGCTGTTTATGGGGTATGTTGGCAATCGCACTGGGAGCGGGAATTACTTTGTTAGTAGTGTAAAAAAACAATTTTTCCGCAGATACAATTTCGAGGTGTGCCACTTTTCATTGTCGACCTGATTGAATCGATAAGCCCCAACTTAATTTTGCCGGTGATAACTCCCCGATAGACTTCCACCACTGGAAATTCCCCTGGTGTCGGCCAACAACTGGTGCGGTAAATTCCGGGCGGCGACTCTTGGCAGCGATCTTACGGACGCCTGACCAAGGGAAAGCCCCATCTGTTCTAGTTACGATCCATTCTTATAGAATACCCCTAATAAACTTCCGATCGGATGATGGTAGGAAGATATTGACAATTAACGGTTTCGGTTTCATGCCTAAACAGGTTGGAAAAATCCATGGCTATTCCTTAATTATTTATTGTGAACATTTGGAAAATTTATACACCAGCATAAACGCTTGCCAGCTTATCGACAACCCAGTCTATAATGCTGACCGCGGACTGGAGAACGTGTTATGGAGTGCGGCTGCACTTGGAAGATTACGCCCTAATTGGTGGGTTCTAGTGCCTGTAAGGAGTAGTTGTTCATTTCGAAATTCGTTGACTGGCTGATGGATAAAAGGCTTCTTCATCCTTCTCGCCGTTGGCGTCGCGAGAAGCTGTGTCATTTTCTTGAAGCAAACCACATCTCACACCCGCTGGAATATCAATCTCTGACTGATAGCTGCACCAATGAGCGTGACCTCTCAAAGCCAGATCCTGCTCTGGGAAATAGAACTGAATAATGAAAGGTCAATAAGGCCTAAAAGGTAAAATTTGTCTAGACCTTCGTGGCAGGAGAATGCTGACATGCCAATTGAACCGACTACTGACCACCCGACCAGCCAGGAAACACTGCTTCAGCTATTGCAGAAACACAAGCTCGTCACCGGTATGCTACACAAGCAGGACATGCCACGCCATGAGTTGGTCGAGTCGCTGGTGCGCAAACAGAACTTGGCACAATTGCATCAGACGCTGGAAAAGATAGCTCCAATCGAGATCGCTCACCTTCTGGAAGACTTGCCGCCGGAAGACCAGTTGTTCATCTGGGATCAGGTAACCCAGGACAGGAAGGAAGCCGTACTGCGGGAAATGACGCTTGACGTTCTGCAAGTGCTAGGACATCGCGAGTTCAAGAAAGAGCGCTCTGGCATCAAGGCCTTTGATCTGAACGAAGGGCGCCTGCGTGAAATTTCCATCAATTCCCGTGAGGGTCTGGTCGAGTCCAAGCCCATTTGGATTGACTTGGTCGACCCATCGTTTGAAGAACGCGTCTGGTTGGGCGATTTTTTCGGCATCGATTTGCCAGACCCTGATCGCTTGGGCGACCTGGAATCAAGCGCCCGCTTCTATGTGGAGGAAAACGGCGAAATTCACCTGCATTCTGATTTTCTGCTCGACCGTGAGGACATATCCCGCAACGTGGGCGTTGCGTTCATCCTGTACAAGGACATCCTGTTCTCGGTCCGCAAGGAGGAGCTGCCCGTGTTCCGGTTGCAGCGCCTGCGCGCACTTTCTCAACCTTACTACGTTACGGATGCACGGGATGTTCTGCTGGATCTTTACGCTGCTGACGCGGAATACTCGGCCGAGGCGCTCGAAGATGTATATCGCGGCCTGGAAACCGTGGGCAAGCAAGTGCTTAGCAAGCAAATGAGCGACGAAGATGCGGCCACGATGCTGACGGCGATCGCCCATGAAGAGGTTCTGAACGGGCTGATTCGAAGGAATGTGCTGGATACTCGCCGTGCGGTTTCCTTCCTGATGCGGAGCCGCTTTCTGGTCAAACAGCAATTGGACGATGCCCAGCAAATTCTGCGCGACATCGAATCTCTTGATGGACATACCACGTTCCTGTTTGGCAAGATCAACTTTTTGATGGATGCCACGGTTGGCTTCATCAACATCAACCAGAATAAGGTGATCAAGCAACTGACGGTGCTCAGCGTGGTCTTTATGCCGCTGAACATTATTGCTGGCGTTGGCGGCATGTCGGAATTTTCGATGATGACCCAGGGAATTCCCTGGCCCATTTCTTACGGCGCCTTCACCATCGGGCTGGGTATCGTCGCCTGGATTACTTTTTTGCTGTTGCGCTTCTTTGAAAACCGCAAGTTGCGCAACACTTCGGCTGCAAGCAGCAGGACGTTGGAATGAACTGAAAGCGGCAGCTTCGGCTACTTTCGAGAAGGTTGAAGGACCGCTTAGATTGAGAACGGGCCATATAGACCGGCCGTTGCGTGCCATGACAATCAAGCCTTCGCTCCAAAGCCGCCATTAGTGCGCACCATTCCGTAGGCCGATGGCGTGATGCAACCCTGAAAAGAATGATTCTGAGTCCATTTCGGGATCGGATCCCAGTCAGTCTACGCAACTGGGTGGCAACATATCTTTGCGTTTCTCTGCCAATTCGGCGATTGCACTGAATCTGTCAATGAGGCCGTTTTTTGCAAAATGATCAATGATAGGCAAAGGAATCAGGGTGTCCGGCTCCCACAATCCCTTAAACCTGATCGTGCTGCCATGTTGATTCGGTTCGATATCCCAGGTTCCCTGAAATGTCTTCGAATCACCCGTCAGTTGTGTAAAGGCGATGCTATCAAAAGGTTTTTCCTTATACTCCATGACGGAATGGAGGCGAATATGAAAAAACAATACCTGTTCATCAGCCGTGCGTTTAACCTTGACCTTGTTGGCAGATTGGCGATATGCCAATGACTCAACCACACCGGGCAGATTTTTTGCAGCTTCATAGTCAGTCAGGTAATGGTAGGCAGCGCATTTCGTTAAGGGCGTATCGAAACTGGCAATGAGGGTGTACAAGGGGCCATCTCTTTTTACATCCACCTGCAATCCGTGGTAATGAGCATCCGACCAAGCAATATTGTTGGTCATAAATAGCAACAAGAATAAGATTGGCTTAATCATAAAGCCTTCTTATACGTAGTTTTTATGACGCGACGATGACAACTCGATTTAACCGAGCTGGAGAGCTAGCTACTCTCCTCGCCTTTAGGCAAGTGGTTTGGATTTTACTAGAATGCCGATGGCACTTCTAATGGGGGCAGGTCAGCATTCTCCCAATGGGCTTCTGTTTTCCTGGTACTGGTAAGACTGACGATCTTCCTCCTCGTCCCGAGTGCGCACCAGCGTGGCCGCTTTGTACTAGTGAGACCTACGTGATGGGCAGTGTGAGCCAAAGTTGGTCCATTCGACATGCCGCTTGCAACTCGCAATCCTTTGTCTATGCTGAATGAATGCAATCTCGAAGGAGCGCTTCGTGAAGCGGTTATTCGAGATTGACTAGGAAACCCGGGGCAATTCAAACAGGTTTTGTCCGCCATGCTTTGAAACAATGGATAAGACCCTTGTCGTAAGCATCAGAATGTCCCCTGGGAGGGCTATCATGAAACC
>NZ_DF967590.1 GCF_000971475.1 Sulfuricella sp. T08
TTCTTGTTGCTATTTATGACCAACAATATTGCTTGGTCGGATGCTCATTACCACGGATTGCAGGTGGATGTAAAAAGAGATGGCCCCTTGTACACCCTCATTGCCAGTTTCGATACGCCCTTAACGAAATGCGCTGCCTACCATTACCTGACTGACTATGAAGCTGCAAAAAATCTGCCCGGTGTGGTTGAGTCATTGGCATATCGCCAATCTGCCAACAAGGTCAAGGTTAAACG
>NZ_DF967589.1 GCF_000971475.1 Sulfuricella sp. T08
GGGGGTGTCCTGAATTTTGTGTAAACGGAGTTTCGTTTAACGTTGCGGCATCCGGTCATCGAATTGAATAGTAAACCGGTTTAGCGCCGCTTTCCAATCCCGGATCGGCATGGTCCACTTCTGGCTGATGTTTTGCAGGGCCAGGTAGAACAGCTTCAGCAACGACTCGTCGCTCGGGAACGAGCCACGGTTCTTG
>NZ_DF967588.1 GCF_000971475.1 Sulfuricella sp. T08
CTACGCTGATCACTAAACCTACGTCCAGTTCAGCTTTGCAAAGCTGAAGTTCAGTATTTGAGCTAACCGGTTCGAACTAAAAAAGCTCTTGTAAGTTCGCTTTCGCCACAAAACTGCAACATTCCCCGGTGATAATCACATCACCCGGCCAGCTTCCCTCCTGTCCCCCTTTTCGCTGGTTGGGTTTTTTCCAGTGACACCCGTCCATGCCCCTGACTGAACAGCCTAATCCCAACCTGCAACGAACCAATGGATTCCACTTGCGCGGCATGGAGCTACGCTTTGCCTTGATCTTCCTGGCTGTCTTCTTTGTGCTTCAATACAGCTATTCCACCAGCCG
>NZ_DF967587.1 GCF_000971475.1 Sulfuricella sp. T08
CAATTATCGTTGTTAACGGCCAGCTTCAGCAATACGGCGGCACCAGCTTGGCGTCGCCACTTTTTGTCGGCAGTTGGGCACGCATACAATCGGCTAACCACGCCAGGCTCGGTTTTCCGGCTTCATGGATCTATAGTCGAGGAGCCCAAAATACGCCCGCGTTCCATGATGTGACCTCAGGGTCCAACGGAGGTTACGGCGCGACGACAGGCTGGGACTACACGACTGGCTTTGGCAGCTTTGATGTCGCCGCCACTGCCTTACTCACCCAAAGTGCAGTGATCATTAGCGCGTCGCCAGCCACAGTTTTCCAGGGGGAATCCATTACATTCACTGCGACAGTGACGGGAAATTCGCCAACAGGGACTGTGCAGTTTCAGGTAAATGGCGCGAACTTCGGTTCGCCGGTGCAATTAATTAACGGTGTGGCGACACTGACAACGACCCTGTTGACGGTTGTGGGCAGCGATTCAATCACAGCGATTTACTCTGGCGATGCAAACAACGCAGGGAGCACCACTATGACTGCATTCAACGAAACTGTGGCCGCGCTGCCGGATAATGATATTCCCGTATTACCCCAGTGGGGGATTCTGTTGCTTGGCTCTGGATTGTTGTTGATCGGCAGCTTTGCAAGGTCGGCAAAATACTGATTATCTAAGATCTAAGGTTTTTGCCATACATGCTAATGACAATTAGCATGTATGGCAAAAATTCAATAAATTAGTTGTCCTTAAATGTTAAATTTATAACGCATCAGCGATAGGAATTTCACCGTGAGATCCAATCTTTCCTCGCATATCCTTCCGACTTCCGCCACGATGATCGGGGTTTGCATGACCGTTATCAGCATTGTGAAGTTAATCGGCTTAAAGATGCCTATCGGACGAGTCGATCAATTACTTGCATTTGATTCAGCCATTTTCATGATAAGTGCCGGGTTCTCCTATTTATCGATAC
>NZ_DF967586.1 GCF_000971475.1 Sulfuricella sp. T08
TTTTGAGGCCACGACTGTCGATGACTGAGGTGAGGCGGTGGCTGTTGTCGTAGCCGTAGGTGGTGATGGCTTCGGGGTGAACGGTCTGGATCACCTGGCCCAGGGCGTTGCGGGTGTAGGTGGTCAAGCGCCCGCCTTGTTCGGTGCGGCTTATCAGTTGGTGGCCGGTGTCCCAGGTGTAGCTGGTGGTCTGGTT
>NZ_DF967585.1:0-130978 GCF_000971475.1 Sulfuricella sp. T08
GCTGCAAAACTGAGTTGTTTCATGGGCAATTTCAGTCGATTGATGATGTCCGCTATTTTACAGGTTCAGGAACTTGTTCAGGGCTTCCTTAGCAACCATCCCGCCCCACGGCAGGATGCCCCGGATTCCATTTCATTCCATCCGGGCTACGCTGGCTCAACTCGCGTAAGGCAATAACGATTGCGTCAGACGCGGCCTGAGAGCCTTGCCAATAGGCGTTCTACAATGCAGCATGACTGAGAGCCAATAATGACGGCACTCTTCATGAATCACACCTGAACAATGCCTATCCATGCGGGTTGCAGTTCGTAGGATGCGCTGAGGCACGAAGCGCATCGTTCGCGACTGGATATGCGGGTGGCGCCATGAAACAGTCAAGTAGGGTGGGCACGTTTTTGTGCCCACGCGGTTGACGAAGGTTATTTCCGCGTGGGCACAAAAACGTGCCCACCCTACCCGGCTTGACTTTTCGTCAGCACATCCTACGCAGGCTGAGGTTATGCCTCTGTCTCTCTCGGCAACCTGCAACCGTCTCTACCACAAGCGACTAGCAAATCATGCAAACGACTCATTTCGTCGTAGAGCGGTTGCATAGCGTAGCGCTCTCCTAATACCTCGAATACGCCAATGTCTGTAAAGAAGGCTCGAAAGAAATGACTCGGAACCCCCGACTTTGGTGCAGGCCCAACATAGGCGGGGATAAAGTCTCCTGCAATTGGCTGTGACAGAAAAATATCCAGACTTTCATCGAAGTGTTCGATTCGATTACGAAGGGTTCTGTTCTTGAGGGGATTGTCTTCGTTGATCTGAAAAGCTGCTCGAAGTTGAGCACCTCTACGGCGATGGAGTTCAATGTGCTTACTCTTGGGGCTGGCAGATGGCCAGAAGTAGCGAGATACAGCGGCAGCCTGTTGAATGATGTTTTGGAAGCAGTCCAAAAACTGCTCCTGAGTTAGTTCACTTTCACTCTCCCCGTAGGTACGTGAGATCGCCTCGGCTGAAGTGAGCGCGGAAGATATGCAAGCCAGCATGCCTTCCAAGTAGAAGAACTCATACACGCAGAATATACCCTTCTGATCGTTCATCGCCGCTAATGCGCCCAGCGCGGACTCATTGCTCCGCTCGCGCCAAATTTAACGCCAGCAACCGCCGCAAGATTTCCTCGTCCGGCATCTCCGGCGTGTAGTCGTTCCAGCCGTAAGCCTTGGCAACGGCGGCATCCAGTGTCTTATGCGCGTTGTCCAGCCACGCGGGACGGGCATTGTAGAGGTTGGTGAGGGTGCGTTTTTTCAGGTCGGCCTCATGTCCGGGTTTGGCGACGGGACGCGCTGGGTAGCCTGCTTTTTCTTCTTCGGGGGTGCGCACCCAGTCTACCCACTCCGGCGGGTTGAGCCAGTTTTCGCGCAGTTTGTTCAACTCTTGTGCGGCGGTGGCAATCTCGGTGGCTGCGGTGTTGGCGTAATCGGATGGCACGAGGTTGGGCGTCAGCCCTTCTGGAAATTGGAAAGTCTCGAAGGTGGTGGTTGGTGTGTAGCGTGGGTCATTTCCAGCACCATGCCAAGAACAAACCGCCAGCGCCCAGAGTTCGTGAAAGCACGAATGAAGGATGCCGAATGTCGTATTGTCTGAACGGGCAATGGCATAAAGCTTCTGGTCTGGCAGAATACTTTTATCCATCCATACAAAAATGCGGTGCTTGGCTACTTCTGGAGTAGCAATGTAGCGCGGCAAGCCAGTTAAAGCTTTTCGCATTCCAGGGCGCGCTTCGGCGTGACGCCACCAGTATTTTCGGTAAGCCTCGCGATTGTTTTTTTCGCGCTCTGGTTTGACATGTTGCGTTACATACTCGAACGGGGCTTCGTACAGCGCGGCATCCGCCTCACTCATCCCTGTGCCGAAATCAATAATCCAGCCATCGCGCGGACGGCGCGCCACATCCAGCCCGTTCCATAAAGGCTTGAGTACGTCACTGTTCGGTCGGCCATTCGGATTCGGTAGCTTGAGCCATTGCCGCGCCAAGTCACCATCAATATCGAATGCGCCTTTTTTCGATGCCCCCATGAAACACACACCCGCATTCTCTTTCAGCGGCTTGGCCTGAGTGAGATTCAGCCCAGCGCCTGCGGTCAAATCGGCGTGGATGGTTTCAACGGGTTGTCCGTTTAATACGACTGACTGGATTCCCGCCTGCGCGGGAATGACGGAAGCGAAGCACACCAGCGATACACGCACCGCTGCGCCTTCGTTAATCCATTCCTCATCGCTCCACGCATTGAAGATTTTGGAAGTGCCGCAGATACGCGCCAGCACTTGCTGATTCGAGCCGCCGCGTATGGAGTTGGTGGCAACCAGTCCGGCGCGCTGGCAGTTACCAGCTTCGATTTGCGCCCGTGTTTTCTCGAACCAATACGTCACCAAGTCCGCGCCACCCGGTACGCGGCCTTCATACACATTGCGCAGGGCTTCGGTGTAGTCATCGCTCAACTCGCCGCGCATCTTGGAGCCGCCCAAAAATGGCGGGTTGCCGATGATGGCATCGACGGTGGGCCATTGTGCCTCTACGGCTTCACCCTCTCCCCCAACCCCTCTCCCGCTTGCGGGCGAGGGGAGTAAAAGCACCGCGTCGCGGTTCTCGATGTGATCGAGCGGTTGCAGGATGGGGTTCTTGCGGATGGGGTAGCCATTCTTGAGCATCCACTGGATTTCGCCGATCCACACGGTGACGCGGGCGAGTTCGGCGGCGTAAGGGTTGAGCTCGATGCCCAGCACATTGGCGGGCGAGGCTTCGATGCTGACCTGGCGATGCAGGCCGTGTTGTTCGGCTTCGAGGTTGGCTTTGTGTTCGAGGTCTTTCAGTGCGCGCAGGGCGAGGTAGAGAAAGTTTCCACTCCCGCACGCGGGGTCGAGCACTTTGAAATTCTTGAGCCGTTCGAGATAGACAATGAACGCGCCTTGTGCTTCTTGCAGGGCATTCTTCGAGCCTTTGCCGCCTTTCTCGTACAGCGCCATGCGCTCGGCGATGAGGCGTTTCGCTGCTTCCCATTCCGCCGCGAGCGGCTCGACGATCACCGGGTTGATGATGCGCAGGATGGATTGCTGGTCGGTGTAGTGCGCGCCAAGCTGGGAGCGTTTCTTCGGGTCAAGCCCGCGTTCGAACAAGGTGCCGAAGATGGAGGGCTCGATGCCGCTCCAATTGAGCTTGGCGGCGGCGTGCAGGGTGGTTATTTCGCTGGTGATGAGCGGTAACACTTCCACCGTTTCGAACAATCCGCCGTTGAACCAGTGAATATCCTCCAGCGCGAAGTCTCCCCCCTTGCGCATCGCATTGAATAATTCTTCGAAGCGGCTGGAAAGTTTGGCGGGGTCGGCCTGGCTTTTGTCCAGCAAGCGCTCGAACAACTTGCCCGGCAGCAGTTCGGCATCTTCGGCAAACAGGCAGAACAGGCACTGATTAAGAAAGTGCGCCACGGTCTGCGGGGCATGGCCTCTGGCGTTCAATGACTGCGCGAGGGCGGCGAACTTGCCTGCCGCTTCTTCGGTGATTTCTGAAATGGTGCGTTGTGGGTGGAACTTGTCGGGGTCGGTGAACAGCCAGCGCAGCTTGTCGAGGTTGGAAGGTGAGGCGATGTCTTCCAGCGCGATGGTGTGAACTTCGCTGGGCGCGTTGGTGAAGTGGGTGTGGATTTCGATGATGTTGGTATCGCACACCACGAGCAACGGCGGGTTGTCCAAGGCCAGCGCGTAGGTCATCAACTGTTTCAGGGCTTCGCCCAAGTTGCGCCGCATGGCTTTATATTCAAACCCGAAAAAGCCTTTTTTCCATACATCAGCCCAGCCTTGCCCGGCTCCGGTGCGCGCGGCGCCGCGCTCGAAGCAATAGGTCTCATGGCTGGATGGCGAAGGGGTGGGCACGCCCAACAGGGCGCACAGGTCAATGAAGTGGAGTTGATAGCTGGCGCGCTCTTTGAGCGGGTTATCTCGCCACTTCTCGATGAATTCGCGCGGGGTCATATTTTTATTTTCCACCGCCCTCTTCATTCAGCGGCATTATCGGGTTGGTTTTTACGCAGCGGATCAGAAGTGATCTAGCTCGACATCAAAGGGGATGGATTTATTTATCCTAAAAAGAAGCAGTTGAAGCCACAGAGAACACAGAGATGGCGCGGCACCGACTCGTCAAGCAGGACACGCCTCATGCTGCCAGCAGTGCTTGCCGGGATTCTTCAAGGAGCGCTACGGCCTGCTCGCGTTTGACACTGGGGAATTCGTCAAGGAAGGTATCCAGATTGTCGCCACCTTCCAGATAGTCAAACAGGGTTTTGACCGGAACCCGTGTGTCGGCAAAGCATGGGGTGCCGCCAAGGATATCGGGATCAATCTTTACAACGGCGGAACGCATCGCATTCTCCAAACACAACTAAAGCTGATTTAATAATACACCACGTCGCGGCGCTCATCCATAGTACGCAACACGTGATGAAACAGTCCTTAAAGCCAAACCATCAACCCCATCTCCAGAGGATGGGTCAGGAGTTCCTGCCAGGGATAAACGCGGATCTTGTAATCCAGATGACCGCACCGATCGGGGGCCAGATCGAGGGCGAACAGATGTTCCCCGGTCTCTTCCACGATCCCCTGGAACGAGAAGCTGAAGTGCAAGTAATCCTTCATCTCCTTGCGGGTCGGGCGACGCATCATCAGCTCGACCACCACATCCTCAGGTGCCAGGCCGTTCAATTTCAGGACGACTTCGAAGCGCACTTTGTCGCCAAACTGAATGTGCTTCTTCGGTGTATCCAGGCGGCGTATCTCGACGCCCTGCCAGGTAGCGCGGATCTTTGTTTTCCAGACCGAAAGATTTTTCGCGTTTGCGTAGTCATCGCGGGCGTACAGCTCGCCCTGGCGGCTGGCCTGCAGGTAGAAGCGGGTCACGTATTCGCCCACCATCCGGTTGGAATTGAAGCGTGGCAACAGGGTGCCGATCGAGCGCTTGGAACGCCTGATCCATTCCGCCGAGTAGCCCATCTTGCCGCGATCGTAGTACTGGGGCACGATACGGTCCTGCAGGATCTCGTAAAAGGTCTGGCTGTCTTCCTTGTTGCGACGGTAGTCGTCCATGTAGGTTGGTGCCGGCTTGATCGCCCAGCCGTTGGTGCCGTCGTAGCCCTCGCCCCACCAGCCGTCCAGCACCGAGAAATTGATCGCGCCGTTGATGCCCGCCTTCATGCCGGAAGTGCCGCTCGCTTCAAGCGGGTACACCGGGTTGTTGAGCCACACATCCACGCCCGCTACCAGTCTGCGCGCCATACCCATATCGTAGCCTTCTACCAGCAGCACCTTGCCCTCGAATTCCGGCATGTGGGACATCCCTTGAATATGCCGGATTAAATCCTGGCCTGGGCGGTCGGCAGGGTGCGCCTTGCCGGCAAAAATAAACAGCACCGGACGGTCGGCCTCGGAAATGATCTGGCTCAGCCAGGTTGGATCTTCGAACAGCAGCGCGGCGCGTTTGTAGGTGGCGAAGCGGCGGGCGAAACCGATGGTGAGGACGTTCGGATTGAGGGGATCGATGTGCTTCAGCAGCCTGTCGAGGTGGGCTTCGGAGCCGTTGTTGCGGAAATGCTGCTGGCTGATGCGAAAGCGCACCAGTTCGAGCATTTGCGACTTGAGCGACTGGCGCACACTCCAGAACAGGTGGTCGGAGATCTCGTCGATACGCGCCCAGTAGCCCTGATTGGTGAGATTATGGCGCCACTCGTAGCCGAACTGGTTGTCGAACAGGTCGATCCATTCCTGCGCCAGGAAAGTCGGCATGTGCACACCGTTGGTGACGTAGCTCATCGGGTTTTCCTCGGGAGCCAACTGCGGCCACTGGCTGGCACAGATGCGCGAGGATACTTCGCCGTGAATGCGGCTGACGCCGTTGTGAAAACGCGAGCCCCGCAACGCCAGGGCGGTCATGTTGAAATCCGGCCCATCCGGCGTCCTGCCCAGGGAGAGAAACGCTTCACGGCTGATTTTCAGCTCATGGCACATGTGCTCGAAGTAGTCGCAGACCGTATTTTCGGCGAAATGGTCGTGCCCCGCCGGCACCGGCGTGTGGGTGGTGAACACGGTATTGCCGGCAGCCGCTTCCAGCGCGCTGGCGAAATCCAGCCCCTCGGCGACCAGGTAGCGGGCGCGTTCCAGCACCAGGAAGGCGGCATGGCCCTCGTTGATGTGCCACACCGTGGGCGTCAGTCCCAGCGCTCTGAGGGCGCGTACGCCGCCGACGCCAAGAACGCTTTCCTGCATGATGCGCATGTTGCTGTCGCCGCCGTAAAGCTGGTGGGTAATATCGCGGTCCTCGGGCGTGTTTTCCTCCAGGTCGGTATCGAGCAGGTACAGCGTAACGTGACCGACCCGTGCCTGCCATACCTTGACCGTCACCTCCCGTCCCGGCAGGTCGACGGAAACATGCATCTCTTTGCCATCCTCCCCCAAAGCGGGAACGACCGGCAGGTCTTCGAAATCTGAATCGCTGTAAGTGGCGATCTGGTTGCCTTCGCCGTCGATAATCTGGGAAAAGTAGCCTTGGCGGTAGAGCAGTCCAACCGCAACGAAGGGCAGGCGCAGGTCACTCGCCGACTTGCAGTGATCGCCGGCGAGTATGCCGAGGCCACCGGAATAGATCGGGAAACTTTCGTGAAAGCCGAATTCGGCGCAAAAATAGGCGATCAGATCGCCTTCCTTGAACTGCTCGTGGTTGCTGCCGCGACGCAGCGGCTCGTTGTGGTAGGTATCGTAAGCCGACAGCACGCGGTTCACGGTGGCCAGAAACACCTGGTCCTCCGCCGCTTCCACCAGGCGTTTTTCGTCCACCCGGCGCAGGAACACCTTGGGATTGTGTCCGACCGCATCCCACAGGGCGGGATGAAGGCGCGCGAACAATGTCCGGGTCGGCTTGTCCCAACCATACCAGAGGTTGTTGGCAAGCTCATCCAGGCGCAACAGCTTGCGCGGAATCTTCGGGTTGACCTCGATAACGAAAGTGGTGCCCTGCTTCATGCTGATTCCTTAAATCTTTGCTAAAAAAGGCAATTCACCGCAGAGGACGCGGAGGAATTCAAAGGCTTATGTGTCATTACGTGCTCACCAAGAGGGCAGTCAAAGTCTGGTATTAAGCTCTTATTTTTGTTTTTCCTCTGCGTCCTCCGCGTCCTCTGCGGTTCAACAGCTTTTGACAGATTATTCCAACCGAAGGAAATTCTCCCGGTAATACCTCATCTCGCCGATGGATTCATACACATCGGCCAGCGCGGTATGGTTGTTCTCCTTTTTGAAACCGCCGTAAACCTGTGGCCTCCAGCGCTTGGCCAGTTCTTTCAGGGTGCTCACGTCGAGGTTGCGATAGTGAAAATAATCCTCAAGCTTGGGCATGTAGTTCGCCATGAAACGGCGATCCTGGCAGATCGAATTACCGCACATCGGCGATTTTTTTGCCGGAATGTATTCCTTCAGAAACTCGATCAGTTGGGCCTCGACGGCGGCATCATCCAGTTTAGATGCCTTGACCTTGTCGATCAGGCCGGATTTGCCGTGAGTCGCAGTGTTCCAGGCGTCCATGCCATTCAGCACCTCATCGGACTGGTGCACGACCAGTACCGGCGCTTCGGCGATGGTCTCCAGGTTGGAGTCGGTGATCACCAGCGCGATTTCGATGATGCGATCCCGTTCGGGAACCAACCCGGACATCTCCATGTCGATCCAGATGAGGCGATTGCTGTCTTGTGCCATAATGGAAACCCAGTAATCTTAAAGACGCCATTTTAGACCGAAACCACCTGTGACTCCATGACATTTACCCTGATCTTCCTCGCCACACTGGCAATCTCCGTACTCTTGCGCTACTGGCTCGCACAACGTCATATCCGCCACATCCAGGCACACCGTGCCAGCGTGCCGCAGAATTTCGCCGACCGCATCGATCTGGAATCACACCAGAAAGCCGCTGATTACAGCATAGCCAAAACCCGCCTGGATAATCTGCATCTCGTGCTGGAAACCGCACTGTTACTGGCCTTTACCCTGGGCGGCGGGATCGAGGTGCTGTATGGCCTGTGGCACGGCCTGCTCGGGTCGGGGCTATGGCAGGGCACGGCACTGATACTGAGCGTATTCGCTATTTCCACTTTAGTTGAAATTCCGCTGGGGTTCTACAGCGCCTTCAGTATCGACGCCCGCTTCGGCTTCAACAAGATGACACCGGCGCTGTTTTTCACCGACCTCGCCAAGCAGATGCTGCTCGGTGCGGCGCTCGGCATTCCACTGTTACTCGGCGTACTCTGGCTGATGGGGCGGATGGGTGAATACTGGTGGCTCTACGTATGGAGCGCATGGATGGGATTCAACCTGCTGGTACTGGCGGTTTACCCCACCTTCATCGCGCCACTGTTCAACAAGTTCACGCCGCTTGAGGATACCACGCTGAAAGAGCGCGTCGGCCAGTTGCTGCAGAAATGCGGCTTCCGCGCTCAGGGCTTCTACGTGATGGACGGTTCCAAGCGCAGCACCCATGGCAACGCCTATTTCAGCGGCTTCGGCAAATCCCGGCGGATCGTGTTTTTCGACACTCTGCTGGAACGCCTCGGCCACGACGAGATCGTTGCGGTGCTGGCCCATGAACTCGGACACTTCAAGCACCGTCACATCATCAAGCGCATTGCCCTGATGGCCGCCATGAGCCTGGCCGGACTGTGGCTGCTCGGCTGGCTGATGGACAAGGAATGGTTTTACCACGGTCTCGGCGTCACCACGCCAGGCACTGCCACGGCACTGCTGCTGTTCCTGCTGGCGATGCCGGTATTCACCTTTCTGCTGCACCCGCTGATGAGTTTTTATTCGCGCAGGAACGAATTCGAGGCCGACCGCTACGCCGCAAAAAATGCCAGTGCCGACGATCTGGTTCGTGCGCTGGTCAAGCTCTACAACGACAACGCCTCGACCCTCACCCCCGATCCGCTGCACTCGGCGTTCTACGATTCGCATCCGCCTGCGGCGATCCGCATTGCACACCTTCAGGCTCATGCTAGTATTTAGTAGCCCATTTCACCAAAACAGCGACATCAACCCACGGAGGTCCACATGAAATTTATTACACTGCTCCTGAGCCTGCTGCTCGTCAGCTCGCCTGTGCTTGCTGATCCCTTTCCCAAGGGAGACGCCAAGATCGGCAAAACCCTGCACGATAAATCCTGCGTCAGCTGCCACGTTTCCATGGTGGGTGGAGACGGCTCCGCCATTTACTCCCGCCTCGAACGCAAGGTGAAGAATCCGCAGCAACTCCAGGCTCGCATCCGCAACTGCAATGCCAATGTCGGCGCAAACTGGTTCCCCGATGAGGAGAACCACGCTGCGGCCTACCTCAACAACGCCTATTACCACTTCAAATAAACCCATGAATCCGTTAAGCACCGAGCAAATCACGCAGCGACTGGGCACGCTGGAAGGCGGCTGGGAATACGCTGACGGCAAAATCAGCAAGACCTACCGCTTCAATGACTATTACCAGACCATGGCCTTCGTCAATGCCACCGCCTGGGTATCCCATCGCGAGGATCACCACCCCGATCTTGAAGTGGGCTACAACCAGTGCCGGGTGAGTTACCACACCCATGACATCAAAGGTCTGTCCGAAAACGACTTCATCTGCGCGGCGAAGATAGACGCCCTGCTCAAGATCTGAATGGGGCAGGTGCAGCACGGCCAAGTTGTCGCCGCCTTCGGCAGGCACTTCGATGTTGAAACGGCAGAGGGCATCGTTTCCTGCGTCACCCGCGGCAAAAAAGGCGGCATCGCCTGCGGCGACCGGCTCCAGGTCGAGATGACCGGCACTGCCCAAGGCGTGATCAAGTCGATCGACACTCGCACATCACTGCTGTTCCGCTCCGATGAATTCAAAGAGAAGATCATTGCCGCCAACGTCACCCAGATTATCGTCGTGGTGGCAGCAGAGCCGGCCTTCTACGAGGATCTGGTCAGCCGCTGCCTGATCGCAGCCGAGGCTGCCTCTCTCAAGATCGTCATCGTGCTCAACAAGTGCGACCTGGAGCAGGCAACCCAGGCCGCGCTCGAGAAACTCAAACTGTACCGCGATCTGGGCTACCCCCTTGTAACCCTCTCAGCCAAGCGGGACATCAGCCCGCTACGCCCCTATTTACAGGGCGAAACCAGCGTGCTGGTGGGGCAGTCCGGCATGGGCAAGTCGAGCATCATCAACGCCCTGCTGCCGGCGGCGCAGGCACACACGCGCGAGATTTCCCAGGCACTGAATTCCGGCAAGCACACCACTACTCATGCACGCCTTTACCACCTTGATGACGACAGTCATATCATCGATTCACCCGGCCTGCAGGAATTCGGCCTGGCCCACGTCAACGAGCAAGACATCGCTTACGCCTTCGTCGAGTTCCGCCCCTACCTCGGCCATTGCCGCTTCAGCAATTGCCGCCATCTGGTGGAACCGGGCTGCGCCGTTCTTGAAGCCACTACGGCAGGTAAAATCGACAGACGACGACTGGGCACTTTCCACAAGTTGGTCAGATGAATGCACCTCTGCCCTGCCCCTGCGGCCTGCCGCACAGTTACGAGGTTTGCTGCGGCCGCTACATCAGCGACAACATCCCCGCCCCCACCGCCGAAGCGCTGATGCGCTCGCGCTACACCGCCTACACCCTGGCGCAGGAGCCCTACCTGCTTGCCACATGGCACCCCAGCACCCGCCCCGCCGTGCTGGACCTCGGCACCAAACCCCAGCCCAAATGGCTTGGACTGCAAGTCAAACACCGCCAGCAAACCGACGACAGCCACGCCGAAGTTGAATTCATCGCCCGCTACAAGATCGGCGGCCGCGCCTACCGGTTGCATGAAACCAGCCGCTTCGTGCGCGAAGAAGGGCAGTGGTATTACCTGAATGGGGACATCAAGGAAAGCTGATGCGGCACGGATTATTCGAACCGCATATTGCGTTTCGGTGTGAATGCGGTAATGCTAAACTGTAATTTGCTAATGCGCTTGATCAGGCGGGGGAATTAATCGAGTCTGATCCAATTTAACCAACCGGAAGACGGCCATGGGCAATGAAGAGACTCCGCTAGCCAAGCTGCTCGACCTGTCCAATTTCCTCGAATCCGAGGGCGCCCTGGACGAGAACCTCTATCAACTCGCGAAGATGGCGGCCAAGATCCTCAACGCCGAAAACTGCTCCATCATGCTGTTGAACGATGACGAATTCGAAGAATTGCGCCTGCGCGTCTGCGCCAACTTTGGAAATTTGCCAGCCAGTGCCTACCAAAGCCCCGTCAAGCGGGGAGAAGGCATTTCCGGGCATGTCGTCGCCACCGGCAAGTCGCTTCTGATCGAGGACATCACGCAATCGGAATTCGCGCAGGTGGCTCGCCAGCTTCACGACACTCGCAAGAGCATGATCTCCTCCCCGATCCTGATCAACGGCAAGATCATCGGCGTGGTCAACGTCAATGCACCGAAGCATCAGCGCCCGTTTAACCTGGACGATCTCAATCTGCTCGACATCGTGGCCTTGTTCATTGGCCGGTCAATCCAGGTCATCCAGCTGCAAAGTATCCTGAATTCCCGCTTCGCCCAGATCACCCTGGCCGCAGAAGCGGATAAAACCTTCGGCAACGCCCTGTTCACCGCCGCTCAGAATCCGGACCAGATGGCGAAGATTGTCGCCAAATCGTTCTACCGCGAAATGACCAAAGCCGGCTTCGGCTCAAACCAGATCATCAAAGCCGCCTCGGAAATCATCTCGGAACTGACTCAAAGCCTGCACAAGCACAGCAAGCGACTAAAAAAACAGTGATCCCGATGAACCCTGCAATTCTTCTTTTTTCCTGATCTTCATGCCTGCCTGCCGGGCAGAAAAATGTACCCTGAAAAATCACCTATAATTTTTATTATCCGCACCTCACAAAGGAAAAGTCATGAAATGCCTATGGATTGCGATTAAATCATCGATGATCGTCTCGGCAATGCTAGGCGTCTCGAGCCTCTCCTGCGCTGCCGATAAATTCGATATCGGCAAAAACGAATACATGACCAACTGCGCCAGTTGTCATGGCACTACAGGAAAAGGAGATGGACCATCCGCGGAAACGCTTAAAAGCCGCGTATCCGACCTGACTGTGCTTTCCAGGAATAACGGCGGCGTATTCCCTGTTTCCCGCGTATATGAAGTGATTGACGGAAGACAGCAGGTGAAAGCCCATGGAGTACGAGAGATGCCCATTTGGGGAAAAAACTACAGCATCAAGGGTGCACAGCACTACGACGACTACCCCTACGACCCAGAGTCTTTCATACGCGGGCGCATACTCGCTTTGATCGATTATCTGAATCGTATGCAGGGAAAATAGAACAAAAGGGTCTACGTTTCCGTAGGCCCTTATCTAAATCCAGCGCCATCTGGAAGATAAATCTTCGCTCCGGCTGGAATTGATCGCCTTGCCATAACGTCAAGAATGCCTGCGAAAATCGTGAAGCGACCATTCTTCTGACCAAACCACAGGCAGCTCGAAGTCTAGATTAATAGTAAAACCCTGTTATCCCTTACCCGAACCCAGGTGAAGGTAAGTCCCCGTTTCGTGGTAAATTTGGCGTTTCCAACAGGCGCCCCATGAAGAAGCACGTGCAATGACCTCGCCACAGAAAAACGACATGCTCGACTCGCTCAAACTGATTGGCACCGGCAAGGCCTTTCAGGATGAGCTTTGCAGCATGATAGCAACCACCCAGATGTTCCGCGATTTCGAGTGGCACGACATCGAAGCGCTTTCCGGATACATGCAAGCCTACGAAGCGAGCGATGGAACCACCCTGTTCCGCGAGGGCGAAAAGGGCACCTACGTGTGCCTGATCATCAAGGGCAAGGTCGACGTCTACAAGGAAGATCACCACGACAGGAAGAAAATCGTCGCCACCATAGGTTCTGGCAAAACCTTGGGCGAAATGGCGATCATCGACGGCGAACCGCGATCGGCAACGGCAATCGTCGCCGAGCCCACCACACTGACCATACTCACCGAAACTAACTTTCTCCGCATCATCAGCGAAAAACCCGCCTTGGCCACTAAAATCCTGCTGAAGATAGCGCGCCTGTTAAGCCAGCGCCTGCGTCAGACAAGTGGCATTTTGGTGGATTATCTGGAGAGCAAAGCCGATTAGGCCGATGCTTGCACGGCTGCAGGGTTCGGACCAATCATAGCCGATCCCATGCACCGAGTTGCTGAACGCTGCGAAACCCCCTTACCTGCTGCTCCTGGCGCCTAGCTTAGCCAGCACCCTCAATGCGGCGCGCAGCGCCAGCACGATTAGCAGGCTGAGCGCAAAACCACCCAGTACGTCAGCGGGAAAATGCGCGCCCAGGCTGATGCGCGACAAGCCGACCCAGAGCAGGAAAAATACCCCGGCAAAACGCCACCAGCGGGCGAGCGGCCAGACCGAGGCGCACACCAGCATGGCGAACGAGGAATGGCCGCTGGGGAAGCTGTGGTGGAGCTTGGCTTCGCCGACGATATGCACGCTGGCCTCGCCCAGTGCCAATGGCGGCCGGGGGAAATCGAGCAGAGGCTTGAGCCAGCCGAGCACCAGCCCGTCGATGAAATAGCCGAGAGTGAACACTGCCAACACGCCGATCCACAGATTGGCGGCATTTTCGCCGAATCCCAGTTGCTGCACATAGCTGCGTGGAACGGTGAACACTGCAGCCAGCATCAGCAGGCACAGGATCGGCACGAAGCTGGTATGTTCGCCGATGGCGGTACCGAACAGCATGAACTGGTCTAGCCAGCCGGCACGCACATCGTTGATGAGGTGGAACAGCCAGACGTTGAGACCGCCCCAGTCGTAGAGGATTGCCCTCATCCTCTCCCTTTCAGGCCAGCCAGGCCAGCGCCCACAGCACGCAACCACCTGCGGCGGCGATGCCGGCGCCGATGAACAGCCAGCGCTTGCGCGTCAGCACGGTCATGGAAGCGAGTGCAATGGCAATCTGGATCAGCGTCATGGATTGCGCCAGGCGGTGATGCGGATGCATCATGTGCTCGCTTTGATGGTTGGCTTCCTCGGATTTCTTTTCAAGTTCTTCGGCCTTGGCCTTGATCTCTTTCTTTTCCTCGTTGTACTTCTCGATCTGCTTCTTGTAGTACTCCTGCTTGTCAGACGGCGCGATGTTGGCGGCCAGTTCCATCAGGTGGCCCTTGGTGCTCTTGGCCTGATAGAAATTCCACTGGTCGGAAGCATGTGATTTCTGCAGCACCGCTTCGTTCTTGTACAGCATCGCTTCGTTCTGGGTGGCGCCGCCCTGATAGCTGACGATAGCGCCGACGGTGGACAAGATGGCGGTGAAGATCGCGACCGACTGAGCCAAGCCAGGCCCGTGCTGGGCCTGGTGCTCGACTTCGTGGTCATGCGCGCCGTGAACGTGAAAACCGTGACCGGACATGGCTTAACCTCGACAAAACCGGCTTAAGCGTGACGCTTATGCGCGCGCTTGGCCTTGTGCTTCGGCTTGGCGATTTTTTTGGCTTTCTTGGCTTTCTTGGCCTTGTGCACGGTTGCTGGCCTGGCAGCCTCAGCAGGCTGGACGGCTATCGGAACCATCTCATTGGGTTCGGCCGCAGCAACGGGCAAAACGGCGGTGGCGGAAAAAGCGATGGCGGCGAGAAAAGTAATCAATTTTTTCATGGTGTCCTCAAAATTAACAAAGAATGGCGCTGGGATTATGCCACAGAACGATTCGAATCCGGCAGGGCCGAAGATTTTTACAAGCCGCTCAGCACCTTGATGTGTGCCGCCACACTGCGGCCCAATGCGTGCAGTTCATAGCCCCCCTCCAGCGCAGACACAATCCGCCCCTGGGCATACTTTTCCGCAACATCCTTGATCTGCTGCGTGACCCAGATGTAATCCGCCTCCTTCAGCCGGAACATCGCCATGTCGTCTTCCCAGTGGGCGTCGAAGCCGGCGGAGATGAACAGCATTTCGGGCCGGAAGCGTTCCAGGGCAGGTAACCAGCGCTCATTCACCGCCTGGCGGAACGCAGCGCCATCGGTTCCTGCCGGCAGCGGCACGTTGATGATGTGGTCGTTGCCGCTGTCGGCCCCGCAATACGGGTAGAATGGATGCTGGAAGGTCGAGCACAACATGACGCGCGGATCATCGTGGAAGATTTCCTCGGTGCCGTTGCCATGATGGACGTCGAAATCGACAATGGCGACCCGTTTCAGGCCATAGCGCTCAATGGCGTGCGCTACGCCGACGGCCACGTTGTTGAACAGGCAGAAACCCATGGCGCGGCCCGATTCAGCATGGTGGCCGGGCGGGCGGATGGCACAGAAAGCATTCTCCAACTTTCCCTCCAGTACCAGTTCGGTCGCCAACACCACTGCGCCGGCAGCGCGCAGCGCCGCATTCAGAGAGAACGGGTTCATCGCCGTGTCCGGATCGAGGTAGACCAGCCCATGCTGGGGCGCTGCGGCTTGCACGGCTTCAATGTAATGCGGCTTGTGCACCCGCGCCAGTTGCTCGAACGTGGCCAGCGGCGCATCATGGTGCTGAAGAAAAGACAGCAACCCGGAAGCAATCAGCTGATCTTCGATTGCACGAAGCCGCGCCGGGGATTCCGGGTGGTGCGCCCCCATGTCGTGCTTGAGGCAATCTGGATGGGTGATATAACCAGTATGCAATTGTCACACCTAAAATCGTGCCGTCAACTAAAATGGAAGAAAGAAGCTGAACATACCGGATTCGGTTATCCATCTCCCTTATCGTTATATTTAACCTAAACAACAACGAGTGCAAGCCCATGGGACAACATTACCTCAGTACTTTATTCTCTCCTAAATCAGTCGCGATCATCGGCGCCAGCGACCGCGCCGACTCGGTGGGAGCCATAGTATTCAAAAACATGCTGGAAAGCGGCTTCAAGGGGTCGCTTTACCCGATCAACCCCAACCACAAGAAAATCCAGGGCAAACGCGCCTATGCCACGATCGAAGAAATCGGCAAGCCGGTTGAACTGGCGGTGATCTGCACCAATGCGGCAACCGTGCCCGACGTCATCGAAGCCTGCGGCAAGCACGGCGTGCGCTCCGCGGTAGTGCTGTCCGCCGGTTTCAGCGAAGTAGGCGCCCATGGCGCCGAGATCGAGCGCACCATGCTGGCCAACGCCAGAACTTACGGCGTGCGCATCATCGGCCCTAACTGCCTGGGTATCATGCGCACCGGCATCGGCCTCAACGCCACTTTCTTCAAGGGCAACGTCAAGCCCGGCAAGCTCGCGCTGGTGTCGCAATCGGGCGCGCTCTGCACTGCCATTCTGGACTGGGCGCCAGCCAACGACATCGGCTTCTCCAGCGTGGTATCGATGGGCACTTCGGCCGACGTGGATTTCGGCGAAATTCTCGACTATCTGGCATCAGACCCGCAAACCGAAAGCATCCTGATCTACATTGAGGGTATCCACAAGGCGCGCGGCTTCATGAGCGCCCTGCGCGCCGCCGCCCGCTCCAAGCCGGTATTCGTGGTCAAGGTCGGCCGCCATGCCGCCGGCTCGAAGGCGGTGATGTCGCACACCGGCGCACTGGTCGGCTCCGACGACGTGTTCGACGCCGCGGTGCGCCGCGCTGGCGTAGTGCGCGTGATGTCGATCGGCGAGCTGTTTTCCGCAGCCAAAGCGCTTGCCTCTCCCCACCGCTCCAGCGGCAACCGGCTGGCCATCGTCACCAACGGCGGCGGGCCAGGCGTGATGGCGATCGACCATGCGGTCGACCTGGGCGTCACTGTCGCCAGCTTGTCCGATCAGACTATCGAAGCGCTGAATAAAGTGCTGCCCGCCACCTGGTCGCACAACAATCCGGTGGACATCATCGGCGACGCTACGCCGGAACGCTATCGCGACGCAGTCACCATCTGCATGGAAGATTCAGACGTGGATGGCGTGCTGGTTATCCTCACCCCCCAGGCGATGACTAACCCGCTAGCAGTGGCCAGCACGTTGATCGAAATAGCCAGCCGCTTCAAGAAACCCATGCTGACCTGCTGGATGGGCGACATCCAGATCAAGGCAGGAAGGGCAGCATTTGCCCAGGCACGCATCCCCACCTTCAGCACGCCGGAATCCGCAGTCGAGGCCTTCTCCTACATCACCGCCTTCTACCGCAACCAGCGCCTTCTGGCACAGACTCCCGGCCCGCTGTCGCACCGCGACGAACCGGACGTGGAAGGCGCACGCATGCTGATCGAAACCGTGTTGTCCGAACGGCGCAAGGTACTCTCTGAAATGGAATCCAAGGCCTTGCTGGCCGCATTCCGCATCCCGGTGGCGAGCACCGTCATCGCCCGCTCCCCCGGCGAGGCACTGCTCCTGGCCCAGCAACTCGGTTACCCGGTGGCAATGAAAGTCAACTCGCCCGACATCACGCACAAATCCGATGCCGGCGGCGTCAAACTCAACCTGATGAACGCGCCTGCCGTGCGCGCCGCCTACCAGGACATCATCACCGAGGTGAAGAAAAACCGGCCAGAGGCACACATCGACGGCATCGCCATCCAGCCGATGGTGGTCAAGCCCAATGGCCGCGAGTTGATGCTCGGCGTCACCTCCGATCCGGTATTCGGTCCGGTGATTACCTTCGGTGCCGGCGGCACCACGGTGGAAGTGCTGGGAGACCGCGCCGTTGCGTTGCCGCCCCTGAACAGCTTTCTGGTGCGCGAACTGATTGCCGGCACGCGCATCTCGAAACTGCTCGGCGCCTTCCGCCACATGCCGCCGATCCAGATGGTGGCACTGGAAAGCCTGCTCCTACGCGTTTCAGAGATGGTATGCGAGCTGCCTTGGCTCAAGGAGATGGACATCAACCCGCTGATCGTAGACGAGAACGGTGCACTGGCAGCGGATGCGCGCGTGATGGTGGACTTCGCCCCGGTCTCCGGCGACCGCTATGCCCATATGGCGATCTATCCCTACCCTTCCCATCTTGTCACTGAGTGGCAGTTGCCGGACGGCACGGAAATCACCATCCGCCCGATCCGCCCGGAGGATGCCGAAATGGTGCAGGAGTTCGTGCGCAACCTGTCGGCCGAAGCCAAATACTTCCGCTTCATGAACACCCTGCAGGAACTTTCTCAAACCATGCTGGCGCGCTTCACACAGATCGACTACGACCGCGAAATGGCACTGATTGCCGTGACCGAAGAAGGAGGCAAGGAAGTGGAAATCGGCGTCTGCCGCTACGCTATCAACCCCGACGGCGAATCCTGCGAATTTGCTCTGGTGGTAAACGACCAGTGGCAGCACAAGGCAATCGGCCACAAGCTGATGGGCAGCCTGATGGATGCGGCGCGCACCAGGGGTCTGAAAACCATGGAAGGCGAAGTGCTGGCGAGCAATCACAACATGCTCAAGCTGGTTGGGACGCTTGGCTTCGCCATCGCCACCAGCGAGGAAGATTCGGCCATCAAGCGGGTGACCCGTAGCCTGTAAAACAGATGGATGCCACCCTCGCCCGCCAGGAAATTCTGGTTACCGCCCTCCGCAACGCCCTCGGAGAGTCGGTCGAGATAGTGGAAACACATATTTCCTGGGTGCTGCTGGCTGGCGACTACGCCTACAAGATCAAGAAAGCGGTCGACCTCGGCTTTCTCGATTTCAGCACGCTGGAAAAACGCCGCTTCTATTGCGCTGAAGAACTGCGCCTCAACCGGCGACTGGCGCCCGATCTTTACTTGGAAGTCGTTCCCATCGCCGGCAGCGCAGACCACCCCGACCTGAGCGGCACCGGACCCGCCATCGAATACGCCGTTAAAATGCGGCGCTTCCCCCAGTCCTGCCTGCTCGACCAGGTGTTGCTGCACGGCGAACTAGCCCCTGAAACGGTAGACGCCATCGCCCGCAGAATTGCCGATTTCCATGGCCACACTTCAATCGCAGACAACGAAAGCCCTTTCGGCACACCGGAGCTCACTCACCTGCCGGTGGCAGAAAATTTCGCGCAAATTCGTCCGCGACTACGGGATAAAGAAGACCTTATTCGCCTGGACAAACTTGAGCGATGGAGCGAACGGGAATATCAGGCACGTTTCGACGCCCTTGCGGCGCGCAAGGCACGGAGTTTTGTCCGCGAATGCCACGGCGATCTGCATCTCGGCAACATGGTGCTGCTGGATGGCGAGGCGGTTCCCTTCGACTGCATCGAATTCAGCGACAATCTGCGCTGGATCGACGTTATCAGCGAGACGGCCTTCCTGGCCATGGACCTGCAAGACCGCGAGCGGCCTGACCTGGCGCGCCGATTTCTCAATGCCTACCTGGAGCAAACCGGGGATTACGAAGGTCTTGAGGTGCTGAGCTACTACCTGGTGTACCGCGCCATGGTGCGCGCCAAGGTGGCCTGCATCCGGGCCGGACAGGCGAAACTGTCGGCTGACCACTGGACGCAATACCGAAACCACATCGAACTGGCGGCAGACTTTACTCGCCCCTTTCAACCTTTCCTCGCCATCACCCACGGCTTTTCCGGAGCCGGAAAAACCACGGTCACTCAATCGCTGCTGGAAGCGACAAGCTTGTTTCGAGTCCGTTCCGACGTGGAAAGAAAACGCTTGTATGGGCTCAAGCCGGAGGCGCGCAGCGGCGCCGGGACAGGTGAAGGCATGTACTCTCCGGTAGCCAGTGAGCGCACCTACCGACGTCTGGCGGAGGTGGCGCGGGGGATTATCCACTCCGGCTTCTCTGCCATCGTCGATGCGGCATTCCTCAAACGACGAGAGCGCACAGCCTTCCATGAACTGGCACAGGAATTAAGCATTCCTTTCGTCATTCTGGATGTGACCGCACCCGAAAACCTGCTGCGAGAACGTGTAAAGCAACGCATGCAACACGGGCGAGATGCCTCGGAAGCGGATATCACTGTGCTGGAAAATCAGCTCCGCAATAGCGAGCCGCTAGACGCCAGCGAACTGGCCGTAGCAATCGAGGTGGATACGGAACAGGCAGAAAATGTTCAGGCGCTTGTGCAGCGCTTGGCGGGCATGGCGAGAAGCACCACCCCGATATGACCAAAAGTAGGCGACATCGCTTCTCGCCGTGCCCGCTCCGTCCCCCTCTCCCACGTTGTGGGAGAGGGGGACGGAGTATCACTACGCGATGTTCACTTTATTGAAGGCTACTTCTTGCTGAGAAGCGCTTCAATTTCCGCTTCTGCCGCAATCCAGTCCTGCAACGAATTGCCCAGAAACCCATGCCGCTCGGCGTGGTAATAAGCCGCCTCGGCAACCATGCGATAGCGCTGCTCTGGCGTGACGGTGGATTTGGCAACCGCTGCGCGCTTCGCTGCAGGTTTTTTCGGCGCAGCGGCTTTTGTCGGCGCAGCAGGCTTTTTCGGTGCTGCCGCAACAGCCTTCTTCGGCGCAGCCACCTTGGCAGCAGCTGGCTTCTTCACGGTAGCTTTTGCGCTGGCAGTGGTTTTTGCAGCGCTTGATGATGTCTTTTTCTTGTCTGTACTTGGGGTTGTTGCCATAATTTTTCTCCAGGTTAAATCTTGAATAATTTCACATCAATTTTTGAATGCAGTATAGCTCAATTTTTCAAGGGTAGAGCAGTTTCATGACATTACGATGAAACCTGCGCATCCTGCCCTACTTTGCCTCGAGCGACCGGTCCGGTCGGATCAGAAACCTGTCACTGCGCTCCTTGCGGTTCTGGAGGTAGTGGTTGACTGTGATCTCCCGGCCTGATTTGTCGAAGATGATTTCGTAGTAAACATAATTCTTGAACACCTCTTCGAGGTTCAGGTCCTGACCGGGATCCCACGGTTTCATCGCCGGATCGAAGTTCTCGAAATAATAAGGCGCGCCGGGCTGGAATTTTTCCTCCAGCGATGCCGCGCTTGCCCCCACCCAAAACAGGATCGCAATAACTGCCGCTGCAATACGTACGCCTTGCCTCATGTTCAGCACTCAGGGTGTAGGGCGGAAAAGCGCAGCGCCTTCCGCCGTATGATATCCCCCGGATTGCGCTTCGCTTATCCAGGCTACGCACTCAGGGCTAGCAATCAAGCCGTTCCACCCACCGTCAGACCGTCGATGCGCAGGGTCGGCTGGCCCACGCCCACAGGCACGCTCTGGCCGTCCTTGCCGCAGGTGCCCACGCCAGGGTCGAGCGCCATGTCGTTGCCGATCATCGACACCCGCGTCAGCACGTCCGGCCCGTTGCCGATCAGGGTCGCGCCCTTCACCGGGTAGGTGATCTTGCCGTCCTCGATCATGTAGGCTTCCGCCGCCGAGAACACGAACTTGCCGCTGGTGATATCGACCTGGCCGCCGCCGAAATTGGCCGCATACAGGCCATGCTTGACCGACTTGATGATTTCCGCCGGGTCCTTGTCGCCGTTCAGCATGTAGGTGTTGGTCATGCGCGGCATCGGGATGTGCGCGAAGGATTCGCGCCGGGCGTTGCCGGTAACGGCCATGCCCATCAAGCGGGCATTCAGCGTGTCCTGCATGTAGCCCTTGAGAATGCCGTTTTCGATCAGCACCGTGCACTGGGTCGGATTGCCCTCGTCGTCGACGTTGAGCGAGCCACGGCGACGGGCGATCGTGCCGTCGTCCACCACGGTCACACCGGCTGATGCGACGCGCTGGCCGATCTTGCCGCTGAAGGCGGAGCTGCCCTTGCGGTTGAAATCCCCTTCCAGTCCGTGGCCGATCGCCTCATGCAGCAGGATGCCCGGCCAGCCTGAACCCAGTACCACGGTCATGGTGCCCGCCGGAGCCGGCTTGGCATCGAGATTGATGAGCGCCTGATGCACCGCCTTTTGCGCGTAATCCTGCAGCACCTCATCGCTGAAATAAGTGTAGTCGAAACGCCCGCCACCGCCTGCGCTGCCCTGCTCGCGCCGGCCACCATCCTCCACGATAACCTGCAGAGAGACCCTGACCAGAGGACGCACATCCGCTGCCAGCAGGCCGTCGTTACGGGCGATCAGCACCACCTCGTACTCTCCGGCAAGCGATGCCATGACCTGGGTGACACGCTTATCAAGCGCGCGAGCATGGCGCTCCAGCCTTTCCAGCAGGGCCACTTTTTCGGCATCCTTGAGACTGGCGATCGGATCGTGAGGCAGGTAAAGCTGGGGCTTGGCTGAACCATAAACCGCCGGCACCGATTTTCCCGCCCCCTGCCGGGCAATCGCACGGGTGGTTTCGGCCGCAGCCGCCAGGGCTGGCAGGCTGATGTCATCGGAATAGGCAAAAGCGGTCTTTTCGCCGGATACGGCGCGCACGCCCACGCCCTGGTCGATGCTGAAACTGCCCGACTTGACCTGGCCTTCCTCCAGGCTCCAACCCTCGGCGCGGGTGTACTGGAAGTAGAGGTCGGCGTAATCCACCTGATGGGTCATGATGCGGCCGAACACCTGCTGCAAATCTCCTACATCCAACCCGTAAGGGGTCAGCAGAGTCGACTGGGCGGTGCCGAACAGAGGGTCGGACTGGAACGAAGCGGTTTCAATTTTCATAAATTTTAAGGATTCAGCAAGTTTTCAAGGTTCGGTGTGTCAGGGCAGGCAGGCTCTTGCGCAAGCTCGCCTGATAGGCCGGGTTGACGTTGGCAATCACTACACCGGAGCCACGCGGCAGACGATCGAGAATCACACCCCAGGGATCGACGATCATGCTGTTTCCGTGTGTTTCGCGGCCGGACAGATGGTAACCGCCCTGGGCCGAGGCCACCACATAAGCCAGGTTCTCGATGGCGCGGGCACGTACCAGAGTTTCCCAATGCGCCTTACCAGTGGTTTCAGTGAAGGCGGCGGGCACAACGATAATATCGACCTCGCCCATGGCGCGATAAAGTTCGGGAAAACGCAGGTCATAACATACGGATAGACCGATTCGGCCGAACGGAGTTTCAACCACCACTACCTGGTCACCCGGTTCAATGGTTTTTTCTTCGCGATATTTCTCGTTGCCGAGATCCAGGCCGAACAAGTGGATCTTGTCGTAGCGCGCCACCAGCTTTCCCTTGTCGTCGTACACCAGACAGCTGTTGCGCACCTTGGTCGGAACGCTCGCCTCCAGCGGCACCGAGCCACCTATGATCCATATCTTGTGCTTCCTTGCCATGGCACTGAGGAATTTCTGCATCGGCCCCTTGCCCTCGGCTTCACGCACCGCTACCTTGTCGCTTTCCTTCTTCCCCATGATGGCAAAAAACTCCGGCAGCACGACCAGTTTGGCGCCCTGCGCCGCGGCCATGCCAATCAGGCGCTCGGCCTCGGAAAGGTTGGCCGCCACGCTCGGGCCGGAGGCCATCTGGATGGCCGCGATGCGGCAAACGCCGGGCTGCGGTTTGGCGCGTGCAACTGCAGTGCGGGTCTTGGTTCTGGCGAAACTCGATTTGGCTTTCGTTATCATTTTCTTTCCTCTAGTCCATTGCTTAATTCAGTGATGAGTCATGTAGGTTGGGTTAGCGGCTTCATCGCGTAACCCAACAAACTCAACCAAAAGTAGGCGCCTCTAGGCGACATTCAAGACCAACATTTGAAGGAAACTTAGGTTTGTTGGGTTACGGCGCAAAAAACCGCGCCTAACCCAACCTACATTTCACCCATCACCTCACTGCGCGTTCCCGCCGATTTTTACGACATTGGGATTGTCCCATGTTCCGGTAATACTGTATTCGTAAGCAGCGATTTGATCAATCGGATCTCGCAACAATTTTTGCGCCACCAGCGCAGCTATCCCAACCACGGGTCCACCCAGAAAAGCGCCGGCGACGGACACGCCCTCTCCCAGCTGGGGAGCCACTCTCACTTTCAGGTTCTGGGTTTCCCTGGCAAGATCGGTTTCACCCTGCATCCGGACTTTTGCCGCCGGGCCTTCCAGCCTGAAATCATCGGTGTGCGCTACACCGTGGTCGATGCGCGCACTGCCGGAAATCGAGTCAAAGGCGAAACCTCCGCTGAAAATATCGCGAAAATCCAGCGTCAGGCGCCGTGGCAGCGACTGAAGACTGAGCAGGCCAAGCAGCTTGCCCACTCCCGGCTCGACTTTGAGAAACTGGCCATTCTTCGCTTCCAGTTTGAGACTGCCGGCCAAACTCGGAAAATCGATATCATGTGGACTCCCCGCCCAGGAAAGCTCGCCGTCGAGCTTCGCCGTTCCGCGCTTCACCGCTTCCGGGTAGCCCAGCCGGGCCAGCAGCTTACCCACATCCTGCGCCTCAAGATGCAGATTGGCGTTGGTCATCGGCCTGCGTCGCCACCCCTGCCACAACCCGTCCATCTGCAGGCTGCCATCAGGGTTGCTGATGCGCAGTTTCTCGATACGCCAATCCTCATCCTCCTGCACGGCCAGCAGTTCGAGCTTGCCTAGTTTCTTCTGCTTGGCCGAGAAACTGTCCGCGATTATATCCAGTGCAGGCAGTTCCTTCTCCTGCGGCGCTTCGGTCGGCACCCCCAGCTTCGCCGGAGCTGGATCGGGAATAGTCAGATAACCCAGGCGCGCCTGCAGCCGGCCACGGCCCCCAGGGTTCCAGTTCACGCTGCCGGCAAGCTCCCTGCTCTCTATCTTCGCCTGCCAGGTGCTCTCCTGGATTTTGGCGCTAATACGCAAGTCATTAAAGCGCTTGCCGAATGCATCGAGTGCACCAAATTTCAGGTTGAGCCCGGCAAACCCGGACAACGGCGACGCCTTGGCCGATGGCTGTCCAAGGAGTCCGCGCCAATGATCGAGATCAAGCAAGGCCAGTTCGCCGCTCAACCAGATGCCAGGCTGCGGGGGCAACACCGCCGCTGCTCCCAGATTGACCGCGCCACGTTCAATTGTCGTTTTGCCGTTTTCTTGATTGCGTGACAGAACTGCCGCCAGAACCTTGCCATAGCTGAGCTGAAGCAGGTCCTGATTCGCACCCGTTATTTTCTTCTCGATGTGCAGCGGCACCGCTTCAGCCGCTTTTTTGCCAAAAGGCGCAGGCAGGTTAACCGCCAACCCAACCAGTGAAGATTCGAGCAGCATATCGGCCTGCTTTTTGCGGATCGAGACCACCCCACGCCAGTCGGCAGTTCCATTCAAGTTGTTGATTAACGGCAAGTCGGCCAATCCACGTATTCCGGCAGCGGTGGCACGCCCCTGAGCATTGATACGCACGCCGCCATCCTTCTGTGTCGCCCCGCTGATCGATGCCGGACCACCCACGACCTGCGCCGTAATTTGAGGGATCCCCACCGAGGCTTCGGTAAAATCCAGACGTCCATTCACTTGTTCCAGCGTCGGGAAGTCCGCGCCAAGAGAAACGCGGTTGTTGACGAACTGGTAGCTTCCCACCACCCGGCTGTCCTTGTTGCGTCGCAAGGGGATAACCAGCTTCAGCTTGAAATTGCCGTTGCCCGATGCCCCCATGCCTTCGGTGAAATCGTCGATCATGGCGCTGACCGGGCTGCGGTCGATGAACTTGATCATATCGCCAGTCGGTCCGCGAGCTTCGCCCTCCACTTCAAGAATTTCATCCAGGCTCAACAGGTCTGGAATCACCACACGTGTCTTGCTGATTTGCATGCCATCGGTATTGCCTTGATGTGCGGTGATTTCCATGCGCGCGCCACGGAACAGGAGATCGACCGTGATATTCTCAATTTTTGGCCAGCCCGGCGCATATTCCAGCGTGCCGCCAGTCACCTTCCCGGCCACCTCGAACAGGCCGTGCTTGCCGTCGGCAAAGGGGAAATCGGCCAGATTGCCCTTCAGCCGCAGCCTCACATCGTTGGACTGCCCGGCCAGCAGCGCCGTATCGAGCCAGTCGCGCGTCGATTGGCCGACCGTGAGAGGGATGTATCGGGCGACCTGGCGCCCATCGCCGCGGGTGAACTGGCCGGTGAGATCGATCGTGCCCGGCGTACCGCTTTTCATCTTGTAGCTGCCGAACAGCGTGCCCGCCAGGTGGCGGTTGGCAAGAGAAAGACTGGTCAGGGTAATATCCAGACCATTTTCCTGTTTCTTCCAGTTCATCTGCGCAGTCAGCGCATCCATCTCCAGCGGCTCGCGGAACAGACCGGGAAAGTCCGCACGCACGCCGTGTGAATCCAGCGCCAGGGTGCCGGATTTTTCGTTGGCGTCGAGGTTGCCGCTCAGGCCGGAAACACCCGGCAGCTTTCCATGGGGCTTCATGCCCAAGCCGGTAAAGCCACCCTTGGCCGTATAGCGCTGCGGCGTTTTCCAGTCGCCGCTCCATTTAACGCTGAAGTCGTGGAAGCTGCCCTGGGGAGCGATTTCAGCCATATTGCCACGCACTTCCTGTGACAGCGGCAGCGCATCGGCCAATTTCACCAGCGGTTCCAGGTAAAGGCCATTGGCGCGAATTTCCCCGGTAGCGGGATTTTTGCCTTGCGCCGGGATATAGCGCACCAGCAAATCGGTAGCCGGCAAATTGACGCCGCTCTTCGCTGCCAGACTCACACGCTGCGCGCGGAACTCGAATGCACCCGGCAGCGGCTTTCGTCCGAGACGGCCTTGCAGACTTTGCAGTTCGGCCTCGGCCAGGTCGCCGATAAAACGGGCTGCCGAATCGACAAAACGAACATCCGCCTGCAACGGCCGCCAACTCAGGCGGCCGCTCAGGCTATGCAGATCGAGCTGGGGCAAATCAGTGGCGAAGCGGGCGGCTACATCGTTCAGACGAATGTCCGCTGTGACCTCGCTGACCCCGCCGGCCTTGAGCCCAAGCCAGGCCTGCACCCCGCCATAACCGTGCCGCAGCTCGAACGGGAAGGGTAGCCAGGTCTGCCAGGCAGCGATGTCGGCATGGTCGAGTTTCGCATAAACCCTGCCCTCCCAGGCAGCCAGATCGGCCACTTTTTCACCTTTCAAATCGGCACGAATATCCAGCGGGTCTGACAGTTCGACAGGCGGAACGGCCTGCAGGCCCAGTCGATGCCGACTGCCGCTGTTCTCCAGGCGCAGGTTGACGCGGCTCAAGGTCAAAGCCGGCGCCTGGAGCTTCTCGTCGCGCCACTCGATCACTGCGTTGCGGATGACGATGCGCGATTGCTGCAACAGCCAATCGGCAAAACCGCTGTCGCTGTCCGGCTGGTTGAGCTCGATTCCCGCAATGAAGATGTGCCCTTCGGCGTCTCGCCGGAGACTCAATATGGGATCGCTGATTTCGAGGGAATGCAGGCGCACCTCGCCGACCAGCAGCGTCCACCACGACAGGGTGCTATCAACGTTCTGGAGTACCAGCGCAGGACGTCCCTGCCGGTCGTAAACCTGAACTTCGCGTAACGCCAGGTGCGGCCTCAAGCGCTCCCAGCTGGCATCGATTGCGCCTATCGCCACACGCTGGCCGGCTGCGCGGGTAATGGAAGCGGCAATGTCCTCGCGGTATTGGCCGATATTGGGCAAAATCCAGTAGCGCAGTGCCACCACCGTCGAGGCGAACGCCAGCCCGGCCAGAAACAGGGCCGCGATTGCAATTCGGTAACTCCAGCGCCAAGAGGTTTTGAGCATTTCAGATTCAGAAAAAGAATAACCGCAGGGGCGCTTAATGCGCCCCTGCGGTCAGATTATACTCCGGCGGCGGGGATTGCTTCACGTTACCCTTTGGTCAGCTTGCAATTGCGTGTGCGCTGCGCGCGGATGTTTAGATGCCGGGGGCTGCCCGGCAGCAGGTTACTTTATTTTGCTTGCCCAAAATATAAGTAACCAAACAAAAGGGCACCCACCCGCACCGGCCCTTCGGGCTACCCTCGATTTTCCGGGCAAATCGGGCGGCCGCGTTAAACTCGGCCTTTGGCCTCAGACAAACGCAGCCGACGGCCCCCGATTCACCCGAAAAACCGAGGCGGTGCAGAGGGGGATTCAAATCGGTTTTGTGAGCGTAGCCCGTGTTTTGGTTGCCCTCCCCGCCGGGGAGGGCTGGGTGGGGCGGTTTTGTTTTGCTTTTCGGTCCCCTTGGGCCACCGCCGAGCAGCGCAGCCGGGCCGGGAGATTTCGGCGAGGACTGTCTGAGGCCCACAGGGCCGAGTTCCGCAGCCGCCCGGTTCGGCGAGCAGCGCAGGGAACCCCGAAGGGGCGGTGGAGAGGGGCGGCTTTCTTTGGTTACTTTCTTTAGCAGTTTAAAGAAAGCAACTAGCCCGCCGGGCTACCCCCGGCACCTAAACATCCGCGCGAAGCGCGCCTTACGAATCCAATATTACTGGTAGTCTGGCCCCGAATATGCGGAATGCAGAGTTAGGCTGGATGCGTGATGGCAAGACCTGACCCCGCTAGTTACGATCTCATCTTAAGTTGAATATGTAGCACGGACTCTCTTTGACCGCCTAAGGTATGTAAACCAGATTGCGCATGCCATGAACGTTAGAAAAGCCTGCTTTGCCAGTTCTTCGACCATAACGCTGCTGACCTCAGATGGAAGGTCGGAAATGCCTGAAAAAATAAATGGCAATGCAATGCTATAAGCCAACCTCGAAAGGAAATACGCCTTAGCGATTTTTACTGCATTTTGTTTGACCGACCATAAAACAGAGCCCGCATAGAAACTGAACGCCATCAACCATATGCTCATTGTTGTTTCAATCGAGACCATTATGCGCATGCTTGGAAATGAACTGAAAAGGGACGCAGTTGCCTCCCACGCTCTGATTAACTCCACAATCGTTGAGAGCGGCGAAAGAATTGTAAGGGATATACAGAGGAATGCCAGCCACCCTTTAACTCCTTTCAACGTGGCGTCAGCCGTAGCAACTTTCGTAACTGTTGGCTGTACCACGGGTGGCAACAAAATCGCCGACGCCTGAGTAGAGCCCACGGCAGCCCCGCATTTGTGGCAGAAATGGGCGCCGATGAGAATCTCTGAGCCACATTGAGTGCAGTACATATTCCCGACTTCTTTCTGCGCTATCTGCAAACCATCTTCGGATGGATCTTCCCGAGAACCAGTCTCAGCTATAGATCTTTGTGTACCTTGACCTTGGAAGCCATAAATTATCCACTGATAACCCTTTAGTCCAACAAGCACTGCGAAAGGGGGAATAACAAGGTTCACAAAGAATGAATCACTATCCCAGTAATCGAAATAATGCCCGAGAAATTCAAAGCTAGTATTCGTGCGGAAAAGAACGAATAGCGCCCATACGACAGAACAGATAAGGTAGGCACGTCCGAACCGACCAAGGCCATTCAATTTCACTTTGAGCCCTATGGTCGGAGGGGGAGATAGGGCGGAATGCAGTGCTATCGCCCTCTCAATTTTTGCGGACTTATTTGCCCGAAATTCATCGTCAGTCGCAAGTATCCGTTCAAATACATCAAGGATATTGGTTGGTGGCGTATGCCGCTTGAGTTGTTCAGCATCCGACCGTTTTGAGATCATGCTAAACATAGGCTGTAAATCTGAAGTAGGTGCAACACCGATAGCCAAGTATGCCGCCCAAGCGTCCGTAATCTTCTTGGTGTCATCGTCATTGAATTCTCGGCCGGAACTCCCCAGCCAATTTTCAATTGTTTGCCATTCCGCTCTAAGCTGGGAAGAAGCCTTGGGATCAAGAGCCATGTCGCGCAACACATTGATGTAGAACAGTCCCAAGTCCAACAAAAAGCCATGCCCCGATGCATCGTCGGCAGCAATCAATAGCGTTCGGGTGCTTGAGTCGTAGGGCATTTGGTTGCTCCAGGAAATTCGGTGCGGAAATTCGGGGTTCGGATTCTGACCCCTCGGATTCCCTTGCTGATGGCTAACGCTCCACTTGAGCCGCGGCTTGCCTTGGAGCGCAGCGGAAGGGTAAGCCGTCGGACTCGAAGTGGTTGTTAGCGCTATTGCGGACTAAGTACATAAATTGTTTCTTACGCATCTTAGCTCAGCCCTATTAAATCATGCTTACTCAGGGGACACCCTAAACATCCCCCCCTGAGATTGCCCTGTCTCTCAGTGATTCCATCTTGGTAAGAATCCTTTTGTAGAGTCGTGCCGCCTCATCCGCCTCTTCTATCATTATGGGCAGAAGTTCCTTGCCATCGTCATCAAAAGCCGAGAGCCCGCTGTTCTTCAATTCGATTAGCCTATCTCGCTGTCCTTCTGCGCGATCCAAAGAGTCCTTCCACTGGTCACAATATACTTTGAGATAAATAATTCGATTTTCTGTTGCCATTTCTTCCCCCTCGATCCTGTATTGCGCTAACGTAAAGTAGACCCCCATAAAACACTAAAAATATTATCGGGTTGGTTTATAAACATGACAACGACTCTAAGCTTAATTTAAAATCAAGACAACCAAATATTTATTGGGCATTTTTTCGGCTTTTAACACCCCGCCTACCCGCTCCAGCAACGAGCATAAAAAAAGCCGCCAAAAACCCCGGCGGCTTTTTCGTTCCCCACAGGCAGGAAAGTTACTTCACGACCTCTTTCAACTGCTCCAGGATCGCCGGATTCTCCAGCGTGGAAACGTCCTGGGTGATCTCCTCGCCCTTCGCCAAGGCGCGCAGCAACCGCCGCATGATCTTGCCGGAGCGGGTCTTGGGCAGGTTGTCGCCGAAACGAATCTCGTCGGGCTTGGCGATCGGACCGATTTCCTTGGCCACCCAGTCGCGCAGGTCGGCGACGATTTTCTTCGCCGCTTCGCCTTCGGGGCGGTGGCCTTTCAGCACGACGTAGGCCACTATCGCTTCGCCCTTGATGTCGTGCGGCTTGCCCACCACGGCGGCTTCAGCCACCAGCGGGTTAGCTACCAGGGCGGACTCGATTTCCATCGTGCCGAGGCGGTGACCGGATACGTTGAGCACGTCGTCGATCCGGCCCATGATCCAGAAGTAACCGTCCAGGTCGCAGTTGGCGCCGTCGCCGGCGAGATAGTATTTGCCGCCCAGGTCTTCCGGGTAATAGCTCATCTTGTAACGCTCTGGGTCGCCGTAGATGGTGCGGATCATCGAGGGCCAGGGGCGCTTGATCACCAGGAAGCCGCCCTTGCCTCTGTCCACATCGTGGCCGGCCTCGTCGACGATCGCAGCCATCACTCCGGGCAGGGCCATGGTGCAGGAACCGGGCTTGAGGCCATGCACGCCGGGCAGCGGGGTGATCATGTGGCCGCCGGTTTCGGTCTGCCACCAGGTATCGACGACCGGGCAGCGGGTCTGGCCGACAGTGTTGTAATACCACATCCACGCCTCGGGGTTGATCGGCTCGCCCACAGTACCTAGCAGGCGCAGGGAGGAAAGATCATATTGCTTGGGCAGGTCGGCGCCGAGCTTGATCAGGGAGCGGATCGCGGTTGGCGCGGTATAGAAGGTGGTGACCTTGTGGTCCTGGATCATCCTCCAGAAGCGGCCGGCGTCGGGGTAGGTCGGCACGCCCTCGAACATCAGCTCGGTGGCGCCGATCGCCAGCGGGCCGTAGGTGACATAGGTGTGGCCAGTGATCCAGCCGACGTCGGCGGTGCACCAGAACACGTCGCTGTCCTTGTAGTCGAAAGTCCAGCGCATGGTGTTGATGGCGTGGAGCAGGAAGCCGGCGGAAGAATGCTGAACGCCTTTGGGCTTGCCGGTGGAACCGGAGGTGTAAAGAATGAACAGTGGATGCTCGGCGTTCACCCACTCCGGCTCGCAGGTGTCGGCCTGGCCCTTGACGGCATCGTGCCACCATACGTCGCGCTGTGCATCCCACGCGGCTTCTCCGGCGGTGCGCTGGTACACCACCACCTTCTTCACGCACTCGCAGCCGCCCATGGCGAGCGCGTCGTCCACTGCAGGCTTGAGCGGCAGCGCCTTGCCGCCGCGGAACTGGCCGTCGGCAGTGATGATCAGGCTGGCGGTCGCATCGGTGATGCGCTCATGCAGGCTCTTGGCGGAGAAGCCGCCGAACACCACCGAGTGGATCGCACCGATACGGGCGCAGGCCTGCATCGCCACCACCGCCTCGATGCTCATCGGCAGGTAGATGATGACGCGGTCGCCCTTCTTCGCGCCCAGTGCCTTGAGTCCGTTGGCGAAGGTGCAGACGCGGTGGTAGAGATCCTTGTAGGAGATCTTGGTGACCTTGCCGTCGTCCGCCTCGAAGATGATCGCGGTCTTGTTCGGCTGAGTGGCGAGATGCTTGTCCAGGCAATTGTAGGAAACGTTCATTTCACCGTCGTCGAACCATTTATAGAACGGCGCGTTGCTCTCGTCCAGCACCTTGGTGAAAGGTTTCTTCCACACCAGCAGTTCGCGCGCCAGCCCGGCCCAGAAGCCTTCGTAATCTTTATCAGCCTGCTCGCACAGTGCCCGATAGCCTTCCATCCCCTTGACGTTGGCCTGGGCCTTGAATGCCTCAGCCGGCTCGAATACCCGTGTTTCATTCATGACTGATTCGATCGACGACATGTTTTCTCCTCGGAGTTTTTGTTACGATGCGGTAGGTTGATTAGAACTGATGATATCGCTTTTATTAATTGATGCAAGCCAAACAAAATTGATTTTTGTCAACGTGATGCCGACAAAACTCGGGATTCCGCCAAACATATAGATAAGCTAACTGACATCTCATCATATCAAAATGGATATTTCCACGCAAAACACCCCCGAACAACTCATAGCAAAGGCGCTCAACCTCAGCCGCTATGCCCGGCGCCTGACCGAAAGCGACACCACCGCTCTCGACCGGCTGCGTGCAACCCTGTTCACACCCTGGGATGCGGCTGCGATGCAGGCCATCCTCGACGGCTGCGCGATCGAGGATGAAACCGCCCTGAAGAAAGCCCTGCGCTTTTTGCGCAAGCAGGTGATGCTGCGTCTGATCGTGCGTGACCTCGCTGGACTGGCCGACCTGCGCGAAGTCATGAGCACCGCCACCGTGCTGGCCGAAGTCACCACCAACTTCGCCCTCTCCCGGATCGACAGCTGGCTGCGCAGCCAATACGGCCCCCCTGTCGGCGAAGAAAGCGGCACCGAGCAAGACCTGGTCGTGGTCGGCATGGGCAAGCTCGGCGGCGGCGAGCTCAACGTCTCATCGGACATCGACCTGATCTTTGCCTACCCTGAGGAAGGCGAAACCACCGGGCCGCGCAAAACCAGCAACCATGAATATTTCGCCCTGCTCGGCAAGAAGCTGATCGGCGCCCTCAACGAGGCCACCCCGGACGGTTTTGTCTTCCGCGTCGACATGCGGCTGCGGCCCTATGGCGACTCCGGGCCGCTGGTCGGCAGCTTTTCCATGCTGGAAAACTACTACCTCACCCAGGGCCGGGAATGGGAGCGATACGCCTGGATCAAGGGGCGGCCTCTCACCGGCAGCCTGTACCGGGAACTGGCCGCCATCCTGCGGCCATTCGTGTTCCGCAAATACCTGGATTTCGGCGCCTTTGCCTCGATGCGCGGCCTGCACACCCAGATCCGCCAGGAAGTGAACCGGCGCGACATGCAGGACAACATCAAACTGGGGCCGGGCGGCATACGCGAAATCGAGTTCATCGCCCAGGTATTCCAGCTCATCCGCGGCGGCAAGGAAACCGACCTGCAGACCCGCTCCACCCTGGTGGCGCTCGACCTGATCGAACAGCGCAAGCTGCTGCCGGCACAGACCGTGACCGAGCTGCGCAGCGCCTACTTCTTCCTGCGCAACCTGGAGCACCGCCTGCAATACCTGGAGGACGCCCAGACCCAGACCCTGCCGGTTAACGACGCCGACCGGCAGATCATCGCCGCCGCGATGGGCTACGCCGACTGGCCCGAATTCCTGCACGCACTCGACAGCCACCGCAGCAAGGTGGAGCGCCATTTCGAGCAAGTCTTCGCTGCGCCGCAAAGCGCGCAGGGCAATCACTCCCTGGCAGCATTGTGGCAGGGCGCGCCAGCTGAAGAGGAAGCCATCTCACTGCTTGCCGAACAGGGCTACCACCACCCAGCCGATGCCTGGCAGCGGCTCAACCGTATCCGCGAAGGCAGCCGCTACAACCAGCTGCCAACCGAAAGCCGCACCCGCTTCGACTCACTCCTGCCGCCGCTGATCCAGGTGGCCTGCAACTTCTCCAACCCGGACGAAACCCTGGAGCGCATTCTCCATCTGGTGGAAAACATCAGCCGGCGCGGCACCTACCTCGCCCTGCTGGTGGAATACCCGCAGACCCTCAACCAGGTGGCCAAGCTGTGCAGCGCCAGCCCCTGGGTATCGGATTACCTCACCCAGCACCCGATTTTGCTGGATGAACTGCTCGACACCCGCGAGCTTTACGCCAGGTACGACCGGGAGGAACTCCGGAACGAGCTGAAGGGGCTGCTGCACGCGGCTGAAGGCGACACCGAGCGGCAGATGGACATCATGCGCCACTTCAAGCAGGCGCAAACATTCCGCCTCGTGGCGCAGGATCTGGCCGGGGCGCTGCCGCTGGAAATCCTGTCCGACCAGCTCTCTGACCTGGCCGACATGATCCTGGACGAAACCCTGCGCCTCGCCTGGGCCGGGCTGCGCGTCAAACACCGCGACACACCGCGCTTCGCCATCATCGCCTACGGCAAACTGGGCGGCAAGGAACTGGGCTACGCCTCCGACCTCGACATCATCTTCCTTTATGACGACGATTCGCCCGATGCTGCCGAGAACTACGCAAAACTGGCGCAGCGCATCAACAGCTGGATTTCCAGCATGACGCCGGCCGGCATCCTTTACGAAACCGACCTGAGGCTACGCCCCAACGGCGCCAGCGGCCTGCTGGTCAGCTCGGTCGAGGCATTCGAGGACTACCAGAAGAATCAGGCCTGGGTGTGGGAACACCAGGCGCTGACCCGTGCCCGCTTCTGTGCCGGCGATGCCGATATCGGCGCGACCTTCGAGCGCATCCGCATCGAGGTGTTGCGGCAGGTGCGCGACCCCGCCACCCTGCGCGAGGAAGTGCTCAAGATGCGGCAGAAGATGCTGGACGCACACCCCAACCCCAGCGGCCTGTTCGACATCAAACATGATAGAAACGGCATCATCGACGTCGAGTTCATCGTGCAGTATCTGGTGCTGAACTTTTCCCGCCTCCATCCCGAATTGACGCGAAACGCAGGCAACCTCGCCCTACTCCGGATCGCCGGCGAGTTCAAGCTGATCCCTGCGAAACTGGCAGAGCAGGTACGCGACACCTACCGCGAATACCGCCTGCTCCAGCACCAGCTCCGGCTACAGGGCGGCGCTCATGCCCGCATCGATCCGGAGCAGACGGAAGAACACGCGGAAGCCGTCAAGCAGCTGTGGCAGGCGGTGTTCGCTCCTTAAATTCGGCAAAATGCGCTACAATTAGCCGATTCCTGACAATTCCTAGCGACATTATTCCCTCCCCCTGGCAGGGGGAGGGCTAGGGTGGGGGTGGAAAGCCTCGCGTGAGAACGGGCATTTTTACCCCCATCCCAACCTTCCCCCTATGAGGGGGAAGGGGCAAAAAAACCGGCCCCGGCATTGTTGATTGGCAGTTAACTTTAATTAGAGTTTGGAGCAACAAATATGTCTATGTCCGACCGCGACGGCCTGATCTGGTACGACGGCAAGATGGTGGATTGGCGCGACGCCACCACCCACGTCCTCACCCATACACTGCACTACGGCATGGGCGTGTTCGAAGGCGTGCGCGCCTACAAGACCGACAAGGGCACGGCGATCTTCCGCTTGAAGGAGCACACCGACCGGCTATTCGCCTCGGCGCACATCTTCTGCATGAAAATGCCTTTCGATAAAGCCACGCTGATGCAGGCCCAGCTGGATGTGGTGCGCGGCAACAATCTTGAATCCGGCTACATCCGTCCGATCGTGTTTTACGGTTCGGAAGCCATGGGCATCGCGGCAACCACGCTCTCCACCCATATCGCCGTGGCCGCCTGGTCGTGGGGCACCTATCTCGGCGCAGAAGCGCTGGAGAAAGGTATCCGCGTGAAAACCTCGTCGTTCACCCGCCACCACGTTAACGTCAACATGTGCCGCGCCAAGTCGGTATCTACCTACACCAACTCCATTCTCGCCCACCAGGAAGCAGCGCACGATGGCTACGATGAAGCCCTGCTGCTGGATGTGGATGGCTACGTGGCGGAAGGCGCAGGCGAAAATCTTTTCATCGTCAAGAATGGCAAACTGTTCACGCCCGACCTGACTTCCTGCCTGGAAGGCATCACCCGCGCCTCTATCATCGAGCTCGCCGGCGAACTGGGCATCCCGGTGATCGAAAAACGCATTACCCGCGATGAAGTGTATTGCGCCGATGAAGCCTTCTTCACCGGCACGGCGGCTGAAGTTACGCCGATCCGCGAACTGGACAACCGCACCATCGGCGAAGGCAAGCGTGGCCCGATCACGACCAAATTGCAGACCATGTTTTTTGACTGCGTCACCGGCAAGGCAGCCAACCATCAGGATTGGCTGAGCCTGGTTTAAGGAGAGATCGATGCAACCCGAATTCAAGGCACGTTATTACGAAGTCACGGCGAAGGATTTGCCGCTGCACTGCCCGACACCGGCGATGCAGAGCTGGAGCAGCCACCCGCGTGTGTTCCTGCCGATAGAAAAGACCGGCGAAGCGCTGTGCCCCTATTGCGGAACGCTGTACAAGCTCAAGGGCGAGTTGCCCAAGGGGCATCACTAACAACCTGATTTACCGCCGATCAAAACAAGCGCCCTTCGCGCTTGCCCCCTCTCCCCCTGTGGGAGAGGGTTGGGGAGAGGGGTAGCCGGCGTCTCCAAAACAAAACCAACACACTAAGGAAGTTTGGGTTTGTTGGGTTATGGCGCAAAAAACCGCGCCTAACCCAACCTACATAACTGCGTCCTCTGCGGTAAAAAAGATTCATGTCGAAAATCCTCATCATCGCCCCCTCCTGGGTCGGCGACGCCGTGATGGCGCAGCCCCTGTTACGACGTCTGCGGGAACTCTATCCCGATGCCGTGATCGATGCCTTCGCGCCGGCCTGGGTGGCCCCGGTACTGGAACGCATGCCGGAAATCCGGCGCGTCATCATCAATCCGCTGGCCCATGGCGAGCTCTGTCTCAAGCTGCGCTGGAAGCTGGGGAGCGCGCTGCGGCAGGATCACTATGATCACGCCTTCATCCTGCCCAATTCGCTAAAATCGGCACTGATTCCTTTCTTTGCGGGCATTTCGTTGCGCACCGGCTTCAAAGGCGAGATGCGCTTTGGCCTGATCAATGACATGCGGCATCTGGACAAGCAGTCCCTACCCCTGATGGTGGAGCGCTTCGCCGCCCTGGCCGAATATCCCGGCACCCCCCTGCACCGCCCGGTGAATAACCCGCGCCTGACGGCGGATAAAGAACGGACACAAACCACGCTTGCCAAACTGGGCCTGACCCCGAAAAAAACGGTGGTCGCTTTCTGCGTCGGCGCCGAATACGGCCCGGCCAAGCGCTGGCCGGCTCCACATTTCGCCGAACTGGCGCGCATGCTGGCAGATGAAGGCCATGAAATCTGGCTACTGGGCTCGCACAAGGATGCGGAAATCGGCGCCGAAATCGAAAACTCAAGCAACGGGGTGGCCCGCAACCTGTGCGGCCAAACCGACCTCGCCGAGGCCATCGACCTGCTTGCCGCTGCAAACCTTGCCGTCGTCAACGATTCCGGCCTGATGCACATTGCCGCCTCACTCGACAAGCCGATGATCGCCTTGTTCGGCTCGTCCAGCCCCGGCTTTACCCCGCCAATGTCGGACCAGGCCAGGATTATCAGCCTGAACCTGCCCTGCAGTCCCTGTTTCAAAAGGGAGTGTCCGCTCGGCCATTTCGACTGCATGATCAAGCTCTCTCCGAAACGGGTTTTCGAGGAAGCCGCCGCAATGCTCCAGCATGCCGGCCCACAAGATAAAAACCAGGGAAAATGAGAATTGACAAGCGCAGCAGCTTTCACCACGATATGCACTTAACCGGTTTGGAATCGTAATGGCAACAGGAATACCCAAAGGGTTTGAATTCATCGAAAGCCTGGCAAAGGAGCTTTCCTCCAAAAACCTGGTTTTCCCGACCTCACTGAATGCCACAATGCGCATTCGCTCTGCGCTGAATGACCCCAACTCGTCAACAGACAAAGTCGCTCACATCGTCGGGGCGGAGCCGGTGCTTTCCGCACATCTGTTACAGCTTGCCAATTCGGTCGCGATGAACACCAGCGGCAAGCCGATCGTCGACCTGCGCACGGCGATCACCCGGCTAGGCTATGCGCTGGTACGCAACGTCGCCATCTCGGTCGGGATGCGCCAGCTATCCCAGGCATCACCGCAGGGCGTCATGCAGCCGTGGGTGGAAAAGCTATGGAAGCACAGCATCCTGGTCGCATCCATCTCCTACATACTGGCAAAAAAACGGGCGCGAATTAACCCGGACGAAGCGATGCTGGCAGGGCTGCTGCATGATATCGGCGAGTTTTACATTCTGACCCGGGTGAAAGACTTCCCGGAACTCTTTGCCGATGAGGCGGCCATCAAGGAAATCACCCGCCTCTGGCACGCCGAGGTGGGACGTGCGATCCTGGAAAGCTGGGAAATTCCCGAGGAAATCGCCGCCGCGATCCAGGATCATGAAACATTCAACCGCATCCACGCCGCGCCGGCCGACCTGACTGACGTGATCATGGTCGCCAACATCCTCAGCGGCGAGGGTATGCCGGAAAACATTGACTGGGAAAAAGCTCCGCAAGCCTTCGGACATCTGAGGCTGGACTCGGAAACCTGCGATACGGTGTTGATGGATTCCGAAGACGAAATGAAACAGATTGCCCTGGCCTTGGGCTGACCAGCCCTATCTACAGGGTAGTTGAAATAGGCAGCTTTTCTTCCGAACAAGTGTTCAATAAAGATTCTGCAATATTTCCATTGGATGGCAATCAAGCCGATAATTTCAACATTGACAACCGAAGCGGCACCATCCACGATAATACCGTCAATCTGGAGAGCTCAATGAGCACCGTACAAACAAATATGGCGGATTTTATCGATACCCTCGCCAGGGAGATATCGGCGAAGAACCTGATTTTCCCAAGCTTTCCCGACATCACAATGCGGATTCGGTCCGCACTGAGCGACCCCAACATTTCCGCCAGCAAAGTCGCCAAAATCGTCGGAACAGAACCGGTTCTGTCAGCACAGCTATTACGCCTGGCAAACAGTGCTGCATTATGCGCCGGTAGCAGACCGGTTGACGACCTGCCCACAGCGATCAAACGTCTGGGTTATGCTCTGGTTCGCAACGCCGCGATTGCGCTAGGGATACGTCAACTGGCCCAGGATACCCACCAGAGCATGATGCGTGTTCCCCTGGAAAAATTGTGGCGACACAGTATCCAGGTTGCCGCGCTCAGCTACGTGCTGGCGAAAAGGCTGACCCGCCTTAACCCCGACACTGCGATGCTGGCGGGTCTGCTACACGATATCGGCATGTTCTACATCCTGGCCCGCGCGAATAAATACCCGGATCTGTTTACCGATGAGGCGATGTTAAGAAACATCCCGCATCAAACGCATGCACAAATCAGTCCGGTTATTCTGGAAAGCTGGGATGTCCCGGAGGACATCATTACTGCCGCAAGAGATCATGCCTCATTTAACCGGATCCACTACGCACCGGCAGACCTGACCGATGTGGTAATGGTAGCCAACATCCTGGCCAAACGAGGCTGCCCCGGGCCAGATGGAAGCTTTGAATGGTCAACGCCTCCCCCCGCCTTCGGCCGGCTTAACCTGGATGCGACAACCTGCGCCGCTGTAATGCTCAAGTCCGAAGAGGAAATTACGCTGATATCCCAAGTATTCTGCTGAAATATCGAGCCCGGCCTTTTTCCTGGTTATAGCGTCCGGGAAAAACGCGGCTTCTCTGCCGATTGCTGCTTGAGATAGGCATCGAAGGGCATCGCGATATTGCGCAGGAAGAAGCGCCCGACCTGGGTTACCGCAACCTTTTCAGGCGACAGTGCAACCAGTCCGTCGGCTTCCATTTCCTTCAATTCCACCATGGCATCGGCAAAGTATTTGTCGAAATCGATTCCCCATGCACGCCCGAAGGACGCCTTGTCGAGTTCAAGGTCACACATGATGCGGGTAATGGCATCGCGCCGCAGCTTGTCCTCATTCGTGACGCGCAGGCCGCGCTCTGTCGGCAGCCGCCCCTCACCCACCAGTCGATAATAGTCGGACAGCTTTTTCACGTTCTGCACGAACACATCCTCGGTCTGGCTGATCGAGGAAGCGCCGAAAGCGTAAATATCGCAGTTCTTGTGAGTGGTGTAGCCCTGGAAGTTGCGGTACAGGGTCTTGCTCTGTTGCGCCCTGACGATCTCGTCGTCGGGTTTTGCGAAATGGTCCATGCCAATGTAGACGTAGCCTGCAGCGCCAAGTTTGTCCAGAATCAGCTGTTGCAGTTCCAGACGTGTAGCGAGACTGGGCAGATCGGCTTCAACAATTAGTTTCTGGTTTTTTTTCATCCACGGCACGTGGGCATAATTGAACACTGCCAGCCGGTCCGGCCCCATGTCGATAATCTTGTCCAGCGTTTCACGATAGGTTTCCACGGTCTGATGCGGCAGGCCCACCATCAGGTCCATGTTGATACTGTCAAAACCTTCTTCACGCATCCAGCCATAAACCTGCCGGATCAGGCTTTCCGGTTGCACCCGGTTGACCGCCTTCTGCACGGTGTCATTCAGATCCTGCACGCCCAGGCTGATGCGGTTGAAGCCGGCATCTTTCAGGGCCTTTACATGCTCGCGGGAAAGCTCGCGCGGATCAACCTCGCAGCCTTTTTCCGCATCAGCAGCGATGGTAAAACGGCTGGCGATATGAGCGAACAGGCGGCGGATATCGTCGGGGGCCAAATAGGTCGGCGTGCCGCCGCCCCAGTGCAACTGGCGCGCGACTCTGGACGGGTTGGTCAGTGCAGCCACCTGGTCAATTTCCTTGAACAGGTAATCCAGATATTCGGTAGCACGATTGTAGTTCCTCGTCGCCACCATGTTGCAGCCGCAGTAGTAGCACAGCGTGTCGCAGAACGGAATGTGCACATACAGCGACAGGTCGCGCCCCTTGTCCTGGGTCTGTTTGATTTCTTCCAGCCACTCCTTCTCGCCGAAGGCATCGGTAAAATAGGGTGCGGTCGGGTAAGAAGTGTAGCGTGGACCGGCCTTGCTGTATTTTTCGAGTAAAGAAGCGGCGAGTTGCATGGTGACGTGCTTTTCAGAATAGGTGAGGCGGTAATTATACTCCGGCTTGAAAGCTGGTGGAAAAAACGGCCGAAAACCGCGATAATCAAGGCAAAATCACACAAAGAGAAAGTGCACTACATGATCAGCCTGCCCAAAGAAATTTTCAAAGCCTACGACATCCGCGGCATCGTCGGAAAAACCCTGACACCGGAAATCGTCGAGGCCATCGGCCACGCCATCGGTTCGGAAGCCGTAGCTCGCAAGCAGACCGCCATCGCCATCGGCCGCGACGGACGCCTGTCTGGCCCGGACTTGGCCGCAGCGCTGGCGCGCGGCATTCAGAAAGCCGGCATTGACGTCATCGATCTGGGTCTGGTTGCCACGCCCATGACCTATTTCGCCGCTTACCAGCTCAACACCCACTCCGCGGTCATGCTCACCGGCAGCCACAACCCGCCCGACTACAATGGCCTGAAAATGGTGCTGGCCGGCGACACCCTGTCCGGCGACGCAATCCAGGCGCTGCGGATTCGGCTGGAACAGGGCGACCTGTCCAACGGCAGCGGCAGCTACAGCACCCACGACATCGCCGACGAATACCTCAACCGCATCACCTCCGACGTGAAGATGGCGAGAAAGATGAAGATCATCGTCGACTGCGGCAATGGTGTACCCGGCGCGTTCGCGCCCCAGCTCTATCGCGACATGGGATGCGAAGTCGAAGAAATGTTCTGCGAAGTGGACGGCAATTTTCCTAACCACCACCCCGACCCCTCGGTCCCCGAGAACCTGCGCGACCTGATCGCCCGCCTCAAGACCAGCGATGCCGAAATCGGCTTCGCTTTCGACGGCGACGGCGACCGCCTGGGCGTTGTTACCAAGGACGGGCGGATTATCTTCCCTGACCGCCAGCTGATGCTGTTCGCGCAGGACGTGCTCTCACGCAATCCCGGCGCGGAAATCATCTTCGACGTCAAATCCACCCGCAACCTGTTTTCCTGGATCCGCGAACGCGGCGGCAAACCGCTGCTGTGGAAAACCGGCCACTCCTTCATCAAAGCCAAGATGAAAGAAACCGGCGCTCTGCTGGCTGGCGAGATGAGCGGCCACATCTTTTTCAAGGAGCGCTGGTACGGCTTCGACGACGGCCTCTACGCTGGCGCACGCATGCTCGAATTCCTCAGCAATCAGGCTGACATCAACGCCACCCTGCATGGCCTGCCGGATACCGTGAACACGCCGGAACTCCAGATCAAGATGGAGGAAGGCGCGCACTATGCCCTGATCGACAAGCTGCAAAAAACCGCAAAATTCCCGGATGCCACGGAAATCATCACCCTCGACGGCCTGCGCGTGGAATACGCCGACGGCTTCGGCCTGATGCGGCCGTCCAACACCACGCCGGTGATCGTGCTGCGCTTTGAAGGGGATAACGAAGTGGCGCTGAAGCGGATTCAGGAAGAGTTTCGGGCGGTGTTGCTGGCGGCGGAACCGAATGCGCAGTTGCCTTTCTAAGATAAATGGATCCGAAACATCTAAAATTCAGTCGCAGGATATTGCCAAGCAGAACGCACTCATCGTAACATTACGCCATCGGTACTTGTTTTATATCTCTTATATAAGATATATAAAACAAAAAGGTTTCGCAGCGTAAAAACCACTAGGTTATTTGTCGAGGTCATACATTATGCCTGTCGTCATGTCTCGCCGTCGCTTCATCACCATCGCCGCCGCCGCTGTCGGCCTGCCGTTGCTGCTGAAGGCAGGTAGTTCCCAGGCCAGGCCGGTGCGCTGGGAAGGCACCGCACTGGGAGCGCCCGCCTCCATCCAGCTTTACCACACCGACGAAGCACAGGCGCGCGCAGCCATCGCTGCCGGGCTGGACGAACTGAAGCGACTGGAGGCAATTTTCAGTGTCTACCGCGCCGACAGCGCCATCGCCGCGCTCAACCGCGACAGCGTGCTGGAGAATGCACCGGCTGACTTCATCGCCCTGCTGACCCACGCCCTGTCGCTGGCCAGGATCAGCGACGGCATCTACGACCCCACAGTGCAACCGCTGTGGCAGACCTATTTTCGCCATTTCACTGCCGCACACCCCGATCCCTCCGGGCCGGCTCCGCACGACATTGCCGCTGCGCTTGCCCTGGTGGATTGGCGCGCAGTCGAGGTGGACGCAAACCGCCAACGCATCGCTTTCACCCATCCCGGCATGGGCCTGACGCTCAACAGCGGCGCCCAGGGCTATATCACAGACCGCGTCACCGATGTGCTGCGCGCCCATGGCTTCGAGCACATGCTGGTGGACATGGGCGAGCCGCGTGCCTTGTCGACCAAGCCTGATGGCTCGGCCTGGCGCATCGGCATAGCCAATCCTGCCGATCCCAATAGCACGGTGGCCACGCTTGAAGTGGTGGACCAGTGCGTATCCACTTCAGGTGGCTATGGCACCCTGTTCGACCCTGCCGGCGCCTTCACCCACCTGATCGACACCCGCACCGGACGCACTGCGCCCGCGCTGCTGGGGGTTTCGGTCATAGCCAGCACCGGCACCATCGCCGACGGCCTCTCCGCCGCCATGCTGATGGCGCCGGTCGAGAGTCGACTAGCCATCCTCCGGGCTGCTGGCGGCACGAAGGCCATCTATGTCACACCCGAAGGCGTGATATCCACCGTGGTGTCCTGACCGTGAACGCCACCGAGGAAAACACGATGGATTTCAGCGCACCCGACATGGTCGAGGGCATCGCCCACGTTGTAGCGGTGGAAGGCACCATAGTCTGGCTGGAACCGGAACAGACCACCAGCTGCGGCAGTTGCGCCTCGTCCTCGACCTGCGGCGCCAAGGGGGGTATCGGCACTACCGCCAACCGGCTCGAAGCCCGCCGCTTCTCGCTCGAAAATCATCCCGGCCTGGTTGTCGGCGAACGCGTGGTGGTCGGCATCCGCGAGAATACGCTGCTCAAGGCTTCGCTCACCGCCTATGCCATTCCGCTTGCCGCCATGCTGGGCGCAGGCGTAATGGCACAATGGGCCGCCGGCAGCGATGGCATCACCATGGCCGCCATGGTCGCCGGGCTGGCGCTCGGTCTTGGCATCGCGCGCCTGAGCGCCGGCCATCTGTCTTCCCGAGGCGACCTCGCCCCCCGCTTCATTCGTCGCGCCAATACGGGCGGCACCTGTAAAATAACCTAGAGGCCGAGGCATGAAAGAATACATCCTTCTGATGGTGAGCGCGGCACTGGTCAACAACGTCATCCTGGCCCGCTTTCTCGGTCTGTGCTCGTTCATGGGCGTCACCACGCGCATCGACACCGCGGTCGGCATGGGCATGGCAACCACTTTCGTGATCACCGTCTCGTCGATGGCTGACTGGGCAGTCGCAACCTATTTGCTTGAGCCCTATAACCTGTGGTATCTGCGCACGGTGACTTTCATCATGGTTATCGCCGCCGCCGTGCAGTTCACCGAGTTGACGGTAAAAAAGGTATCGCCACACCTGTTCCAGATGCTGGGCATCTACCTGCCGCTCATCACTACCAATTGCGCGGTGCTGGGTATTGCCATCCTGCTGGTCGAGCACAGAATGAATTTCATTAGCGCCACGCTGTTCGGCTTTGCTTCCTCCATCGGCTATAGCTTGGTGATGGTTATTTTCGCCGGGCTGCGCGAACGAATGGCATTGGCCGAGATCCCACGCCTGTTCGCCGGCCCACCGATCGGATTTATCGTCGCCAGCCTGCTGGCGCTGGCGTTCATGGGTTTTTCCGGGATGACCACGACTGGGTGAGATGTGATGAATAAACCCTTGGCACATCACTCATCACCTTTCATTGGCTTAGGAGTCTGACTATGTTATTAGCGGTCGGCAGTCTCACGATAATGGGCGTCACACTCGGCAGCATACTCGGCGCGGCCGCATATTTTCTCGCTGTTGAGGAAAATCCGCTGGAGGAGGAATTGAAGGAGATGCTGCCCGGCTCGCAATGCGGCCAGTGCGGCTATGTTGGCTGTGGCCAGTATGCAGTTGCGCTGGCGAAGGGCGAGGCACCGATAACCCTGTGCACGCCCGGCGGCAGGGCAGTGATCGAAGTGCTTGCCAGGAAGCTGGGCGTCACCGCCGACCTGTCCGAGCATGAAGAGAAGGTGCCAGAATACGCCGTCATCATCGAGGATCTGTGCATCGGCTGCACCCGCTGCATCAAGGAGTGCTCGGTGGACGCCATCATGGGTGCCAACAAGCTGATGCACACGGTCATCGCCGATGTCTGCCACGGCTGCGCCAAATGCGTCAAGGTCTGCCCCACCGACGCGATCGAGATGCGCCCGATCCCGATGACGCTGGGCAGCTGGCATTGGGCCAAACCTGAAGACCAGCATGCCATGCATTAAAGAGGGCGATTTAAGATGAAACTTTTCCCCATCCGCGGCGGCATCCATCCCGACTACCGCAAGGAACTGACCAGCGAGAAGGCCATCGTCGCATTACCCATGCCGGTTGCACTTTACATCCCCCTGCAGCAGCACATCGGCGCGCCGGCCGAAGTACTGGTGAATGAGGGCGACCCAGTCAAAAAAGGGCAGATGATCGCGCGTAGCGGCGGCACGGTGTCCGCTCCCCAGCACGCACCCACCTCGGGACGCATCAAGGCCATCACCGCCATCGCTGCGCCTCACCCTTCCGGGCTGGCGCAAACCACCATCATCCTCGAACCCGATGGCAAGGACGAGTGGGGCGAGCTCCCCGAACCCATCGCTGATCCCTTCACAGCGGACACACACACCATCAACGAGCGCGTCGCCGCTTCAGGCATCGTCGGCATGGGAGGGGCAGCCTTCCCCTCGGCAATCAAACTGAACCTCGGCACCCAGAAAAAGCTGGAAATCCTGCTCCTCAACGGCGCTGAATGCGAACCCTACCTGACCTGCGACGACCGGGTGATGCGCGAGTACGCCGACGAGATCATCGACGGCGCGCGCATCATGGCACATGCGCTGGGCGTACCCAGGGTGGTGATCGCCATCGAACAGAACAAGCCCCAGGCAATCGATGCCATGACACGGGCCGCTTCCACCTTTTCCGAGGTTGAGGTAGTGGGCGTGCCGGTGCAATATCCGATGGGCTCCGAGCGCCATCTGGTGCAGGCCATCACCGGGCGCGAAACACCGGCAAAGAAACTCACCGCCGACATCGGCGTTGTGGTGCACAACGTCGCCACCGCCCGCGCCGTGCATCATGCCGTGCGCTTCGGCCGTCCGCTCATCTCCCGCGTAGTGACGGTGAGCGGTAACGCGGTGCGCGAACCGAATAATATCGAGGTGCCGATCGGCGCCCGGGTGGCCGACCTGATCGCCTTCTGCGGCGGATTCGCCGTCGAGCCCGAAAGCCTGATCAACGGCGGGCCGCTGATGGGCCAACCGCTGCCCGGACTGGACGTGCCTGTGATCAAGGGCATGTCGGGCATCCTGGCTCTCACCGCCGCAGAAATCAACCAGCAGCCGGCCAGCGCCTGCATCCGCTGTGGCAACTGCGTGACAATCTGCCCGTGCGGGCTGGTTCCGGTAGAAATGGCCGCCTTCATCCGCAAGGACAATTTTAAAGTCGCCGCCCAGCTCGGGGTAATGGACTGCGTTTCCTGCGGCAGTTGTTCCTGGCTGTGCCCGTCGCATATCCCGCTGGTGCACTATTTCAACTACGCCAAGGGCATGATCAACGCCCAGGATCGCGAACGGCGCAAGATCGAACAGACCCGGATTCTGGCCGAAGCGCACACCCTGCGCGTGGAAAAAGCAGCTGCGGACAAAGCCGCCACCCTTGCCGCCAAGAAAGCCCAGGCAGCCGCGGCAGCCGCTGCCAAAGAAAAGGACGAGACCCCCGCATGACCTTTCTATCCATCAAGAACAGCGCACCGTTTACCCACCAGGTCAGCAGCGTTCAAAAAATCATGTTCACGGTGTTGCTGGCGCTGATACCGGCTACCGCTTTCAACCTCTACCTGTTCGGCTGGCCTGCGATCCTGCTGTTCACCGTCACAGTCGGCGCCTGCGTAGTGGTAGAGGCAGGTTGTCTGATACTGGCTGGCCAGCCGGTGAAAGCGACACTCAACGACTACTCGGCAGTGCTTACCGGCTGGCTGCTGGCGATGAGCCTGCCGCCCTGGGCACCTTGGTGGATCGGCGTGCTGGGGGCGATTTTCGCCATCGCCCTGGCCAAACATCCCTTTGGCGGCATCGGCCAGAATGTGTTCAACCCCGCCATGGTGGCGCGCGTCGCCCTGCTGATATCGTTCCCTGTGGCGATGACCGTCTGGGTGATGCCGCATCCGCTGTTCTCGGCCCATGCACCCGGCCTGGCCGACGCCATTGCCATCACCTTCGGCGGCCAGATGCCCGATGCGGTGAGCGCGGCTTCTGCGCTTGGCCATATCAAGACCGAGCTGTCGCGCGGCATTCCGGTGTCGCAATCTCTGGCGCAGGCGCCCGACATGATGGACATGATGCTGGGCTACCGCGCCGGCAGTCTGGGCGAAACCTCGGCGATACTGATACTCGCCGGCGGCCTGTTCCTGATGGCCCGGCGCATCATTTCATGGCATATTCCGTTGAGCGTAATGGGCGGGGTGTTCCTGATGGGCGCGATATTCCACGCCGTTGACCCGGCCCGCTTTGCCCCCGGCACCTTCCATCTGGTATCCGGCGCCACCTTTCTGGGAGCGTTTTTCATCGCTACCGACTACGTCACTTCGCCGGTGTCAAAAAAGGGACAACTGATATTCGGCCTCGGCTGTGGCGTGCTGATCTGGCTCATCCGCACCTTCGCCGGCTACCCCGAAGGCGTGGCTTTTGCAGTTCTGCTGATGAATGCGCTGGTTCCCATTATCGATCAATACACCCGTCCGCGCGCGTTCGGGCGCACCCGCAAGGGCGAACCGCTGCCGCTGGGGAAAGAAAATCCATGAAAGCACAGCGCACGCTACGCCACGGGTTGATTCTGGGCACATTTTGCTTGGGTTTCGGGATCGTGCTCGCCATTAGCGACAGCATTACCGTGGATGATATCGCCGCTCGCGCGCAGGAAGACAGGCTGAATTCGCTCAGCCAGGTGATCCCGGCCAGCATCCACGACAACAATCCAGTGACGGATACCGTCACTATGAAGAACGATCGCAACAAGGAAATCACCGTCTACCGTGCTCGCAAAGAAGGCAAGGTAACCGGTGTGGCCTACGAGATATTTGGCTCGGGCTATGCCGGCGAAATGAAGCTGATGATGGGCGTGGATGCCCAGGGTAAGATCCTCGGCGTGCGCGTTCTTGCCCATAAAGAGACCCCCGGCCTGGGCGACAAGATCGAAGTAAAAAAAGGCGACTGGATACTGCGCTTCACCGACCTTTCGCTCGGCAATCCGCTGCCAGACAAGTGGAAAGTAAAGAAGGACGGCGGTCAGTTCGACCAGTTTGCCGGAGCCACCATTACGCCCCGTGGCGTGGTTGACGCCATCCACAAGGGGCTTGAACTGTTCTCCGCCAACAAGGCAAAAATGATGGACATCGATACCAGCAAGGTGGCAACGAAGGAGGCACATTAAATGACAACACCATACCGAACCATTGTCCGCGATGGTCTGTGGGATAACAACGGGGTGCTCGCTATGTTGTTGGGCCTGTGTCCGGCCATGGCCATGACGACCAGCGCCACCAACGCGCTGGGCATGGGATTGGCAACAGCGGTAGTAATGGCTGCATCCAGCATGCTGGTAGGCATGTTCCGCAACCAAATTACCCAGGAAGTGCGCATCCCGGTATTCATCCTGGTCATCGCCTCCATGGTAACACTGGTGGATCTCTTCATGAATGCCTGGATGCACGAGCTTTACAAGGTGCTGGGCATGTTCATTCCTCTGATTGTGTCCAACTGCCTGCCACTTGCCCGCCTTGAAGCTTTTGCTGGTAAAAACTCGACGTTGCCCTCGCTAGTGGACGGTCTCTTCATGGGTCTCGGCTTCACCATCGCGCTCACCCTTATCGGCGCGGTGCGCGAGATCGTTGGCGTGGGCACCCTGTTCGCCGATGCATCGCTGCTGTTTGGGCCCGCTTTCAAATTCATGGAAATGCGCTTGTTACCCGCTGACACAGGCATATTGATGATGGTTCTGCCGCCCGGCGGGTTCCTGGCGCTCGGACTGCTGGTAGTAGGCAAACGCATGCTGGACGTGCGCGCCGGCAAAGCCATCCAGATGGGCGGCGCACACAGTGCAGCATGAGGAAGGTGCAATGAAGATCGGGGTCGTCTACGCCGCACCAACCCGCCAAGCCTGGCTCAGCGTCGAAGTACTCGACGGTGCGACTGTCAGGGACGCCATCGAGCGTTCGGGCATCCTCCAGCAGTTTCCTGAAATCGACCTGGAACAGCAAAAAGTAGGCATCTTCAGCAAGCTCACCAAGCTCGACGCTGCGCTCGCGGATGGCGACCGCATCGAAATCTACCGCCCCATCACTTGCGATCCCAAGACCGTAAAGCGCAAGGCCAAAACCGAAGGTGAAGAAGAGGCATCGGAAGGCTGAACACTACACATAGCCCAGCTTATTTGGATTATTTTCCCCAAATCATGTCGGCGTTGTAGCGAGTTTGTTATGATTGGCGATCATTTCAAGAATTCGCCCTCATCGCATAAGGGATAACTTCGTGGCACGGTCGCCGCTTCCGGCTTCTTTTTTCGGTATGGTTCTGGGAATCGCCGGCCTTGGTCAATCTTGGCGCGTTTCCGTTCGACTTTGGGGTATGCCATCTGCGATCGGAGAAGGGTTGCTGCTACTATCCGCGCTGATCTGGGCAGCGCTTCTGGTTGTTTATATATGGCAGGCAATAAGGCATCCAGAGGTCGTCCGAAGCGAATTCCAACATCCGGTTCAGGGTAGCACGCCCGCCCTGTTGGCTATTTCGACACTGCTGATCGCGCTCGCGGTGTTGCCCTACTCGCGCTCATTGGCATGGACACTTACCGCTGCAGGAATCACCTGGCATTTGGCTTTTTCGCTCTGGCATACTGGCGCACTCTGGCAAGGGGGGCGCGATGCACTAGATACGGCGCCGACCCTTTATTTACCCACTGTGGCCGGCAACTTCACCAGCGCTGCCGCGCTGGGGGGATTAGGGCATCCAGACTGGGGCTGGTTATTTCTGGGTGCTGGAATTTTTTCCTGGCTGGCACTCGAATCGCTCGTCATCCAGCGTCTATGGCACTCCAAAGCCCTGCCAGCAGCGCAGCGCCCCCTTCTCGGCATCCAGTTTGCCCCGCCGGTGGTTTGCGCCATGGCCTGGATGATGCTCGACCCAGGCGCCGCTGATCATTGGCTGCTGATGCTCTGGGGCTACGGGCTGTTCCAGCTTTTGCTGGGCTTGCGACTGGGTTCATGGCTCGGTGCGCAACCCTTTTCCCCTTCCTACTGGGCCTATACTTTCGGCATTGCCGCTGCAACAATCTGCGGTCTCAAATTAGCATTGGCGGGTGTCGGCGCCGCCCAGATCCTCGCTATTCCGATTTTTGCAGGGGCCAACTTATTTATTGGCTATCTCTCCCTGCGAACTGCATGGCACGCTGCCTACCGCCCCTCCTCCACCTTCAGCCGCACCGCCCCCCGTTCCCCCGACTGAGCGGAAGCCGTCTCCAGAATAGCTCGGCTGATTTCATCGCGGCTGGCGTTTATCCCGCCCAGATCCACCCATTCCCCCAGCTTGGCGCTGACGGTGGTGCGCAGCTCCTGGAAATTCACGTCCTGGACTCCCCGATTGCCTACGAAAGACAAGCGCGGTGCGATCTCCAGCTCCACCCGGTCGCCGTTGAGACGCGGCAGCACCTCGAAACCGGTGGTGACATTGAGAAACTGCGTATCCTGTCCGTACACGATGCGATTACCGGCAAATGCCAGAAAGCGTTGCACGTAAGGCAGCGATTGGCCGACGCGGATGAAGGCGGGCGCGCCTTCCAGCACATTAATGAACTGGCTGGTGTTGTCCTGACCCGAACCGGTGCTGCGGGTGATCTGGTAGCGCAGGCTGTCTTCCTGCCGGCCGCCGATCACCAACCCGCCGCTGCCGGACGGTTCTTTCCCCGGCAAGATGATGCGTACGTTCCCCGCCCGGCCTGCGCCGGACACACCCTGTGATTCGCTACCGCCGCTGCGCGCGACGTCCTGCTGCAAAGTGATTCTCAGGTTTTTCCGCGCCCGGTCGAGTTCGGCCAGCAGCAGTTCGATGTCGCGCAGGCCCTGGTCCGAAGCGCGCACGAAAAGCTGGTAATTCATGCCGCCGACGTTCTCTCCCGCCCCCAGCATGGGGCGGATCACCGGGATCAATTCCTCGGCGGAGCGATACTTGAGCGGGATGATTTTGAGCGGATAATCTGCCAGCGCCGCCGTGGTCAGTATCGATAGCAAAAGCGTCACGATCAGCTTCTTCAACATTGGTTTCTCCTTGCAGAATCCCTATTCTAGCGTCTTGCTTGCCCCTTGTTACAGGTTAGGAGGTAAAATGCCGGGATGTACTCATTCATCCGCTCCATATTTTTCAGCCTCGACGCTGAAACCGCCCACGGCCTCGGCATGCGTGCAATCAGGGATGCCCACCGGGTAGGCCTGCTGTGCCTGCTCGCACCGCGCATCAAAACAACGCCCCGCACCGTGATGGGATTGACCTTCCCCAACCCGGTCGGCCTGGCAGCCGGACTGGACAAAGACGGCGACTATATCGATGCGCTCGGCGCGCTGGGTTTCGGTTTCATCGAAATTGGCACTGTCACGCCCCGCCCCCAGCCCGGCAACCCCAAGCCGCGTCTGTTCCGGTTGCCGAAGGCGGAGGCGATCATCAACCGCATGGGCTTCAACAACAAGGGTGTCGACTATCTGGTCAGCAGCGTCAAGCGCAGCCGCTACAAGGGCATACTCGGCATCAACATCGGCAAGAACTTCGACACGCCGATCGAAAAAGCCGTCGACGACTACCTGATCTGTTTGCGCAAGGTCTACCCCTACGCCAGTTATGTCACCGTCAACATTTCCTCACCCAACACCAAGAACCTGCGCCAGCTGCAGCAGTCGGATGAACTGGAAAACCTGCTTGCCGCACTCAAGGCCGAACAGAAAATGCTCGCCGAGCAACACGGCAAATACGTGCCACTGGCGCTCAAGATCGCGCCCGACCTCGACACCGAGCAGATCATCATGATCGCCGACTTGCTGCTCAAGTACCAGATCGACGGCGTGATTGCCACCAACACCACCATCGGCCGCGAAGGTGTTGAAGGCCTGCCGCATGCGGAAGAAACCGGCGGCCTCTCCGGCGCGCCGGTGCGCCAGAAATCCAATGCGGTGATCAAGCAGCTCTCTATTGCCCTGCAGGGAAAAATCCCGATTATCGGGGTGGGGGGCATCATGAACGGGCTCGATGCCGCGGAAAAGATCCAGGTTGGCGCCAGCCTGGTGCAGTTCTACTCCGGCTTTATCTACCGTGGCCCGGAGCTGATCGCCGAAGCCGTGCGCGAGATCGAAAGCGCTGAGCGCATGTCCTTCAAACAGAAGTGATCACTGCATGCTGATCGGCGTCCCCAGGGAAATCAAAGACCACGAATACCGTGTCGGCATCACTCCGGCCGGGGTGCGCGCCCTGACCGACGCCGGCCACGAAGTTTGGGTGGAAACCCGCGCTGGCGAGCGCATTGGTTTTAGCGACGCACTCTATCTGGCTGCCGGCGCCAGGATAGCCAACACGGCATCCGACGCCTACGCCTGCCCGCTGATCGTCAAGGTCAAGGAACCCCAACCCAGCGAGATTCCGCTGCTCCGGAAAGAACAGGTGCTGTTTACCTATTTGCATCTGGCCGCCGACCCGGCGCTCACCCGCCGCCTGCTGGAAAGCAGAATTATCGCCATCGCCTACGAAACCGTCACCGATGCGGCAGGCGCCTTGCCTCTGCTCACCCCGATGTCGGAAGTGGCCGGAAGAATTGCCATCCAGGCCGGCGCCACCGCGCTACAATTGGCCAACGGGGGCCGCGGGGTGCTGCTCGGTGGCGTCCCCGGCGTAGCGCCCGGAAAAGTGTTGATCCTCGGCGCCGGCACGGTCGGCACCCATGCCGCCAGGATGGCGCTGGGGCTGGGCGCCGACGTCACCCTCATGGACATCAGCCTGCCGCGGTTACGCCATCTCGACGACATCTTCGGTGCCCGTCTCAAGACCCGCTATTCCGAAGCACATGCCATCGAGGAACTGGCGTACGAGGCCGACCTGATCGTCGGCTCGGTGCTGCTTCCCGGCAAGCGTGCGCCGAAATTGATCAGCCGCGCCCTCATCCAACGGATGAAACCGGCCTCGGTGCTGGTGGATGTGGCAATCGATCAGGGCGGCTGCGCCGAAACCTCCCGCCCCACGACGCATTCCAGCCCAACTTACATTGAGGAAGGCGTAGTGCATTACTGCGTCGCCAACATGCCGGCAGCCTGTGCGCGTACCGCCACCCAGGCGCTGACCAACGCCACCTTGCCCTACGTGCTGGCGATTGCCGGCAAGGGATGGAGGGACGCGCTGAAAGCGGATGCCGGACTACGCAAGGGACTCAACCTTCACCTTGGCCAAGTGACCCATGCCGGCTTGGCTGCCGACCTTGAATTTCCCTGCATCAGCCCTGATATTGCCCTGGAGTAAAGCCCAAGCTTTGTGCGACTTGCAAGTAGGGGATTTAATGGCCGACAATCCCACCATAGCGAACATTGAGGCGGCCTGACGACAATGGAACATTACTTTTTCATTCTGATCGGCACGGTATTGGTCAACAACATCGTGCTGGTCAAAATACTTGGCCTGTGCCCCTTCATGGGGGTATCCAAAAAGCTAAGCGCTGCCGTCGGCATGGGCGCGGCGACCGCATTCGTCCTCACCCTGGCTTCCGGCCTGAGCTATCTGGTGGATCACCACCTCCTGATCCCCAATGATCTCAGCTATCTGCGCACCCTGTCCTTCATCGTGGTGATCGCGGCCATTGTCCAGTTCACCGAAATGTTCATCCGCAAGTCCAGCCCGGCGCTGTACCAGACGCTGGGCATCTACCTGCCGCTGATTACCACCAACTGCGCGGTGCTCGGCATCCCCCTGCTGAACGTGCAGGAAAACCACAATTTCATCGAATCCCTGCTCTTCGGCTTCGGTGGCGCGATGGGTTTCGCACTGGTGCTGGCGTTATTCGCCGCCATGCGCGAACGCCTTGAAGGCGCCGCCATTCCAGCGCCATTCCGCGGCTCGGCCATCGCGATGGTGACTGCCGGACTGTTGAGTTTGGCGTTCATGGGTTTTGCCGGGCTGGTGAAGTGATGATGTTAGGACTACCCCCCTCTCCCCAACCCTCTCCCGCGAGGGGCTGCCCTCTCCTCAATCCTCTCCCGCAAGCGGGAGAGGAGGCAAACGAGAAAGGCACTTGTTTTGATCGGCGCTTGTTTTGATTAGCGCCATTCTGGTCATGATTCTCCTCGCCGTCATTCTGGGCGCCGTACTGGGTTACGCCTCGATCAAGTTCAGGGTCGAAGGCAACCCACTGGTCGAAAAAGTCGAGGCCATCCTGCCGCAGACGCAGTGCGGACAATGCGGTTTTGCCGGCTGCCGACCTTATGCCGAAGCGGTTGCCGCCGGAGAGGCCGAAATCAATCAATGCGTTCCCGGCGGCAATAATGTGGCCAAACACCTGGCCGAGTTGCTCGGCGTAGAATTCAAGCCTGTCGGTGGCGAAGAGGATTTCGACCACAAGCCCAAGATGGTCGCTTTCATCGATGAAAACACCTGCATTGGCTGCACCGCCTGCATCAAGGTCTGCCCGGTGGATGCCATCGTCGGCGCGACGAAGCTGATGCATACTATCCTGGCCGATCCGTGCACCGGCTGCGAACTATGCATACCGGCCTGCCCAGTGGACTGCATCACGATGATCCCGGTGAAGGAAAATGTCACCACCTGGAAACGGCAGTTTCCAATTTTTGAATTGAAGAAAGTGGCATGAGAACGCTCCACAAATTCCACGGCGGCGTGCATCCGCCGGATCACAAGACAGAATCGAGTCGCCTGCCTATCGCCGCCGCGCCGCTGCCGCAGCGCCTGATCGTTCCGCTGCGCCAGCATATCGGCACCCCGGCCACGCCTATCGTCAAAGTCGGCGACCATGTACTGAAAGGACAGATGATAGGCGCTGCCGACGATTTCATCTCTGCTGCCGTTCATGCGCCGACATCAGGCATCATCAGTGCCATAGAAATCCATGCCGTACCCCATCCATCCTCCCTGCCGGACCTGTGCATCACCATCGTGTCAGATGGCGATGAGCGCTGGATAGAGCGCCAGCCACTGGATTACCGAACTGCCGACCCCGATGCAGTGCGCGCCCGGCTACGCGATGCCGGCATCGTCGGGCTGGGCGGCGCGGTGTTTCCCACCCACGTCAAACTCAGCCCCGGCCAGCAGAAAATCAAGACCCTGATCCTGAACGGTGCCGAGTGCGAACCCTGGATTACCTCCGACGACCTGCTGATGCGAGAGCGCGCAGCCGAAATCGTGGCGGGCATCAAAATCATGGCGCACCTGATACAGCCGGAAGAAGTCCTGATCGGCATCGAGGACAACAAACCCGAGGCCATCGCGGCGATGCAGGCGGCTTGCCAGAGCACAGGCTTTGAAGTGGTCACGGTGCCCGTCCTTTACCCCAGCGGCGGCGAGAAACAGCTGATCAAGATGCTGACGGGCAAGGAAGTGCCGAGCGGCCAGCGCACGGTCAATATCGGCGTTTTGTGCTCCAACACCGGCACTGCCTATACCATGCACCGCGCCGTCGACCACGGCGAACCGGTGATCTCGCGCATTGTCACGGTCACCGGCAATGTCACCAAACCGCAGAATTTCGAGGCGTTGCTCGGCACCCCGCTCGGCGAACTAGTTCAACTCGCGGGTGGCGCCAGGCCCGACACCAGCCACTACCTCATCGGCGGGCCGATGATGGGCTTCGGCCTGAACAATCTCGATGCCCCTCTGACCAAGGCAACCAACTGCCTGATCGCCGTTTCACCCGCGCTGTTCCCACCCAAGCCGGCAGCCATGCCATGCATCCGCTGCACCCAGTGCGCCCAGGCCTGCCCATGCAACCTCCAGCCACAGGAACTCTTCTGGTTTTCGCAAAGCAAGAATTTCGACAAGGCGCGCGCCTACAACCTGTTTGACTGCATCGAATGCGGCTGCTGCGATTACGTCTGCCCCAGCCATATCCCGCTGGTTTCCTTTTTCCGCTTTGCCAAGAGTGAAATTGCCACGCAAGACCGGGAAATAATGGCAGCAGAGCAGGCCAAGCAACGCTTCGAGTTCAAGCAGATGAGGGAAAAACGCGAGAGAGCAGAAAAAGCGGCTCGCATGGCCGAGAAGACGGCTGCCGCCAGGGCAGCGGCCGCCGCAAACCCGGACGATCCCGTAGCGGCAGCGAAAAAGGCCGCGATCCAGGCCGCCGTGGAACGTGCCAAGGCGAAGAAAGCCGAGGCAGTTGCTGCTCTTTCCCCCTCTCCCCAACCCTCTCCCACGAGGGGAGAGGGAGCAAACGAGAAGGGCGCTTGCTTTGATTTGCCGCCTTCCGAACAGTCGACCGCACCGGAAAACAACACGGAACCCTCATGAGCTCACCCCACGTCCTCACCCCCGGCAGCAGCGTCAGCACCATCATGCTGCTGGTGCTGGCCGCCCTGCTGCCGGCGATCGCCGTCTATTACTTCTACTTCGGTCCCGGCATCCTGATCAGCCTCGCCCTGGCAAGCGTCACAGCCCTGGTGGCCGAAGCGGCGATGCTGCAGCTGCGCAACTATCCGGTGAAATATTTCCTGACCGATGGCAGCGCTGTGCTCACTGCCTGGCTGCTGGCGCTGTCCATCCCGCCGCTGGCGCCATGGTGGCTAATCGTGGTCGGCACCGCCTTCGCCATCATCGTCGCCAAGCACCTTTACGGCGGCCTCGGCAACAACCTGTTCAATCCGGCGATGGTGGGATTCGCCGTACTGATGATCTCCTTCCCCTCTTACATGACGCAATGGACAGCACCTTTACTGCTGTCGCATCACCCGGTCGGATTTTCCGAAACGCTGCAGTACTACTTCAGCGGCACGCTGCAAGGTGTCAAGCTTGACGCGGTGACCATGGCCACCCCGCTCGACGCCATGAAGACCCGCCTCAATCTCCAGCACACCATGAGCGAAGTGACGAACATGCCGATCTTCGGTATGTTCGGTGGCAAAGGGACCGAGGCGATCGCCGCCATGTACCTGCTCGGCGGCCTGTTCCTGTGGCAGCGACGCATCATCACCTGGCACACCCCGGTCTCCTTCCTGGTCGCCCTGGCTCTGGTCGCCACGCTGTTCAACGGCATCGACCCCAACCGCTATGCACCACCGATGTTCCACCTCTTCACCGGCGGTGCCATGCTGGGTGCCTTCTTCATTGCCACCGACTACGTCACCAGCCCGACCACGCCGCTCGGCAAGCTGATTTTCGGCGCCAGCGCCGGCTTCCTCGTATACGTCATTCGGGTATTCGGCGGCTACCCGGATGGCATCGCATTCGCCGTCCTGATCATGAACGCGGCCGTGCCGCTGATCGATGCCTACACTCAGCCGCGGGTCTTCGGCCACGACTCCAGGACGAAACCATGACCACCAGCATCCTTCGCCACGCCTCCGCCTCCGCCGGCATCCTCACTGCCTTTGCGGTCGTCGGCACGGCGCTGCTTGCCGCCACCTACCTGGTCACCCACCCGATCATTGCCGAATCCGAAAAGCAGGCCAAGCTCGCCCTGATCGGCCAGATCCTGCCTGCCGCACTCCACGACAACGATTTATTCAAGGACTCTGCGCTGCTTCCGCCCGCCGGGGAACTCGGCAACAGCGAACCCACTCCGGTCTATCGCGCCCTCAAGGAAGGCAAACCCTCCGCCGCGGTACTGGAAGTGATTGCTCCTGACGGCTACAGCGGAAAAATCCGGATGATCGTCGCGATCAAGGCGGACGGCGAAGTTTCCGGCGTGCGTGTAGTGACTCACAATGAAACCCCTGGCCTGGGCGACTATATCGAAATCGCAAAAAACAGCTGGATCCGGATATTCGAGAGAAAATCGCTGTCGAAATATGCAGATCAGGACTGGAAAGTAAAGAAGGACGGCGGCAAGTTCGAGCACATGGCCGGCGCCACGGTGACACCGCGCGCGGTAGTCAAAGCCGTGCACAAATCGTTGAAATACTTCGCCGCAAATCAGGACAACATCTTTTCCCTGCCGGCCAATTCTCAGGAGCAAGCGAAATGAGTGACGACACCATCAGCTACAAGGAAATCATCTGGAATGGCCTGTGGAAGAACAATGCCGGCATCGTCGCACTGCTCGGCCTGTGCCCCCTGCTGGCGGTCAGCTCCACGGTGGTAAACGGCATCAGCCTGGGGCTTGCCACGGCGCTGGTGATGGCCTTCAGCAACGGAGCGGTGTCGGTGGTGCGCGGCTGGGTGCCGAACGAAATCCGCATTCCCGTTTTCATCCTGATCATTGCCGTGCTGGTAACCATCATCCAGCTGTTGATGAATGCCTACATGCAGCCGCTTTACCTGGTGCTGGGTATTTTCGTGCCGCTGATCGTAGTCAACTGCAACGTGCTCGGCCGTGCCGAAGCCTTCGCCTCGAAAAACCCGGTGATGCCTTCGGTAGTGGACGGCTTCATGGTCGGCTTCGGCCTCACCCTGACCCTCGGTGTACTCGGGGCGATGCGCGAGATAATCGGCAAGGGCACGCTGTTTTCCGGCATCGATCTGGCGTTGGGCGAATCGACCAAGGGGTTGATCATCACCGTGTTCCCCGACTACCATGGATTTCTGCTCGCCATCCTGCCGCCCGGCGCCTTCCTCGGCTTGGGCCTGTTGATTGCCGGAAAAAACTGGATCGACCAGCGTGCCAGCAAGAAAGCGCAAAGACAGCCCGCCGCAACCCTCCCGCCTTCCCACGTAACCGCGTAGGTATGAACTGATAAAAAACGATTACCCAAGAGAACTGCAGTTTCCAGGATTGACCACGAATTTGCTGGCATCAGGATTCCGCGATTGATCCGTTCAACTTTTTAGTGTGTCGCTCATGACTAATACAGGAATGTGGATTGATAGGCGGCAATCACTCAACCACCCTGAAATCGACGCCGAGCGATACGACACCTTCGTCGAGAAGGTGGCCTCATTAAGTGTTGGCTGAAGGTCAGTTGCGTGCTAATAGCTGCCGATCGTTGTTTGCAGGAGAGGACGTTTGATCTACAGATGTCGCTGCAATGGGGTTAGCGAGGAAATCACGCTTTGATCGAAAAGATAACCGAGACATGTCTCGAGCTAAAGTCCAATATACCGAGTGAGTAGCTTAAATGGCCAAATCTTTTCCCATAAAAAGTGCTCTACTGGAAAGCCCAGGGTTAACCCTAGCCAGAAGCTAACAGACAGCAGCACTGTTTTAGACTTGTGGTAGCACTTCACCATAAGACCGTTTTCGTCCGGATGCGTATGAAACATCTTAAGCTCCTCAAGTGCTAGTCTTGTTGTCGAATGAGCCATTAGTACCTCACGATTGCGTTAACACTCCGCACTGGCATGCGGATATCGCATCATCATAAGCACTGGGGTAAATGTATGAACCACTACTGCGGTAGCCCGCCGCACGCGCTTCAAAATTTGCGACAGGCCCTAGTACTCGCTACTTCCCTTTATCCAGATGCGCAACTTTGAGCCTTCCCTGGGAGCGATATTTGTTGGGATCTATGCTGTGCAAATTGATCTTCTGATGAATCGCCCTCGGCGTAAGCCCCAAAGACTTCGCCACCTCGCTGACATTGCCGCAGAAGCGGGTAAGCGCCTCCTTGAGGATTAGCGCCTCAACCTGTTCACCTGCCCGCTGTTTCACCTCCTTGAGGGACAAGTCAACGGGTTGACAAACGCTCGCTAGCACCCCGCCACTGGTTTGGGGAAGCAGTAGCTCGGACATAATAGGACCGGGCGAAAATAGGAACGAGCGCTCCAGTACGTTCTCCAGTTCACGTACGTTGCCAGGCCAATCGTACTGCATCACCCTAGCTATTGCGGCCTCGCTTAATGCTTTGATAACTTTGTTGTACTTCGCGGAGAGTTGAGCAAGGATGTGATTGACGAGTGGCAAAAGATCCTCGCGTCGTTCGCGCAGCGGTGGGATAAGGATGGGTACTACGTTTATCCGGTAGTAGAGATCCATCCGAAAAGCTCCCTCGGCAATGAACTTGTCTAGGCGCATACTGGCCGCGGCGATCACCCGAACATCAGCGGATAGGCGCTGCTTCCCCCCCACCCGCTCGAACTCACCGCCTTGGAGCACCCGCAAAAGACGCGCTTGGGCGGCGAGAGGCAACGAATCGATCTCGTCAAGAAACAGACTTCCGCCCTCTGCCTGCTCAAATAGTCCGTGGTGGACTTCGTAGGCACCGGTAAACGCACCGCGCTCATGTCCAAATAGCGTAGTCTCGATTAAATTTTCTGGTATTGCGCCGCAGTTCACCGCGACAAAATTCCTGTTCCAGCGCTCACTCATGGCGTGGATGCGACGAGCAATGACCTCCTTGCCTACACCGGTCTCACCGGTAATCAGCACGGTCGCGGTGGTTGGTGCTACTACCTTTACTATCTCCAGAGCATTGAGCATGGATGGGGACTTCGCCACGACGGGAGGTTTGTCGGCATCCTCGGGCTGGCTCGGACTGACGCCGCACCATGCTTTTCCGTCGCGCCGCTCTCTAGTGATTTGCGCTTTGACTGTCGCCTCCCGACCGCGGATGACGCCCTGTTCCCGGTGATATTCGTCTCCCTCAAAGGAGGCGGCTATCTTGGGGTCGGTATAAATGCGTGCCTCGCACATCCCGTCTTCCACAGCAATGCGTTTGTCCAGGATCACTTTCGCGTAGCCGAAGTTACGTGCTGCAATCCCGCCGAAGACGCTGGACGTCATTTTGCAGAGCTCAGGGGCTTGCATGACGGCTTCCCCGAAGGGGCAGCGCGTGTTGACCACTCGCACCATGCCAGGTTCGCTTGATGCACGGGAAAAATTCCCGCCGATCTTATTCTTAATTTCCACAATCATGTCTGCGTACTTGTCATGATCCAGTGGCCCATCTTGCGCCAACTCTTGGCGGTACGCGGCCTCAAAGCAACCACTCGCGGTGAGACCGAGTTGCTCGATGTAATTTAGGCGATTATTACCCTTGCCGCCACCCATCTTTGCGCTGACCTCGACGCTCTGGGCAACGAAAGTTTGCAAAAACAGGATGGGGTTTAGATGGGAAAAAAGCTTATCGGGCATAGTTGGTCTCCTCAAATCCGATATCGCTATCGTAAGTCGCGCGCTGTTGCGCGCTGGGCTTAGCTATTCCAAGGTTCTGCAGTGGCTATCTACCTAGGCTACACCAAAATATTGATTGCGTTTAAGAATGTTGGTGACCCCCACATCCGCACCCAGGTCCGTGTACATGTTTTTTCTGGCCGTGTTTCGGCTGAAGTGAACGCATAGCCAGATCACGACCACGCGCCATGTTGCCATGCATCGCGGGGGCAGATAGGATCACTTTTTCGGTCGCGCCCCCACATACCGAGCAATCCGGGCTGGATGCGTTGATTGCATGGCGTGCTTCGAATTGCAGTTTGCATCGGGTACACAGGTAATCATAAGTTGGCATTTTTGTCCCGCCTTCCGTTGTTCTAGTGCGTTTCTCGGAAATACTAAGACGTGGACACCTGTTACACCAGGCGCCCACGTTTCCAGGTGTCTCTCTTGGACTTAGCCCCAACGTGGCGGTTGTTTCCCTTTGACGCCGAATTGGCTGGAGGTGACATCGGTTCTTGCCCGTTTTTCATGATCCCGGGTCGGCGCCCTCAGCCGACGCGTCTCGACCTCCCAGACCCAGCCGCTGATGACCACATCCTTGGGAATGAGAGGATGGTTTTTGAATGCCTCTATGGTCTTCATGCAGGTTTCGTCCACGTCGTCCATCATCCCGATCCACTTGGCGAACGCACCTTTCTCCAGTTTCAGTTCCGGCAGCGTCGGGTCCATCGCGATATTGTCCGTATCGACCCCCTTGTCGCGTAACATCTTTTCCAGATCGGTCGCATTCGCAGACAGCATGCCGCATTGCGTATGCTGCACGATGACGATTTCCTTGGTGCCAAAGAAATTGCAAGTCAGCATCGCCGAGCGAATTGCATCGTCGGTGACGATTCCTCCGGCATTGCGGAAGCAGTGTGCATCCCCACCGCCGGCCGGTGTATCTACGTGAATGCCGAGCGCTTCGTCTACCGGCAGGCGTTCGTCCATACAGGCAAGTACCCACAAGCTTCGGTTGTTATGCCCATCCGGTCCATAGCGGCGACGTTGTGCCCAGAGGTCATATGAGGCGACGTGTGTGCTTAGTTGCTCTTTGAGAGTGGTCATTGATGAGTCTCCTTGCTAAAAGGCTACAAATTTAAAACCACTTGAGCAGCCTAATTTCTTTGGTAGCATCCCAAGTGGATTGGTAACGGGTGTTTTACCCGCAGAACTTACTTTAGCAAGTCTCATGCCAGATAATAACCATAGCAAATACAAAGACTTATGACATCTGACTCTCTCTCCATTGATCACAATTTCCTACTAATAACTAGTTTAGTTCACATAACATATTGAATAATTGAAATAATATTGAAATGAAGAAACACTTCATAGTGGGAAGTGATATTGCTTAGGGCGGGGGAAATTGGAGCTACCATGGTCAATCAGCACTCAGAGGTTCACCAGTACATCTGCGACGGAAGAACGCATTGCTCTTAGATAGCATCATGCGAGGAAGCAACTTACTTCCTGAAAAACTGTTACGGAACAGAAATGGATGGAGACAACGATGGTGTTCCTTGCGAGCAGCAGTGGTGCAATCGATAACAAATTACCGAATGCCACAGTGCTAACACTCCGGTCATCCGGACGCCCTGTAAGCGGGACGTTTCGCATCGGCATGGCAGCGCGGGCGCCTGTTAGCTTCACGTTGAAGGTCCTAAGGGGTCGGGTACCGAAGTTCGAGTTTCCCGGTAGCAGACGCTGGAGTTGATCCACCAACCTTGCTGCGGCTTCAAGAATAGCGCGCTTTGAGCCCTGTTTCTATCATGGAATCCGGATACCCGAATTCGCTTTTGGCATTCGTGCTTTTTGCCGTGTTAAACTTTTCCATATGAACGCTGCCAAACGTCGCGAAATCTTCACCCGCTTTCGCTCAGCCAACCCCAAGCCCACCACTGAACTGGTCTACCGTACCCCCTTCGAACTGCTGGTGGCGGTGGTGCTGTCGGCCCAGGCCACGGACAAGAGCGTCAACCTCGCCACCGCCAAACTGTTTCCAGTGGCCAATACGCCGGCAGCCATACTGGCGCTCAGCCAGGAAGGGCTGGAGTCCTACGTCAAATCCATTGGCCTGTACAAGAGCAAGGCCAAACACCTGATCGCAACCTGCCGCCTGCTGCTGGAACAGCACGACAGCGAAGTGCCGCAGAACCGGGAGCAACTGGAGAAGCTGCCCGGCGTTGGGCGCAAGACCGCGAATGTGATTTTGAACACCGCCTTCGGTCAGCCTACCATCGCTGTAGACACCCACATCTTCCGCGTCGCCAACCGCATCGGCATCGCACCGGGCAAGACCGTGCTGGAAGTGGAAAAGAACCTGCTCAAGTTCATCGCCCCGGAGTTCCGCCACGATGCACACCACTGGCTGATCCTGCACGGACGTTACGTATGCAAGGCGCGCAAGCCGGACTGCCCGCACTGTTTGATTAACGACCTGTGCGAATACAAAGAGAAAACCTTACCCTTATGAGCATCGCCACCGGACTTGTCACCGCCCCCATCGCCGAACCGCAGCTTGCCGGACTAGCCGTTGCGGCCGCCATGGAGAAGGCTGGGCTGACTATCGCCAACAGCGTGCTGCTGTTCCTCACCCCGGAGTTCGCCCGCGACCCCAAGCCCGCCCTTCTGGCTGCGTCCCGGGCCAGCAACTGCACCCGCATTATCGGCTGTTCGGCAGCAGGCATTTTTACCGATCAGGACTGGGTGCTGGACGCTCCGGCCGCTGCCGCTATGGTGTTTGGCGGCGACATCAGCCTGGCCCCGGCACCACAACCGCAGGCGGACGACCTGATACTGTCACTGGCCGCCCCGAATGCGCTCAACTCCGCCTGGATCAGTGAGCCGGGACGGCGCTTCGGCGGGGTGTCGGGAGATGCGACCGGTCAGGGCCCGTTCAAGGTTTGGTGCGGTGGCAGGACGGCCGAAAACGGCCGCTGCGAAACCCGGTTGGCCGGTGCAAGCGGTGTCGTCGGCGTTTCCCAGGGCATCCGCGCCCTGGGCGGTCCACTCGAAATTACCCAGGCCAGCGGCTACGATGTAATCTCGCTCGGGCAGCAACCTGCCATGAACGTGCTGACGCGCGAACTGCCTCTCGATCTCCGCAGCGAAAACGGACTTCCCCTGCACCTGCTGATGGCCGGGATCATCCACGGCGATCCGGCAACGGCTATCGCAGATGGCCGCTTCCGCCTCGCACCGATCATTTCCGCCAATGCCGAGGATCGCTCGGTCACCCTGTCGGCACGGCTTGCGCCCGGCGAGCAGATGTTCTGGGCGGTGCGCCAGCCGCTAGCCGCCGAGCGCGACATGCGCCTGACGATAGACCGCTTGCAGCAGGAACTCGATGCCCCGCCCGATTTCGGCCTGCTGTTCCCCTGCATGGGACGCGGCCCCTATTTCTACGGCGGGGTGGACCGTGACCTCGATCTGGTCAAGCAGCGCTTCCCGGACATGCCACTGATCGGCTTCTATGGCAATGGCGAAATCGGACCGCTGGACGGCGCCAACCAGTTGCTGCAGTACGCTGCCGTTCTCGGTCTGTTCGCCCGGATGAGCTCTCATGTTTAGCCCCAGTCGCGACCAGGCACGCCGTTTCTTCTTCGAGTCCTGGCAAAAATTCCGCGCCCGGCAGCCGCTGTCCGATCTCGAAGTCATCGCCCTGGAACTGATGCAGCAGCATCCGGAATACCACGCCATCTTCGACAACCCGGAACGCTACGTCGAGCGCGATTATTTGCCTGAGTCGGGCGAAACCAACCCTTTCCTTCACTTGAGCCTGCATTTGGCAATCCGCGAGCAACTGCCGATCGACCAGCCTCGCGGCATCGCCGCCCACTACCGGCGCCTTCTGGAAAAAACGGGCAGCACGCACGACGCCGAGCATTTGATCATGGACTGCCTGGCGGAAATGATCTGGCAGGCGCAACGCAACCATTCGGCGCCGGACGCCGAAATTTATCTTGGCTGCCTGACCAGATGTTAAAATCCATTTCATGTTCGATTGACAAAAATCGTAGCGCTTCAAAAAATTCCCAATTACCCTTCCACTATTTTTTAACTCCTACGAGACCGAAGGATCAACCGATGAAAAAACAATTGCTTGCCTCAGCCACCCTGCTGCTCGCCACAACCACCCTCCAGGCCGTAGCGGACGACATGGCCCAGTACCCGGAAGAAAGCCGCAAGATCGTCAAGGAATTCGCCTCGCAGCTGGGCGGTGAAATGCAGAAGGAAATGAAGGCCAACGGCCCGGTCGGCGCCATCAAGGTGTGCCGCGACATGGCGCCCACCATCGCCTCCGAAGTTTCGCGCAAGAACGGCTGGAGCGTTAGCCGTAAGTCCCTGAAGGTGCGCAACGCTGCGCTTGGCATGCCGGATGCTTGGGAACAGAAAGTGCTGGCCGACTTTGAAAAACGCATGGAGAAGGAAAACCCGGTCAATATGGAATTCGTCGAAATCGTCACCGAACCGCAGGGCAAATTCTTCCGCTACATGAAGGCCATCCCGGTGCAGGATGTCTGCCTGAAATGCCACGGCAGCGACGACACCATCGCCCCCAACGTGAAGGATGCGCTGAAGGCCGAATACCCCCACGACAAAGCCACCGGCTACACCCTGGGCCAGATCCGCGGCGGCTTCAGCATCAAGCGCCCTCTGTAATTTTTATTCACTGAGCGCCCCGCCCAAAGCGGGGCGTTTCTATTTCACCCGACCACCCGGCAGGACTCGCACATGCACACAGAAAGCTTTATCGCAGGCAAGGATGCCTCGCTGGAATCGTCAATCGGCACCATGCAATCCAGACTGGCCAATCTGGGTTTCCACATTGAAGAACGCTCATGGCTGAACCCGATAGACAGTGTCTGGTCAGTACATATCAGGGATCGCGACTGCCCCCTGCTGTTCACCAACGGCAAGGGCGCATCCAAACCGGCGGCCCTGGCAAGCGCGCTGGGCGAGTTTTTCGAGCGCCTTTCCTGCAACTATTTCTGGTCGCATTATTATCTGGGCGAAACGATTGCCAATCGCTCATTCACCCATTATCCACAGGAACAATGGTTCAAGCCGGGTGACGATGGCGGCTGGCCAGAAGATCTGCTCACGCCGGAACTGCGCACGTTCTACAACCCGGAAGGCAGCATCGATGCCGACACACTGGTCGATCACAACTCCGGCAATATCGAGCGCGGAATTTGCGCCCTGCCCTACATCCGTAGCCGCGACGGCATCCGCGTCTGGTTCCCGGTCAACATCATCGGCAACCTGTACGTCAGCAATGGCATGTCGGCCGGCAACACTCCCGCCGAGGCGCGCACCCAGGCGCTGTCGGAAATTTTCGAGCGCTACGTCAAATTCCGCATTATCAGCGAAGGGCTGTGCCTGCCGGAAGTACCGGATGAGGTGATCGCCCGCTACCCGCGCATAGAGGCGGGCATCCGCGCACTGCGCGCGGCGGGCTTCGGCATCCTGGTCAAAGACGCCTCGCTGGGCGGGCAATACCCGGTCATGAACGTGACCCTGCTCAACCCGCACGACCAGGGCTGCTTCTCCAGCTTCGGCGCCCATCCGCGCTTCGAGATCGCCCTCGAGCGCTCCCTCACCGAACTGCTGCAAGGCCGTGCGCTGGATGCGCTGGGCGGCTTTCCAGAGCCGGGCTTCGACCTGGACGAAATCGCCAGCTCGCCGAATATCGAAATCCACTTCGTCGATTCCAGCGGCATCATCAGCTGGAATTTCCTCGGCGACTCCCCGGATTTCGAGTTCAGCGACTGGAATTTCAGCACCACGACCGAAGAAGACTATGCCTGGCTGACCGAGCGCATCCACGCCGAGCAGCGCGACATCTATATCGCCGACTTCGCCCATCTGGGCGTCTACGCCTGCCGGATCATTGTGCCCGACATGTCCGAAATTTACCCGGTCGATGACCTGGAATGGGAAAACAACAGCGTCGGCAACGGCATCCGCCCTGCCATTCTGCAACTGACCGACCTGGACAACGACGGGTGCACCGACCTGCTGAACACGCTCAACGAACTCGGCCTGGACGACCAGCGACCGGTTGCGGCACTGATCGGCCTGGCAGCCGATGCCGGCTCATTCTGGAAAGACTTGCGCGTAGGTGAGCTGAAAACCCTGCTGGCACTGGCGATTGGCGATGAAGAAGCGATCCGTGAAGGCTGCGACTGGGTACGCCATTTCGAGCAACTGAACGAACAGCGCCGCAAGGTTTACCGCTGTATTGAAAGCCTGCTCAACCTGGGCGATGCAGCCCCGTACAGCGATGCCCTGAAGCGCCTCTACGGCGCGGATACGCTGCAACAGGCGCAAGCCCTGCTCAGCGGGGAGCAACGCTTTTTTGGCCTGCACTCACCGGGGATGGCACTGGAAGGGTGTGACATGCACCAACGCTTGCTTGCGGCTTATGGAAAACTGCACGTGATATAGGCGATTAACACTGCCCATTACCCTAGCGTATAAAACACAGCCTGCGCAGGGAGCCCTGCGCGGGCTGTCTCAACCGATCACTGCTGCAGCGTCGCGTCTTCGATGAGCACCTTATACGCATAGCCTGCACCGAAATCCTTGTCGGTACGGACGACGCCCTTCACCGTCACGACATCCCCGGTCTTGGCCTGACTCATGGTCGTCACGAGTACGTCGTTCGAACCGGTCGCAGCAGAACCTGAGCCATCACGCAGATGGATCCAGTTTTTCCCCATGATCTGCGAGTTGTATTTCACGACCTTGCCGCGAACCAGAACAGGCTTGTCCTTCAGTTCGGCGCCCTTGGTCATGATTTCCGCAACGGTCCGTGCATTTGCGCCGCTGGCCTTGGGAACATGGATATCACCGGTGTCTGCCGTCTTGGCAACGCCGGAATGAGCCGTAGCCATGTCTTTGCCTGCAGCCTGCGCACTCCCTCCCGCACCGCCCAAGGTACCGAAGACTATCGTCGGGAAAGTCTTCTTCAGCGCCTTGCTCTCGAAGTTCTTCATGATCATCACGTTTTCAATCGTGACTTCAGCGCCTTTCCTGACCGGTGACTTGTTGACCGCAGCCCAGGTCTCGCCGTCCTTGGTCTTGAGGCGGAGGTAGGTATAACTCTCGACGTCCTTGACCTCGAGGACCTCGCCCTTGACGACGGTGGGCGCAGGCGAAGAAAAGACAGGGGTTTCGCCTGCCCAAACGAATGCGGCAACAACAATCATGCAGATCGCCAACAGGGCTTTCATGGTCTGGAAACTCCTTCTAAACAGGGCCTGTGAGTATAACAGAAGGCCGGTCAGCGGCACCGACTCCGGTATCACCCCTGGTTCTTCATCGCACCTGGTGGACGATCTGTCCGAGCATTTCCGGCGTGATCAGCGTGATTCCGCGCTCGGTGACGTGGAAACGCTGTTTGTCGCGCTCAGGGTCGAGGCCGGCCGAGAAACCGTCGGGGATCTTGCAGTGTTTGTCCACCACCACGCGCTTCAGTGTCACGTGGCGGCCGATCTGGACGTTGGACAGGATGACCGAGTCCTGTATCAGGCTGTAATCGCCGACACGCACTTTCAGGAACAACAGGGAGCGTTCGATGGTCGCTCCGCTGACGATGCAGCCGCTGGAGACCAGCGAATCCATCGCATGGCCGCGCCTGCCGTCGTTGTTGAAAATAAACTTCGCTGGCGGTAATTGCTCCTGATGGGTCCAGATCGGCCAGGTGTCATCGTACAGGTTAAGCTCGGGCGACACCTGCACAAGATCCATGTTGGCTTCCCAGTAGGAGTCCACCGTGCCGACGTCGCGCCAGTACGGCACATCGCCCACCATGTTGACGCAGCTGTCGGCGAAGTGATGGGCAAAAACACGATGGCGCGGCACGAGATAGGGAATGAGATCCCTGCCGAAGTCGTGACCGGAATCCGGGTCGTCGTGGTCGCGGATGAGTTGCTCGTAGAGGAAGCGCGCGCCGAACACGTAAATGCCCATGCTCGCCAGCGCGCTGTCCGGCCTGCCGGGCATTGCTGCCGGGTGTTCCGGCTTTTCGTGGAAGTCGGTCACCCGCCCTTTCTCGTCCACGCCCATGATGCCGAACTCCCGCCCCTCCGCACGCGGCACCTCGATGCAGGCGACGGTGATATCCGCTGCTTTCGCGACATGGTCGGCAAGCATGCGGCTGTAATCCATCTTGTAGACATGGTCGCCGCCGAGGATCAGCACGTATTCCGGCGCACAATTGCGCAAAATGTCCAGATTCTGAAAGACGGCGTTTGCCGTGCCCTGGTACCACCCCTCCTTGACACGCTGCTGGGCCGGCAGGACATCGATGAACTCGTTGCACTGGTCATCGAGAAAGCTCCAGCCCCGCTGGATGTGGTGAATCAGGCTGTGCGCCATGTACTGGGTCGCCACCCCGATGCGCCGAATGCCGGAATTGATGCAGTTGCTGAGCGGAAAATCGATGATGCGCAGCTTGCCGCCGAACGGAACGGCCGGCTTGGCGCGCCAGTCGGTCATCTGCTGCAGCCGGCTGCCGCGTCCGCCGGCAAGCACCATGGCGTAAGTCTTCTTCGTCAGGGCGCTGATGAAGCGTGGGGCCGACTCCGCCTTGTATGGGCAGTAAGTAATGTGAGCACAGGTTTCGTTGACATGTTCGTTCATCAGGCTACACCTCCGATTCTCCACGTGCCTCGTCACGGCAGGACGGGATTTTTTCGTCACTCACGCCAATAAAACACAGCTTGACCTCGAACGGCACATCGAACGCGTGCAGCACGAGTGGCACCACCCAGCGGGCACGGGCAAGGGGGTGTCGTCATCCATCTTGCCCTCACGCCCACAAACTCAGGGGCGGGTTGGCGATGACAGCGCGCAGGATATCACCACGCTAGACGAAGGCCACCATCTCCCCCATCTCGTTCACCACCGGCACCTGAATTAACTGCTCCAAAGGGCCGTGGAAGGACTGGCCGGTGACGCCATATATGGAAAACATTTATCGCGACCTTTCCTTTTCATCACGATGAAGGCATAAATCTTATTGGGTGCTGTTATCCAGGAAGGATGGCGCGGGTGTATTGGGTGATGTCGTGCGTCACCGTGAAGCTGCCATAGGCTGCCTACCCCTTGGCATGCATGCGTCGCTACGGGATCACCTCGCGATCGAAGTGCGCAAGTTTTTCCAGTAGCCAGACATCCTGGAGCAGCATGGGGCCGCGCGGGCCGGCAGTCATCACATTCTGGTTGTCGGGTACCGGCGAGTCGCCGGTGGGGGTGACTTTTTTCGTGTTCATGGATTATCTCCTTGGCTTGCTGAACAATTTAGCACTTTCATACTTATGACTTTCATTATAGAGAGCATGTAGTCAATGCCACCAATTGATTAAACCAATTTCATTGATTACCAAAAGCTATCAATAAATAACGAAAGTATGTTCAGTCACCCATTCCGGATTCCAGAGACCCGCTAAAAAGTTGATTAAATTCCTACCATAGCGCTTTTCAGTTTCGGATGACCGGGTTGTTATCGTTCATCCAGTGGGTGATGCCGTTGCGTACGTTGTAAACCTGCGTATAGCCCATCTTCGCCAGTTCACGCGCCGCGGCGTCGGTGCGGTTGCCGGAGCGGCAGATCAGGACGACCGGCGCATTCTTGTTCACCTCGGCGGTAAAGCGCGGCAAAAATTCCGGGTTCGTCCGTCCGGCTGCGTCAAAGAAGGTCAGTTTGCGGCTGCCTTCCACCACGCCGGTCTGGCGCCATTCCTCCGGCAAGCGGATGTCGTACAGGGGCACGCCCTGCGCCAGCAGCTCTTTCAACTTGGCGTTATCGACGTTGGTGTAGGGCGGCTCGGCGCAAGCGCCGAGACTAAGTGCAAAAAGTACGATGGCGAAGAGGCGAGCGATCATGGGGTAATTCCTTTCATAAGTAGATTTCAATGGGATGGCTTGTCGCGCGTGGCGATCAGGCTGGCGACGACGCTAGCCCCGATCAGGACGGCGACGATGGCCAGCGAGGCTGCCACCGGCACGTGATACCACGGCGCGATCAACATCTTGGCGCCGATGAAGGTGAGCACTATGGCCAGGCCGTATTTCAGCAGATGGAAGCGGTCCGCCACGTCGGCGAGCAGGAAATATAGCGCCCGCAAGCCCATGATGGCAAAGATGTTGGAGGTAAAGACGATGAAGGGGTCGGTGGTGATGGCAAAGATGGCCGGAATGGAGTCCACCGCGAACACCACGTCGGAGGTCTCGATCAGAATCAGCACCAGGAACAGCGGCGTGAAATAGCGCACGCCGTCCTTCATCACGGTGAATTCCTCGCCGTGATGGCCCTCGGAGATGCGCAGATGGCGGCGCGCGAATTTCAACACCGGGTTCTTGTTCAGGTCAGGCTCCTTCTCCGCCATCACCAGCATGCGCATACCGGTCACCACCAGAAATAAACCGAAGATATACAGCACCCAGCTGAACTCCTGCACCAGCCAGGCCCCGGCCAGAATCATGACGGCGCGCAGGACGATGGCGCCCAGCACGCCGTAGACAAGCACCCGGCGCTGGAATTCGGCGGAGACGTGGAAGGACGAGAAAATCAGCAGGAAGATGAACACGTTGTCCACCGACAGCGACTTCTCGATCAGATAGCCGGTGAGGAATTCCAGCGCCTTGCGGTCGGCGATCTCCTGCCCGGCCGTGCCGTTCAGATACCACCACAGGCCGGCGTTGAACAGCAGCGCAAGGCTGACCCAGACCATCGACCAGGCGGCCGCCTCCCTGACGCTGACCTTGTGCGCCTTCCTGCCGCCGAAGACGAACAGGTCCAGCGCCAGCATGAACAGCACGAAAGCGATGAAGGCGGCCCACATCCAGGGTTCGCCGATGGAGATTGTGGTATTTGTATTCATAAAAGGGAGCGGAATTTGACAGCGCCATAATACCGGCACTGTTCCATCAAGAAAATTCGTATATTATTTACGAAGTGTTCGTTATTTACGAAGGCAATCTTGAAGCGCTCTCTGCACTGATGCCGATATTTTCCCCCGGATACGCCCCCATGACCCATTCCACTTCGCCACACCGTGATGACGACTGATTCCCGCCGGGCGCGCCTGTTTCTGCTTGCCCTGCTTACCGGGGCGGTCGCGGCGATCATTGCGGCTCTCCCCCCTTTTCCGCAGCCGGCGGCCTATCACGACTTCGCCGACCAGCGCGCCTTCCTGGGCCTGCCCAACTTCCTTAATGTGGCTTCCAACGGCCTGTTCGTGCTGGTGAGCGCGGCCGGCCTGCGCTGGCTTACCGCCGCAGGAGGGGATGCGGCCTTCCGGGATCGCCGCGAACGCTGGATTTATCTGGCATTCTTTCTCGGCCTGGCGCTGACCGGCATCGCTTCGGCCTGGTACCATCTGGACCCGGACAACGGGCGACTGCTGTGGGATCGCCTGGCGATGACCATTGCCCTGATGTCCTGGCTGGCGGCAATTATCGCCGAGCGCATCGGCGGCGCAGTGGGGCTGGCGCTGTTGCCGACGCTGCTGGCCGCGGGCGCGGCCTCCGTACTCTACTGGGGCGCCACCGAGGCTTTGGGGGCAGGCGATCTGCGCGCCTATGGCATGGTGCATTTCTACCCGGCGCTGCTGATTCCGCTGCTTATTCTGCTGTTTCCTCCCCGCTACACCCGCGGCGGCGATACGCTGATGGTGCTCGGGTGGTATGCCGCGGCGCTCGGCGCCGAATTACTCGACCGGCAGATATTCGCCTTGGGCGGAATCGTCAGCGGCCATTCCGTCAAGCACGTCTTTGCCGCTCTGGCCGCCTGCTGGGTACTGCGCATGCTCAGGCTGCGGCGGCCCTGCGATCGTGGTGGGCGGCCGGCACTGGCGTAGCTATCATGCAAGGCTGCTGCGCGTTGAGCCGTCCCTGTCGACACAATTATAAATGGAGAGCATGCGCCGCCACTGCCTATCCGCTGGCTCTGCTGTTCGATGTTACCATTGCCATCACACACCAGTTTTCCACGCCCCCCATGTCCGGAACTGCATTACTGCCTCTGATCGTTGCAACCGCCTTCATCGGCTGTCTCCTTCCCGCTGCTGGCCCACTTCGGCAGGGGAGTGGCCGCCTTGGGCGCAGTCGGGATCATGGCGGGCTGCCTGGCATTGCTCGCCCCCCTGGTGCCGACCGTGCTGGCGGGGGAAAACCTGGTGACGGCCTACACATGGCTGCTCGCCTACGGCCTCGATCTTTCCTTCCGGCTCGACGGGCTGGGGCTGCTTTTCAATAACGGAGGCTGCATTGATAGGCGGACAGACGACCTTAGAGCACCCATATTCACTGATGGAAGACCACTTGAAGGAAGCATCCACGACATACAGTCGCTTTTCCGGCTTGACGATGATTTCTGGTTTCGCCTGGCTGGCGGGGATCATTGCTCTGCTGGCTATAAGCCTCGCCAACGAATATCAGGAAGCTGACAAACATGCCCAGGTAGAGGTGGGTAATATCACACGGGTGCTGGAAGAGCATGCATTGGCAACCGTACATAAAGCTGACCTGCTGTTGCTCGAAGTACAAAGGAACGTGCGTCCAGACGACATGCGACTAGCTCCCGGCGTGAGCAGCTCACGTAGACAGGAACTCCACTCATTGATGAAATCTCAGCTTGAGAGCATGCCAGAAGTGGCCGTGCTCCAAGTTACCAATGCTCTGGGAAATCACATTTACAGTTCGCTCGACACGGTTCCCCGTGTCAATATCGCCGACCGCTACCACTTCACGCGCCACAGAGACGACGGGGCGGCGGGGCTGGTGATTTCTCCACCTGTCGTCTCGCGCACCACCGGCAAATGGACGCTAATATTGACTCGGCGGCTCAATTTCGAGGATGGTAGTTTCGCCGGCATCGTCAACGTCATATTGAACCTGGAATACTTCCAGCAATTCTACCAAACCCTTAATCTAGGCACACATGGACTGGTGTCGCTGTACGACAAGGAGTTGCACCTCGCGGCGCGCTATCCGCCAAGTGAAAAAGATATGGGCAAGAAATTACCTCAACTTAATGTAAGACCCTATATCGAGAAGGGGATAAAACACGGGGTCTACCACGGCAAGTCACCACTGGACGGCGTCGAGCGCCTGTACGGCTTCCGGCAGGTGAACGACCTTCCGCTGATCGTTATCGCTGGCATCGCCGAGGGCGACTATCTCGCCGAGTGGCATCGCCATATTTGGCAATACAGCGTTGGAGCAGTGATTTTCAGCTTGGTGATGATAGGTTTCGGATTGCGGCAGCGGCGGGCAGAGGAGGCTCTTAGCCAAAATGAGGTGAGATTCCGCTATATGCTGGAAACCAGCCCCATCGCAGTGCGAATTGCAGCATCCTCTGGTCACAATATTTTGTTTGCCAATCAGCGCTATGCTGAATTGATCAATTCGGCACGAGATAAGGTTATTGGCACAGATCCAAAACTGTTTTACGCCAACCCACAGGATTACGAAGATATTCTCCAGCAACTCGACAAAGGGTTATCGGTCACTAACAAGCTGGTCGAGTTGAAAATTCCCGGTGCCAGAAAAACCTGGGCCTTGGCCTCCTACTTCAGGATGGAATATGAAAATGAGCAGGCTGTTTTGGGCTGGTTCTATGACGTGACCGACCTCAAGAATGCCGAGGATAAAATTTACAAAATGGCATTCTATGATGCACTGACGCAGCTACCTAATCGACGTCTGTTGATGGATCGCCTGAGCCAGGCGCTTGCAGCGAGCACGCGCAATGGGCAGTATGGCGCAGTACTGTTTATTGATCTCGATCACTTCAAAACCCTCAACGATACTAAAGGGCATGCCATTGGTGACCTGTTGCTTATCGATGTGGGAAAAAGGCTGCATTCCAGTGTGCGTGAAGGCGATACAGTGTCACGTTTGGGTGGTGACGAATTCCTGGTTGTGCTGGAAACGCTCAGTACTGATGCCGATGTCGCTGCAACGCAAGCCGAGATCGTTGCCGAGAAGATACGCACCACCCTGAGCGAAGCTTATACACTCAATGAACGCCTGTGCTATATCACGTCGAGTATCGGCATCGTTCTGTTTCGCGGTCATCAGGAAAGTACTGACGATTTGCTCCGGTATGCCGATACGGCGATGTATCAAGCCAAAACGAGCGGCCGCAATACCATCCGTTTCTATGACTCAGCCATGCAGCGCGCCATCGATGCTCGCGCCAAACTTGATGATGAATTGCGTCTCGCACTCAAAAAACAACAATTTCATCTGTATTACCAAATTCAAGTGGACAACTTGCGCCGTTCTATTGGTGCAGAAGTATTATTGCGCTGGGAGCGCCCTGAACACGGCTTGGTATCCCCTGCGCAATTTATCCCGCTTGCCGAAGAAACCGGACTCATCATACCGATAGGGATATGGGTGCTTCAAACTGCCTGTGCGCAACTTGCAGCTTGGCAACATGATGCACTGACCCGCGATCTGACACTGGCGGTAAATGTCAGCGCCAAGCAATTCCATGAGGTTGACTTTGTTACCCAAGTACAGCGTGTGCTGCTGGAGAGTGGCGCAAAGCCTTCGCACCTGAAACTGGAATTGACCGAAAGCACCATGCTGGAAAATGTCGAGGACACCATCACCAAGATGCATGAAATACAAATGCTTGGTGTGAGTTTCTCGATGGATGATTTCGGCACCAGTTATTCTTCGCTGCAATACTTGAAACGCTTGCCGTTGAGTCAAATCAAGATTGACCAATCGTTTGTCCGTGACATCGTCAGCGACCCTAACGACGCCTCCATCGTGCAGACCATCATCGCGATGACTGAGGCGCTTGGGCTAAACGTGATCGCGGAAGGTGTGGAAAACGAAGCGCAGCGCCAATTCCTCGAGAAACGCGGCTGCAATGCTTTCCAGGGATACTTGTTTAGCAAACCTGTACCGTTGGATGAGTTTATGGAATTCCTGAAAAACCGGATCTAACAGGATAATATTAGCCTTGACAGCACTTGTCTCAAATTGGCGCGGAAGTGCCGGCCAAGAAGCTGGAATTGGATGTCGACTTTAATATTGTATTCTAATGAAAAGCTCGTTGTCGTAGTCGGCCAGATGTCCAGACGGTGGATGTAGAGGAAGGAGTTCGCCCCTTTGAGGCCTGCAACCGGGTCTCGATGCCCGGTTTGATAGATAATTTAAGTGGTTTCTCCTCATGCGGGCACACCTATCCCGTTAAACGGAGGTGCTTGAGCGATCAGTTTGGCCAATCGCCGCAGATTTTGCACGGTTACAGATTTTAAGTGGAAATTGTTGGCGCTTGGAGGCCATGAACTTCGGATCGTCGGCCTGAACGGTCATACACCGAATGCCAAAAAGCGACCACTCAGTAGGCTGCTGGATGTCTGCTTTCCTGGAAGATGAGCTGGCGCTTTAGACGAAGCCGTCCTTAAGACGCTCTCCAAAGCTGCCTTTCAGAAGTGCCTAAGAAACCAGTGGCGATTGACTGCGGCTACCCGACTCAGTGATACTCTAGTAGCGTGTCGCTGCACTTCAGACCGGCCCTGAAATAAGGTAGGCCCCTTTTGTTTAAGCGCCCCTGAAAACGCCGATCTTTGGGAAAATAAGGGGGGCATAGGTACTTGCTGCGAACGCTGTTTCAGGTCTTGTTCCGGGTCAGGATTAAGGGCGAGATGGCGTCCTTGGCGGCACTTCGACCATGATTCGGCTCTCCAACGGTCTGGAAGATGTCGCCGACCTGAAGCATGCGCCCGGATGATCTCCCGCAAAAACACCTATATTTAATGGAACTTTCTGACGATGTGCGAGCTTTTTGGGATGTCTGCCAGCCAAGCCGTGACAGCAAGAGGCACACTCAGTGATTTTCGTCTGCGTGGCGGACTGGCGGCGGACAACCCTGACGGATGGGGACTCGCCTGGTGGGAGAATGGTGTTTTTCGTCTTTCCAAGGAGCCGCTGCCGGCGCACCAGAGCGTGCTTTTCGCGTGTTTGTGCAAAACCACGCGCTCTAACCTGATTGTCGCTCATGTGCGCAAAGCCAGGTTTCCGCCCGTCAACACCATGGACAATACGCATCCGTTCCAGCGGGTATGTTGCGGAAAAGAATGGGTGTTTGCCCACAATGGGCTGGTGCCTGATATCGTGGAGATGGAGCGCGCAAATAACGGTTCGGTCTGTCAACCTGCAGGAGAAACCGATTCGGAATATGCCTTTTGTCACCTCCTGAGCCATATCTCCCAGAACATCCTGGCCTCCCCTGCCGCGAATGCAAACTTCTCGTTCCCCATCGTGGCGATGATCAGTGAACTGATCGCATCGCACGGCAAGTTCAATTTTCTCATGTCGGACGGAGAGCATCTGATCGCATACGGCCATGACAGGCTCCACTATCTGGAACAGAGAGATTCGTATCCCCAAGACGGCACTCCGGCCGACAGCGCCATGATCGCCACGGAGCCTTTGTCCGGGAATAAAAACTGGACCGCTTTCGAGGCGGGGGAGTTGCGCATTTACCGTTTCGGCAGAGTAGTGTGGCGAATCCTGACTCGACCATCCAACCAGATTTCCGATCTGGGGAGGATGTCCACATGAGCGATCCGGTTTTCTCGACTACAACGCATCCACTCCAGTGGCGCCAGAAGTGGCTGACGCCATCAAGCTATCACCGTGGCCGGAATGGCCGAAAAACCGTCACATAAAATTAAGAAATCTTATTGACAGCAGACCTGATTCAGGGGCTTCCACAAAACCTGTGGATATCTCTGTGCAAAACCATGTAACAAAAAGATAACCTGATTGTTTGATAAAGGATTTATATAGTTTGTCCAAAAGATAAGCTAATATATTCATTATTAAATTCAAAGAGTTGAATAATAAGCAAGATCAATCAATGGGTTTGGGTAGTTATTAAAGTAAATTATTAAGTTGAAGCGGTAACTGTGGACAGTTTGCTCACTAAATCCAGCAAATATACTTGGAATCAGGACTATACTGCTTTTCAGCGGCATCGTTTTTATGATGGTCGCCGCTCCCAGGCGGACACGCTAAAGCGGGTCCGGTTATTTCAAACAGTGAACGTCTGCTCTTGTATGGTTAGGGTGGTGGCAACGGCTTTCTTATGTAACAGTTAAGTAGCCGGGGTGGAGGGGCAGCGTCTGCACCTGTTCTCCCTACCGAGAGACAGGTATCGAAAGCCCTCCACCCACACCACTCAGCGTCGAGGAGGAATCTAGCGGTGTTAATAGTTGGCACCTTTTGCATAGTGCTGCTCGTGCTCACCACTGTCATTCACTACGAAGTGCTCCGCGCGCTGAGTAGAGGACTTCCAGTGGCCGCTATTCCCGTGCGAGCAAAGCTTATTGTTGTCATCTTCGGAGCGTTCTTCGCACATGCTGTCGAGATCGTCCTGTACGCCCTCGCGATATATGTACTCGTCCGCTACTTGGGCTTGGGTACACTGGGTGAATCAGGCAATTTCTCCATCAACACCTCTCTGTACTTCTCGACGGAGACGTATACATCTCTCGGCTACGGGGATGTTATTCCTAGCGGAGATTTGCGACTGCTCGCTGGTATGGAAGCTCTCAACGGCCTGCTATTAATCGGATGGTCGGCCTCATACACTTACATTTCGATGGAGCGCTTCTGGGGGGATGACGACAGTTAATAAGGGTGGCCGCGACTTGGCGCAGACGGCGGAAGACATGAAGGTGTTGGGCCAGGAGGCCAAGGAGCATTTGCAACCAGCGCAGTCGGTACCGGCGCCCTGTCCTCGATAGCTCGGCTGCTCGAGGCGGCCGGCTTGGCGCTGCAGTTTCTCTCGCACAAGGCAGAGGACGCCCTGCACTACCATACCGGCGACATCACAGCGGCCGGGACGTAACCTGCACGCAATGTGGTCAGCAGAGGCACCTTAAACGCACCACCAAGATCCCGCCCTGCCCGAGTTGCCACGGCACCGAGTTCCGCAAGTGGTACTGAGCGATGTGGCGGCGGTTGTCGCTTGAACCGCTGGCACGAGCGTGGCCTTTTCGTGCGCCTGCGAGTGCGTGCCGCCACGCTCAGTTACTCCTCCCTCTCCTCCGGCGGCTTGAGACCGCGAAATGCCCGATACAGCATCACGTCGTAGGCGATCTTCATCCCCGCCCCGATGAACAGTGGAGTAGAAAACGTCAGAAACTGCATCAGGAATCCCGCAAAAGAAGGCGCGACCGCCCAGCCTCCCAGCCGAACCAGGTGGGTGATGCCGGAAGCGAACGTGCGTTCCTCCGGCCGCACCATCGCCATCACGTAGGACTGCCGCGTCGGCACGTCCATCTCCACCAGCCCCTCGCGCAACAGAAACAGCACGGCCGCCACCCAGAAATTCGGCGCGAAGGCGACAGTCATCAATAACAAGCTTGAAGGAATGTGAGTAAAGACCATGGTGTTCACCAGCCCGATACGTTTGGCCAGCCAGGCCGCACCGAGGTGCGAGACGGCATTCATGCCACGGGCTCCGAAAAACAGCACGGCGATCACCGATTCGGACACGCCGAAGCGCTGGTAGAAGAAGTACGACAGCAGCGCCGTGCCGACGAAGCCGCCGGCTACGCTGTCAAGCCCGAAGAGTAGGGATATGCGCCACAGCACCTTGCGGCTTTGCGGCGAGACAACCAGACTGGGCTGTTTCAGCGGCGCTTCCGACTGGGCCGAAAGACGCAGGTAGAGCAGGGCAGTAGCGAACAACAGCAAGGCGTACAACATCACCGCAGCCTGGAACGATGCCAGCTCGCCCACTCCGGCCATGCGCAGAAAACCGGGGATCGCCGCCAGCAGGCCGCCGAGGCCATGGCCGACATCCTGCAACACGTTGTACCAGGCAAAGGCGCGGGTGCGCTCCTGATCGGTGGCGGTAGCAGGGATGATCGCCTGCTCCAGCACCAGTGCGGCGCCGCGATCCCGCCCCATGCCGTTGAGCATGCCGACGAAAGCAGCGATGCCCACCGCGACTGGACTGGAATACCATGCCGCCGCGGCGCCGCCCAGCGCACTCAGTAACGCCAGCCAGAACAGCAGGCGACGCCTGCCCAGACGGTCGCCGGCAAAGGTCACCAGCAACGCGGCCAGCGTTGCGCCCGCCAGGCCGGCACTGATTACCAGGCCGATTTGCGACGGCGTGAACGCCATGCGGGCGAGGTAAATGCCGAGCAGCACCCCCATCATGCCGGTGGCCAGTGCCCGCAGGAAGGCGGTTGTATAGAGAATGTAGCGGTCGCGAACCATGTTTCCGCCTAGCTCACCGCGCGGCGCAGCAGCCCCACCACTTTCTGCAGCGGCGTTTCTGCACACCAGGCATAGAGCGCATCGTAGATGACCATGCCGTGTTTGAGCATTTCGTGGTCATCCTCGAAATTGAGAGACAGTCCTTTCGAGATCGCCAGCAACCCGGCCGCCTCCTTCGCCAGCTCGGGAGTGCCGGTATCGGCTGCACGCACAATGCGCGCAAGTTTGGCTAGCGCCGGGTCGGTCAGTTTATATTTATCGATGAAAGCATCGAAGCTGCACTGGTCGCCATGATGGCCCAGTTCAATACCGGGCACGTCGTAGGGAACGGCGCCGGTGTCAGCGGCCATTTTCATCACGTCGCCACCCGGCACATACAGAAACTCCGGCGCTTCGTCGATGAAGCGCGCGATCAGCCAGGGACAGGCGATGCGGTCAATCCTGGGACGTTCTCGGGTGATCCACTTCATGGTTTTCTCCTGAACGCGGAAATGGGTTTACTTGCTCACTGTATCGCCACCTGCCGCTTTCCAGCCTTCGATGCCGCCCTCGATGAAGCGGGCCTGAACGCCCTTAGCCTGCAAGACATCCACCACAGCATTGCTGACCGAACCGCCGCGCACGCAGTAGAGCACCACTTCGCGGTTCTTGGGTATCTTGTCTGCCCATTCTTCAATCACGTCCGGGTCGCACCAGGTAGCACCAAGGATTTTTTCCCGGGAGGCATCAAGATCGCTTTTTCGGCGCACATCAAGTAATGCAAAGGGCGATGAATTTCTTAGTTTCTTGAGGTCGTTGGGGGAAATTGTGCGGTCCATGCTCAGACTCCTTCAGGAAATGGCAAAAGTGTAAATCAATCCCAGCGCCGCGCAGGCGCCGATCACGCGCATGATGTCCTGCTTGTACTTCCACAGGGCGAAGAAGGCTGCGATGGAAATCAGGGCGTAGAACCATTCGAAGCTGCCGCTGAAAGGCGCAGCCTCGGTGGCCTTGGGCCATAAAACGTGCCAGCCGAAGAAAATGGCGAGGTTCAGGATTACGCCTACCACGGCGGCGGTAATACCAGTCAACGGTGCGGTGAACTTGAGGTCGCCATGCGTCGCTTCCACCATCGGGCCACCGGCCAGGATAAAAAGGTAGCCCGGCAGGAAGGTAAAGAAGGTGGCGGCACAGGCACCAGCGAATCCTGCCAGCAACAGGCTCTCCGGACCAAATATTTCCTTCGTCCAGCCGCCGATGAAACCAACGAAAGCCACCACCATGATGAGCGGGCCGGGGGTGGTTTCGCCCAGAGCCAGACCATCGATCATCTGCAGACCGGTGAGCCACTGGTAATGCTCGACACCACCCTGATAGACATAGGGCAACACCGCATATGCGCCGCCAAAGGTGACCAATGCGGCCTTGGTGAAGAATTCACCCATGTCCAGTAGCACCGGGCTCCCCATCAGCACCCACATCGCCGCCGCCCATATGGCGAGAAAAACGAGCGTCATGATGACCAAGCGCGACAGTTTGAATTTCGCGTGTTCCGGTGTCGGTGTGTCATCGTCAATCAGGGCCGGGCCATATTGCTTGCTGGATGCGCCATGACCACCGCCGACCTTGAACTTGCCCGGTGCGATCTTGCTGCCAATGAACCCCAGCACACCTGCAGCCAGCACGATGGCCGGAAAGGGGATGTGCAGCGCAAAAATGGCGAAAAAAGAGGCCACGGCGAATCCCCACAACACCTTGTTTTTCAACGCTCGCGAGCCTATGCGCCAGGCGGCGAAAACAACAATCGCCACTACCGCCGGTTTGATACCGGAAAATACGCCTTGAACAAATTGTAGATCGCCGTAAGCCATATAGACATAGGACAACGCCGAAAGAATGAACAACGAAGGCAGCAAAAACAGCGTGCCTGCGACGATACCACCCCAGGTGCGGTGCATCAGCCAGCCAATGTAAATCGCGAGTTGCTGTGCCTCCGGCCCCGGCAGCACCATGGCGTAGTTGAGGGCATGCAGGAAGCGGTGTTCGGAGATCCAGCGCCGTTTCTCCACTAGATCCTGATGCATCATGGAAATCTGCCCGGCAGGGCCGCCAAAGCTGATGAAACCCAGTTTGAACCAGTAGACAAAAGCCTCCCAGAATGTGGGTTGGGCGGGGCGTGCCAGATCCTTCGTCTCGCTCATATTGATTCTCCTGTTTTAAAATTCATATATATCCCGTCGAAAACACCACCTGCCGCCGCGAGCAGCGCATCATCATCCGACTGGCTGACGCGCAACCCGCCCAGCACCATCTCCACTCCCGCCGCTTCCGCCACCGGCATGCCGCCCACATCGAGGCAGTGCACCAGCGCACCCAGCTTTGTCAGAGAAGTGTCAGATTCCAGCCCGAAACTCGCCAGCAGAACCTCGAACGTCACCCGCTGGCCGACATGGGTAAACTCGGCGCCGTCAAAGTCAAAACCCAGGGCATCATCCGGGCAGTCTTCCGGCTGTTCAAGCCACAGGAAGCGCGCTTCCGGATCGATGAAGCGGCGAATCAGCCAGGCGCTGGCCATGCGATCCACCCACAGATGACGGCGGGTTGCCCACTGGCAGCCCTGATAGTCCGCCGCATCGCGCAGGGTGACACTGCCCGGCACTGCTTTGGGTTCGTCGGCGGACAGACTGGCCAGAAAAAGTGTTTCTGCATCTGTCAGCAGGGCATCAGCTTCGACCTTGCCATGACTTGAAAAATAATCCAGCGCTACCAGCGCCTCGAAATCCCGCCACAATGCCTTGAGCTGACGCCGTCCGGCAGCCGCGTCGATGCTGCCGATGGCGGTCTTGAACTCGGTTATCCGCCCCATCAATTTGAAATAGTCCTCACTGCGGTCGAACAGTCCCTGAAAATCGATCTTCTCCTCGGTAGAGGGGTGGGTAACATTCAACAGATAGGCGCTGCCGCCGCCCTGCTTGATGTCTTCGGCATGCATGCGCAACGCCTGCCGCAGCCCCCGTCCAGCGGGGAGCAGGTAAACGCCATCGCGCAGCACGGCGCAGCCCAACCCCTTCATGGCACGCCACACCCGCATGCGCAGGGTGGCATTGACTGTCGGCAGGCTGACTACCAATGCCAACCATTTCTCCGTGCTAAAAGCCGGCTTCATAATTTGCACCCGAACATAATCTGTTCTATTTATAACATCAATTGGTAACAATGTGAACAATATTACAGATTCATGATCTATCAGGCATGCTGAAAATCAAGTAAAATCAAACAATATTAGTAAAATCAAAATATCAACCGACTTTCATTTTTTCCTTTTTAAGACCTACTCCAAATCAAGATGAGTATCTCACTAGACAACTGCCCCACCTGCAAACTCTGGATGTACCGAGTATTCCCCTTCCTGCGTTGGTGGCCAACGGTCAACAAGGATTCCAACAAGGCCGACATGATTGCCGGCATCACCGGTGCCATGATCGTGCTGCCACAGGGTGTAGCCTTCGCCACCATCGCTGGCATGCCGCCTGAATACGGCCTCTACGCCGCTATGGTGCCGGCCATCATCGCCGCCCTGTTCGGATCGAGCTGGCATCTGGTTTCAGGACCGACCACCGCCATCTCGATTGCGGTGTTTGCCGCCGTGAGCCATCTTGCCGACCCAGGATCACCCCAGTTTGTCAGCATGGTACTCACTCTCACCTTCCTGACCGGCGTATTTCAGCTTGCGCTGGGGCTGGCGCGCATGGGGGTGCTGGTCAACTTCATTTCCCACACCGTGGTGATCGGCTTTACCGCAGGCGCGGCATTGCTGATCGCTGCGAGTCAGGTAAAGAGCTTCTTCGGTATTGCCATCGAGCGCGGCGCACACTTCCATGTCGTGATCGAACAGCTGATTCTGCAGATTGGCAACCTCAACCCCTATGTCACGACAGTCGGCGTGGTCACGTTGGCGACCGGCATTCTGGCCAGGAAATTCATCCCAAAATTCCCCTATATGATCGTCGCCATGGTGGTAGGTAGCATCGTGGCTTTTTTCATCAACATGGAATTCGGCGTCGAACTCACCAAGATCAAGACGGTGGGCGCGCTGCCGGCCCATCTGCCGCCGCTGTCGCTACCCGATTTTTCCTATGCCACCATCCACAAGGTGCTGTTCCCGGCGCTGGTGGTCACCATGCTGGCGCTGACTGAAGCGGTTTCCATATCCCGCGCCATTGCCACCAAATCCGAGCAGCGCATCGATGGCAACCAGGAATTTGTCGGCCAGGGACTGGCTAACATGATCGGCAGCTTTTTCTCCGGCTACGCTTCCTGCGGTTCCTTCAACCGCAGCGGCGTCAACTACGCTTCCGGCGCACAGACCCCGTTGGCAACGGTTTACGCCTCGATCTTCCTGGTGCTGATCCTGCTGCTGGTCGCGCCGCTCGCCTCCTATCTGCCGAACGCCGCCATGGCCGGCATCCTGTTTCTGGTGGCATGGAGTCTGATCGACTTTCACCACATCAGCTCCATCGGCAAGACCAGCAAGGCTGAAACCGTGGTGCTGTGGGTGACCCTGCTCGGTACTCTGGTTGACTTGGAGAAGGGTATTTTCTTCGGCATCCTTCTCTCCCTTACGCTCTACCTGTACCGCGTTTCGCGCCCTGCGATTATTCCAGTGGTGCCGGCCAAGGAAGAAGGCGCCTACCACCTCATCGACGCTCACGGCCATCATGAATGCCCCCAGTTCCGCATTGTGCGCATCAACGGAGCGATCTTCTTCGGAGCGGTGGACTACGTACAGAACGGCCTGACCCAGATCGACGAAGCCAACCCGGATCAAAAATCAGTGATGATTGTCGCCAGCGGCATCAGCTTCGTTGACGTGGCAGGCGCGGAAATGCTGGCCCAGGAAGCGCGTCGCCGGCGCAAACTGGGTGGCGGCCTGTATTTCTACCGATGCAAGGATTCCATCTACAAATTCCTGCGCAAATCCGACAAGCTGGATGACATCGGCGAGGGTGCCTTCTTCCCCGCCATGTCGAACTGGATCAAACCGATCTACAGTACCCTCAACCCGGAAATCTGCCGCAACTGCAAATACCGCATTTTCCCCGAGTGCCAAACCCATTTGCCAGATGGCGAAGCAAGAAAAGAATGATCCGCAAGAAGCTCAGTGGCGATTTTCAGACCATCCATAAACCGCCTATCAGGAACTAACAAGATCAACCAGGCTTCACCACAGGCCAGCGATTTCTCTGAATCTGTGCTGAAAGCCAATCGCGAACCGGTTAATGGGCACAAGAAATTCAGAACGAATTCCAGGTCTGATTTGTGCAGACCAAACTTTCAGCCAACTTGATCCAGACAAGAGAAAAAATGAAGCACGCCCCGGAAACAACATCCAGCAGCAGCATTTCCAATCACTCCGGAGCCAGCCATGTACCAGCGTAAGACCTTTCTATCCATTGTCGTTGCCGCAGTACTCATAGCTTCAACGGCACACGCCATGACTCAGGAAGAGGACACCATGGTGACCTACGCGGCACAGCGTGGCAGCGATGGCGCTCAGGTATTGCTGGCCGTCATGTACCTGCATGGCGATCCCACGCACGCAAAAAACGAATCCCTCGCCGCGAACTGGTTTGAAAGAGCAGCTGGACAAGGCAATGCCTATGCGCAAAAAATGCTGGGCGATCTCTATGAGCAGGGACGAGGCGTGCCCAAAAACCTCAAACTGTCCGCCGACTGGCGCGAAAAAGCCGCCAACCGCGGCAACACCGAAGCTCAATTGATATTGGGAAAAATGTATCTCAACGGTCAGGGAGTCAATCAGGACTTGAACAAGGCGGAAGAATGGTTGAACCGCGCTTCGGTCGCAGGGAACAGCGAGGCCCAATTCCTCTTGGGCAAGTTATATCATCTCCAGAAAAAACCCGGAATGGCCGGTGACTGGCTAGCCAAGTCTGCGGCACAAGGTTATGAGAGCGCCATCAAGTTTCTGCATTTCATGGAAGGCATCGGTTTCCAGTCGGAGGAGTCTTTGCACCAGCGCCCAGCCGATCTGCACCAACTCGCTGCAGACGGCGATGGTGAAGCACAGTATCAGCTCGCCATACGCTACGAAAGTGGTGCTTATGGGGAAAAGCTGGATCATAAGCAAGCCTTGCACTGGTTTAACCAGGCTGCAAATGGCGGCCATGTGATGGCGATGAAAAGCCTCGCCCATATTTACGAAAAGGGCCTGGATGGCATTCCACCTGATGCAAAGTCAGCTGAATACTGGCAAAAAAAAGCGGCTGAGCATGCCAGGTAATGCTGCGCGCACGACCTTTATTCGTACGCAACCTGACCGAATTTAAATTTTAAGGCCAATATCGTGTCATCCCTTTTCGAAATTTTCGGCAACGACCTCTTGAGCCTGATGGCAAGCATACTGCTTGTCATCGCCTATCATCTGTTTCTACGCCGCAAAATCAGGAAAGATCCCGCCTACACCGTGGGGGCAATCAACAGGATTGCCCGCACCGCATGGGTAGAGACCATCATGCACGATGGCAACAAGGAGCTTCTGGCGGTACAGACCTTGCGCAATTCCACCATGGCCGCCACTTTTCTCGCCTCCACTTCGGTGCTGCTTGTCATTGGCGTACTTACCCTGAGCGAGCAGGGCGGGAAGCTCGAAGCCACATGGCATGTGCTTAACGTTGTAGGCGCGAAGCATCCTGCGCTATGGTTGACGAAATTGATTTTCCTGCTGCTCGACCTGTTTGTCGCCTTCTTCAGCTTCGCCATGTCCATTCGGGTATTCAACCATGTCGGATACATGATCAATGTCCCCCTCGGGCTGAATCACAAGATGATCACCCCGGCGCATGTGGCCACCCACCTCAATCGAGCCGGACGTTTTTACAGCATTGGCATGCGAGCCTACTATTTTCTGGTACCCCTGGTGTTCTGGCTGTTCGGGCCGCATTTCATGCTCGTCTCGACCGTTGGCCTGCTGTTTGTTTTATATCGCATCGACCGTGCACCCAAAATACTGGTCATGGATTACAGCGATACAGATTAAACTCCGCCGCCGCACAAACTTTCCCACATTTGCGACAAATATATCCATAAAGCGTTTTTTACACCTCGACTCGATTTAGGCTTAGCGTGGCTCGCCGCCGGGCAGTGTAGTTTTGCACTCCTTGAAAATCCTGGCTTGGCACTTGCGACAAATTTCCGGGTCGAGGGTGTTGAAAACCGCCATGGTCACGTTCGACTTGGCCGGGAAAAAACCGCCCACGCCAATATCTTTCAGATAACGCCCCTGCTTCAGGAAATTATACACCGTATCCTTTAGCCTGTAGAAATACAGTCCGCCGCCCATTTTCCTGCGCCGTTTGGCTTCCTGAGCCAGCATTTCCGCGCCGGCGACATCAATGAAATTGATGCCGCCGCCGATAATCAGCACGCTTTTCTGCTGCGGATTTATTTCGTCGATCTGCAGCAAGCTGCGCTGGACGTGATCAACCGCACCGAAGAAAATCGAACCGTTGATACGCACCATGCAGAACTGCGGACATTCCACGTGACCCTTGGCATCTTCGAAATGGTAGGAGCCTTCTTCTCCGGCGGGCACCACCGGCACGACGGCGGGTTGGGAGGTACGGGCGAGGTACAGCATCAGCGAAAGCATCACGCCGACATAGATGGCGAACTCCAGCTCGACGAACAGCGTTGACAGCAGCGTGGTGAACAGCACCACGGTTTCAGACCGGCTGGTGTGAAAAATGGAATGGATGTGATGGAAGTCGATCAGTCCCCACGCCACCAGGAACAATATCGCCGCCATCGCCGGAATCGGCAGGTAAGCGGCGAGCGGTGCCACCAGCAGCAGGGTGGCGGCAAGGAACAGTGCGGAGAACACCGCAGCCAGAGGGGTTAGCGCCCCGGCAGCATAGTTCAAACCGCTGCGGTTGAACGAGCCGCTCGATGCATAGCCGGAGAAAAAACTGCCGAAAATATTCGCCAGGCCCTGTCCGATGAATTCCTGATTGCCATCGATGCGCTGCTCCGAGCGTACCGCCACTGAGCGGGCTATCGAAACCGCCTCGGTCAGCGCCAGCATGGTGACCGCCAAGGCGGTCGATGACATTTTCTTGATAGTCACCAGGGAAAGGTCGGGCAGGGAGAACGGCGGCAGGTGGGCGGGCAGAGCGCCGACGGTAAGGATGTGGGTAGCCTCATTGCCAAACAGGCTGTCCAGAAGCAGCGCAAACAGGCTGCCGATCAGCATTGCCGCGATCATGTAGGGGATTTTCGGAAAAAACTTTTTTACCAGGATACCCGAGGCCAATGTCGCCACTGCGACCGAGGTGACGTAAGGATTGATGTCGCCGATTTGCAGCACGAGTTGGCGGATGATCTCGTAAAAGTGCGAGCCGCGCGGGATGTCGATGCCGAAGAAATTCTTGATCTGGCTGGCGGCGATCAGTACCGACGCCCCGGCGGTGAAGCCGATCACCACAGTATGGGAAATGAAGTTGACCAGCACGCCCATGCGCGCCAGTCCCATGACGAGCTGGAATACGCCAACAAGGAAAGTCAGGGTCAGCACCAGGCTGATGAACTGCGCACTGCCCGGCTCGGCAAGCGGGCTGACCGCAGCGAAGATCACGATGGAAATCGCAGTGGTCGGGCCGGATACCAGATGCCAGCTGGAGCCGAACAGCGCGGCGATAATGGTCGGCACCATCGCAGCGTAAAGGCCGTATTCCGGCGGTAACCCGGCGATAGTGGCGAACGCCACGCCCTGGGGCAGCACGATGATCGCGCCGGTCAGCCCGGCGACCAGATCGGTGCGGGCGGCCTGCGCGTCCACCATCGGCCACCAGCGCAAGAAGGGGAAAACTTTATAGAGCCAGAGATTACAGGCGAGAATATCCTTCAACGCACATCCTATATGTTGCAAATTTAAACATCGTAGTTCTAATTTGCATCATATTCTACAGAACTCACCCCTTGCCATCAAGAACCGTTTCCCTCCTCCATTTCATAAACCTTCAGCTTGCGCCACAGCGACACGCGGTTGATGCCGAGCATCTGAGCGGCAAACGTCTGATTCCCGCCCGCCTCGTTCAACACCCAACGGATATAAGCCTTTTCCTGCTCCTCAAGTGAGGGAATGCGCCCCTCCTTTTTCTTGAATGAGCGCGCGCTCAATTCCCGCAAATTGTCGGGCAGGTGAGCCACCTGGATGACATGGCCGGTGTTGATCGCCACCCCGCGCTCAATAACGTTTTCGAGTTCGCGCACATTGCCGGGGAAGTCGTGGCTTTCCAGGATGGCGATCGCCTCGGCCGAAATTTCAGTGACCTCCTTTTTCATCAGGGTGGCGAATTTTTTCAGGAAGAAGTAGCTGAGCAGCACCACGTCGCCGCCGCGTTCGCACAAGGGCGGAATATGCAGGTTCACGACATTGAGGCGGAAAAACAGGTCCTGTCGGAATGACCCATCTTTGGTCACCTCCTGCATGTCCCGGTTGGTGGCGGCGATGTAGCGGGCATCCGCCTTCACTGGCGAGGTGCCACCCAGACGCAGCACCTCGCGTTCCTGGATTACGCGCAACAGCTTGACCTGCATCGCCGACGACATTTCGGTAATCTCATCGAGGAACAGCGTACCGCCCTCTGCCGACTCGATCAGCCCTTTCTTCAGCGTCAGCGCACCGGTGAACGCGCCCTTCTCGTGGCCGAACAACTCGTTCGACAGCAACTGCTCGCTGAACGCGCCACAGTTCACCGCCAGGAACGGCCCGTCCGCCCGATTGCTGTTGTAGTGAAGATAGCGCGCGAACAGTTCCTTGCCGGTGCCGGACTCGCCGGTGATCAGCACGTTGCAGTCGGTCGGCGCCACCTGCCTGGCCATCTCCAGCAACTTCAGCATGCTCGGATCCTGGGTGATGATCTTGACCCGGCCTTCGTAGCTTTCGATCTGCTCACGCAGTTGGCGGTTCTCACGTTTCAGGCTGATTTTCTCCATCGCCTCACCAACCACCTGGCGCACCTCGTCGAGACGGAACGGCTTGGCAATATAATAAAACGCGCCTTGCTTCATGGCCTCCACCGCCGACTCCGGCGTCGCATAACCGGTAATCACGATCACCTCGGTTTCCGAGTTGCGCTCGCGGCACTTCTTCAACACCTGCATGCCGTCCACTTTTTCCATCTTGAGGTCGGTCAGCACCACATCGAATGACTGGCTCTCGATCAATACCAAGGCAGCCATACCGCTCTGGGCGCCGGTCACGTCATAGCCATCCTTTTTCAGGACGTGGACAAGGCTTTTCAGTGCAATCTTCTCGTCATCAACGATCAACAACTTTCCCTTACTTTGAATCATGTTCCATTCTCTTCCATCAATAATCTTATTGCTGCGGCCCGTCAGCAGGTTCCAGCGGCAGCCGGATATGAAACACCGTACCGTGCCCGGGTTCACTATTTACCGAAATGCTGCCGTTGTATTCCTCGACGATTTCATAAACGATGAACAGACCGAGCCCCATTCCCCGGCCTACGTCCTTGGTGGTAAAGAAGGGGTCGAAGATGCGCGGCAGGACGTCGGCTGGAATGCCTGGGCCACTGTCGCGAATTTCAATGTCGATTGCTTCCACTCCCGGATAACCCTTGCCGAGAAAGCGGGTGTCGTGCCCTTGTCCGGCCACGAAACTCTCTTTGGTCAGACCATGCCTGGCTGCCCCGATTCGAATCTCACCAGATTCGCCGGTCGCCTCCAGTGCATTCTTGATCAAATTCAGGAACGCCTGCTCCAGCCTTCGCCGATCCGCCTGCAGCACGATGTCAGCAGGAATTTCGGTGACAATGCTAACGCCAGGCGGCGTTTCACCCTTGAGAAACAGCAAGACCTCTTCGAACAAAGCCGCAAGGCGCACCGTTTCCCGCTTGACCGGCTTGTCCCGCGCAAAATCCAGCAACGCCCGCACAATCTTCCGTGCCCGTTCCGTCTGCTCGTCGATCTGCTCCAGCAGTTCCTTACCCTGTTCCGGGCAGCACTCGCCGACTTCCTCCAGCAGAATCTGGCAGGACAGTGAAATATTCGACAGCGGGTTGTTCAGCTCATGCGCCACGCCAGCAAGCATGGTGCCAAGCGAGGCAAGCTTCTCCGAGCGTAGCAGCCTTTTCTGGCGCAGCTCGAGCTCGCCGATCATGTGATTGAACGCCTGGGTGATCGAAATGATTTCCCTATCCCCGGAAGGCACGACCAGCTTGTCCAGCCTGCCACTCGAAACCGCTTCTACGCAGCGATCCAGGTGCCTCAGGGGACGCGCCACCAGGCGCGACAGCATCCAGCCGATGGCGGCCATCAACAGGGAAATCAGCACAATGGAAACCACCAGCGTAGTGCGAAACCGGTCCAGCGACTCGCGGATCATGCGCCGCTCGGCATCCGCCATCCCCTCGGCAATGGTCACGACATCCTTGCCCACCCTCCTGACTTGCACTTCCAGCAACGTCTTCTGGTGGGCATTAGCCAAACCTGCTCGCCCGTATTCAGCCATCAGGGCACGGTAAGCCCGCACATCGTTTAGCAGCCTTGCAATACGTGGCGCTGAGGCCAGCACGGAAAAATCCGCGGCATTGCCCTCAAGTAACTCCACCACCTTGGCGGCATAGCGGTTGCCTTCCTGCCAATCGCTGTCCTGCCGGTAGAGAAAATAGTTCTTCTCGAAGCGACGAATTTCCAGCGTTGCATCGAACAATTCCGTGATGCGCCCCCCCAGTTTGATTTTCTGCTCGATCAAACGCAACTCGATATAGGTGAACAGGGACAGAGCTATGATCAGCAGGGCCATGGCGTAATAGCCCAGGTAACCAAGCGTGATTTTTTGCCGCAGCGAGGATTGTAGCTTCATGGGTTTCTATGGTAGCTCCGATTGTTGCATTTAGCAACGATCGGAGCTACCAATGTAACCAATCGATAAAAAACGCAACGCCTTTATCTACAAAGGAAATTTTGCTTGTAAATCACTGTAGCAAACCGTGGCATTACTAATTGTAACAAAAAAATGCATTTCCATGAATCCGCAAACACCACAACAAATCATTAATAATCATTATGTTAATTAATTAATGCAAGCGTGGCACAGATAATGCTCTATTTTCAAGCATGAAAACCGACAAGTATCGTAGATACGGAAGGAATAAAATCATGCACAATATAATTAACCAACTAAAAAACCTGTTCGCCGCTATGGCCTATGCCGAGGCCGGCGATCTGGATGCAGTCAAACAAATACTTCAGGGGAACCCCAGCATACCAGCAAAAGAAAAAAGCTCTGAAACAACTGCGCGTCACCCTGCAGTCCCAGCTTTTTAAGGCCCAATCTGTAGATTTACAGTTACTACAATCCACTGAAATTCGGCTCCAGGAACTTGGGCGCCGGCTCCGAAAAGCCCGGCACGTACAACGAACTCCCCGGCTTCACCCGGCCGTCGTAGCAGATCGCGATACACCCCATCAACGTGAGGCTTTACTGCGGACGGGCCACTCCGGGTAGCCTTGGTGTCGCCTATGTGGACCAGACCGCCATCATCTGCGGCTACGATTCCCGAGCGCTTCTATAAAAATACCCTCTACCACCAATATTCACTCCTTGCCGATTTGTGCCGGATCGAGCAAGTTTCGACGCAAGTAAGCGATTTCTCCGAGGACGTGTTGCGCGCTAATCATGAATTGGTGAAGGGCTACAAAAGACTGCAAAATGAATTCTGATTCGCCCGACAAATGCCGTCAAAATCCAATTAATAAGGCCATAAAGCATTCCTATTCCTAATCCCTCTCCAGCCTGATATTATTGGACTCTAAAACAAGACCTCCATGGCGGAATATCTTTCCGCACTAAAAATATGATGAGTCAGGGATGGGCAATATGAATCAACAAGTAGCGCGTTTTTTTCCGTTTCTGCGCTGGTTCCCACTGCGCGGTGAGAACATCAAGGCCGACCTGATCGCCGGCATCACCGTTGCACTGGTGCTGATTCCCCAGTCCATGGCCTACGCCCAGCTCGCCGGCCTGCCTCCCTACTACGGACTTTACGCAGCTTTCCTGCCCGGCGTCATCGCCGCCCTGTGGGGCTCGTCAGCGCAACTGGCCACCGGCCCGGTTGCGGTGGTCTCGCTGCTGACAGCATCCGCTCTTGCTCCGCTGGCCGCCTCCGGCTCCAGCCAGTTCATCGCGCTGGCGATCATGATGGCTCTGATGGTCGGCATCATCCAGCTCTCCCTGGGAGTGTTCAAACTCGGGGTGGTGGTGAATTTTCTTTCCCACCCTGTCATCGTCGGCTTCACCAATGCTGCGGCCATCATCATCGGCCTTTCCCAGCTCAACAAGCTGTTCGGCGTATCGATGGGGCGCAGCGAACATTTCATCCAGGATATCTGGGGCGTGCTGCAGCAGGTCGGCGACACCCATCTCCCGACGTTGCTAATGGGCGTCTCGGCCTTCGCCATCATGTGGGGGCTAAAAAAATTCGCTCCCAAGATGCCCGGCGTATTGATCGCTGTTGCCCTCACCACCATCGTCAGCTGGTCGATCGGCTTCGAACACAACAGCAATGGCAAGGTCGAGGAGATCATGGATGCAGACGTTAAAACCTTGGCCAGTGAATTCGCCCAGACTGAAACCAAGATCGACGAACTGAACAACAAGATCAGCGCCAAATCAGCCGAACTCAAGCAGCATCAAAAGAGCCATGAAGGCAGCTCGCAGCGCACCGCCGCGCTGAACTACGAAATCGAGCTGCTCAAGCTGGAACACAAGGATACGGAAGGCGAAAACCGCAAGCTCGCCCGCTCCTTGCGCAAGTTCATTTTCGAGCAAGTACCCACAGCCGATGGCCAAGCCGCCAGGCTTTACCTGGTCGGCCAGGTGCCTCAGGGCGAGAAGTCCGACGGCTACCGCTGGCGCATCAAGAAAGTAAGCAAGGGCGAACTCAAGCTGGTCGGTGGCGGTGAGGTAGTGGGTTCCATCCCCGCTGGCCTTCCCAAACTGGACCTGCCCAAGTTCAGCTGGGACATGATGGTGACCTTGTTTTCCGGGGCACTGGTGATTTCCCTGGTAGGTTTCATGGAAGCCATTTCCATTGCCAAAGCGATGGCCGCCAAGACCAAGGATCGCATCGACCCGAACAAGGAACTGATCGGCCAGGGCATCGGCAATATTGTCGGCAGCTTCAGTCAAGCCTTCCCGACCAGTGGCTCATTCTCCCGTTCGGCGGTTAACCTCAACGCCGGCGCCAGAACCGGCATGTCCTCGGTGTTTGCCGGTGCAATCGTGCTGATCACCCTGCTGTTCCTCACCCCGCTGCTCTACCACCTGCCCCAGGCAGTGCTGGCCGCGGTGATCATGATGGCGGTGATCGGCCTGGTCAATTTCAAGGCGATCAAACATGCCTGGCACACCCACAAGCACGACGGCATCGCCTCGGCCGTGACTTTTGTCGCCACCCTGGCTTTCGCACCTCACCTTGACAACGGCATCATGGTCGGTGCCGGCTTGGCCATCATCCTCTACCTCTACCGCACCATGTCGCCGCGCGTCGCCATCCTTGGACGCGCTCAAGATGGCACACTGCGCGACTCTAAAGTACATAACCTGCCGGTCAGCGATTACATCATCGCCATCCGCTACGACGGTTCCCTCTACTTCGCCAACGTACCCTATTTCGAAGACACTATCCTGGAAGCGGTATCCAACAGCCCCTGCGCCAAGCACCTGCTGATCGTGTCGGATGGCATTAATCAGCTCGACGCCTCGGGTGATGAAGTCATCCACCACATGGTGGAAAGGCTACGTTCCAACGGCATCCGGGTGGTTTTCAGCGGCCTCAAGAAACAGGTGATCGACGTCATGCGCCATTCCGGCCTGTTCGATTTCATCGGCCAGGAAAACATTTATCCCGACGAGGACAAGGCGCTGGATTCAATTTATGCCGAGGTCCTCGAAACCGATCCCAATGCCCAGTGCCGCCTGATGAAGGGCGGCCACATTGGCGGTGCCGATGGGGTGAAAACCTGGCTATAATGCGCGTCAATAACAAGATGCTGGAGAACCACTCGTGATATTTGCTTCAACCCTGCTGCCCATCGACGTCACCTTTGGTGTCATCGTCTATTGGTTGCTACTGGGCTTGGCAGGCCTGCTGCTGCAAAACACCCGCGCCATCACGCAGTATATTTTCCCCGCCGGCGCCCTGGGTGCACTGATCCTGGCGGCTGCCGCTTTGGGCAGCTTGGGTGGCGCCGTCAATGTTGCTGTGCTACCGCTCGGCCTGCCCGACCTGCCCTTCCATCTGCGTCTGGATGCTCTGTCCGCATTTTTCCTGCTCCTGCTCGGCGCTGCCAGCATCGGCATTTCGCTTTATTCGGCTGGCTATTTCCGCGACATGCCAGGAAACACCCTCGGGCTGCTGTGCTTCGAATACCACGTCTTCCTCGCCAGCATGGCCCTGGTTCTGATGGCGGATGATGCTTATATGTTCATGGTGGCATGGGAAACCATGGCACTGTCTTCCTATTTCCTGGTCACCACCGACCACAAGGTGCCGGAAATCCGCCAGGCAGGCTTCATCTACCTGCTGGTCGCCCACGTCGGCGCAATCGCCATCCTGATGTGCTTTGGCGTGATGCAGGGCGGCCACGGAGATTACACCTTCGCCACCATGCGCTCAGCGCACCTGACCGAATTCTGGTCCAGCGTCACCTTCCTGCTCGCCCTGTTCGGCTTCGGCGCAAAGGCCGGCATCCTGCCCCTCCACATCTGGCTGCCGGAAGCGCACCCAGCCGCTCCTTCCCCGGTTTCGGCGCTGATGAGCGGCATCATGCTGAAAACCGCAATTTACGGCATCCTGCGTGTTTCTCTCGACCTTCTCGATGCGCACATCTGGTGGTGGGGCGTACTGGCCTTGACGCTGGGCCTGATCACCGCGCTGTTCGGCGTGATCTTCGCCGCCGTGCAGACGGACATGAAGCGCCTGCTCGCCTACTCCTCGATCGAGAACATCGGCATTATTCTGGTTGGCATCGGCCTCGCCCTCACCTTTCACGCCTTCGAAAAGGACGCACTGGCCGCACTGGCGCTCACCGCGACCTTGTATCACGCCCTCAACCACGCATTCATGAAGGGTCTTCTGTTCATCGGCACCGGTTCGGTGCTGCACGCCACCGGGGAGCGGAATCTTGGCAAACTGGGCGGGCTCATCCATCACATGCCGAAACTGGCGCTGCTGATGCTGGTAGGCGCCCTCGCGATTGCCGGGCTGCCCCCGCTCAACGGCTTTGTATCCGAATGGCTGCTGCTGCAGGCTTTCCTGCTCTCGCCGGGGCTACCCCATTCCTATCTCAACATGCTGATTCCGGTCGCTGCGGCCGCGCTGGTCCTGGCTTCGGCGCTGTCCGGCTATGTCATGGTCAAATTCTACGGGGTGATTTTCCTTGGGCAGCCGCGCGAAAAGACCCTGCACGAGGCCCACGACATTGGCATCTTTGAACGACTGGGGCTGACCTGGCTTGCACTGGGCTGCATCCTGCTGGGGGTGTTCCCGGTATTCGTCATCCTGCTTATCGACCCAGTCACCCAAATGCTGCTCGGCCAAACCCTTGGAAGCACCGCCGCGCAGACCGGCTGGCTGTTGCTCACTCCGATCCAGCCCGAGCGTGCCAGTTACAGCCCGCTAATCCTGTTCCTGATCATTGTCGTCGGCGTTATTTTCACGATATTCCTAGTAAAAAAATTCTATCACGGCCGTTTGCGCCGCGGCCCAGCCTGGGACTGCGGCTTTCCTGAGCAGACGGCACGGATGCAGGATACCGCCGAAGGTTTCGGCCAGCCTATCCGCCAGATTTTCGAGCCCTTTCTCGGGGTGACCCGCATCGTCCCATCCCCTTTCGACAAAAAACCCCACTATCACGGTGAATCACGCGACCGCCTGTGGAACCTGCTATACCTGCCGATCGCCAGAGTCACCGAAAAAATTTCCGTCATGGTTGGCAAGTTGCAGCACGGCCGCATCCATGTTTACCTGCTATATAGTTTTGTCACCCTGCTCGCACTACTGGCGTTTATCCGATGAACGGCATACTTTTACAGCTCTTTCAGGACACGCTGGTAGTGTTGATCGCACCCCTGCTTCTAGGCTGGGTCAATCAGTGCCGAGCCTGGCTGCAGAATCGCAGCGGCCCTGGCGTGTTGCGGCCTTACCTGAACATGGTGAAGCTGTTTCACAAAGATGCGGTGCTGGCGCACAATGCCTCGCCGATGTTCCGCTTTCACCCTTATATCCTGTTTGCCTGTATGTGGCTGGCAGCATCCCTGGTGCCAGTAATCGCGACCGACCTGCCGCTCTCCCCGGCAGTGGACGTGATCGCGCTGGTTGGCATTTTCGCCCTGGCACGCGTCTTCGTCTCCTTGGCGGCCATGGATATCGGCACCTCATTCGGCACGCTCGGCGCACGACGCGAAATGCTGGTCGGCTTCCTTGCCGAGCCGGCACTGCTGATGGTGTTTTTCACCGCTGCCGCAATCAGCCACTCCACCTCGCTTACCACCATCGTCGAGACCCTCGCACACAAGCAGTTCATCATCCATCCCAGCCTGGCCTTCGCCGCCGTCGCCTTCATCATGGTGCTGCTGGCAGAAAACGCGCGCATCCCGGTGGACAACCCCTCCACCCACCTCGAACTGACCATGATCCACGAAGCCATGATTCTGGAATACTCCGCCCGCCACCTTGCCCTGATCGAATGGGCGAGCGCACTCAAGCTGCTCGCCTTCACCACCATCGGCTTCGCCCTGTTCATGCCATGGGGCATCGCCGAGGCCGGCAACTGGGGCGCGCTACCGCTTGCCCTTGCCGCCCTGTTCATCAAATTAACGGTAGCGGGAGCCGGCCTGGCGCTGCTCGAGACCATCTCCGCCAAGATGCGCATTTTCCGCGTACCGGAATTCATGGGTACTGCCTTTCTGCTGGCCGTTTTGGGTCTGCTCGTCCATTTCCTGCATGGAAACTGAGATGGAAAATTTCTCCGGACAACTCATCAACCTGTTTGCAGCACTGCTGCTGCTGATTTCCTTTGGCATGCTGTCACAGCGCCGGGTGTTGTCACTGATCAACCTGTTTGCGCTGCAGGGGTTAATGCTCACCATCAGCACCGTGATCGTGGCCTATTCCTCGCACCAGCATCACCTTTACTACTCGGCGGCGCTGACACTGGTACTGAAAGTGATTATCCTGCCGTGGATCCTGCACCGCCTGATGCGCAAACTGAACGTCAAATGGGACATCGAGACGTTGTTCAACATCCCGACCACCATGCTGGTCGGCATCGCCCTGGTGGTATTCGCCTTCAACCTGGCGGCGCCGATCTCCATGATGGGTGGAGCCATCACCAAGAGCACCCTGGGGATTGCCATGGCCAGCGTACTGCTCTCTTTCCTGATGATGATCACGCGCAGCAAGGCGGTGCCGCAGGTAATCGGCTTTCTTGCCATGGAAAACGGCCTGTTTTTCGCCGCTACCAGCGCCACTTACGGCATGCCTATGGTGGTGGAACTGGGGATTGCACTCGACGTGCTGGTGGGCATGTTCATCCTGGGCATCTTCTTCTTCCAGATCCGGGAAACCTTCGACAGCCTGGACTTGAAGCACATGGAAAAACTCAAGGAAGATTGACGTGGAAATTCTCTGGATACTGGTGATTCCCCTGATCGGCGGCCTGTTGCTGGCGCTGTTCGGCGGCCAGCGCTTCGCGCCCGAACTGAACTCCATCATGAGCTTCGGCACCTTCGTAGCCTCCGCATTCCTCACCGTCAGGGTCATCACCGATGGCCCGATGACCGCACTGAACGAGCAGTTCTTCGTCGATTCCTTCAACGTCTTCCTGGTCGCCCTTACCGCTTTCGTTGCCTTCACTACCTCGCTATTCTCGCGCCCCTACATGCGCATCGAGCAAGTACACGGCAAGCTCACCATCAACATGCTGCGGCTCTACCACAGCATGTACCAGCTGTTTACCTTCACCATGCTGCTGGCACTGCTCACCAACAACCTCGGCATCATGTGGGTGGCGATGGAAGCAGCAACCCTGACTACCGTGCTGCTGGTCTCGCTCTACCGCACTCCGGCCAGCCTGGAAGCGGCATGGAAATATTTCATCCTGTGCGGCGTCGGCATCGCCCAGGCACTGTTCGGCACCATCCTGCTCTATTTTGCGGCGGAAAAAGTGCTCGGTGCAGGCGGTACGGCGCTGCTATGGACACACCTTGACGCCGTCAAAACCCAGTTGGAACCGACCGTGCTGTCACTAGCATTTGTCTTCCTGCTAGTTGGCTATGGCACCAAAGTTGGTTTGGCACCGCTGCACAACTGGCTGCCCGACGCACATGCCGAAGGCCCGACACCGGTTTCCGCCGTGCTTTCCGGCCTGCTGCTCAATGTTGCGCTATACGCCGTGGTTCGCTCCAAAGTACTGGTAGATGGCGCACTCGGCAGCCATCTCGCCGGCAACCTGATGATGGGCTTCGGATTGCTCAGTGTAGTCATGGCCGCGTTTTTTCTGTCGCGCCAGAAGGACGTCAAGCGCATGTTCGCCTATTCCTCGATCGAGCACATGGGGCTGATGACTTTTGCCTTCGGCATGGGCGGCCCGGTAGCGACCTTCGCCGGCATGCTGCACATGACCGTGCACTCCCTCACCAAATCGGCGATCTTTTTTGCCGTCGGTCATGCCACGCAGAAATCCGGCACCCAGCTAATGGAAAATATCCGCGGCCTGATCACGACCAACCCCACTATAGGCTGGGGCTTGGCGATCGGCTCCCTGGCCATACTCGGCATGCCGCCATTCGGCGTGTTCGCCAGCGAGTTCCTGATCATAACCACCGCCATGCACGCCTACCCATGGACCACGCCGTTCCTGCTCGCCGCGCTGGGCGTAGCATTCGCCGCGATATTCAGCCGGGTACAGAGCATGGTCTTCGGCGAAACCACCGACGAACGCCTGCCCCACCCGCCCGCGCTGGTTCCGGTGTTCGTGCATCTGGGATTGGTACTGCTACTCGGGCTGTATATCCCGCCCTACCTGGCAGACTGGTATCGCCAGGCGGCTGCGTTGATCGGATAAAGAATCATGAGACTCGACGAATTCCCGACAAAATTTCCCAAGCTACCCGGCGCCATGCCGATCTGGCACGGCACGGTCGATGCTGAAGAATTCCGCAACCTGTGCGAGCAGGTCGCGCGCGGCGGCGGCAAGCTGGTCGCGCTGTGGGGCAGCGACGAACTGGCGCATGATGCCGGCTATGCCCTGCATGTCTCGCTGGTCACCGCGCTGGGCATGCTGTGCCTGACCCTGCCTCTTTCCGCCGAGCGCCCTTCATATCCCAGGATCAGTGACCTGTTCCCTTGCGCCAACCGCATGCAGCGCACCGCTGCTGACATGCTCGGCCTTCATGCCAGCGGCAGCAACGACCGCCGCAAATGGTTGCGCCACAAATCCTGGCCAAATACTGTACACCCGCTGCGCAAGAACTTTGATGGCAGCACGGTTTTCCCCACGGAAACGGATGGCTACCAGTTCGTGACGGTTACCGGCGACGGCGTCCATGAAATCCCGGTCGGCCCGGTCCATGCCGGCACCATCGAACCAGGCCACTTCCGTTTCTCGATCATTGGCGAGCGCGTGCTGCGACTGGAAGAGCGCCTTGGCTACAAGCACAAGGGCATCGAAAAGCTTTTCGAGCGCATGAACCTGGAACAGGGCGCGAAGCTTGCCGGGCGGGTCAGCGGCGACAGTACCGTAGCCTATGCCTGGGCTTACGCCCAAGCGGTGGAAAGCGTTACCGGCACCACGCCATCGCCTCGCGCCTTGGCGTTGCGCGCTGTGCTACTCGAGCTGGAACGCATCCACAACCACCTCGGCGACCTCGGCTACCTGGGCAACGACGTGGCGCTGGCATTCGGCTTCGCCCAGTTCTGGATACTCAAGGAAGATGTGCTTCGCTTGAACGGCGAACTGTTCGGCCACCGCTACCTGATGGACAAAGTGGTACCCGGCGGCGTCGCCAGCGACCTTGACGACAAGGGTTGCGAACGTATCCGACTGGTGTTCAGGCATCTCGAACATGGGATCAAGATCCTGAAAGACATTTATGACGAACACGCCGGAGCCCAGGATCGCTTCCTCACTACCGGCAAAGTCTCGCCAGACTTGGCTGCGCAACTGGGATTAACCGGTTTGCCTGGACGGGCCAGCGGCCAAGCCTGGGACCTGCGCGCACAGTTCCCCTGCGCACCCTATGATAGTCTCGATGTGCGCATGGCCACTCATCGCAATGGCGACGTTGCGGCCCGGGTCACGGTACGTTTCGAAGAAGTACTGGAATCGATGCGCTTGATCCGCCTGATCATTGATCAGCTACCGGCAGGGGAGCTCCGCACAACCGTCGGCGATGCGCCGGAAAACGCGTTGGGGCTGGGCTGGGTGGAAGGCTGGCGCGGTGAGATTCTGATTGCGCTGCATACCGGCAAGAACAACGCGATCCATCGCCTGCACCCGCATGATCCATCATGGCAGAACTGGCCTGTTCTGGAACACGCGATTATCGGCAACATCGTGCCGGATTTCCCGCTCATCAACAAATCGTTCAACCTGAGCTATACCGGGGTCGATTTATGAGCGTTAGCTGTCAGCTCTGAGCCTTCAGCTAACCCCCCACGCGGCAAGCCGCGCACAAAACCAAACTGACAGCTGATAGCTGATTACTGAAAGCTGGAAATCATGTACCAGATCATCAAACAAATACTGAACACCGGCATCAAGACCGAAGCGCCTCCTCAGCCCGACGAGGCGCTACGCGTGGAAGCCCAGAACCTGCAGGAAGAAATCCTGCGGCACCTTGGCAGTGCACTCGCCATCCGCCACGTCGACGCGGGCTCCTGCAACGGTTGCGAACTGGAAATCCACGCCCTCAACAACGCCTACTACAACATCGAAGGCTTGGGCATCCATTTTGTCGCCAGCCCACGACATGCCGACATGCTGCTGGTGACCGGACCGGTATCTCGCCACATGGAAATTGCGCTCAAGCGCACCTACGATGCAACCCCTGACCCCAAGCTGGTGGTCGCCGTCGGCGACTGTGGCTGCGACGGCGGCATCTTCGGCGAGAGCTACGCCAGCTGCGGAAAAATCTCCAACGTGATCCCTGTGGACATCGCGGTACCCGGCTGCCCACCCACACCGATTGCTCTGTTGCAGGGCATCCTCACCGCCGTAACCGGCGGCGTCAAAAAGGAAAAAGACTCAAAATAGCCATCGCCTCTCCGGGTAAGCAAGCCTGCTCAATCAGCACTAACCAGTTCCAGTTCGCGCGAACGCCAGTCGAGCACCGCAGTGCGTTCATACATCCGGCCGGCGAGATCCTTGAATTCCCTGCGTATCACCTCGGCGGCAAACTGTGACAGAAAGCGCGACTTGAGTTCGGCACGCGCCCGGTCCACGCCGATTTCCTTGTAAGGTACCGAAGCCAGCAGCAGGAAGCCGTCGTCCGGAATGCGACCGGCCGCCATGTTGCTCTGGATGATGCCCGCCGCCTTGCGGATCGGATCAGCCAGGTCCGGGCTGTAGGGGCCGATGATCAGGGCGAGGTTGGGTATATGCAGGAAATCGAAACCGCGTCCCAGGCAGATCATCCATTCGCGGTGCTCGATATCCAGGGTGCGCTGGATGTGCCGGATTTCGGTGACGTGCTGCATGTTGCCGATGAGCAGCGGCAGAAGATCGCTGCTCACCCGCTGCGGCATATCCGGGAACAGGGCTTCGAGACGCCGTCCCAAGGTGTTTTCGTCTTTTTCAGTCAGCTTCGCCACCTCCAGGGTATCGCCGTTGTTGCCGTGCAGAATAATGGCGTCCTCGTCGGTTTCGAATCCGCAGACGATCGGATATACGGTAGCGTGGCCGGTGCCGAAGACATGTTCGACCTGCGCCTTGATCGCGCAGGTATGCGCTATTGCCGCCTCGGTGTCATAGCAAAAACCGGCGCAGCCGCGATGGGGATCGCCCTTGGAAAAGTGGTAGGTGATCAGCATCAGCACCCGGCGGCCGGTCGTGACGATGTCCTGTACGTGGTTGGCCAGCACCTCGCCGAGATGCGGCCAGCCCAGGTTGAACATGCCGCCGAGGTTGCGGATCGGCATGATGATGCCGGGCGGCGTATTGGTGGCGACGGGGATATTGATGCGCCCGTCCATGCACTTGAGCACCACGATATCGGTCGGGTGTTCAGCCAGATAGCGCTCCCGTGCGAGATATTGTTCGGGGCTGCAGAAAGATGACGAGTGCCTGCTGGCATGGCCGATCAGCCATTCGATACGTTGCTGGATCGGTTTGCTATGGATATCCATTTATAATCTCCCTGTAACACTTGCCCTGCACCGCGATGAACGCACACCATAACTAATCCATCTGCCGGCTCTAGGATTATTTGAACAAGGTCTGATTGTTCTGGAGCAGGCTGCCGCACATCCCGCCCGGTAATGCAGCGCTGAAATAATGGCCCTGCATCTGACAGACGCCAAGACTTCGAAGGTATAACACGGTTTCAAGCTTTTCGACACCTTCCACAACCATCTTCAGGTTGAGCGCATCAGCCATTTGCACAATGGCCTGAACAATACGGCGGCCATCTTCCATGTCCAGACGGGATGTGAATGATGTGTCAATTTTCAGGATGTCCACGGGCATTTTGTGCAACTGGGACAGCGAAGAGTAGCCCGTGCCAAAATCGTCGATGGCAATGGAGAATCCTGCATCATGAAGCTCGTGCAGGCGCTTCGATTCGTAGTTAAGGTCCAGAAGCGCCACGCTTTCGGTAATTTCCAGTACAACATCCTGCGGCTTAAGCCCATGATCATCGACTTTTCTCAACAGGTTCTGCACAAATGCGGGCGCAAACAATTGTAGTCGCGAGATATTGACTGAGGCCTGAACGAGCTTATTCACCTCCCGCCAGCTTTTTAGCCGTTGCAGGCTATGGTCGAATACCTGTTCTCCCAGTTCCTGAATAATTCCCAGATGTTCCGCCATGGGTATAAAGACATCCGGCGCGACCCAGCCGTTAGAGTCGTCATGCCAGCGGGCCAATGCCTCGAACGTAATGATCCGCTGGGTTTCGACATCCACCACCGGCTGATAAAACACCTGCAGCGCGCCATCCTGGATGGCACGGTTGAGGCGAGTCTGCAACTGGACATTCTCCCGATCCAGCGTCTTGTCGTGGATGTCCTGGTAAAACTGCACATTGTTGCGTCCAACGCTCTTGGCATGAAACATGGTATGGTCCGCGACACTCATCAGCGTTTCCGGGCCATCTGCGTCATCCGGAAAAATCGCAAAGCCGATGCTGAGCGTTACCTTGGTTTCCACGCCATCCAGGTCGATGCTATCCCGGGCCACATCACGCAGGCGTTCGGCTACCCTGCGGAAGTCTTCTTCATTGCTGACATCCGGCAACAAGACAACGAATTCATCGCCACCCCAGCGCGACAGGGTATCGATTTCCCGCAGCACGGATTGCAGGCGCATGCTTAAAGCAACGAGTACCGTATCTCCGGCGTTATGCCCCAGCGTGTCGTTGATATGCTTGAAGTGGTCCAGATCGATAAAGCCTAGCGCGACCTTGGTCTTGTTTCTCTGCGCACGGGCAATGGCCTGCTGCAGATGATCCTCAAGCAGGATGCGATTAGGTAGCTGGGTGAGCGCATCGTGCAGGGCAAGCTGTGTAATGCGCTGCTCCTGCAGGTGGCTAGAGGTAATGTCGCGCAGCACCCCGCGCAAGGCGATGACATTTCCTTGGCGGGAGCAGTGTGCCAGCAGGCGAGCCTCCACCCAGATCGGGTCTTCCTGAATGGGCAGCAGTCGAAAACGGATTACATCGGAATGTTTCTGTGCGGAAACCAGCTGCTCGATGAGCTCGCCCAGCGATGTGCGATCATCTGGATAAATGTATTCAGACAAGGGAGTTCCGATACACTTATTCCCGTTTTCTACCGATATGTCACACAGCTTGCTCCAGGCAGAACTGAAGTTGAGCAGCCAGCCCTCGGGGGATAGATCGACAATGGCTTCCTCAAGCAGATTCATCGTCTCGAGCATGGACTGGCGCCGCGCCTCTTCCTGAATCAGCTCTGTAGCATCACGTATCAAAGCAACCAGGTTTCTGGCCTGGCCGGTTTCGGATGGCAGCATTTGCAGCCTTCCCATGAAGAACCGGTCTTCTTCATTAATGCTCAGGGTAAATTCAAAGATTTCCCGGCTGCTGCTGGCAAGCACTCGGGGCGTCGCCAGCAGTATGGCCTGCGCCATGTCGTCAGGCAGTGACTGCTGCAGGGATGTTCCAGCAAGGTTCGCATCGAGCCCGAGAGAGAAGGTCTGATTGTCAGTCCAGATATTGAGAATCTGGCCCATCAGGTCATATTCAATGACCAGATCTTCGGTTGCGCCCACCAGCGCCCTGAGACGGGTAGCACCCGCTTCCAGGCTTTGCTCGACCCGTTTGCGCGCCAAAGCCAGCGCCAGGCTGTTGGCAATCGTGCACAGCACCTTGATCTCCAGCGGCAACCAGTTGCGCGTTGTGTCGCGGCTGAACAGACCAACGAATCCTTCCATTTCACCGCTGACCAGGAGAGGGATGCAAAGCACGGTGTGAATCTGTTGCCCGGCAAAAAGGGTGGCTTCGGCCTGAGGAAGTTCGGAAATCTGTTTTGAAAGCACCATACCCACATGCAGGGTATCGGAAAGCAAAGGATAGTTCTGGTACTGGAACTCGTGGAATTGGGGCAAATCCGACAAGAGCCTTACACCCATGGAGGAAGAAGAAGTGCAATGAAGTTTTGCACAGGCTAACCCGCTTTCATCGGGTTGGTTAAGGAAAAGGGAGCAACAGCTCACACCGGTAGTTTCAGCAAGTAGCCGCATGACTTCCGTCAGATTGTGCTCGCTGGATTCTTCCAGCAGCAATCCGGCAACTAGGCCCAGAGTCTCAAGGTACCCCCGATATAAATCCAGCTCTTCATCGGCTTGGGCTGCCGCAAACTTCACACTGTCGGGCTTAATAAACATAGGAAATTTTATCTGCGCAAAAAAAGAAGGGGCAAATGTATGAAAATATTCGGATATTGCATATGTTATCAGGGTAATCGATGAATTCTACGCTCATCATAAGCGATTTTTGCTCTTAATCTGCAGTGACCCTTTCCAGATCTCTGGAGTGCCAGTTAAGCACCGCTTTGCATGAACATCTTGCACAACAGCTCCGGGTGCTCGGCGCATATCACTTAGACCACAAACCGGGAAAGGAAGCGCGACTTGTGCTTTGCACGCGCACGGCCCACACCGATCTCGACATCAGGAGCGGATGATTCAGACTGAATTGGCGCCAGAATTAGCGCGATCCCTCTTGGCACATTTTTTTTTGCACCCATCGTCACAGGCAAGAGCCTGGAATCCGGGAATGCACTGCATGTAACTGAGTGAGATTTTCTGGCTTTCATGTAGCAAAAAATCAAGGAAAGCCCGTGCCACCACCGTCAACTGCTTGTCGCGTGCATACACCGCATACCACTGGCGCCGGATGGGAAAACCCTCGACATCCAGCACCACCAGTTCGTCCGAGCTTTTTTCCAGGGCCAGGGTATGGGCGGACAGCACGGCCACGCCCAAGCCGCCGGCAACCGCCTGCTTGATGGCCTCGTTGCTGCCCAGTTCCATCCGGACCTTGAGGCTGAGCCCCTGTTCGGCGAAGAAGCGCTCGGTGGCCAGGCGCGTTCCCGAGCCAGCCTCGCGCATCAGGAAAGGCTCTTCGGCCAAGCGCTTGATCGAAATATTCTTTTCCCTGGCCAGTGGATGGCCACCGTGTGCCAGCACCACCAGCGGGTTTTCCAGGAAAGGCTCGACCTGCATATCCATGTGTTCGGGCGGCTGACCGAGGATGTAGAGATCGTCCTCGTTATCCATCAGGCGCTGCAATATCCGCTCCCGATTGGTCACCTTGAGCGACACATCGATACCGGGATAAAGATCACAGAATGGACCGAGCAAACGAGGCACAAAATATTTGGCGGTGGTGATCACTGCCAGACGCAGCTTGCCGGCCTTCACCCCTTTCATATCGGAAACCAGCATCTCGAAGCGCGACAGCCCGTCGAAAACCTCGTGGCACACGGCAAGCAACTCGCGCCCCACCTCGGTCAGATGGATGCGCTTTCCGACCTGCTCCAGCATGGGTAGGCCGACGATGTCGGTCAACTGCCTGATCTGTATCGACACGGTCGGCTGAGTCAGGTGCAGTTCCTCGGCGGCGCGAGTAAAACTCAGGTTGCGCGCAACCGCTTCGAAAACCCTGAGTTGGTGCAGGGTCGCATGTTTCATTGCAATTTATCGCTCGGCATTAACATAGATAATTATCTATCGTTTATATAATAAATCACAATTATTATTTATGATTTTACTTGATTATAGTTACACCACGCTCAAACGAGCCACAAGCTTTCCATACCGGAAAGCATACGTTTTAACCTGAAATCAAGGAGCTTGCAATGGCAGTCAAGACCTACAACGCTGGTGTCAAAGAATACCGGCAAACTTACTGGACCCCGGAATACACCCCGCTGGACACCGATATCCTTGCCTGTTTCAAAATCACGCCACAGGCTGGCGTACCCCGCGAAGAAGTTGCCGCAGCCGTTGCTGCCGAATCTTCAACCGGCACCTGGACCACCGTGTGGACCGACCTGCTGACCGACCTGGATTACTACAAAGGCCGCGCCTATCGCATCGAGGACGTACCTGGCGATGATACCTGCTTCTACGCTTTCGTGGCATACCCGATCGACCTGTTCGAAGAGGGTTCCGTCGTTAACGTGCTGACCTCGCTGGTGGGTAACGTGTTCGGCTTCAAGGCACTGCGCGCACTGCGCCTGGAAGATATCCGCTTCCCGATCGCCTACGTCAAGACCTGCGGTGGTCCACCCCAGGGCATCCAGGTCGAGCGCGACAAGATGAACAAGTATGGCCGTCCACTGCTGGGCTGCACCATCAAGCCCAAGCTGGGTCTGTCCGCCAAGAACTACGGCCGCGCCGTGTACGAGTGCCTGCGTGGTGGTCTGGACTTCACCAAGGACGACGAGAATGTTAACAGTCAGCCGTTCATGCGGTGGCGCGATCGTTTCGAGTTCGTGCACGAAGCCACCCTGAAAGCTCAGCGCGAAACCGGCGAACGCAAGGGCCACTACCTGAACGTCACCGCTCCAACGCCGGAAATGATGTACGAGCGTGCCGAGTTTGCCAAGGAAATCGGCGCGCCGATCATCATGCACGACTACCTCACCGGCGGTCTGACGGCCAACACGGGTCTGGCCAACTGGTGCCGAAAAAACGGGATGCTGCTGCACATCCACCGCGCCATGCACGCTGTGCTGGATCGCAACCCGCACCACGGTATCCATTTCCGCGTCTTGACCAAAATTCTGCGCCTGTCCGGTGGCGACCACCTGCACTCCGGTACCGTGGTGGGCAAGCTGGAAGGCGACCGCGAAGCAACTCTGGGCTGGATCGACACCATGCGTGACGAATTCATCAAGGAAGACCGCAGCCGTGGCCTGTTCTTCGATCAGGACTGGGGCTCCATGCCCGGCGTGATGCCGGTTGCATCCGGCGGTATCCACGTCTGGCACATGCCCGCACTGGTGAACATCTTCGGTGATGATTCGGTGTTGCAGTTCGGCGGCGGCACGCTGGGTCACCCCTGGGGTAACGCAGCCGGTGCAGCGGCCAACCGTGTCGCACTGGAAGCCAGCGTGGCAGCGCGTAACCAGGGTCGTAATATCGAGAAAGAAGGCAAGGACATCCTGACCAAGGCAGCCGCCAGCAGCCCGGAACTGAAGATCGCCATGGAAACCTGGAAAGAGATCAAGTTCGAGTTCGATACCGTCGACAAACTGGACGTGGCACATAAGTAATGAATTACGGTGAGGGGTGAGGGGTAATGGGTGAGGCGAAAAAGCCAACCCGCCTCACGCCTCCCGTCTCACCCCTAACGTGATACTTAAGGAGCAAATCATGAGTGAAGTAATGGATTACAAATCGCGCCTGTCTGACCCTGCCAGCCGCAAGTTCGAGACCTTCTCCTACTTGCCGGCCATGACTGCGGACGAGATCAAGACGCAAGTGGAATACCTGGTTTCCAAAGGCTGGAACCCGGCTATCGAGCACATCGAGCCGGAATACCTGATGGATTCCTACTGGTATATGTGGAAACTGCCGATGTTCGGCGAAACCGACGTGACCAAGGTGCTGGCTGAAGCGGAAGCCTGTCACAAGGCCAACCCCAACAACCACGTGCGTCTGATTGGTTACAACAACTTCAACCAGTCACAGGGCGCGGCGATGGTGATTTTCCGCGGCAAGACCGTTTGATGTAGCACTTTCCCCGCCGTCACCCCCTTTCGGCGGCGGGGAATTTTAATTCCACCGCAATTTTTATTTCGTTTTCCGCGCATGGACGCAAGCGGCTGCCAAAGTCGGCCCTTTCCGCCCCTGTGTTGACCGATAGATGGAGACAAGTCATGAGCGACATCATCCAGCAGTACCGGATCGAAAATGAACCCTACTACCGCCCCGTCTCGGACGAGGTGGAACTGTACGAAGCCGCCTATAGTGTGCGCATGCCGATGATGCTGAAAGGCCCGACCGGCTGCGGCAAGACCCGCTTCGTCGAACACATGGCCTGGAAGCTGGGCAAGCCTCTGATCACCGTGGCCTGCAACGAAGACATGACCGCCTCCGACCTGGTCGGCCGCTTCCTGCTCGACGCCAGCGGCACCCGCTGGCAGGACGGCCCGCTCGCCCTCGCCGCCCGCTACGGCGCGATCTGCTACCTGGACGAAGTGGTGGAGGCGCGTCAGGACACCACCGTGGTGATTCACCCGCTGACCGACAACCGCCGCGTGTTGCCGCTGGAAAAGAAGGGTGAACTGGTCCATGCCCATCCCGATTTCCAATTGGTGATTTCCTACAACCCCGGCTATCAGAGCCTGATGAAGGATCTCAAGCAGTCCACCAAGCAGCGTTTCGGCGGCCTCGACTTCAACTATCCAGAGCACGCCATAGAAACCGAGATCGTCGCCCATGAAACCGGCGTCAATGCGGAAGTGGCCGGCAAACTGGTTTCCATCGCCGAACGCGCCCGCAACCTCAAGGGGCATGGTCTGGACGAAGGCATCTCGACGCGCATGCTGATTTACGCCGGCAGCCTCATCGCCACTGGTGTTGACCCGGTCAAAGCCTGTCGCGTGGCGCTGGTGCGCCCGATCACCGACGATCCCGACATGCGCGATGCGCTCGACGCGGCAGTAACGACATTTTTTTAGTAATGGGTAAATAGCGATGGGCAATGGGTAGAACCTAGCGGTTTTAACACATCACCCATTCTACATCACCCATCACAGGGCTTTACCATGGCTATCAATCTCGAAGACTATCAGGAACTGTTAGACTCGCTTTCACCGGCATTGCAGGAAAGCCTGCATTCCGCATGGCATGAAGCGGCCAAGGTGTTCAGCGCACGCGGCCTGGACAATTACCTCAAGGGTGCCGCCGCCCTGAAGACTCTGGGCAAGGGCGACGATCTGATCGCCACCTGGATCGACCATGCGCCGCTGGTGGCCAAAGAAATTGGCGAAGACGTTATTCCGGATCTGGTGCAAACCGCGCTGGAGCTGGCCTCCAAGACCTCGGGAGGGGTGATCGAGCTGGTTCTCAGCACTGCGCCCACGGCGGCCAACCGCCTCGGCGACGAAGTCCTGTTCCGCTCCTACCTGCAATTCATCAACACCCTGCTGTCCCAGGCGCCGCGCGGCGTGCGCCCGATGCTGGAAAACCTGGAGATGCTGTTCAGCCAGCTCACCCTGGGAGGTCTGCGCCGCTGGGCGCTGTGGGGTGCGCATACCCATCGCACCAATTACCCGGAGCAGGGTAACTATTTCAGCCTGCAATCCAGGGAATCCCTGGCCATGCTGCAGAAGGAGCGCAAGGGTACGCTGTTCATCGACGTGCAGCGCCGCATCAACATGTATCTGCGCGCCCTGTGGGCACGAGATTTCTTCATGAAACCCACTTCCGGCGATTTCGAGACGCGGGAAGGCTACCGGCCCTATGTGGAGGGTTATTTCATTCATCTGCCGGATGCCTATGATGATCACAGCATCGGTGAAACCAAGCTGCCAGGCCTGGAAATGTACCGCGCCGCCGCCGCCCATAGCGCCGCGCATATCGTCTATACCCGCGACCCGATCTCGGCCGAGGCGCTCAATCCCTGGCAGATGGCGGTGATCAGCGTGATCGAGGATGCCCGGGTGGAAACCCTGGCAGTACGCAAGTTCCCCGGACTCAAGCACCTGTGGGCACAGTTGCACACGATCGAATCCGGGCAGGGCAAGTCTGCCGGAGATTATCTCAACCGCCTGGCACGTGCCCTGCTGGATGATGGCTACCAGGACAACGACCCGTGGATCGCCCAAGGGCGTGTATTATTCAAGCAGGCTGCGGATCGCCTCGACACCAACCAGGTATCCTGGGACATTGGCGTGCAACTGGCGCATGAATTCATGAGCAAGCGCATTCCATTCAATCCCCGCAGCGACCTGCTCACCGCACTCTACCGCGATGACAACCGCTATTTCTGGGAATTCGAGGAATTCGATTTCGAAAAGGCCATGGCAGCCGGTTATGAAGCACCAAAGCAGGTGCGCAAGCACGTCAGCCTGATGGAATTCGCCAACGAAATCGACGTCGAGAACGCCGGCGACGATGCGGAAGAAATCTGGATGCTGGACACCGAGCTGTTCCCCTATGAAGACATGGGAAAATCCTTCAACGAACTGGAAGGCAAGGAACCCGTTTCCGAACCCTATCATTATTCCGAATGGGATTACCAGATTCAACTTGAGCGTCCGGCTTGGGCCACGGTGCTGGAAAAGCGCCCGAAAGCCGGCGATTTGCAGCTCATCGACGACATCACCTCCCAGCACAAGCGCACCATCGGCCGCCTGAAGTTCTTGCTCGACGCCCTGCAACCGCAGGGGGTGACACGCATCCGCAAGCTGGAAGACGGCGACGAGGTCGACGTCAACGCCGCCATCCGCGCCATGATCGACATCCGCATGGGGCAGCAGCCCGACCCGCGCATCATGATGCGTTCGGTGCGCAAGGTACGCGACATTTCGGTGATGGTGCTGCTGGACCTGTCGGAATCCACCAACGATAAAGTGAGCGGGCAAGATTACAGCGTGCTCGACTTGCAGCGCCAGGCCACGGTTTTGCTGGCGGACGCGATCAACAAGATCGGCGACCCCTTCGCGATTCACGGTTTTTGCTCGGATGGGCGCCACAACGTCGAATATTCCCGTTTCAAAGACTTCGATCAGGCTTATAATGACGAGCCAAAATCGCGACTGGCGGGAATGAGCGGACAGCTCTCCACGCGCATGGGCGCCGCGATCCGCCATGCCGGGCATTACCTGAAATTGCAGAAATCAGCCAAGAAGCTGCTGCTGGTGATTACCGACGGCGAACCGGCAGACGTGGACGTGCGCGACCCGCAATACTTGCGCTTTGACACCAAGAAGGCGGTAGAGGAAATGGCCCGTGGCGGCGTGACCACTTTCTGCATGTCGCTCGACCCGAGAGCGGATCAATATGTCTCCCGGATTTTCGGGGCCAAAAACTACATGGTGGTGGATCATGTGGAACGGTTGCCAGAAAAGCTCCCGCTGCTCTACGCTGGATTAACGCGGTAAATGTAATTATTGCTCTATCGAACTATTCAATTTGATGTGCTGGAGCTTTCAGTGATGGCTAACTTGCTCACGCAACTTAAGCCGCGATGCGGCGGCCGCAGCTAAAAGCTGCCGGTACTTTTTTGCAGGGCTTACACGATGACACAACAAACTTATGTCGGTATCGATCAGGACACCAACGCGGGCCTGACCCATCTCGGACGCATGGTGCGCGACGCCTGGGTATTCGGCATCCTGCCCGAAACGGAAACCTGCACGGGATGGGATTCTGCGCGCATGCAAAACCTGTACGAACAGGTTTATGCCGCCTGGGAACCCTATGCCCATCTGCCCAGCCGTCTGCCTGAAGAGTTGCGCGAGCGGCACACCCGGTTTTATGCCCAAGCCATCACGGCCGCCCGTGACGAGGGATGGGACCCGGAACTGGGCGAGGACGAATAAGGCTTACTTGCGCTCGGGCGCGGGAAACTTGATCACCCGCGCCGCGCCGTCAAAGCGCCCCTTTGCAGCCAAATCGTTCAGGGCGCGGGGCAGTTCAACTTGCAGGCGTTCCATGAGTTGCGCCGCATCGGGCTGGTAATAAACCGCCTGGTATGGAACCGGATCGTCGAGGGAGGCGCGCGTCTGGGGACGAAATTCCTGCCAGGCGATGTCGATCCAGCATTTGCGCTCGCCATCGAGGAACACGAATTCCTCCGCATCCAGAATCGCCAGGTACTGCATGGCGCGGATCGGGACGAACAGACAGCCGGAAGGACTGCGGGCGAGCAAGGTATGCGCCAGGTTGTAGGTTGCGGCTGGCAGAAAGCGGGGTTCGCGCGCTAGTTCAGTGTTGCGATAGCAGCTGATTTCCATGAGTGCTCCATGAGTATGGGCAAGTATGCAATAATTTCAGAACAAATTATCCCTGCTTTGCACGAGCTTGAGGAGATGAACGATGAAAAAACCGATCCAGGCATTCAACAAGTGGATGCTCTCGCTGGTGGAGCACATCGGCCTGCTGGTAATCGCCATTGCCACAGTGTACGCCATGGCAAGCGAAGTCATGGTCATGGTGCGGGCAGCGCAGGTAACCCTGGCCGACCTGCTGCTGTTATTCCTCTACCTGGAAGTGCTGGCGATGGTCGGGCTGTATTACGGGACAGGCAAGCTGCCAGTGCGCTTCCCCCTTTATATCGGCATGGTGGCGCTGGCGCGCTACCTGATCCTGGACATGAAGGCCATGGACGACTGGCGCATGCTCGCTGTGAGCGGCTCGATCCTGATGCTGACGGTGGCGGTACTGCTGATCCGTTTTGGCCATGTCCGCTATCCGTATCCGGGTGACGAGCCGGCTGCAGAGTTACACAACACTATTAAAAACTGAGACTTACGGAACCTTGCCATGACTACACCCATGTATCAATCCAGCATCGAAAGCCTGCCCCTGCTCAACCGCGGCAAGGTGCGCGACATCTACGCCGTAGACGACAAGCACCTGCTGATTGTCACCACCGACCGCCTTTCCGCCTTCGACGTCATCCTCCCTACGCCGATTCCCGGCAAAGGCGAGGTGCTGACCAAAATCTCCGATTTCTGGTTTTCCAGACTCGGCCACATCATCCCCAACCAGCTTACCGGCATCGCGCCTGAAAGTGTGGTGGCGGACAATGAAAAGGACCAGGTGGCAGGGCGGGCGATCGTGGTGAAAAAACTCAAGCCTCTGCCGATCGAGGCCATCGTGCGCGGCTACCTGGTCGGCTCGGGCTGGAAGGAGTACAAGGCAAGCCGTAGCGTCTGTGGCATTCCCCTGCCTGCGGACCTGCGTGAAGCCGACAGGCTGCCGCAGCCGCTGTTCACCCCCTCCACCAAGGCGGAAGAAGGTGCCCACGACGAGAACATCAGCTTCGAGAAGACGGAAGAACTGCTCGGCAAGGCACTGGCCGCGCAGGTGCGAGACGCCACCATCGCCTTGTACCAGGCAGCGGCGGAGTATGCGCTCAGCAAAGGCATCATCATTGCCGATACCAAATTCGAGTTCGGACTGGATGGCGCGGGCAAGCTGCATTTGATCGACGAGGCGCTGACGCCGGACTCCTCCCGTTTCTGGCCGGCTGACCAATACCAACCCGGTTCCAATCCACCCAGCTTCGACAAGCAGTACGTGCGCGACTGGCTGGAAAGCAGCGGCTGGAACAAGCAAGCCCCGGCTCCCGAACTTCCGCCCGACGTGGCCGTCAAAACCGGCGAGAAATACCGTGAGGCATTGAAGCGCCTGACGGATGCCAACCCATGAGCCATATCGAAAAATTGGTTGACGGCTTCAAACGCTTCCGCAGCAACAATTATGAAGAAAATCACAACCTCTTCGACCGCCTTACCAAGCAGGGCCAGTCGCCCAAGACGATCGTGGTGGGATGTTGCGATTCCAGGGTGGATCCCGCCATTGTCACCGACTGCGACCCTGGCGATTTATTCATCATTCGCAACGTGGCCAACCTGGTGCCGCCGTTCGAGACCAGCGGCAACTATCATGGCACCAGCGCAGCGCTGGAGTTCGGGGTGCGAAATCTGGAAGTGGAAAACATTATCGTGCTGGGACATGCCCACTGTGGCGGCATCCGGGCATTGCTGAACGAGACACCCGGCGCTGAACCTCAGGAAGGGTTTGTGACCAACTGGATGAGAGTTGCCGCCAATGCGCGCAACCGTGTCCTGTCCCGGATGCATGGTGAATCACAGGAATACCAGCAGCGCGCCTGCGAGCAGGAGGCCATTCTGGTTTCCCTGGATAATTTACTGACTTTTCCCTGGATACTGAAGCGCGTCGCCCAGAAGAAACTGGTGTTGCATGGCTGGTATTTTGATCTGGAGCATGGTGAATTGCTCCACTACAACTCGGACAGCAAACGCTTTGAAGCCTTTTCCTGACACAAATACCCTGAAACGCATTTGGAGAATTTAGCATGCAGAAATCACGCAATGCAAAAAAGCCGCCTACCGGTGTTAGCGGCAAAACGTTGGTCGGGATTGTCACCGGCAGCCCCAATGACCTGCCCACCGTAGTCAAGGTGCGCGACACCCTGACCGAACTGGGTATCCCCAGCGAAATCGTGGTGGCTTCCGCCCACCGCACCCCGGATAAGGTGCTGGCTTACCTCAAGCGCGCCCATGAGGAAGACGTACAGGTGCTGATCGGCTGCGCCGGCGTGGCCGCCCATCTGGCCGGTGTAATCGCCGGCCACACCCGCCTGCCGGTGATCGGCCTGCCGCTCTCGGGCGGAATCATGTCCGGCCTGGACGCCCTGCTCTCTACAGTGCAGATGCCGCCGGGCGTGCCCGTTGCCACGGTGGCGGTGGATGGCGCCAAGAATGCCGCCATGCTGGCCGCCCGGATCCTGGCGCTGAAATTCCCGGAAATAAATCAAGCACTGGAAGATGCGGCCAAGAAGGAACGCGCACGCTACGACCAGACCGCGGATGAAGCACTGGCAAAACTGACGACAAAATAAGGAAACCACCATGCCCCTGGTCCACTCCGCCGACATGCTCAACCACGCCTACCGCCACAATTACGCGGTCGGGGCGTTCGGGGTGGTTAACCTGGATTTTCTGGAAGGGGTCATGCAGGCTGCGGAGAACTGCCGCGCTCCAGTCATCATCAACCTGATCGAAGCCCATTTCACTCATTACGATTTCGAACTGCTGATGCCCTCCGTCTTGACGGCGGCGCGGCGTGCCAAGATACCGGTGGCGATCCATCTCGACCACGGCATCAGCATCGAATCGGCCCAGCGCGGCATCCAGGCTGGCTGCAACGGGGTGATGGTGGATACCTCGCTGCTGCCCCTGGACGAGAATCTCAAGCTCACCCGGGAGGTCGTCGCCATGGCCCATTCCTGCGGTGTAGCGGTGGAGGGAGAACTGGGCTACGTGCCAGAAACCGCGGAAGAGGGCGTGGAAACCAATCCGGAAGGACTGGCCTATACCCTGCCGGCCGAAGCCAGGGCCATGGTGGAACGCACCGGCATTGACAGCCTGGCGGTATCGATCGGCACCGTGCATGGCCGCATGAAGGGCACCCCAAAACTGGATTTCACGCGGCTAGCCAAGGTCAGCGAGGCAGCCGGCATCCCGCTGGTAATCCACGGCGGCACCGGTCTTTCCGACGATCAGTGCAGAAAGTTGATCGCCTATGGCGTGGCCAAGATCAACTACTACACGGCACTGTCGGAAACCGCCGCCGAATACATCAAAACTCACGCCACCCCAGACAGGAAAAGCTATAAAGCCATCACCGGCGGCGTAAGGAGCGCCATCCGCGAAGAAGTGGAGCGCTGCATCCACGCCTGGGGTAGCAGCGGCCGCGCCGCGGAAGTGCTGGAGCAATGCCGGCCGTGGCGTGAAGTCGAGCACGTGGTGATGTACAATGCGCCTGAACCGCTATCCGCAAACGCCATCGATTTGATGACCCGCCAGGGTAGGGAAACCTTGGCCGCCATCCCCGGCGTGCGGCGCGTACTGGCGGGCACGGTCGCCAACGGTAACGGCAAGTATTGCTGGCTGGTCCGCCTCGCCAGCCCGGTAGTGATTGAGAGCTTTAACCAGCACCCCAAACAAGCCCAATTTGCCAAATACCTCTCCCAGCATGGCACCCTGGAGCGGGCTGCCCTCAATTTCGAGCTGCGCGAGTAAATCATCCCCATCACCTTGCGCGTGACTGCCAGACCGAGGCAAGGGCGTGCCGCAAGGCGGCTTTAATCTTGAAAGAACCATCATGTCCAGAATCCCCGGCGATGCCCAGTTGCGCGCCCGCGTAAAATTGTTCGGCAACATACTCGGCAACGTGCTGCGTCCCCTGCAGGACGGACGCGTACTGGATGCAGTGGAAGCCCTGCGCATAGGCTATATCGGCCTGCGAAAAAAAGATTCCCCACAGCGGCGGCAGCGCCTGGAGAAAATCATCGAATCCCTGGATGCGGAAACGCTCACCCATGTGGTGCGGGCATTCAGCATTTACTTCAGCCTGGTCAGCCTGGCCGAGGAATCCTTCCAGCACCAAACCCGCCGCGCCCAAGTGCAGCGTGGCGGTCCCTTGTGGCAGGGCTCTTTCGACGCCACCCTCAGGGAGTTCCATGATCAGGGCATCAGCGCCGCCGAACTCCAGGCCCTGCTCGACCAAGCTGCCTACATCCCGGTATTTACGGCGCACCCCACAGAAGCCAAGCGCCGCACCGTCATGGAACATCTGCGCCACATCTTTCTCGCCGCCGAGCAACTGGACGATCCGCGCCTCAGCAAGGAGCCGCGCCTTGAACTGATCGGGCAGCTGGAGCAGCAAATACAGACCTTGTGGAAGACCGATGAAGTGCGATCCCAGAAACCGCAGGTCCGGGACGAAATCAAGAACGGGCTGTACTACTTCCGCGAAAGTTTATTCAAGGCCGTGCCGGAAACCTACCGCTACCTGGAAAAGGCCATCCAGCGCACCTATGGGCCAGAGCTGGTGGAGGGCCAGCGTATCCGGGTGCCGAGCATTCTGCGCTTTGGTTCATGGATCGGCGGCGACCGTGACGGCAATCCCTTCGTCACGCCCGAAACCACCGTCCTCGCCCTGCGCTTGCAAAAGAGGGAAATCCTGCGCCATTACCTGCTTGAAATAAGAAATCTCAGCCACGTGCTGACGCACTCGAAACGCCTGTGCACAATCAGCGAATCGATGGCTGACAGCTTGGCGCAGGACGAGCAGAGTTTCACCGCTGCCTTCGGCGATTTCCCCCAGCATTTCAGCCAGGAACCCTACCGCCGCAAGCTTTACGTGATGCAGCACCGGCTACGCCACAACCTGAACGCGGTGGACGCCCATCTTGAAGGCCAGAGCGACACCCCGTTTACGGACGGCTATCAGTCAGAACAGGAATTCCTCGCCGATCTCTACCTGATCCGCGATTCGCTCCTCAGCCATGGCGACCACGGCGCCGCTCACGGCGAACTGCAGGACCTGATCCGCAAGGCGGAAACTTTTGGCTTTTACCTGGTGCACCTCGATATCCGTCAGGAATCGACCCGCCATAGCGAAGCCGTTGCCGAACTGCTGGCACAACAGCCGGGGCTGCCGGATTACAACGTACTGAACGAAACCGGCCGGCTCGAAATACTGGCTGACCTGATCGCCCGCACCCAGAACCTTGAAATTGACCGGAGCAGACTCAGCGACGCCACTCGCGAGACCTTCGAAGTGTTTGAAGTAATGGCACGCATGCGCCATGAAATCAGCCCCAGAGCCTTCGGCTCCTATGTTATCTCGATGACCCATGCCGCCAGCCACGTCATGGAAGTCATGCTCCTCGCCAGTCTGGCCGGGCTGGCCGGCTACAACGGTCGCGACTGGTTCTGCATGATCGGCATCTCCCCCCTGTTCGAGACCATAGTCGACCTGGAACATATCCAGCCGGTAATGACGGCGCTCCTCGACAACCCGACTTATGCGGCGCTGCTCCGCTGCTCCGGCAACCTGCAGGAAGTGATGCTGGGCTATTCCGACTCGGCCAAGGACGGCGGCATTCTGGCCTCGGCCTGGTCGCTCTACGACGCGCAGATCAAGATCACCGCCCTGGCTAAGTCACGCGGCATCCAATGCCGCCTGTTCCATGGACGCGGCGGCACGGTCGGACGCGGCGGCGGCCCGACCCATGAAGCCATCCTTTCCCAGCCTGAAGGCACCGTGCGCGGCCAGATCAAACTCACCGAACAGGGCGAGGTGCTGTCATTCAAATACAGCAACGCAGAAACCGCATCCTACGAATTATCGATGGGGATGACCGGCCTGCTCAAGGCGAGCACCAGCCTGATCCGCGAAGAGGCCAGGGATCGCCGGAATTACCTCGACATCATGGACAGGCTGGCGGAAGACGGCGAAGCGGCATTCCGCGGCCTGACCGACCAAACACCGGGCTTTATCGACTATTTCTACGAAGCCACGCCATTGACCGAAATCGGCCTGCTCAACATCGGCTCGCGCCCCTCCCATCGCAAGAAGGGCGACCGCTCCAAGGGGTCGGTACGGGCCATCGCCTGGATATTCAGCTGGGCCCAGTCGCGTCACACCATGCCAGCCTGGTTCGGCATCGGCACCGCGCTGCAGCACTGGCGCAGCAACGATCCGGAACGCCTCGCCACGCTGCAGCGCATGCATCAGGAATGGCCATTTTTCCGCGCACTGCTCAGTAACACCCAGATGGCCCTGTTCAAGGCCGACATGAACATTGCGGCCCGCTATGCGGAACTGGCCGAAAACCGGGAAACCGCCAATGCGATCTACCAGACGATCAGCGATGAATATTACCGTACCGTCGACCAGGTGCTGCGTATAGCAGATGCCACCAGCCTGATGCAGGAAACACCTGAGAGCGCTTTGTCGCTTGCTCGCCGCAACCCGTATCTGGATCCGCTTAACCATATCCAGGTCGTGCTGCTGAAACGCTACCGCGACGAAAACCTGCCACAATCGGAACGCGACAGCTGGCTCAGACCCCTGCTGCGCTCGATCAACGCCATTGCTGCCGGATTGCGAAACACCGGTTGATTTTAGGGATTTCAGAATAAAATTGGTGCACACCAATCCGCAGCTTTATTACTTTCGCCAGGACTGAATCATGCGCCTCAGCAAAATCACTACCCGCACCGGCGACGACGGCACCACCGGCCTTGCCGACGGCAGCCGCCTGTCCAAGGACAGCCCGCGCATCGAAGCCATCGGTGCGGTGGACGAACTCAATAGCCAGATCGGATTGCTGCTGACGGAGGAACTCCCGCTGGAGGTGCGAGACTGCCTCGCCGCCATCCAGCACGATTTGTTCGACCTGGGCGGCGAACTGGCGCTGCCGCAACGCCCCGCCATCACCGATACACAGGTGGCAAGGCTGGAAATGCTGACCGGGCAATTCAACGCCGACCTGTCCTCGCTCAAGGAATTCATCCTGCCCGGCGGCAGCCGCTCAGCAGCACTGTGCCATGTCGCCCGCACCATCTGCCGCCGCACCGAGTGCGCCTGCGTGCGGTTGAACCATGTGGAAACGCTAGCGCCCTTCCTGCTGCAATATCTCAACCGCCTGTCCGACCTGCTGTTCGTACTTGCCCGCGTCATCAACCGCGACGATGGGGTTGGCGAAACGCTGTGGCAGAAACGCTGACGATCCTCAGTAATATAACAAACAACCGGGCGCAAATTACCCATTTGACATACACGGCTTGGTGCTGTCTATAGTGACCGGGTAACTGCACCCCTGCGGTATCTGACTGCAAAGGGGCAATTGCCGAAATAATCTGGATGTAAAAACTTCAGAAAGTTAATTGAAAGATAATCAAGTCTGAACCTCTCACCCTCTGGCCGCCACCAGACTCAAATCAGGCTGCGACGGGACCGGCTCCATGTTCGGCGGGAAGCTGACCCGGTCGATTTCGTTGCCGTCCCCATTGCGGTAGATCAGTTCGCTGGTTTCAAAATTGAAATCGGGGTGGCGCGGATCTTTCCACTGGTCGAGAAAGTGCTTGTAAAAGGGCGCGAAAAACCCGCGCTGGGGGTTGTCATGCTGTAGCCCGAATACATACTCCGGCTGGGTCTTGACCTCGTGGCCGTCATGGCAGTACTGGACCCAGACATATTCGCCGGTCACCACCAGCTTCCAGAATGGCGGCTCTTCATAGAATTTGAGTTTGACCTTTTTTCCTGCGGCGGCAAGCTTGCGCAGATAGGCGATGCTCACCTCCGTTTCCTGGCGAAAGGCTTGGAGCATGGCCTCCGGGTCTTCCAGCGATTGGGCCCGGCTAGCGATACCTTTGCCATAGGGGTTTGCCAGCATCACACGAATTTCATACGCCAATTCCAGCGGCTTCTGCAACTCGCTGTTTTCCGAGCTGAAGGTGTCGCCGGTGATCGACATGATGTACACGTCACGCGCGCTGGCAATCTTCTTGCGCATATCCCGCTCCTTCCAGCGCGACATCCAGCCACGCCCCTCCCGTGCATACACAAGCGATGCGATCTTGTTCATGTGCATGCTGCGCCGTCCGTCCCAGGCGATCTTCGAGATGTTGAACAGCAGCACCAGCACCGTAGCAAAGCTGATTTCCGTGATCATCAGCAATTGCGAGTTGTCTTCTACCTTCGGCCACCAATAAAACAGGATGTATTTCGCCACCACCGGCAGGGAAAAAGCGATACCCACCGCCAGCAGAGTAATCAGCACATGGGAGAAGGCGTGATGGATGCCCTCGGTGAAGCTGTGAAAATGTTTGTTGTGGTCCACGATGCAACCTCCTTTTTGAAATAAGCGTGCCAGCCGAAAAACGGCGGCAACTTTGATCGGGAATAAGCGAGGGGGGAATGGGTTGAAGCGATCTCCCACGCACACCACCAATAGGTGTGGGGAAACTTGAGTAAATTGATTGTACTTTATACCGGACTCGGGCGCCGCGTTTGTTACGAAAAATTAATCCTGGTACTTTTGATCAAGGCCCCGCCGCACCTGCTCGATCTGCTCGCACATCTGCTGCGCACCCTGAAGGATGCGCGGGGTCTGACGCTGGATCAGGTCAGGATGGATGAAGAACACATGGCCCCGGCGCACTGCCGCGAGGCGTGGGTAGCGTCGCCAGCCTTCGAGCAGACCACGATCGCTATAGAGCGCACCGCTGGCGATGATCGCTTCGGGATCTTCCGCAAGCACGCTCTCCATCGCCACCGCCGGCGTCAGGCTGGAGACTCCGGCGAAAACATTCCTGCCGCCGCACAACCCGAGTACGTCGCTGATCAGATGTTCGCCATTGACCGTAATCAGCGGCTCATGCCAGATCTCGTAGAACACCCGCACTGGCCGCCGGCCGGCGTAGCGCCGCTTCAGTTCGGCCACGCCAGCGCGGAAATCTTCCGCCGCTACTGTGGCCGTCTGTTCCGTTCCTGCCAGCTTGCCGATGATTTCGAGCAGGCGCGGGATGTCGTCGAGACGACGAGGTTCGGTGAGGAAAAGCGGGATCCCCAGGCGTTCCAGCGTGGCAATATCAGCGGCGCTGTTACCGCTGTGCCAGCCGATGATCAGGTCCGGCCTCAGGGCGAGAAGGCGCTCGGCATCGGCCTTGCCGCCATCGCCAATATGCGGGATGAGTTTGGCGGCGGCGGGGTAATCGCTGAAGGAGGAAACGCCGACCAGTTTGTTTCCCGCACCGGCAGCGAAGACCAGCTCGGTGACATGGGGTGACAAGGCAACGATGCGCACGGCGGGCAGATTCATCACTACCGCCCTGCCGGCATCGTCGACCAGCTTGAGCGGGGAGGCAACGGCTGCAGTGGCTGCGAGGAGAAGCAGCAGGATTGCGCTAGGGTGCCAGCCTGCCATTATGGAAAATCAGGCTGGCAAAGGCATCAGCCCCTTCGCCCTCGACCGTATAGCGGCTGATCGCGGCATTACCCACCTGAATCCGGAACAGATGACTGAGCGGCATGGCCAGCGCCTGTGCCATGATCATGCGGATCACCCCGGCATGGGCCACTACCAGCACATGTCGGCCACGCTGCTCCTCGATGATCTGCCGCCATGCGGCGGACACGCGCACGGCGAAACCCTCAAGACCTTCCGCTCCCTGGGGCCGGTTGTTGAGCGGATCGCGGCGGTAGCGCAGCAACAGGTCGGGGTCGTGCGCAGTGAGTTCCGCCGGCGTCTTGCCTTCCCACTCGCCGTAGCCCAGTTCGGCCAGGCGCTCGTCTATACTGACGGGAATGTCCACCTTCCCGCCCAGTTCATGAGCGAACCGGGAGCAACGTAGCAGCGGCGAAGAAACGATCTGCTGCCAGCCTCGATAATCCCCCACTGCTGCCCACATCTGGTTCCAGCCCTTTTCGCTCAGGGGATCGTCGGTGCGGCCACGGTAGCGTCGACCGCCTACTGGCTCGCCATGGCGTATCAGGTCAATGATCGTCGATATCATGGAAAAAGGAGGACGCTAGCCACCGGCCCAACCGGCGAGGGTGAGTAGCAAAAGCAGCACCAGCCACAGCACCACCGTGCGCCATACCAGGCTGACGGCGCTATCCAGGTAGTCGGCATCTGCATCGTCACCCAGACCGAGCTCAGGTCGGAACTCAATGTTGCCGCCATAGCTCAGAGGTTCTCCCAGTTTGACACCCAAGGCGCCCGCGCCGCTTGCCAGCACGATGCCGATGCCCTGCTGCGCCCAGGCCGATGCCTGGGAGCGCCAGCAATATACGGCATCCTCAAAATCGCCGACCACCGCAAAGCTGATGGCGCTCAGGCGCAACGGCACCCAGTCCATCAGGTCAAAAGCCTGCGTGGAGAACTTGCCGAATTCCCCAAAATCGAGCTGGTCCAGGCCGCCCCATTTCTGGCTAAGCAGTTGGGAAAAGCGGTAGAGCACAGCGCCTGCAGGGCCGAGCACGACGAACCAGATAATGACGCCAAACAGATTTTTATGCGCGCAGCTCAGCGTTTGCTCGATACCCACGCGGGCGATTTCCGCAGATCCAAACTCGTCGGCCGGGCGTCCATGCCACTGGGAAAGCTGACGGCGCGCGTCGTCCAGATCGGCCACACGCAGTGCAGCCGCAACTCTCTCGGCTTGCCCACCCAACTGCTTCAGGCTTAATAGTGGATACAGCACAACTGCGCTAAACGCCCAGGCCAACAACGAGTTGAGGGTGTACAGTCCGCCATAAATGCCGCCGACCACTACCACCGGCAGCAACACCGCCAGTAGCCACGCCACCGTACCGTGCACATTCTCGCCGGCGTTGAAATGGCGCTCGAGATAATTCGCATAGCGGGTAAACAGCAAGTTAACCGGATTGCTTCCACCCAGCGGGCGGAAATGTTCGAGCAGCAAGGCGGCAATCAGGGAAAACAAACTCATAGGCGTTCTCAGATATCCATTTCAACAGTCAAAGTACTATTCTGGTAAATTTCCAGCGTCGGCAGCTTGAGCTTCATGCCTTGCTCATCCAGGTATTTCAGCAGCGCCGCATAGACCTTGCCAGCTGCCAGCCTGGGGTGCGCCCGCAGTTGTACAACGACCACTGGCCGGGCGGGAACATCCGCCAGCTTGAGCGGTTCGCCCACGCTGGCTCCGGCCTCCACCAGATAGCCGGTCTGCGCCTTCAGCATGGACTTTGCGGTGGTGCGCGGGTCATTCTGCATCAATGTTATCGCCGCACCGTGGGCGACCCCCTGAGCCTGCAAGGCCCGCAGCGCTTCCAGTTGCTTGTCGGGCAGCTTGACGTAATCGCCGCTGTGCTCCAGGTAGGCGTAATGATAAGGGCCGCGCACCAGATTTGTTTCAACCGTGGCGCTGGCAAAGCCTCCCACCCACCAGAAAATACCCACCAGCGGCGCAGCAAAAGCCAGCAGGAAATACAGCCAATTTTTCTTCAAGTCGAGATACCCCGTTAAGCACGTACAAAGCGCGAAAATACCATAATCCGGCGCGCTTGTCCCAACCTTACTGGCAGCGTGAAATGGTTAAGAACGATATGGCTTTTCAAAACCCTGCCGACATCTCCTAGCCTCGTGGCCCATTCGCCAAGTACGCCTCTCTGCTCACACCAAGAACTTTCCGGACATCCCAACCACTTGCCGGCATTGGAAATCCACGCGAAATCATCGTTGGAATATGATAGCATTCTGAGCAACGAACCGATAAATTCGCGGAATCTCCGCCGGAAAATCCATGCTGAAACACATCCTTGTTTGTATTGCCCTCACACCTGTCCTTGTGGGATGTTCGACGGGACAGTCCGGGGGCACGTCAGCACTACCCAGTTTCATCTCCAGTCCGAGCCCGAGAATCCCGTTCGTCGCGGCGCTTGGCGCCGGCGCCTACTACCTCTACAAGGACAACTGGACGCTGGAAGAAATCCAGGCTGGCGATGACAAATTCCGCATCACTCTGAAAAAGAACATGCTGCGGCATGATGGCGACTCTGAGGGAGACATGCTTTTCAAGCGCCGTGCCGGGGAAATTGTTGCTGAACTGGGTTACGACGGCTACCGTATCATGGAATACAACGAAGGCATCGAATCGGCCGCACTGGGACCACAACGGGTGGCGCATGGCATGATCCAGTGCTACAAAGGTGCCGCCGCCGCAAGATGACGTCCGTCTGGGACGCAGCGTGGTACACGCTCTCACCGATTTACCAGCCACTGCTGGAAGCAGCGCATAGCCTTGGAACTGCACGCGAAAGCTGGCCAGATCTCGACGACTATAACCGCCTGCTCCAATCAGCAGCCGTCCCCGTTCTCACCCACAGCGGCAAGCCGGTACACTGCGTACCCCAGGCCGACGACAACTACGAGCAAAGGACCTACCTGACCGGCGAAGTGCAGACCCGCAGCCATAACTGGCATGACCTGTTCAACACCCTGGTGTGGCGGGTTTTCCCCCGCACCAAGGCGGCCGTCAATCTGATGCATTACCGCACCAGCCAGGGAAAGCTGCAGCCCACAGTCGGCCGCGGCACTGCCCGCGACGTGCTGACCCTTTTCGACGAAAGCGGCGTGGTGATCGCCTGTGCGCAGGATGAACTGGGTAGAATGCTGAGACAGCATCAATGGAAATCGCTGTTCTGGCAGCGGCGCAGCGAAGTGTCCGTGAACATGAAATTTATTGTCTTTGGCCATTCCCTCTATGAAAAAGCGCTGCGCCCGTACATTGGCCTGACTGGCAAAGCCCTGATTCTGCCGGTAGCACCCGGCTTCCTCACGCTACCCCTTGCCCGCCAGTTGGCCGAGACCGATGCCATGATGGCCGAACATTTACTCGGCCCAGACTCTCTCCAGACCACATCTAGCCTCAGTCCGCTACCGTTGCTCGGCGTTCCCGACTGGTGGCCGGACAACAATCACGAAATTTTTTATGAAAACACCCGCTATTTCCGCCCGGCGCCTACCGGGAAAAACAGTGGATAAAGGCCTCCGTCCCTTTTTTCGCTTCACAACCTCAGAGTTCGCGGTTAAGCTTTCCAAATAACCAGAAATACCAAAACATTCGTAACGGAGCTCTTTGATGAAAAAAAGTATATTGCGCACTCTACTCCTGTCTTTCCTCGGTTTTGGCGTCTTGGTCGCGGCAGTTTTTCCTTTCTACGCCAACTTCTTCGTCAACTGGAAGCCAGGCATGCTGCCATGGTTCGTCGTCGGCTGCCTGATCGCTGGGCTGGCCATGGGCGTGGTGAACTACTTGCTGCTTAATACCATCCTGCTGAAACGGTTGCGGCGTATTTCCGAAGTGGCCAATGCCATCTCGAACAAGGATCTCACGCACAAATGCGCGATGCAGAGCGCCGACACCATCGGCGAGATCATTACCAGTTTCAACAACATGGCAACGAACCTGCGCGAGCTGATCAGCCAGACCGTGACTCTGAGCGGCAGTGTGCGGCACGACAGCGCCAGCATTAACGATTTCATGGCGGACATTAACGGCAACCTGAACGAGCAAACCGGCCGGACCGGAGAAATCAGCAGCGCTATAGATCGTCTTGCCAACACCGTCGACCAGATATCCAATAATTCCGCAGATGCAGCGGGCAAAGCGCGCGAAGCCACCGACCATGCACGCCAGGGTGGTGATGTGGTACAAAAAACCGTGCAGGGCATCGACAAGATCAGCCGGGCCGTCAACGAAGCGGCCAACGCCGTCGAAGAACTAGGGCGAAATTCCGACCAGATCGGCGCAATCGTGGCGGTTATCAACGAAATCGCTGGCCAGACCAATTTGCTCGCGCTCAACGCGGCGATCGAAGCTGCCCGTGCCGGCGAACAGGGGCGCGGCTTCGCGGTGGTGGCAGACGAGGTAAGGAAGCTTGCGGAAAAAACCAGCAGCGCCACGGCCGAAATCGGCGGGATGATACAGGCAATCCAGCAAAAAACCGGCGAAGCGGTCAGAACCATGAATGCGGGCACGGCGGATGTGAAGGAAGGCGTCGAGAATGCCCGCGAAGCCGGCAACTCGCTGCGCAAGATCGTCGAAAATGCCGAACAGCTTACCTCCATGGTGCAGGAGATCGCCAGCGCCACCCAGATACAGAAACAGGACGCTCACAATATTCGGCAGAACATCGCCGGCATAGGCGACCTGATCGAAAGCACCCTGAAAAACACTCGCGAAGGCACCGCCAAAGCCGAAAATCTCACCGCTCTGGCAGAAAGTCTGGACAACACGGTCAACGCATTCAAGCTCAATTAGGCATGGCGCGTAGCTTGGCCGCCGATGTCAGCGGCCGCGAAGTCTGGGCGTGGGCGATGTACGACTTCGCCAACTCCGGCTACACCACTGTCGTCATCACCGCTATTTTCAACGCCTATTTCGTTGCCGTCGTGGCCGGCAATCAACCGTGGGGCACTTTTGCCTGGACTGCAGCACTCGCCCTGTCTTATACCCTGATCATGCTGATGGCGCCGCTGGTAGGCGCCTATGCCGACCTGCACGCCGCCAAGAAGAAACTGCTGCTGATCAGCACAGCCGGCTGCGTGATTTTCACCGCCACACTCGCCTTGGTCGGGCCGGGCCAGATATGGCTTGCTATCCCGCTGATCGCGCTGTCCAATTTCTTTTACGGCAGCGGCGAAAACCTGATCGCCGCTTTCCTTCCCGAACTGGCACGCGGCCGTGCGCTTGGCAAGGTTTCCGGCTGGGGCTGGAGCCTCGGTTATCTGGGCGGACTGGTCAGCCTCGGAGCCTGTCTGGCCTATGTAAACTGGGCGGAAACACATGGCCGGCAGGCAGCGGATTTCGTCCCGGTCACCATGCTGATCACAGCGGCGCTATTCGCCCTGGCGAGCCTGCCTACCTTCCTGTTTCTCAAGGAAAGGGCCGTGCCGCAAACGCATGCCCAACACCACCTGATCCGCGAAGCCTATACCCGGCTCGGACAGACACTGCGCCATGCCGCCCGCTACCGCGACCTGCGTCGCTTCCTGATCTGCACCGTGTTCTACCAGGCAGGCATCCAGGCAGTAATCAGCCTCGCAGCGATCTACGCCCAGCAGGCCATGCATTTTTCCACCCGCGACACCATCCTGCTGGTCTTCGTGGTCAACATCACGGCCGCAGCCGGCGCCTTTCTGTTCGGCCACCTGCAAGACCGGATCGGACACATCCAGACCATCGCACTGACCCTGGTGCTGTGGATCGTCATGGTGCTGCTCGCCTGGGGCGCACAGGGCGCAGAAATGTTCTGGGTTGCCGCCAACCTCGCCGGCATTGCCATGGGTGCAAGCCAGTCGGCTGGGCGGGCGATGGTCGGGCTGCTGAGCCCGGCAAAACGGCGCGCAGAATTCTTCGGGCTGTGGGGACTGGCGGTAAAATTTTCCGCCATTCTCGGCCCGATCACCTACGGCCTGGCCAGTTGGCTATCCAAAGGTGACCATCGCCTGGCTATCCTGGTCACTGGCAGCTATTTTGTCGTGGGATTGCTGCTGCTGGGCGGGGTGGACGTGTTGAGGGGAAGGCGCGCGGCGTTGCGCGGTGGATAAGGCATTTCACCGCGGAGGACGCGGAGGAAGAACCAAACCAACAAGGGAGGAAAGGCAAAAAAGTGCCATGAAGAGTCATTGGCAGAGCAGAAAATCTCAACGAATGACTGTCTGCTCATGGTTGGAGCTGACATTCATCGATGTTTGGTCGTCCGGCAGGAACTGGGCCTAAGCGGGCGCACAAATGTTAGGCTCACGCCAACGATGCGCGATGCCGATAGACGACACCGTGTTGCCACTGGCGGTACTGAGGAGCATCAATAGCGTTACTTTAAGAACCCTTTTGCCTTCATACGATCACAAGCGTTGTTGTTAGCTTCAGACAGCTTTACACCTTGTTCCTTAGCTTGCACTTCCATTTTCTTATGATGTTTTTCTTGGTAGTCATTGCACTCGTCGTACGTTTTGACGCTTTGCATTATGCTACCGTGAACGCTTCGCTCCTCTGGCGACATCAGTTGCCAACCGAAGACATTATGCTGATTGAAGCCGTAATGCTCTCTGGTTCCCAGCTCTGAATCCATATAGGCTCCCACCCCCCCTATCCCCGATCCCGTTCCACCGCCCGTTCCACCGCCCATTCCACCGCCCATTCCACCGCCCATTCCACCGCCCATTCCACCGCCCATTCCACC
>NZ_DF967585.1:131090-145402 GCF_000971475.1 Sulfuricella sp. T08
CGGCGCTAGCTATAGCCACAATGGCAAACAACAGCGTCAATTTTCTCTTTTTTATCATGATCTTCCTTGTAGTTAATGAATCATTCAATACAAGCATGCCTGAATCGCCCGCAGTTTATTAGACACTTTTAAGCATAGAACCTAATGTAGGTCTGCTGTGGCCGACCCAGAGTCAGTCAGCCAAAATTTCTGACAGGCAGCTTAGGGATCATAAAGCTGACATAGCCCTTGCCGATGTCATCAGTCGCTTGTGGGTCGGAAGCGCCCATCCGCCATCCTCCGCCGTATGTCACATTCCCCTCACCCCAACCCTCTCCCGCGAGCGGGCGAGGGGGCAAACGAGAAGGGCGCTTGTTTTGATCTGCTGCGCTCATCCGCCCTACATGACACATAGGCAAGCTGGGGTGGGTGTCCGTCATTCACCCCGTTCTCCCGCTACCAAATCCATGCCGCCATCCCCCGCCCAGTCATGGGGATATAAGCCCTAAGCCGCCGCACGATGAAACGAGGAATACGGCCAATCGACGGCCCTTTGCACCAAGCCATGCTTGAGGGGATTGATATGCACGTAATCAACATGCGCCGCATAATCGCGCTCATCGCGTATCGTATGTTCCCAGAATCGCCTTTGCCATATGCCTCGCTCGCCATTGCGCATCCGCACTGCGGACAGTCGCTCGGTTTTTGGCAAGGCTTTGGCAAACGCTATCTTGATCGCTTTCCATCGCGCCGGGTAGTCATCGTCACCGGGCGGCAACGTCCAGACGCAATGGGTATGGTCGGGCAGCACCACCCAGGCATCGATATGAAACGGTCGCTTTTCCCGAACGCCCCTTACCGCTTCGCGGAAAGCCTCGATGTGCTCGACGAGTAGACGACTCCGCCGTTCCAGCAGGTTGACCGTGAAAAAATAGGTTCCACCGGGGACGCGATTGCGACGGTAGTTTGGCATGGGAAGAGTATGGCCTGATTTTTCATTCGGCGGAAGGCGCTGCGGTTTTTCATGCGGCGGATAACGCTGCGCTCATCCGCCCTACGTGAGATTTAGAACCTCTCGCCATCCAGCAGATAGCGCCACTGCCCTACCGGCAGATCACCCAGCTTGACGCGGCCGATACGCACACGCTTGAGGCCGACTACCTTGAGACCGACCAGTTCGCACATGCGGCGAATCTGGCGCTTCTTGCCTTCCTTCAGGATAAAGCGCAGCTGATCCTGGTTCTGCCAGGATACCTCCGCCGGCTTGAGCGCCTCGCCGTCGAGGCTGAGGCCGTGATTGAGCCGTTCCAGGTTGACCGCGTTCAGCCTACCCTCCACCCGCACCAGGTATTCCTTCTCGATTTCTGAATCGGCACCGATCAGTTGCTTGGCGATGCGACCGTCTTGCGTCAACACCAAAAGCCCGGTGGAATCGATGTCGAGCCGCCCCGCCGGGGCCAACCCGTGCAGGTGCTCGGGGGAGTAGGGCTGCGGCGCGCGGTCTTCCTTGTAGCGGGTATCCTTGCCGATCAGCGTCACCGCAGCCTGGTAGCCCTTCTCCGGTTGTGAAGAAACGTAACCTATCGGCTTGTTGAGGAGGATGGTGGCGAGTTGCGACTGCTGCTTCTCGGCTCTCTTGTCCAGAGTGATGGTCTGGCTGGGATCCACCTTGGTGCCCAGCAGAGTGACCCGTTCGCCATCGACCAGTACCAAGCCACGTTCGATCAGTGCATCCGCTTCGCGGCGCGAGCACAGACCGCGTTCGGACATCAGCTTGGAAAGACGTATTTTTCCAGAGTTTTCATCTGTGTCCGTCACACCCATCTTCGGTCCAGGCTTATCAGGCCGCGCCAGCCTGACCCGCGTTGCCACAGGCGCAGTGCCGACACCCGCTGCACCATCGGGTTTTCGCCGCCCGACTGGGCCCACCCTGCCTTTCGGCGGCCTTCGTATGGTCATTAAAACAATATTTAAAGAATTTTTAGCAATTCGACTTCGAACACCAGCGTGGCGTTCGGAGGGATGACGCCACCTGCGCCGCGCGCACCGTAGCCCAACTCAGGCGGAATAGTGAGCTTGCGCGCGCCACCCACCTTCATGCCCTGCACGCCCTCGTCCCAACCACGAATGACGTGTCCGGCGCCGAGCGGAAAATCGAATGGATCGTTGCGATCCTTGCTGGAATCGAACTTGGTGCCGTCCGTCAGCCAGCCGGTGTAATGTACGGAAACCCGCTGTCCGGCTTGGGCGGCTTCGCCCTCTCCCTCGCCGAGGTCTTCGTAAATCAGTCCAGACGGGGTGGTGATTTCAGACATGCTGTGCTCCTGAGTGAATTGAATGCGGTATTTTACCCAACTTCCGCAGAACGCGCTTTATCTAAAAACAGCAGTTCACCGCAGAGGACGCGGAGGAAAAACAAGGCATTGGCAAGTCATGCTGAGTCACCCATTAGATGAGTGCGTTTTTTACGCCAAGCATTTGAATTCCTCTGCGTCCTCCGCGTCCTCTGCGGTTCAATAACTTTTTCCAGGTTTATCGCTTTCGGCCATGACGGCCGTGACGCAGTTGCGGCCGCCTTCCTTCGCCCGATACAGCGCCTGATCTGCGCGTGCCACCAGTTGCTGCGCAAGCGCCGCCGCATTCTGGGCACGGTTGCAGTCGTGCAAGGTGGCAACGCCAATAGAGAGCGTGGCCGCGAGGGTTTCATCTCCCTCGCCCTTGAATTGCTGTTCGGCGATGCTGTGGCGAATACGCTCGGCGATGGTAAGCGCACTGTCCATATCTGTCTGCACCAGCAGGACGGAGAACTCCTCCCCGCCATAGCGGCCCAACACATCGATGGAACGCAGTTGCCCCTTGATCCGCCACGCCACCTCGCGCAGCACGCAATCGCCGGTCTGATGCCCGTACTGGTCGTTGACGTGCTTGAAATGGTCGATATCCAGGAACAAACAGGAAAGCGGAAAGCTCTGGCGCTGGGCACGACTGACTTCCTCCTGCAGGCGCTGATCGAAATAACGTCGGTTGTGCACTCCGGTAAGGGGATCAGTCAATCCCAGATGCTTGAGGCGCTCGCTGTTGGTGACGTTTTCCAGGCAAATGCCTAGGATCGCCGCAAGGCGGCCGATAAAATCGGTCGCCATGCCGGGCGCGAATCGCCCCTCGTTGCGACTTCCGAGATTGAGGCTGCCGATCAATTTTTTCTGCCGCACCATCGGCAGGATAGCGATGCTGGCCGGAGGGGTATCGCGAGGAAAAAAAGGAGCACGACTGGCGACATTATACTGGCCCAGCACCGGCGCAAGTGAAGTGCCGCAAAGACGGTGAAAACGGGATGGGTTGTCGAGGCACATCAGACCGGGAAATTCGGCGATGGGAATACCGAGGTCGATCAGCATGCGCCGCACTTCATATTCCGGATCAATCACAGCCAGCGTCACTACGTCAAGATCGAAGGTCTCCTTCATTTCCTGCAGGACATACTGGAGCAGTTCCTTGAAGCTGCTGACGCTGAGCATGCGCAGCTCCGCATCCTGGAAGCGGCGCATCACCTGCTCGTTCAGCCTCGCCTGGGCCACCAGCGTTTCGAGCTGTTGCCGTAACTCCTGAATCTCTGTGGGCAAACGCCTGTTGAGCAAATTAAGTAAATCGTCGGACATCTGGCTAAGGGCCTGTAAATGGATGACTTGGACAATTATGGGTGTGCTGGCGGGATGCGATGCAAGACGCCGGGCGCGCCGCATGGCCATTCCATGCAAGCGACCGGCAACGCAGCAGCGAGCCCGCCAGTGCAGCCAGAATGTTCTGGTTATTCATTTGCAGGTCCTAAGCGCCCGCCACCTCGGCCTTAACGATTTCCAGCGCGTCGCGCATGGTTTCCTCGGGCGCTGTATTAATGCATTCAGCCAGCATTTCCGCGGCCTCCAGCGTGTTTTCGGGCAGCACGTCAGCATCCAGTTCAGCGACAAATGTCGCGGCCGCTCCGGCAATACGCAACAGCGTCTGGCGCTCGCCCATCAGCATTTCAAGCTCGGCGCGCAACATGGCGATTTCCTGGTCTTTCAGTGCGTGGGGCATTATATTATCCGTTTCCTGGAATCAATACATCAGCGTACCACACCCATGATGAGTTGCGCATCCGGCAGACCGTGCCCAAGCAACCATTTCCTTGCTGCATCAAGGAGTGACTCAGTGGCGGCCACATAAACGTCGAAGCCGCCCAAGGCAGGGTAATCATCGATAATTCGCTGCAACAGGCCACTGACCAGACTTTCCTGCCGACCAGCCGCGGTTTCCAGATCGGTCCCTGCCACCAGCGGGGTGTACTGGAAGTTGTCCAGCGCATCGGCCCAGGCGCGAGGCCAGTTGGGGAAATACAGATTGACCTCGCGCGACACCACCCAGTAGAGGTGCACCGACTCGGCGACATCCAGCGCCATGGCGTGCTCCATCAGGCTTTTCGCCGGCGCAAATCCGGCTCCGAAAGCGATGAAAATCAACGGCCGTGTGGAATCCTCATGCAGCACAAAACCGCCCTTCGGACCTTCCACCGTCACCGCCTCGCCATTCGTCAGTCTGGTGGCGATATAATCCGAAAAAGGATTGCCCGGCAGGTTGCGAATGTGGAACTGCAGATTGCGGTCGTCGCACGGACAGCTTGCCACCGGAAATTCCGCCGAGAGCGCGTGCCCAAGCTGAAGGATCGCATTCTGCCCGGCCAGGAAACGCAACCGGTTGTTGCGCGGAGTTTTCAGGTTCAGGATCAGCATGTCGTCGCCCGCCTGATCGATGCTTTTAACGTGCGCCGTGATGTGCTGGAGCGGGATATCCGATGCGAGATGCGCTTCACCTGCCTCGATCACCACATCGGTCACTGCGGTGTTCGAGCACATCAACGCGCAGCCGGAGGCTTTGTCTGCTTCGCTCAGAACATAATCGTGGGGCCGCACTTTCATGACCTGACCAGAAACGACTCGCGCCTTGCACTGACCACAATTGCCGTTACTACAACCGTAATTGAGCGCGAGTCCGGCACGCAGCGCGGCTTCGAGCAGGGTGTCGGCACCTTCGACAAAAAACTCGTGTCCGCTGGGCTGAATTTTTACGTGTGCGGCCATTACACGGAGAAAACTGTCGCGTATGGTTAGATTGGGAAGTTTATTTTGCGCATCCCTTGCTGCCAGTTCCTGATGCACCCACATGCGCAGAGATGCTGCCGCAGCCTGCATCTCTTCACCACCGTTGTCCCATGCCCTGAGCTGCTTCTCCAACCCATCGACGATAGCTTGATATTGGCTCAGCGAAACCTTGGTCTCTGCCAGTTCCTTGCTCAAACCGGTAAGCCGGGCAGCAAGTACTTCCTTATCTGGCAGGATGCGCTCGAACACCCGCTTGCCGAAGGCTTTTTCCTTGATCTGCGCGACTCGCTCGAAGGCGGTGTTATCCTCGAACTGGACATCGGGATAAACGCGCAGCAAATCCTCGGCAGCCACCATGCCGTCGAAAGACACCAGGGCTCCATCCTTGATTTTCTTCTGCAGCGCTACCCGCGTTACACCCACCAGGCGCGCCGCTCTGGATAAATTCAGAAGTTGCGGCATATCCTGCTCCCCGAGATCAGACAGCGAAATTCACACTCCAGTTTAGCTGAGCTGGCTTAACATTTCCGGCTCCATGTCGAAGCCGACTTCACAGCCGGGATTGAGCGCGACACCATGGCCGGCGCCCATCTTTTCCAGAACCCACTTGAATTCGGTCAGCAGCCCACCACCGTATTGGGGAAAGTCCTTGAGAAAAGGTTTGGCCCGATCAGGGCTGGTGAATACTGCAAGAACCTTGACTCCATCTTCGGCTTCAAGCACCAGCGGCTGTGCGTGAGCGGAGCGTTGCACACCCGGCATCACCTCGTCGTCCTCGATCGGCATGAAGACCTCTGAAACCATCAGTTCATGCATAAACTCATCGCCCGACATGCTGCCTTCCCACGCCGCCAGGAGCTTTTTTTCCAGTTCGTTCTTCGGTATGAACACTTCGTTTTCCATCATTGTTTCCCTCAAATTTTGAAAATCTCAAAGTCAGTATAATGAACTTGACTAATTCACTCAACTAATCTATATATTTAAAGATAATTAACTCAGAATTCATATGGCGCCGCCAGAGCGCGGCAATGTTCCGCATACAGCGGAGGAGGTGAAAAATGTATGACATCAACCAAATTATCAACCGGGAAGGCAACACCCCAGAGGTCGATCTTCTCGAGCTTGGCGACTGGTCCGAGCAGATTGCGCAAGAGTTGGCAGGAGAAGAAGGCATCACCTTGTCAAAAGAACACTGGGACGTAATCAATTTTCTGCGCGACCATTATCAGCGATGCGGCCCTTGCCCGAGCGGCCGCACTGTTCTGGGCTTACTCGAGGACAACTTCGCGCAGCAAGGCGGCAAAAAACACCTCTATCATTTATTCCCCAGGGGTCCGGTCGTCCAGGCCTGCAAGATTGCGGGACTGCCCTTGCCGGCATACAGCACGGATCCCCACTTCGGTAGCGTGATGTAACTTGTACGGTTTCCAAATCAACCGTGCATATTGCAGGGATAGACGTCCACCAAGCCAGCGATACCGGAACCAAACAAATTTCAGGGCCGAATTTATTCGGTCCTGGGTGGCACGTTTTAAATGAAGTTGAATTACGCAAGTGTTCACAAACAGGGGGCGCGCCATGAAGAAGACAGAACTGAAGCATTTCGGGAAGCCCGATGAGGTTCGGGAGTTCCCAAAGGGGCGGCTGGAACTCGTCAAGATCGGCGGCGCTACCATTGGTCGCGCTATCTTTGAACCCGGCTGGAGATGGGCGACATCAGTCCAACCCATTGCCAAAACGAAGAGCTGCGAAGCCCCGCACTTCCAGTATCACGTATCGGGCGTGCTGAAGGTTAAAATGGACGATGGGACGGAGTTTGAGTGTCGACCTGGTGACGTTTCGCTGCTCCCCTCGGGCCATGACGCCTGGGTGGTGGGAAACGAACCGGCGGTCGTCGTTGATTTCCAGGGAATGGTCGACTACGCAAAGTCTATGTAGATGGGCCCTGCCAACCCGACGAAGTGCTGTCATGGGCTCATGCCTTCATTTTCCAAACAGGTCGCGCAGCTTGTCGATGATATTTTTTTCGCGCTCGTCGAATGAAAACAGCGGGTCAACGAACCCGTGCTCCTTGGCGCGCTCTTCCGCCACGGCGAGATGGAGGAATTCCTCGTAGTACTCCTGCTCGGTGCAGGTCACCTGGGTAACGAAAACATCCGGCTCGTGGAAATCAGTGACACCCAGCACGTAGACCGTCACGGTGAGGACCTTTTCCCTGGGAAATATCACTGCTTCGGTTTGCAGCGACACGACGACATCGGCCTCCGTCGCAGGGTTGCTGTCCGTGGCCAGTGCGCCGTATGCGGCGCGAAGTCGATCTTCTATTGGATTTTTGCTCATTGCTTGCCGCTTTGAACTGTACGTTCAAACGTTACACCATTCCCCTCTTACAGAGCAATCGAATCAAGCGGCAAATTGCCTACGGCTAACTTGGCAAGTTCTCCCCGAATGGCGGATTCATCAAGATTCTCGTAATCCTCGCGATTGAAAATCACAACCCCCCCCGCCAGTTCGTGCCAGGTAAAACCGCTGGTCCATGCCGGCTGGGGGTAGGCGCCCTGCTTCAGGCGCGGAAAAACGAACAGTCTGCCGGACGTATACAGCAGGTTATAAGCAATCTCGTCGGAATGCAGCATCTGGATGCAGCCCCATGCCGCTCCCGGCTCGTCAAATACCAGGCACTGCGCCGGATAAGGTTCGCTGCCGCCGTTGTGGCTCCACACGGCATCCATCACCGGGAAACCCTGCGGCTTGAGGAACATCTGGAAATGCAGGTGGTTGACCGACGCAAAGGCACCGATGGAGTTGTAGCCGAAACCCACGCCGTCCAAAGTTTCCGCCAATTGAGACGTAAGCTCCCAGACATAATTATGATGCTCCAGTGTAAGAAACTGGGGCAGCCTGCGTTCCCTCTCCGGCACCAGCAAACCGTGAAAATCGACGAAGGGGTACTTGTTGTAATACAGGGTGGCCTCCTTGCCGCCCAGCATTCCCGCCCAGAACGCCTCCTTCTGCATGAAACCCTTGTTGAAATGAAAACCCGCCTCGTCGAAATCCACATGGATCCCGGCTGGCGCCCGCGCCGTAATGCGTTTGGGCCGAAACGAACGCAGATGGTTGAACTGCAACTCCCATTTTCCCGCCAGTCGCCGCTCCGTGTGCCTCAGCTTTTCCAGTCCGACAGCCTGGATCTTGAGAAACACCAGCAGATCCTCTTCTACTTCCTGAATCGCCCGTCCGCTTTCCAGTGCAGCGACGTATTGCTTGCGCAACCGCTGGTACAGCACCTCGAGTTCGGCGGCCGTGGCGGAATAAATTTTCGGATCAAAAGTGGCGTTGGCACAAACCAGAATAAATGGTCCCAGCCCGCCTCCCTGCAGAAGATCAGACAAGCCTGCCGAGAATGCCTGGCAAAAGGAGGGTGTGGAAGAAAATGTTTTCAAAAATAAACTCTCAGCGCAGGGTAAAAGTAAAATCGTCGCGCTCCGCCGCCAAGTCGTTGAGCAGGATGATCAGTTTAGCGTAATCCACGCCCAGATTTGCCTGAGCCTGCGCCGACCCTTCCCAGACGATCTCGAACGGGCCTGCGATCTCTCCGGACAACACGTCCCACAAAGCGTCCAGATTGCGCCCGAAATGGGCCGGGAAGGCGAGCTGACGAGCCAGTTCGTCGTAGAACTGGGCAAGGCTGTGGATATCACGCAGAACGCAGCGTTTTATTGGCATGGCGGCACCTCGACGAAGGTCTGGTAATGGTCCACAGTCACGCGGCGCAGGCCATCCAGGGAAAACAGCAGGCGTTTGGCGCCCCGGTGCCCGCCCTGATAATCGAGGTCGGCTTCGCGCCAGTCGCCGCGAGGCAGCCTACCTTCCCGATTGCCGAAATGGTCGCCACCTATGCTCTTGAACCTGAGAGCGGGAACGTTCCACAAATCCCGACCGGGCCGCCAGCCGGTCTGCTGCGCCTGCCGCTTGGTGACGAACTTGCCCGGCAACTGCGCGTTGCGACTTTCATTCAGCACCTCCAGCATAGTCGCCAGTTCCGCTTCGTCGATTTTCGGCTGCAGGTGCTGGTTCAGCGCATGCGCCGCTTCGCGGCAGCTTGCAGCATGGACTGCGGGCATCCAGGCAGCCGCGCAGATCACCGCGAGAACAAAGAAAGTGTGGATCAGCGCTTTCCCCACCGTTTACTCCACCCGCCGCAACAGCAAGCCCTTGAGGTATTCCCCCTCGGGAAAATTCAGCACTGCCGGATGATCGGCATCGGCGGCGAAGCGGCCCACGATCTGGGCCGTCACGTTCGCATCCATCGCTGCGCCAGCGAGAATTTTCTGGAACAGGTCGGCCGTAACGCCGCCCGAGCAGGAAAAAGTGGCCAGCAAGCCACCCGGCCGCAGCAACTTGAGCGCCCACAGATTGATGTCTTTGTAAGCGCGCGCCGCATTGGCGGCGTGATGGGCAGTAGGAGCGAACTTGGGCGGATCGAGCACGATCAGGTCAAAGCTCTTGCCCTGATCGCGCATCAAACGCAGCGACTTGAACACGTCGGCCTCCAGCCACTCGGCGCGATCCACCGCCAGATTGTTGAGCTTGAGGTTTTCCCGCGCCAGCGCCAGCGCCTCGGCAGAACTGTCCACCGACAACACCGAGCGAGCGCCGCCCTGGAGTGCGCTCAAGCTGAAACCGCCGCTGTAACAGAAGCAGTTGAGCACGTCCTTGTCGTTAGCCAGTTCACCGATACGCCGGCGGTTATCGCGCTGATCGAGGTAGAAGCCGGTTTTCTGCCCCTTTTCCACATCCACATGAAATTTCAGCCCATGCTCGCGGATGATCAGCGGCTCAGGCAGCGCGCCACGCAGAATGCCGGCACGCGCCGGCAGCCCTTCCAGCTCGCGCACCTCGGCATCGGACCTCTCGTATAGATTAGCGCAGCCGGTCAGCTCCACCAGCAAATCGGCCAGCGCCCCGCGCCAACGCTCCATCCCCGCAGACAGCACCTGCATCACCAGCGTGTCGCCGTAGCGATCCACCACCAAGCCGGGCAGACCGTCGGATTCGCCGTGCACCAGCCGCATGCCGTCGGTGACTTTGGCCAGTTCCTGACGTAAGCCGATGGCGCGCGCCAGACGCGCCCGGAGGAATGCCTCGTCGACTGTCTCGTTTTCCCGATAAGACCACACCCGCCCCAGAATCTGCGATTTGGGGCTATACGCGGCCAGTGCCAGGAAAGCCCCGTGGGTATCGCGAACCGTTACGGTTTCGCCGGACTGCGGCTCGCCCTTGATGCGCTCGACAGCGCCGGTAAAAATCCAGGGGTGGCGATGCTGCAGGGATTTTTCCCTGCCGGGATTGAGGATGAGTGAGTTCATGGTGGTTTAACCGAATGAGAAAAAAGAGGATTCTGAACCGCAAAGTATAACAGTTGACCTGCAGCTACCTGAGCTTTTCAATCCGGCAGTACTGATAAACTCTATGTCAGAGTAGGGTTTTCGCGCACACAGGTGAATTAATCAATGAAAAATGGGGAAGCGACCATTTAACGGACCTCTTCGAATATTGGCAATTTCCTGCTAATCTTACTCAATTATATTGAGAATTAATTAAAGGATATGACTTATGGAAGAAAATGCATCCTCATCGGTGACCTGGGGAAAATTCGAACAAAGGGAAGAATACCGACGCTCGCTTTTTTCGAATGTGTGGTCACAGATGGTGCCCAAGGTTTTTAAGGATGTTCCGAAATATTATCGTCCAGGTAACATTGTCGCGAGTTTGGGCTTATGGGAACTATGGGTCTGGCAGTTCGTGAGAACAATAAAACTGCAGCCGCAATACCAGGTCCTCGATGTCTGCGCGGGAACCAATGATGTAGGGGTCAGGCTCCTGAAAAAAGAACCGGGCATTTCCGTCACCGCCATAGACCGCAGCCAGGAAATGCAGGAAGAAGGTCAGCGAAGGGCGGAAAGAAACGGTCTGCACATAGCCAGCATCATTCACGATGTTCACGAACTGCCCTTTCCGGACAACTCGTTCGATGTGATCACGCTGCAGGCCGCATCACGCCATCTGCAACTGGACAAGGTACTACCCGAGATTCTTCGCGTGCTCAAGCCGGGCGGATTCTTCTATCACTGCGACATGCTCAAGCCGACCCACCCTATTGTCGAATGGTTCTATCTACGCTTCTTGCGTATTTCCGTTTTCACGACATCGCTGATTTTCGGATCGACCGAGGTATCTCGAGGATGCAGCGGATACTTCAGCGATGCAATCCACCATTTCTATACCCCGGAAGAATTGTCCGGCGTGCTGAAACTCATCGGATTTTCGAATATAACCTGCAAGAAAAGCATCTGGGGCGGGATGGTGGGATTTCACGCGGCACAAAAAACCTCGACCTAACAGCCATTACCCGACGATGAACACAAACTATTCCATTCATCGTCCGGACGACTGTTGACGGAGCGTACGTGCGTTAAAGCTCGTCGCCCACGTAGGGATTGGTGAGCCGCTCGTAGCCGAAGGTGGATACCGGGCCGTGGCCAGGAATGAAAGTTACATCGTCGCCCAGCGGGAATAGCCGCTCGCGGATCGAGCTGATCAGCGCTGGGTAATCGCCGCGCGGGAAATCGGTGCGACCGATCGAGCCCTTGAACAGCACATCCCCGACGAAGGCGGTTTGGCTGGAGCGATGGAAAAAAGCCACGTGGCCGGGGGTATGACCGGGGCAATGCAGCACTTCCAGAATCTGCTTGCCGACGCTCACCGTATCGCCCTGCTCCAGCCAGCGATCGGGCGTGAACGCCGGAGTATGCGGAAAGCCGAACATCTCGCTCTGCTTCGGCAGCGACTCCAGCCAGAAGGCATCCTCGCGCTGCGGCCCTTCGATCGGAATAGCCAGCCTTGCCGCGAGCTCCGTGGCCGCCCCGACATGATCCAGATGGCCGTGGGTAAGCAACAGTTTGGTCAGATGCAGGCCGTTTTCCTGCACACCGGCAAGCAGTACTTCGGCATCGCCGCCAGGATCGACCAAGGCTGCTGCCAGTGTTTGCTCGCACCAGACCAGAGAACAGTTCTGCTCGAACGGGGTGACGGGGATGATGAGGTATTTCATGGATTCGGTATTTACCCTGCGGGAATGATATCGGTGACCAAAACAATATAACCATCAGTTTGCCACTTCACGTCGTAGTCTAGCAGCCTCATGCCGAAAACACGCTTGCTGTCATTCTTCCCATAGTAAGCAGGACGCGGGTCCTGGCTCAGAATCTGACGAATCAGCAACTCCAGTTCCGGCACCGCCACGCAGCGATCAAGCGCAGGCTGGCTAAAACTCACCTCGAACAGAGTAGCGGGCGCTTCCGCCGCGAAGCCCCCGGTTGCGCCGGGGATCACATCCGAATACGGCAGGTAGGGTTTGATATCCAGCACCGGCGTGCCGTCCATCAGATCCGCGCCCTTCAGGTGCAGCAGCACCCGCCCAGGCGCGGCTTCGATGCGTTCCAGTTCGACCGCCGACAGACCGATGGGATTGGGGCGATGGGTGGAACGGGTAGCAAAAACACCGAGACGGCGATTGCCCCCCAAGCGCGGCGGTCGCACCATCGGTTTCCACGGCTCGTCCAGGCAGGCGTGAAAAACGAAGCTCACCCAGATATGCGAAAAACCCTCCAACCCGCGCACCGCCTCTTCCCGGTTATACGGTGGCAACAGCTCCAGCACCGCCCGCGCCGCCGTCACCAAGCCCGGCTGGCGGGGGATGCCAAACTTTTCTTTGAAACAGGAATGGATAACGCCGATCGGCGCAAACGTGAACATGGGGCGGATTATATTCCATGCCTACAGCGGAGGCGATGGGGTAAAATGGCCACTGTTGTTTGTTTCCGGGAGTTGCATCATGCGCATCGAAGTCCACGTACACGGCACCCTCAACCTCTGCAAGGGCGTCACCCTGACCCAGGTAGAAAACGGCCTGCGCAAGTGGCTGGATTATCTGGATGTGGAATCCATCGCCGAAGCCAGCAGCATGGAACAGGATGAGCCCGGCATCGTCTTTCACCGCCCCGACCGCACTCTGGAAATATGCTGGACCGGCGAAGTCGGCAGAAATTTCGTGAACCGGCTACAGGACGCGCTTTACGAACTCGGCCCGCTGACCGAGCGCGCCTCGCAGATCGAGCTGACCTACTATTATGAAGATGGTCGTGACGAATACCAGCTTCTCTTCGTCGGCCCGAGCGAAGAATCCATACACCTGGCACAACGACAGCGCATGATGGAAGATATCGCCAGCCTGCTTTCCCGCCATTTCAGCCAGGAAGATGTCGTGCAGGTCACCGATCTGGTCAACGTTCTGTTCGACCACGACCTGGAAAAACGCAAGAGCGCCGAGTCAGAACCCGATTACCAGCCGTCGGGCGGGAGTCTGCTCCACTTCAGGAAGAAGCATCTGCATTAAATCCGGCACAGCATTTTACCGCAGACGACGTCACCCTCGCCCAACCTTCCTCTGCAAGTGAGGAAGGAGCGATTACCTCCCCTCCCATCTATTCTTCATACATTACCGTTCCGCTAGAAATTTCCGGATTACCCAATCTACATGGGGCTTTCAGGAGGAATACTCCCTTTGGATTATCTCCCCTGGCTCATAAATACTTGACTAATTCCATCTGGGATTACTATACTTTGTTTACCCAGTAGAAACAGTCTATTACCCGTATCCATTCCATGGTTATTACGGGGAATTGAGAGCTAGTTTTTTTATTTCAATTTTTTAGGAGATAACACCATGGCTAAGAAACAACACGACACGCCGCTTCTCGACCAACTGGAAAGCGGCCCATGGCCCAGCTTTGTGACCGGCCTCAAGCGCCTGGCTAATGACAACGATATGATGGTTGACCTGATGGGTCAGCTGGAAACATCCTACGCGACCAGAAAAGGTTACTGGAAGGGCGGTACCGTTGGCGTGTTCGGCTATGGCGGCGGCGTAATCCCGCGTTTTTCCGAGCTCAAGGACGAGAACGAGAAACATGTCTATCCCGATGCGGCCGAGTTCCACACCCTGCGCATCCAGCCGCCTGCCGGCATGCACTACACCTCCGACCTGCTGCGCAAGATGGCCGATGTGTGGGAGCGGCACGGTTCAGGCCTGATTGCCTTCCACGGCCAGTCTGGCGATATCATGTTCCAGGG
>NZ_DF967585.1:145590-233137 GCF_000971475.1 Sulfuricella sp. T08
TGTCGGTGCAGCCCGCTGCGAACAGTCCTGCTTTGACGAAGCCAAGGCGCTGCGCACCGTGGTCAATAACTTCCTCGACGACATGCACCGCCCGGCCCTGCCATACAAGTTCAAGTTCAAGTTCTCCGGCTGCCCGAACGACTGCGTCAACTCGATTCAGCGTTCCGACATGGCCACCATCGGCACCTGGCGCGACAGCATCCAGACCGACGACGTACTGGGCAAGAAGTGGTTCGCCAAGCACGGCATGGACGAACTGGTCAACGACGTGATCAGCCGCTGCCCGACCAAGGCGCTGTCCCTGAAGAACACCAAGGACATCTCCACGGCCGAAGGCATCTCCAGCGTCGCGATCAACGACACCCAGTCGATGCAGATCGAAAACCACAGCTGCGTACGCTGCATGCACTGCATCAACGTCATGACCGGTGCCCTGGCTCCGGGCAAGGACAAGGGCGTGACCGTCTTGATGGGCGGCAAGAGCGTGCTGAAGATCGGTACCACCATGGGGACCGTAATCGTGCCGTTCATGAAGCTGGAATCCGATGAGGACTTCGAGCAGTTGGTCGAACTCGCTCAGAACACCATCGACTTCTTCGCCGAAAACGCCCTGGAGCACGAGCGCACCGGCGAAATGATCGACCGTATCGGCCTGGTTAACTTCCTGGAAGGCATCGGTCGCGATATCGACGCGAACATGATTCTTGAGCCGCGCGCCAATCCTTATGTCCGTACTGATGGCTGGGACGAGGAAGTCGAGAAGGCCAACCAGCGCAAGGCAAGCGCAGCCTGACGCAGCAAGACTGAGAGCAAGCACTACTCGTAACCCGCATGCCGGAAGGCATGCGGGTTTTTCATTGCCCTAACGCTTCGCGAGTTTTCTTATGCTTCCGGAATGGCTCCGCTTGATTCCAGAGTCATCAGGCTTTCCGCCTCCTGCTGGAGGAGAATGAGCTTGTCGGCAATGTCCGGGGCGCGATTACGGCACGCCACTTCCAGGCGCAGAGCGGCAATTTCAAGTGCGGAAATGCCACAGTAGAGCGTGCCACCACGCAACCTGTGAGCCAGCGCCTCCACTTTTTCAAGATCGGCAACCAAATAGGCTGCCTGAAAAGCATCCAGGCAGGAAGGCAATTCAGCAAGCTGCATCCTCAATGAAGTCAGCCAGCTCTGTCGGCAGCCACCCGCCCGCTCCATACCCAGACCGGCATCGATGATCGGCAGATCAGAGTGAGGCGAATCGGGAAAACTCTCCTCCACATTCCACTCCTCTTTTTTTCCGGCACCTTGGGCAGTAACTTGCGCGAGCGGACACCATTTCTCGATGGTCTTGCGCAAAGCCTCCTCGGTCAGGGGTTTTTCCAGATAGTCATCCATCCCGGCAGCCAGGTAGCGTTCCCTGTCCCCGCTCAGTGCATTCGCGGTTAGCGCAACGACGGGAGTCAGCTTACTTCCCTCCTGCAACATCCGGATGCGCCTCGTCGCCTCGATGCCATCCATCGCCGGCATATGCACATCCATCAGGATCAGGTCGTACTGCTGCCCGCCGCAAGCCTCCACGGCAGCGACGCCATCCGCCGCCTCGTCCACGGCAATACCCCACTGATGCAACAAAATCGTGTTCAATTTGCGGTTGATTTCGTTATCGTCCACCACCAGTATCCGTAGCTGCACCGGCAGCGCAGCCGGCGCCGGCTTTTCCTCCTGAACCGTGGAATTTTCCCGCTCCAGGCTCTCAAGCGGTCGCGGAAGTAGTAAAGCCGTCTCCCCACCCGCTTCCTTGAGGCAAAGCGAAATCGTGAATCGGGATCCTTTGCCTGCCGCGCTCTCAACCGCGATGGCGCCATTCATCAATTCAACCAGACGCCGGGTAATTGCCAGGCCCAGCCCGGTGCCACCGTAGCGGCGGGTGATCGAGGCATCCCCCTGGCTGAATGACTGAAATAGCTGCCCCAGTTGCTCGTCAGTCATGCCGATACCCGTGTCTGCCACACAGATTTCGATCTGGCCGGTGCCGTCGCTTCCATCCAGATACTTCACTGTGACAGTGATTGCGCCGGAGTGGGTAAACTTGATGGCATTACCGAGAAGATTGGCCAGGATCTGACGAATACGGGATGGATCGCCCATCAGGCTGGCGGGCAAACCCCGGTCGATCTCCAGGATCAGGCGCAATCCCTTGCTCTGTGCACTGGGCGTATAGAAGAGGATGCATTGCTCGATCAAGTAGCCCAGATCGAATGCCAGACATTCAACCGACAGTTTGCCCGCTTCGATCTTGGACAAGTCCAGGATGTCGTTGATAATCGCCAGCAAGGTCTGGGAGGAAGTTTCGCAAATCTTGAGGTAATCCTGCTGGACATTATCGATGTGGGTTTTACCCATCAAACCGAGGAATCCGATCAGGCCATTCAAGGGCGTGCGGATTTCATGGCTGACGTGGGCGAGGAACTGGCTTTTTGCCTGATTGGCCAATTCCGCGCTGCCTTTTGCTTGCTCGGCCTCTTCCTTGAGCCTTGCCAGATCTTTCGTCCTCGCCTCGATGCGCTCCTGCATGTTGGTGTAAGCCGATTGCAATTCTCCCGCCATAGCGTTGAAACCATGCTCCAGTTCCGCCAGCTCGCCGCCGGAGTCCACCGCAACACGAGTATCGAGATTGCCACGGGTCATGCGCACGACCGCATCGAGCAGGCGCGACAATGGATGGGTGAAATCGCGGCTCATGCGCAGCGCCAGCAGCAAAGCCCCGAAAAATCCGAATAAGCCGATGGCCAGACTGATCATGATGAAACGGCTTTTACGCTGCTGAGTGGCGGCCGTGGACAGCTCCACGTAAACCCGCCCGAGCATTTTCTTTTTCTTGCCGTTATTACGTTCCGCACGGTCAAACAGACCATATTCGTCAATGTCATTTTCACTCTGGTAAATCGGCGCTGCAAAAATCAGGGAATCCTTTCCGGTCGAATCTAGCTGGCCGACACCAGCAAGCTTGGCCACTTTATAATCGAATTGGCTGGGTCGACCGCTCACTGCGAGGATCTTGTCACGGTCATCGGTAATGATGATCGCATTGACGTCTTCTTCCTTCATCACCGCCTGAGTGAGCGCCTGAAGAATTTCGCGGTTGCCGGAAAACGCGCCATATTCGCTGGCCGGCGCAAGCTGACGGGCGATCAACATGCCGCGCGATTTCAGGGCGCCATCCATTTCCGTAATGCCACTGATCATGACCAGTATGCTCAACAGAGTGGCAACAACGACCACCGGGAGCATCGCCAGGAACAGAATTCTGTATTTGATGCTCCAGTGTTTCATAGCTCGCCCTCTGAAGCGCGCTTCAGTTTGTTGTTCAGGCTGGCTTCATCGTCGAGGCTAATGCCGAGCGAGCGGGCAACCTGAGCATTGATGCCGACCGAGAAATAGCGAGGTGGCTGGGGCAGCGGCAAACGCCGGTCTGCCGCCAGGCGCTGGATCATTTCCGCTGCCTGCTGGCCGATTTGCTCCGGCACGCTGAACACCGCCGCAATCGCGCCCGCCTTGACATAGGAAGGCGAAAACCCGAGCAACGGCACTTGATGGCGGTAGGTAGTAAGAAGAATGCTCTGGACAGTATTGCGGTTGTAGATCAGCGGATCGGGAACCGCCAGAATCACATCGCTTTCACCCAGTAGCCGCTTCAATTCCGGCAACAGGTCGGCTTCGCCCTCCACCATCCCGACAATCGCCACCAAGCCGGCCGCCTTGGCCGCCGCACTCAGCGCCGTAGCAAGTTCGGTGGAATTGGGGGCCAGCAGGATACCGACTTTCGTCCGCCCGGGAAGAGCGTGGCGAATCAGGGCAAACTGGCGTGCCCACGGCTGGTCAAGGTAGATCGCGGAAAAATTACGTGGATCGCCATAACGCCCGTTCTGCCGGGCAGTTTTCTCGAACGCCGCACGCGGCACCAGCACGCTGAGCACGGGTTGAGGAAGATTTTTTTGCGCCAGCTCCTCCATTGCTCCAGTACCGACCGCCACCAGCAACTGTCCGGGATCGGCGCGGAGGGAGTCCCCTTCCTTCAACGCTATCACTTTGACCGGCAGCCTGGCCGTGCCGCCATTCTGGGAAAGGACCGCGCGCAGCTTGTCCACCACCTGGGCGTAGGCGCCGCCTTCCTCGCTGAGCACCACAGTTACCCCATCCAGCGCTGCTGCCGTGAGCGGCAGGCAGAACATGGCCAGAGTGAGGCATAGAGCGGAAAGAAAGCGCCAGTAGTGCATCAGGGTCTCAGATGTCCAGCTTCAGATTAAGCCAGGCAGTGCGGCCCGGCGGCTGGTTCACAGCTTCATATTCGAAATAGCGCGCATCGAAAAGGTTCTGCACCACCAGTGCCAGTTCGCCGTTTCCGTTCCCCGATCTGAAACGATACGCCAGACGGCCGTCCCAGCGTTCGTAGGCATCGACTTTTTGCACACCACCCAGCGCCCTCACCTCGCCCACATGGTAGCCGGTCAGACTGCCGCTCCAATGTGCATCGAAGCTGTGTGCAAGCATCAGGCTGTGGCTGTTGGTGGGCACTGAATTGGTATAGGGCTGTTCGTTTTCATTGGGGCTGGAAACAATAGCGTGGGAAAGGCCGTAGATCAGCCGCGTACGCTCTCCCGGCCGCCACTGGAGCTGCATTTCGAAACCTTTGATGACGGCACTGCCATTGTTGAAACTGCCCAGCGAATCCACCCCATAGCAGGCCACCCCAGGCGCAGTCAGCCCGACTGGCACATTGGGCGGCAGCACAAAGCCGCCCGGCATAGGCAGCGTACCCGTGGGATTGCATGGATTGTAATTATGGGGTGAGATCAGGTCGCTCAGCTCGTCGTGAAACAGGCGGAAATCGGCATCGAGCCGGGAAAACTTGCCGACATAGCCGATTTCCGTCGACTTGATACGCTCCGGTTTCAGCCCGCCGACTGCGTAGCGGACGATCCAGTCATACGGAGCCGGCAGCGGAACACGATAGCGGTTGTCCGCCTCTTGCTCGTACAGGGTTGGGGTACGTGTGGCACGTGAATGGCTGGCGCGCAGCGTATGGCCCGGGGAGAAATGCCAGTTCACCGCCACCCGCGGCGTGACGTCAGTACCGGTAAAATCATTATTCTCGGCCATTGCACCCATATTCACCACCACCTCGGGCTTGACGCGCCACTCCAGGTTACCGAACAGACGTGCAAGATGGAAATCAAAACTATTCTGCCTGTTCAGATACAGTGGCCAATAGGTTCGGTCGAGGCGCACACTGCCACCCCATACCAGGCGCGTGGCTTCACTGGGCGAGAAGATGTGCTGAACTTCGAGATCGTAGCGATGAGCTTCCACACCGGCATTGAAGCTAAGCCCGGTGTAGGGTGGCATGGCATAGAGGGTATCCCTGGATTCCTCGTAGCCATGATAGAACTGGACGCCGACTTCGCCACCGGCATCCAGATGCCGGCGCCAGTGCACCAGCTGAAAATTGTTGGCCACCTGCTTCTGACGCGTATAGAAGCTGTCCGTGCCGAATCCCTCCTCGCGCATCCCGCCGTTGTAGCCGAATTGCAGCTCCAGTTCGTCGCGGACATCCAGGTGGTAATCGGCACGCAAGGTCAGCTGGCGGATACGTTTGTCATCCTGTTTGTTGGCCTCATGCTTCGTATCGTTTTTGATCGGGTCGAATATTCTCGCCTCCTCTCCCGCATCGTTGCGCAGCCCCGCTGTCATGCGCCAGGTGAAATCGCCGTCACCGCCGCCGTAGCGTGCCACCGCTTCTCCACGGCCGCGCCCGGTGCTGAGCGAGAGGAATTTCCCCTGGGTTTCGGCGGAGTGGCGGGTGGTGATATTGATCACCCCAAGAAAAGAATTGGCACCGTAGCTGGCCGAATTCGGCCCACGGATCACCTCAATGCGCTCGATGTCATCCAGCGCCAGCGGAATGTCGTCCCACAGCACCCCGCCGAACAGCGGCGAATAGACCGAGCGTCCGTCCACCAGCACCTGCATGCGATGGGCATAGGCGTCGCTCAAGCCATGGTAGCTGACCGTGCTGTTGGTGGTATACACGTTGCTGGCGTGGTAAGCGACATACATGCCCGGCACCAGCCGAAATATCTCGGCCAGATCCCAAGCGCCGGAATCCCTGATCATCTTCCGGTCGATTATCGTCACTGCCGCAGGCGCTTCGTCCACCGGCTGGGAAAGACGCGAGACACTGAGCACGACAGGCATTTCGTCCAGATAGACACTTTCTGAAAATGTACCGTTTTCACCTGCCGATGCCATGCCGGCAGAGAGCAACTGGGCGCTTCCCAGCAGTCCGGATATTAAAATGGAAAAAGATTTGCTCAGGTCGGCCTCTTGCCTGAAGTGGGTTGATACGCTTTGCGCACAGATAGCTGGTCACGGCTCTTGATTTGGGCAAGCCCGCTGATTTTGGAATAAACAGTAAATTACCAGAAACCCTCCCCAATTCGTATAGGGGATTCCCTCATACTATGGCCCTATCCATCACAATCAGAGATCAAGCTTCAGATTAAGCCATGCTGTGCGACCCGGAGGTTCGTTGTCGTGGCGAAATTCGAAGTAATGGTTATCGGCGAGGTTTTGTACCACCAGGGCTAGTTCGCCCCTGGTCGTTCCGGCCTGGAAGGCATAAGCCAGGCGGGCATCCCAGCGGCGATATGAGTTGACATAATATAATGGGTTTTCCTGTGGGCCAGTATCTGTCTCTGGAAAATGTACCGCCCCCGTCTTGTACCCCATCAGGCTCGTGCTCCAGCGATGGTCGAAGCGGTGGGTGAGCATCATACTCTGGATGCTGGTGGGCACCGCATCAGTGTAGGTTATCTTGGCCTGGTTAAGACTGGAAACCAGACTGTGAGAAAAGCCATAAACCAACCTGGTGCGAGGCCCGACATTCCATTGCAACTGGGTCTCGAAGCCCTTTACCGCAGCATTGCCGGGATTGAGGTTACCCAGACCTACCGACGTTCCATTTTCGACGATCAGATCGCTGAATTCATCCCTGAAAATCCTGAAATCCACGTTCAAATCGGAAAATTTGCCCAGATAGCCGATTTCGGTGGAATCCACCCGCTCCGGTCGCAATTTTTGTTTGACCACCCCAAGAGCCAAGTAGGGATCGGCGAGGACTTTCTCATAATTGGTCGGGGTCCGCGTGGCTTTGGAATTGCTGACACGCAGGGTATGCCCGGGCAGGAAATGCCAGTTTGCCGCGACACGCGGAGTGATATCCGTTCCGGTAAAGCTGTTTTCCTCCAGCATCGCCCCCAGATTGAACACCAGATCGGGGTGCGCGCGCCACTCCAGGTTGCCGAACAGACGGCCCAGGTGAAACGGAATCGCATGGGCATCGGGCACCTTGGTAATGCTATTTCTCAAATAGTACGGCGCATAAACGTTGTCATAGCGCATACTGCCGCCCCACACCACGCGAGTGCTCCTGCTGGGCGAGAAGGTGTGCTGCACTTCCAGATCATGACGCTGCGCAATAACATCCATGTTGTAGCTGGTCGCACCATTGATATCGGTCCCATAGCTGCTCTCATAACCATGATAGTACTGCACCGATAGCTCCCCGCCATCCTCCAGGGCGCGCTGCCAGCGCAACTGTTCGAAATGATTGTCAGCGCGTTTCCAGAATGGGTGCGTCGTCCCAGCATCCCCTTCCTGCCGGTCACCACCGTTATAGCCAAACTGAAATTCCAGTTCGTCCGTTGCATTGACCCGATAATCGCCACGCAGGGTAAATTGCTGAACTTTCCTGTCGTCGAACTTGTTCTTGTCCCACCCACCCTGCGTGGACAGGGCATTCACGATGATGGGATCTTCTCCCTTGTCGTTGCGCACGCCCGCCGTGATGCGATAGGTCAGGTCGCCTGCATCATTGCGTCCGCCGTAGCGCGCCACGCCTTCCTCTCGGTTGCGGCCGGTGGTGAGAGAAACGAACTTGCCCTGAGTTTCCGAAGGATGGAGAGTAATGATGTTGATCACCCCCATGAAGGAATTGGCGCCATAACTGGCGGCATTCGGGCCGCGAATTACCTCGATTCGCTCGATATCGTCGAGGGCAACTGGAATGTCGCCCCACAACACCCCGCCGAACAGGGGGGAATACACCGAACGTCCATCCACCAGAACCTGCATCGAGCGCGCGTAGGGATCGGACAGCCCATGGTAGCTCACGGTGTTGTCCATACTGTAGCCGCGCGCAGAATGGTAGGACACCACCATGCCCGGCACAAGGCGGAACACTTCCGCCAGATCCCAGACGCCGGATTCCTTGATCATCTGCCGGTCGATCACCGTCACTGCCGCGGGCGCTTCATCCACCCGCTGAGAAAGGCGCGAGACGCTGAGTACGACAGGCATTTCGTCCAGATAGGCGCTTTCAGAAAATGCGCTGTTTTCACCTGCCGATACCATGCCGACAGAGAGCAACAGAGTGCCCCCCAGCAAGCCGCACCCGGAGCTGAAGCGAAAAATAAAAAGGGAATTGCGCACGTAACCCTCCCAGGCCACAGTTTTTATAGTTAAATAAACCAGCTATTTTTTTGAAATTACAGACAAATTACCAGAAAACCCTCGCATTCGCCTAGGGTTTTTCCTTATCGATATTTGGGCCAAAAAGTCGCAAATATGGATCTTGAGCCTGCTAATCGAGCCAGCGCACCAGGTAGAACAGCCGAAAACCCTCGGACGAACGCGAGGGGCCGAACACCACGGCGGGCACGAGCCGCTTGGCAGGATCGGCGCCGGTTCGCGCCTCCTCCTCGGAAGCTTTCACCTCCACGCAGTTTTCCGGGAAACGCTTGCGATTGGGAGTCGGCGCATAAACCAGCGCGTAGCATTCGTGGGCAAGGTCGGTATCGGGGTCGATCAGGGAGGATTTCATGGTCGTTGGGCCCAAGGGCTGTTCCGCCCGTAGCAAATCAGGAATATTCATTTTACTAGGTTATGCATTCCCGGTCGCGCTTCCCGCCGCACAGCTGGCGTGACTGTATACTTAGGAAAGTTCGTACACCCCAATATAGCGCTGAGGAATCATGACAGACATCGATACGGCATCCGGCAACCCACGGCCTGCAGACTCGCTCGTGACCCTCACCCATGTGATTTACGCCCTGCACGCATTCACGGTGGTCACCGGCATCATCAGCTCGGCATTCATCCTGACCGCGTTCCTCACCGGCTGGCCGTCGATCCTCGCGGTAATTCTCAACTACCTCAAACGGGACGAGGCGCGCGGCACTTATCTCGAATCCCACTTCCGCTGGCAGATACGCACTTTCTGGTTTGCACTGCTGTGGGTGATCATCGCCTGGCTGCTGATTTTCACCCTGTTCGGCATTCCCTTCGCAGCGGCGATCTTTGTCATCGCCGGCCTGTGGGTGCTGTACCGCATCGTGCGGGGCTGGCTCCGGCTCAACGACAGGCTGGGAATGCCCATTCAGGAATAAGCCATGCGTATCGTGATCGCCCTGGGCGGAAATGCCTTGCTGCGCCGGGGCGAACCCCCGACCGCCGCCAACCAGCGCCGTAACGTGAGGATCGCGGCCGCAGCCCTGGCGCCCATCGCCTGCCGGCACGACCTGGTGATTTCCCACGGCAACGGCCCGCAGGTCGGCCTGCTGGCATTGCAGGGCGCCGCCTGCAGACCGGATGAACCCTATCCGCTGGATATCCTCGACGCGGAAACCGAGGGCATGATCGGCTACCTGATCGAGCAGGAACTGGGCAACCTGCTGCCGGATCGCCGCTGCGCCACCCTGCTGACCCAGATCGAGGTCGACCCGAATGACCCCGCCTTTGGCCATCCCGACAAGCCCATCGGTCCGGTCTACTCGGAAATCGAAGCGCAGAAGGTTGCGCAGGAGCGGGGCTGGAGCATTGCGCGCGACGGCGCACACTTCCGCCGGGTCGTTCCCTCGCCCCGTCCGCAGCGGATCTTCGAACTGAGCGTGATCGAACTCTTGGTGAGCCAGGGGGTGGTCGTCATCTGTGCCGGGGGCGGCGGCATTCCCGTCGTGAGCCGCGAAGACGGCAGCCTGATCGGCGTCGAAGCCGTGATCGACAAGGACCTGGCAAGCGCGCTCCTGGCCCGCGAACTGAAAGCCGACACCCTCATGTTGCTGACCGACGTCGACGCGGTTTACCGGGACTGGGGAACCCCGCACGCCCGCGCCATCCGCCGCATCACCCCGCAGGCTCTGCGCGAACTCGATTTTGCACCGGGTTCGATGGGGCCGAAGGTCCGGGCCGCCTGCGAATTTGTCGAGCAGACCGGCGGCATGGCCGGCATCGGACAGCTCAGTGACGCCCTTGTGATCTTGGACGGCAAGGCCGGCACGGTGATCGTAATGGATGCAGCATAGGCTGCACAGAGACAGCGTTCACCCTCATCCACGGCGTGGTCAGCCAGAGCACTATTGGCGTTGAATCAGTTCGCGGGGTGCCGCGATAGCTCGTGCCCAGACTTGCAGGATCAATGGTCGCCTTCCCTGGTTTTTTGCATGGACTGCTTCAGGCGGCCGATGGCGCCGGAAACTCCGGCCTTCAATTCCTCCCATTTTTCGCCAGTGGCGGACTTCAGGTCGGCAAGCTTTTGCTCCGCCGCCTTCAGTTCCGGCTCCAGGTCCTGGATTTGCCGGTCAAGCTTGGCCTTCCCTTCCCCGCTAAGCTTCTTCGCCTTCTTTTTGAGTTCCGCCATTTTCTTGTTCAGTTCAGCCAGTTCCTTCTGCGCCTTGCCGACGAACTCGTCGCGCTCCTGCCTGGCTTTGGCTTTCGTGGCGTCGACGGCCTCTCCGGCTTCTTTCCGTACATCTGCGGAGCCCGCCTTGGGTGGTACGTCTTCCTTTTTTTCGGCTGCGGGCACGCTTAATGCCAAGCCCAACAACACCGGCAACAACAGACTTTTCATCATGGATTCCTTTCGCTGGTCGGCCCTGCATTGACTCGATGATAGCCCCGCAAAGGCAGCACTTCACGTGCGGCACAAAACTTCCGAGTTTTTCTGTATAGAGTAAGCAGCGCTGATGTTCAAGTTGAGGCCGGACCCGCAGCGCTACAGGTCGCCCCGATGCACCGAGATCCCACAGTGGGTGGCCGCCTCTGCCCCGATCACACGCCTTTAAAGCAAACGCAGTTTATCCGCGCCCGGCGATTTAAGCAGGACGGCTATTCCGTCTCAGGCTCCGCCTGCGTGGAATCGACTGCCCCTTCGCCGTTTTGCTCCGGTCCGGGCGCCGGCTTCTTCGCCTTGCCTTTCTTCGCGGCCGCCATCCGTACTTGCTCGGGAAGGGGCTTGGCCGTTTCGATGAGCGGCTTCAGCGTGGGCAGCAAGTGTTTCAGGACTTGCGCAGAAAGTGATGAAGTGAACTCATACTTTGCTGCATCTGCACCGGGCACGAAGGCAGTTAGCGTGCCGAAGAAGCGGTCCCCGATGAAGAAAACAAACGTGGCGGAGCGGTTCACTGCGCGGGATTCCTTGATCGCACCCGCCGACGAGAAGGTGACATAGCGATGATCGCCAGTGCCGGTCTTGCCGCCGATCGGGATCAGCGTGCCGTCTTCTCTCACGATGGCGTGGGCAAGGCGCACGGCCGTACCCCCCTCCACTACATCTATCAGCACGCTGCGCACCGTAGCTGCCAGCTCAGGCGTAAACAGACGCTCGCTTTTAACGGGTGTGCGCTCGACGATGGTTTCATAAGGAGTATCTGCACCGAAGCGCATGCCTTCAATCATCACTGAGGGAGCCCGGACCCCATCGTTGAGTATGATGCCCATGAGTTCGGCAAGTGCAGCGGGGCGATCCCCGGAACTGCCGATGGCCGTGGCCAGCGATGGAACCAGTGAGTCGAACGGATAGCCGAGCCGCTTCCAGCGACGATGAATTTCCAGGAAGGCCTCCACTTCGATCAGGCTGCGGATGCGGATATCCTGTGCGTTCCTGTGCACGGTCCTGAGCAGCCAGTCATAGACGTCAATGCGTTCGGCAGCACTGGCCTCTATCATCTCCTTGTACTGTGCAACCGGATGAGTGCTCAGGTAGCGCACTAGCCACAACTCCAGCGGATGGACGTGCGCAAGGTAGCCCTGGTCAGCCAGCGAGTATTTTCCCGGGCCGTAGCTCTCATACATGGCGCGGAGGGTACGCCCGTCAGAACCTTTGAATCCGGGCAGGCGAGATTCCATGGATTTGGCGAACTGCTCCAGGGTAGCCAGCGGATAAAGATAACGGTAAGCCGCCGCGAGCCGCCGCGGAGTGGGCCGAATGCCGGAAAAGAAAATATCCTCGATCTCGGCTGCCGACTTGCCTTTGTATTTATGGTAGAAGCGGATAAGGAACTCCTTGCTTTCCTTGTCCGCAAAACGCTTCAGGTATTCCTGACGCTGCGGGTCGTCCATGTCCTTGAGGATATTCGCTCCCGGAGTCTGGAACATGGTGTAGCGCACGATATCCCGCATCAGGCGGATATAAACCAGGTTGACGGAAAAGCGGGTGGCTTCGCGCACGCTGATGACCCTGCTGTCGTCCTCGTGCTTGAAGTTGTGGAAGACATGCACGCCGCCGCCGGTAAAGAACTGCTCGTGCGGGCTGGCCGAATACTTGCGCTCCATGGCGGCGTCCAGCATGGCCGCGAGGCTTTTGTCCTCGCTTTGCAGCAGATGGTCGATTGCCCAGCGGGTAATGTTGTCACCGGGCTCCACCTTGACTTGCCGCAGTTCTTCCGGTGGCAAAGACGCATATAGTCCATGCAGTTTTTCGATGATTTCCAGGTAGGTCACCAGCGTTCTCAACTTGGCGGTGGAACCCAGGTCGAGCTTGGTGCCCTGGTTGATATCAAACGGCTGGTCGAAGTTGTCGGCCAGTATCCTCAGCTTTGCGCCCTGGGGCGTCAGTTCGTGAAGCGTAAAACTGTATATGATCTTGCCCGGGTCGGCTTCGCCCAGCATATGGCCGCCGTAGAGTCCGGCGGCGCGCGCCGACTCCGGTTTCCTGAGATCGCGCAAGATATCCGTGATCTTCTTCTGCCGGTCCCCGTCGAGTGTACTTTGCACGGAGAGGTCCATGCGGTCCAGCTCATATAGGCGGGGCAACCCCAGGAGGGAAGCCAGGTGTACACGCACGGCGCTGGCCGCCTTGCGTGGCAGAAAATCCCCGGTTTCTTCCGGAACTGCAGCAGAAAGAAACTGGAGATGCACCTTCAGGGCGGCGTCCCTGACAGTTGGGGAAATCACGCCGGCTTGCGCCAGTACCCTCAGATGGCTGTTCGTCAGCTCCTCCAGGCCCTTGCGCTCTTTCGCCAGGTAAGCCGATGGCCGGCGCTGGGCGATCATGAGGCTCAACACGTGCTTGTATACCTTTGCGAACTCGCCGATGTCAGCTTCGTTCGACGGCAAGGACTGCAACGTACGATTGACGTAATTGAAGTTCCACCCATACCAGGCCCACAGCCCGTCACCGATGCCGTTCACTTCCCCGAATCCGGCAACCGCGGCGAGTGGAACCGTATTGAGGTAGTTCACCACGATACGCCGACGCGCAGGCAGCGTGTTCTCCCCGTCCAGATAAGCGCGCACCGAAGCGGATGCGATCTGCTGCAGCTTGTCGCCGGCGGAGAGGGTCAGGCCATTGGGGGAGTGTCGGTACTTCTCGATTTGCGTGGCCAGCGTGCTGCCTCCGGGCACGTCATGCTCCGGGCGGAATAGCTGGATCACCTTATCCTGCACGGCCTTCCCGAGCCTGAACCACTCCACGGCCGGATTCTTCATGGCATGGCTGGGGTCCAGCAGATCGCGGTTCTCGATGAAGAGCAGGCTATTCACAACGACCGGAGGAACCGCCTCGAAATTCTTGTAGACGCGCACCGGGGAAACCGCCTTGAAAAATGGCTGGCCACTGGAATCCGTCACGAGCAGACCGGCCTGTGACTTCTCCCGGTAGGGGGCGAACAAACCTCGGTCGATCAACTCCTGCATGCGCGGTGATAGCCGTGCCTGGGAGCTCACCTGGAAACCCTGGCCAGCAAGGCGCGGGGTCATGGTCGACAACCGGCTGTAGCCCAGACGCTCGTCGTAAGGTCCGGCCTGGGGGATGGACAGGCCCGGATTAGGCCCGCTCTTCATTGTCCAGCGTAGGTCCTTGGCAAGCCGCGACAGGTAATCCGCCTGGAATGCCGAAGATTCGGCTTCCCTGAAAAAAAGGATACCCAGTATGACGAGGACGAGAATGGCGAGGATCAGGAATGCGAAGAAAATTCGCCTGAGCGTGCGTTTGATGATGCCGGATCTACCGAGATGGTTTTGTTCCACGTTTATCTATTGAATAAGGACATAATCCGACTGCAAATTGTACCCCAAATTGCACCCGTCACGAGAAAAGCCGGGCAATGAACCGTCCCGCTCAGTGGGCGCTTTATCGGTCTGGTTGTTCCTTGCCAAACGGAACGCTCGACCCACTGCCGATGTCTCAGATTCTATCGAATATTCCAATTGTCCTGCTAGCGGGCGTGGCGCGAAATCATGAACATCTCTCACCTGTGGTTTCTTGTTGGAACATTATTTATCGGCTGGCCGGCAGCCGCATGGTGCCAGGATACTCAAACGGAAATCCAGCGTCATTTACTCGAACGCCAGCAGCGGCAACAGGAATTCCAGCTCAAGCAACAGCAGTTCTCGGATAGCTTGAACACCAGGCTCACACCGGAGCAACAACGGCAGATGGAATCTCTCCACCTGGAGCAGCGCCAACGCCAGCAAGAACTGCATCAGCGGCAAGCCCAGCAGTTCGAACAAGGACTGCAAACCGTCAAACCCGAGTCGCCGGACCTGCAACAATTACAACTCGAAATTCAAACCCGGCAATTCCAGCGCGAGCAGGAACAGCAATCACAGCAATTCAAGCGGGAGCGACAGAAGCGTCAACAGTAAAGCAACAGGGAGAAATGGACAGGGTGCGCAGAGCGCACCCTGGATAGGCTTATTGCACTACAGAAACATCTGCCTTTCCGCTTTTCTTGTTGAGGGCATAACTGAAGCGGGGCGGATTCACCACGAAAGAGATCAGCATGAACACGAAGGCCAGCGCGGCCCAACCGAAGAGTGCCTGGACTAGGAAAGCAATCTGGCCGTCACCATCCAGCGCCACATAGTGCTGCCCCTGCGCACCGATAAACAGCATAAACCTGCCCAGGTCGAACCCGAAACTTCCAAACGCCAGCCAGAACGAGGCGGCCACAGGACAAAGGAAAATTGCCATAAACATGCGCCACAGGTAATCGGATATGTCTTTCATGTTCCAGTTCTCCTTTAGGTGAAACAACAGTTTTCTGTTTTCTTATTCTCCGCTACCAACCTGAATTTATTTAACCGCACCAAATCTCTGATCCAGCGATCTGACAATACCTGCAATCTGAAGAATACCAACATCATTCTGAAATGCAAGTGCTTCTATTATTTAGATATTCAGACCAACAAGTCGCCATATGCAGATTGAGCGCGCCAATCGAGCGAGCGCACCAGATAGACTTCCGGCTTACCTCCCAGAACCATACCAACATCATTCCTGATGCACCGGCTGGCGGGGGGTCGCATGCGCCGGACGCGGGCCGCATTGCGCTATTTCCCGATATCCAGGAAGGGCTTGGTGGAAAAATAGAGCAAGGCGGCAATGGCCGCCAAATAGACAACGAAGCGCAGCGGATTTTCCCTGATCACATCGCCTAACGTGCGATGTCTTCCCGTCCGTCCGAGTTGCGCATATTCCTCCCTGACCCGGTTCAGCCGCTCTTGCTGGTAATTGTCGATGAGCACTTTGGCCTTCTCCAGTTCATTCTCATCGTGCAGCCATATGCTAGGCACCGATATGCCCCAGTTTCCCGCGGGAGTCTCGTAGAAGTCGATCTCGTTGCTGCGCAATAATTCACGGACCTCTTCGGCCTCGTCATCGGGCACGTTATGCAGGGAGAACAATTTGACGGGCATGTTCGTACTTTCTCAGTCCGGGTTTTATTGGGAGCTAAGCCGGGTCATCGCCACTCGTTCAGCACGGCCTTGATCGCCTCGTCTGACACAGGTGTCGGCAGTACCGCATCGATGCGCATGCGCTCGCGCACCCTGTCCAGCGCGTGCGTATCCTGAGGATCGTAAAGGACCAGTATCCGGGTATCCTTGAACGGCTGTGCCGTCGCCAGCAGGGATTCGAGATTGCTCAGGCGATCACGAAAATCCGACTGGAAATAAAAATCCGCCACGATCACGTCAGGCTTCAGCTTGCGCACCAGCGAAACCGCCTTGCGCACCCGCCACTCGGTTGTCACTTCGAAACCGAGCTGTTTGTAGAGATCGGGCAAGCGGCCGTGGGTGATGAATTCGATTACAGCGAGGAGGGATTTGGGTTGGGGGGTCATGGTTGTTTGGTTCTGGCTTTCTGGTTTTGTAGGTGCGCCATGCGCACCGTTTATTTGGGCGCCGGGGCCACTACACCTTAAACTTTGGCCACTGGTTGTAACCAATAGCAGGGGCGTTTGATTTAAAGGCATTGATGTACTCGACCTCCTTCTGGCTTACTTCCTTGTCCGTTGCTGTTTCAGACTCCCAAAGAATTTCCTTCCGGATGGTGATATCTCGCCTTTGCTCCCTCGTAAAATCCTTTTCAATTAGCTTGTCGTCGGCACTACCGAAATAGTTGATGCTATCCGTCAAATCTTTGCCGACATAAATTTTCCCGTTGGGGTAGGTAATTTTGTAAATCACCTTCATGGTTGGCCCTCATACTCAGGTTTTGTAGGGTGCGCCATGCGCACCGTTTATTTAGGTGCCGGGGGTAGCCCGGCGGGCTAGTTGCTTTCTTTAAACGGCTAAAGAAAGTAACCAAAGAAAGCCGCCCCTATCCACCGCCCCTTCGGGGTTCCCTGCGCTGCTCGCCGAACCGGGCGGCGGCGGAACTCGCGCTTTGCGCTCAGACAGTCCTCGCCGACATCCCCCGGCCCGGCTGTGCTGCTCGGCGGCGGCCCAAGGGGACAGAACAACAAAACAAAACCGCCCTACCCAGCCCTCCCCAGCGGGGAGGACACCCAAAAACCGGGCTCCGCCCACAAAACCCAAATCCCCTTCTGCGCCGCCTCGGTTTTCCTGAAAATTCGGGGGCCGTCGGCGAGGACTGTTTGAGCGCGCAGCGCGAGTTCCGCAGCCGCCCGGATTTTCAGGAAAACCGAGGGAAGCCCGAAGGGCCGGCGCGGCAGGGTGCCCTTTTGTTTGGTTACTTGTATTTTGGGCAAGCAAAATAAAGTAACCTGCTGCCGGGCAGCCCCCGGCATCTAATAAACTGCGCGTAGCGCACAAAACAAAACCGAAGCAACCCCTTTTAACTGATTGGCTCCGGCCTCATTGCCACCCCTAGAGTTTCGCCTGCGTTCGTACCCGTACATCAGCCCTGATCTGCTCGCGCTCTTTGTCATCCGCTGCAAGGGCGGCGTGGTACTTCTCGCTCAGCCGTGTAGCTTTCGACTGAAGGCTATGCACTGCGACCAGCTTAGTTTCCAACTCAGAGTGCGCAAGGTGCTCATAGTTGGCGCTTGGATCAGGCACTTCAGCTTCCAGTGTCTTAGCCGCAGAAAGATCTGCCTCACATTCGCTAAGCCATTGCTGGAGCGCACCTGATCCCAAGTGGCCTATAGCCGACGCAACTGCAGTGTGAGAGTTTTTGGCTCGCTCTAGGAGGGACGGAAGGTTCTGCACAGCGGTTCGTAATTCGTTTACGGCTTTACGTAACTCCAGTCGCAGGTCAAGGGCCTTCATCTGTCCGGATCGGCGATAGCTGATGTAGCCCATCGTCGCTCCAGCAATGCCCGTAATGGCTCCGATCGTACCGGTGATTGCTCCGGCGTAGCTTAACCAAGCGGGTTCAGACATTTACATTCCATCGGTGAATGAAGGCATTCATTAGGTGCCCAATTAGATTTATAGACACCACTACAATAACAAAAAAGGCGCAGTCCCCTGCGCCTTTTTTAGTCAGCCGGTTAATCCCAGCTCAACGCTCCCCCACTCTGATACTCCGTCACCCGAGTCTCAAAGAAGTTCTTTTCCTTCTTCAAATCCATCATCTCGCTCATCCACGGGAAGGGATTCTCCGCCCCCGGATAAAGCTGATCGATCCCGATCTGCTGGCAACGACGGTTGGCGATGAAGCGCAGGTATTCCTTGAACATCGAGGCATTCATGCCGAGCACGCCGCGCGGCATGGTGTCTTCGGCATAGGCGTACTCCAGTTCCACCGCCTTCTTGATCAGGCCGGCGATTTCGACACGGAATTCAGGCGTCCACAGGTGCGGGTTTTCCATCTTGATCTGGTTGATCAGATCCACGCCGAAATTCAGGTGCATGGACTCGTCGCGCAGGATGTACTGGTACTGCTCGGCGGCACCGACCATCTTGTTCATCCGGCCCAGCGCGAGGATCTGCACGAAACCGACATAGAAGAAGATGCCTTCCATGATGCAGGCGAAAACGATAATCGAGCGCAGCAGCTTCTGGTCGTCTTCCGGCGTGCCAGTCTTGAAGTTCGGGTTGCACAGGATGTCGATGAACGGGATCAGGAATTCGTCCTTGTCGCGGATCGACGGGATCTCGTGGTACATGTTGAAGACTTCGCCCTCGTCCAGCCCCAGGCTTTCGACAATGTACTGGTAGGCGTGGGTGTGGATGGCCTCCTCGAACGCCTGGCGCAGCAGGTACTGGCGGCATTCCGGCGCGGTGATATGGCGGTAGGTGCCGAGCACGATGTTGTTGGCGGCGAGGCTGTCGGCCGTGGTGAAGAAACCCAGGTTGCGCATCACGATGCGGCGCTCGTCCTCGGTCAGACCGTTGGGGTCTTTCCATAGCGCGATGTCGCGGTTCATGTTCACTTCCTGCGGCATCCAGTGGTTGGCGCAGGCATCCAGGTATTTCTGCCAGGCCCAGTTGTACTTGAACGGCACCAGCTGGTTAACGTCGGCGTCGCCGTTGATGATGCGCTTGTCTTCGGCCTTGATGCGGCGGGTGTCGTGGATACCGGTGAGGGCAGCGGAAACGGGCTCGGCAGGTTGTGGTGTGACTGGTGGCATGGGCATGGCGGCTCTGGTTGGTGTGGTATCTTCGAAACTTAGCATATTATTGTCTCCTTAAATTACTTCTTCACCGCAGTTCATGTAGGTTGGGTTAGGCGCGGTTTTTTGCGCCGTAACCCAACAAACCCAAACTTCACCAAAAGTAGGCACCTCTAGGCGAAACCAACATTTTTAAGGAAGATTGGGTTTGTTGGGTTACGCGATAAAGCCGCTAACCCAACCTACATGACCGTGGTTAGTTGTTTTATTACTGGCAGGCCTCACATTCAGGATTGTCAATCGAGCAGAACTTGGTCTCCGCCACCATCCCCCCATCCACCGGCACGGCGTTCAGCGCGCCGGCCTTGGAGGTGGATTTCTCGGCGTGGGTGGCGCCCAGGCTGCGCAGGTAGTAGGTGGTCTTGAGACCGCGAATCCAGGCCAGCTTGTAGGTTTCGTCGAGCTTCTTGCCGGAAGGCTGGCCGATGTAGATGTTCAGGCTCTGCGCCTGGTCGATCCACTTCTGGCGGCGGGCGGCGGCTTCGATCAGCCAGCTTGGGTCGACCTCGAAGGCGGTGGCGTAAAGCTGGCGCAGTTCGGCCGGTATGCGGTCGATCTTGGCCAGCGTGCCATCGAAATACTTGAGGTCGGAGATCATCACTTCGTCCCACAGCCCGGCCGCTTTCAGGTCTTCCACCAGATAATCGTTGACCACGGTGAACTCGCCCGACAGGTTGGATTTGACGTAGAGGTTCTGGTAGGTCGGCTCGATGCTGGCAGAGACCCCGACGATGTTGGCGATGGTCGCGGTCGGTGCGATCGCCAGGCAGTTGGAGTTGCGCATGCCGAACTGCTTGATGCGGCTGCGCAGGGCTTCCCAGTCGAGGGTGGCGGACTCGTCCAGCTCCAGATAACCGCCGCGTGCCTCGCGCACCAGGGCGTTGGACTCGTGCGGCAGGATGCCGCGGTCCCACAGGCTGCCGGTGAAGGTGGCATAGCGGCCGCGCTCTTCGGCCAGCTCGGTGGAAGCCATGTAGGCGTAGTAGGCCACGGCTTCCATGCTGCGGTCGGCGAATTCGACCGCAGACTGGCTGGCGTAGGGAACACGCAGGGCGTGCAGGCAGTCCTGGAAGCCCATGATGCCCATGCCCACCGGACGGTGCTTGAGGTTGGCATTGCGCGCCTTGGCCACGGCGTAGTAGTTGATGTCGATGACGTTGTCGAGCATGCGCATCGCGGTGCGCACGGTTTTTTGCAGCTTGACCGTGTCGAGCACGCCGTCTTTCAGGTGCGCTACCAGGTTGACCGAACCGAGGTTGCATACGGCAATTTCGTGCTCGTTGGTGTTGAGCGTGATCTCGGTGCACAGGTTGGAGCTGTGCACCGTGCCCACGTGCTGCTGCGGCGAGCGCAGGTTGCACGGATCCTTGAAGGTGATCCAGGGATGGCCGGTTTCAAACAGCATGGTGAGCATCTTGCGCCACAGCTGCAGAGCGGGAATCTTCTTGTGCAGCTTGAGCTCGCCGCGCGCGGCCTTGTCTTCGTAGCCTATGTAAGCCTCTTCAAACGCCTTGCCGAACTTGTCGTGCAGGTCGGGCACGTCGTTCGGGCTGAACAGGGTCCAGTCGCCGGCTTCCATCACGCGCTTCATGAACAGGTCGGGAATCCAGTTGCAGGTATTCATGTCGTGGGTGCGGCGGCGGTCATCGCCGGTATTCTTGCGCAGCTCCATGAATTCCTCGATGTCGAGGTGCCAGGTTTCCAGGTAGGCGCATACCGCGCCCTTGCGCTTGCCGCCCTGGTTCACCGCCACGGCGGTGTCGTTGACCACTTTCAGGAACGGTACCACGCCCTGGGATTTCCCGTTGGTGCCCTTGATATGGCTGCCCAGCGCGCGCACCCGGCTCCAGTCGTTGCCGAGTCCGCCGGCGAACTTGGAGAGCAGTGCATTTTCCTTGATCGCTTCGTAGATGCCGTCGAGGTCGTCGCTCACCGTGGTCAGGTAGCAGGAGGAAAGCTGCGAGCGGCGGGTGCCGGAGTTGAACAGGGTCGGCGTCGAGCTCATGAAATCGAAGCTGGAGAGCACATTGTAGAACTCGATGGCGCGGGTTTCACGGTCGATCTCGTTGAGCGAGAGGCCCATCGCCACGCGCATGAAGAACGCCTGCGGCAGCTCGATGCGGCGCTCGTCGATGTGCAGGAAATAGCGGTCGTACAGGGTTTGCAGGCTGAGGTAGCCGAACTGCAGGTCGCGCGAGGCCACCAGGGCAGCGCCCATGCGCTTCAGGTCGAACTGCGCCAGACGCTCGTCGAGGCGCTCGGCTTCAATACCCTGCTTGATGAAGTCGGGGAAATACTCGGCGTAACGGGTCTCCATGTTGGCCTGGCTGGTGGTCTCGCCCAGCACTTCCTTGCGGATGGTGTCGAGCAGCAGGCGCGCGGTGACGTAGCTGTAGGCCGGCTCTTTCTCGATCAGGGTGCGGGCGGAGAGGATGGCCGCCTTGCCCACTTCCTCGATCGGCACGCCGTCGTACAGATTCCTCAGGGTATGTTCGAGGATAGGCTGCGGCGTAACGGCCTCGCCCAGTCCAGCGCAAGCGGATTGCAGCAGCGCGTTGAGGTGCGCCATGTCGAGCGGGCGGGTCAGGCCATTTTCGATGACATTGATGACATGTGGCGCGGCAGCGGGCTGCTCCAGCTTCTGCCGGGCGCGCTCCTGGGTGCGCTGCTCGCGGTACAGCACGTAGGAGCGGGCGACGTCGTGCTCGCCGGAGCGCATCAGCGCCAGTTCGACCTGGTCCTGGATATCTTCTATATGGAACGTGCCGCCGTTGGGCTGGCGACGCATCAGGGCGGACACCACGCTCTCGGTCAGCGCGGCGACAACCTCGCGAACGCGCGCGGAAGCCGCACCCTGGCCGCCATTGACGGCGATGAACGCTTTGGTCAGTGCAATCGAGATCTTGGCGGGTTCGAAACCGACCACTGAGCCGTTACGGCGGATGATCCGGTATTGGGCATAAATGGATTCACTGCCCGTCGCGGTTTCGCCGGAACCGAAATTCGAGGCTGCAAAAGGGGAAGGCGAAACGGAATCGGTAGAAAGCTGCATGGGTGGTTATCCTCCTGATTTATTATTGCGGTACATCTGCTTGGCTAACCTCTTGTCCACAACATATCCACTACATATCCACAACATGTTGTGTCTGGGCTATCAAATTACCACTAATTCTAGTATCGCGGTTGACAAAACGCAACCAGAATTTCCATTCAATTTTCATCTGCCGTGTAAGCCGCTGTGGGCGCCAAAGTTGTAAAAGGACCATTTGTTGGATAGTCTGAAATGGAGAGGGTTTCATCACATGCAGCCATCGCCACTAACCGTATTCGTCGCGCGCGGCCTGACCAAGACTTACCACATGGGAGAAGTGGAGGTACCGGCCCTGCGCGCGCTGGATATCGAGATCTACCAGGGCGAGTTCGTCGTGCTGCTGGGGCCTTCGGGCAGCGGGAAATCGACCCTGCTCAACATCCTCGGCGGCCTGGACACGCCCACCAGCGGCGAGGCATTCTGGCGCGACCACAACCTGGCCACCTCCGGCGAGCGCGAACTGACCGAATACCGGCGCGATCACGTCGGCTTTGTATTCCAGTTCTACAACCTGATTTCCAGCCTCACCGTGCGCGAGAACGTCGCCCTGGTGACCGAGATCGCGCCCAAACCGATGACGCCGGAAGAAGCCTTAAGACTGGTCGGACTGGAATACCGCATGGACCACTTTCCTTCCCAGCTATCCGGCGGCGAGCAGCAGCGCGTGGCCATCGCCCGCGCTATCGCCAAACGGCCGGACGTGCTGCTGTGCGACGAACCGACCGGGGCGCTCGACTACGAAACCGGCAAGGTGGTGCTGGAAGTGATCGCCAGGATCAACCAGGAACTCGGCACCACGGCGGTAGTGATCACACACAACGCCTCCATCGCCGGCATGGCCGACCGGGTGATGCGCATGGCCGACGGGCATATCGCCTCGGTGGAGACCAACCCGCACAAACTGACTCCATCGGAGTTGTCATGGTGACGTTAAACCTGGTGAGGGGTGAGGAGTCCGGGGTGAGGAGTTGCCACCCTCCGTTCTCCTCACTCTTCACTCCTTACTCCTCACTCCCGCAATGAAAGCCCTCGACCGCAAGCTGTTGCGCGACCTCTGGCAGATGCGCAGCCAGGCGTTCACCATCGCCCTGGTAGTGGCCTCGGGCATCGGCTCCTTCATCGCCTTGCTATCCACTTACGATTCGCTGCAATGGTCGCGTCATTCCTATTATGAGGAGGCGCGCTTTGCCCAGGTGTTCGCCGACGTCAAGCGCGCACCCCGGCCGGTGGAACGGCAAATTGTCGAATTGCCGGGGGTCGCCGCGGTGGAAACCACCGTGGTACAGGATGTGACCCTGGATATCCCGGGCGTGGCCGAGCCGGTGATCGGCCGCATGATCGGCCTGGCTAACGGCGGACAGCCCAGCCTGAACCGCCTGTTTCTGCGCCAGGGCCGCCTGCCTGAAGATGGAAAAAGGAATGAAGCCCTGGTTTCGGAGGGATTTTCCAAGGCACGAGGGCTTAAACCCGGCGACCACATCGCCGCCCTGCTCAACGGCAAGCGCGAAACCCTGGATATCGTCGGCATCGTGCTATCGCCGGAATACATCTTCGCCTCCCGCGGCGGCGAGATCCCGGACGACAAGGGATTTGGCGTGTTCTGGATGGAACGCGAGCGCCTGGCGACTGCCTTCGACATGGAGGGCGCATTCAACCGCGTGTCGCTGAGTCTGGCACCGGGGGCCAGCGAGGCGGCGGTGATCGATGCCCTCGACCACCTGCTCGAACCTTACGGCAGCCTCAGTGCTTACGGCCGCAAGGATCAGAACTCGCACCGCATCCTGAGCCAGGAGATCGACCAGCAAAAAACCATGGCCACGATTTTCCCCACCATTTTCCTCGGCGTGGCAGCATTCCTGCTCAACGTGGTGCTGGCCCGCCAGGTAGCCACCCAGCGCGACCAGATCGCGGCCCTGAAAGCGCTCGGCTATACCGACTTCGCCATCGCCGCCCACTACCTCAAACTGGTGCTGGCGATCGTGCTGGCCGGCATCGTTCTCGGCTTCGGCATCGGCGCCTGGATGGGCTATGAAATGACGGCGATGTATACCCTGTTTTTCCACTTTCCACGCCTGATCTACCGCATCCAGCCATGGATTGCCGTGGTGGCGTCAGGCATCAGCCTGGCAGCCGCCGCGGGCGCTGCGCTCGGCACCGTGCGCAGCATCCTGTCACTGGCGCCGGCGGAAGCGATGCGCCCGCCCGCCCCGACCCGCTACCGGCGCCTGCTGCTGGAACGGCTCGGCCTGGCACATCTGCTCTCACCCCAGGCGCGCATGGTGATCCGCACCCTGGAACGCCGCCTGCTGCGCACCCTGCTGACCACCTTCGGCATCGCCTGCTCGGTTGCCATCCTCGTGTCCGGGACTTTCTGGCGGGATTCGGTGAACTACCTGATCGATGTCCAGTTCTACATGGCCGACCGGGGCGATGTGAACGTGGTGTTCGTCAATCCGGTCGCCCGCAGCGCCCTTTATGAAATCGGCCGCCTGCCCGGCGTGCTGCGCACCGAGGAAGTGCGCTCCGTGCCGGTGCGCCTGCGTGCCGGCCATCACACTTACCGCACCGCCGTGTCCGGCTTTCCCCCGGATGCGCAACTGCGTCAGTTGCTGGATACCGATTTGCACCGCGTACCCCTGTCTCCCGACGGCATCCTGCTCTCCCGGCGACTGGCAGAACGGCTGGCGGTCAAACCCGGCGACCGGCTGACGCTGGAATCCCTCGAAGCCACCCGCGCGAAACGTGAAGCCGTGGTTGCCGGAGTCGTCAACGACCTGGTCGGCCTTTCCGCCTACATGGACATCGCCGCCCTGAACCGGCTGATGGGCGAGGGAGAATCCATCTCCGCCGTGGCTCTGACGCTGGATCCGGCACTGGCAAAGGAATTTTATGCGCGCCTCAAGGAAATGCCCCAGGTCGCCACGGTTTCCATCAAGGGTGAACTGCTGCGCAGCTTCCGCGAAACCAACGCCCGCTTCCTGCTTTTTTTCACCGCCATCGTGACCGCATTCGCCGCCGCGATCGCGGTGGGCGTAGTCTACAACAGCGCCCGCATCTCCCTGGCGGAAAGATCCTGGGAACTGGCCAGCCTGCGCGTACTGGGTTTCACCCGTCACGAGGTTTCCGGGCTGCTGCTGGGCGAGCTCGCGATCGAAATCGCACTGGCGATCCCGCTCGGCCTGTGGCTGGGCTACCTGTTGTCAGCGTTGATCGTTTCCATGATGACTGCCGAGACCATTACCTTCCCGCTTGTCATCACCTCCAGCACCTATGCCTATGCCGCTCTCGTCATCCTGGCCGCCGGCGTGGCCAGTTCGCTGATCGTGCGCCACCGGGTGGATCACCTGGATCTGGTGGCAGTATTGAAGACCAGGGAATAAACGGGCAATCCCTGGCTACCATCCAGACATCAGTTTAAAGAAATACGAAAATTCAACGTTCCTCCGGCAATCAGACTGAACAGGTTCAACAAGCCGGCCTTAAGACCGACAGGCCGCCAAAAGTGAACTATATTTATTCTATCTAAATAATCAGGAGGAGGAACACATGGCCACCTACCGGATCGGCTCCAGCGGAGAAGAAGTCAGACAAATCCAGGTAAGGCTGCAAGCGCTGGGTCTATACCGAGGCCCGATCGACGGCGCCTTCGGCGGCGGCTCCGAAGTTGCTGTAAAAGCTTTCCAGCAGAATACCGGCCTCGAAGTGGACGGCGACGTCGGCCCCATTACCTGGAAAACGCTGTTCAATGCCAAAATTCCAGCCCCCTCTCTGCTCTCCAAACCACTCGACTATCGCTGCCTGGCGCTGACCGGTGCGTTCGAAACCAATTCCGGCTTTCCCGACTGCTTTGCCGGCCTCTCTGGCGATTTCGACGGCCAGGGCATCAGCTTTGGCGTGTGCCAGTGGAATTTCGGCCAGGGTTCGCTTCAGCCGCTGCTCAAGGACATGATAGTGCAGCACCCCGATATCGTCCGGTCGATTTTCCGGGAACAGCACGACGTACTGGCCACAGTACTGAACGCCGGCAAACGCGAGTTGATGAGCTTCGCGGCCAGCATCCAGCACCCGGTCCGGCACACCATCAACGAGCCGTGGTGCGGCATGTTCAAGTCCCTCGCCAGAACGCAGGAATGCCAGGCGATCCAGCAGAAATACGCGGCGACACTGTATCAGTCGGCGCTCAGCCTGTGTTCCGATTTCGGCCTCTGGTCGCAACGCGCTGCCGCCCTGATGTTCGACATCAAAGTGCAAAACGGCAGTATCCGGGACCTTACCAAAGCACGGATACTGGCGGATTTCGCCAGCCTTGCGCCCGATCTGCCGCGCACAACGCTGGAGGTGGAGAAGATGAAAATCGTCGCCAACCGCCGCGCCGAGGCGGCCAACTCGCGCTGGGTCGAGGACGTCAGAAGCAGGAAGCTTTGCATCGCCAAAGGCGAAGGCATAGTTCACGGTATCCGCTACAACCTGGAAGAACAATTTGGCATCGTGTTAACTGAATAAGGAGAACGATCATGGCTGCTGGCAAGAAAACGAAGACACCCCAACGCGCCTACAACGTCCGGCCGGACACAATGGATTTTCGCGACAAGATGTACGAGGCGACGCTGATCGAAGTGCCGAAGCGCATCCCCCTGGAAAACTATGCAAAGGTGCAAGTACCCGTACTCAACCAGGGCCAGGAAGGTGCCTGCACCGGCTTCGGGCTGGCGACCGTGGCCAACTACCTGCTGCGCAAGCGCAAGGAATTAAAAGGCAAGGACTCGGTCAGCCCGCGCATGCTGTACGAAATGGCCAAGCGCTACGACGAATGGCCCGGTGAAAAATACGATGGCTCCAGCGCGCGCGGCGCAATGAAGGGGTGGAACAAGCATGGGGTGTGCGCCACATCGGTGTGGCCCTACGACCCGAAAAAACCCGACCCGCGACTGACCGAGACGCGCCTCGCAGATGCCGCCGGGCGTCCGCTGGGAGCCTACTTCCGCGTCAACCACCAGGATCTGGTGGCGATGCACGCGGCGCTGGCCGAAGTCGGTATTCTGTACGCCACCGCCAGCGTGCACGCGGGATGGGAAGCAGTGGGCGAAAATGGTGTGATCCCGCTGCAGGACGAGATACTGGGCGGCCATGCGTTCGCCATCGTCGCCTTCGACGAGCGCGGGTTCTGGATCCAGAATTCGTGGGGTCCGGACTGGGGGCAGCAAGGCTACGCGCTGGTCACCTACAAGGATTGGCTCGCCAACGGCACCGACGTGTGGGTGGCCCGGCTGGGCGCGCCGGTAATACTGGAAACTGCCGCCAAGGGCGCCGCGCCGCGTCATGCCGGCATCGCGCGCGCCAAAGCCTACTCCTATCCCGATCTGCGGCCCCACATCATCAGCATCGGCAACGACGGAGCGCTACGTACCAGCGGCACCTTCGGCACCACGGCTAGCGACGTGGAGGAAATTATCAAGCAGGACTTCCTGCGCGTCACCCAAAGCTGGAAAAAGAAACGCCTGCTGATCTACGCCCACGGCGGACTGGTGAACGAGGAGTCGGCCATCCAGCGCGTCGCCGACTACCGCAATGCGTTACTGGAGCAGGAAGTGTACCCGCTGGCCTTTAGCTGGAAAACCGACGCCTGGACCACGATCAAAAACATTCTGGAGGACGCCCACCACCGGCGCCGCCCGGAAGGTTTGCTCGATGTGGCCAAGGACTTCATGCTTGACCGGCTCGACGACGCACTCGAACCTCTGGCGCGGATGCTGGGCGGAAAGGCGATGTGGAGCGAGATGAAGGAAAACGGTGTGTTCGCCACGATGAAGGAGAATGGTGGAGCACGCATCGCGCTTGGCCACCTGAACCAGCTGCTGGCGCAGGATCCGTCGATAGAAATCCACTTTGCCGGTCACAGCGCGGGCAGCATTTTCAATGCACCGATTATCCAGCTGCTCACCGCCAAGGGAAAAATCGCCACCGGCCCGATGAGCGGAGCGACCGGCCTGGGCCGCAAGGTCGAAACCTGCACCCTGTGGGCGCCCGCCTGCACTGTCGATCTGTTCAAGCAGGCCTACCTGCCGGCGGTCAAAAGTGGCAGCATCAAGCGCTTTGCCCTGTTTACCCTCACCGACCAGGTGGAACAGGACGACAATTGCGCCAACGTCTACCACAAGTCGCTGCTGTATCTGGTGTCCAACGCCTTCGAAGAGCGGGTGCGCATCCCGGTATTCCAGCCAGATGGCGAGCCGATCCTGGGGATGGAGAAATTCGTCCGCACAGACGCCGAACTCTCCGCGCTGTTCAAGAACGGCAAAGCCGACTGGGTACGCTCACCAAACACCGCCGAGGACGGCTCGCCCATTCATTCCACAGCACGCCACCACGGCGATTTCGACGACGACAAACCAACCGTGCTCGCCACCCTGGCACGTATCCTCGGCCATGGCACGTCGCAAGCGCCGTTTGAATTTGCCCGTACCCCCGCGTCGCTGCGGGCGCGCAGGCTGAGATTGAGCTAACGATCATGGCGAACCACCGCCACGGATGGTGACCATCGGTTATAACGATGCTGATCTCTGGCTGTACCTGCAGTGCAGCCAGAAAACGCCAAAGTCAAATGGAATCTGGTAGTGCTGTCGAGCAGACAATACTTAAGCCCGGCAGGCTGCTAGAATCCAAACATGATGTGGATCAAAAGAACACTACTCGTCCTGCTCGCTATCGCCTTGCTCGGTGCGCTGGCCATGGCATTCCGTCCGCAACCGGCGCTGGTGGAAGTCGCTGAAGTCACGCGCGGCCCTTTCGAGCAGGTCATCGAGGACGACGGCAAAACCCGAGTGCGCGAACGCTACGTGGTGTCCGCTCCGCTCGCCGGCAAACTCCAGCGGATTACGCTCAAGGCCGGCGATGCAGTCACAGCCGGCATGGTGCTGGCGTTCATTGACCCCAGCTCGCCTGCCCTGCTGGATGTGCGCACCGAACGAGAACTCACCGAACGCGTAGGCGCAGCTGAAGCAATCAGGCTGCGCGCCACGGCCACAGTCGAACGGGCTCGGGCGGCGCTGGACAAATCCCACTCCGATCTGGAGCGCACCCGCAAGCTGGCTGCAAAAAACTTCGTTTCAGCTGCCCAGCTGGAACAGGTTGAACTTGAAACCAAGATCAGCCTGCGCGAACTGGAGGCAGCCCGCTATGCCGACCATGCCGCCGCACACGACGTATCAGTGGCCCGCGCCGCCCTGCTCCAGGTTCGCGGCGAAGCCGCCGGAAAACCCTCAGCGAGGCGCTGGGAAGTGCGCACCCCGGTTTCCGGCCAGGTTCTCAGGGTAGTGCAGGAAAGCGAGGCCACCGTCGCAGTGGGTACGCCGCTGTTGGAAGTCGGCCAGCCCGCCGAGCTCGAAGTGGTGGTGGATGTACTCAGCACCGACGCGGTACAGATCAAACCGGGCGCTCCGGTACGGCTCCTGCGCTGGGGAAAAGCAGATCCGCTCGAAGGTCGCGTCAGGCGGGTGGAGCCGGCAGCCTTTACCAAGGTTTCAGCCCTGGGAGTTGAGGAGCAGCGCGTCAACGTTGTGATCGACCTCACCTCTCCCGCCGAAAAATGGCAATCACTTGGCGACGGTTACAAGGTGGATGCGAGCATCATCGTGGCGAGCCTGGATAATGCGATCAAAGTGCCGGTCAGCGCGCTATTTCGTGACGGGGGGCAATGGGCAGTATTCACCGTCGCCAACGGCAAGGCCGTCAGACGCACGGTGCAACTGGCCCGGCGTGGCGGGCTGGAAGCAGTGGTGGAAAAGGGCCTGCAACCTGGTGAAAAAGTCATCGTGCATCCCGGCGATACGCTCAAGGACGGGCGCCGCATAAAGATTACAGCTGGTGTATGATTAATTTTTTCAGCAATTTTCTGTAACAATAATGACTAAGAACACCGCCATCCTGCTGATTTCCTGTCCAGACCGCAAAGGCCTGGTCGCGGGCATCGCCGATTTCCTCTACCGCCACAACGCCAACATTCTGCACGCCGACCAGCATCAGGACAGCGAACTGGGCCTGTTCCTGATGCGCGTCGAATGGGATCTGCACGACTTCGATCTGGAGATCGGCCAGTTCGAGCAGCACTTCGCGCCGATCGCCGAAACATTCCAGATGCAGTGGCACCTGGCACAATCGGCCTCCCGCCCGCGTGTGGCGATCTTCGTGTCACGCTATGACCACTGCCTGGTCGATCTTCTCTACCGCCACCAGAGCGGCGAACTTCACTGCGACATTCCGCTGATCATCGGCAACCACGACGACACCAAATGGATCGCCGATTCCTACGGTATCCCGTTCCAGCACATCGCAGTACACAAGGACAGCAAAGAGGAAGCGGAAAAGACCCAGCTCGCCCTGCTGCGCCACCATCACATCGACCTGATCGTGCTGGCGCGCTACATGCAGGTCTTGTCCGCAGACTTCATCCGGCATTACCCGAGCCGTATCATCAACATCCACCATTCCTTCCTTCCTGCCTTCCTCGGCGCCAAGCCCTATCACCGCGCCTTCGAGCGCGGCGTCAAGCTGATCGGCGCAACCAGCCACTACGTCACCGAAATGCTCGATGACGGCCCGATCATCGAGCAGGATGTCGCCCGCATCTCGCACCGCGACGCGATCGACGATCTGATCCAGAAAGGCCGCGACCTGGAAAAGGTCGTACTATCGCGCGGGGTGCGCTGGCATATCGAAAACCGCATCCTGCTGTATGCCAACAAAACCGTGATTTTCGACTGAAAATGCTGGCGGAACTCAGCGAACTGATCGGCTACCCGGCAGCTATCCTCACCACTGTGGCCTTCGTACCTCAGGCCTGGAAATCCTGGCGCACCCGCGACCTGTCCGGCATCTCCCTGCCGATGTATGCCCTGTTCACCCTCGGCGTCGCATTCTGGCTGGCCTATGGGCTGCTCATCGGCAGCACACCTATCATTATCGGCAATGGCATCACCCTGGCCCTCGCCGCAGTTGTCCTGTGGCTCAAGCTGAATGAGCGGAAATAAACGCAATGGAACGGGAAGACAGCCTATATCAATCGAACAGGCTGAACGCATAGCTGTACAGCCTGAATAAAAAAACCCGCCTGTCAGGGGGGACAGGCGGGCCAAAGAACCGCTTGCGGGCGGCTCGGAGGAGGACAACACAATCAAGTGTCTACCGCGCCCGCCTTGGGAACGAACGCGATAGGGTGATATTAGTCGAGAAGGGAAAGTACCGTCATTGACAATTCTCAATCGGCGGCAATCTTGTTAAGCGTGGCGGTATCACATTTGAGCGAGACGCTACCGGGAATCTCCTGCAGTGCCCCGCTGCGTTTGAACTCGGCGATGATGCGGCTGGCGGTTTCGGTGGTGATACCGAGCATCGACCCCATGTCCTCGCGCCCGAACAGTTCACAGCTGCCGCCTTCCCTGCCGCTGACCAGGCGCAGCAGCAGGCGAGCCATGCGCGCCCTGGCACTGCCGGTGGCGAGCTGGGTCAGCCAGGCATCCGCCTCGTCAAGCGCACGCTGCCAGCGCACCATCAACTCCTTGCGCAGCTTGTGATTATCCTGGTCCAGCCGCTGAATCACTTCCAGAGGAATTCGGCAAATTTCCGACTGATGCAAAACAATGGCGTCATGCTGGTAGGACTGGCCAAGCAGCGCTTCCAGGCCGGTGACATCGGTGGCGCGGAGCAGCCGGACGATGCGCTGGCGACCGTCCGGCAGATACTGGACCAGCTTGAGCAAGCCACTGCGAATGGTAAATACCGCCCGCGCCGTATCGCCCGCCCGGTAAAGCACTTCATTCGGGGCAAGCGCGATGTCGTCGATCGGGTGGTGTATGCTCTCGCAATCGCTGATTTCCAGCCCGGCGAACAGGACCGTCTTGCGGATGCTGCAGCTGACGCAGTCGGAACCGACAGGAGGTAATATTTTACTCATGCGCAATGATGGTTCAAGTTGGACATCGAAAAAGATATGCTCATTAATCTGACCCTGTGGTGGCAATCTGGTTCCGGTATCTCTGCCAATCGAAGCACGGCCCCGGGTCGGTCTTGCGCACCGGGGCGATATCCGAATGACCGACGATTTCCTTGATCGGGTAAGCCTCCTGTATGGCACGCGTCAGCTCCGCCAGCTTCTCGTACTGGATATCGGTAAACGGATCGTCATCGCTGCCCTCCAGCTCGACACCTATTGAAAAATCGTTGCAGCGAATGCGGTCGTGCCAGTTCGATACACCGGCATGCCAGGCGCGCTTGTTGCACGACACGAACTGGATCACCTCGCCTTCGCGGCGGATGAAAAAATGGGTAGAAACCTTGAGATCGGCAATCATCTCGTAATAAGGGTGCTGCCAGATATCGAGCTGGTTGGTGAAAAAATCGATCACGCCGCTGCCGCCATAGCTGCGCGGCGGCAGGCTGATGTTGTGGATCACCAGCAGCGGAATATCAAACTCCACTTCAGGCGGTCGATCGTCGCAGTTGGGCGAGGCAATGAAATTCACGCCCTGCAGGAATCCTGACTTGTCTATCTTCACGGGGCCTCCTCGGCAGGTAATGTTAAGGCCTTCTCCACCGCCTGCTGCAGCTTTTCAGGCAGCAGCGGGCTATGTATCTCGGCATGAAAATGGCCGTCCACGAACAGCAGCAACGCTGGCAGATGGAATATCTCATATTCGCGCGCCAGGGCGATGCTTTTTTCCACATCCACCTTGAACAAATGCTCCACCGTGCCTGCCAGTGCCTGCGGCAATACCGTCTCGGCCTTGCGGCAGGTGCCGCAGTGCGGTCCTGAAAACAGCACCAGGCTGATGCCCGGGCTTTGCGCCAATCGCGGGTAGAAATCGAATTCGGTCAAGTTTGTAAATTTCACAATGCTATAATCGCGCCACGTTTTTTCAGGGAAACCGCCCATGACCACTTTTGCCACTCTGTTCCTGATGCTGATCGTCATTTTAATTGCCGCCGAGGTATTTACCAATGCCTTGGAGCATTTGGGCGAAAAGTTGAAGATCTCGGAAGGCGTCACCGGCTCGCTATTTGCCGCCATAGGTACCGCCCTGCCGGAAACCATGGTGCCGCTGCTGGCACTGATGGCGGGCACGGCCGACACCCGCCTCAACGAGGAAATCGGGGTCGGCGCGATCCTCGGTGCGCCGCTGATGCTATCCACCCTGTCGATCTCCCTGATGGCACTGGCGGTACTGAAAAAACGCGGCATCCACGGCCATTTCACGCCGGAGCGGACTGGCCTGACCCGCGACCTGAACTTCTTCCTGGCGGCGTTTTCCTTTTCCGCTATCGCCCTCTTCGTACCGCACCAACAGGCGGCGATCCGCGCCGCCATCGGCTTCACCCTGGTGCTGACTTACTTCGTCTACATCATGCTCACCCTGCGCGCTTCTGCCCATCTGGTCAAGGAGGGCCATGGCACCGAAGCACATGAAAAAATGTTCCTGTGCCGCCTGGGACTGCCGCAAAACATGCTGATGATCCTGATCCAGCTTGCCCTTGGCCTGGGTTTGCTGGTGGCAGGCGCCAAGGGTTTCATTTATGGCGTGGAAGATGCATCCAGGCTGCTCGGCATCTCTCCCCTGCTGCTGTCGCTGCTGATCATCCCGATCGCCACCGAACTGCCTGAAAAGGTCAACAGCATCCTGTGGATCCGCAAGCGCAAGGACACCCTGGCCTTCGGCAACATCACCGGCGCAATGGTATTTCAGGGCACCCTGTTGCCCGCCATCGGCATCATGCTGACGCCGTGGGAGCCTCGCCAGGAAGTGCTGGCGGGCATCGTCATCACCCTTCTGGCCGCGCTATGGGTCAGGCTCATGGTCAGCCGCGGACAGCTCAAGGTCTGGCATCTGGCCGTTAACGGGGCGATGTATGTTTCTTACCTGATTATTGTACTGAGCTAAGAAACTTCTAAGTCACGCCAAACCTTTACCACCTACCTGCATGGGGGTATTCTGCCCGTAATACATGGTTCTGCTTCGACAGATCCGCATAACGGGAGATAACGCAATGGCCAGGAAACCGGCAACCACGGAGCCGTCACCTCAACCCGCGAAAAACAAGGATGCGGCGCCTTTCTGCCACGCACTCGCCAATCACCTCACCTATTCCGTTGGCAAGGACCATTTCACCGCCACCCCCCGCGACTGGTTCTTCGCGCTCGCCCATGTCACCCGCGACCAGCTGACCGGGCGCTGGATGGAAACCATGCGGCGCTATTACCGTGCCGATGCTAAGCGCATCTATTACCTGTCAATGGAATTCCTGATCGGCCGGTCCCTGACCAACAGTCTGCTCAACATGGGCTATCTGGACCGCTGTCACCAGGCCGCGCTCGATGCCGGCCTGGACCTGGAACAGGCGCGCGCAGTGGAACCAGACGCCGCCCTTGGCAATGGTGGACTGGGGCGCCTGGCTGCCTGCTTCCTGGATTCCATGGCTACCCTCGGCCTGCCGAGCTACGGCTATGGCATCCGTTACGAATACGGCATGTTCAACCAGCATATCGAAAACGGCTGGCAGGTAGAGCACCCCGACAACTGGCTGCGCTATGGCAATCCATGGGAGTTCCCGCGCCCTGAGGTGCTGTACCCAGTCAAATTTTACGGCCGGCCGCTGGAATATGTCAGCGAGGACGGCAGCCTGCACCACCACTGGGTGGACACCGAGGATGTCATGGCGATGGCCTACGACACGCCGGTGCCAGGCTATGGCGGCGAATCGGTGAACAATATGCGGCTGTGGTCGGCCAAGGCTTCGCGGGATTTCGATCTGCAGTATTTCAATGAGGGCAACTACATCAAGGCGGTGGAGGACAAGAACCAGTCCGAAAACCTTTCCAAGGTGCTATACCCTGACGACTCTACAGCTATGGGCAGAGAACTGCGCCTGAAACAGCAGTATTTTTTCGTCAGCGCCTCGTTGCAGGACATGCTCTACCGCTTCAATAAATTCCACAAAAATTTCGATGAATTGCCTGACAAGGTGGCAATCCAGCTCAACGACACCCATCCCTCGATCGCGATTCCCGAACTGATGCGCATCCTGCTGGATATATACCACCTCGACTGGGATCGTGCCTGGAATATCGTCACCCGCACCTTCTCCTACACCAACCACACGCTCATGCCGGAGGCGCTGGAAACCTGGCCGACCAGCCTGTTCGAGACGATTCTGCCGCGCCACCTGCAAATCATCTACGAAATCAACCACCGCTTCCTGAATGATATTCGCCACCACCATCCCGGCGACAGCGAGTTGCTGAAGCGCATGTCCATCATCGACGAGGACAATGGACGGCGCATCCGCATGGCGCACCTGGCCATCGTCGGCAGCCACCAGGTGAACGGCGTGGCGCAAATCCACACTGAACTGATGCGCCAGACCATTTTCGCCGACTTCGACCGCTTCTATCCCGGCAGGATCATCAACATCACCAACGGCATCACCCCTCGGCGCTGGCTCAACCAGGCCAACCCCGGTCTGGCCGAACTGATTAAGGAGCACATCGGCAGCGACTGGATCACCAATCTGGAACAGCTCGGCAAGCTCGCCAAATTTGCCGCCAACAAGGCCTTCCAGGAGAAATTCCGCCGAGTAAAGCAGGCCAACAAGGAAGCGCTGGCCAAAATAATCGAGAAAAACCTGGGCATTAAGGTCAACCCTGCCTCCCTTTTCGACGTACAGATCAAGCGTATCCACGAATACAAGCGGCAACTGCTCAACCTGCTCCATGTCGTCACGCTGTACAACCGCATCCGCGCCAATCCGGCGGCCGACCAGCTGCCGCGCACCGTGATCTTCAGCGGCAAGGCAGCCCCAGGTTATGTGCAGGCCAAGCTGATCATCAAGCTGATCAATGACGTGGCGGATATCGTCAACCATGACCCGGCCGCAAGGGATCTGCTCAAGGTGGTGTACATTCCCAATTACGATGTGACCACTGCTTCGGAAATCATTCCCGCTGCCGACATTTCCGAACAGATCTCCACCGCCGGCACCGAAGCATCCGGTACCGGCAACATGAAGCTCGCCTTGAATGGTGCGCTGACGATCGGCACCCTGGATGGGGCCAACATCGAAATTCGCGATGAAGTCGGTGCGGACAACATTTTCATTTTCGGACTGAATACGGCGGAAGTCGCCGAACTGCAGGGCAAGGGCTATAACCCCTGGGATTATTACCACAGCAACGGGGAACTGCGGCAGGTGCTGGAGATGATCGGCTCAGGCTTTTTTTCGCCGGATGACCCCAACCGCTTCCGCCCGATCATTGACGCGCTTACTGACGGTGGCGACCAATACATGCTGCTCGCTGACTACGCCGCCTATGTCGAATGCCATGAAAAAATTGAGGCTCTCTACTGCAACCCCGGCGATTGGGCACACAAGGCCATCCTCAACGTAGCGGGTATGGGTAAGTTCTCCAGCGATCGCACCATCAGGGAATACGCGGAGAAAATCTGGGGAGTGAAATCAGTGCTGCGTGAGCTTGGCGATGGGTGATGGGTGAAGGGTGTTGCAAAAAAAGTTTATCCCCTTCCCCATCACTCATACCCCATTGCTAATCCATCCCCAGCCGCTCCAGGCGATAACGCAACGCCCGAAAGGTGATGCCAAGCAGCTTGGCTGCCGCGGTCTTGTTGAAACGGGTTTTTTCCAGCGCTTCCAGAATCACCTCTTTTTCTACGGCGTCGAGGTATTCCTGCAGCGGCAAGCTTTTCAGATGGGCCGCGTCTTTCTGCGGCTTTGCTGCGAGTTGCAAATCCTCCTTGCCAATCTCACCCCCCGTGGTCAGCGCCATCGCCCGCTCAAGGATGTTTTCCAGCTCGCGTACATTGCCGGGAAAATCGTATTCCCGCAGTTCCTTCAACGCGGTCAGACTCAATTTCGGCGGCTCAGTGTTCAGACACGCCACTTTCTTGAGTATCTCCCCGGCCAGCAGCGGGATATCGTCAGGGATTTCGCGCAAAGCCGGCATCTTCAACACGATCACGTTGAGCCTGTAAAACAAGTCCTGGCGGAACCTCCCACTTTCCACGCATTGTCCGAGGTCTTGATGAGTGGCGCTGATGATGCGCACATCCACTGGCTCTTCCTGGGTGGCCCCCACCTTGCGCACCATTTTTTCCTGGATGACGCGCAACAGCTTCACCTGCATCGGCAGGGGCAGGTCCGCCACTTCATCCAGAAACAGTGTTCCACCGGCTGCCGCCTGAAAAAAACCATCCTTGTCCTGGTTGGCACCAGTGAAAGCGCCCTTCTTGTAACCGAAGAACTCGCTTTCCATCAGGTTTTCGGGAATCGCCCCGCAATTGACTGCAACGAAGGGAGCATCGCCACGCGGGCCATCAAGATGGAGCAGCCGTGCCGCCAGCTCCTTGCCGCTGCCCGATTCTCCGGTTATATGGATCGGCGCCTGGCTACGCGCCAGCTTTGCTATCATCTGGCGGGTCTGCAGCATCAGGGGTGAATTGCCGAGCAGTACCGGCTGGCCGGCTGCGGCTTGGCTCTCTTCTATTTTTCTTGACTGACTTGAACTTGGCAATTTGAGCGCGGAATTGACCAGCGCACGCAACTGTGCCAGGGAAACCGGCTTGGAAAGATAATCGAATGCGCCTGCCTTGAGGGCAGCGACAGCATTTTCCGCGCTGCCGTAGGCGGTGATCACCGCCACCGGTTTGCCGGGATAATTTTTGGTCACATATTCAAGAAAACCAAGGCCATCCCCGTCTGGCAAACGCATGTCGGTGAGACAAAGATTATAGTAGTTCTTGTGCAGGTACTGCTCCGCCTCGAACGTGCTAGCTGCCGCATCGACCTCCAAGCCCATGCGCTGCAGCGTCATTACCAGCAGCTCGCGGATGTCGGCTTCATCGTCCACAACCAGCACACGACGCGGTTGCTCTTCGTTATTCCGGGAAACTTGCAGTGTCCGGTTCAATCCATCACCCCTTCAGTACTTATCCTGAATTGCCCGCCTTGTGGGGCCTCAATGTAATCGAGCGTGGCCCCGTTCGCTTCACATAGTTCGCGAGCAATATAAAGCCCCAAACCGGTGCCAGTGCTGTCGGTGGTAAAGAATGGCTCGAACAGCTGGGTACGCAACACTTCGGCAACCCCGGGCCCGTCATCGGCCACATCCAATTGTACAACATTCCCAGGCAAGGCAACCGCAGCTCGCAGGCGTATGCTGCCATCCTGCCTTCTGCAGTAGCGCCAGGCATTGCGGCACAGGTTCCATAGTACCTGGTCAAGGTGATGCCGGTCGAAGCGTACTGTCAGATCATTCGCCACATCCAGAACAACAACCTTGGCCGGGATTTTTTCGGTCTGGCAAAACTGTTCGGTGAACTGGCGCAAAATCTCACCCAGGTGGAGCGTTTCCGGCGTGGCGCGGTCCCTGCGATTAAGCTGCAAGACATCCTGAACCATACGGTCAAGGCGATGGGTATTATCATGTATGATCTGCAACAGCCGTGCCTGGGTCGCATCCTTGCCGGGCTCTTCCTGCAACAATTCAGTCGCATGGTTGATCGCGCTCAGGGGATTGCGAATCTCATGTGCTATGTTGGCCGTCAGCCTGCCTAGTGCAGCCAGCTTGTTCTGCTGCGCCCGAGCCTGCATCAGGCTCAGATCCTCCAGAAAAATGACCGCACCCAGCACCTCATCCCAGCCGATCGCGGTAAAACTCGCCTGAATCCGCTTACCGGTGGCCGGCACGCTCAGTTCAAATCGATCGTTGCTCGGGTCTGTATGCCAGCGCTGCAGGCACTCAGATAATGCAGGGAAATAGTTGTTGAGGATGAGCCTGCTCCAGACAGCTGACGGCTTTCCCAGCAATTTCTCGGCTTCGCCATTGTGCTGACGCACCCGCCCCTGCTCGTCCACCACCAGCACGCCATCCTGCATGCCCTGAATCACCAGCTGGTTGACCTGGGCCAGATTGGCAAGGTCAATGCTCTGTTTCTGCGCCAGATTCTCGGTCACAGTCAGGCGCTTGGTCAGGACAAAAGCCAGACCGGCGATAGCGAAAAACCCCATGCTGGTCAGGCTGGTTTGCAGATAGTCCTTGGCGCTTCCCTCCAGCACCATCACCTGATAGGTCTGCTCGAGCAAAAGGGCTATGCTCGCCATCGCGGCATGAAACATTGCCAGTCGGCCGCGGCTGACCATGCCGGTGGCTACCAGCGGCCCCAGCAGGAACAGCCCGAGTCCGCTCTGAATACCCCCGCTGGCATGCATCAGCAGCACGATAAACACAATATCCGCACTCACCTGGGCACTCAGGAGCAGATTGAAGCGCGGCCAGCGAATATCGATCAGCACGATCATCAGCGCCGCAAGGAACACGTAAGCAATGCTGGTAGCGTAGAACAGGGAGGGATGGTAAGCACCAAAGGGATTGATGGCGCCAAATAGAGCATAGGCGACGGCAAAAGTACCTGCCAGGGTCAGTCGAAATAGATTGAAATAGCGGAGATACCGCCAGTATGACTCGGGTTGAGGCCTGGGCCTAACCTGTAGCCATTCTGTCAGCATTGTAGGGTATCGCTCGGCCGAATCGGCCGGGCGAACGAAGGATTACTTCTGATGAAGTTGGCGATGCTCATTGGTGCAAAAAGATACACCGTGACTGACGATGCTTTCGCTCCTCGGCAGATGCACTCCGCAATGGGCGCAACGCACCATGTCCTCGCCGGCTTCGAGTTTTGGAGCGTCCTCCTGCTTGATCCTGCGGCCATAGCTTTTGACGAGGCGGTAAACAACCCACGCACCCAAAGCAAGAAGTATCAGCTTGATCAACATCACTCTGCCTCAGTCAACGAGGCACCTCAGGGTTCAATATTCGGATGAACTGGTCGGGGTGAGAGGATTCGAACCTCCGGCCTCTGCGTCCCGAACGCAGCGCTCCACCAGGCTGAGCTACACCCCGTTTTGATTTATTTTCAGTAGCTTCGCGTTACCGAAAAGTCTGCCAATTGTAGCAAAGATTCCTTGTATTTTGAATGTGGCAGATGCGAAATCGCCTCGCACGCCACCCGTGCCTCAGCCTTCGCCTGGCTTTTCGCATAATCCAGCGCGCCGGTATCGCGGATCGCGGCCATCACTGCATCCAGCTCGCTCAGGCCGCCATGCTCGATCGCCCTGCGGATCACCTCTGCTTGCTGCGGTGTGCCGTTTTTCATGGCATAGATCAGGGGCAGCGTGGGTTTGCCCTCAGCCAGATCATCACCGACGTTTTTGCCGGTTTCGGCATGGTCACCGGAATAATCCAGCACGTCGTCGATCAGCTGGAACGCTGTGCCCATGCGCATCCCATAGACTGCCATGGCCTCCTCGTCGACCCTGGAGGCATTACCCAGGATCGCACCGAGGCGGGTGGCGGCTTCGAACAATTTGGCGGTTTTATAGTGGATCACCTGAAGATAACGCGCCTCGTCGATATCCGCGTCGTTACAATTCAACAGTTGCAGCACTTCGCCCTCGGCGATGACGTTGGTTGCATCCGCCATGACTTCCATCACGCGCATGCTGCCCGCCCCGACCATCATCTGAAAAGCCCGGGAATAGAGGAAGTCGCCTACGAGAACGCTGGCAGCGTTGCCGAACAGGGCGTTGGCAGTGGCATTGCCGCGCCGCAGGTTGGATTCGTCCACCACGTCGTCGTGCAGCAGGGTGGCGGTATGAATAAATTCGACCACCGCGGCAAGGACGTGATGATTGCTGCCGGAATAGCCGAATGCCCCCGCCGACAACAGCACCAGCGCGGGGCGCAGGCGCTTGCCACCACTATTGATGATGTATTCGCTGATCTGGCGGATCAGCACGACCTCGGAATAGAGCCGCTTGCGGATGACTTCATCCACGGCTAGCATGTCCGACTCGATGGGACTACGTATGGCTTCCAGCGACACAAAAAATCCAGAGGTTAGGTGAAAAGCGCTAATGGTAGGAACGAGGGCAATTCGGTGTCAAGTTTTTCCAGCCCTGCCACTGATTTCTAAACAAATTTCCAAACAATATTTAACCCTCGTCACAAAATTCTGGTACAATCGCGTTCCTTTTTAAAAGTAAGTGTGGAGCTCAATATGTACGCGGTCATAAAAACCGGTGGCAAGCAGTATCGCGTTGCCCCCGGCGAAAAATTGAAAATAGAACAGATACCGGCAGACATTGGCAGCGAAATCGTACTGGATCAGATATTAATGGTTGCAGACGGTGAAGCAGTCACGGTAGGCACGCCCCTGATAAGCGGCGCTACGGTCAAGGCGACGGTAGTCGCTCATGGTCGCGGCGAGAAGGTGCAGATTTTTAAAATGCGTCGTCGCAAGCACTACCAGAAGCATCAGGGGCATCGTCAGAACTACACCGAGATCCGCATCGACGGCATCGCGGCGAAGTAAGGAGAATAAGCAATGGCACATAAAAAAGCAGGCGGCAGTGTACGCAACGGCCGCGACTCCCATTCCAAGCGTCTGGGCGTGAAACGCTACGGTGGCGAACTGGTTTCCGCCGGCAGCATCATCGTTCGCCAGCGTGGCACCCAGATGTACGCCGGTGACAACGTCGGCATGGGCAAGGATCACACCTTGTTCGCCAAGGTATCCGGCACCATCAGCTTCGCCATCAAGGGTGCAGCAAAACACAAAGTGGTTACCATCACTCCGGCTTAAACCAGCCGGATAGTGGAGCCTTTAGGCCCTATCAAACGATAGGGCTTTTTTATTTGAGCACTCACGATGAAATTCATTGACGAAGCAAAAATCGAAGTCCATGCCGGTGACGGCGGCAACGGATCGGCCAGCTTCAGGCGCGAGAAGTACATCGACAAGGGTGGGCCGAACGGCGGTGATGGCGGGCGTGGCGGCAGCATTTATGCAATTGCCGACCGCAACATCAATACCCTGGTGGACTATCGCTTTGCCCGCATCCACCGCGCTGAGAAGGGCGAAAACGGGATGGGATCGGATTGCTACGGCAAGGGCGGCGAAGACATGGTGCTGCGCGTACCAGTCGGCACTGTTATCATCGACTTCAACACCAATGAAATCATCGCTGATCTCGCCAAGGACTGCGAGAAAGCCCTGATCGCCAAGGGCGGCAAGGGCGGTCTCGGCAACCTGCACTTCAAGTCCAGTACCAACCGGGCTCCACGCCAGTTCACCCACGGCGAACTGGGTGAAGTACGCGAGCTCAAAATGGAACTCAAGGTGCTGGCCGACGTCGGGCTGCTGGGCATGCCCAATGCTGGGAAGTCCACTTTCATCCGCGCCGTTTCGGCAGCCAAGCCGAAAGTGGCGGACTACCCTTTCACCACGCTACACCCCAACCTCGGTGTGGTACGCGTGGAGCACGACAAAAGCTTCGTCATTGCCGACATTCCAGGTCTGATCGAGGGCGCAGCCGAAGGTGCCGGCCTCGGCCACCAGTTCCTGCGCCATCTGGCACGCACCCGCTTGCTGCTGCACCTGGTCGACATCGCCCCCTACGACGAAACCGCCAACCCGGTTGCAGAAGCGCATGCGATCGTCAACGAGCTCAAGAAATACGATGAATCGCTTTACCAGAAGCCGCGCTGGTTGCTGCTGAACAAGATGGACATGCTGCCAGCAGACGAACGCGACCAGTACAAACAGCAGTTCCTCAAGGACTTTGGCTGGGACGGGAAATGTTTTATCATTTCCGCCCTCACCGGAGAAGGCTGCAAGGAAGTAGTCTACGCCATCATGGAGTTTCTCGATCAGAACCGACCGATAGAAGAACCTACAGAGGACACGCAGGAAGCACAGCCTTGAGTTCCATTATCGCCAACAGCAAACGCCTGGTCGTAAAAGTCGGCAGTAGCCTGGTCACCAACAGCGGCGCCGGCCTCGACCATGAGGCCATCGCCACTTGGGCGGCGCAGATTGCCGCCCTCAAAGCCATGGGACGCGAAGTGGTGCTGGTCTCTTCCGGCGCGATTGCCGAGGGGATGCAGCGCCTCGGCTGGAAGAAACGTCCCAGCGCCGTGCATGAACTTCAAGCCGCAGCCGCGGTGGGCCAGATGGGGCTGGTGCAGGTCTATGAAACCTGCTTCCGCAAGCATGGCCTGCACACCGCACAAATCCTGCTGACCCACGACGACCTCGCCGACCGCAAGCGCTATCTCAATGCTCGCTCCACCCTGCGCACCCTGCTCAAACTGAACACTATCCCGATCATCAACGAAAACGACACCGTAGTTACTGAGGAAATCCGCTTCGGCGACAACGATACCCTGGGGGCACTGGTCACCAACCTGATCGACGCGGATGCGCTGGTGATCCTGACCGACCAGACCGGCCTGTATTCTGCCGATCCGCGCAGGGATCCTACAGCCACGCTGGTGGCCGAAGCACGCGCCGGCGACCCGGCGCTGGAAACCATGGCAGGCGGAGCCGGCAGCGATATCGGCCGCGGCGGCATGCTGACTAAAATTCTCGCCGCCAAGCGTGCGGCTCGCAGCGGTGCTCATACCGTGATTGCCTGGGGACGCGAACCGGATGTACTGATCCGACTTGCCCAAGGCGAGGCGATCGGCACCCAACTGATTGCCGGCGAAATAAAGACCGTGGCCCGCAAGCAATGGCTCGCTGACCACCTCCAGGTCGGGGGCAGGCTCACGCTCGACGATGGCGCGGTCAATGCCGTGCGCAAGGAAGGCAAAAGCCTGCTACCGATCGGTGTGACTGCGATATCCGGCGATTTCGAGCGCGGCGAAGTGGTTACCTGCCTGGACGCGAAAGGGCAAGAAATCGCCCGTGGCCTGGTCAATTACAGTGCGCAGGAAACCCAAAAAATCATGCGCCACGCCAGTACGAAAATCGAATCCGTCCTTGGTTACGTTGACGAACCAGAATTGATCCATCGAGACAATCTGGTTCTGCTGTAAAAGCAGAGCCAGATTGCGGCGAAGACTAACCTTCTGCGAAGCATAAGGTTAGGTCGGAGCCACAACTTAGTGCTGCTCTGAAAGAGCCGCACTAAGCTGCAGTGAAGGCTAACGTTCGCGCAGCTAACGTTATGCTGGAGCTACAACTTGGTTCTGATTTAACCCGTTACAACTCCAGGCTGAATTCTGACTGTAGGTGCGAACTTATTCGCACTGGCCGAATGAATTCGGCCCTACAGGTTATTTCACTGTCTGAAGCCTCGCTTCAGCAGATCGACCGCTTCCTGCGGATTTTTCACGATAATGCCGTTGGGACAAAAGAAATCGTCGTAAAGCATGTGGTGGTGACGGTTACGGTCCTGGTAGCGGATCGGTTCCCATTTGGAGGAGCGAGCCCTTGACCAAGCCCCTTCCTTGCGCCCGAAAGCGTAAAGCTTCCTTTCGCGACTGGCACAGCGGATACCCTCAAAGCTCACATTGGAGGCACCCGCCGATGATTTGACGATCATCGTGTAGCGAACCACGCCGTCCTCACCTGCACTGATGGAAGCGGCATCGACAAAAAACTTGTTATCAGTGGCGGCGCTAACGAATAACGGCAGCAGATTCTCTTCCTTCGGATAAGGCGGGAGTTGAGCCTCAATCTCGGCCCACGGCTTTTCCTCATCGAATTCGTACTCAAATTTTCCCCATTCCGCATGGGCCGTCAGCGGAATAGCCAGTAGCAACAGTGCAAAGAGTTTTTTCATTCCCTACTTGGCGAGCTGCACCTGAATTTCGGCGAAGGTCTGGGCTATTTCCAGTGTCTGGATTTCCGTGCCTAAGAGTCTTGAAACCTGAGAAGTCGAAAAAATACCACGCACCTGTTGGGCATGACCCAGCCCTTCGGTATCCACCACCAAGGCATGTTGGCGACCACATTTTTTCAGGGTTGCGACGATGTGGCCCACTTTTGCCGCAGCGACATCCTTCATGCACAGCACTTCCAGTTTTTCCTGCGGCGTCATGATGTTGCGCACCAGGACATCCTCCCGCCTGCCGCCGGACTTCTGGATAAATTGCAGCGGTTTCTCGCCCAGAATGTCGGTTGCGGTAACCAGCCCGAGGACGGTTTCCTGATCATCAATCACCAGCAGCAACCTGACGCTGTGCCGAACCATACGTTCCCTGGCGGCATCCACCGTTTTTTCCGGCCCGATGGTGACTGCCATCACCTCTTTCAGGTCAGTCATCACCCGCACCGCCGGGTCGCCCAGTTCAACATGGGCAGGCGAGATTTGCAGGGGTTGGTAATAAGTCGCCCCTTGCACCAGGTTGCTGGGCGGTAGCGGGGGAAAATCAACCATCTTGACTCCAGTTTATTCTGATTTATTGAGGTAGCCTGCCAGCTCATTGAGCGCCAAGCGATACACGTCACGCTTGAATTCGATCACCGATTCCAGCGGCACCCAGTAATGATGCCATCGCCAGGCATCGAACTCGGGATGCGATGATGCGCGCAACGACACATCGCTGTCACGCCCTGTCAAACGCAATAGAAACCAGATCTGCTTCTGGCCCTTGTAACTGCCGCGCCACTCCCGCCGCACCCAGTTCTGGGGCACATCGTAGCGTAGCCAGTCCCTGGTGCGGCCAATAATCCTTACGTGCTGCGGCTGTAGTCCTACTTCTTCCTCTAGCTCCCGAAACATTGCCTGCTCGGGTGATTCGCCGGCCTTGATGCCTCCTTGCGGAAACTGCCAGGAATGCTCCTTGATACGTTTGCCCCAGAAAACCTCATTTTTTGCATTGCATAGAATGATGCCGACATTGGGGCGATAACCGTCCCGGTCTATCATTTGTGAAACACCTCAAATTCGTTAAGTTAACGTAATTTTTTCACATTTCACCCAGCAATGAAAGTCAAATAACGCATACCCATGACCGAAGTCACGATTACGAATGGAACAGACTCACCATACGCCTGGAAATCCGAAAAAATTACTGCATTACTTTTCATGAGACAAAGACATAAGGCACCGGTTCCACACGAAATATTATCTAAATCAGTAGGCGCTTTTCAGTGTGGACATTGAGGCTACGCAGACCTTCAACGAACTTGAGAAATTCCAGCCCATATGCCTGCTCCAGTTCTCTGGCGCGCTGGCGCAAATCGTCCCAGCGTGGATTGCCTGGGCTGCGCTTGAAGCCGAATACGACCATGTTGCCATGCTTTTCCGTAGGCAAACACAGTGTCAGGCCATTGAAACTGGTCTCGATACGCTGCAAGTAGACATCGAAATTCTTGTCGCTGCCCCACAAATTTACCGCGAGGATTCCTCGTTCACTCAGTGCTGAGGCACAGTCGTCGTAATAACGCTGGGTAACCAGCGAATCGGCCAGCGAAACACCGTCGAAGCCATCCGCCATCAGCACATCGGAGCTATCAGGATGATCAGCCACATACTGGCCGCCTTCGGCGATCACCACCTCGAATCTTTCATCTTCCGGAGGCAGCTGAAAATAGGCGCGCGCAGCTGCCGCCACCTGCGAGTTCAGTTCCACTGCCACGATGCGTGTGGCCGGCATGCGGTGATAAACGAATTTGGCTAATGACCCCCCTCCCAACCCGACCATCAGGAAGCGTACGGGATCAGGATTAAACAGGAGAAAACCCATCATGCTGCGGGTATAGGCAAGCTCAAGCTCGTTGGGCGCACTAATGCGCATCGAACTCTGCACAGTCTGACTGCCCAGATGCAACGACCGCACGCCGTCGCGCTCACTAACATCTACGACATCACCAGCGGCTACCGCTTTATGAATACGCCGCCCGAAAAACATTCCCATTGTTGCCTCGATGGAGCGGAGAAAAATCAAGCCTATCCCGGTAACTCCACTTCATGTATCCGGGGTGCTTCAGGAAGGGTGCAGGAAGAATTACACCTGCCGCCAGGATGCGGCAAGGAAACAAATTGGGCTAACACGAGATGAAAGCTGGCCAGTGGAGAAAATCAATATTCTGACACTGCCAATCAATTATGCTTCCCTTGCCCGGCTGCCATACCGCGGAAAAAACGCCACAGCGCCCAGCCACGGCCGAACCATTTTACCGCCCTGCGCGGCCGAGCCACCGCAAATACTACGCCCAGCCCGACCAGCAAGGCCGGATACATGCGAAAGAAACGCCATACTGTCACGCCCTGATCGGCTATCGCCAGCGGCAGGCGCCAGGCATGACCGATATCACCCAATTCAGCACGCTGCGCCGCGCTGCGCGCCACCAGTTCGGCACGCCGCCTGGAAAGATCGTCCAACCGTTGCTCGATTTCCATTACGGCAACAGCTGCTGTCGGTCTTTGCCCAGCTCTGCCAGGCTGGTCGCAAATAGCCTGCTCCCGGCCGAAGCACGAGCACGAAACATCACGACAGCCACACCGCCGAGGCTAAAAAAAAGTACGGCAAAACCGCCCAGCACCAACAGTCGGTGACTATCCCATAGCAAAATGGTGACGAATATCACGAGAAACACGCTACCCATAGCCAAGCAAAACAGCGCGATGCTGCCGAACAATAGCAACTGAGCAAAGCGGAGCTTTTCCTCCTCCACTTCATTCGCCAACAACTCCAGTCTTGTCTGCGCTACGCCCGAAAGCGTAGCGGCAAAATTGCACAGTGAGGCAAACAATCCAGTGGCATGTGCTATGCCCGCATCTGTTTCAGCCATAACAATCAGTATGTTAGCGACGTGCGATCAGGACACCGATTACCAGCCCGACACAGGCGGAAATACCCACTGCCTTCCACGGATTGTCATGCACATACTGATCAGTGGCACGGGCAGCCTGCTTGGTTTTGTCAATAATCGCTGCTTCAGCCTGTGCCAACCGCACTTTAGCGTCAACCAGGCTGGCCTGGATTTTTTCGCGCGCGGCAGCTACCTTTTCACCCGCATCATTAGCGGTCGCCCTGAGCAGCGCTTCGGCATCGGCCACCACCACTTTAAAATCTGCAACCAGCTTTTCCTTGTTGATATCGGCTGCTTCATCGACTTCGCTGTACATGATAATTTCCTTTTTCTTGTTTAACGACTAAATACAATTATAGGCTAGTGCTATTCGAAGGCCAAATCAATCCGATATACGCCTTGTTTTCGGTTAAAATCGCGAATTCAGAATTTGATTACGGGAATCCCCATGCGTGTCTCACAATTTTTCCTGTCCACCCTCAAGGAAGCACCAGCCGAAGCCGAGTTGGTCAGCCACAAACTGATGCTCCGCGCCGGCCTGATCAAGCGCATCGGCAGCGGCCTGTATACCTGGATGCCGCTCGGCCTCAGGGTGCTGCGTAAGGTCGAGAACATCGTGCGCGATGAAATGAACAAGAGCGGCGCGGTCGAACTGTTGATGCCGGCGGTCGTTCCCGCCGAACTATGGCAGGAAACCGGACGCTGGGACGTTTTCGGCCCACAGATGCTGAAGATCAAGGATCGCCATGAGCGTGACTTCTGCTTCGGCCCGACCCACGAAGAGGTGATCACCGACATCGCTCGCCGCGAAATCAAGAGCTACCGCCAACTGCCGGTAAACTTCTACCAGGTCCAGACCAAGTTTCGCGACGAAATTCGTCCGCGCTTCGGCGTGATGCGCGCACGCGAGTTCATGATGAAGGACGCTTATTCCTTCCACGCAAACTTCACCAGCCTGGAACAGACCTACCAGGTGATGCATGACTGCTACAGCCGCATTTTCAACCGACTGGGATTAAAGTTCCGTGCCGTGGCGGCGGATACCGGCGCAATCGGCGGCACCGGCTCGCATGAATTTCACGTACTAGCCGATTCCGGCGAGGACGCCATCGCCTTCTGCCCCAGTTCCGATTATGCCGCCAACGTCGAGCTAGCCGAGGCAGTTTCTCCCACAACTCCGCGCCCCGCTCCGTCCGCAGCGATACAAAAAGTCGCCACGCCTGGCAAACACAGCATCGAGGAAGTGTGCGAATTTCTTAAAATCCCCGCACACCGGGTCGTTAAAACACTGCTGCTGGAAGGTCGTGACGGCGACGTAGTGGCGCTGCTGCTGCGCGGCGATCACCAGCTCAACGAGGTCAAGGCCGGCAAGCTGCTCCAGCTTGCCCAACCGATGCGCTTTGCCGCCGACGCGCAAATACGTGCCGCCGCCGGCTGCAACGCCGGCTCGCTCGGTCCAGTCGGCCTGAATGTCACCATTATCGCCGACCGCGCGGTAGCCGCGATGAGCGACTTCACCTGCGGCGCCAACGAGGACGGACACCATCTCACCGGCGTCAATTTCGGCCGTGACCTGCCGGAACTGAAAGAACTAGTCGATCTCCGCAACGTAGTGGAAGGTGATGACAGCCCGGACGGCAAGGGTAAACTGGAACTGTGCCGCGGCATCGAAGTCGGCCACATCTTCCAGCTACGCACCAAGTATTCCGAAGCGATGAAAGCCACTTTTCTTGACGAGAACGGCAAGGAGCAGGTGATGGAAATGGGCTGCTACGGCATCGGCGTCTCACGCATCGTCGCCGCCGCCATCGAGCAGGGCCACGACGAGCACGGCATCATCTTCCCGCCCGCAATAGCACCTTTCCAACTCGCCATCGTACCGATCGGCCTCAACCGGAGCGAACTAGTGAAGGAAACCGTCGAGAAGCTCTACACCGAACTCATGGCCTCTGGTATCGAAGTGCTGCTGGACGACCGCGACGAGCGCCCCGGCGTAATGTTCGCCGATCTTGAACTAATCGGCATCCCGCACCGCATCGTCATCGGCGAGCGCGGACTGAAGGACGGCAACGTGGAATACCAGGGGCGTCGTGATGACAAAGCTACGGCCATCCCCTTGCAAAATATCGTGAGTCACATAAAATCAGCTACATGCATAAGCTAATTATCCTTGTTGCATTACTGATCAGCCTGCCGGCCCACGCCGGCGCACAGAGTGAGGAGCCGTTGAGCGCCAGCGTGCAGGCGGCACTGCATAAAACTGTCAGCGACGGTGCTGCCCCACGCCTCGTCTTTGCCTCAACAACCGACGCAAATATCTGGATGGCGGAAATGTCTCAGCGCCTGGAGAAACGCATGCCGGACAGGAAAGTGCGCCAGGACTTTCTCAAAACCGTACACTACGAAGCATCCCGCGCGGGTCTCGACCCCCAAATGGTACTGGGATTGATCCAGGTGGAAAGCGGCTTCAAGAAATATGCCGTATCCAGTGCCGGGGCACGTGGCTACATGCAGGTGATGCCGTTCTGGGTCAAAAATATCGGCACCCCCGACCAGAACCTGTTCCACATCCGCACTAACCTGCGCTACGGCTGCACCATTCTTCGGCACTACCTCGACATCGAAAAAGGCGACCTATACCGAGCCCTGGGCCGCTACAACGGCAGCCTGGGAAGGCCAGAATACCCCAACCTGGTGATCGGTGCCTGGCGCAACGGCTGGGCCTATCCGAGTAAAATCGGCAAAGCTGCATCAGCTCCTTTGTCGTAATCTGATCTTGTAAATGAAAAAGCCCGCTAAATGCGGGCTTTAAGACTTCTTTAGGGCTGCTTTGGGTGTGTTACTGGTGGATGACCGGCATGAAATAGTGCCATAAGAACGGCCATGGGCTTGGACATAAAAACATTACTTCCGTTTTATGCCCCCAAATATGCCCCCTGTTTCGTTTTGCTACCCCATTTCGCGAAACAGATTTACCCCTTGCCGGCAAGTTTCGTCACTAGGCCATCAAGCAACCGATTTATTCGCCCCAGTCGTTCCGCAATTCTAACCAGTAATCCCCGACAAAGGCTTCATGCTGGAAAGTTACCTTTACGAAACTCATCCAACTCTCGACAATCAGCAAACATGGCAAGTATTTGATTGGAATTCCCAATGCCATCTCTAGTTGAGCGCACCAACTCTACATCTGCGGGGTGCTTGCCAACTTCGCAATATCCAGTTGGGATTACAACATTAATTTGACGGCCCAATACCGTAACTATTGTGGCTTGCGCTTCGAGAGCAAAAACCGCAACCAGCGAAAACAAAATCAACCTTGCTAACATTTATTGATCCTCTTATTTGGCTTTTCCCATAATGCAGCTTGCGGATACCGCAACTAATAAATCTATGATGGCTTCACATTCTCCGGCGGATTCTCATCCTTAAGTTGAAGCACTCTAAGCTTGATATACTCCCGTCTGCCAATACCGAAATCCCCATTGGCGATCACAAGTGACTTTTCCCAAAGCCCATATTTTTGGCGTTTCTCATCCACCTCTGTTGCGGCAATCTCATATAGCCTTTCATCATCAATGAGGTGCCGTCCTGGTTTTGGGGTGGTCACTTTCTTCAGTGTATTTACTGTTTTAGAAAACAGGCCGGCAATCGCTTTGAAGATAAAAATGGCCAAAATCATCCCAATTGCGCCCAAGAGTCCCTTAAATGCTGCATCCATCATCTATGCCCTCCTAAATATGAACATTTATTTTAAATAAGCCACATCGCCTGATCCCATGCCTTGTCTTTGAGATTGGCCCCCACTCCAAACCAAGCGTTGTTCAGCCTTGCACCAGCACCGTTGCCTGGACGCACATGGTCGACACAGCCATGATCCGCAGGGGCCGTGAACGCATGTGTTGGGATGCATGCAGATCATTCGGCGATTTTCTGGTGCGTTTTTACGAGAAACGCGAAATGTGTAAATTTATTCTTGTAACAACTTGATATTATTATTGTTATATGAATTTCTTCTTCTTGACACGGGTAATGAAAGTCGGAAAACTTTTTTGCTTGATCGTTCTCCCGTCGATGATGATATTGCCAAACCTGTTAGTCTCGGCCAACTGGGTATCCACGAGATGCTGTAGGATTGTCTCCCAAGTCATTCCATCCCCTTTAACGCATCTGAGAATAGCTTTTTCGGCTCGTGTGGAAGGGCGAAGTGGTTTCTTTTTCCCCAATTTTCTTGTTCGGTTAAGGTGTCCGATCCTAGCGTCGGCAGTGAGCTTCATTATGTCGTTATGGAGAAATAGATGCTTGAACGCCTCGGCTGCCGCGAATTTTCCTATATCTAGGGCTATCCTCTCAGCGAGCGCAGGAGGAAGAATTAGCCCCGCAGCTCGTTCGGAGAGTGGCAGTTCCTTGATCCGAGCAATGGCATGTTCGGAAACAACTGTTCTCAAATGGGTTAGTGCGTCGGTGGTGGCTTGCCTAAATGCCTCTTTGTTGAAACCTTGACGTTGTTTCGGTTGGCGTGTGCCGGTTATTTTTCTCATACACACCTCATCTGGATAGGCATTGCGAACATGTCATCCCACTTGACCGTGTAGCGGTATTACCTCCGCACCAACCTTAAGCTTGTCCAGATAATCCGCCCATTGCTGCATCATCTTCCGCCGTTCAGGAAAGTGCGCCGTGCGGTTATAGGCTCGCCCGTTCGGATCTTTTACGGCATGGGCTAACTGGTGTTCTATGATGTCCACACGGAAGCCCAGCACCTCATCCCCAATTGTTCTTATGGCTGCCCTGAAACCGTGGCCGGTCATTTCCGTTTTATCGAAACCCATGCGGCGCAGTGCCGCGTTAATGGCCGCTTCGCTCATGGACTGCTCGCCGGTTCGGATGCTGGGGAAAACATATTTTCCACGTCCGGTAAGCGGCTGAATCTCTCGCAGGATTTCAAGCGCCTGCCGGGACAGCGGGACTATGTGATCTTCACGCATTTTCATCACGGAAGCCGGATAGCAGATCGTCGCAGCGTCCAGATCCACCCAGGCCCATTCCGTCTGCCGTAACTCGCCGGGTCGCACGAAGATCAGTGGTGCCAACTCTATGGCACACTTGACAGTAAAGGTTCCATTGAAGGCATCAATGGCGCGTAGCAACCCGCCGAACTTTACCGGGTCGGTAATGGCCGCGCGATGAGTGACGTTGGGTGATGGCAATGCCCCCTTGAGGTCTTGCGATATGTCACGCTCTGCTCGCTTGGTGCCTACTGCAAAACGGAATATCTGGCCTGCATACTGTTTGGCACGGTGGGCAGTTTCCAGAGCGCCACGCCCTTCGATCCGTTGCAGGACTGCCAGCAGGTCAACAGGCTTGATTTCAGCAATGGGCAATGCCCCCAGCCACGGAAACACGTCGCGCCGAAGTATGAAGCGGGTTTTCTCGATGGTTGACGCAGCTTTTTTTGCGCCGAACTTTTCCAGCCATTCATTAGCCACACCCTCGAAGGTGTTTGCGGCGCTCTGTGCCTTGGTGATCTTCTCCACCTTGCGCTGATGAGATGGGTCTATGCCCTCCCGAATCTGATTTTTGGCATTGGCCATCATTTGGCGCGCCTCGGTCAAGGCCACGGTCTCAGAACTTGCCCTCCCTGGTGCAGAATAAACACCCAAGGCGAGGCGCTTCTCTTTTCCGGCAAAGCGGAATTTGAGCCGCCAGTATTTAGAGCCGTTAGGCATGACCTCAAGATACATGCCCCCGCCGTCAGAGAGTTTGTAGGAGCCGCCTACAGTAACGAAGGTCGTCTTCTCACCCTTAACTTTAACGGGCTTTTCAAGTGGCTTGGCGTTGCGGATTTCCAGTTCGGTCAGCGGCATGGTGGGGGCATCTCCTATCAAGAATCACATTTCCATGTGATATGCCCCTTATTATGCCCCCATTTTACCTCGGATTCAATTGGCCTTACTTGGACTGCTCTGGACGTGAAAAAGGCCGTAAACCCTGTATTTATTGGAGTTTACGGCCTTCTTTGGACTGCCTGAAACATGTTACTGGTGCCGATGACCGGAATCGAACTGGTGACCTTCGCATTACGAATGCGCTGCTCTACCAACTGAGCTACATCGGCACACAAGCTCGGCATTATATCCCCCTTCCCCATCAGCCATCAACCGTTACAGCGCGCCATAACGGGCCGAACGGGCGATATTCGATAGAATCGAAAGGGATTTTGATCAGGCAGCAACCGCTTGTGGGCGAATACGAACGATAATGTCGATGCCTTCGGTAATCACACCAGGCGGCAACATGGGCAAGCCGCTGATTTTGAAGTCCGCCGCGTCGATATCGGTCAAATGACCGCTGACTACATCGTAGAAATGATGATGCTCGTGGGTATTGGGATCGTAGAATACTTTGCTGGGATCAACGATCACTTCACGGATCAGCTTCTTTTCCACGAACAAATTGAGCGTGTTGTAGACAGTTGCCTTGGAGGTTTCACTGTGCTTGGTATTTACGATCGCAAGAATCTGATCGGCAGAAAGGTGCTCCTGCCTCGAGAACAAAGCATAGGCAATCTCGAGTCGTTGATGAGTCGGATTGATTGCGTGCTGCCGTAGCAGGTCCGCCATGTTGTCGCGTGTATAAATTTTCATATCCATGGATTCATGCTAAACCAAGTGTTGGACTTTGTCTAATACTTTTTTAATTCAACCGAGGCCAATCATAGCTTGAAACATCAATGGGTTGTTCCTGGTTTAGTAGATGATTTACCAGAATTTGAGCGCTTGCAGGCGCCATGGTGACACCGTAGCGGAAATGTCCACTATTGAGGAAAAGATTATCAAGCTGCGGATGCCGAGCAATGGTCGGGATATTGTCGGGCGCAGCAGGGCGCAGTCCGGCCCAGTGCTTTACAAACTCTGCCTGGGCCAGTTGAGGCAGCATGCCCAGCGCTCGTGCATGAAGCGCAACCTTGGCCTCCTCGGTCGTAGCCTTGTCGAAGCCGACATCCTCCAGGGTGCTGCCGACCAGGATATGCCCGTCATCGCGAGGAATCAGATAAGCACCATTCTGTACAATAATGTGCCGCAGCATTCCAGGCTGCGCCTTATACAGCAGCATCTGGCCGCGCACAGGCTTGATATCGAGCTGCACGCCCAGCTTTCCCAGTAATTTTTTGCTCCAGGCTCCGGCGGCAACGACATAGCGCTCCGCCGCAAAAGGCCCCGCAGTGGTATCCAGTCGCGCCACTCGATCTTCCGTGGAAACGATCCCGGTCACTTCGACCCGTTCCACAATCCGTACCCCTATCCGCTCCAGCGCGAGGCGCAATGCCTTGATCAGGCGCGGATTGCGCACCTGCGCGACGTCCGGCAGCCACAAAGTCTCTCCGTCCTGCTCCAGCCTCACCCCATGACCAGCGCACCATTGCATGGCCCTCTCGCCATCAAACGGTGGCATAACCCGCATACCGCTGACCCGGTATTCCGGGTCGACACCACTCATGTCGGCAATGCGCTCCGTCCATTCCGGAAATAACTGGCAACTCAACTGCGTCAGATCCGTCACAGCGGGAGAATAATCCCAGGGCAGCAGAGGAAACAGGATCCCGCCACCCGCCCAAGAAGATTCGGCCCCACACTGCCCACGCTCCACAACGGACACGCTGGCACCCGTCCGGGCGAATTCGAGAGCACTGCTCAGGCCGGCCACCCCACCACCGATGATCAAAAAATCAGATTCCAAAACAATCAATTCCTTATAGTGCCGCTTATTCTAGCAAACTGACCGTTAGTCGGTTTATGCTAACGATGTATTTCAACATTAAGCTAAGCTTTGGAACGTACGAGAGGGGATATCCATGAAAACACAAAAAGGCTTCACACTTGTTGAATTGATGATCGTCGTTGCGATCATCGGCATCTTAGCAGCGATAGCCTTGCCTGCTTACACTGATTATGTGACACGCGGCAAGCTGACTGAAGCCTTTTCCGAACTCGCCTCAATGCGGGTGAAGCTGGAGCAGCACTACCAAGACAACCGCACTTACGTCGGCGCATGCGCTGCTGGCACGGTAGCACCGCTGCCATCTGGCACCCAGTATTTCACCTACACTTGCCCGACGCTCACCGCAACCACTTTCACAGTACAGGCCACCGGCATCGCCGCCCAGGGCACTGGCGGTTTCACTTATACCATCGATCAGAACAACACCAAGGGCACTACCGCGCTCCCCTCTGGCTGGACGACTCAGACTGGTTGCTGGGTGAGAAGCAAGGGAGGAACGTGCTAACCCTGCAATCCAGGCAGAAGGGCGCCACCCTGATCGAACTCATGATCGGCGTGGCGCTGATGTCCATTCTGCTTTACATCGCCATGCCCTCATTCAGTTTGTGGATGCAGAATACGCAAAACCGCGGCGCTGCCGAATCCATCCTGGACGGCCTGCAGCTGGCGCGCTCCGAAGCCGTCCGATATAACACCAGCGTGCGATTTTCCCCGACCAACGCAACCGGCCTGGCCGCCTGGACCGTAGGCTGCGTGATTGTCACGGCCGAATGCCCCGCCACCATCCAATCAAAAACAGCAGCTGAAGGTACTGTCAATGCCCGGGTAGGTACAGACGCTTCCGTACCCCCCACGCCACTGACCGCCGGCTTTTACGCTACAGCCCTCACTGCGGGAGCCGGGCTGCCCAATGGCGTCACCTTCGATGGCATGGGCCGGGTTCCCACTGCCAATATTGGCGCCGATATCGCCCGGATAGACATCACCAATGCGGTGGTAGCCGGCGCCAGAAGATACGTTATCACTATCGGCTCAGGAGGCATTATTCGTATGTGCGACCCTGCCTTGGCCCTAGCCAACAACCCCCAGGGATGCCAATAAGGAAACCACCATGCAAGCACACAACCCGCGCAATCAACAGGGTTCCGCGCTGCTCGAGGCGCTGATTGGCATCCTGATTTTTTCCATGGGCATTCTGGCCATCGTCGGTCTCCAAGCTGCTTCCATCAAGGTTACAGCCGATGCCAAGGACCGCACCGACGCCAGTTTCTTTGCCAACCAGATAATCGGTCAAATGTGGGTGGATCAAGGCAATCTTACCAACTATGTGGTCACCAACCAGTCCTTCACGAACTTGCCAAACGGCACCCGCACCGTTGCGGTAAACGGCACCGAGGTAACGGTCACCATCAGCTGGCAACCGCCAAACACAGCTGCACCGCACCGCTATACCACTGTCGCCCATGTCACCAACTGAGCAAATATCCATGAATACACTTCGCCCACATTCCCAGCACGGTTTCAGCTTGGTCGAAATCATGGTCGGCATGATTATTGGCCTGATCGGCACCCTGGTCGTCCTGCAGGTATTCACTGTTTTTGAAGGCCAGAAACGCACGACAACGACCGGTTCCGACGCGCAAACCAATGGTGCACTCGCCCTTTATACGATAGAACGGGATGTGCGCATGGCCGGCTATGGCACCAGCGCGTCGGCACTGGACTGCTCCAGCTTTTTCAGCTACTACGACAATGGCACGTCAGCGCCGGGGCCTTTAAACGGCTTCTCCACCACCCCGCTCAGGATCACCGACGGCGGCATGGGATCAGACTCCATTTCGATACAGTATTCCACTTCGCCGGGAGGTGCCCTCTCAACCCCCATTCGGACGAACATGGTAACCGCCGCAACCGAACTCAGTGTCAACTCCACCTATGGCTGCAACATCAAGGCCACCCAGAACAATCTGGTGCTCGTCAGCGAAGGCAATAACTGCACCCTGATGCAACTTACCACGACCGACCAGCCCGGGCTGAAGCTTTACCATGTCAACAGCCCTGCCCCCACGTACAATCCAACCGCAGGCTACATGAGCACCAATAGCTGGCCTCTCTACACCACGGCCGCGAAAGTCTCCTGCCTGGGCGATTTTACCTCACGCACTTATAGCATAGATGCATCGCCAAGCCTTCAGGTTCAGGAATCAACCTCGGCCACGCCCATACAACTGCAGGAAGGCATCGTCAGCCTGCAGGCGCAATACGGCATAGCGCTAGCCGGCAGCCAGCAAGTCACCTCATGGGTCAATGCCACCGGCTTATGGGCCGCCCCCACTGCAGCCGATGTCAAGCGCATCAAGGCCATCCGCATCGCCGTTGTTGCCCGCAGCGGCCTGATCGAAAAAAACAACGTCACGGGCACCTGCACCACGACCGGAGGCACCGTCAACAATGGCCCCTGCGCCTGGAACGACACTGTCGCCTTCCCCGCCCCAGCCATCGATCTGTCCGGGGATGCGAACTGGCAACGCTATCGCTACAAAGTCTTTGAGACCATTGTCCCCCTCAAAAACGTCATATGGGCCAACATATGAACACGACCACAACTTATCCAAGCCACTTCCATGGCGCTGCAAAACAGCGGGGCGTCGTTTTATTCATCGCCCTGATCACGCTCGTTTCCATGACGCTGGCCGCCATCGCCCTGATTCGATCGGTTGACACCGCCACGATGATCGCCGGCAACCTCGCTTTCAAGCAGGGCACCACCGCCATCGCCGATGCCGGCATTGAGACCGGGCGCGCCTGGCTGATCGGAAACGCTGGCACGGCGGTACTCAATAGCGATCAGATCGGTTTCGGCTATTACGCCAACAGCATGGATACCACGGATCTCACCGGCAGCATGACGCCACTCAACCCGCTCGATGACGTAGACTGGGAAGGCACCAACCCATTGCTGACCATCAAGGGGTACACCCTGCCCACCGCGTCCCTGCCTGCAACGATACGCGATGGCAGCTATACCGTTTCCTACATCATCCATCGGCTGTGCCAAGTCAGCGACGAACCGCTGGGCAGCAAATGCTCCACCTACATGCAAACCACCAGCTCCGGCAGCACCAAGGGCGGCGGCGGCATCAAGGGCTTGAGCGGGGTGCAGCAGGGTCATTACCGGATCACCTCACGAGTCAAAGGGCCGAGGAACACGGTCGCTTTTGTCCAGACCATTATCCGGCTCTAAGAAAAAACTTTAGGCAACAAACTCAAAGCTTGAGCAGCAGTTCAATGAGAGGAATGAAATCATGAACACCAAACCTACCCATCACACCCACTGGCGCATGCGCATGCTCGGCATGGTGTTGTTCATGCTGGCTGGCAACCTGTCGGCGGCACTCACCGACCTGAGCAACGTTCCTCTCGCCGAATCGAGCACCTCCACTATTGCCCCGAACATCATGCTCGTCCTCGACGACTCCGGCAGTATGGACTGGGATTACATGCCAGACTATATCAACGACAGCAACCCCGCCTATTGCCGCGACTCCACCAGCACGCCTCGGCAATGCGCTGCCGGCGACCCGCCTTACTACGCCAATGCCTTCAATGGCGTGTACTACAACCCGACCATCCAATACTCGCCGCCGCTCAATGCCGACGGCACCAGCAAGACCAGCTACAACACCGCCGCCCTGTGGGCCGCCGTGAAAATCGATGGCTACAATGTCCAGTCCACTGGCACCAAAAACCTGCTCACCAGCTATCCGGAACGCAAATGGTGCACCAACACAGGCTGTGGCGGCACCTGCAAGACCGCAACCGATGCCAGCGGCAATTACACCTACCCCGATGCCACCTATAAAAACTCTTGCACCGTCAACAGCGCACCGCTCTACTATGTCACCACCGTTCAATGGTGCCTGAACAAGGACGCCACCACCGGCTTCGGCTCCACCAGCTGCCAGTCCAAGAAAACCAGCACCTACAAATACGTCAAATATGGCACCTTCACCCGCACCGACATTGTCTCCAGCAACAACAGCTACCCCAAGGCCAGCACCCGGACCGACTGCACCGGCACGACCTGTACCTATAACGAGGAGATGACCAACTTCGCCAACTGGTACGCCTATTACCACACCCGCATGCAGATGATGAAGACCTCCACCTCGCATGCCTTCAACACCCTGACCAACAATTACCGCGTCGGTTACATGAGCATCAACAACAACACCGGCAGTGACTTTCTCAATATCACCAATTTTGATGCCACGCAAAAAAGTAGCTGGTACACCAAGCTGTTCGCCGCCAATCCGAGCAACAGCACGCCGCTGCGTTCCGCGCTGTCCACAGCCGGCCTGATTTATGCCCATAAGCTGACCACCCTGAACGGCTCGACTGTTAACGACCCGATCCAGTACTCCTGCCAGCAGAACTTTACCATCCTGTCGACTGACGGCTACTGGAATACCGGCAATGACAGCGGTTGCACCAGCAGAGGTGGCGCAGGCTGCACCATGGCAAAGAACGTGGGGGTCGGCAACCAGGACGGTAGCGCCCCGCGACCGCAGTATGATGGGGCCATCAGCACCACAGTCGCAACCACGCCGACCGTCACCACCTCCGTGGCAACCACGCCGAGGACGGTCGTCGACCGCAACACCAGAAACAACACCAGCACGACCAACAGCGCTCAAAGCAGAACCGATACCTATACCCGAACGCGCATTACCACCTCATCGACCGGATGTACCGGTAGTAATGTCAAGGTAAGGACAAGAGTCTATACCGGGCTCACCTCCACCGAAACTGCAACCACTACCACAGTCGTCAGTCAGCCTCAGGAGCAGTTGACCACCACGGTGTACTCCGACCAGGTAACCACCACCTCGACGGCTACACATACTGTCGTCACGACCAACGGCGTGGTCACCAGCGACACCACCGCGACCTCGGTTGTCGGCCCGACCACGGCCACCACCACCACTTCGGGGCCTACCACCGCTGCATGGGCTAATGTGGGTGGGACAAATACCACCGTCACCGGGCCGACCAGCACCTTCAGCCCAACTCCCCCAACCACGGGTTCCTCATGGGGAGCGACTACTTCTGACAGCACTTCAGCTTGCATAGCCAATCCTGGGGCAACAGACACTGTAGCACTCACCAGTTCGACTGCCTGGAGTGCGCCCACCGTAACCGGGCCGACCACCGCCACCGGAAGTTCAAGCCATAGCGCCGGCTACCCGCAAACCACCAATGGCGCAACGAGCACTGCCACCACCGGGCCGACCGTCGGCGCAACCACCACCACAACCACCACCAACGGCGGCTCCAGCGACTCGCTGGCGGATGTCGCGTATTACTACTACAACACCGACCTGCGCCCTGCCGGATCGATCGGCGCTCTAGGCACCGATGTCGGCACCGACAACAACGTCCCGGCGATCGGCACCAACCCGATCGTGGACGACATGGCTACCCACCAACACATGACCACTTTCACTCTGGGCCTGGGCGTGGACGGCACCCTGACTTTCACCGACGGCTACAAGACCAGCACCTCGGGCGATTACTTCGACATCAAGCAGGGTTCCAAGGATTGGCCGCTGCCTGCCGCCGACACGGACATGGCCGTAGACGACCTGTGGCATGCCGCAGTCGATGGGCACGGCACTTATTTCAGCGCCAAGAATCCGGACTCCCTCTCCGATGGCTTGAACAAGGCCCTGTCGGCGATCAGCATCAGCGTGGGTTCTGGCGCTGCCGCTGCCACCAGTAACCTGGAGCCAGTGGCCGGCGACAACTATGTCTACGTTGCAAGCTACCGTACCCTGTCGTGGGACGGCGATATCGGCGCCTATACCATCGACCTTTCCACGGGCAATGTGGCTTCCACACCCACCTGGCTGGCCGGCTCTCTACTGAACAGCAGGATTGCCTCCAACGGCAATAGCGACACCCGCACAATCTACACCTATGACAGCAGCGGCACCCCCAATCTCAAGTCCTTTACCTGGGCCAATCTGACAGCTGCCGAAAAAGCTTACTTCAACACCAACCAACTGACCCAATACGCCAGCTGGACTGCAAGCCAGATTGCGGCCGCCACCGGCGATACTTTGGTCAACTACCTGCGAGGCCAGGACCATAATGAAGATCAGGACCGGGACATCACCTACGGGGCTTATTCCCGCCTCTACCGCGACCGTAGCAATGTAATGGGAGACATCATTCACGCCCAGCCGACCTACGTTCAAAAGCCGCTCTTCAGCTATACGGACGTGGGTTATGCCAGTTTCAAGTCGGCCCAAGCCACCCGTCAGGGTACACTCTACGTTGCCAACAATGACGGCATGCTGCACGCCCTCAACGCCGGCACAGGCCAGGAACTGTGGGGTTACATCCCGCAAATGGTGTTGCCCAACCTCTACAAACTGGCCAACTCGAATTACGGCAACAACCACCAGTACTATGTCGATGGCGCACCCACCATCGGAGATATCTGCCCGAATGCTCCTTCCACCACCTGCCTCAGCACCGAATGGAAAACCATCCTCGTTGCAGGCCTCAATGGTGGCGGACGTGGTTATTACGCGCTGGATATCACTGACCCAAACAACCCCAAAGCCCTGTGGAACTTTAGCTCCAGCAATGACAGCAATCTGGGTTACAGTTTCGGCAAGCCGGTGCTTACCAAGCTAGGGGACGGCACGTGGGTAGTATTGGTGACATCCGGCTACAACAACGTTTCTCCGGGCGACGGCAAGGGCTATCTCTATGTCCTGAATGCCAACACCGGTGCGTTAATTCGTACCATCGCCACCACCGAGGGATCGACTACCAGCCCAAGCGGCCTGGCCCAGATCAACAACTGGGTGGATAGTCTGGATCTCGACAACACCGCCGTGCGCGTCTACGGCGGCGACCTCTATGGCAACCTGTGGCGCTTCAATATCAATACCGGTGCCGTGCAGAAAGTGGCCGCGTTCGGCTCCAGCCAACCCATCACCGTCCGTCCGGAACTCGGCGAGATCAGCAATAAAGCCGTAATCTTCCTGGGAACCGGGCGCTATCTGGGGCAATCCGACCTGGTCGATACCAGCACACAAAGCATCTATGCCATCAAAGACGACCTGGGTACGACCACGATTACCAATCCCCAGTCTGTCCTGGTTCAGCAAACCTTGACCACTTCCGGCCTGACTCGGACCGCGAGCAGCAATGCCGTGGACTGGAACACTCAGCTGGGCTGGTACATCAATCTGCCGGATTCGGGCGAGCGCATCAACATAGACCCGATCCTGGAACTTGGCACCCTGACCGTCGCCAGCAATACGCCGACCTCAGGGGCTTGCACCCCTGGCGGCTACAGCTGGTTATACAACCTCAACTACAAGACTGGCAGCTTTGTTTCCACTTCCACTGGAAGTGTCGTTGCCAACAAACTCAACTTTGTCACAGTGGGTCTTAACGTAGTCAAGTTGCCCGACGGCACGGTGATCATCTACCGCACTGGCCACAAGAACCCGGTCCCGGAAACACATACGATGCCGGTCGGCGGCGGTTCGGTCGAAGCCAAACGCATAACCTGGCGCGAACTAGTCAACTAGAAATGACAGCCTGAAAAATCAAGAGCGGCGCTTGCGCCGCTCTTTTTTTGCCGATTGATTCGAAAAACCCCGAAGGGCGCGTTCAGAAATCAGGCTGGTTCAGGCGAAGAAAGACTCTTCGGAATAGGAAACACCACGTTCTCGGCGATGCCGCTCAACTCCTCCACGCTACCGGCGCCGAGCTGTTTCAGCCGGGCGATCACTTCCTCCACCAGCACCTCCGGTGCGGAAGCTCCTGCGGTGACGCCGGCTTTTTTCCTGCCCTGCAGCCAGGCAGGTTCGATCTGGCTGGCGTTGTCCACCATGTAGGCGGCTACCCCCATGTTCTGCGCCACTTCGCGCAGGCGATTGGAATTGGAGCTGTTGGGCGAGCCCACCACGATCACCACATCGCACTGTTGCGCCAGGGTTTTGACTGCATCCTGGCGATTCTGTGTGGCGTAACAGATGTCGTCTTTCTTCGGGCCGCTGATACTGGGAAAGCGCTGTTTCAGCGCGGCGACGATGCGGCTAGCGTCGTCCACCGACAGGGTGGTCTGGGTGACATAGGCGAGGTTTTTTTCGTTGCTGACGTGCAGTCCAGCCACGTCCTCCGGCTTTTCGACCAGGTACATGCCGCCATCTGCCTGCCCCATGGTGCCTTCCACTTCGGGGTGGCCCTTGTGGCCGATCATGACGATTTCCTTGTCCTGCCTGCGCATCCGCGCCACCTCCAGGTGCACCTTGGTCACCAGCGGGCAAGTCGCATCGAACACTTTCAGGCCACGCGCTTCCGCCTCCTTTTGCACGGCTTGCGAAACGCCATGAGCACTGAAGATCAGCGTGCTTCCGGACGGCACTTCGGCGAGATCTTCGATGAACACCGCACCTTTGGCGCGCAAGCTCTCCACCACGAACTTGTTGTGGACGACCTCGTGGCGCACATAAATCGGCGCACCAAACAGTTCCAGCGCGCGCTCCACGATCTCGATGGCGCGATCCACACCAGCGCAGAAGCCGCGAGGATTGGCGAGCAACACTTCCATATTTACTCCAGAATTTCCTGAATCTCGACTTCGAATTTCAGCGGGTAGTCGCACAGGGGATGGTTAAAATCCACCAGCGCATCGGTCTCGGTTTTGTCGAGAATCACCCCCATCACGGCCTCGCCGCTGGGCAGGTTGAATTCGATCAGGCTATCGACTTCGACCACGATGTCATCCGGGAACATTTCCAGCTCGATCCGCTGCACCAGCTCCGGGTCGCTCAGGCCAAACGCCTGCTCAGGCTCAAGAAGAAATACGCGCTGTTCGCCCGGTTCCAGACCGATCAGACACTTCTCCAGGTTTTCCGCAATTTCACCCGCACCGATCTCCAGGACGACAGGCTCATCTTCCTCGTAGGTATCGAAAATCACCTCGCCCTCTTGAACAGAGATGGTGTAATGCACGCTCACTTTATCGCCGGCAGCAGCTGTTTGTTTGCTCATATTCAACTCCTGAATTTCACTTGTTAAGTCATCGTAGGATGGGTGGAGCGTAGCGATACCCATCAATCACAATATCAAAGGAAGATTGGGTTTGTTGGGTTACGCGATAAAGCCGCTAACCCAACCTACATTTCACCCCTCACCCCTCACCCTTCACCCCTCACCCCTCACCCTTCACCCTTCACCCTTCACCCTTCACCCTTCACCCTTCACCCTTCACCCTTCACCCTTCACCCTTCACCCTTCACCCTTCACCCTTCACCCTTCCTGGTTTTTTAAAACTGTCCCAGATCAGCAGCCCTGCGCCGCCGGTGATCGCCATGTCGGCAACATTGAACGCGGGCCAATGGTAGCCTTGCACATAAAAATCGAGAAAATCTACCACGTGCCCGAGCATGATACGGTCCATCAGGTTACCGAGCGCACCACCGAGGATCATGGCAAGTGCCAGGCTGAAAAATTTTTCCCCGTGATGCTTGCGCAGCAAGTGGACAATCACCACTGCCGCGACCACCGCGATCACGCTAAAAAACCCGCGCTGCCATCCCCCGGCTCCGGCCAGGAAGCTGAATGCCGCACCGGTATTATGGGCCAGCACCAGGTTGAAGGAGGGCATCACAGGGATCACCTCGCCAAAGACTAGCGACTGCGTCACCCAGTGCTTGCTCAGTTGGTCGAGCACGATCACGACCGCGCTTAGTGTCAGCCAAACCCACCAGTTACGCATACTGGCGCGGCTCGCCTTCGCCGTGCAGATTGGAAACACAACGTCCGCACAAGCCGGGCTTGGTGGCATCGGCACCCACATCGGCGCGGTAATGCCAGCAGCGTTCGCACTTCTGTTGTGGGCTGGCGCTAACACGAATGCCCACCCCTGCTTCACCGGCCACCGCTTCGGGATGGCTGCCCTGATGCAAACGCGCCTGTGACGTAATGAACACGAAACGCAAGTCGTCGCCGAAAGAATCGAGAAGGTCGAAGATTTCGCCGATAGCATAAAGATCCACCTCGGCGGCCAGCGAGGAACCGATTTCCCCAGCCACCCTCACCTCTTCCAGCTGCTTGAGCACATCTGCACGCACACGGCGCAACTGCACCCAACGCTGCCTGATCACGTCCTCATCCGGCTGGGTCAGCATCACGTCGTTCCAGGTATGCAGAAACACGCTGTCTTCCGGATTCTTGGCCAGCACCTGCCACACTTCCTCGGCAGTAAAGGAAAGTATAGGCGCCATTAGCCGCACCAGACTGTGGGTGAGGTGATACAAGGCGTTTTGTGCCGAGCGGCGGGCGCGGGAATCAGCACCGGCGGTGTACAGGCGATCCTTCAGGATGTCCAGGTAGAAGCCGCCCAGATCCTCAGAACAGAAGGCTTGCAGTTTCTGGACAATGAAGTGGAACTCGTATTTTCCATAATGTGCCTTGCAGTCGTTCTCGAAATCCCGTGCCATCGCCAGCGCGTAGCGGTCGATCTCCAGCCACTCTTCTACCGGCAGAGCGTGCTGCACCGGATCGAAGTCAGCGATGTTCGACAGCAGAAAGCGCAAGGTGTTGCGGATGCGGCGGTAGCTCTCGGACACCCGCTTGAGGATCTCGTCGGAAATGGTCAGTTCGCCGGAATAGTCGGTGGAAGCGACCCACAGGCGCAGCATGTCGGCGCCGAGGCTGTCCACCACCTTTTGCGGCGCGATTACGTTGCCCTTGGACTTGCTCATCTTGTGGCCGTTGCCGTCGACCACGAAACCGTGCGTAAGGAGAGCCTTGTAAGGTGCGTGGCCATCCACTCCGCAACCGGTGAGGAGCGAGGACTGGAACCAGCCACGGTGCTGATCGGAACCTTCCAGATACAGGTCCGCCGGGTGCTGCAAATAGTCGCGTCGCTTCAGTACGCAGGCGTGGGACGAGCCGGAATCGAACCAGACATCGAGGGTGTCGCTCACCTTTTTGTAGGTTTCTGCCTCGGCGCCGAGTAACTCGCTTGCGTCCAGGCTGAACCAGGCTTCGATGCCCTGCTGTTCCACACGCTGCGCCACCTGCTCCAGCAGCTCCGCGGTGCGCGGGTGCAGTTCGCCGGTTTCCTTGTGCACGAACAGCGGCATCGGCACACCCCAGTTGCGCTGGCGCGAGACGCACCAGTCCGGACGATTCTTGATCATCGCCTCGAGCCGGGCACGGCCCCACGACGGGAAAAACTCGGTGTTCTCGACCGCCTTCAACGCGGCTTTACGCAAGCTGCTGTGCTGCCCGGTAGCTTCCATGCCGATAAACCACTGGTGCGTAGCGCGGAAGATGATCGGCGTCTTGTGCCGCCAGCAATGCGGGTAGCTGTGCTTGAGCTTGATTTCCAGCAGCAGCGCTCCGCTGTTTGCCAGGGTTTCAACCACGGTCTTGTTGGCCGCCCAGATCGACTGGCCGCCGACCAGTGGAATACTGGCGTAAAACTTGCCATCGCCGCCTACCGGGCAATCCACCAGAAGGTTGTATTTGCCGCCGACGGCATAATCCTCCAGACCGTGCGCCGGCGCAGTGTGCACCAGACCGGTACCGGCTTCAAGCGTGACGTGGTCGCCGCAGATCACCGGCACGCTGCGGTCGTAGAAAGGATGCTGCAATTGCAGATGTTCCAGCGCCGAGCCTTGCACGGTCGCCACCACTTCCACCGCATCGAAACCGTAGCGCGTGATGCAGGCTTCAGCCAGATCGCGCGCCAGGATCAGGATGCCTTTCGGCGTCTGGATCAGGTCGTAAATGAAGTCGGGGTGCACACACACCGCCTGGTTGGCCGGCAAGGTCCACGGCGTGGTCGTCCAGATCACCGCAAAAACCGGCTGATGGGGTTCTTTCATGCCCAGCACCTTGGCCAGCGCGGCGACATCCTTCACCGCAAAGGCGACGTCGATCGCCGGAGAAGCCTTGTCCTCGTATTCCACCTCGGCTTCCGCCAGGGCGGAACCGCAATCCACGCACCAGTGCACCGGCTTCTGCCCCTGGTAGAGGTAGCCGTTGGCGTGGATGTGGCCCAACGTACGCATGATGTCGGCCTCGAACTTGAAGTCCATGGTGAGATAGGGATTGTCCCACTCGCCCAGCACGCCAAGGCGGATGAAGTCGGCCTTCTGCCGTTCAATCTGCGAAGCCGCATATACCCGGCACAGCTCGCGGAATTTGGCGGCAGGAATCTCCTTGCCGTGCTGCTTTTCCACCTGCAGCTCGATCGGCAGCCCGTGGCAGTCCCAGCCGGGCACGTAGGGCGCATCGAAGCCGGACAGAGTCTTGCTCTTGACGATGATGTCCTTGAGCACCTTGTTGACCGCGTGGCCGATGTGGATGTCGCCGTTGGCATAGGGCGGCCCGTCATGCAGGATGAACTTGGGCCGTCCGGCGCTGACCTCGCGTATCTTCTCGTAGAGCTTTCTTTCCTGCCACTGTTTCAGCCACCCCGGCTCGCGCTTGGCGAGATCTCCGCGCATCGGAAAGGGGGTGTCAGGTAAATTGAGCGTATCTTTGTAATCAGCCATTTCTTTCACCAAAAAATTTCTTCGCGTTTTCCACATCCGCCGCGATCTGCGCAGTCAGCATCTCGAGGTTAGGGAACTTCATTTCGTCGCGCAGCTTGAGCAGGAATTCCACGTGCAAGTGCTTGTTGTAAAGGTCGCCGTTGAAATCGAACAGGAAAACTTCCAGCGTTGCCTTGCCTTTATCGTTGATGGTCGGGCGCACGCCCAAGCTGGCCGCTCCCTGCAGCGGCTTGTCACCAATCCCGTGGACCTCGACGGCAAAAATGCCGGCCAGTGGCGGCTTGTTGTGCTTCATCTGGATGTTGGCGGTGGGGAAGCCGATCTTGCGCCCGAGGCTTTCGCCATGCACCACCTTGCCGCTAATGCTGTAATGGCGGCCTAGATAGCGCTCAGCGAGAGCGAGGTCGCCGTTCGTCAGCGCCTCGCGCACCACGGTGCTGGATGCGCGCTGGCCGGACACGGTCACGCTGTCCATGGCCTCCACCTCAAAACCGTATTGCTTCCCGGCCTGTTGCAGCATGGTGAAATCGCCGGCGCGTTTGGCGCCGAAGCGGAAATCATCCCCCACCAGCACCCAGCGCGCCTGCAAGCCCTCGCACAAGATGCGGCTGATAAAATTCTCTGCGCTGACCTGCGCGAAGCGTTTGTTGAAACGCAGGATAAATACCCGCTCCACGCCGAATCGCTCGAACAACTCCAGCTTTTCACGCAGGTTGGAAAGGCGCGCCGGCGCCTGCTCCGGGGTAAAGAATTCGCGCGGGTGCGGCTCGAAGGTCATCACGCAGGGCGACAGTCCACGCTCACGCGCCGCCTGCGTGAGGCGGGCGAGCATGGCACGGTGGCCAATATGCACGCCATCGAAATTTCCGATGGTAAGCGCGACCGGAGAAAGGGACTGAGCGGGTGTTCCGCGGTAAATCAGCATAGCCGAGTGTAAAAAAGATTGGATTATAACTCAAAAAGGCGTATTTCACCGCAGAGGACGCGGAGGACGCAGAGGAAAAACAAGGGCTTAAGACCCACTCTGGAGAGGGCTTTAGGCTAGCCAAGCTTTTGCCTAACTCTGCGTCCTCTGCGATTCATGGCTCTTTTCAAAAATAGCAGCAGGTCATTTAGCGCCGTGGCGGATAAAATCCTTGATCCTCACGCCAAACAGGGTGAGTGCGGCGAAATAGGCGGCGGCGCCTGCCACGACGGTCCAACTCAGGTGCACCACGCGGGAAACGATACCACCCTTGAGCCAGGCATCTTCCACGCCCATGGCGAACCACAGCACCCCTCCCATCACCGCCAGAGCAGCCGCTACCTGAAGAAAAAACTTCAGCCAACCCGGCTGGGGGTGATAAATATCGTGCTGGCGCAGGTGGTAATACAGCAGGCCAGCATTCAGGCACGCCCCCAAGCCGATGGACAGCGCCAGCCCGGCGTGTTTGAGTTCCAAAACAAAAACAAAAACGATATTCATCATCTGCGTCGAGAACAGGGTAAAAAGCGCAATTTTGACCGGCGTGCGAATGTTTTGCCGGGCATAGAACCCTGGCGCCAGTACCTTCACCATGATCAGGCCGAGCAAACCGAGGCTGTAGGCGAGCAGCGCTTCCCTCGTCATCCACAGGTCGGTGAGCGTGAACTTGCCATAGAAAAACAGCGTGGAAATCAGCGGCACCGCCAGGATCGCCAGCGCCAGTGCAGCGGGCAGCGCCAGCATCAAGGTCAGGCGCAGGCCCCAGTCGAGCAGGCGGGAGTACTCTACGGTGGAGGCATCGGCGTAATGCTTGGCCAGGCTGGGCAGCAGGATGGTGCCCAGCGCCACGCCGAGTATGCCGGTGGGAAATTCCATCAGGCGGTCGGCGTAATACAGCCAGGACACGCTGCCGGTGACCAGGAACGAGGCGAAGATGGTGTTGATCAACAGGCTGATCTGGCTGATCGACACGCCGAACACCGCCGGGCCCATCTGCTTCAATATCCGCCACACGCCCTCGTCGTTGAGCTTCAGACGAAAGCGCGGCATCAGCCCGAGCCTCGCCAGATAGGGCAGTTGGAAACCAAGCTGGAGCAGGCCGCCGAGCAGCACCGCAACTCCCAGCACCAGCACCGGTGGATCGAAATACGGCGCCAGCCAGAGCGCGCAGACTATGAAGGACAGGTTGAGCAGCACCGGCGTGAAGGCCGGCACGGAGAACTTGCTGTAGGTGTTGAGGACGCCGCCAGCCAGCGAAACCAGCGAGATGAAGAAGATGTAGGGAAAAGTCAGGCGCAGCAGGGCGACCGTCAGATCGAATTTGCTCGGCACTGCGGCAAAACCAGGCGCGCTGATATAGATCAGCACCGGCGCGGCAAGAACACCAATCACCGAGACCACAAGAAGAATCAGCGCCAGCAGTGTCGCGACATGATCCACCAGATCGCGCGTCGCATCATGGCCACGCTTGGACTTGTATTCCGCCAGGATAGGCACGAACGCCTGGGAAAAAGCCCCTTCGGCGAACAGCCGCCGCAGCAGGTTGGGAATCTTGAAAGCAACGAAGAATGCGTCGGAATACAGACCCGCGCCGAACACCCGGGCAATGATGGTGTCGCGCAGAAAACCAAGGATGCGGGAGATCAGGGTCATGCTGCCGACTGCGGCCAAGGCCTTCAATAAATTCATGGATTACGCTATAAAATCAAAAACAGCTATGTTATAGCGTTTGCCTTGTGCTTTCCAGACAAGAGATTTGGTCTATCATTGAGTGTTGCCGCAAACTATGAAAGTCGATACAATTAAACTTAGTCTAAGTTAACGACTTGTTTTAATCCACCCAACATCTGGAGCATATTCACTATGGAACACACACTGCCAGCACTGCCCTATGCCATGGACGCCCTGCAGCCACACATGTCCAAAGAAACCTTCGAATACCACTATGCCAAGCACCATCAGGCCTATGTCACCAACCTGAACAACCTGATCAAGGGCACCGAATTCGAAAACCTGGACCTCGAAGCCATCATCAAGAAGGCCCCGGCCGGTGGCATCTACAACAATTCCGCACAGGTATGGAACCACACCTTCTTCTGGAACTGCATGAAGCCGAACGGCGGTGGCGAACCTACCGGTGCGCTGGCTGATGCCATCAAGGCCAAGTGGGGTTCTGTCGACGATTTCAAGAAAGCCTTCCAGACGTCCGCTGTCGGCAACTTCGGTTCCGGCTGGACCTGGCTGGTGAAAAAGGCAGACGGTTCCGTCGACATCGTCAACATGGGCGCCGCCGGCACCCCGCTGACCACCGGCGACAAGGCTCTGCTGTGCGTGGACGTGTGGGAGCACGCCTACTACATCGACTACCGCAATATGCGTCCGAAGTTCGTCGAGACCTTCCTGGCCAACCTGGTCAACTGGGACTTCGTGGCAAAGAACTTCGCCTAAGGTATCAAACGATGTTTCGTGATAATAAAGTTTTGAACTAAATAATAAAGTTTTGAACTTTTGAGGTCACCGAAATAATAAAGTTTTGAACAAGTGTCGTGAAAAAGGGTTCGAAGATTTGTCTTCGAACCCTTTTTTTATGTCAGAACACTCTACTCTAGTTCTCGAATTTCTTGCCCAGGTCGCTGAAGACTAGAGCCAGGTCATCAGTATCGAGCGGCCACATAGCCGATTGGCTGCTGTGCGCTACAAAAAAGCGTTTGATGCCTACATGGACAAAATGAAGTATGCCGACTGTAAAGCGCTGGTGGCGTTTTCCGGGACGATTACCGATAGCGAAAGCCAGATCACCAAAGCCGACGAAGGCGACCTGAACGACCACAAGGAACGCGACGATGGTATCAAGGGTGCATTCGACACGGATAGCTATCAGGTGTTAATCGTGGCTTCAAAGTTTCAGACTGGCTTTGACCAGCCAAAGTTAGTTGCGATGTATGTAGATAAGCGACTTGATGGCGTTTTGGCAGTGCAAACCCTGTCGCGTTTGAATCGCACCTTCCCCGGCAAGGACAAGACTTTTGTGCTGGATTTTCGCAACAAGCCGGAAGACATATTGAATTCGTTCCTGCCGTTTTACCGTACTGCCAAATTATCGGGCATCACTGATCGAAATTTGGTGCACACGCTGCGCGAAAAACTTGATCAAGCGGGTGTCTATCTTTGGAGCGAGGTTGAGGTGTTCGCCAAGGCGTACTTTGATCCGAAAGGGAAACAAGCCGCCATCCAGCATCCGTTAAAACAGGCGCATGATCGGTACAAGGAGCACAAGCAGGAAGAGCAGGAGTTGTTCCGAGGTGAGCCGTGGGACGATCCCAACGACAGGCTATCAGCCATCATCAAAAAGATGAATGAGGTGTTTTCTGGAAACCTGTCAGATGCAGACTTTAGGGGGTATGCCACCACGCTGATTGGAAAAATGGTAGATGACCCTATGCTGCAAGAGCAAGCCAAAGCAAACGATACGGCGGAATCCTTCAGCAACGGTGCATATGAGCAGAAATTAACGGGCGCAGTGGTCGATGCGCTGGAAAGCCACGGTGCGATGGCAGATCAGGCATTGAAACATCCCAGAGTGTTCAAGGGGCTTGCCAGCTTATTGCTAGACGAGGTGTATCGTCAGTTAAGGGAAAAGGCCGAGGTGTAGGTTGTCCTCACCCCGGCCCTCTCCCGTCTGCACCCGTAAGGAGTGACCCCGCCGGGTTCCCGCTGTTGCACAGCGACCACGGCGAGACGGGCGAGGGGGTCTTTCGTGTCACTGACGCGACGTTCACGTTAAACGCAAAGCCTGCGGCTCAATCCGGAGCGATGGGAGATAGAGTGGATCAGACCGCAATGGCCAGATCCTGCTCCACATCGGCGGACGCGCCCGTCAGAACAGCGACAAACTCTTCCAGCGGCATGTCGATGCGTTGTATATTCTGCTCCGCGAGAAAGCGTGCTTCGTTGCGGGTCAGTTCGCCGGGCAGGACGGCCCAGTGTTTGTCTGATGAGCGCTTCATTATCTGGCGCGCGAAAGTGCGTTCCAGCTGGTTGCTGAAGCGACAGCCGAGGAACAGGAAATGAGCGCCCGTGCGCAGATGCTGGACTACCTCCGGAATCGGCGTCTGGATGTCGATCTCGGTCAGCACTTCGACATAATCGGAATCCGACACCAGGAAATTGCGCGCTGGCGAAATTGCGCCCAGGGGTTTGTACAGCACCACATCCCAGGTGTCCGCCTCAAACGCATCGGCCGGGGAGCCTTCACTGCGGAAATATTGCACCCAGGTTCCGAAATGCTCGGCCTGACTGGCTCCTTGCACCTGGCCCCAGCTCTGGCGGTGCTGTAGCGCCATCTGCATTGCGTTGTCGTACCACGCATCCACCACCAGCAGCGGTTTTTTCGGCAGGTCCGCCAGAAAACGGTGCAGTACCGTCGGCTCCACGTCAGCCAGGAAGGCTTCCGCCAGTAGCCCGGTCAAGGTCTTGCGGTGCTTGAAATTCTCGATGAATTGCGCGGCTGCCGTCAGATTCTTGCGGATCTTGTGCGGCACGGTTACCTTCGCGACCAGCCGCTCGACAAGTTCCCCCGGAGAGTTTGGCACCGGACAGGCGGGAGCGAGGTCAAGAACGCCTGGCCCCAGGTAGGGAACGATTTTTCCGTTGCCCAGCTCGGCCCTGATTTCGACCAATGATTGCGACAGGTTTATCATGACTATCCTTTCGTTTGGAACCTTAATTCGAATTCCATTATTCGATATTTTAAAATGGAATCAGGCGCTCAACAGTTCGATCGTGATGTTTTCAGTGCCGAGTATGGCCAGGCAGGCGAGACGCGATCCGGAACCTACGCCGACGAGGGTGTCCAGCATTTCGTTTTCGCTGCGCTGTATCTTCGACAGGCTCTTGCGCCCTTCGACTACGAAGAGATGGCAGGCTCCACACAGCTCGGTCTTGCCTTCTTCGCATTTGTGCGCGATGTTTTCACCGGCGGCGAGCAGCGCCTGCAGTATGCTCGTTCCCTCTGCGGCTTCGAGGGTCTTGCCGGTGTTCTTGACGGTGATGGTAGGCATTACGTTACTCCTTCAGTTGTTTTACAAAAAATGTTTCTCGGTTCAATAAATGGCTGCCCCGGCGCCCACGTTAAGCGAGGCGTCCTTGGTAGTCTTGACGATGAAACCAATCTGGTCTTCGTTCAGGTGCCCATGAAATGGCAAGGCGAGCGCGTGGTCGGCCACTTTTTCAGTAACGAAATAGTTGCCCTTGCGATAACCCAGTTCCTGATAAAACGCCTGCAAATGCAGAGGCTGGCAATAAGCAACAGCCTCGATTTGTTCCGTATGCAGATCCGCGATGATGGCGTCGCGGCTGCTGCGGCTGAAGCGCGTTCCCAGGTGCACCAGATAGAGCATCCAGTGAATATCAGTGACATCCGGCGCCACATAGGGCGGCTTGATGCCTTCGAAGGAGCGGATGTGCTCCAGGTAATCGATTTCGACCTGCTTGCGCCGCTGCAAAATGGCGTCTATACGATCCAGTTGCGCCAGCCCCAGCGCGGCGCTCACGTCGCTCATGCAAGCCTGATAGGGCAGCCTGCCGCCGATCACCACGGAAAAGCGTTCGTCCAGGCGGCGATTGCGGTAGGAGCGCAGCGTCCTGACCAGTTCCAGGTCATCCGTCACCACCATCCCGCCTTCGCCGCAGACCAGCGGCCCCGGCTGGGAGAAGTCGAATACGGCGCAGTCGCCGAAACTGCCGACGAGCTTGCCCTGGTAGCTCGAACCTATTGCTTCGGTGGAATCCTCCAGCAGTTTCAGGCCATGCCGATCCGCCATTTCGCGGAACGCCTGCCACGGCGCAGGGTGGCCGTTGGTATTGCTGGCCAGGATGGCGCGGGTGTTGGGCGTGATTTTGGCTTCGGTCTTCTCCGGCGACAGCGTGCCGGCCCAATAGTCGATGTCCGCGAACACCGGCTTGGCACCGGCGAGCGCGATGGCATGCGCGATCTGATGCCAGGAAAAAGTCGAGGCAATCACTTCGTCGCCTGAGCCTATGCCATGAGCCCTGAGGCACAGCAACAGCCCCATGCTACCGCTGGATACGGCCACCGCGTACTTGCGTCCGATATAATCCGCGAATGCTGACTCGAACGCTTCCACCACCGGCCCCTGGCTGAGGCGCGGCGACTGCAGCACGGTATTCACGGCATCCAGCTCGACATGGCTGATGTCGGGGTCGGAGAGTGGAATCCAGGATGGGCTCATATCGTTTTCCTAACGGTGCTGCGCTACGATTATCCCGGTGGCGACAGCAGGGTCGCCGGTAATGCGCCAGCAGTGATTGCTGCCGTCCACCAGGTACAGGTTGAACCCCGGATAGGTTCGGAACGGTTCGTCGCCGCCCATGTCGGAAGCATCGCAACGGGTAAGAGACAGGCTAGGAAAGCGCTGGCGAAAATCGGCCAGCGGATTTCCGTCCACTTCCGCTGAACCGAGCAGTACCTCCAGTTGCGCCAGGTCGTTTTCGGTCATAGCCATGGCTATGAGCTCACTTTGCGGGCGTCCACGGTCAACGGCAACGCGGTGTCCGCACTCATTTCCGGCAGTTCGAGCTGCCAGCCGTTGGCGAGCGTCACCATGCCGCCCCACATGCCTTCTTTTTCCATGGAAACGATATTTTCTTCCAAATCTTTCTTGGGCACGTAAGCAGACAATATGCCTGCGGAGTTTTTGCGGATCATTATTTTCATTGCGTCATCTCCAAAGTGATCTATCGGTTTTCGTGCGCATGCTGCACGCCGCCATCATGCCGCCTCTGCGTGCTTGTCCTGAACCACTGCCTGCAGCACTTCCAGTGCCTGGTCTATCATCGAATCAGTGGTATAGCGGCTCAATGAAAAACGCACCGAGTCCATGGCCGCCTCCTGCTCCAAACCCATGGCGGTGAGAACGTGGGAAGGCGCGCTGCCGCCTGCGGTGCAAGCCGCCCCGGACGAGGCGAAAATGCCGTTCTTGTCCAGTCTGTCCAGCAGCATTTCGCCGTTCACGCCGGCAAAACAGATGTTGGTGGTATTCGGCACGCGCTCCGTCCCTGCGCCATTCACCCGTGCGAACGGAATCTGCGCCAGGATCGCCGCTTCCAGCTTGTCCCGCAGCGCCTTCACGCGGGTCAATTCGTCGTCCATTCCCTCCTGCGCCAACCTGCATGCCACTCCCAGCCCGACGATGGCGGGCACGTTTTCCGTCCCGCCACGCCGCCCGCGTTCCTGATGGCCGAAGAACAGCGGTGGCAGCTTGATTCCCTTGCGCACGAATAACGCGCCTATCCCTTTCGGCCCATGCAGCTTGTGACCTGACAGCGACAGCAGATCAGCCGGCACACGCGCAAGATCCAGCGGAATCTTCCCGGCTGCCTGCACCGCATCGGTATGGAACAGGGCACCGTTCCGGCGTGCGATGGCGGCGACCTGCTCGACCGGAAACAGCACGCCGGTTTCGTTGTTGGCCCACATCAGCGTGACCAGCGCTGTGTCGCTGTCGACGGCGCGCTCCAGGCAGGCCATCTCCAGTCGCCCCTGCTTATCTACCGGCACGTAGGTGACACGCACGCCTTGTGTCTCCAGATGCTTCAGCAGCAATAGCGTGGAGGGATGTTCCACCGTGCTGGTGACCACGTGGCGCTTGCGCGGGCTCAGCGCAAGTGCGCCTTGGATCGCCATGTGGTTGCTTTCCGTCCCGCAACTGGTGAACACGATCTCCGGCGGCGTCGCATGCAGCAGGCTGGCTACCTGGGCACGCGCATCGCCGAGCCAGCGCTTGGCAACAGCCCCGGACCCGTGCTTGCTGGATGGATTGCCGTAGCTGTCCTGCAGGCTTGCGCACATCGCCTCCACGCATTGCGGCGCTACCTGCGTCGTGGCGTTGTTGTCGAGGTAGACGAATTTGTGTGTGCCGTTCATTGCCAGAATATCCGTTCAGGGTCCAGATTAAGTTGTTGCAACAGTTGCGCCAGTGTTTCGAATTCCCGGTACAGCAGCCATGTTCCGTGCACATGGTCCTTGCTGTGTAGACGCCAAGTCCGGCTTGCTTCGGCATACTCCAGCAGAGCGACGTCGACCACGCCCCCGCTTTTGTCGATATTGCGCGAACAGCACGGGCTCTCGATGCGGTAGCCATTTTCAGATGGACACACTTCGGGCGAGACGTAGCGGTAGCGGTGTCGTTTCGCCAAAGCGCGTTCTATGCGCTTGCAGTCCACCTCGTTGGGGTGGGGAGACGCGAACTTTGCTGCGCTAGTATCTGCATCGATCATGCCTCACCTCACACGGGAGTGATTTCCTCCTCCAGGCAGCCGACCACGAAGCCTTCGCCGAACTCCACCAGATAAACCGGCGTCTGCGACTCGGCATGGGTGCCAACCTGGACGATTTCGCCCTGCGCGCCCTGATCTACCAGCAGCGTGTCCGGCTCGCGTTCCGGGAAGGATCCGTCGTTGTACATGTCATCGCTGGCCGCAACGCGCTGGCCCCACTCGTACTTGGGCATCCTCGGCTCTATCATGCTGCCTCCCTGGAAGCCACCGCATTGTTGCTTTCGACCAGTTCCAGTTCCTTGCCTCTCATGCCCACCCGGTACCCCCGTTCCACCATGTCGATGCCGTAAATGTAGTATTGCTGCAAGAAAGTGCCGATGCTGGTCACGTAGCCTATGTCGCCTTTCTTCACCAGAATTTCTCCTATGTCCTTGCCTGGAAAGGTTCCGTCATTGCGCACCGTTTTGGTGGAACGCACCTTTTGTCCGTAGTCGAACTGCGGTTCGGCGCTGATTTCCACTATTTCACTGTCACGACTGATCTTGGCCATGTTCGCTCCTTGGTTCAAACCACACTAAAAATCTGCGCCTCTTGCACATCCTTACCCTGCGCAAGGCGGCTGGCGACGAGTTTACGTACCACTGAATCGTCGTCGGCCGACATTTGCGCGAGATGTTTCTCTGGAATTCGGTCGGCTACTTCGTAGCGCACCCGCCAGTCTGGGTCGCGCAGCAGCAGGTGCAACTGGCCGCCGTCGATGCGTCTGACCACCTCGATGCGCACCCGAGCGTCTTCATCGCATGACATTTTCACCAGCCATTCATCGCCTATCCTCTTGGCAACAGTCAGTCGGACTTCCGGGTCGGTGTCGTGCATCATCAGAATCAACATGCCAGTCGGCAGGCGCATTGCCACAATCTGACGCACGTAATAATCCATATCTTTCATCATCGAGCCGAGATGGCATTCTTCCAACCGCGATGCAACGCGGATACGTACTTCACGATCCGGGTCGGCACGCATCAGCAGCAAATAGCGCGGCGGCAGCCGCTGCGCGGCGCTCCAGCGGACGGTTTCGTCCGGGTCGTTGATGAGGCGAGGGAGATGGAACAGGTCCACATGCTTGGCGGCCACCGCCCGCACCTCGAAATAGGGGTGCACCAGGTATTTCACAGCCAGCTCGGGATTCCACTCGAAGAATCGGTCGATGCGTTTGGCGTAGCGGTCATGCACGCAGGCATGTCGTATCTGGCAGCGCTTGGCATCCAAAAGCGCCTGATTCGAGCAATCCGCACACCGCAGCTCGTTTCCCTGCCAGTCCATGGATTCATCGATATCAGTCATCGTCTTCCCGTCCTTCGCGTTCCAGCACTTCCAGTAAAATCTTGCCGCCCAATTTGTTGCCTGGGTCCAGTTCCAGCAGCTTTTCCACCGCGGCCCGTCCTTCTTCCCGGTTGCCCAGGCGCATGTGCAGGTAGCCATATGCCTTCAGCGCAAACAGGTAGAAGCGCGGCAGGATAGCATCGTAACTTCCGAAATTCGCATCGTCCTGTTTCACTTTGTGCCAGTCGACATCCAGCCCATTGTCGCCGGCAGATTTCAGCAGGCACAGCTCTGCAACATCCAGCGCCTCGCCCAGGCGCCCCTTGTAGAAGTAGTATCGATACAACCCGATCAGCACGGCAGCATGATCTGGCGCGATCGCCAGCGCTTTTTGCAGATGACTCTCCGCGACGCGGTCCTCGTGGTAAGTCAAACCGGCCAGGCGCAGGTGGAACTCCGCCTGTTCCGGCAGTCCTCCGCCGAAGCACGCGAGTTCCAGTTGTTCGACGTCGGCCTCATGCATGGATTTCAGCCTGATCAGTGTTTGTGCGCAATGCTGGACACACTGATCGTGGCAACGCCCGGTGCCGCACTGCTGCTGCAAGCGCATGACGCCGCATTGGGGTTGATGAAGGTCAGTCCACTGCTCATCAGCGCATCGGTAAAATCGATCGTCACGCCTTCCAGCAGCAAGCGGCTTTCCGCCGGCAAGAACAGCTTGACCCCATTGCTTATCAGCACGTTGTCGCCTGGCCGTGGCTCGGCTTCCACGGTGAATTCGGATGCCAGCCCGGAACAGCCGCCGGCGGTGACCATCAATCTGAATCCGAAACTTGGTCCACCGTTGAAGCGAATCATGCGACCTATGAATTTTTCGGCACTGGGGGTAATCGTGATGTTCATTGCGTTCTCCTATGCAGCAGCTAGATCTAGATAGCGGGGATATTGGGTGTCGATCACGCAGGTGTTTTCCACCGGACAGACCGCCACGCACTGTGGATCATCGAAATGCCCGATGCACTCGGAGCATTTTTTTTCGTTGATGACGAAGGTTCCATCCTGCTCGCGAATTGCCACGTTCGGGCACTCCGGTTCACACGCGGAACACGCGGTGCACTGGGATGATATGATTTTGTATGCCATGACTACTTCTCCTGATTACTCAACCAGACTGACTATGCCGCGATGTACGCACCTTGCCGGAGATCCGCGTCGCCGCGGGCTAGATGGACGACCTCACCGGATTTCACCTTGCCCAGATATTCCTTGAAGTAGCGCACCGCCGACTGCTCGATGAACTCGTGGGCGTATTTGTCCACCGGGTCGATACCCGCCGCGCGCAGTTCGTCTTTCGGGCAACCGCCGATCTTGGCCACGAAGACCGCGACGCAGTCGTTGATGGCGCGGATAACCGTGGGCAGCGTGTCTTCCTCACCGTAGCCGCCCTGGCAATACAGATCGACGCGGCGGTGGCCGACGAACTTGGAACCTTCCGTGCTGAGCTCGTAAATCTGGAACTCCTGGGCATGGCCGAAGTGCTCGTTGATGCGGCCATGGCCCTTGGTAGCAACGGCGACCAGTATCTTTAAGTCGCTGAACTCCTCCACCAGGTTTGCCAGTTCAGCCTCCTTGGCAGCCGCTGTCGCCAGTCGCTCCTGCTCCACTTTTTCCTGGTAGGCGGCGCGGCCCTCAGCGTCATACTGGATGTCCATTTCCATGACTTTTTCCGTACTGAATTCGGAAGAGCGGTCTTCGCCCAGTAACCCCACTGCATCGGCACGGCACTGGCGGCAATGGCGCATCATGTTCATCTCGCCCTCGCAGCTGTCCTGCAGCGCCTTCAGCTCCTGGGCGCTGGGCCCGCGCTGTCCGCTGAGGCCGAACACGGTGCCGTGTTCGGGTGCCGAGATGAGCGGCATGATGTTGTGCAGGAACGCCCCGCGCGATTTGACTGCCCGGTTCACTTCGACCAGGTGGTGGTCGTTGATGCCGGGGATCATTACCGAATTGACCTTGCACAGGATGCCGGCTTCGGTCAGCATCTCCAGCCCCTGCATCTGGCGCTCCGTGAGTATCCGGGAGGCCTCGATGCCGGTGATGCGTTTGTGATTCCAGAATATCCATGGATAAATATGCTGCCCCACCTCTGGATCAACCATGTTGATGGTGATCGTGACGTGATCCACATTGAAAGATTTGATGGCCTCTATATGATCGGGCAGAGCCAAGCCGTTGGTAGATAGACACAGCTTGATGTCCGGCGCCGCCTTGTAGATCAGCTCAAACGTCTTGAAAGTCTTGGCCGGATTCGCCAGGGGGTCGCCGGGGCCGGCAATACCCAGCACCGTCATCTGCGGAATAGTGGAGGCCACCGCCAAAACTTTCCGCGAGGCCTGCTCCGGGGTCAGCTTCTCGCTCACCACGCCGGGACGGCTCTCGTTGGCGCAGTCGTATTTGCGGTTGCAGTAATTGCACTGGATGTTGCATGCCGGGGCGACGGCCACGTGCATGCGAGCATAATGATGGTGAGCTTCCTCACTGTAGCAGGGATGGTTCTTGACCTTTTCCCACACCTCCGGCGCCATGTCCCCCTGGCCAGAGGACGAACCGCAACTCGCTTTTGCGCCCCCGCTGGAGGTGCCGCAGCCTTTATGCTCGGCGATTTGCTGCAAGACTTTATCCAGCGGTTTGATTTCCTGCACGCTTACGCTATTTGATTGTGCCTGATTTTGCATTGTTCGCTCCTGTTTGCCGTGTACAAGCCGGGCTGAAATGAAACCCGATTCAAGTTCCTGAATCCATGAACAGCAACAACCGTGCCAAACGGTAAAACCGCCGGGAAGGCGCAATAATGCTGGGTCTTAGCTAAGATGCGTGATTGTCTGAATCTCTACAATGCATGCATGGATGTTGTGAATTTGTTTCGAATACGACATCGCCATGAAGCATGTTGCGGGTGAGTGAGATGCAGCAGGGATGAAATATAAAAGTTGGGATGGGTGCTGAGACGGTTAGCCATCCGCCTGGCACCGACGCCAGGCTAGGTTTTGGTTCCTATTTCGCGTAAAAAAATGGTTTTTCAAGAGCGGTCTTTGCCGCGGTGCGATGGTTATCGCGGCCAAGACCGCTCCTGCTCGTTACCCAATCCGGATTGACTTTAATATCTTGTCGCAAATCCGACAAGTCGACTTAATGTCGACTTTCATCCCCCTTTTATTTTCTGTTGAAAATTTACAATCAATTGATAAACAACAAATAATTTCTGTTTATGTGATGGTGGCACGGTGCTTGCTCAAGCCTGTTCAGGCAATAACATTCCTGGCCTGATATTGGAGAACATCATGGTGACCATTAACGATACGACTTTGCGCGACGGCGAGCAGACCGCCGGGGTGGCATTTTCTTCTGAGGAGAAGATCGCCATCGCCAGTGCCCTGTCCGCCGCTGGCGTGCCAGAGCTTGAAATCGGCATCCCGGTCATGGGCGAGGAGGAGCGCGATGAGATCCGTGCCATCGCCGGGCTCGGCCTGAACTCGCGCATCATGGTGTGGGGGCGCATGCAGGAAGATGACGTGCGTGCGGCGGCGGAGTGCAATGTGAACATGGTCAACCTGTCGATACCGGTGTCCGACCTGCAGATTCGACACAAACTGAAGCGCGACCGCGAGTGGGTGTTGCAGGCCATACGTCGATTTGTACCGGCCGCCCTGGATTTGGGGATGGAGGTGAGCGTCGGCGCCGAAGACGCCTCCCGAGCCGATATCGATTTTCTGCTCAAGGCAGCGGAGACGGCCGAGTACGCCGGCGCCCGCCGCTTCCGCTTTGCTGACACGCTGGGGATGCTGGACCCGTTCGCTACCTACGAAGTGCTGCGCACCCTGCGGGTCACCGTCGACATGGAAGTTGAAATGCACGCCCACAACGATCTCGGGCTCGCCACAGCCAATACCCTGGCGGCGGTGAAGGCGGGCGCGACTCACATCAACACCACGGTCAACGGTCTCGGTGAACGCGCCGGCAATGCGCCGCTGGAAGAAGCGGTGATGGCGTTACGCCACCTGCATGGTATCGAGAGCGGGATCGACAGCCAGCGGTTCCCGGAAATATCGCGGCTGGTGGCCTTGGCCTCCGGGCGTCCGGTGCCGGCCAACAAGAGCATCGTCGGGGAAGGGGTTTTCACTCACGAATCAGGCATCCACGTGGACGGTCTGATCAAGAACCGCGCCAACTACCAGAATTTTGACCCCGAAGAAGTCGGACGCGACCACCGGCTGGTGCTGGGCAAGCATTCAGGCAGCAGCGCGGTGATCAGGACCTATGCCGAAATGGGAATGTCGGTTGACGAACTGCAGGCCGGCACCATCCTGGCGCGCATCCGGCAGTACGCCAGGTCGGTCAAGCATGCGCCCAATGCGAACGACCTGAAGCGGTTCTACCTGGAAACCGCGGAGCGGCATCCGCTGCGCTTTGAAGTTTGACTATTGGAGATTGATGACATGGAAATATTGATGCTAGCCCTGAAAAGGCTATCCACCGCCGAGGAGTTCCTGGATTTCTTTGCGATTGAGTACCAGCCTGCGGTGGTGCATGTGAACCGCCTGCACATCCTGCAGCGTTTTCACCAGTACCTCAGGCAGACGCCGCTTGCGGCAGATAGCAGCGAGGACGAGGCACTCAATGTCTGCAGAAAGCTGCTGGATCGGGCCTACCGGGATTTCGTCGGCTCCAGCGCAATCAAGGAAAAGGTTTTCAAGGTGTTCCGCGATGCCGAAGGGGTGAAAACCGTGTCGGTGGAAAACATTCGTGCGGCTCTGCCGCAACGGCAAAAAGTCGCCTGACAAGGAGAAGATCATGCACATCGTCGTTTGCATCAAACAGGTGCCGGACAGCGCGCAGATCCGCGTCCATCCGGTGACCAACACCATCATGCGCCAGGGCGTGCCGGCGATCATCAACCCGTATGACCTGTTCGCTCTGGAAGAGGCGCTGTGCCTCAAGGACAAGCACGGCGGCACAGTCACCGTGATTACCATGGGCCCGCCCCAAGCCGAGGCGGCCTTGCGCAAGGCACTGTCGTTCGGTGCCGACGACGCGATCCTGATCACCGATCGCGCCTTCGCCGGGGCGGATACCCTGGCGACCAGCTTCGCGCTGGCCTCGGCTATCCGCCAGATCCAGAAGAATATGCCGGTGGACATGGTGTTTACCGGCAAGCAGACCATCGATGGCGACACCGCCCAAGTCGGGCCGGGCGTGGCGAAACGCCTGGACATGCAGCTGCTGACCTATGTCTCCAAAATTGTGGCGGTCAAGCCGGAGGCCAGTGAAATCGTGGTGGAGCGCCGTGCCGAAGGCGGCGTGCAGCTGCTGAAAACCAGCCTACCGTGCCTGGTAACGGTGCTGGAAGGCAACAACCAGATGCGCTTCGCCAATATGCCCAATATGTTTCGCGCTGCCCGCCACCCGCTCAAGCTATGGAACAGGGAGGAGGCCGGTATTGCAGACGACGATATTGTCAAAATCGGCCTCAAAGGTTCGCCTACCGTGGTGAGCAAGGTGTTCGCCCCGACGCCGAAGTCGGAGCGCGCCGAGATGATCGAGGTAGAGAGCGGTGATCCCAAGGATATGGCAGTGACCGTGCTATCCAAGATGTTCACTCGCTTTCCGGCAGTGGAAAAAGAAATCGCCAAGCGCGCCCGATAGAAGCAACTCCTCCCCGAAGGGAAGCCGATCGCCCCCTCCCCATCGAGGGGGAGGGTTGGGGAGAGGGTGAAAAGCCAACGAAGCCTTTTACAAGGAAATAGCCATGACTGATGCAGCTCCAGCCAAGAAAAAACGCAAATTCGAGTTGGACCCCAAGCTCGCCGGTTACAAGGGGGTATGGGTTTTCGTCGAACACGAGCGGGGGCAGGTACACCCGGTTTCGTGGGAACTGATGGGCGAGGGCAGAAAGCTCGCCGATATGCTCGGCGTGGAACTGGCCGGCGTGGTGCTGGGCGAACCTGGCGAACAAACACGCCGGTTTTGCAACGAGGCGATGTGCCACGGCGCAGACCTGTGCTACCTGATGGCGGACGATATCCTCAAGGACTATCGCAACGAGCCATTCACCAAGGGAATGACCGACCTGGTCAACGCCTACCAGCCGGAAATCCTGCTGCTCGGAGCCACCACCCAGGGCCGCGATCTGGCAGGCAGCGTGGCGACGACCTTGCAGACCGGCCTTACCGCCGACTGTACCGCCCTGACCATCGACCCGGACAACCGTAGTTTGGCCGCTACCCGACCCACCTTCGGCGGCAGCCTGCTGTGCACTATCGTTACCCTCAACTACCGGCCGCAGATGGCCACCGTGCGTCCGCGGGTGATGGCTATGGCGGAGCGCGATGCAAGCCGCTCCGGACGGGTGATCGAACATCCTCTCGGCATGGTGGAAAGCAGCATCATCACCAAGGTGCTGGAATACATTCCCGATGCCATGCAGGACAAGCCTCAACTCGCCTTCGCAGACATCATCGTGTCCGGCGGGCGGGGCATGAAAAAGCCGGAGAATTTCCAGTTGATCTGGGACCTCGCCCAAGTGCTCGGCGCTGAAGTCGGCGCCTCGCGGCCCGTTGTGCAGGCTGGATGGGTCGACCTGGAGCGGCAGGTAGGGCAATCAGGCAAGACCGTGCGGCCCAAGCTCTACATCGCCGCAGGCATCTCTGGCGCGATCCAGCACCGGGTTGGGATGGATGCCTCGGATTGCATCATTGCCATCAACAACGACCCCAATGCGCCGATCTTCGGCTTCGCCACCTACGGCATCGTCGGCAATGCCATGACCATTTTGCCCGCGCTGACCGAGGCGTTCCGGCAGAAGCTGGCGGCGGTCAAGAAGGCGGGTTAAAAAAAGGAGCAAGTCATGAATGAAAAATTTGATGCCATCGTGGTCGGCGCCGGGCCTTCCGGTAATGCTGCAGCACTTACACTGGCCAAGGCCGGGATGAAGGTGTTGCAACTGGAGCGGGGCGAATATGCCGGCTCGAAGAACGTGCAGGGGGCGATCCTCTATGCCGATGCGCTGGAGAAGATGATCCCTGATTTCCGCGATGATGCGCCGCTGGAGCGGCACATCATCGAGCAGCGCATGTGGGTGCTGGACGACGACTCATTCGTCGGCACCCACTACCGCTCCGAAGGCTTCAACAAGGAGCCGTTCAACCGTTACACCATTATCCGCGCCCAGTTCGACAAGTGGTTCTCGGCCAAGGTGCAGGCGGCGGGCGCGCTGGTAATTTGCGAAACCACGGTCACCGATCTGCTGCGAGATGAAGGTAACCGGGTGGTGGGTGTTCAGGTTGATCGGGAGGGCGGTACCATCTACGCCGACGTGGTGATTCTGGCGGACGGGGTCAATTCCCTGCTTGCCAAGAAGGCGGATTTCCACCCTGAACTGGAGCCAAAAAACGTGGCACTGGCAGTGAAGGAAATCCACTTCATGCCCCAGGAGATCCTCCAGGAGCGCTTCAATATCGGCGAGGAAGAGGGCGTGGTGATCGAGCTGTTCGGCAAGATTACCCAAGGCATGATGGGCACCGGTTTTCTCTACACCAACAAGGAGTCCATCGCTGTCGGCGTGGGTTGTATGCTGTCCGACTTCAAGGATCAGAAAACCACGCCCTACGCTTTGCTCGAGGAGATGAAGAATCATCCTTCGATCAAGCCGCTTCTGGCCGGCGGGGAAATGAAAGAATACACCGCCCACCTTATCCCGGAAGGTGGCTACAAGGCGATACCCAAGATCTATGGCGACGGCTGGATGATCGTGGGCGATTCCGGCATGTTCGTTAACGCGGTGCATCGCGAAGGCTCCAACCTGGCCATGACCACCGGCCGTATCGCGGCGGAAACGGTGATCGATCTGATCAAGGAAGGCAAGGCGATGACGGCGGCGAACCTGGCAGTATATCGCAGCCGGCTTGATGACAGCTTCGTCATGAAGGACCTGAAAAAATATCGTGAAATGCCGGAGATTTTCCATTCCAACCGCCAGTTCTTTACTACTTATCCTGAACTGGTCAATCGCTCCGCCCACACCATGCTGCATGTGGATGGCGTGGATAAGAAAACCAAGGAACGCGAGATATTTTCCAGCTTCCGCGAGAAGCGTTCTCTGTTCGGTTTAATGGGTGATGCATACAAGCTTTGGAGGGCTTTCAGATGATGGTCAAAGTCGAAGAAAAACTGTTCCAGAACCGCTACCGGGTAGATGCCGAGCGGCCCCACATCAGGATCGTCAAGCCGGATGTCTGCGAATATGAATGCAAGACCCAGCAGTGCACTGTCTGCTGCCCGGCTGGCTGCTACACACTGGAGGGCAACGGCAAGGTGGTGCTGATCACCGATGGCTGCCTGGAATGCGGCACCTGCCGCATCATCTGTGACGATTATCGTAATGTGGACTGGGAGTACCCACGTGGTGGATATGGGATATTATTCAAATTCGGTTGATGTTGGTAAAGGAGGCCCTGAATGATGGCTTGTTCAGGGCTTCCCTAGATATGCAGTGTGAATCGCCCCGTTCCAGCTAGACACCTTTAAGCCTTAAACTTGAGGCAACAAGGAGGTGTTATGAGCAGCAAACGTTACCCGGAAGAATTCAA
>NZ_DF967584.1 GCF_000971475.1 Sulfuricella sp. T08
ACTGTCGGTGAGGCGGTTCAACAGGCCGCCGGGGCTCCAGCTGTAGCTGAGGGTTTTGAGGCCACGACTGTCGATGACTGAGGTGAGGCGGTGGGTGTTGTCGTAGCCGTAGGTGGTGATGGCTTCGGGGTGAACGGTCTGGATGATCTGGCCCAGGGCGTTGCGCTGCCAGGTGGTGTTGCGCCCGTTTTGTTCGGTGCGGCTTATCAGTTGGTGGCCGGTGTCCCAGGTAAAGCTGGTGGTCTGGTTTTTGGCGTCGGTGACGCTGGTGGCGTTGTTGTTGGCGTCATAGGCGATGCTCCAGAATTTGCCCAGGGCGTCGGTGCTTCTGGTCTTGCGGTTGAAGTCGTCAAACGCCAGGGTTTCCTGCACTTTGGTGATGTCGCTGGCGGCGCTGGTGCAGGGGCTCGGGGTGTAGCCGGCTTTGACCTGGGTGCGGCGGCTTAGGCTGTCGTAGCTGTAGACGGTGACCGGGCACACGGCGCCGTAGGCGGCGTCGGTATATTGCGGGCCGACGATTCTTGTTGCGCGGTTGAGTTCGTCGTACTGGGAGGTGGTGGTGCGGTTGCTCTGGCCGCTGCCGCTGGCGGGAATGTCGGTGAGGCTGGTGACGTTGCCGTTCTCATCGTAGTCGTACTGCAGGGCGTGGCCGCTGGTGTAGCTTTGGATGGTGGGCGAGCTGACGGTTTTAAGGCGGCCGTCGCGGGTGGCGTCCCAATAGGTGTTGCTGACGGTGTTGCCGTTGGGGTCGGTGATGCTGCGCACCTTGCCGTCAGCGTCTCGGCTGGATGAGACGGCGTTGCTTTCCTGATCGTAGGCGATGATGGCGCGGTTGGCGGCATCATAGCCG
>NZ_DF967583.1:0-6640 GCF_000971475.1 Sulfuricella sp. T08
TCCAGGAGACTTTGGCCGCACCGCCTTCGACGCCGTAGAACTTGAGGCTGTGGTTGAAGCTGTGGGTCCAGCCGTAGCCCAGCGGGCCGTCCACCGGCTGACGGCTGTTGTAGGAGCGCTCGAAGACCATGGGCAGTCCACCGCGACCCTTGATGGTGATGTCGCGTTCGGTGTGGTACATGTTGCCGGTCGCCATGTTGACCGGGTCGCCGGCAGCCGTTGCTGGCGGGCCGTCGGCCAGGGTGACGTTGTTGATGATGTTCTGCCAGGACGCAGGCATTTCTGTCGGGTTGATGTAGCCGGTGTTGAGTGTCGGGTTGTAGCTGGAGTTGCTCTGCACCAGGGTGTTGACTGTGGCGCCGCCAGACAGTTTGTTGATGGCGTAACCCGCGCAGAACACGCCATTACATTTTGTATCCGCGGCGTTGGCGACACTGCGCTCGTTGACGTAGACATAGCCTTTCCAGTCGCCATACTGAATCAGGGACTTCGGCAAGGTGACGCTGTAGCCCAGATTCACCAAGGCCTGGATACCTGTGCTGGCGGAGTCGATCAGGCAGCGGGGATATTGCAGCGTGGCAGGATTGTAGGAACAGTCATCCGCCGTGGCGCCCGGATAAACCGAAAGCGTCGGGCGGACCGAAGACCAGTTGGCGCTGTTGATGATGACGTTGCCGATGTTCTGGGCTGCCTCGTTGGCGTACTGCAGTCCACGCGTGGTGCTGACCGCGTCGAGGTGGGCGTTTTCCTGCCAGACATACGCCTCGTAGGCCGATCCGGCATAGCCAGCCAGTTTGAAAGTGGCCCATACCGGGGATCCGGTGCTGAGATCCACATCACGGCTGATGACGCCCGGCATGTCCACCAGGAAGCCCGTGCGGTTGACTGCGAACGGCAGATCGAACAAGTACTGCACCTTGATCTGGGAGGAAGCGAGCCCCAGGTGATTGCCGCTCTCTCCGGAACCGCTGTTGATGCCGCCCACTTTTTTTGCCGCATCCGAGATGTAGCGCATGTACTTGAGCCCGACCAGATTCAGGAACTCGCCTTCTGTACTGTCGAGCGTATCAGCCGTGGCGTTGGGATTGGATGCGTTGTTGACGTTGGCGAGCAGAATCGCCGACCGCTGTGCAAGCACGGTATCGGATCCCTGAAAGGCATAAGCCTGCAGGGCATGCAGGTTAGCGGCCCCGATGTTCGAGTAGTTCACGGCATTCAAGGCGGTCCCGGAGAACTCGTCGAGGTTGACGCTCAGGGATAGTGAATTTTTTGTAGAGCAGATATCGACGGCTGTCCCTGAAATCCCTTTGTCCTGTCCCTCTACCCGCAGCACCGGCACGACACTCATCGTGTTGCAGGCGGAACTCACATTGTTGTCGGTGCGCCAGGCGTCCAGCAAAGTCTGGTCACTTGGCGTAGCCCCCTTGAAGGCAAGCGTTATGCGGGATAGCGCCACATCCGGCAAATAAAGGCTGTAGGGAGTGCCAAGGCCCAGTCCGCCGATGCTGAACCGGTAGCGGTGGGCCGCTGGCAGCTGATAAGCTTCCGGCGATGTTGTGCCTGGCCAGTTCGTGAAGCTGACGACCTCAAAGGGCAAGGACGCCGGCAAAATATCGACCGTCAGGGGATTCTGCGTCCCCTTGTAAGGCACGTCCCCCACTGTTGCGTCCGGATTGCCGCTTCTGACCGTTGCCTGAACTTGCTGGGCGTAGGCTTCTTGCGGCAGGCTGTCGGGGCCGTTGGTACGGGTCGCCAAGTAGCCCGTATAGTCGAAACTGACTGACGTCGCAATGCCTGCCTGATAAGATTTATCCTTGAAGCTTGGGTCAAGCGGGATCCAGCGTTCGCCGCTGTTATCCACCGACACACCCCGGTAGCGGCCATAAGGCACGCACGCTTCCACCCAGACATGATTGAATTGTGCGCCGACTACCTGTCCGTTATACGAATATGTGCCTGCATTAAACGACCCTGCTGCCATGATGGACGCTGCACCCTGATAGGATTTGGCACCTACCCAGCGCGCCACGCGCCCGCCATTCGGATCGGGCGTTGGGTCAGTGACGTTCACTGTGCCGCGCACATAGCGGGCGGGTATGTTGGATGCCCGCAACAAGGCAATCAGCAACGACGCTTGATCGGTAGGGCCGCCTGCCTTGGCGTACAGGGTGCCCATGGCGCCCTTGAGAGAGCCGTAATAGGGTTCGAACTGGATGTTGTTGGAAACGTACTCGAAGATCCGCGCAGGCGAATAGCCGAGCTGCCCGGCCAGCTTCTGGATTTGCGTAGTCTGGGGCGCATCTGCCGTCGCCGCCAGGTCTTGCGCGGGAACATAACCGCAACTCGCGGCCTCGGGCGGGGTCACCGGTATGGCCGCGAGCAGGGTATTGCCCAGGAAAGCGTAAACGTTATTGGCCGGGGCGCGGGTTGCCAGATACCTGGGCAATTTGTCGCTGGGTTCTACAGGGCGTGCCGGGGGCGTGACATCCTGGCGGATCGTGGGTCCTGGCAACTCGCCTACACCCAGGTTATGGGCTGCCGCGTCCCCGCGTACTGCCTGGAGTTCCGCCTGCAGGTGGCGGAATGCGCGCTGCCGCACATCGCCATCGGCCACGTCGACATCAATGAGCGCTTTGTCGAGACGATCGAACCGGTGCTCTGCTTTGGCCAAAATGCCATCCCAAGCCTTGACCTTGTCAGTCAGGCCAAGGTCCACCAGACGCTGACGGGTTTTGCCAAACTCTTCCCGTGCCTGAAGGCGGAGCCCTGCCAACTCGGCCCGCTTGCCCACAGCCAGCATCCTTTGAGAATCGTCCGCTGACTTTAGCTCGGATGTGGATAGCGCACGGGTTGAACGTTCAGCTGCCGGACGCGCAATCTCCGTGAGATCATCAAGATTCTTGTCGAGTGCCTCGGCTATGTCGGGGGCTACACCGGATGCGGGCTGTCTAACCAGCTTCTGCACTACCACGTCTGGAATGGGCGCATGATCTGTGTGTGCGGCACCTGCCGTAAACGAGGCCAGAGAAAACAGGATGCCAAGCAGGCAAGCCGGGGAGCGGCGGACAAACAAAGGCATGTTATTCTCCATGATGAATTCCGTGGCAGGCGATGGGGCCCGTCTCAATTTAATTGTGATCAGCGTTTATTGTTCCGGCGCCGATCGAGAACGACCATGGAAGCGAGCAACAGCCCTCCCATGACGATCGCACCCCACTCAGGCAGTGTCGGAACATCGGTGTCGAAAATCGCTTCTGCCGGAGCTGCGCTCACCAGTATCTGCCCAGCCACGGATGCGGTTGCATTCAAACTATCGCGCACCTGATAAGTAAAATTGAAAGGGCCAACGGCTGTAGGTGTACCGCTAATAACGCCATTGGAGGCGAGCGTAAACTGGGGAGACCCATCCGGCAGGCTGCCTGAGAGAATGCTGAAGGTATAGGGTGCCGTGCCGCCGCTCGCTTGAAGCGTGTAATTGAATGCCTGATTGAGGACTGCATTAGCTACGACAAGTGAAGCCGTCACGCCGGCCACGCTCTGGCCGTTGCCTGGCAGAAGATTCCTGCCGTCAGCCACGGTAGTGATCCCAAGCTTGGTTTTGACAAGATCCGGGATGCCATCCTTGCTCGTATCGGCCAAGGTGACGACGGGTAATGTCTGAAGTGCTAAAGCCGTCTGAAAAGGATCATTGCTCCATGTTCCGCTCGCTTGCTGTGTAGCGATCAGGTAATCCTGGGCTGGCACCAAAGCTGCATGGGCTGGATTGACGGCAGCAATAGCCAGGTAAGCCAGCGCGGTTTCCAGCGAGCCGCTCGTGCCGTTTTCGCCAAAACCGTGATCGGTGGGATTTTGTTTGGACAGCAGGAAATTGATGCCGTTGTTAATCACCGTAGAGAAGGTATAGGACGTACCATTGCAAGTACCGCCCGTGAAGCGGGTGGTGTTGATCTTCTGCAGAAGCAGAATCGTATAGGCGGTGGGAATTATGCTCCCATCGGACGCTGCTACCGGGATGTTTGTTCCCTGCCCAAGATAGGACCAGCCGCCACTCGCACGCTGCGCCGGCAGAATTGCGCCACAAAGTGCCGCAAACGCATCGTTGTTGGAATAACCGGGCAACGCATCAAGCAGTGCTGTCAACGCGAGAGACGTATCTACCGGGCTCGATCCATATCCCGGCAGTGAACCCCATGCCTTGTAGAGGTTACCGCTCGCCTGAAGTTTGCTTGCATATTGAGTGACATCGTCGCCCGCCCGCCGCAATGAAGCAAGTTGACGGGCCTTGCCGTCCACGCTCGAGGGTTGAACATTGGCGAGCTTAGCCACGGCTGCGTTGTAGGAGTTGCCACGCTGAATCCCGGCGTTCATGTACGCATCGAGCACGGCACTCGTTGACTGCACCTCCAGCCCTGGCAATGCAGTCCAGCTGCCGTCGCCTTTCTGGTTCTGAAAGAGCCACGCCAGGCCCTTGGTTCTGGCGTCATTGATCTGGGTTGGGGTTGCCGCCGCCCACACGCCAGCAGAAGAAAACAGGAGGGTTAAAATCATAGATCGGATAACTAAACGAGAGCAAGTACTCACGGTAACCCTCCCAAGGGCTCCGCTATGCGTTGCCCAAAAAACTATTGGCTTATCGGAACCTTACGAGGAATGCCGCGCGGTCTGCGTGCCTTGAGGAGGTTGGGGTGTTCTGCTGAAGTGACTTTATCTGATCTATATGACAATTTCATGAATACTGAATGGCTTTCCATAGTCCGATAGGACTATGTCATGACATGTTCTGATGCGGCGCTACCTGTATGCTTTTGGATATCTGCCGTTCCGACAGGTCGAGTTCAAACTTCAGTCATAGTACTTCTCTGATTTTACGCATCGATAACCGCTCCATATCCGTCCCTTGTTCCGAAAAAAAGACGAATGGTAGGTGAAAATTATCTTGCGTTACTCCCTGACCAATGGTGGCCGAATGACTGTGGAATCAGTAGCCGAATGACTATGGAATAAAACATGGGAAATCCCACGAAAAAGGCCTGTCCTGGCGCTTACTCGGCTCGGAAATCTGGTGGCGTCCTGAAAAAATCAGGAAATACTCAAGCCCGGCGGGATTCGTCGCAATTTATAGAGGGGCCCTAATGTCAGCCCTCGTTCAATACAGTCATTATACTGTCACCTGTTTGCGCTAAACTGTAAAGTATGAAAACAAGCTTATTCCCCAAACCGTGCCGCGCCACGTCCAAGCTGGACATGATTGCCCTGTTCGACCGCGTGATCTGCATGGTGTTCGGGCTCATGCTGGTCTTCATCACCATCGGCATCATGGTGGGGGTGGCGCGCCTGTTTCTCAATCTCGGCAACCTGCTGATCAACGACGACATCACCCGCCAGTACATGCTCATCATTTCGGAGGTGCTGACCCTGTTCATCCTGATCGAGCTGTCCCGCTCCCTGGTGGACTATTTCAGCGCCCACCGCCTGCGCATGACCTTCATCGTGGACGCCGGAATCGTATTCGTGCTACGGGAAATCATGATCAAGCTGTTCGAGCACAAGATTGCCGTCGAGGAAATTTATGCCCTGAGTGCGCTGCTGTTCGTGCTGGGGAGCCTGCGTATCGCCTCGGTGCTGGTGTTTCAGCGGGAGAAAACGATGCACGCCGAGACGTTACCGACCAATACACCAAGCCGCGTTGAATAAAACGATGCGCAACAGGCAGGCGGAGTGCTCAGCGGGAATCAGCCGATTCGCCTGCGCAGAATGGTGTGGAGAACTGATCGACGCCCATGACGCTGAACAGGGCGAGGACCATTTCGATGTCATTGCGGATCAGCACTTTCTTGCCGCTGCCGCTCAAGCCAGCCATCATCCCGACAAAGTTGCCGACGCTGACGAAATCCACCCGCGGCACATCGGCTATATCAAGGCAAACCTCGGCGTACGTGGCGGTAAAGCGGGTTAATTCCTGGAACTGATGTTCGCTGGTGGTCGAATCACACCGCTCAGGTAGAAAGCGTCCTCGTCGTGCGGCTCAGCAACCGCGGGGAGCTGCATCTCCACTACAGTCTGCTTGCATAGCGGCATTGGCTCCCGGGAAAGCGGAAACACCTCGAAAGTAACGGCGTATTCCACCACAGATAGATGGCTCGCCAGCCCAGACAAATCGAGATGTCATCGTCGCGTCATAAAAACTCCGTATAAGGAGGCTTTATGATGAAGCTAATCTTGTTCTTGTTGCTATTTATGACCAACAATATTGCTTGGTCGGATGCTCATTACCACGGATTGCAGGTGGATGTAAAAAGAGATGGCCCCTTGTACACCCTCATTGCCAGTTTCGATACGCCCTTAACGAAATGCGCTGCCTACCATTACCTGACTGACTATGAAGCTGCAAAAAATCTGCCCGGTGTGGTTGAGTCATTGGCATATCGCCAATCTGCCAACAAGGTCAAGGTTAAACGTACGGCTGATGAACAGGTTTTGTTTTTTCATATTCGGCTCCATTCCGTCATGGAGTATACGGAAAAACCTTTTGATAGCATCGCCTTCACACAACTGACGGGTGATTCGAAGACATTTCAGGGAACCTGGGATATCGAACCGAATCAACATGGCAGCACGATCAGGTTTAAGGGATTGTGGG
>NZ_DF967583.1:6650-7494 GCF_000971475.1 Sulfuricella sp. T08
ACCGGACACCCTGATTCCTTTGTCTATCATTGATCATTTTGCAAAAAACGGCCTAATTGACAGATTCAGTGCAATCGCCGAATTGGCAGAGAAACGCAAAGACATGTTTCAAACCAATTGCTTAGACTGATTGGTATCCGCTCCAGAGGTGAGCATAGAACCAGTCTTTTCAGGGTTGCAAGTGCCATCGGCCTACCGAATGGTGCGCACTAATGGCGGCTTTGGAGCGAAACCGCGCGGCGCGTATATCGAACAGCGGTTGAACCGCGTCATTGGCACAGCGGCGGTTTGCACCGGACAAAAATTTTTCGTACCCTACATGAAAGATCATCATGAGAAACCTGAAAAAACTTGAAAAGCGCCTGCTTGGCATGCATAAAGACGACCCAGCCAAACTAGTGCTGATACGGTTGGTGAAATCCCTATGCCTGAAAGAAGACTTCAATCTCTCGGAAATCTACGAGCTAAGCTATGACGACTTCGAACTTGCCCTGGACATCATGAAAGACTGGCGGCTGGACTGTTACTCCAAAACCAGGGAACGCATCCTGGAAATCGTGACCACGTAAGAAATAATCTGGTCCGGCTTCTCTGCTCTGCCAACAGGCATCATGGATCATAGCTTGGATTTTGCTAGGATGCGGTGGGCACTTCCAATTGGGGGGGCAGTGAGCTCGAGCTTTCATCGACTGGCAAATAAAATCCGACCTGAGGCTCCCCTGAATACTGCCTTGTCACAACAATGTCATTTAAGGCTGCTACAGTCACCTTCAGAAACTATCCGTTTCATTTTCAAATTGGCGCACTTCAAGTACTGAACACAATACGTTGCCAGTCCCCAGAA
>NZ_DF967582.1 GCF_000971475.1 Sulfuricella sp. T08
ACTGTCGGTGAGGCGGTTCAACAGGCCGCCGGGGCTCCAGCTGTAGCTGAGGGTTTTGAGGCCACGACTGTCGATGACTGAGGTGAGGCGGTGGCTGTTGTCGTAGCCGTAGGTGGTGATGGCTTCGGGGTGAACGGTCTGGATCACCTGGCCCAGGGCGTTGCGGGTGTAGGTGGTCAAGCGCCCGCCTTGTTCGGTGCGGCTTATCAGTTGGTGGCCGGTGTCCCAGGTGTAGCTGGTGGTCTGGTTTTTGGCATCGGTGACAGTCAGTGGGTTGTTGTTGGGGTCGTAGGCGATGCTCCAGAATTTGCCCAGGGCGTCGGTGCTTTTGGTCTTGCGGTTGAAGTCGTCAAACGCCAGGGTTTCCTGCACTTTGGTGATGTCGCTGGCTGCGCTGGTGCAGGGGCTCGGGGTGTAGCCGGATTTGACCTGGGTACGGCGGCTTAGGCTGTCGTAGCTGTAGACGGTGACCGGACACACGGCGCCGTAGGCGGCGTCGGTGTATTGCGGGCCGACGATGCGGGCGGGACGGTTGAGTTCGTCGTACTGGGAGGTGGTGGTGCGGTTGCTCTGGCCGCTGCCGCCGGCGGGAATTTCGGTGAGACTGGTGACGTTGCCGTTCTCATCGTAGTCGTACTGCAGGGTGTGGCCGCTGGTGTAGCTCTGGATGGCGGGCGAGCTGACGGTTTTAAGGCGGCCGTCGCGAGTGTAGTTCCAATAGGTGTTGCTGACGGTATTGCCGTTGGGGTCGGTGAGGCTGCGCACCTTGCCGTCAGCGTCTCGGCTGGATGAGACGGCGTTGCTTTCCTGATCGTAGGCGATGATGGCGCGGTTGGCGGCATCATAGCCG
>NZ_DF967581.1 GCF_000971475.1 Sulfuricella sp. T08
TTGGGAAGAGCGCTGCCGAAGAGGGCTGGGAAAATTCGCTGCAGCCGTTATTCCTTTTTTTAGCGTCAGCGATAACGAACGCGGCGGCTACGTGATGGAAAATCGGCGTGGCGAGAAGGAATTCAACGCACTCACCTCACTTTCCATCGGTGCTGTCAAAGTCGGGCCGGGGGTGTTCAGCTCCCATATGGAAGTGTCCACCGTAGCAGCAGATGCCAAGAAAATGGCCAAGAAAATCTCGGGCAACAGCCTGTATATCAATCTGCGCAGCTACCTGGAATAGCGCATCTGTTTTTGATCCCGATCAAATACTCCACTTGTATAACGTAATAACCGGACCGGTGGTTGAAAATGCGTGCTTAAACAAGCATCAAGATTACATGGCAGCCGTCTCATATTAATATACGTCCGGATCAATGGGTCTCTTGATTAACTGTTAGGTTTCTCACATGTCCTCCTGGTGTCGGCGATTACTTGTGTATCCATCAACACCACAATTCATCGGCCGAAAGTATGCGCGAGTTCATAACCTCAAGGGGCATTAGCCATGCAACCAACGTTTAATCCCCCCGGAAATGGCTACGGCGCGGAACTCCTATGCCCGAGCTGTGGAGGTAACTTTCTACATCACGATCGATTTGAAGTTTTTGAATGCAATGAAGATCAAGAGACCGGGGTTCACGTTGTGGTGGAATGCGGGAAGGCAACAATCGACCAGAGTCTTGCCGTAAATCCGAGTGGTAGGCGCCACGGCTTGAGTATCCATTTCTGGTGCGAGGGCTGCTCCGCAAAGCCAGTGCTGACCATTGCGCAACACAAGGGCAATACCTTTGTCGATTTTTCACCCCTAAATGAAACCTGACAATCACGCCCACAATTTAGGCAACACAATAAACCATATATATCGTTTATAGTTAAGCATGGATTAACCATAGTTATCCACAGTGTTTGTGGACAATTCGGTGACCATGTCTGATTGCATGCAATTCAACACAGATTGTTCAATCTTTTTGCTGGAATATCGATTTATTCAACAGCGCCCTGCCACCGGTTGCTGCACCATATCAGAACGTATCTTGGCAAAGTTTAACGGACTATTAAAAAGCCATTCAACCTTCATAAAAGTGTCATTCCGATCGGATAAAGTCACCTGTGAGAATAGCCAGACCTCCTCAAAGCGAACAGAGTGGGTGGCATTCCTCCTAAGCTTTCGAAGCAAACCTTAACGTAAGATGCGCGCCCGGTTGAGGCTGCGCCTAATTTCAAGCTGGAGAAAAGCCATGCCGATCTTGCTGCGCGCAAATGCAACGCACATTCACGACAAAGTAGTTGAAGTGATTGGCGAGAAGATTACCGCGCCAAATAAATTAAACTATGAACCCAATCCTTCCGTGGCTGCGCTACTTCAAGCGCCTGCGCTCGCTACGGGAATAAACCAGTTGGGAAAAGAGTTATCCGGCTACATTCCTAACGTTGCGACCAAGGTGAGCAACTAGCAAGTTAGTGGATGAGTTATTCGGAACTAGTAGCAAACACTCCGGTGGAGTGGGAGTGCCGACCTGATCAGCAAAGAACTCAAATTTTGATCGATTTCAGCTGATACCAACGGCCTGCTACGGAAAGGTCGCATTTGAGATGCTCAACCTGCGCAGCATCGCCGTCTTTTTCTCCTGGTGAGTTTCCATCCGATTCAACACGTCGCGAAGGAATTTCAGGGTTTGCAGAATATAAGGCCCCTTATTGAGCATTACACATTCGGCACGTGTGCTCATCGCGGCATCGGTGACCTCCGCACGGGACGGCATCCCTCCCTTTGCCAGCGATTCTAGAACCTGAGTTGCCCAAATCACGGGTATATGAGCCGCTTCACAAAGCCAGAGGATTTCCTCCTGCACTTCCGAGAGACGTTCGAACCCTACTTCGACACCCAAGTCACCACGGGCGATCATGACAGCGACCGCAGAGTGCTGCATTGCAGTTAATAGCAGATTCGGGAGACAGCTGAAGGCCTGTTGCGTCTCGATTTTCAGTACGATACCGAGATGGGATGCATCAAGATGTTTGAGCGCTGCGATTAAATCCTCGATATCCTTTGGCTTCTGCACAAATGACATAGCAACCATGTCACCATGCTTGACCATAAATGCGAGGTCGCTGAGATCCTTAGGACTAAGCGCTTGTACTTTGAGATCTGTATCCGGCAGGTTGATCCCCTTTTCGTCTCCAAGTTTTGCGACACCTCCTGCCACGCCAGTGATTTTTACCTTGATCCTATCTTTCGTTACGCTCTGAATCGTCCCTGCAATCTTGCCGTCGTCGAAGAGGATTCTTTCCCCCCTGCGCACGCTGCTGAACACCTCGGCGAGGGGACATCCAACGATTGCCGGCTCTACCACGTGGCCTTTGTCGTCGCGCACTGCATCCCTGCCAAGAATCTCGCCTTTTACTACATCCAGAATGTCGTCGGGCTTGATGAGTATTGTCTGCGGTGACAAAGGCAGTGTTCCTACGGTGCCCGTACCAACGATCTTCCTTTTCCGGCGCAAGGACAATTTGACGCCTTCGGTGACATAAGCCGTGTGATCGGCCAGGCATAGACAATCGTCTGTGGATACCTCGATGATCCTGAGGGTGCGTACGCGTGCACGGGCATCCAACAGCTCCACGAAATCCCCGACCTTGGCCTTGGCGAGCAGGTCACCACGAATCGGAACCATTCCACTTTCAAGATTGGCACCTGGTACTTCTTTAACAAAACGAACCAGGGCCGGAGCACCAAACTGGCCGAGTCGGTTTCTTTGCGGACGCCATTTGATCACACCTTCAGCCGGCTCTACCAGCCAGGTTCGCACCTTGGGCCCAGCCAGGTCGAAACAAACTTTGCATGATCGGCCAAGCGCTTTTTCAGCTTGACGAAGGTGCCCAACCATCTGCACCCAGTCATCGGGGTTGTCATGAGCACAGTTGATTCGCATGATGTTCATGCCTTGTGCGAGCAGTTTATAGATAAACGAGGGTTCGGTAGCGGCTTCGCTCGGCATGGTGACCATGATCCGCACCTTGCATTCGGCTGGCGCCGGCCCCATGATCGCATTCGCGTGGTCAGCCAGAATCGCATTTCCCTCTTCAAACTTGATAGACGGAGTGCGTTTCACCTGCTCCGGAACAGCGATATTTTGCAGAATACAAATCATGTTGAAAACGGCGTCGAGTGAGGCCATGACATGGGCCTCCATCCGGCCTAGGGAACTGAGTCCAATCCTGCCCAGCTCACGCTGCAAATCACGGATATCGTGCCGACGCACGGCCAAGTAGTGCGCCAAATTACAGGCGCTAAGACTGTACCCCGGGACAGTTCTCCGTAGTATGTCTGCCAGTTCGTCCTCAATAGCGACCGCATCCTTGCGAATTTGCTCCACATCAAGCGTTACCCGCTTGAGAATGGCGTCACGTGACTTTCCGTTCTTTGTGCCGCTTCGCATGTTTCCCATGCCAGCATGTCCCAATTATAGAATCGAAATTAAGCCTAACTTATAGATTATGGAAGGCGGCGTTCACGGCAAGCAAAGCTTGTTCTTTGGTTGAGCCGCGAGCCAGCATGGTACGAACAACCGATTTTATTTCGTCCGTTCCTTTTGCGTCACAAGATAACCTACGTGCTCGAGTCAAAGTCATGCCTGCATCTTGTTTTATCTTTGTTTCTGCACGGCGGGCAGCGTAATTGGCAATACTGGTTACGTCGCCCTCGCGTACTATGAGTCTTATATCGGAGGGGACGGCTGCGGAAAAATCTTCGTTATTTGGGATGTCCATTAATTTACCCCTGTTAACAAGGTGAGACTCATCGCCTAACGTTAACAACGTGGACTTAGAACCCCAATTAAGTTTTGTGGCCCATTGATGGACACACGAGCTTCATTCAGCATACTTGCATAACATTACAGCTTGATGACGTGTGTGCTCATAGCCTACAACCCTGAATATGTGTCGTGCAAATTGACTCCTGATCATCTGTCACAGCTGACCAATACAGGAAGCATATGGAAAATTTCAGGGGATCTGTTTCACTTGGCACGTAGCGGCCTGCCATCGCTGCATTGAGGCTACCATCCGGCCGACCCTTTAGCCAGTCATGACCTTCCCTTAAACGTTCGCTCAGCGCCTATAGTAGCCGCTCCTGCTGGTTTTTTTGAGGATGACGACCGACGCCATCAGAAAAGGTTCAGGCCTTGGACATTTCCACTGGCAATGACGTCGCGCGCCAGATGTCCGCGTTATATTCGCGGATGGCGCGGTCTGACGAGAAACGCCCGCAGCGT
>NZ_DF967580.1 GCF_000971475.1 Sulfuricella sp. T08
TCCTGAGCCTGGGGATTCAGGACAACCGCGGCGAAGCAGTGGTAGCGCTGAACCTCCAACAGATGCGCCTTACCGTGGTCGAAGATCACCTCCTCTATCCCGGCGGAACCCTCTCAAGCTCTACCCTGACCGGACACACATTTCAGCATGCGTTGCTGATGCTGAGCTTGCTCGCGGCTTGGCCGGTGCGCCGTTACTCTGAACG
>NZ_DF967579.1 GCF_000971475.1 Sulfuricella sp. T08
ATCATGGCAAAAGGCAAATTTGAGCGGACGAAGCCGCACGTAAACGTAGGCACGATTGGTCACGTGGACCACGGCAAGACGACGCTGACGGCGGCGATCACCACGATACTGTCGAAGAAGTTTGGTGGTGAAGCCAAAGGCTACGACCAGATTGACAGCGCGCCGGAAGAGAAGGCACGTGGAATCACGATTAACACCGCGCACGTCGAATACGAAACCGCGAATCGTCACTACGCGCACGTTGACTGCCCGGGTCACGCCGACTACGTCAAGAACATGATTACCGGAGCCGCCCAGATGGACGGCGCCATCCTCGTCGTATCCGCCGCAGACGGCCCGATGCCCCAGACTCGCGAGCACATCCTGCTGGCCCGTCAGGTAGGCGTGCCCTACATCATCGTCTACATGAACAAAGCCGACATGGTGGATGATCCTGAGCTGCTGGAACTGGTTGAAATGGAAGTGCGCGAACTGCTCTCCAAGTACGACTTCCCCGGCGACGACACCCCGATCATCATCGGCTCCGCCCTGAAAGCCCTCGAAGGCGACCAGAGCGACATCGGTGAACCCAGCATTATCAAACTGGCCGAAGCCCTCGACACCTACATTCCCCAGCCAGAGCGCGCCATAGACGGCGCCTTCCTGATGCCGGTGGAAGACGTGTTCTCCATCTCTGGTCGCGGCACCGTCGTTACCGGACGTATCGAGCGCGGCATCGTCAAGGTTGGCGAAGAAGTCGAAATCATCGGCATCAAGCCCACCATCAAGACCACCTGCACCGGCGTAGAAATGTTTCGCAAACTGCTGGACCAGGGTCAGGCAGGTGACAACGTCGGCGTACTGCTGCGCGGCACCAAGCGTGAAGATGTTGAGCGCGGCCAGGTGCTAGCCAAGCCAGGCTCGATCACCCCGCACACCAAGTTCACCGCTGAGATCTACGTACTGAGCAAAGACGAGGGTGGTCGTCACACCCCGTTTTTCCAGGGCTACCGTCCCCAGTTCTACTTCCGTACCACCGACGTAACCGGCGCGATTGAACTGCCGGCCGGCACGGAAATGGTGATGCCTGGCGACAACATCTCGATCACGGTCGCGCTGATTCAGCCGATCGCGATGGAAGAAGGTCTGCGCTTCGCGATTCGCGAAGGTGGTCGTACCGTGGGTGCTGGTGTTGT
>NZ_DF967578.1 GCF_000971475.1 Sulfuricella sp. T08
CCAATGGATTCCACTTGCGCGGCATGGAGCTACGCTTTGCCTTGATCTTCCTGGCTGTCTTCTTTGTGCTTCAATACAGCTATTCCACCAGCCGTGGCACAGCTTTCGAGCATCTTGTCATCGAAGTCGCCACGGTGCGCCCCAGTGTGGCGGTCATCAACCTGATTGCGCCGAAGGAGCAGGCCCAGGCGACCGGGCACCGGATCGCATCGCCCCAGGGCGGGCTGTCCGTGCTCAACGGCTGCGAAGGCACCGAAAGCATCTTCCTGCTGCTGGCCGCGATTACGGCTTTCACCGCACCATGGAAGCACAAGCTGAAAGGCGCGCTTCTGGGCACTGTGTTCATTTATCTACTGAACCAGGGCCGCATTGTGTCCCTCTATTTTTCCGTCCATCATGATCGTCACTGGTTCGATTTGCTGCACGGCTACGTCGCGCCGACCCTGATCATCGTATTGGCCTGCCTGTTCTTCCTGTGGTGGGCGAGTCGCGATGCGGCTGTCAGTAATGAACCAGCGTACCCTGCTTAAGTCCGCCGCTGTTTTCCTGATCGCCTACATGGCGCTGCTCGCCCTGTCCTTGCAATATGGCCAGCGCTACATTGAACTGTTGCTCCCCCTCTACCGCTGGGAGATTAGCTGGTTAACCCCGGACTACCGCATCCTGAGCCTGGGGATTCAGGACAACCGCGGCGAAGCAGTGGTAGCGCTGAACCTCCAACAGATGCGCCTTACCGTGGTCGAAGATCACCTCCT
>NZ_DF967577.1 GCF_000971475.1 Sulfuricella sp. T08
TGAATCGCCCCGTTCCAGCTAGACACCTTTAAGCCTTAAACTTGAGGCAACAAGGAGGTGTTATGAGCAGCAAACGTTACCCGGAAGAATTCAAGCTAGAAGCAGTCAAGCAGATCACCGAGCGGGGCCACTCGGTGACCGATGTGGCTGGGCGGATCGGGGTGTCCCAACATAGTCTGTATGCCTGGGTGAAGCAGTACAGCCTGCCGGCAGAGGCCCGGCAGGAACAACAGGGCCAGTCGGTGGAGATCCGGCGGCTGAAAGCCGAGTTGAAGCGCGTCACCGAGGAACGCGACATTCTAAAAAAGGCCGCCGCGTACTTTGCCAAGGAATCCCGGTAAGGTACGCGTTCATCCGCAGCCAGGAAGCTCATCATTCCGTGCGCCGACTGTGCCAAATGATGACCGTACATCCCAGCGGCTACTATGTCTGGCGGTCAGAACCGCTATCGCCCAGGCAGCAGGAGAATCAACGCCTTGCCGGACTCATCAAGCAATCCTGGCTGGAAAGTGGCGAGGTCTATGGCTACCGCAAGATCACCGAGGATCTGCGAGACCTGGGTGAGCGTTGCGGCAAGCATCGCGTCTATCGCCTGATGCGCGTTGAGGGGCTGCGTTCGCAGACCGGTTATCGTCGACGCAAAAGCCGTTATGGCCGGCCCGCGATAGTGGCTCCGAATCGTCTGGAGCAGCAGTTTGATGTCCAAGCGCCCAACCAAACCTGGGTGACCGACATCACCTACATCCGAACTCATGAGGGCTGGCTCTACTTGGCGGTCGTACTGGATCTGTTTTCTCGTCAGATCATTGGCTGGTCGATGCAGTCACGCATGGAAACTGATCTGCCCCTCAATGCTTTGCTGATGGCGGTCTGGCGCCGTCAACCCAAATCGGCGGTCACCATCCATTCCGATCAGGGTAGCCAGTTCAGCAGCCATGAGTGGCAGTCTTTCCTGAAGGCCCACAATTTGGTGGCCAGCATGAGCCGACGCGGTAACTGCTATGACAATGCGGTGGTCGAGAGCTTCTTCCAGCTTCTGAAGCGGGAGCGCATCCGTCGGAAAATCTATGCTGACAGGGAAGAGGCAAGGCGGGATATTTTTGATTACATCGAACTCTTCTACAATCCGAAACGCCGTCACAGTTACACCGATGGCGATTCTCCGGTAGAGTTCGAAAAGAAGTATTTCAACCGGCTCGAAAGTGTCTAGTGGAGCGGGGCGATTCA
>NZ_DF967576.1 GCF_000971475.1 Sulfuricella sp. T08
CAGCTAAAAAAGCACCGGCTAAAAAAGCGGTCGCTGCAAAACCAGCCGCCAAACCTGCAGCGAAAAAAACCGTCGCCAAAAAAGCACCGGCTAAAAAAGCGGTTGTAGCTGCCAAGAAACCTGCTGCGGCAGTCAAAAAAGCAGCTCCAACTAAAGCGACTGCAGCTAAAAAAGCACCGGCTAAAAAAGCGGTCGCTGCAAAACCAGCCGCCAAACCTGCAGCGAAAAAAACCGTCGCCAAAAAAGCACCGGCTAA
>NZ_DF967575.1 GCF_000971475.1 Sulfuricella sp. T08
GGCCGGGGAGAAAGAACTGCTGGGCATCTGGATCGCCCAGACCGAGGGGGCCAAATTCTGGCTACAAGTGGTGACTGAACTCAAGAACCGTGGCGTGCAGGACATCTTTATCGCCTGCGTCGATGGGTTGAAAGGCTTCCCGGAAGCTATTGAGGCCGTATTCCCCAAGACGGCTGTGCAGCTTTGTATCGTGCATCTGGTACGCTACAGCCTGAACTACGTGAGCTGGAAACTGCGCAAGGCCGTCGCTGCTGATTTGCGGATCATCTACTCGGCTGCAACCGTCGAGGAAGCTGAGGCCAAGCTGGCCGAGTTCGAGGAGAAATGGGGAGAGGCCTATCCTTCGATTGTCCAGTCCTGGCGGCGCAACTGGGAGCGCATCATCCCGTTCTTCGACTATCCCCCGGAAATCAGGAAGGTGATTTACACCACCAATGCCATCGAGTCGGTGAACATGAGCTTGCGCAAAATCACCAAGAACCGTGGCTCGTTCCCGAGCGACGAGTCGTTGCTGAAGCTGTTCTACCTGGCCCTGCAAAACATCAGCCAGAAGTGGACCATGCCGATCCGGGATTGGAAAGCGGCGCTAAACCGGTTTACTATTCAATTCGATGACCGGATGCCGCAACGTTAAACGAAACTCCGTTTACACAAAATTCAGGACACCCCCCTTGTAAGTTCGCTTTCGCCACAAAACTGCAACATTCCCCGGTGATAATCACATCACCCGGCCAGCTTCCCTCCTGTCCTCCTTTTCGCTGGTTGGGTTTTTTCCAGTGACACCCGTCCATGCCCCTGACTGAACAGCCTAATCCCAACCTGCAACGAGCCAATGGATTCCACTTGCGCGGCATGGAGCTACGCTTTGCCTTGATCTTCCTGGCTGTCTTCTTTGTGCTTCAATACAGCTATTCCACCAGCCG
>NZ_DF967574.1 GCF_000971475.1 Sulfuricella sp. T08
GTGGACGGCCCGCTGGGCTACGGCTGGACCCACAGCTTCAACCACAGCCTCAAGTTCTACGGCGTCGAAGGCGGTGCGGCCAAAGTCTCCTGGATCGACGGCACCGGGGCCGAGAAATTCTTTGCCACCACCGGCCAGACCGGCGGCAATCTCTCAGCAGGTGTCATCCCCAGTCCCGCCGGCACCTTCGTTTCTTTCCAGCGCCAGGCCGACGGCACCTACACCCTGCGCGAGAAGAACGGCCTGACCTACAAATTCGAAACCGCCACCGGCCCCAGCGGCGTGCCCGGCACCGCCACACCGGTCTATGCCCGTCTGCTGTCGATCACCGACCGCAACGGCAACGCGCTTAACCTGAGTTATTCCGCAGCCTGCGGCAACAACCTGTGCAGCGTAACCGATGCGTTGGGGCATGCGCTGACCCTCACCTACACGGGCAGCCACCTCACCCAGATCCAGGACTTTACCGGGCGGCAGTACCAATATGGCTACACCGACGGCAACGGCAACCTGACCAGCTTCAAGAATCCGCTGTCAGTCACCAATGCCGCCACCCAACCCCCGGTAACCTACAGCTACTACACTACCGTAGACGGCACCCGCCTCAACCACCTGATGAAGCAGTACACCCTGCCGCGCGGCAACGGCATGAAATTCGAGTATTACGCCAACGGCCGCACCTTCCGCCACACCGTCGTCAACACCGATGGCAGCCTGTCTCCGGATCAGGTCAACAGCTTCACCTACAACGACTTCCGCCGTGAATCCGTCCAGGTCAACGAACGCGGCCTGGAGCGCCACTTCTTCTTCGACGCCAACGCCAACCCGCTCAAGATCGTTGAAGAAAACGGCGCCGAGCACAGCTACCAATACACCCAGAGCGGACAGCCGTACAGCCGCACCGCCAAGACCGACCCGCAAGGGCTTTACACCCAGTACGCCTATGACGCCAGCGGCAACGTCACCCAGATCACCACGCCCAGAAACGCCACCGTCAAATTCTTTGACTTCACCGCCTACAACCAGCCGCGCCGCATCCAGGACGCACGCGGCAACTGGAGCATCCTGCGCTATGACGCCGCCGGTAACCCGACCGACAGCATTCGCACGGTCTCCACCTATACACCCGCCACCTGCAGCGGCGAATGCGCGATCCCTGCCGCAGCGCAAATCCTGTCCTGGAGCGTCAACGGCTATGATACCCATGGCAACCTGACCAGCAGCAAGCGCGTACGCGACTTCGCCGCTCAAATCGCAGCCAACACCCCGACCAGCACCACCGGCCCGATCGTGGCCTACACCTATGACGCCAACCAGCTCAACGCCACCACGGTCGCGCGCACCGGCATCAAGAACAGCGACGCAGCTCCTACCACCCAAAGCGCCGCGCTCACCTACGATCCCCTGGGCCACCTCAAAACCGGCATCGACGCCGACTGGTACCCGACCAGCTTCAGCTACGACTCTGTCGACCGCATCATCCAGGCCACCGACCGGCTGGGCAAACTGCGCGACTACCAGTTCGACGCCAACGGCAACCCGGTCGGCCAAAAGCTCAAAACCAGCCTGTACGGCACCCAGACCCTGGTGGACAGCAGCGCCGCCCGCTACGACGATGCCGACCGCCTGCTAGCTGCCACCGACGCCGGCGGCAATGTCACCGGCTACAGCTACGACGCCGCCGGCAACGTCATCCAAATCACCAACCCCGACAACTACCGTATCGGCATCGGCTATGATGCCGCCAACCGCGCCATCATCGCCTACGATCAGGAAAGCAACGCCGTCTCATCCAGCCGAGACGCTGACGGCAAGGTGCGCAGC
>NZ_DF967573.1 GCF_000971475.1 Sulfuricella sp. T08
ACTCGCCCTGGTAAACGATATCTGAGCGACGGTTTTCCTTCCAGCAGGATTCGTCATGGCAGGTAGTGCGGGGTTTCTCTTCGCCAAAGCTGATGACCTCGATCTGGCTGTCGGACGCGCCCATCACATTCATCACTTTCCTTACGCTGTCGGCACGACGATTGCCCAGGGCAATGTTGTACTCGCGGCTGCCGCGTTCGTCGCAATTGCCCTGTACTGCAACCTTGGCGGCCTTATTGCCGGTCAAATAC
>NZ_DF967572.1 GCF_000971475.1 Sulfuricella sp. T08
TTACAAGAGCTTTTTTAGTTCGAACCGGTTAGCTCAAATACTGAACTTCAGCTTTGCAAAGCTGAACTGGACGTAGGTTTAGTGATCAGCGTAGGTATCCCGGCACTAGGCAGATCACCATCGTTGCATCAAGGCCACCTTCCGCTATCTGGAAACGTGAACTTCGCTTCGCGACACGAACTGGTCATTCAGGAATGGACACATCAACCTGATGCTTTATGTGCGATTGCAAGAGATCAGCAAGTAACATGAAAAAGTCCGATGGTTGAGCCTTTAGCCTTGTTCCACTGGTGAATGGCTTCGGGTGTGGGTGAAAGATCAACTCGAACCCCCTCTTTCTTGAAATACTCAGATGCCTCTTTAGAGAGCGTTACCATGCCATTTTGGCCTGAGCCAATGATAAGCCGTTCAGCCCCCTTTTCGAATATATACTCAGCCTCTTCGAGTGAGATTGTATGAGATGTGCCAAACACTGCTTTGGATAACTTCTTCTTTCTCTTCTTGACCTCGCCTGAAAGCCGGATGAGAACATCGTGTTCGATATCAGACCCCTCTATAGTGATGGAGCCAAATTTGGTACCGTCAATTCTGGGTTTCATGATAGCCCTCCCAGGGGACATTCTGATGCTTACGACAAGGGTCTTATCCATTGTTTCAAAGCATGGCGGACAAAACCTGTTTGAAT
>NZ_DF967571.1 GCF_000971475.1 Sulfuricella sp. T08
GACCCGGTTACAGGCCCCAAAGGGGTCAATGTTTCGACATTTCACTCTCGTCTAGATCTGAAACTGAATTCGGCAAGAGTTTTTCAACAGAATTTCATCCGGAAGCTGACCTTGGATGATGCCCCCGATGCCGCAGTTCGGCCAAAACCGACATTGGGGTCGTAAGCCGAAAATCCGTTTGATTGATCAGCGCCTCCTTCCGCCTGCGTTCTCCATCGTCAGGTTGTTACCGACCAGACCTCCAACCAGCATCCCAGCCGAGGATTTGGGTGGACTTCTCGGTCGAAACTGCTCCATCGTTCTCGGCAACGTTGTAGATGCCAGGCACTGCCCTTGCGATCGCAAGCTGTGCAGCTTTTGCAGCGGCGCTGACATGTACAGACCCTGGAGCGATAGGCGCGTCAAACCCGGTGCCAGGACCGTAGATCAACCCATATCGGAGGACGATTCCATCAAGCGGAGCGCTGAGCACCTGGCGCTCGAGGCTCGCGACGCCATGTACCGTTTCACCATAGACAGGGTGCGTTTCGGCCAGAAATGGGTCCTCCTCGCGGTGTGGCAGAGGGCCGTCTGCGTAGATGAAGGAGATGCTCTGCGCGATTAATCGCTTTGCGCCAGCGAGCACCGCAGCCTCAACAAGATTGCGCGTGCCTTCGTCCCGCAGGCGGGCGTTCCGCACCAAGGCTTCTGTCATCTTGCTCGCTTCAAGCGCGTGAGGAAGGTCGGTGAGCTGGTGGATAACGATCTCCGGTTTGAATTCAGCCACGACGCTGCGCAGCGCAGCCGCATCAAAAACATCGACGACAACAGGCTCGACTCCCATCTCACGCAGCAGCGGTGTCTTATCTGCGGATCGCGTCGTACCGACGACTTGCCATCCGTCAGCGATGAGAAGAGGCGCAAGCTGCCGGCCTATGGCTCCAGACGCTCCAGCGAGAAAAATACGTTTGTTCGAGAACATACTCTCGGTTTCAGTTTTCTGGGTCATGTTTGGTCTCCTTTTATGCCGGACATTGGAACCACACCCGTCGTACGGATGTGCGACACCCATCCCGGTGCCCGGCTGGATACCGTTAGGGCGGTGTTGCTAGAGGAGGTGGCGATAGTGCGCCAAGGGCGTGTTACGGTACGCCGGGAGGCTTTATGGGTCGATGAGATGCGCGACCCTTTGTTCTTTCGTTCAGCCAGCCCCGAACTTCGATGGGAAAGCTTTTCGGTGCTTTGCGTTCAACCACAGCGGCTATGCTTGCCAGCGTTTCCTGCGCAAGACTCTCGCGCATTGCCTTTTCAGCGCGCAGCATCGCAGCGTGAATCGCGCATACACCATTTGTTGCCCAAGTAGGTGCGTCGTCGTCAAACACGGCACAGCGGTCACGGATCTCCTGGCAATTGAACAGCGGTTTGTTGCCTTCAATCGCATCGACGACATCAAGTACCGTAATATCGGCTGGTGCCCTAGCCAATCGATACCCCCCGCGCACCCCCTCCGCCGCTTGGACGATGCCTGCCTTCTCCAGCTTGGGGAAAATCTTGGCGACAAACGACGGGGAGATCCCTTGCAATTCCGCAAGATCACGACTACTGGGTTGTCCGCTAGCCGGATCGACCAGCCAAAGAAGGCAGTGGATGCCGTATTCGACGCTGTTAGTTATGTGTGCCATAACGCGGACAATACTACTCTGCGTTATAAAATGCAAATCCATGTTATTTATGTAGCTAACAGCCATTGACATCGGGTGTCGATCAACATAGGTCGCTAAGGAAGCCCTGAACAAGTTCCTGAACCTGTAAAATAGCGGACATCATCAATCGACTGAAATTGCCCATGAAACAACTCAGTTTTGCAGCC
>NZ_DF967570.1 GCF_000971475.1 Sulfuricella sp. T08
CACGTAGCCGCCGCGTTCGTTATCGCTGACGCTAAAAAAAGGAATAACGGCTGCAGCGAATTTTCCCAGCCCTCTTCGGCAGCGCTCTTCCCAATCCGGGCTGCAAAACAGGGTGATAAAGTCGTCGCCGCCGATGTGGCCGAGAAAATCCAGTTCCGGGTCGCAAATCTCGGTGAGTATCTTCGCCGTCATCTGGATCATGGCATCGCCCTTGTTGAAGCCATATACATCATTGAACGGCTTGAAGTGGTCCAGGTCGCAATAACAGGCGACAAACGGAACCTGTTGTTCCAACAGTTTATTGATATGTTCGTTGATCGGCATGTTGCCGGGCAAACCGGTGAGGGGGTTGGCATAGCGGGCGGCCTGGATTTGCAGGTTCGTTATTTCACGGATCAGGTCGCGGCCGGTGCCAATCCCGATGTATAGGCCATTTTCAGTAACAATGAAGCCTTGGGTCAAATAGCGCCGGTCGCTCGCTACCAGATGACTCAGATCTTGTATGCTAATGTTCACGTCCACGATCAGCGGGTCGGAATCCATGAAGGTAGTGCAGAGTTTTTTTCCATACAATTCGCGGCGATAAGGTCTGGCAAACCGGTCGATCATAAGGGTGCGGCTGATCAGGCCAATCGGCACACCATCTTTTACGATGGCTACATCCTCAAGTTGCGGATTCGTTTCGAAGGCATGAAAAACTTCTGAGTTGAGGCTGTCTGATAAAAAGAATGGCGGTTTAATCAGCAGTTTGCGCTCGACCAAGCTGACGCGCTCGTTGCTGGATACGGAGTCCCCAGCGGAAGGAACCGACAGCGCCTGGACCACCACGGCGGGAACGACTGAAGAGGGTTTGTCCGTCGGACGGGTGATGTGGTAACCCTGACCAAATGGAATGCCCAGTCCGTGAACCATGAGAAGCTGAGCGTGGGTTTCAATCCCTTCGGCGATTACCTGACAGCCCGCGTTTTCGGCTTTTTCCAGCATGGATTTTACAAACTTTGCCTTGGTCGGATCCTTGTCGATATTCTGGATGAAATGACGGTCGATTTTTACGAAGGATGGTCGGACTTTGGACCAGTCTTCCAGCGCTGAAAAACAGTCTCCCTGATCATCGATGGCTACCTGGAATCCGAGCGAGGAATAATGGGTAATGGCTTCCAGCAGTAAATCCGGGTTGAAGTCGAAAACCGGTTTGTTCTCCGTCAACTCAATCACTATCCGGGCCGGCTCCAGGCCTGCCCGCTGAATGATCCCGATGATGTCGTTGCTTTGCAGTTCGTACATTGCGAGCACATCGGAGCTGCGGTTGAGGAACAAAAGACCTTGCAATTGAAGTTCGACAAAACGCTCGGCCACCAGTTTGCAGCAAACATTCTCGAGCTCGTGGCCAATGCCAGATTGCCGCGCCAGTCCGAACAGTCGGGTCGGTGGATGCAGCAGACTGTCAGACGGTCCGCGGATCAGGCCCTCGAAACCGATAATGCGGCTGTTCGAGAAGTCGATGATGGGTTGGAAAAGAACCGCCAGATTCTGGGTGGCGATAATGTCGTGCAGGGTTCGAATCTGTTCGGAGTGGATGCCTGGCGAATGCTTGCCACGGGATTCGAGCTTGGGCGGTCTGACGCTGCTGACGATATTTTTCATGGCGTTCCACTGCAAAGAAAACAATAATATAGAGCCCCGGATTCAGAACCTCTATTAACCCTTCATTGCCTTTCTGGGGACTGGCAACGTATTGTGTTCAGTACTTGAAGTGCGCCAATTTGAAAATGAAACGGATAGTTTCTGAAGGTGACTGTAGCAGCCTTA
>NZ_DF967569.1 GCF_000971475.1 Sulfuricella sp. T08
TCCTGAGCCTGGGGATTCAGGACAACCGCGGCGAAGCAGTGGTAGCGCTGAACCTCCAACAGATGCGCCTTACCGTGGTCGAAGATCACCTCCTTTATCCCGGCGGAACCTTCTCAAGCTCTACCCTGACCGGACACACATTTCAGCATGCGTTGCTGATGCTGAGCTTGCTCGCGGCTTGGCCGGTGCGCCGTTACTCTGAACG
>NZ_DF967568.1 GCF_000971475.1 Sulfuricella sp. T08
TCCAGGAGACTTTGGCCGCACCGCCTTCGACGCCGTAGAACTTGAGGCTGTGGTTGAAGCTGTGGGTCCAGCCGTAGCCCAGCGGGCCGTCCACTGGCTGACGGCTGTTGTAGGAGCGCTCGAAGACCAGGGGCAGTCCACCGCGACCCTTGATGGTGATGTCGCGTTCGGTGTGGTACATGTTGCCCGTCGCCATGTTGACCGGGTCGCCGGCAGCCGTTGCTGGCGGGCCGTCGGCCAGGGTGACGTTGTTGATGATGTTCTGCCAGGCCGCAGGCATTTCCGCCGGGTTGATGTAGCCGGTGTTGAGTGTCGGGTTGTAGCTGGCGTTGCTCTGCACCAGGGTGTTGACCGTGGCGCCGCCCGCATGCAGCGTCAGCGGTGCGCACACCAGCAGCGGGAGAATGAGCCAAAGAGTAATGGGGGCGCGCATCACGGGCAGATTTTAGGTTTGATGTAATCAGGCAAGATTAACCTGCTTATATGACAGCCGTGTTGTCATGTAGCCATGCCAGGCTTCAGTTTTTTTAGCCGGCTGGAGCAGACATGGCGTGGATGTTGTTGGGGTGGATCGCACTTTGGATCAAGGCGTGGTTCGCGCGGGGATGTCGGCGCGAGCACGGGAGCCGGGTTCGTGGCTTGAGGCTGGCGATTCGGTCACCGCCCAAACCGGCCTGGGTAACCCGCGAGATCATCCGTCTCAAGGTGTTGATGCCCGATGCCGGGTGTCGCACCCTTTCCCTCGTGTTTAATCGGCGCCATGCCGCCAGCCGCAAGATGACGGTGGGCAAGACCTTCGTGGCGGATGCGCTACGGCGCCATCGGTACGAAATCGAGGTAATGCGGCGTAAGCTGAAACATCGCGTGCCGCCGGCCCTGCCGTGCAATCTCGTGTGGGCCATGGATTTGACGGGCAAGGGAGATGCGGCGGAGAACATGCACATGATCTTCGGACTCATCGATCACGGCAGCCGGGCTTTGCTGAGCTTGACGGCATTGCCGGACAAATGCTCCAGGGAAGTTACAGCGAGGTTAAAGGCAAGGAAAATTCGGGGTGCCCGAAGTCGAAAATGCTCGGCGGACAGGCGGACGGGACACCTGGTACCGTTGGTTCTCAATTCATTGCGCCATTGCGTGAGGACTTTACATCGCTTTCAATCTTGCTGCCGTTTCTGTTTCATATAGTTCGGCCCAAGCGATCGACTCAAACTCATTGTCATGAACCTGGTCTCGCTCATCTGGGTTGTCGATTAACAACCGAGCTACATGCACAAGAACCGGCCACCCCTTTATCGGGAACAACGAGTCACCTTTGTGGCGAGTTGCAACCAACACGTTATCAATTTCACGACCGCCAAGCCCGTACAATTGCCCAATGAGAGGAGGATCAATTCTTATCAAGAGAAGATCGTCACGGCTATCGGATCGAAGTCGTTTAACGCGCTTGCAGCTTCGCGGCTCCTCAAGGTTATAACCTTCACTCGAAGCAAGGTAAAAATCAGGCGTGTCCATATACATCCTCCTCAGAACTTTGGATTAATCCCTTGAACATTTTGTAGCTTGATCTGCGATTGTGGGTTGGGGATTACAACTTCGGGCAAACCACCAATATTGCCATGCAGCGGATCGGCGGCTTTCAGCGTGACCCCTGATGTATCCTTCAGAACGCCTTCGCTCAGGAAGCGACCAGAGTTCTGATTAGGCAGTCCAGCAGTGTCACGATAGTTCTGGACTGTCCGTGGATCAACAGTCGTCCAAGACCTTCCCCATGCATTTGCTCCATCACCCCAGACTCGGAAGACTTGGGTTCCTTCCTGCACACCAGCCTTCGCGCCACCCCTCCCCATTGTACCAAGCAGAAGGAGAGCATCAACACTGCCCTGTTTGTTTTCGGCCATTCCCTGAATGGCTGTGTCAACCAGCGTTTGATCGCCAGTGATGACACCTTGTGCAGCCGCTACCAGTCCTCCAAAAGCCTTTCCGGTAGCTACCGCAGGTGAAGTATCCCACGATTCTTTGACACTAGTGGATAGGCTTTGGTAGCCGGAAGACAGCGTATTACCAACATCCGTCACCGTATTACTGAAGTAATTTTTACCCGCGTCCGCCAACATCATGCTGAGCGGACTGACCGCCTTCAGCCCCCACGGATCGGTGAACATCACCGGGGAGTTATTCACGTAAGCGTACTGGTTAATTCCGCCACTTAGCCCAATCGGATCACGTGAGACGAATCTCCCGATTGATGGATCGTAGAACCTGGCACGATAAAACGTCAGGCCTGTCTCGTCCGGTTCGCGCCCCGTAAAGCCATACTGCGCAGCTTGCGGAATGGTGCCGGCCAGCTTATTCCCCCACGCATCAAAGCGCTCAGTCTGGGTGGTCGTGTCAGTGCTGTTGCTTAGCCCCACGATTGAGCCCAGCCCATCCGCATGGTAATACTGTGCCTGGCCGTAACTGCTGGCACCGGTCACCGTAGCCTTGATCACCGGATCATCCACCCCGCCACCACTGGTATAGACCGCATTGGGATTGGTCCAGGCAGCCCCGTATTCCGCATAGATGTCCTGCCCGTCATACAGCCATTGGGTGGTGATTCCACCCGTGACTTTGCGGATGCGCCTGCCATCCGCATCGTAGCCGTAGGCCACGGTAGTGGCACCCTTGGTTACCTGGGCCAGCTGGTTGAGCGCATCCCAGGTGTAGCTTCTGCTACCGTCACTTTGCAGGTTGCCGTTGTTGTCATAGCTCAGGGTACTCAGCAGCGTGCCGGTAATGGTGCCGTTGTGTATCTCGGTGAGCTGGTTGGCATCATCGTATTTATAGGCCAGCGTGCTGGTGGCCGGGTTGCCGATGCTTTTCAGGGTACGGTTGTTCCACGGGTCATAGCTGTCGTTTTCCTGCTGTGCCGCCGTGCCGTTGGTGATTTGCGTCAGACGGCTGAGTTCGTCGTAGCTGTAGGCGTAGTTGAGCGTGCTGCCGCCGATGTTCTCGGTCTGGCTGGCGCGGTTGCCTACGCCGTCATAGGTGTAGTCGTGCTGGGTGAGGATGGTGCTGGCGGTATTGCGGTTGACGAGCTGTTTGAGGCTGTTGTCGGCGTTGTAGGCGTAGCGGGCCGATGCGTTGTTGGCCAGCCACCTTTCCGTCAGGCGCCCACCCGCGTCGAAGCGGTAGGTGACGGTGTCGTTGTTGGGTGCGGTGACGCCGGCCAACCGACCTACCGGGTCGTACAGGTAGTTGGTGATGCGCCCGTCGCTGTCGGTTAGGCGGTTCAACAGGCCACCGGGGCTCCAGCTGTAGCTGAGATTTTTGAGGCCACGACTGTCGATGACTGAGGTGAGGCGGTGGCTGTTGTCGTAGCCGTAGGTGGTGATGGCTTCGGGGTGAACGGTCTGGATCACCTGGCCCAGGGCGTTGCGGGTGTAGGTGGTCAAGCGCCCGCCTTGTTCGGTGCGGCTTATCAGTTGGTGGCCGGTGTCCCAGGTGTAGCTGGTGGTCTGGTTCTTGGCGTCGGTGACGCCAAAAACCAGCTGACAAATAAATTTTTAAAGAGCGATATGCTGTTATGCCGCTTCAGCGGCTAACTCGGGCTATGCATGTTTACGTGAATGCTATGTGTATAGACCTGACCCCGTGTTTGTGTTTGGACCTGACCCCGTGTTTGCATGCGAAGCGTTCGCAAACCGAAATTTGTTCCGCAGTGGCAATGGCAGTGTCGGTCATGTTTGCTGTGTCTAAAGTGCCCTTATGCCGGATTTGCTCTCATTTCCAATGGGTAAGTTGGACAAAGCTGTGAATCCTCAATTAAAACTTGGGGTTCGACCTCGTGTTGTAGCATAAAAGTAATTATCGCCCACTGACCCTGGGCGCCAACCTGCCCCGTTTCGAAATATAGTGCATAGTGGCCTGCTGGTATATCGAACAGATGGGAATCTGAAATGCTCCCAACCTCGACGCCGCAAGCATCTACGTCAAATGGCACCACAAACGCTCTTTTAGCACCTTCGGTTGGCTTGAAATTTTCAGCCATAACCACATTAATTCTGCATACGCCTTCTTCCTCAAGCATGCGAAAGGAGGCAGATTTTTCTCTCCACGTAAAGCCCTGTTTCACGTGTCTGTCAGACCAATCGTTGAAAGGTTTATCCAGCGCAGGCGAGAAAGCCGCGACCTGAGCATACGAGTAATAAAGATCAAATGAGGACATACGTTATGGAACAATCTTAATGTTAACTTTGTCACCAGGTTTGAGTCCCCTTATCTGATTACCGATAGTGGCTCCCGAACCCATTGTAGGTTACCGCATAGGGACAACCGTTATTTGCCCGTCCACAACAAATTAAAATCTAAACCCACTAGTTTATTTGACACCCAGAAATCAACAAACTCTTGCGTAACAAAAGTTGGGCTAACGCGCATTTCATTAATCTTAAAAATACACCTACCTCGCAGGGCCTCTGGATTAAAAACATATTTTCTAATTTGCATAATTCTACCGTCAGAGAACCGGTCAATTACAGATTTATCTTGAATCACCGCATTCTCTACTAAAGGCGGATCACATAGAAATAGGCGTTCAGAATCGCAAATAAATTCATAAAGTTTAGCGGAGCCAAGCAACCTCTTTAGGCTGTTTGAAACACTATCCCTAAAAACCAAAGCATGCCCCCCAAGCCATGGCGCATCTGACCGAAGATATTCCTTGCCTTCTTCGTCTTCACGAATTATTTGCATCAAAGGAAGCCGATCTCCCTCAAGGGGATCGCCATGAATCAGGGAGCTAATTATCAAGAAATCTGATGAGACTTTGGGCTGACAAAGTTCGTATCCTTCACTTCCTATTGGCTTATAAACTGAAATCAAGGCTTCCCTCCATTTAAAAGTCTGGCTCTGATTTGCGACAAGACATCAATGACTTCTTTCTTGCTGGTGGCCTGCAGAAGTGCCGTTGTTACAGAATCGTAATATTCCTTCGTATGCACTGCCGCATGTGCTACGGCATCGCTGGCTTCAGCGAGCGCCTTGGTTGCTGGCAGGAAAACACCATTTGCAGCATCATTTATACCTACCCCAAAGTTTTGCAAGATAGCGCGTGCTTCGGCCGCTGCATTCGCTCCACCAGCTACAATATGGTGTGCCGCATCTCCTGCTTCTCGGGCAAATCCATCGTTTTCTAGTGCTATACCCAAAGCACGTGAAGACGCCTGTTCAGTGGTAACAACAGCCTTGATACTTCCAACTGCTGCGCCAACCATCGCCACTTCCGGGCCAAGACCTTGCAAAAACTTATTGGCAGTATCTGCGAAACTCTCATTGCGGCCAGAGTCTAGGACTCTTTGACCGAACGCTTGCAAGTTCTGACCGGCATCCGTCAGCGTATTACCTGCATAGCTGATCGCGCTCGTCGCATCGGCCAGCAGAACTTTAGCCAGCAAGCCATTCGGATCGTTGAAGTTTACCGGATTGTTATTCACATAGCTGTAGAGGTTAATGCCGCCATTGAGCCCAATCGGATCACGTTGCGTGAACCGTCCAATACTCGGATCGTAGTATCGCGCCCTGTAATACACCAAGCCGCTTTCGTCCGGCTCCCGTCCCGTGAAGCCATACTGCGCACTCTGCGGAATCGTCCCAGCCAGCTTATTCCCCCACGCATCAAACCGCTCCGTCTGGGTAGTGGCATCGGTGCTGTTGCTCAGTCCTACGATACTGCCCAGCCCATCTGCATGGTAATAGCTTGCCTGGCCGTAGCTGCTGGCGCCCGTCACCGTTGCCTTGATCACCGGATCATCCACCCCGCCACCACTGGTATAGACCGCATTGGGGTTGGTCCAGGCAGCCCCGTATTCCGCATAGATGTCCTGCC
>NZ_DF967567.1 GCF_000971475.1 Sulfuricella sp. T08
GCCTGGCCTATCTCGGCGTGCTGCTGTTCATCGGGCCATTACTGTGGCTCTCAGGCTGGTTCTACCTGTTCTTTAGTGACTGGACGGCATGGGGCGTGGACAAATATGTCTCTCTGGAGTGGGTGGCTTTCTTTCACACTGCCGGCGCATTCATGATGCTGCTGTTCCTGATCGCCCACGTCTACCTGACAACGGCGGGTCATACCCCGACTTCGCATATCAAGGCGATGATTACCGGATGGGAAGAAGTGGATTAGAGTCTCCCTCCTTCCACCCCACCCGAGAGCCGGGCAGTGAAAACTGCCCGGCTTTTTTCATTGCTCAGTCTCCACTACAATTCCTCACACCAGCTAACCACCCTGTCCCCTATCTTATTCAGACGGCTGGATGTTAAGAACATATATCTGTTTTTTATTGGACATCCATATCCTGTTAGTCTATTATTTTTAGTACAGATGGCAGTTGGTTACATTTTAATATTCAAAAATAATTATGAGGAGAGTCTTACATGAAAACCAAGCTTTCGATCTCAATTGTTCTGGCCATACTGGGCACCACGGCATATACAACTGCACAGGCCTATGATGGCGACTGGAAACGCGGCCGCGTTTACTACCGCCAGGTGTGCACCAGCTGCCACGTTGCAAAAACAGAAAAAGCCATTGCACCCACTTCCAGGACCAAGGCTGAATGGACTGCCTACCTTCAGGCAGACAAACACGCCAAGGGCAAGGACAGCGTCAAGCAGTACATTAGCCAGCAATACCGCGCCAGCATCAAGGCTACCAACAAGGCTGCCGAGAAATTCGCCGATGTACCCGATCAGGAACTCATGGAAGACATCAGGGCCTTTGTGATCAAAGGCGCGAAGGATGGCGACAGCCCGGCCAGCTGCAGTTAATCAAAACAGCCTGATCGTGTTGTAAAAAACGGGAGCGCCCGGCGCTCCCGTGAGTTACTTGCCTGAGGTGCTACCATGAGTACTGAAAATGGTTCTGCTTGGCTTGCCGGCTTCAAGGCGGACTACGAAACAATTTTTGTCGAAGATTGGTCGCCCTATCTGGGCGGTATCTTGCTGGTGCTGGTGATTATCGGCCTGATGATTAACGGCCTGTTCTGGGGGGTGTTCGGCGGAGTCAAGTTCTGGGGCGACTGGTTCAACAACCTGATCGGTCTGGGGCCGCTTCTCGGCGTACCTCAGGAACTCGACAGCTTTCTCATGCACCGCATGTCGCTGATGAACATCATGCTGGTGCTGGGTTCATTCTGTGCGGCGCTGCTGTCACGCCAGTTTCTTCCGCGCCGGCCTCCGAAACTGGAGTACATCTGGGCTGCGCTGGGCGGCTGCCTGCTGGGTATCGGCGCGGCGCTGGCCGGTGGCTGCACCACCGGTGGCTTCTTCAACCCGATTCTGCATGCCTCCCCGGCAGGCTGGGCCATGTGGGCAGGTTTACTAATGGGTGCCGCCATCGGCCTCAAACTGTTGATGTGGACGCTCGAAAATATCGAGTGGGGTATGGTGGCTCCACCCCCTATCAAGCTTCCGGAAGGCGTTTTACGTATTTATCCCTTGCTTGGGCTTACAGTGGTCGTGGGCGTACTGCTCTGGGCCACCCAGTGGTATGGATCCGGTAACACGCAGCTGGCTGCCCGCGCCGTAATCGTGCTGGCGGGTTTTGCCATCGGCTTCATCATGCACCGTTCGCGCCTGTGCTTTGCGCGATCCTTCCGCGAGCCTTTCATGACTGCCGAAGGCGACATGACCAAGGCTGTCATCCTGGCGCTGACCATCGGCATGATCATTTCCTCGCTGCTGTTCCAGAAAAAAATCATCGATCCCTATGTCGCCATTCCAGCGACTTTCTGGATCGGCTCCCTGCTGGGTGGGCTGATCTTCGGCATCGGCATGATCTTCGCCGGCGGCTGCGCTTCCGGTTCGCTGTGGCGCATGGGTGAAGGGCATGCCAAGCTGTGGATGACGATTTTCTTCTTTTCCTGGTCAGGTTCTATCGCTAGCGCACTGCTCAAGAAATTCAAGATCACGTCCATTGATGAAAGCAACGTGGAGTCCTTTGAGATGACCGCTGTCGGCTTCCAGGCCTACCTCCCGGATATGCTGGGTGGCTGGGGCTGGACCTACCTGATTAGCGGTTCTATCCTGCTGCTGTGGTACCTGCTCGTACGCTACAACGAATCGACTGAAAAGTTTACCGTCATTTGAAGGAGCCATCAAGATGAATAAGAAACTGCAAAATCTGGGACTTGCCCTGGTTTTGTCGCTGCCGGTCGCTCTGCTGGCCGTAGCTTGGCTGGCACCGGCTCACGCAGAACAGGTCAAGGCGAAGGAAGGCTGGTACAACAAGCTGGTGGATATCGAGTTCGTCAAACAAAATGTCGACATTCCACCCAAGAAGGGCGTATTGCTGATTGACTCCCGCCCCGCGGCACGTCAATACGACCCCGGCCACATCCCTGGCGCGGTAAGCATCCCAGACAGCAAGTTCGACCAGATGGCCGGCAGCCTGCCACAGGACAAGAGCTCGCTGCTGATTTTCTACTGCGGCGGTGTGGAGTGCATGCTGAGCCACAACTCTGCCTTCAAGGCGGAAAAGCTTGGCTACACCAATATCCGAGTTTATGCCGACGGCTCTCCCGACTGGGCAGCCAAGGGCACGGGACAAGCCGTCTCTGCAGCCTACATCAAGAAGTTGCTGGATGAAAAATCCAATTTCATGCTGATAGACGCCCGGCCCAAGCGCTCGTTCGAAAAGGGTGCCATTCCAAATGCGGTAAATATTTCAGACAGTGAATTTGACAAACATATAGACAAACTTCCAGCCGACAAGGCCACGCCACTGATTTTCTACTGCGGCGGCCTGGAATGTGTGCTTAGCGTCAAATCCGCCGAAAAGGCCCGCAAGCTGGGTTATACCGACGTCAAAACATATGTTGAAGGCTATCCGGAGTGGGCCAAGCTGCATGGGGAAGCAGCAGTTCCAGCCGCCACCAGCGGCGCTGGTGAGACAGCCAGGACTGCGGCCAGCATTGAAGCCGGCAAGGAAAAAGGCAGCATCTCGGTTGCGTCCTTCGAACGCATCATGAAGGAAAATCCGGATTCCCTGCTGCTGGTTGATGTGCGTGATGCCAAGGAATTCAAGGCAGGCACCATCAAGGGAGCGATCAACATTTCCATCGGCGATCTGGAGAAAAAGATCGAAACCCTGCCCAAAGACAAACCCATCGTCTTTCTGTGTGGCACGGGAGCCCGCTCAGGAGAAGCCCATGACACGGCAAAACTGCTGCGCAGCGAACTGCAGACCTATTTCATTGATGCCGAGATGAAATTCAACGCGGATGGCACGTTCAGCATCAAGGAACGCGGCAAATAAGCCCCTGTTTCAAGACGGGTGGTTGACCACCCGTCTTGAAACCGTTGCAACAGCAAACAATCAGACCATTCACTGACATCATGCTTCGGAAGGATATGCCATGAATACCCAGCACCCTCAATGGGCAACCGCCATCGCGTTTGCCGGCTGGCTGGCCACACTGTGCGCCCTGACCATAAGCAGCATGGCTGGCGCCGCCGATACATCCACTGCCGACCACAGCAAGTTCAAGCAGCTGCAACAGCCGTTCGCAACCGGCCCGGATGTCACCAAGGCCTGCCTCTCCTGCCATACCGAAGCCGCCAAACAGGTACACAAAACCAAACACTGGACCTGGGAATTTCTCAACCCGGAAAACAATCAGCGCCTGGGCAAAAAGAATGTCATCAACAATTTCTGCATTTCCATTTCGCAGAATTATGCCACCTGCACTTCCTGCCATGCCGGTTATGGCTGGAAGGACAAGAACTTCGACTTCAGCTCGGAAATCAATGTCGACTGCCTGGTCTGCCACGACCGCACCGGCCTCTACAATAAACCGCCCGGCCTTGCCGGACACCCGGTATACAAGGAAATGGAATTTCCTCCCGGATCCGGCAAGATCCTCAAGCCGGTGGACCTGAACAAGGTCGCCCAGAAAGTTGGCAAGACCAGTCGTGACACCTGTGGCGCCTGCCACTTCAAGGGCGGCGGCGGCGATGGCGTGAAACACGGCGACATGGATAGCTCACTGGCTGCTCCTGAAAAGGAGCTCGATGTCCACATGGACGCTTCCGGCGCGGATTTCACCTGCGGCACCTGTCACAAGACTTCCAGCCACGAAGTGCCGGGCAGTCGTTACACGCCCACCGCGCAGGACAAGGGCGGCGCCCACATGCGCGGCAAGGCGGACAGCAGCAACCCGGCTACCTGCCAAGCCTGCCATGGCGATCAGCCGCATCCGGTCAACCTGACCAAACTGGACAATCATGGCAAAAAATTGAATGAACACACCAGCAAGATCGCCTGCCAGACCTGTCATATTCCGGAATTCGCGCGCGGTGGCGTGCCCACCAAAATGTCCTGGGACTGGTCGACTGCCGGCAAGATGGGGCCAGATGGAAAACCCATGACCAAGAAAGACAAGAAAGGCCATGCCACCTATGATTCCAAGAAAGGGGATTTCGTACTTGCTGAAAATGTCGTCCCGGAATACTACTGGTTCAACGGCAAGGTGACATACACCCTGCTCGGCGACAAGGTCAGCAAGAGCGATGTCGCAACCCCGATCAACCGTATCGGTGGCAGCCCAACCGATGGCAAGTCGATGATCTGGCCAATGAAGGTAATGCGCGGCAAGCAGCCCTTCGACCCGGTCAACCAGACCCTGGTTATGCCGGATACCGCCGGCGACGACAAAATTGCCTACTGGAAAAATTTTGACTGGGAAATATCCATTGCCAGTGGCATGCAGAACATGGGTGCCCCATTCTCAGGCAAGGTCGATTTCATCAAGACCGAAATGTTCTGGCCCATCACCCACATGGTCGCACCAAAAGAGAAGGCCCTGTCCTGCGTGCAGTGCCACGACGCCAAGACTGGAGGCCGCCTGAAAGAGATCAAAGGCATCTACATGCCGGGCCGGGGCGACAACAACAAGCTGCTCGATATGGCCGGCTGGGCACTCGCTCTGCTGACTCTGATCGGCGTGCT
>NZ_DF967566.1 GCF_000971475.1 Sulfuricella sp. T08
TGGTGTAGCTTTGTCTTGGTATCCGATACATTTCAACCTCCAGTTGCCAGTTTAATAGGCTACTGCTGGTATCCGAAATTCGCAACCAAACTCACTATTGGTGAGCCTCGTTGAGTGGATACTGACCTATGGTGAATACCTACGGCAGTCCACGGATGGTTCTAGAACTTAGCATTCCCTGTTTCATAACCATTGGAGAAACCAATCAAATGCATTGTTCAAAATAGTTCAATTGGGCGCATTATTGGGTATACCTCCAAACGCAATCAACATAAGTGGAAACACAATGCTAACTGCAAGTCGCATAATCCTGGCCCTATCCTTAGGGAAGCCCTGAACAAGTTCCTGAACCTGTAAAATAGCGGACATCATCAATCGACTGAAATTGCCCATGAAACAACTCAGTTTTGCAGCCC
>NZ_DF967565.1 GCF_000971475.1 Sulfuricella sp. T08
TGAGTTTGGTTGCGAATTTCGGATACCAGCAGTAGCCTATTAAACTGGCAACTGGAGGTTGAAATGTATCGGATACCAAGACAAAGCTACACCACTGAATTCAAGCAGGAAGCGGTTCGGCAGGTTGAAATCGAAGGCAAGAGCCCGGCGCAGGTCGCGCGGGACCTTGGGATTGCGGAACAGACGCTAGGGAACTGGCGTAATGCCTACAAGGCAGGCAAGCTTCAGCCTGGTACCGGCAAGCCGGTAACGCCGGAGCAAATGGAACTGTCGAAGCTGAAGGCCGAGAACGCCCGGCTAAAAATGGAAGTTGAAATCCTAAAAAAAGCGACGGCGTACTTCGCAAGGGAATCGCTGTGAAGTACGTCTGGATTGATGGGCAACGCGATTTATACCCGTTGCAGGCACTGTGCGAAGTATTGGGTGTCAGCACCAGTGGTTATGCTGACTGGAAGGCTTGTGGCGGGCCGACGCAATGGTTATCCGACGAGCAGATGCTGTCACTGATCCGTTCGGTGCATGCTGAATTCAAAGGGGCCTATGGGTCGCCCCGGATCACCGTGGAACTCAAGGCCAGAGATATCCCAGCGAGCAAGGAACGAGTCCGGAAGCTGATGAACAAACACGGCATCCGAGCCAGACACAAACGGCGCTACAAGGTCACCACGGACAGCAAGCATCAGTTGCCGATCGCCCCGAACCTGCTGGATCGGCAATTCGCCACGACGGCTCCTGACCAGGCGTGGACAGCCGACATCACCTACATCCCGACACGGGAAGGCTGGCTGTATCTGGCGGTGGTGATGGACCTCTACACACGCATGATCGTGGGCTGGTCAATGGATAGCCGGATGAGCAAGGAACTGGTGATGAATGCCCTGCGCATGGCGCGTTTCCGGCGCAAGCCGAAGCCGGGTCTGCTCCATCACTCGGATCGCGGTAGCCAGTATTGCAGCCATGACTACCGGGCACTACTGGTCGAGTGCGGGATGCAAGCGAGCATGAGCAGGAAAGGCAATTGCTGGGACAATGCCCCGATGGAAAGCTTCTTCAACAGCCTGAAGAACGAGCGCGTGTTCCATGAAGACTACGCCACGCGGGGAGAAGCCAGACGGGATTTGTTTGATTACATCGAAGCGTTTTACAATCGGAAACGCCGCCATTCCGCATTGGCCTATCAGAGCCCGGCACAGCACTACGCCAACTGGCTCTTGAAGGAAAATCGGGCGGCATGAGCGCTACGTTGGGGGCCGGAAAACACGACCAAGCTCA
>NZ_DF967564.1 GCF_000971475.1 Sulfuricella sp. T08
CAATTATCGTTGTTAACGGCCAGCTTCAGCAATACGGCGGCACCAGCTTGGCGTCGCCACTTTTTGTCGGCAGTTGGGCACGCATACAATCGGCGAACCACGCCAGGCTCGGTTTTCCGGCTTCATGGATCTATAGTCACGGAGCCCAAAATACACCCGCGTTCCATGATGTGACGTCAGGGTCCAACGGCGGTTACAGCGCGACAACGGGCTGGGACTACACGACCGGCTTTGGCAGCTTCGACGTCGCCGCCACGGCCTTACTCACCCAAAGTGCAGTGATCATTAGCGCGTCGCCAGCCACAGTTTTCCAGGGGGAATCCGTTACATTCACTGCGACAGTGACGGGAAATTCGCCAACAGGGACTGTGCAGTTTCAGGTAAATGGCGCGAACTTCGGTTCGCCGGTGCAATTAATTAACGGTGTGGCGACACTGACAACGACCCTGTTGACGGTTGTGGGCAGCGATTCAATCACAGCGATTTACTCTGGCGATGCAAACAACGCAGGGAGCACCACTATGACTGCATTCAACGAAACTGTGGCCGCGCTGCCGGATAATGATATTCCCGTATTACCCCAGTGGGGGATTCTGTTGCTTGGCTCTGGATTGTTGTTGATCGGCAGCTTTGCAAGGTCGGCAAGGTCGGCAAGGTCGGCAAGATGCTGATTATCTAAGATCTAAGGTTTTTGCCATACATGCTAATGGCATGTATGGCAAAAATTCAATAAATCAGTTGTCCTTAATGTTAAATTTATAACGCATCAGCGATAGGAAATTCACCGTGAAATCCAATCTTTCCTCGCATATCCTTCCGACTTCCGCCACGATGATCGGGGTTTGCATGACTGTTATCAGTATTGTGAAATTAATTGGCTTAAAGATGCCTATCGGACGAGTCGATCAATTACTTGCATTTGATTCAGCCATTTTCATGATAAGTGCCGGGTTCTCCTATTTATCGATAC
>NZ_DF967563.1:0-10744 GCF_000971475.1 Sulfuricella sp. T08
AGCACGCCGATCAGAGTCAGCAGAGCGAGTGCCCAGCCGGCCATATCGAGCAGCTTGTTGTTGTCGCCCCGGCCCGGCATGTAGATGCCTTTGACGTTCTGCAGGCGGCCTCCCTTGCTATGGCACTGGGCGCAAGTGAGCGCGTCAGCCTTGGGTGCGACCATGTGGGTAATCGGCCAGCTCATTTCGGTTTTGACGAAGCCATATTTGCCACTGTAAGGCATGTTTGCAGCTTTCGTGCCGGCTTCCAGAGATTTATCCCAGTCGAAGTTCGACCAGTACGAAGTGTCGTCATTACCGAAAACATGGGGTACAACCAGTGTGTTGTTGACTGAGTCATAAGGCTGCTGTCCACGGAACACCTTAACTGGCCAGATCATCGACTTGCCGTCGGTGGGGCTACCCTCGAAGCTGTTGATCTTCACCACTTTGGTGGGGTCCAGCTTGGTTTCGCGCAGGGTGTAATTCACCTTGCCGTTGAACCAGATGTACTCCGGAATAACGTGGTCTTCCCAAACAAAGTTGCCCTTTTTGCTGTCGTAGGAATTGTGCCCGGCGCTATCCTTGGTTGTGATCGGCTTGCCTTCAGGCGTGAGCTTGCCGGCAGTCGACCAGTCCCAGCTCATCTTGGTAGCTTGGCCGCGCGCGAATTCCGGAATATGGCAGGTCTGGCAAGCTATCTTGTCCGTATGCTCGTTCAGCTTGGCCATTTTTGCCGAATGTGGCTTGTTGCCGTGGCAGGACTGGCAGCTGGCGGGGTTGCTGTTGTCAACCTTGCCGCGCATGTGCGGAGGAATAGCTTCCTTGTTGTCGGCTCCGGCTACGGTCGGAGCGTAGCGACTGCCGGGAACCTGGTGGGCAGAAGTCATGTGGCAAGTACCGCAGCTGAAGTTCAGCCCTTTTTTCTCCATGTGAATATCGAGGTATTTGGGCGGGTTCGTCAATGTGCTGTCGAGGTCGCCGTGCTTCACTGCATCGCCGCCGCCGCCATTGAAGTGGCAGGCACCGCAGTTTGCACGACCGGTTTTGCCGACGCTCTGGGCAACTTTGGTGAGATCAGGGGCTTTGACGATTTTGCCGGAATGCGGAGGGAACTCCATATCCTTATAGGTAGGATGTCCCGCCAATCCAGGAATTTTCCGGTAGGTGCCGGTGGATTCGTGGCAGACGACGCAGTCGACGTTTTCTTCCGCGGTAAAGTCAAACTTGTCGTTCTCCCAGCCGTATCCAACGTGACAGGCGTTGCAGAATTTCTGATTCGATTCCACGGCGGTACAGAAGTTGTTGATGACGTGTTTTTTGCCCAGCTTCTGCTTGGTTTCCGGATTGATGAATTCAAAAGTCCAGTGCTTGGTCTTCTGGATCTGCTTGGCAGCCTCGGTGTGGCAGGTCAGGCAGGCCTTGGTGATTTCAGGCCCGGATTTGAAATCCTTCTGCAGCTCCTTGAATTTGCTGTGGTCCGCGGTTGAGTTGGTTTCTTTTTTGACCATGGCTGCTGGAGCTGCCGCAGCCGTTGCAGCCTGTGCAGTTGGAGCTGCTGCCGTCTGCGCGGGTGCGGGAGCTGGCGTGGCGAAAGCGGTCAGCGCTGCCACTGTGGCCCCTGCCACCAGCGTGGACAGGGCGATTTTTAATTTTGACAACATGATACCTCCTGATACGATCTTTTTTGCGAATAATCCGCTTTAAGGTATTTCTGGTGCGATGACGCCTTAACAGCCGCCACCAGTACCCGCAGCAGCGCCACCGGCTGCGCCAGGCGTGCCTTTGATCATCGGGGGTGCAGGCTTGCTCGCATCGAAGATGATGAACTTGGCCTGATCATCTGCGACGTGGCCCATGACTTCGCCCACCAAGGGTCCGAACATCTTGCCCATCAGTCTGGCATTCATCCCTGCAATGTAGGTTTTGCCGTCATTTTTCTTGTAAATGGAAATCTTGCAGGGCATCAGGATGGAGAGGAAACGGACGGAGTCATCCCGGAGAATGGGACCGGAGTATCGGGTGCTGCAGGCTTCGACCATCAACACCGGCAAGGCATTGCCGCCATCCGCTTCAACGGCTTTGGCCGGGTTGCGCAGGCCAGCCAGAGCCCAGCCGTTGCCGACATTCTGGATATTCTGCTGGATACGTGCGACGGTTTCTTCTACGCCGAACGGGCTGGGTATTTCCCAGAACATCATGCTGCTCATGAAGTTATAAGCCATGAACCCCACAAAGACTAGTGCCGCAATAAAACCACCGATAACTTTTAACATTTTGGTTGCTCTCCATTTTTAGACTGATATTAAAACTTTGCCTTAAACAACATTATACCAACCCCAAGACCACATTTCTTAATTCTGATTATATTCTTATATTCGAATAATACAAGACATAAATATCTTGAATTCCTTATTGTTTTAATATGGTGTAAATCCAGTAGAATTGGGCTTTCTGCTTGAATTGTCGCTGACATGATATCTCCATTTTCCATTTCTGGCCTGCCCAAAATTATTTTTGGTGAGGGTCGCCTGAGCGATGTGCCCGAGTTGCTCCAGTCTCTGGGCAAGCGCGTGCTGATCGTTACCGGGGGCAGGTCGTTTCGCGCCTCGCTGCACTGGCAGGGATTGATCGACGCTCTCAAGGGGAGGGGGCTGTCCTGGGAAGATATGGTGGTGGAGCAGGAGCCCTCGCCTGGATTGGTGGACCAGGCGGTCAGGGTGTACCACCATGCCGGCATCGAGATCGTTTTGGGCATCGGTGGCGGCAGCGTGCTGGATGCTGCCAAGGCGATTGCCGGGTTGCTGCCCCACGGCAATTCAGTGATGGACCACCTCGAAGGGGTAGGGCCTGAGCTGCCGTATCAAGGGCCGTCGTTGCCCTTCATCGCGGTGCCGACTACCGCGGGTACCGGCTCGGAGGCAACCAAGAATGCCGTCCTCAGCATGCATGGGCCGGATGGTTTCAAGAAATCCTTCCGTCACGATCTGCTGGTGGCGAGATATGCGGTGGTGGACCCGGCGCTGCTTGCCACCTGCCCGCCTGACCTGATCGCCGCCAACGGCATGGATGCGCTGACCCAGTTGCTGGAATCCTATGTTTCAGCCCGAGCCAATCCCTTTGTCGATGCGCTGGCGCTGAGCGGCCTGGGCTATGTGCGCGATGGTCTGCTGGATTGGTACGAGGGCGGCGAAAAGGCGGCCGAGGGCAGGGCGGGAATGGCTTATGCCGCGTTGCTGTCCGGCATTACCCTGGCGCAGGTGGGGCTGGGATCGGTGCACGGTCTGGCGGCCCCGCTGGGGGCGCTTTTCCCGGTGCCGCATGGCGTAGCTTGCGGTGTGACGGTGGCGGAGGCGACGGCGACCAATATCCGGGCGCTGGGGGAGCGCGAACCTCGCAGTCCAGCCCTGGAGAAATACGCCAGAATCGGTCGACTGTTCAGTCGCAAGCATCTGGACGATGCCACGGCGCTAATGTTCCTGGTGGATATGCTCAGGGAATGGACAAGGAGAATGAGGGTGCCGAGTCTGGGTGCTTATGGCATCCGCGAGGCTGATCTTGACCTGATCGTGGCGAACAGTCGCGGCAGCAGCATGAAGACCAACCCCATCGTGTTGACCGATGGGGAGGTCAGAGAAGTTTTGCTGCGTTGCCTTTAATTCCCCGCTACGGCTTCTTCGGCGTTGCCCAGCGCGGTGATGTTGAAACCGCCGTCGACGTAGGTGATCTCGCCGGTCATGCCGCTGGCGAGGTCGCTGCACATGAAGGCGGCGACATTGCCGACTTCTTCGATGGTGACGTTGCGACGCATCGGGGCGTGTTTCTCATTGTAGGAAAGCAGCTTGCCGAAGTCGGAGATGCCGCTCGCTGCCAAGGTCTTGATCGGGCCGGCGGAAAGGCCGTTGACGCGGATCCCTTTCGGCCCCAGGCTCGCCGCCATGTAGCGTACGTTGGCTTCAAGGCTGGCTTTGGCGAGGCCCATCACGTTGTAGTGGGGAACGGTGCGTTCGGCGCCGAGGTAGCACAGGGTCAGCAGGGCGGCGTTGCGGCCCAGCATCATCGGCAGCCCGGCTTTGGCCAGCGCGGTAAAGCTGTAGGAGCTGATGTCGTGGGCGATCTGGAAGTATTCGCGCGTGACGGAGTCGACGTAGTCGCCGGCCAGAGCCTGTTTTGGCACGAAAGCGATGGAGTGGATGATGCCATCCAGCCCATCCCAGTGCTTGCCGAGATCAACGAATAGCTGGTTGATTTCTTCGTCGCTGGCGACGTCGCAGGGGAAAACCAGGTCGGAACCAAATTCTTTCGCCAGGCCGGCAACGCGATCCCTGACTTTTTCTCCCTGGTAGGTAAAGGCGAGTTCGGCGCCTTCGCGCTTCATTGCAATGGCGATGCCGTAAGCGATGGAGCGGTTGCTGATCATCCCGGTAATCAGGATTTTTTTATTTGCCAGAAAGCCCATTGTTTTTCCCTTAATCACGGTTTGTTCGGAAATCGATATTGATTCCGCATTATAACCCAAATCTCCTCATGGATATCGTTGCTTGGCACCCTGCCGCTGCTTGCGCTACACTGAAACCCGATGAAATTCTCCCTGATATATGCCTTGTTAGCCGTGCTTCTGGCAGCCTGTGGCGCGCCGCCCTGGAACAGCCCCTATCCGGTCGCCGACGAGGGCGGAAATATTGCCTATTCGTCATTTGCCGAACGGCCCAAGCATCTTGATCCGGCGCAGTCCTACAGCTCCAACGAGATCACCTTCACCGGCCAGATTTATGAGCCGCCGCTGCAGTATCATTATCTGAAGCGTCCCTATACTCTGATTCCGCTCTCCGCCACTGAGCTGCCCAAGCCGCTGTTCCTCGATGCGCAGGGCAAGCCCCTGCCGGCCGATAGCGCCGCGGAAAAAGTCGCCTTCAGCGTGTATGAAATCCGTATCAAGCCGGGTGCCCGTTACCAGCCGCACCCGGCCTTTGCCCGCGATGCGCAGGGGCGCTACCTGTATCACGATCTGAAACCGGAAGATCTGGCCAAGGTCTACAAGCTGGCGGATTTCCCGCAAACCGGCACGCGCGAGCTGGAGGCGGCGGATTATGTCCACCAGATCAAGCGACTGGCACATCCCAGGCTGAATTCACCGATTTTCGGCATGATGGGCGAGTACATCGTCGGTCTGAAAGAATATGCAAAAATCCTGGATAACGCACAGAAAAGCTTGCCGCCGGGCGCCCGGCTGGACCTGACGCGCTACCCGCTGGCCGGGGTGGAGGTGGTGGATCGTCATACCTATCGGGTGAAACTCAAGGGCAAATATCCACAATTCCTCTACTGGCTGGCGATGCCGTTCTTCGCGCCGGTGCCGCCGGAGGCAGACCGTTTCTACGGCCAGCCCGGCATGGCCGAGAAAAACCTCACCCTGGACTGGTACCCGGTCGGTACCGGACCCTACATGCTGACGGTGAACGATCCGAACAGGCGCATGGTGCTGGAGCGGAATCCGAATTTCCACGGCGAGGCTTACCCAACCGAAGGCGAGCCGGGTGATGCCGCTGCCGGGTTGCTCAAGGATGCCGGCAAGCCGCTGCCGTTCATCGACAAGGCCGTGTTCAGCCTGGAAAAGGAAAGCATTCCTTACTGGAACAAGTTTTTGCAGGGTTATTACGATGCCTCCGGCATCAGCTCGGACAGCTTCGATCAGGCGGTGCGTGTCGCCACTCAGGGCGAGGCAGACGTAACCGACATGATGAAGGAGAAGGGTATCCGCCTGCAGACCACGGTGACCGCCACCAACTATTACTACGGCTTCAATATGCTTGATCCGGTGGTGGGTGGTTTCTCGGAACAGGCGAAGAAGCTCCGGCAGGCGGTTTCCATCGCGATCGACTACGAGGAATTCATCTCGATCTTCGCCAACGGTCGCGGCATTCCCGCGCAGGGTCCCCTGCCGCCGGGGATTTTCGGTGCGCATGAGGGCGAGCAGGGCATCAATCCCTATATCTACGACTGGGTAGCCGGCAAGCCGAAGCGCAAGCCCATTGAATACGCCAAAAAACTGCTGGCCGAGGCCGGCTACCCGGGCGGGCGCGACGAGAAGACCGGCAAGCCGCTGATGCTGTACCTTGATATCACCGCCACCGGACCGGACGACAAGGCGCGGCTCGACTGGATACGCAAGCAGTTCCAGGCAGTCGATCTGCAACTGGTGGTGCGCAACACCGACTACAACCGATTCCAGGACAAGATCCGCAAGGGCAACGCGCAGATTTTCCACTGGGGCTGGAACGCCGATTACCCCGACCCGGAGAATTTCCTGTTTCTGCTTTATGGTCCCAATGCGCGGGTGAAGGGGGAAGGGGAGAATTCGGCCAATTACGACAACCCGGAATTCAATCATCTGTTCGAACGCATGAAGAACATGGACAACGGTCCGGAGCGACAGAAGATCATCGATGAAATGCTCGCGATTGCGCGTAACGATGCCCCCTGGATCTGGGGCTTCCATCCCAAGCAATACAGCCTGTTTCACGCCTGGTATAAGAACGTCAAACCCAACCTGATGGCTAATAACGGTTTGAAATACGTCCGCATCGATGCCGGCTTGCGCACCAAAAAACAGCGCGAGTGGAATGAACCGGTGCTGTGGCCGCTGGGCCTGCTGGCCGCTGTGCTGGTGGCCGTGCTGGTGCCGGCCGTAGCGGCCTACCGCCGCAAGGAAAGGCAGGCGGCCAGATGATCAACTACATCATCCGCCGCATTCTCTATGCCATTCCCATCTTGATCGGGGTGAACCTGCTTACATTCGCCCTGTTCTTCGTGGTCAACACGCCGGACAACATGGCGCGCATCCATTTAGGCGTGAAGCACGTTACGCCGGAGGCAATCGCGAAGTGGAAGCACGAACGCGGCTACGACAAGCCGCTGATATGGAACAGCGCGGCGCAGGGCGCGAAGCAGGCCAGCGACACCATTTTCTTCGAGAAATCCGTCGGCATGTTCGCCTTCGATTTCGGTCGTTCCGATGAGGGACGCGACATCGCCCACGACATCAAAACACGGATGTGGCCGAGCCTGGCGATCGCGCTGCCGGTGTTTGTGGTCGGGCTGGCGGTCAACATCGCCTTCGCCATGCTGATGGCGTTCTTCCGCGCCACTTACATCGATCTGTCCGGGGTGGTTTTGTGCGTGGCGATGATGTCGATTTCCGGCCTGTTCTACATCATTGGAGGGCAATATCTGGTGAGCAAGCTGCTCCATCTGACGCCGATTTCCGGTTTTGACGCAGGCAGCAATGCGCTCAAGTTCATCATCCTGCCGGTGGTGATCGGAGTCGTCGGCGGCATCGGATCGGGGGCGCGCTGGTATCGCACCATCTTCCTCGAGGAAACCTCCCGGGACTATGTTCGAACTGCGCGTGCCAAGGGGCTGTCGGAGCTTTCCGTGCTGTTTGGCCACGTGTTGAAGAATGCCATGATCCCCATCCTCACCGGCGCGGTGGTGGTGATCCCGCTGTTGTTCATGGGCAGCCTGATCTCGGAATCCTTCTTTGGTATCCCCGGCCTCGGCAGCTACACCATCGACGCCATCAATGCCCAGGATTTCGCCATCGTCCGCGCCATGGTGTTCCTCGGTTCGGTGCTGTACATCGTCGGCCTGATCCTGACGGATATTTCCTATACGCTGGTTGATCCGAGGATCAGGCTGGAATGATGTTATTTAAACCTGTTCTCCTGTGGACCGACATGTTGCTCTGGCTGCTGCTGGCCGGGGTGGCGTTTTACGCCTGGCGGGTGCGGCGGCGCGAGCACTTGCTCCAGCCTTGGCGGCGGTTGCTGCGCAGCCGGAGCGGGGTGGCTTCCGCCGTGGTGCTGCTGGCGTTCGTCGCCGTCGGTGTGCTCGATTCGCTGCATTTCCGCTTGCCGCTGGAGAAGCTGGGCAACGGTGGTGCAGAGACGCATTATTCGCCCGAGGTGCTGAGCGTGTTTGACCTGATGGTCGGCCCGCTCAGGAAGCAGGTGGAAAAAACCTATTCTGCGCCTTTCGCTGCGCATCTCTATACCAAGGAGACCATCGAGCTGCCTGGAGGCAAGCAGGTGCGAGACTATCCACGCCTGAAGTTTGGCGGGGCGCATTTGCGCGAGCCGGCGCGGGAGCAGGCGGGAGACGTTGCTGTTACGGCATTGCAGGGAGGCGTTTACGCGCTCGCGCTGTGCGGGGGGCTGGCAGTTGCGCTGGCGGTCTGGCTGGCGCGGCGCCGCGGCATTTCGCCCGGCGCGGCCTGGACAATGATCCGGCATGGGTGCGACGAAATTCCCTGGCGCACCTTGCTGGCCACCATCGGGCTGCTGGTTCTGTTCGTCTGCCTGGCCACGGTGTTTTCCGCCAAGTATCACATTTTCGGCACCGACAAGGTCGGTCAGGACGTGTTCTACCTGGCGCTGAAAAGCATTCGCACCGGCTTGATGATAGGCACGCTTACTACGCTGGTGATGCTGCCCTTTGCATTGCTGCTTGGTATCATGGCAGGCTATTTTCGCGGCTGGGTGGACGACGTGATCCAGTACACCTACACCACCCTCAGCTCGATTCCCGGCGTGTTGCTGATCGCGGCGGCAGTGCTGATCCTGCAGGTCTACATGGACAGCAACCAGGAGCTGTTCGACACCGTGGCAGCGCGCGCCGACATCCGTCTGCTGTTTCTCTGCGTGATCCTCGGCATCACCAGTTGGACCGGGCTGTGCCGGCTGTTGCGCGGCGAGACCCTGAAAGTCCGTGAAATGGAGTTCATCCAGGCGGCGACGGCGTTTGGCATCGGCCATTTCCGTATCATCGCCCGTCATATCCTGCCTAACGTGATGCACATTGTGCTGATTTCGATCGTGCTGGATTTTAGCGCCCTGGTGCTGGCCGAGGCGGTGCTTTCCTATGTCGGCGTCGGCGTCGATCCGGCCATGCAGAGTTGGGGCAACATGATCAACGGCGCGCGGCTGGAAATGGCGCGCGAACCGATGGTGTGGTGGTCGCTGCTGGCGGCCTTCGTCTTCATGTTCGTGCTGGTGCTGTCGGCCAACCTGTTTTCCGACCGCGTGCGCGATGCATTCGATCCGAGGGTGAGATGAGCGGGCCGCTGCTAGTCGTCGAAAACCTCAGGGTCAGGCTGGACGCCGGAAAAACCCAGGTGCGGGCGGTCGACGGCGTGAGCTTTTCCATCCATCCCCACGAGACCTTTGCCCTCCTTGGCGAATCGGGCTGCGGCAAGTCGATGACGGCGCTGTCCCTGATGCGTCTGCTGCCAGAGGCAGGGCACATTGAGGCTGGCAGAGTCTTGCTCGACGGGCAGGATTTGCTCGGCTTGCCGGAAATCGCCATGCGCGCGGTGCGCGGCAAGCGTATCGCGATGATCTTCCAGGAACCAATGACCAGTCTCAATCCGGTCATGACGATTGGCCGGCAGATCGCCGAGACCCTGCATCGTCATACCGATTTGCGGGGAGAGGCGGCGCAGGCGCGGGTGCTGGATCTTCTCGATGCGGTAGGTATTCCCGCGCCACAAGCACGCTACCACGACTACCCGTTCCAGTTCTCCGGCGGCATGAAGCAGCGCGTGATGATTGCCATTGCCCTGGCGTGCGAGCCCGATCTGCTGATCGCTGATGAACCGACCACGGCGCTGGATGTGACCATCCAGGCGCAGGTGCTGGAGCTGTTGCGCCGCCTCCAGCGCGAGCGCGGCATGGCGGTGATGCTGATCAGCCATGATCTCGGCGTGGTCGCGGAAATGGCGCAGCGAGTGGCGGTCATGTATGCAGGGGAAATTGTGGAAATAGCCGGGCGAGAGGAGTTCTTTGCCAATCCGCAGCACCCTTACACCCGCAAGCTGTTCGCGTCGCTGCCGGGCTCTAAGCGGCGCGGACAGCAGCTCGAGATCATCCGCGGCAGCGTGCCACCGCTAGACCAGGAGTTTTCCGGCTGCCGTTTCGCCGGTCGCTGCGACTATGCCTGGGAGCGCTGCAACAATGAAATCCCGGCGTGGAGCGAGGTAGCCAACGGCCACAGCGTGCGTTGCCATTTGGCTGCGGCTGATCAAATTTCTACCCCCGCTCCTCTCCTCAATCCTCTCCCTGCACCCGCAAGGAGTGTCCCCGCCGAGAGCGGCAGCAAAGCTGCTCGCTCTGGCGAGACGGGAGAGGGGGCAAACGAGAAAGGTGCTGGTTTTGATTTGCCATTGCTGCAGGTGGATGACCTTAAAGTTCATTTCCCCATCCACAAGGGCCTGTTCAAGCGGGTGGCGGGCCATGTCAGGGCGGTGGACGGGGTGTCACTGGCTATTCATTCCGGACGCACTCTGGCGCTGGTGGGTGAATCCGGCTGCGGCAAGACCACGGTGGGCAAGGGCATATTGCAGTTGATCCGCCCCACTTCTGGCAGCGTACGCTTTGCCGGCGATGAGTTGACGCAGTTGAAGGGCATCGCGTTGCGCGCCCGTCGCGCCAATTTCCAGATTGTCTTCCAGGACCCTTATTCCTCGCTCGATCCGCGCATGCGGGTTGCCGACATCATCGAGGAGGGCATGGTGGCGTTGGGAGCGACGACAAGTCCGGATGATCGCCAGAATAGTATGGACAGCTTGCTGCAGCAGGTTGGACTCTCGTACGACAGCAAGTACCGTTATCCCCACGAATTTTCCGGAGGGCAACGTCAGCGCATTGCCATTGCCCGTGCACTTGCGGTGAAGCCGCAGCTGATTGTGTGCGACGAACCGACCAGCGCG
>NZ_DF967563.1:10822-138370 GCF_000971475.1 Sulfuricella sp. T08
CTCGATGTCTCGGTGCAGGCACAAATTCTAAACTTGCTCAAGGGGCTGCAGAACGAACTTGGCCTAGCCTATCTGTTTATCACCCACAATCTGGCAGTGGTCGAATATTTTGCCCACGAGGTGGCTGTGATGTATCTGGGACGGATTGTCGAATGCGGCACGGTGGAAGAAGTGATGCAGGCGCCGCGCCATCCCTATACCCGGGCGCTGCTTTCGGCCGTGCCGGTGGTGGACGCCGCAGCGCACCGGGAAATCATCCGCCTGGCAGGGGATTTGCCTTCGCCGGCGAACCCGCCGTCAGGCTGCCATTTTCACCCGCGCTGCCCGCAGGCCATGGATTCATGCCGGCAAAGCTATCCGGCTGTGGCTGTCTTCAGCGCGACGCATAGCGCCAGTTGTCATTTGTATTCTGAAAAGTAGCAAACCGGCTGGACGCCGGCAGATGAATCAGCCCTTGCCGGGCAGCATCAGGGTGACTTTGTCGCCGGGGGTGAGGCCACGCTTGCCGGAAATATTGTTCCAGCGCTGGATATCGTTGGTCGCGACATTAAATTGCTTGGCGATGCTGGCCATGGTGTCGCCGCGGCGCACGGTGTAATAGCGCTGGCTGCGTTTAGCGCTATTCGCCGCGGCTAGTTTCACAGGCTTAGTCTTGTTAGTCGCAGCGAGTTTCACAGGCTTAGCCTTGCCTGTTGCCGCTTGTTTCACAGGTTTGACCTGGACCGTTGCAAGCTTGTGTTTGGCGAGGGTCTCCTGGCGGATGACCAGTTTCTGGCCGTTGCTGAGGCGGTTGGACCTGAGATTGTTCAGGGACTTGATTTGCATCGCAGAGACCTTGTGGCGTTTGGCGATGCTGGCCAGGGTGTCGCCCTTCTTCACGGCATAAATAAGGCGGGATGCGACCCGCAATGGCGAGGCTTCTTCAGATTCGATGGCCTGTGGAGCTTCGTCGAAGACAGGAATTACTGCTTCGTTGTGGCTGAGCGGCACTAGCAGAGTCTGGCCGGCTGACAGTTTGTTGTGTTTGGTGATGCTGTTGATTTCTTTTAGCCGGGCGACGCTGATGCTGAAGCGGCGTGCAACCTTGTCGATTTTTTCGCCGCGTGCCGGCGTATAGGATTGCCAGGAAACCAGTGGCTTGTCATAGTTTTCGAGGTTGCTGGTAAAGGTGTCGGCCTTGCCCACCGGTAGCAGCAGGGTACGCGAACCTTTGAAGTTGATGACGGGCCGGTTATAGGCGGGATTAAGCGAGACAAAATCGTGCAGCGGCATTCCGGCCAGGCGTGCGGCTACGGCGACGTCGATGCGCTGGGTGGTGGTGACGCTGGCGAAATAGGGGCGGTTGGGGATGGAAGCCAGGTCGAGCCCCGCTGCCTCCGGATTCATGACGATCTGTTTGACCGCCATCAGCTTGGGCACGTAATTACGCGTTTCAGGTGGCATGGTCAGGCTGAGATAGTCGGTGGGCAGGCCCATCTTCCGGTTTTTGGCGATGGCGCGTTGCACTGAACCCTCGCCCCAGTTATAGGCGGCGAATGCCAGTTCCCAGCTGCCGAACATGTCATGGAGCTTTTGCAGGTAGTCCAGCGCCGCATCCGTTGCGGCCGTGACATCGCGGCGACCGTCGTACCACCAGTTTTGTTCCAGGCCGAAGTTCTTGCCGGTGGAAGGGATGAACTGCCAGATGCCGGAGGCGTGGCTGGTGGAATAGGCTTTGGGATTGAAGGCGCTTTCTATCATCGGCAGCAGGGCGACCTCGGTCGGCATTCCCCGCTTTTCGACTTCTTCAACGATGTGGTACAGGTAAAGCTGGCTGCGCTCTACCATGCGTCTTACATAGTCGGGACGGTTGGTATACCAGGCAACGTGGTTTTGCACCAGGGGCGAATCCAGTTCCTCCAGGGTGAAGCCATCACGGATACGGTCCCATAAGTCGACGGGTTCTTCCGATGGACCTGCAAGGAGAGGTTTTTTTGATGGGGAGCCGAGAAGTCCGGTGCTGGGCTGAAGCTGCAGAGGTGTCTCTGCTTCAGTCGTTTCGGCCAGTGCTTGTTTGACAGGTTGTTCGGAGGAATCGGTGCCAAGCAAGTCAGCAGCGCTTGCAGTCGGCAGATGCAGCGCGAAAACGCTTGCCAGTGCCAGAATTAAAATGGGGGTAAGGCGCATGCTTGTTGTTGATTGTTCAGCTTAATTGAAACCTGCCGATAGTAGCCAAGAACCCCTTGTTGCGTCAAGGATTATCTTCGCATGCCGCACTCTGGCGACAGTGGGTAATGCATTGAACTAGAATCTGTTTCTCCACTCCCTGACAGCAGTGAAGACCTTGACGGCATCATCTAGTGGGCTGCCGGAAAAATGGCTGGCTGCTTCGATCACGGCGGGGTGTTCGCAGCGCAGGAAAGGGTTGGTGGCTTTTTCCAGAGCCAGGGTGGACGGCAGGGTTGGGCGGCTTCGTTCTCGGGTTTGGAGATCACGCACCTCACGCTCCAGGAGTTGGCGGTTGGCAGGCTCAACCTTTTTGGCAAAGCGGATGTTCTCCAGGGTGTATTCATGGGCGCAATAGACCTGGGTATCGTCGGGCAGGGCGGCAAATTTTTGTAGCGAGGCATGCATCTGCGCAGGGGTGCCTTCGAACAGCTTGCCGCAACCGCAGGTGAACAGCGTGTCGCCACAAAACAGGGAATTTGCGCCATAATAGGCAATGTGGCCGGCGGTATGGCCAGGGACGTCGAGGACGGCGAATTCCACGCCCAGTTCCGGCAATCGCACCGTATCACCTGTGCCGACCGGGTTGGTGATGCCTGGAATATTTTCCTTTCGGGGGCCATAAACCGGCACGGCGGCGTGTCTTAGAAGCGCTTCAATGCCGCCGGTATGGTCGCCGTGGTGGTGTGTGATCAGGATGGCGGCAAGGCGCAGCCCGTGGCGACTGAGGTGGCCCAATACCGGCTCGGCGTCGCCTGGATCCACGACTGCGGCGTAGCGCCCGTCGCAAATCAACCAGATGTAGTTATCCTCGAAAGCAGGAACGGGAATGATCTTCATGATGATATGTTCGAATTAACCCTGTGCGATGTCAATGGATGAATGGATAGCTACTCCGCTCGGGCGCTACCTGATCGAGCGCGAACAGACCTATTTTGATCAGGTGGTGGCGGATATTTTTGGCTTCAATGCGCTGCAAATCGGTTTTGTCCAATCCGATCTGTTGCGTGCGAATCGCATGCAGATGCGGTTCGCTGCCGCGCCGCAATTTTCGGAATACGGGAAAGTGGAGGTTAAATTACTGACCGAGCCGGGTAGCTTGCCGATAGCCAGCCAGAGCATCGATTTGCTGCTGCTGCCCCACGTGTTGGAATTCAGCGCTCACCCCCACCAGCTTTTGCGCGAGGTGGAGCGGGTGCTGAGGCCGGAGGGGCAGGTGATCATCAGTGGCTTCAACCCATTCAGCCTATGGGGGCTGCCCCGGTTCCTGCCCAGTCGCAAGCAGCATTACCCCTGGAATGGGAGTTTTATTTCTCTGCCGCGCATCAAGGATTGGCTGGCCCTGCTGGGCTTTGATGTGGTGGCTGGCCGAATGTGCTGCTATGAGCCGCCGTTGCGCAACGAACAATGGTTGCAGAGATTTAATTTCATGGAAGCCGCGGGTGACCGCTGGTGGGCGCTGGCGGGAGGTGTATATTTTCTGCAGGCGAAAAAGAAGGTGGTCGGCATGCATTTGATCATGCCGAGCTGGAACAGAAGTTCAGCGGCAAAGAATGGGCTCGCCCCGGCACCGCAGAAAATGATCAACAATAAAATATCTGAACAGTGAAAATGGGTGAAAATAAGGAAATTCCAGAGCTGCGGCGCAACATCGTGGAGATCTATACCGATGGTGCCTGCAAGGGCAATCCTGGCGTGGGCGGCTGGGGCGCATGGCTGCGCTATTCCGGGCACGAAAAGGAGCTCTGCGGCGGCGAGAAGCTCACCACCAACAACCGTATGGAGCTGACCGCGGTGATCCGGGCGCTGGAAGCCTTGTCGCGCCCCTGCATCGTCCGGCTGCATACCGACTCGAAGTACGTGCAGAAAGGTATCAGCGAGTGGATTCACGCCTGGAAGCTGCGCGGCTGGCGCACTGCCGACAAGAAGCCGGTGAAGAACGATGATTTGTGGCGGCAGCTCGACGTGCTGGCCGCGCAGCACGAGATCGAGTGGCTGTGGATCAAGGGTCACGCCGGGCACGAAGGCAACGAACGGGCCGACAGGCTGGCTAACCGGGGTGTCGAGGAATTAAGAGGGTAAATCATGCGGCAAGTCATTCTGGATACCGAAACCACTGGTCTGGACGCAAATCTGGGCCATCGCATCATCGAGGTAGCCGCAGTTGAAATGATAAACCGGCGTTTGACAGGTAATCACTTCCATCATTACCTCAACCCGCAGCGCGAGATCGACCCGGGTGCGCAGCAGGTGCACGGCATCAGCTTGGAGTTTCTGCAGGACAAGCCATTTTTTCGCGATATCGCCCAGGATTTTATCGAGTTCATCAGCGGCGCGGAGCTGGTTATCCACAACGCGCCGTTCGATATCGGATTCCTCAATATGGAGCTGAAACTGGTCGGTCTGGAGCCGGTCGGGAAATATAGCCCGGACGTGATCGATACCCTGAAAATGGCCAAGGATCTGCATCCGGGGCAGAAAAACAATCTGGATGCGCTGTGCCGCCGATATTTTGTGGACAATGCCAGCCGCACCCTGCACGGCGCCCTGCTGGATACCGAGCTGCTTGCCGAGGTTTATCTCGCCATGACGCGCGGGCAGAACAGCCTGATGATCGAATCCGCTGACTCTGGAGACAATCATGCCGATCTGGGGTGGGATTTCGTGCCGCATGACCTGATGGTGCTGGCGGCCACACCGGACGAGATGGAGTCGCACCTTGCCTACCTGGACGAGATCGACAAGGCCAGCAAGGGCGCCTGCCTGTGGCGGGCGCTTGAAAGCGGTGCCTGATATCCGCGTCCATGTTCTATCGCTATATTTAAGCAATGTGGATCGCAAGAAAAGGCGGAACAGGGCATGACTGAATCGGATTGGCGGGATCTGGCTTTGCTGACGCTCTTCTGGCTGGGATATTTCGTCCTGCATTCGGTGCTGGCTTCGCTCCGGATTAAACGCTGGGTCGCCTTGCATCATCCGGAACGGATGCCGCTTTATCGTCTGAGCTACAATATTTTTGCGGTCCTCATGCTGCTGCCGATACTCTGGCTGATGGTTTGTAATCCCGGTCCGACGCTATGGGCCTGGCAGGGGATTGGTGCCTGGTTGGCGAACGGACTGGCCCTGGCGGCGCTGTTTGGTTTCATGAAATCGCTGAATTATTACGATACCCAGGAATTCCTCGGCCTGCGCCAGTGGAAATCACACACCCAGCGGGTGGAGGACCAGGAGGGCTTCCATCTTTCGCCATTCCATCGTTATGTGCGTCATCCGTGGTACTCCTTCGGGCTGGTGCTGATCTGGACACGCGACATGAATGCCGCAATGCTGTTGTCCAGCGTGATGATGACGGTTTATTTCATCATCGGTTCGCGGCTGGAAGAAAAGAAGCTGATGGTCTATCACGGCGATGTCTACCGGCGTTACATGGAACGGGTGCCCGGCCTGTTACCCTTGCCCTGGAAGTCGCTCACAGCGCAGGAAGCCGCCGAGCTGTTGAAGGCGGCACAGCAGACACCGGAAAGCCCCTGAATGAAGCCGGCTTACAAGCCGACCTTGCTCGCCTCGATGCCGTGTTTTCCTACTTGTGCCATTACCTTGCTTGAGCTTATGGCATCGGGGTTGTAGGTGACCGTCATCATATGGGGGTGATTTGGGTTGAAGCATGCCGACACGACGCCCTCCATGTGGCCAATTTCATCTTCCAGCTGAGCCCGCTCATTCATGGGAAGCTCAGGGTGCACGTTGATGAGAAAGTCTGCTAGATCCATGATTGCTCTCCTTAATGTCAGGTTGTGGAGGCTGACCAACCCTTGTGGGTTGCAGGCCGTAGACAATCGCTTTCCAATTAATTCAACCTACGCTCGCGGGCAAAAAACCTCAATGAGGTGAATCCAGTAAAAGGAGGTAGGGTTACTCAGCAATAATAAATTTGGCATGATTCTCATGATGCTACTGAATATGTTTCATGGCTTTGTTCAAAGGGTGAACCATCGCCCTCGGCTGCACCCAGAGGTCGAACTCTTCTTCAGTCACATAGCCTAGAGCCAGCGCCGCCTGCTTTAGCGTGCAGCCATCCCGATGCGCCTGCTTGGCGATTTCGGCGGCCTTGTCGTAGCCGATGTGCGGGGTCAGGGCAGTGACTAGCATCAGGGATCGCTCCAGCAACTCCGCAATTCGTTCGCGATTGGCTTCGATGCCGCGCGCGCAATGCTTTTCGAAGCTCGTCATTCCATCTGAGAGCAAGCGCACGCTTTGCAGGAAATTGTGGGCGATGAGCGGCTTGAACACGTTCAACTCGAAATTTCCCGATGCCCCGCCGATGGTGATGGCAACATCGTTGCCGAAGACCTGGCAGCACAGCATGGCGAGCGCTTCGCACTGGGTCGGATTCACCTTGCCCGGCATGATCGAGCTGCCTAGCTCGTTCTCCGGAATGCTGATTTCCCCAAGTCCGGAACGCGGCCCGGAGGCCAGCCAGCGGATGTCGCTGGCAATTTTCATGAGTGCAGCGGCGAGGGTCTTGAGCGCGCCGTGGGCGGCCACCAGCCCATCGTGGGCAGCCAGCGCGGCAAACTTGTTGGGCGCGCTTCTGAAGGTCAGACCGCTGTCTCGCGCCAGCTCCGCCGCGACGCGGTCGCCGAATTCGGCGTGGGTGTTGAGACCGGTGCCCACCGCAGTGCCGCCAACCGCCAGTTCCTGTAGCGGGGGGAGGGCGGCGGTGATGATCCGCTCCGCCTGATCGAGTTGGGCCGCGTAACCTGAAAATTCCTGCCCCAGCGTCAGGGGGACGGCATCCTGCAAATGGGTGCGGCCGATCTTGACGATATCGACGAATACCATGGATCTGTTTTCCAGCGTTGCTCGCAGCATGTCCAACGCCGGCAGCAACTTCTGCTGAATGCCCAGACTGGCAGCCACATGCATTGCAGTGGGGAAAATGTCGTTGGAGGACTGGCCGAGATTCACGTCGTCGTTGGGATGCACCTTCCGGGCATCGCCACGTCCGCCACCAAGCAATTCCGATGCACGATTCGCGAGCACCTCATTCAGGTTCATGTTGGTCTGGGTGCCGGAGCCTGTCTGCCAGACGGACAAGGGAAACTCTTCTGAGTGGCGTCCTGCCAGCACTTCTTCGGCCGCCTGCACGATGGCTGCCGCCTTGTCCGGATTCAACAGGCCCAGGTCGCCGTTGACGAGCGCGCAGGCTCTCTTGACTGCGGCGAGTGCAAGGATGAGTTCATGCGGCATGTGTTCCGAGGAAATATGAAAATGCTCGAGCGAACGTTGTGTCTGTGCGCCCCAAAGCCGTTCGGCCGGGATCTCGATGGCGCCGAACGAGTCGCGCTCGGTTCTGGTCGTGGTCATGAATTTCTCCCCATTGACCCCCCCCTGAATGCTCCGGGCTGGGAATGCAACCTGATATTACTCTGCAAATTCTGGAAGATGGAGCTTATGCAGTGACTCTACCTATTTTTCCCCACTGAGATACAGCAAAAACCGTATATCGTTCCGCGCTAAAATAGGCAAACATTTGCATGTAATCCCCTGAACAAGGAGGTGAAATCATGGCGCACGAAGGCCTGCATGAAAGTGAAGAAAAACTTGCCCCGGCAACGATGGATGCCCACCGCGCCATACTCTCCCTGATGGAGGAGTTCGAGGCTGTAGACTGGTATCACCAGCGTGCCGATGCCTGCACCGATGCGGAATTGCGTGCCATCCTGCTACACAACATGCATGAGGAAATGGAGCATGCGGCCATGATCCTGGAATGGCTGCGCCGTCGTATACCCAGGCTGGACGAAATTCTGGGCATCTATCTGTTCAGTCAGGGCGACATTACCCAGGCGGAAAAAAAAGCGACTGGCAAGGATGCCGGCGAGATATCAGGGAAGGGCGGGGCGGATGCGCCGCGCCTGACTGTGGGCGCCATGAAAGGAGCATGACATGAACACCAATCTTCCTTTTGACGCTGCCATCCTCGCGCTCATGGAGGAGGTGGCCGTAGCCGAGGCACGCAAGACGCTGACAGCGCGCCGATTTTTGCCGGTGGACGGACCTTTCGGGATGGGATATGTGGCTGCCCCGGCGGGCAATGACGACCAGCGCCAGCATGCTCCTCATGGTGCTACCATTATTATCTCGCGCACGATTCCTGTGCCCATGATATTCCGTCATTTCACCGTTGGCCGCCGCCGCATTGCAGCCTATACGGAGGCAGGGCATCCACTAGATCTGAGCTCTCCCTCGCAGGCCGCCATGGAGGTTGCCGCCCGCGAGGAAGAACTGATTTACCAGGGTAATCCGGAGTTCGGTCTGGCCGGGTTGTGCACCGTCGAGAACCGCAACCATCTGGAAGGAGGTGACTGGATGGACGTGGAGCAGGTGCTGCGCGATGTCCTCGCTGCCGTCACCCTGCTGGATGGCTCCCGCTTCCACGGCCCCTATGCGCTCGCTCTGGAGCCGAGACTTTACAATAATCTGTTCCGGCGATATCCGGAGGGATCGGACATGCTGCAGATCGATCACCTGAAAGGATTGTGCACCAACGGCATCTACAAAACCGATATTCCAGGTGCCGTGCTGGTCGCGCCGGAAGCCGGCACCCTGCTCGTTGGGGATGATTTGACCGTGGACTATACCTTCTCCGATTCGGCCCATTTCAACTTCGCTGTCCGGGAGTCCATCGTGCTGCGCATCGATGCACCGAAGGCGATATGCACGATCAGCCCCAAAGCGACAGGCCCGCGCAGCAGGAAATGATCGCGGTCCGGGGCGGGTGCCGGAAGGGGGATTCCATGAAAAAATTTGATTACGTGATTGTCGGTGGCGGCCTGGCGGGTGCATCAGCCATCCAGGGTATCCGGGAGCGCGACACCCAGGGAAGCATACTGCTGGTCGGCGAGGAAACACACCTGCCCTATGACCGCCCGCCGCTGTCCAAGAAACTATGGTTTGGCAAAGCCAGAGTGGAAGACATTTTCATTCACGATCAGCGTTTTTACGACGAGCATGGTGTATCCATGGTGCTGGGGGCCAGAGTTGAGAAGCTCGATGCGCAGGAGAAATCCATCACCGCCGCGAACGGCGAGAGCTATGGCTTCGGCAAGCTGCTCCTGGCAACGGGCACCCAACCTAGGCGGATCGCCATACCTGGCGGAGAACTCGAAGGCATCTGCTACTACCGTACACTCGACGATTACTTGCGGATGAAGAACGAGGCAAAATCCAGGCAGTCCGTACTGATCGTCGGCGGCGGCTTTATTGGTTCGGAACTCGCCGCCGCACTGAACAGCAGTCTGGAAGTCGCCATGATATTTCCCTCTGCTACTCTCTGTCGCCGGGTGTTCCCGGAAAAACTCGGGCTGGCGGTGCAGCAACATTTTCAGGAGCGGGGAATCAGGGTAATTCCTTCGGACTTTCCGACGGCCATCAGCAAAAGTGGAGACAAATTCCGCACCGAAACCGCCAGCGGAAAAAGCCTGGAGTCAGACCTGGTGATCATCGGCATCGGTGTCGATCCTTCCATCGGCCTGGCCAAGGAGGCCGGGCTGGAAGTGGGCAACGGCATCGTGGTCAACGAATATCTTGAGTCTTCCCATCCGGACATCCATGCGGCTGGCGACAATGCTTTTTTCCCCTACCTGGCGCTTGGCCATGATATGCGCATCGAACACTGGGATAACGCCCTGAGCCAGGGAAAGCTGGCCGGGCACAACATGGCCGGCGCCCACGAAGTCTTCAGCTATCAGCCCTATTTCTTTTCCGATCTATTCGAGTTCGGCTACGAGGCCACAGGTGAAGTGGATGCCAGGCTTGAGACCTTTGCCGACTGGCAGAAGGAAAACCATACCGGCGTGATCTACTACCTGCGCGATGAACGCGTGAGAGGAGTGATGATGTGCAATGTGTGGGACAGGCTCGATGTGGCGAGGGAACTGATCCGCAAGAATGAACGCGTAACCCCCGAAAATCTGCGTGGCGTTATCTGCTGATTTGAGCCTGCAAAAGTTAAAGTCACAGAGAACACAGAGATGTTTTTTATCTGTGAACTCTGTGTTTTCTGCGGCTAACTGCTTTTTCCAGGATAAATCATGCCACCTTGCTGAAGACCTCATCGATCCTGATGCCCAGACCCTCGGCCACGCGACTGCCGTAATCCGGGTAGGCCTTGTGGAAATGACCGATCTGGCGCACTTGGATGAAGTGCGGCACCGGTTTTAATGCGCCCACCAGATTGCCGATGAGCTGTGCCTTCTGATTGGCGTTCATCAGCCGGTACAGGTTACCGGCCTGGCTGTAGTCCTCGTTGCCGTCGCGGTGGTTGTAGCGGTCGGCATCGCCGCTGATTTTCAGCGGCGGTTCCTTGATGCGCGGGTCGTCCACCGGCCCGTCGAAGCTGTTGGGCTGGTAGTTGACCGCGCCGCCGAAATTGCCGTCGAAGCGGGTCTGGCCATCGCGATGGTAGGTGTGGGCCGGGCAGCGCGGCTTGTTCACTTCCAACGCGGCATAATTGATACCGATGCGATAGCGGTGTGCGTCGGGGTAGGATAACAGCCGCGCCTGCAGCATCTTGTCCGGCGAAGCGCCCATGCCGGGAGGCATGTTGCCGGGTTCGAACGCAGCCTGTTCCACTTCCGCGAAGTAGTTCTTCGGGTTGCGGTTCAGTTCCATGATGCCCACATCGATCGGCGGGTAATCCTTGTGCGGCCATACCTTGGTGAGGTCGAAGGGGTGAATGGCATAGATCTCCGCATCCTTCTCAGGCATGATCTGTATCTGCACTTTCCATTTTGGAAACTCGCCGCGCTCGATGGCGGCGTGCAGATCGCGCCGGTGGTAATCCAGATCCTCGCCGGCGATCTTTGCCGCCTCTTCATTGGTCAGGGTCTTGATTCCCTGCATGGTCTTGAAGTGCCATTTCACCCAGTAGCGTTCTCCCTGGTCATTCCACAGGCTGTAGGTATGGCTGGAATAGCCGTTCATGTTGCGGTAAGTGGCGGGAATTCCACGGTCGGAAAACAGCGTCGTGACCTGGTGCAGCGATTCCGGCGACAAACTCCAGAAATCCCACTGCATGGTATTGTCACGCAGACCGGTGGCAGGGTCGCGTTTTTGCGAGTGGATAAAATCGGAAAATTTCAGCGGATCGCGCACGAAGAACACCGGCGTGTTGTTGCCTACCATGTCCCAGTTGCCTTCCTCGGTGTAAAATTTCAGCGCGAAGCCGCGCGGGTCGCGCGCCGTGTCTGCCGACCCCATCTCACCGGCGACGGTGGAGAAGCGGGCGAACATCTCGCACTTGTTCCCCACCTTGGAAAACAGCTTGGCGCGGGTGTAACGGGAGATATCGCCGGTTACCGTGAAGGTGCCGTAGGCGCCTGCGCCCTTGGCATGCACCACCCGCTCCGGCACACGCTCGCGGTTGAAATGCGCCATTTTTTCCATCAGCTGATAATCCTGCATCAGCACTGGGCCGCGCGGTCCGGCGGTCTGGGAATTCTGGTTGTCTGCCACCGGCGTCCCGGCGGCGGTGGTCATGTAGGGGCATTTGCTCATTTCGTTCTCCTCGGTAGAAAAACTGCTATCAAACGCATTCAGCGTTAATGAGCTTTTATTAAAGGCCATCCTGCCTTGTCATGCCAATCGTATATTTCTAACGATGCGATAGCTTTTTTGTATCAACCCGACTCATGCATTTTGTTGAACGGCCCGTGCTGTGGATCATTTAATTTTATTAGTCTGGAGAGTTGGGTTTGCTTGATTCATGAAGTGCGCTCAGGATCAGGAAACCTGTCCCCGTATCAGTGCAGTAGTTATTTTCGCCACGTGGTTACCCTGAAAGCGGGCCATTGCCAGTTCGTTGTCGCTGGGCATGCGGCTGCCATCAGGCCCGGCGATGGTGCTGGCGCCATAGGGTGAGCCCCCGCTGATCTCGCTCATGGTCATCTGCCGCTGCTCGCTGTAGGGCAGGCCGACGATGATCATGCCCTGATGCAGCAGCGTGGTATGGAAGCTGAGGATAGTGCTCTCCTGTCCGCCGTGCTGGTGAAGACGCTGCCCACCTTGCCCACCAGGCTTCCATCCAGCCACAGCTTGCCGGTCTGGTCGAGGAAATTGCGCATCTGGGCGGCCATGTTGCCGAAGCGGGTTGGCGTGCCGAAAATGATGGCATCCGCTTCCGCCAGTTGCTGGGGAGCAATGACCGGCACCTGGGAAAAGGCGGACTGTGCTGCCTTGGCGCCGCTGGCGACGAGCTTATCCTCGGGTACCAGTTCAGGCACACGCCACAGGCTGGCTTCGGCGCCATCCACCATGCTTGCGCCTTCGACGATGGCTTTTGCCATAAGATGAATGTGTCCGTACATGCTGTAAAACACAACCTGGATTTTCATGGTGTGGCTCCTTGAAACAGGATTGAGAATTGCCGTCGCGATCGTGATTGTCGAGCCTCATGAAAACCAGCGTAAAAAGGCCGCCGCCGTCAATGCCGTGGCGCTCAGGCCGGCCAGTATGTGCCAGATTCTCCGGCGCAATGCAGCGGTCCAGCTTGCCGCGCGCAGGAGATATAAAGCCGCCAGTGAAAAGCCGGAAGCGGCACAGGCCACTTTGATCGCCAGAGCGGCAATGGCTAAACTGCCAAGATCAGGAAATTTTCCGAAATAGTAAAAGCTGATGGCTCCAAAGGCAGCGCCGCTCGCTATCTGGGCCGCCCACCCCACACACACCAGCCATGCTAGAGAACGATCCAGTTCCGGGCGCGGCGCCAGCCACAGTGAGGCAACGGCACCGCCAACCACGGCAGAGGCGCCGAAGTTGTGCGCTACCTGGGTCAGCGCATAGCCCAGGTTCTGGATGTCCACGGCTATTCCACATTAACATTTACGCATTGCTCCACACCGATCGGAACATGCGCCTTGTTTACCACCTTGATGCAAAGCGTATGCGGCCCTGGCGTCATGGATTGGAGAGGGTGGCTCCCGGCGAGTTTGCGCACGATGGCGGCTTCCCCGTTGTCCACGTAAAGATGAATGTGATCGCCTCGCGGTCCGGGATCGACCTCGTAATCAATCTGTTTTCTGGACGTGGCGCCCAGTTTTTCCCCATCGTGTGGATAGGTGATCTTGGCGTAAGGCTCGCCTGCTGCAACAAACGGGGAAAATAATGCAAAAGACAGGGTTAACACCATACCTGTAAACAGGGTATGAACATTCATGACCAGACTCCTTTCCTTATGTGGCTATTTTGAAAGGTAAGTCTAGGTAAGCAACCCCCAAAACACATTCAGGCAAACCCTGTATTTCGTTACATTCTGGGCTTTACCTGGAGTGAGGGATTTGCTGTAGTGGAACATGTTTAAGGAAGGCTAATGTTTCCTTTGCCGCCTGCCACTCGAGCAGAAAGGTCAGGAATTTCAGTACCCCATATTAGTGATTTTCCTTATTGCATCCAGTTGATAGTGTTGCCATTATGATATTGAGTTGTTGGGATCAGGAAATGGAGGAGGAGTAATATGAAAATATTGACCAACATGCTTTTGTTTTGTTTGGTGTTTATATCCGCTCCCTCCTATGCTGAGATACAAAAATTTGGCGATCTGGATGTCAACTACAATGTCATTACTACGGATACGCTTGCACCCCAGGTAGCAAAGACATATAGCATCGAGCGTAGCAAGAATCGTTTGCTGCTCACTGTCGCGGTTTCCAGGCCGGATGAAAGGGGGGCTTCCCGGGCGGTTACTGCCGATGTTACGGCCTACGCCGTAAATATGATAGCGCAGCATCGGAAAATCGAAATGAGGCGTATCAGCGAGGGCGAAGCTATTTATTATATTGGTGATTTCCCTTTTGCGGCACCGGATTTTCTGCGGTTTACCATCAATATTGCTGAACCAGGATCGGGCAGGCCCCATAAGATTGAATTTCAGCGAAACTTTGAAAAGTTCTGATAAAAGGCTGGCAAAAGTCGGCAGCGCTTAATCTACATGTACGCATTTGCCTCTTCTCCCGGATTGGGCAGGCCGGCGATGTGCCAGGCTGCCTTCATGCTCTGGAACAGATCGGAAATGCAATGGTGGTCGAAATGGTGGACATGGCAGACATGGCTGACGGCAGGCAGCCCGCCTTCGAGATAATGTTTGCGCAGGAAGCGGATGATCTCCCAGTGCTCCTCGCTCAGCTCGCCCACGCCGTTTTCAGCTGCGATCCGCCGGGCCAACTCTTCGTTCCAGTTCTCCGGGAAAGTCAGGAAACCATCCCTGTCAAACAATATTGTTTCCATGTTTTCACTCCTTGTCCGATGTGATTTTCTTTCCTCTGCGAACTTAAAAAAACTCATTTTGACACCATGGAGAACACGGCGCGCACAGAACAAAGCAACGTCGAGTATTTATGACTTAACCCAATGTTCCGGGCAACTATATCTTAATGTGGATGATATGACTTGCAGCAAATTATCCAATTGGTGGGGCACCCACCATGCATAAAGGGCGCCATTTATTTTGCGGCTGAAAACTATGTAGTATCACTTTGTTTATTTCCCACAGCCTGGTCTGAGCTAGGCTGGGCTTGCAGGATCCCTTATTCATTAGGAGGTGCTATGCATGCGAAATCGACAGGACAGCAGATAGAGCAACCGCGGCAACCCGCAGCCAAAATTCTGCCGGTTGCAGAGGAAGATTACACGTTAGGCAGTGAGCAATGCGGCCGTCATATTGAGTGTTTGAAGACGAAGGTTGCATGGTGCACTTCCCAAAGCGAATTGCAGCTTGTGTCGGCCCGGTTGCTGGAGATTCAGGAGAGCGAGCGGAGGCGGATCGCCACCGATTTGCATGACGTGCTCGGCCAGTCGCTAACCATGATCAAGATTTCACTCGAGGAGTCGTTGCTGTTGCTGGACGGGAATGAATCCGAAGTGGCGGCGGAATCGCTACGGCGGTTGATCCCCAAGGTCAAGGATGCGCTCGGGGAGGTGCGCCGCGTTGCCATGGATCTGCGCCCCTCGATCCTCGACGATCTCGGTATTCTTGCCACGCTGTCATGGTTCTTCCGGGAGTTTGGAGCGGTTTGCCAGGACATGGAAGTGGGAAAGGATTTCAGCATTGAGGAAAAAAACGTGCCAGTCCCACTCAAGATCACGATTTTTCGCATTATCCAGGAAGCAACCAGCAATATCGTCAAGCATGCCAATGCCAGCCGCATCCGGGTGAGCCTGAAGGAAGCCGGCGGCGCGCTCCATCTCTCGATCGAGGATGACGGAGTCGGGTTCGATGTTGCGGAGATGGCAAACTACTGCCCCCTCGACAAAGGTATCGGTCTCCTGAGCATGAAAGAGCGTGCAAAACTTTCCGGCGGCCATTATGAGCTGGCGTCAGCGGTCGGGCAGGGAACACGAATCAGTGTGGTATGGCCGCTAGTCATAGCGTTGAGGGCATAATGAACGAAAAGCGACGTATTCTGATTGTTGAAGACCATACTCTGCTAAGGGCCGGTCTTCGGGCTTTACTGATGCAGGACCCGAATATCGAGATTGTCGGTGAAGCGGACAATGGCCGTGATGCTGTCCAGGCGGTTGGATTGTTGGCGCCGCATCTAGTCCTGATGGATCTGTCCATGCCAGGAATGAATGGCATCGAAGCCATTGCGGATATTAAGCGGCGTTATCCGGGAACTCGCGTTTTGGTGCTCACTATCCACAAGACAGATGAATATATCCACGAGAGCTTGCGAGCTGGCGTCGACGGCTATCTCCTCAAGGATGCGACGCATGACGAATTGCTCGTCGCGGTTCGTAGCGTGCTGAACGGCAAGATCTATTTGAGCCCCGACATTTCGTCGAAAGTGGTTAATGGCTACCTGGGCACGGGCAATGCCCCCGGTGGAGTGAGCCCGTGGGATACCCTGACCCATCGTGAACGGGAGGTGTTGAAGCTGGTGGCCGAAGGGCACCCGAACAAGTACATCGCCGAGTTCTTCTGCCTGAGTGTAAAAACAGTCGAGAAGCACCGTTCCAACCTGATGAAGAAGTTGGATTTACACAATGCATCCACGCTGACCGCTTATGCAATAGAGAAGGGATTGCTCTCTTCCTAGCCGGGTTTTGGCTCAGTCATTGCAGGTCGGGTTTCAGCCCGACCTGCAATTCGCAATTCAACATGAATGGCTGCTGGTATTAATCAAGGCATCCGTAGTAGACAGAGCAACCTACATTTCCATTCCAGCTCTCGGGATGGGTGGTATCGATAATGCTCTTGGCCTGAGAAATCTCATCGGCCGTTCCGTGAAAAAACAGGAGCAGCCTGTCGGCTTTTAATTCGGCTTCGTAATCAGGAATGGTTTCCCTGGAAACGCAGCTATATTGCTCCGCCCCAAGTTCATTCAGGCCGCCGACCACCGTTACCTCTTTCAATATTTTGTTTTCATCCTTGCCGACGATGGACAGCTTGCTCATGTCCAGCCCGGCTTTGTGCAATTTCTTGACGGTGGCCTTGGCCAGGGTGTGATTTGCATAGGTGGCAACAAGAGAATTGTTCTCTGACATGGTATGTATCTCCATAATGGTAAACGCCACTGTCTTGCAGGCTCGGATAGACATGGAAGTCGCAAACTACTGGACCTTATGTCAGCTTGCTGGTCATGTCGTCCAGAACCACGCAGGCTTCCTTGCTTGGATCGTGCGGGTCGCGTAGTGCATTGATCTGGCATAGGTATTCGTTGCCGAGGTTGTCGTGCAGATTGATATACGGGCTGGGGCCATATTGATCAAAGGCGCTGGAATCGGCGAAGATGAATTCGAATTCACCGTTTACGTCTATTTCAAGTTTGCCGCCGTGGCTTGCACCGTAATCGAGCCAGCGCGTATTGATGTTGGCACCTGAGATCACGGGCGACATCCGCGATGTTTTCTTGTCGTGCCAGGCAACCATGACTGGCTCGGTGATGTAAGGATCTTTTTCAGCAAAAGAGGCAGCCAGTCCACTGGCCATTTTGTAGTCCAGATCCATGCCTGAATAGTTGATGTGAGCTTCTTTCATTATTCTCTCCTTAGCAGTTAGAAGGCGTCCCAATATGAAGAGGGCCGCTGGTTCAGTGTGGAGTCTGCGAAAAAGTTTCCGTTTTTCGCAGGTGACGTGCCTGAAATGAATTGCCTCTCAGGAAGCTAAATGAATAGTCATTATTCATTTTATAAATATAGCGTATTAGTTGAGTAAATCAATCGGGTAATATCTGTATTTTTGAACAGTAAAACGGAGTGGGTGAATTTAATGTACCGATGATTTTTCCGGGCCGAGTATTTGGAGAAACTCAAAGTCATACGTCTTTACGATGCAGGAAGGCACCGTATATGCTCCCAACAACAATGCCTTTAGGCATACAATTGGCCTCAGTGAAGTAAATTACCAATTAGAAGGAGGAGCGATGCAGCTAGCAATGGTGGGGTTGGGGAAAATGGGCGGCAACATGGTGCGGCGTCTGCGTCGTGGTGGTATCGAAGTGGTCGGCTACGATCGCTCACCGGACGTGGTGGCCACTCTTGCTGCTGAGGAGGGCATGGCCGCTGCTTCTTCCGTCGCGGACGCGGTAACCAAACTTCAGTCGCCGCGCGTGGTCTGGTTGATGTTGCCGAGCGGCGAGCCGACCGAGAATCAAATCCGTGAACTGGTTCCTCTGCTCGCCAAGGGCGATATCGTCATCGATGGCGGAAACTCCAATTACAAAGACAGCCAGCGCCGCGGCGCCTGGCTGGCGGAGCAGGGTATCGGCTTCATGGACGCCGGCACATCGGGTGGCATATGGGGGCTGGAAAACGGCTATTGCCTGATGGTGGGGGCGACCCCAGAGGTCGCGAAGATCATGGAACCGGTGCTCAAGGCCTTGGCTCCCGCTCCTGATCGCGGCTGGGCGCATGTCGGCCCGGTCGGCTCTGGACACTTCACCAAGATGATCCACAACGGCATCGAATACGGCATGATGCAGGCGATGGCCGAAGGGCTGGAACTGCTACGCGGCAAAAATGAATTTGCGCTCGACCTGGCGGAGATCACAGAATTGTGGCGGCACAGTTCGGTGGTACGAAGCTGGCTGCTGGATCTGACCGCGGAGGCATTAAAAGGCGATCAAGCCCTGGACAATGTGGCGCCTTATGTGGCCGACTCGGGCGAAGGGCGCTGGACCGTCGTGGAGGCCGTGGAGCAGGGTGTGGCTGCGCCTGTTCTGACCCTGGCGCTGCAAATGCGCTTCGCCAGCCAGAATGAGACCGGCTATGGCTACCGCCTGCTCTCCATGATGCGGAACGCGTTTGGGGGCCATGCTGTTAAGCAGACCGGGGTCGGAAAATGAAAATCCTTGAACCCTGTACCCTGATGATTTTCGGCGCCGGGGGAAATTTGGCCCGGATCAAGTTGATCCCCGCGCTGTTCCGTCTTGAAACGGCAGGGCGTTTGCCGGAAAAAATGGTGATACTCTCCTCCAGCCTGGAACCGTGGACTCGCGAGCAGTGGCTGGACGAAGTAGTGACCATGCTGAACAACAAATACCCCAAAGGTTACGATGAGCATGCGTTCAAGCGATTCCGCGCGCGGCTGCATTATCATCCCAATCCGCCAGACGATGCGGATGCATATCGAAAGCTGCATAAACTTCTGGACGAGGATTCCACTTTTCCGCCCAATGTGGTGTTCTACATGTCGGTGCGGCCATCGGAATTTCCCGGCATCATCGAGAAGCTGGGTGGAGTCGACCTGCTCAAGGAGAAACATGGCTGGCGTCGCGTCGTCATCGAAAAACCCTTCGGCCATGATCTGTTGAGCGCGCAAACCTTGCAGAGCAGTCTGTACAAGCATTTAGACGAGCCGCAAATTTTTCGCATCGACCATTACCTTGGCAAAGGCACGGTGCAGAATATCATGGTGTTCCGCTTCGCCAATATTTTGCTGGAACCGCTATGGAACCACCATTACATCGACCATGTGCAAATTACCCATTCCGAAACCCTGGGTGTGGAGTGTCGCGCTGATTATTACGAGAGTGCCGGGGCACTGCGCGACATGATCCAGAGTCATCTATTACAGTTGCTTGCTCTGGTGGCAATGGAGCCGCCCGTGAGCATGACCCCCGAGCATTTGCGCGACGAGAAGGTCAAAGTGCTCAAGGCAATTCGCCCGATTACCCAAAACGCGGTGCATGCCCATGCCTTCCGCGGCCAGTATGCAAGTGGCACTATCGATGGCAAGACGGTTCCGGGCTACATGGAAGCGCCTGGCGTGGCGCCAGACAGCGTTACTGAAACTTATGCCGCGCTGAAGCTGTTTGTCGACAACTGGCGCTGGGCCGGGGTGCCATTTTACTTGCGTACGGGTAAGCGCATGGCGGAAAACAGTTCGGCGATCTGTATCCGCTTCAAAAATCCGCCGCAGAATCTGCTGCGACAGGCCCATCACGAACGCTCGCACCCCAACTGGATTTTGCTCGGCATCCAGCCAAACGATTGCCTGAAAATGGAACTGCAGGTCAAGATTCCGGGGCTGGATCTGAATACGCGCACGATTAGCCTGGATGCGACTTACCACAAGGGGGGGGACGAGGATTACGACGCCTATGAGGGACTGCTGCTGGATGTCATGCTGGGCGATCATTCGTTGTTCCTGCGCATCGACGAGGTGGAGTCGGCGTGGCGTGTCGTGGACCCGGTGCTGAAAGTCTGGTCGATGGAGCGCGACTTCATCAATGCCTACCCTGCCGGCAGTTGGGGGCCGCGCGGCACCTACCGCTTGTTCGACCGTGACGACCAGTTCTGGCGGCATTCTCTCGACATCGGTGGCGGAGATTTGCAGGCGTATTAAGGCGTGCCGGAAATGAAAAAAGCCAGCCGGTTAGGCTGGCTTTTTTAATGCTGGCGGAGTGGACGGGACTCGAACCCGCGACCCCCGGCGTGACAGGCCGGTATTCTAACCAACTGAACTACCACTCCAAACTGCTCGATCAAGCACCAATCAAACTTGGCGCAAAATCAAGGGGCCCGGATTTCTCCAGGCCCCTGATTAGACTGGCGTCCCCAACGAGATTCGAACTCGTGTTATCGCCGTGAAAGGGCGGTGTCCTAGGCCTCTAGACGATGGGGACCTAATAAAACTTGGTGGAGGTAAGCGGGATCGAACCGCTGACCTCTTGCATGCCATGCAAGCGCTCTCCCAGCTGAGCTATACCCCCGAAAGGCCGCCACTATACTTGGCGCTGGGGTTGCTTGTCAACAGGATTGTGCGTCTATGCAAAGCTTTTCATGTGCGCTGAAATCCGTTTCAGGGTTTCCTCGCGACCGATCAATTCTAGCACAGCATCGACCGAAGGTGTTTGCGTTTCTCCGGTGACAAGCAGGCGCAGCGGCATCGCCAGCTTGGGAAATTTCAGGCCGTGTTCGGCCACGACCGATTTCATCAGGCTGTTGATAGATGGCTTGTTCCACTCCACCTGCCCCAGTTTTTCCTGGAATTCACGCACTACCGGAATGATTTCCGGCGTGAGGTGCTCGGCCATCAGTTCAGGCGAGGGCGTCAGCGGCCGGTAGAAATACACGGCGGCGTCGGCAAGCTCTTCGACAGTGTTCACCCGCTCCTTGAGCAGATCGATGACCGCTTCCATGCTCGGCCCGGTTTCGGGATCGCAGCAGTCTGTTTCCAGAAACGGCACTACCAGCTTGGACAGGCGTTTGCTGTCGGTCTTCTTGAGGTATTGCTGGTTGAGCCACAGCAGTTTTTCCGGATTGAACTTGGCTGGCGATTTCGAGATTGAATCGAGATCGAACCATTCGACGAACTGGTCGAGATCGAATACTTCCTCATCGCCGTGCGCCCAGCCCAGGCGCGCCAGGTAATTCAGCAGCGCCTCCGGCAGGTAGCCATCTTCCAGGTACTGCATCACGCTGACCGCGCCGTGCCGTTTCGACAGGCGTTCGCCGTCGTGACCCAGGATCATCGGCACATGAGCGTATTGCGGCAGCGGTGCGTTCAGCGCCTTGAGGATGTTGATCTGGCGCGGGGTGTTGTTGAGATGGTCGTCGCCGCGGATGACATGGGTGATGTTCATGTCCCAGTCGTCCACAACCACGCAGAAATTGTAGGTCGGCGTACCATCGCTACGCGCAATGATCAGGTCGTCGAGCTCGCCATTGCTGACCACGACGCGACCCTTGACCATGTCGTCGATGACCACTGCGCCATCGAGCGGATTTTTGAAGCGAATCACGGGCTGAACGCCGGCAGGCGGAGTGGCTATGGAGTCGCGCCAGCGGCGGTCATAGCGCGGCTTCAGGCCGGCCGCCTGTTGCTCCTCGCGCAGCTTGTCCAGCTCTTCCCGGCTGGCGTAGCAATGATAGGCTTTGCCCTCGTCCAGAAGCTGCTGGAGCACTGCCTTGTAGCGCTCCATGCGCTGCATCTGGTAGAACGGGCCTTCGTCGTACCCGAGGCCGAGCCAGGCCATTCCGTCCAGAATGGCCTGCACCGATTCTTCGGTGGAGCGCTCCAGGTCGGTGTCTTCGACACGCAGTATGAAAGTGCCTTTGTGCTTGCGCGCGTAGGCCCAAGAAAACAGGGCGGTGCGGGCGCCGCCGATATGCAGGTAGCCGGTAGGGCTGGGAGCGAAACGAGTACGGACCATATTCTTTTACGGTGGGAGAAAAGCGCCTATTTTACGACAATCGCGGATAAACCGAGTAGAAATTGAGCGGGCTGATTAATTGACGTTTTCCGGACGATATGATCTAATTGCGCCTCTTTTTGGGCGGTTAGCTCAGTGGTAGAGCACTGCCTTCACACGGCAGGGGTCGCAGGTTCGAACCCCGCACCGCCCACCAAATAAATAATGGCTTAGGTTAAACCCTATGTACCGTTAAGCATAACCTGGCCAGATTGCCAATTTATGCTTTATTTCACGTTCGGCCACATTTTGTTTTATCGGTATTTCGGTTTTAACCTAAACAGTTTTGCGTCATTTCAGTGAAAAATGGCAATAAAAAACGGGACACGAAGTCCCGTTTCTGTTTTGATGCTAGCCCGCTGAGCCGTCAGCCGTCTGAGCCTTCCCGAACCTGCTTTATCAGCACGAAAGTATTACGTACGTTGCCCATCTCAGTGCCGGCCAGATGCTCTCTGATATCTCGCGCACTCAGCCCCTCATAGCCTTGGGCCAGACGCTGGCTCAGTACATCCTCCAATATTCTCCGCAATCCGGTTTCCTGAAGTGCCTTCTTCTGCACCTCGTATTGGCGATAACGAGCCGCTATGGCACGAGCCTCCGGGTTGGCACGCAGGTATACGCTTTTGACGTGAATAGGATGCAGCGCAATTCGCATCGCTCATTGACGCGCCAAGGGGCCTACAGAACCTGCGATGACGCAGCCGGAAGCGCGCTCTTCGCTTCCACCAGCGTCCGCGCCCGCAACTGCCCGCAGCCGCCCTCCACATCCTGCCCCGCGGACTGGCGCAACGTGGTGAGGATGCCGCGCCCGTGCAGGCTGCGCGCCATCTCGGTAGCTCGCTCCCAGCTGGGGCGCCGGTAGTCGAAGCCGTCGACACGGTTGTAGGGGATCAGGTTCATCACTGCGTATTTGCCGGCCAGCAGACGTGCAATACCCTCCAACTCTGTATCCGTGTCATTGATCCCTTCGAGCAGGGTCCACTGGTACTGAATGGGGTAGCTGGTGCTGCGGGCGTAGGCCTCACCCAGTTCGACCAGTTGAGTTGGCGTGATGTCCGGTGCCTTGGGGAGCAGACGCTGGCGCAGGGCGGCGTCGGTGGTGTGCAAGGAGATGGCCAGGGCGGGCTTCACCGTGGCCTGTGACAGCCGCTCGAACACGCGCCGGTCACCAACGGTGGAAAAGACCAGGTTTTTGTGACCGATACCGCCTTCCGTGCCGAGCAGGTCGATGGCCTCCAGCACATTGTCCAGGTTGTGGGCCGGTTCCCCCATACCCATGAACACGACCTTCTTCACTGCCCGAAGGCTGCGGGCCAGGACCACCTGAGCGACGATTTCTGCGCTGCCCAGCTGGCGCAGCAGGCCGTTGCGGCCAGTCATGCAGAATACACAGCCCACGGCACAGCCGACCTGGGTGGAGACGCACAGCCCTTCCCGGGGCAGCAGCACGCTTTCCACCGTCTGGCCATCCGCCAGCTCCACCAGCAGCCGGACCGAGCCATCCTCACCGGGGTGCTCGGAATGCAGACGCGCCAACCCCCGCAACTCGGCGGTGAGGCCGGGCATGGCATCACGCAAGGCCAGGGGCAGAAAGTTCTCGGCGCGCTGCCTTTTGGTGTCCAGGGACAGACCCTGAGCCCAGGCTCGCAGCACGCGCCCCTCATGGCAAGGCGCTGCGCCCAGGTCGCGCAGACGTTGTCGGATATCTTGAATACGCATGGATGGGGGCGGATGATAGCACGGGAGGTGCGGATGCCATTGCCTTGCACCCTGTGTGGAACGTCAGGTCATTGCGCTTGGGCCGAATCGTTCGCACAGGCCGTTCACAGTCTCGCGCTCGCCGCGAATGCGTAAGAACGCGCCTTCGCTGTCGGCGCGCTCCTCCCGCACCTCGCAACTCGCGAAAATTTCGCCGCGCAGTTGTTGTGCCGACCAAGGAATGAAAAGCTCGGCCTCAACGAGACCCTGCTGGAAAAACGCGACGATTGCCTCGCGTAGTTTTGCAACGTCGCCAGTGCGGCGTGCGCTCATCACAATGCAATCGGGGTAATGCGCGCGCAGCGCCGCTTCGCGTTCAGCTTGCGCCTCGGCATCGCCGACGTGGTCGATCTTGTTGAAGATGCGGATTCGCGGCACGTCCTTCGCACCGATTTCGTCAAGCACCTTGTCGGTGACCTCGAGCTGCCGTTCGAAGCCGGGATCGCTTGCATCGATGACGTGGAGCAGCAGCGACGCATCAAGTGCTTCCTCGAGCGTGGACTTGAACGAGGCGACGAGCCCGTGCGGCAGGTTCTTGATGAATCCGACCGTGTCGCTGACCAGCACGCGCGGCCTGCTCTCGGGCTGGAGGGCGCGCACGGTGGTGTCGAGCGTGGCGAAGAGTTTGTTTTCGACCAGCACCTCGCTGCCGGTGAGTGCGCGCATCAGGGTGGACTTTCCCGCGTTCGTGTAGCCGACAAGCGCAACGTTGGTGATTCCCTGGCGCTCCTGCCGCCGCGAGCGTTGCGTCTTGCGCTCGACGTCCATCGCGGCGATCTCAAGCTGCAGTTCGGCGATGCGGTCGCGAATCTTGCGTTTGTCCAACTCGGTGTGCGACTCGCCGGCGCCGCGGCCGCCGGTGCCGCTGCGCTGCCGCCCTTGCGGCCCAGCCAGCTTTGCCGCCTCGCGCAGGCGCGGCGCCATGTAGCCGAGGCGGGCGATTTCCACTTGCGCGCGCGCGGCGCGGGAGCTGGCGTGACGGTGGAAGATTTCGAGGATGACCATGGTGCGGTCCATCACCTCGCAGCCGACCTCGATTTCGAGGTTGCGCGCCTGCGAAGGTGAGATTTCGTGATCGACGAAGACGACGTCGATCTTGCCGGCGTTGGGGTCGGCGGCGGCCTGTGGTGTTCTTTCCAGTTCGACGGGCTCGGGTTCGTTGTCCACGAAGGAGCGTATCTCCTGCCGCTTTCCGGCGCCCAGGTAAGCCGTCGTGTCGAAGCTGGAGCGCTTCTGCGTGAAGGTGGCTGTGATCAAGAAACCCAGTGTCTTTGCCAGATCGCGCAACTCAGCCAGCGAGGCCTCGAACTCGACGTCGCTCACGTTCGGCAGTTGTACGGCCGCCACAACGGCGTATTTCGGCTTCTCTTTGGCTTTTTGTTGCATTCGGTGATTGCTTCTCTTGAGTGGGCGAAGCCCAATAGTATAGTCCCTGACTATGCAACAGTCGCCAGTATTGACCATGCTCAGTCCCCACGCCCAAGCCTCAGCCCGTCTCGAGCTCGGCATTCCAGAACGGCCTATCACCGTTTCGGGTCCGACGCGCGACTACGCAATATTCGATAGTGGACGTTCAAATCGAGTAGCTCTTGGTTACATCGAATGACCGTAAAGGCCGAACAAAAGATAATCGTGCCGCTCAGCCTGAACTTCCGCTTCTGGCACGTAAAAGCCTGTCGCGTCAGTCAGCATTGTGCCAGGAACAGCCGTCACATCAACGGCATCTACCTCATAATAATTCCGGTATATCCTATCTGAACCACTAAATATGGTTTATGATTTTTTCATGTACTCTCGTTTAAGTACCTAAGTCCAGTTGTGAATCTATGTCAACGGTAGCAATCGCTTGTCCGTATGACGTGGATTCTATAGTGGATCCCAATCCGTTGATTCGCACCATTTACGTATGCCAGGCAGCGAAAGGCCTGCGGCAGACAATCAATGTAAATAAAGCGATACCCCTAAGAATATATTCATACTATCAAGGACGAACCTGATGAAATCAAAAGCCGCTGTTGCATGGGAAGCGAAAAAGCCCCTGTCGATTGAGATGATCGACGTGGAAGGCCCGAAGGAAGGCGAGGTGTTACTCAAAGTCATCGCATCGGGTGTCTGTCATACGGATGCGTTTACCCTGTCCGGCGATGACCCCGAAGGCGTTTTTCCTGTCGTGCTGGGCCACGAGGGCGGTTGCGAAGTGGTGGAGTGCGGCCCCGGCGTCAAGGATCTGAAACCGGGTGATCATGTGATACCCCTGTACATTCCCGAATGCGGCGAATGTGAATATTGCCATTCCACCAAAACCAACCTCTGCCAATCCATTGCATCCACCGTGTGGACCGGCTACATGCCCGACGGTACGCGACGTTTTTCCATGAATGGGAAGCCCATTTACCACTACATGGGCTGCTCCACTTTTTCTGAATATACCGTGGTGCCTGAAATTGCCTTGGCAAAAATCAATAAAGCGGCGCCACTGGATAAGGTCTGCCTGTTGGGTTGTGGCGTCACCACCGGCATCGGCGCGGTCATCAACACAGCCAAGGTGGAACCCGGTTCAACGGTAGCGGTCTTCGGCTTGGGCGGTATAGGTCTGTCCTGTATTCAGGGTGCCGTGATGGCCAAGGCGAAACGCATCATTGCCGTGGATATCAACCCGGGCAAATGGACTATGGCCAAGGCACTGGGCGCGACGGATTTTGTCAACCCCAAAGAATTGAGCGGCAGTGTTACCGAAGCCGTTGTTGAAATGACCAATGGCGGCGTCGACTATTCCTTCGAGTGTATCGGCAATGTGCACGTGATGCGTGAAGCACTGGAGTGCACACACATGGGCTGGGGTGTCTCCACTATCATCGGGGTCGCCGGTGCCGGTCAGGAAATCTGCACCCGCCCGTTCCAACTGGTCACAGGCCGTACCTGGAAGGGTAGCGCGTTCGGTGGCGTCAAGGGACGGACGGAGCTGCCCGGCTACGTGGACCGTTACATGAGCGGCGAAATCGAGCTGGACAAGATGGTCACCCACACCATGCCGCTTGAAGATATCAACTGGGCATTTGATTTGATGCACAGCGGGGAAAGCATTCGCTCCGTGATCATCTTCTAGGACGTTTGAATCATGAAAAAAATCGAAAGTGTCAAAGAATTCGGTGGATGGCTGAACCGCTATGAGCATCAGTCCACAAGCTGTCATTGCACCATGACGTTTTCCGTTTATCTGCCGCCACAGGCAGAAACGGAAAAGGTCCCCGCCGTCTATTGGCTGTCGGGCCTGACCTGCACCGATGACAATTTCCGCACCAAGGCCGGCGCGCAACGTTATGCCGCCGAACTTGGGCTGGCGTTGATAATGCCTGACACCAGTCCCCGCGGCGATGACGTGGCCGACGATCCGAATCGCTACGATCTGGGCAAGGGCGCCGGCTTTTATGTCAATGCCACTCAGGCGCCCTGGTCAACGCATTACCAGATGTATGACTACGTCGCTGCAGAGCTGCCGGCATTGATCGAGGCTCATTTACCAGTGCTGCCCGGCATCAAATCAATCAGCGGTCATTCCATGGGTGGCCACGGCGCATTGATCTGCGCATTGAAGGAAAAAGGCGCCTACCGTTCCGTTTCTGCCTTTTCACCCATCTGTCATCCAGTGAAATGTCCATGGGGTGAGGGGTGTTTCGGCGCTTATCTGGGTGATGATAAAGAACAGTGGAAGGCCTACGATGCAACCGAGCTGATCATGGCCGGGCACAGTGCCATACCGGTATTAATCGATCAGGGCACCAATGATGAGTTCCTGGCCGAACAACTGTTCCCACAGGATCTGCAAGCGGCCTATGAAGAACAGGGCGGGTCCGTCACGTTGCGCATGCAGGAAGGCTATGATCACAGCTACCATTTCATTGCCACATTCATTGGCGAACACTTGGCCTATCATGCCAAAGCCCTACGGGGATAAATCCTCTGCTACATGGGCGAAAGAGCAGCCCACGCAGGCATTAACAGCCACAGCCAGTTCAGGGGCTGATCTGGTGCTGATGCGCCGGATGGACGAGCTGCATCTCGAACCTCCATTTGCCCGCGGACGAATGCTGCGGCGGAAAAGACACCAGATCAGGCGCAAGCGTGTCAGCACGCTGATGACGCGATGGGTACGAAGCCCTGTACCGCAAGCCCAACGCTAGCAGGCGCCATCCAGCGCCCCCGGTCTATCCTTACCTACTGCGCAACATGGCCATTGATCGTCCGAATAAGGCATGGGCAGCCGACACCACTAAGCGAACCGACATCATGACATTGAGGCCAGCGGCTTTCGGGAAATGTGATCCGAGGTGCCGATCGCGTTATATACACACGCGCCTTTCCGGATAAGCGGCTTTCCAGACTTCGATACGATTTGGAACTTACGCTGTATCGCTGGGGTGGCTGGCTGCCTTTTATTAAGCTAAGCACCAGTGACAACTAACAACCCAGTCAATCGGACGCGCGAGAGAGCTCCGTGCTTTTTTAGAGACCGGTCTGCGCGCGCCGGTTACTGGGAACGTTGGGCGTCAGGGGCTTCCGCATGAACAAATACCGCTGGATCGGGCCTTTCCAAATGAAGCAGCTCCTTGGCGACGTTGTAGCCAAGGCACTTCCGTGGCCTCCAGAAAACGGGAGCGCTTATGTCGTAACCCGGAGGGAATGGAGTGGGTGCGCAAGCAGGCCTGAGTTGGCTAACCATCCTCAAGAAGCGAGACAACTATCGCAATGCTTTCCACGGATTTGATCCGCATAAGGTGGCTAGCTATTCCGCGGCGGATGTTCAGCGCCTGCTGGCAGATCCCGGCATCGTGCGGAATCGCCTGAAGATTGAATCGACCATTAGAAATGCACGAGGCGTCCTCGCAATCAGAGAAGAGTTCGATTCCTTCGACTCTTTCATTTGGCGTTATGTCGACCATCACCCCAGGCAGAATGCGTGGCGATTGCTGGTCGAGGTGCCTGCCAGAACCGCACTATCTGACACGATAAGCAAAGACCTGAAGAAGCGGGGATTTAACTTCGTTGGATCTACTATTTGTTATGCCTTTATTCAGGCTGTAGGGATGGTGAATGACCACGTCGTTGGCTGTTTTCGCCATGATGAAGTGCAGAAGATCGCCTAACAAGACGCTCCAGCCGACGCCAGAAAGCGGCGCGACGGAGCTTTACCGTTGACATTGTAGAAAACTCTTTATAGCCTTCTTTCTCTGAAGGACCGTTGTTCGCTATATTTCAGACTGTCATTTACGGTAACTTGTCCGACCGCTATTGGCACATTTCAGCCAAAAGTCTTTATTTGATTTTCCGCTAGAAACTCCCACGCAAATGAAAATGCCTATAGGCAAAAATGGCTTACAGAAATGTAAGCTGGTATCATCCTTCACCTTCTGCATGGCAACGCAGGGGGTAGCGGCGGGTTGGGCAAAATGCTCAGAAAATCTTGAGGCAGCCCCTTCGGTATGGAAACCATAACTTGTCTGAACGTGAATTGGTTGTCTCCAACGCCTTGCTTTTAATGAATAATATTTTTGGCCACTATTTGCTTTATTTTGTTCTGTTCGGCCCGCTTATGCTTTATTCGGGACGACGGCTACGGTCTAGTACATAGAAAAGGCGGCCCGGTTAGGCTTAATTTGTTGGCGCGAAATGCTTAACGGCACATCCTCCTCGGATTCCCTGTCCGGCCGATGCTAAATTTCTCTTTACGAGGCATTGTGAAAAAATTTCCCCGTACTTTATTGCTTATTCTTAGTGGCTGTATGGCTATGGCCGGCCTGATTTCCTTGCCGGCGGATGCTTCGTCGCTGGATAGCCTCAAAACCTTTCTTTCCGAAGTCAAATCTGCCAAGGCCCATTTCAAGCAAATTGTCCTGGATAAAAAAATGACCACGGTTCAGGAAACCAGCGGCACCATGCTGTTTTCCCGCCCCGGCAAGTTTCGTTGGGTTTATGAAAAACCCTATGAGCAGCTGATAGTCGGTGATGGCGCCAAGCTGTGGATGTACGACGTCGATCTCAAGCAGGTTACGGTGAAGCAGATGGATAGTGCGCTAGGCTCAAGCCCTGCGGCGCTGCTGGCGGGTAACAACGAGATCGAGAAACATTTCGACCTGAAAGACATGGGCAAGCGTGGCACCATGGAATGGCTGGAAGCGACGCCGAAGGACAAGGAGAGTACGTTCGAGAGCATGCGTATGGGTTTTTCCGAAAAAGGGCTCGAGGTGATGGAATTGCGCGACCATTTCGGCCAGACCACGATGATTCGCTTTTCTGGCCTGGAGCGCAATCCGAAGCTTGCGCCCGAGGTGTTCAAATTCGTGCCGCCCAAGGGCGTGGACGTGATCGGTGACTGATTTGTTTTCTGCTGCCCCGTCCGGCGTCCCCCTGGCCGAGCGGTTGCGCCCCCAGACTTTGGACGAGGTGATCGGCCAGTCTCACTTGCTTGGCCCCGGCAAACCATTGCGTTTGGCTTTCGAGTCGAAGAAACTCCATTCCATGATCCTGTGGGGTCCGCCTGGCGTGGGTAAGACCACCATCGCCCGTCTTACGGCCCAGGCCTTTGATGCCGATTTTATCGCCCTGTCGGCGGTGCTTTCCGGGGTGAAGGATATCCGCGAGGCGATCGACCGGGCGCAGCTCAATCTGCAGCAATACGGTCGTCACACCATCCTGTTCGTGGATGAGGTGCACCGCTTCAACAAGGCGCAGCAGGATGCCTTCCTGCCTTTTGTCGAGCAGGGACTGGTGACCTTCATCGGCGCCACCACCGAAAACCCCTCATTCGAAGTGAACAGCGCGCTGCTGTCGCGCGCGCAGGTCTACGTGTTGCAGTCATTGACCGAGCAGGAGCTGGGGCTGCTGTTCGACCGGGCGACGGGTATCGCCTTGCAAGGCCTGACCTTTGACGATGCGGCTAAATCGCTGCTAATCGGCTATGCGGACGGCGATGCGCGACGCCTGCTGAACTTGCTGGAGCAGATGAAAACGGCGGCAGAAACCAGCCATGTCGAGCTGATTGATGAGACGTTGGTCAGAAACGCCTTGGCCCGGAGTGGCAGGCGTTTCGACAAGGGCGGCGAAGAATTTTACGATCAGATTTCCGCCCTGCATAAATCGGTGCGCGGTTCCAACCCCGATGCCGCGCTGTACTGGCTGGTACGCATGCTGGATGGGGGCGCCGACCCGCTTTACCTCGGTCGCCGCATCATCCGCATGGCGACCGAGGACATCGGCCTGGCCGACCCCAGAGCGCTCAGGCTGGCGCTGGATGCGGTGGAAACTTACGAGCGGCTGGGCAGTCCGGAGGGTGAGCTGACTTTGGCGCAGGCCGTGCTGTATCTGGCCTGTGCGCCCAAGAGTAACGCCGCCTACGTGGCGTATAATAATGCCCGCGCCTTCGTGAAAAACGACAAAAGTCGCGGGGTGCCGTTGCATTTGCGCAATGCGCCGACCAAGTTGATGAAGGAACTGGGCTACGGACACGCTTACCGTTACGCCCACGACGAGCCGGAAGCGTATGCGGCGGGAGAGGATTATTTCCCGGAAGAGATGCCGCGAGTCGAGTTCTACCAGCCCACGCCGCGTGGACTGGAAGGCAAGATCGGCGAACGGCTAGCGCATTTGCGGGAACTGGACGAGAAAACAAAGAACAGGAAATAACAGGGAGTTTTTATGCTGGACATACAATTGCTACGTAACGATCTGGATGGAGTGACGAAAAGTTTGGCGACACGAGGTTTCGTGTTCGATGCAGCCACTTTCCAGACGCTTGAGATGGAACGCAAGACGATCCAGACTCGCACCCAGGAGTTGCAGGCGAAGCGCAATGCCACTTCCAAGCAGATTGGCCAAGCCAAATCCAAGGGCGAGGATGTCAGCGCCATCATGGCGGAAGTAGCCAATCTGGGCGACGAGCTGAAGGCTGCCGAATTGAATCTGGAAGACATCCAGGCGCGGATGAATGAGATTCTTCTCACTATCCCCAATTTGCCCCACGAAACCACGCCTACCGGCAAATCCGAGAGTGACAATGTGGAAGTGCGCAGGGTGGGCACGCTGCGCAGTTTCGATTTCGATGTTAGGGATCACGTGGATGTGGGCGAGGGGCTGAACCAGCTTGATTTTGGTACGGCTGCAAAAATCAGCGGAGCACGTTTCTCGGTAATGCGTGGCCAGCTTGCGCGGATGCATCGAGCACTGGCTCAGTTCATGCTTGATGTGCATACCCAGGAGCACGGCTATACTGAGGTTTACGTTCCTTATCTGGTAAATGCCGATTCCATGCGCGGTACCGGACAGTTGCCGAAATTCGAGGCCGATCTGTTCGCGGTGCAAAAAAACGAAAACGAAAAGCTGTATCTCATTCCCACCGCCGAAGTACCTGTGACCAATATGGTGCGCGACGAGATCGTGGCGCTGGAAAGCCTGCCGCTGAAGTTCGTCGCCCATACCCCGTGCTTTCGCTCCGAGGCTGGCTCCTACGGCCGAGATACGCGCGGCATGATCCGCCAGCACCAGTTCGACAAGGTGGAGCTGGTGCAGATCGCTCATCCCTCAAAATCTTACGAGGTGCTGGAAGAACTGACCGGCCAGGCTGAAGCCATCCTGAAAAGACTGGAACTGCCCTACCGGGTGATGGCGCTGTGCAGTGGGGACATCGGTTTTTCCGCCGCCAAGACCTACGACCTGGAAGTGTGGCTGCCGGCGCAGAACGCTTACCGGGAAATCTCTTCTTGCAGCAATTTTGAGGCTTTCCAGGCGAGGCGCATGCAGGCGCGCTACCGCAATGAAAAAGGCAAGCCAGAGCTGGTGCATACCATCAATGGCTCAGGCCTGGCGGTTGGTCGGACGCTAGTGGCGATCCTTGAAAATTATCAGCGCGCCGATGGCGGAGTAGATATCCCCGCTGCGCTGCAGCCGTATATGGGTGGGCAGAAGGTCATTGAGGTTGTGAGCTGATCATTTCAGTGAAGGCTAACGTTTGCGCAGCCAACGTTATGCCGTAGCTAAAACTACCAGAACGCTGACGGCAGCGTTACCGTTCCTTCTGCGTTGCGTCCTTATCTAGGTAGGCTGGAGAATTTGCAAGCCTGAGCCCCTCCTTTGTATCAGTTAGTGCGGGATAGGGGGATTTGTAGGCTGGTTCGAATTTCATCATGATGTTGTAATAGTTGCGGATGTTTTCCACCAAAATCACTGTTTCTCCACCACGCGCATAGCCGTGCTTGAGGGCAGTGTAGTAAGCGGTCTTGCTCAATAGCGGCAGGGCTTTTTTCAGGTCGGACCATGAGTCCGGGTTCAGCTTCAACTTCTGTGCCAGAACCCGTGCGTCTTCCAGGTGACCCATCCCCGTGTTGTAGGCGGCCAGGGCTATCCATGTCTTATCGGGCTCGGGAATGCGCTCCGGCAGAGCTTCTTTCAGGGTGAGAAGGTAATTGGCGCCCGCCGGAACGTTTTCCTTCGGATTGAGCCGGTCGTTGACTCCTAGGTGGTCGGCCGTGTCCGCGGTCAGCATCATCAGGCCGCGAACGCCAGTCGGCGAGGTGGCCAGGGGATCCCAGTGGGATTCCTGGTAGCCCAGGGCGGCAATCAGCCGCCAATCGATTTCGGTGATTTCCTGCGCTTGCTGGAACAGTTTCCGGTAGCTTGGCAGGGTAGCATTCATTTTTTCCAGAAAGGTGACCACGTCAATGCGGTTCAGTCGCGCGATGTGGCCATAGTAGCGATCGAGCAGGCGCCTCAGCGTGCCATCTTTCTGGATCCGGTCGAAAAATTGCTGGGCCTTGCCGTACAGGTAGGGATCGACGTCTTTCGGAAATGCCCAGGCCAATTGCTCCGGTTCGCCCAGGTTGAAGGCAACGCCAAGATTAGGAAAGAAATTCTGTGTCATGGAAACGAAATGGGAATCGGCGATGGAATAGTCCACCTCGCCATTAGCCACTTTCTCCAGCAATTCTTCGATTTCAGTGGTGGTGATTTCGTGCCACGCCAGCTTGGGAGTTTTTTTCTTGGCTTGCTTGAGTCTTTCCACATAGCTGCTGCCGGCGATGACCTCGATTCTTTTCCCGATCAGATCCCCAATACCATCGGGCTTCAAGGTGAAACTGTTGTAAACGATTTGCTGCTGAACAGTTTGATAGGCAGGGCCAAAGCGGATGATTTTTTCGCGTTCCGGAGTGATGGTCAGTCCTGCGGCAACTAGATGTACTTGTTTTTTGGTCAGTATGGGGATGATTTTGCTGAATTCGGTGGCGACGACGAAACGGACATCGACGCCGAGTTCTTGGGCGAATAGCTTGACCAGGTCGTATTCCAGCCCGGCATAATTGCCTTGTGCATCCTCATAATAGGTGGTGGGGCTGTTGCGGGTCAGGACCACCAATTCGTGGTTTTCCTGCACCGGCGGGATGGGAGCCTCTGGAATGCTGCACGACCCCATTCCCAGCACAAGGATGAGCGGAATAAACAGGCGCATGGCAAAAGTTTGACCTTCTTTGGCGACTTTGTCCATGTTTCAGGTTCAACTATCCTCCCTGAACTGGTAGAATGCACACCTCGCGGAGAGGTGGCAGAGTGGTCGAATGTACCTGACTCGAAATCAGGCGTAGGTTCAAACCTACCGTGGGTTCGAATCCCACCCTCTCCGCCATCTTACATCTCCCTTCTCTTTGCCCATTTGGGCGCCGCCGAACTTTGATTTGGTATGTATATTAGACTGTATCAAAATTCTTATATGCATATAAATAAATGTGAACAAACTGAATGCATAATGTCTGTAAAATCAGTATTGATAGTCACATTAATCGGCACCCTGAGTAAGCTGGGGCTCACTGGCTTAGCGAGAAAATAATCATGCAACAATCAGTCAGTCATACAGAAAATTCAAAGGACTGTGTCGAGGTCAAGAATACGACCTGCTACATGTGCGCCTGCCGCTGTGGCATTCGTGTCACGGTGAAGAACGGCGAAGTGCGATACATCGAGGGCAACCCCGAGCACCCCTTAAACCAGGGCGTGATCTGCGCCAAAGGTTCTTCCGGCATCATGAAGCAGTACTCTCCTGCACGCTTGACCCAACCGTTGCGCCGTAAGCCAGGCTCCGAGAGGGGGGCAGGTGAGTTTGAGCCAATTTCCTGGGAGGAGGCGTTTACCCTGATGGCGGATCGACTTGCCAAGATACGCTCTACCGATCCGAAAAAATTTGCGCTCTTCACCGGTCGAGACCAGATGCAGGCACTGACCGGGCTGTTCGCCAAGCAGTTTGGCACGCCCAATTACGCTGCTCACGGCGGCTTCTGCTCGGTGAACATGGCCGCCGGCATGATCTACACCATCGGCGGCTCGTTCTGGGAATTTGGCGGGCCCGATCTGGATCGTGCCAAGCTGTTCGTGATGATAGGCACCGCCGAAGATCATCACTCCAACCCGATGAAGATCGCGTTGTCCAAGTTCAAGCGCAACGGCGGCCGCTTCGTTTCGATCAATCCGGTGCGCACGGGCTATTCCGCTATCGCCGATGAGTGGGTGCCGATCCGCCCTGGCACGGATGGCGCTCTGCTGTTGGCGCTGATCCACGAAATCATCCGACTCGGACTGTATGACCGGGATTTCCTGGTGCAGTACTCGAACTCCGCCGAACTGGTGAACCTCGACGAAAAGAGCAGCGAGTTTGGCATGTTCGTGCGCACTGAGGTGCCTGAGGAGGAAGGTTGCTTCGACCCGCAGAACAAGCTGTGGTGGGATCGTGTTTCCAACAAGCCTGTGGTTACCCACAGCGAGGGCGCCGATCCCTTCCTCCGCGGCGAATTCAAACTCAAGGATGGTACACCGGTGAAGCCTTCCTTCCAGCTCCTGCAGGAGCGGGTCGAGGACTATACGCCGGAATGGGCGGAAGGGATTACCGGCATTTCGGCCGAGACCATCCGTCGCCTCGCCCACGAGATGGGCGTCACCGCGCGCGACCAGAAGATCGAACTGCCGATCGCCTGGACCGATACCTGGGGCAAGGAGCATGAAACCGTTACCGGCAATCCGGTTGCCTTCCATGCTATGCGCGGCTTGGCAGCCCATTCAAATGGTTTTCATACCATTCGCGCGATGTCCATTTTGATGAGTCTGCTCGGCACTATAGACCGCCCGGGCGGCTTCCGTCACAAGGCGCCGTTTCCGCGTCCGATTCCCCCCTGCGCCAAGACGCCTAAGGGTCCGGAAGGGGTGCAGCCGAATACGCCGCTGGGCGGCATGGCACTGGGTTGGCCTGCCGAGCCGGATGATCTGTTCGTTGACGAAAATGGCGAGCCGGTGCGGCTCGACAAGGCGTTTTCCTGGGAATACCCGCTCGCTGTCCACGGCCTGATGCATAACGCCATTACCAACGCCTGGCGTGGCGATCCCTATTCGATCGACACCATGCTGATTTTCATGGCGAACATGGCGTGGAATTCGTCGATGAACACGGTGCAGGTGCGTGACATGCTGAAGGACAAGCGCGAGGACGGCGAGTACAAGATCCCCTTCCTGATCGTGTGCGACGCCTTCCAGTCTGAAATGACCGCCTTTGCCGACTTGGTGTTGCCGGATACGACTTATCTCGAACGCCATGATGTGATGTCCATGCTCGACCGGCCGATTTCAGAATTCGACGGCCCGGTGGATTCGGTGCGCATTCCGGTGGTGCCGCCTACAGGCGAGTGCAAGCCGTTCCAGGAGGTGCTGATCGAGCTGGGTTCGCGCCTCAAGCTGCCGGTGTTCGTTAATCCGGACGGCTCGCGCAAGTACCGCGATTACCCCGATTTCATCACCAACTATGAAACCGAGCCGGGTTCTGGCATCGGATTCCTCGCCGGTTGGCGCGGCAAGGGCGGGGAAAAATTCATGCGTGGCGAGCCCAATCCGCGCCAGTGGGAGATGTACGCCAAGAATAACTGCGTCTATCAATACCACCTGCCTCGTTCCTACCAGTACATGCGCAACTGGAATCAGGGCTATCTGGAATGGGCTCAGCGCCACCGGCTGACGCGCTATGCCGAGCCGATCAATATCCATATCTATTCCGAAGTGCTGCAGAAGTTCCGTCTCGCCGCTCAAGGCAAGACTGATGGCCGCCAGCCTCCCGAGCGCCTGAGGAAGCGCATCGAGACTTATTTTGACCCGCTGCCGTTCTACTATGAACCGCTGGAGGTACAACTCAGCGACAACGCCAAGTATCCGCTCAATGCGGTGACTCAGCGCCCGATGGCGATGTATCACTCGTGGGATTCGCAGAATGCTTGGCTGCGTCAGATCCATGCCCATAACTACCTGTTCGTGAATCCGGTGACCGCACAGACCCAGGGTATCGCCGACGGCGACTGGATCTGGGTCGAATCAATGCATGGCAAGGTGCGCTGCATGTGCCGTTACACCGAGGCGCTCGAACCGGGTACGGTGTGGACCTGGAATGCCATCGGCAAGGCCAAGGGAGCGTGGAACCTGGCGCTGGAAGCGAATGAATCGGAAAAGGGTTTCCTGCTGAACCACCTGATTTCAGAAGAGTTGCCGGCCAATCGTGATGGCGACCACCTTTCCAACTCCGACCCGGTCACCGGGCAGGCGGCGTGGTACGACGTCAAGGTGAAAATCTACAAGGCGGCCGAGGGCGAGCCTGAACAGACCTCCCCGCAATTCGAGCCAGTGCCTGCTGCGCCCGGCACCAACAAGGTTCGGCGTGCCTGGCAGGCATTTTTTGCTGGAAAAGGAGAGTGGAAATGACCCAGCTTGCCCTGGTCATCGACCTCAATGTCTGTGTCGGCTGCCATGCATGCGTTACCAGTTGCAAGGAATGGAATACCTCCGGCTCGGCGGGTGCCATGTCGGACGACCGTCCCTACGGCGCTGACCCGACCGGCACCTTCTTCAACCGGGTGCAGACTTTCGAGGTCGGCAGTTTCCCCAATACCGAGACGGTGCATTTCCCCAAATCCTGCCTGCATTGCGAGGAGCCGCCTTGTGTGCCGGTGTGCCCGACGGGCGCTTCGTACAAGCGCAAGGAGGACGGGATCGTGCTGGTGGACTACGACAAGTGCATCGGTTGCAAGTATTGCTCCTGGGCCTGCCCCTACGGCGTGCGCGAAATCGACGAGCACCAGAAGGTGATGAAGAAGTGCACCCTGTGCGTCGACCGGATTTACGACCAGTCCTTGCCTGAAGCGGAGCGCAAGCCGGCGTGCGTGCTGGCCTGCCCGACCAGTGCACGCCTGTTCGGCGACGTGCATGATTCGGAGTCGGTGGTTTCGGTGGCGATCCGGGAAAGCGGCGGTTATGCGTTGATGCCGGAGTGGGGCACCAAACCGGCCAACCATTACCTGCCAAGGCGCAAGACTCAGATCAGGATACATGCGGATGAACTGATGCGCGCCGACAACCCGCTCAAGAAAGAGCGTCTGCTACCGCAACCGGACAAGAGCGAGCCGTCTCTGGACGACGTCACTTCTTGGTAATATTGGAGTTAGTATGCATCCCGCGTTTTCAGTGATTTTCCTCACCACCCTGATTGGTGCCGGCCAGGGGTTGTTCCTGGCTCTTTACACCGGCCAGGTCTATGCCTTTTTCCATTTGTTGCCGCAGGCCGATGGCCGTTTTTATGCGATAGGTAGCCTGATCGCGTTGCTGCTCCTGATCGGTGGACTGGTGGCCTCCTTCTTCCATCTCGGCCATCCCGAGCGTGCTTGGCGCTCGGCAGCGAAATGGCGCACGTCCTGGCTGTCGCGTGAGGTGATCGTGCTGCCGGCCTTCATGGGCGTGGTTTTCCTCTTTGGCGTGGCGCATAGTTTAGGCTGGCATGCTGCACTCGTCACTTTCGGTACGCTGACCCTGGATGCGACGATGGTACTCGGTGTGCTCGGCACGGTGTTGTGCTTCGCGCTGTTCATTTGCACGGCGATGATTTATGCCTGTCTGAAATTTCTGCAGGAATGGCACAGCCCGCTGACGGTCGTGAATTACCTGCTTCTCGGCAGTGCTTCAGGCTTTACTCTGGCGACGGCTTATTCGGCTTACGCTGCACCCGATCTGGTGGGTTTCTATGGTGAATGGGCGATGGTGATTACCCTGCTTGCGCTGGTGACACGCGCTGCATCACTAGTGCGTAATGCACGCCTGAAGCCGAAATCCACACTGCAGACGGCTATTGGTGTACGCCACGGTCAGATTGTGCAGAAATCTCAGGGTTTCATGGGAGGGTCATTCAACACCCGCGAGTTCTTCCATGGCAAGGGTGCAGGCCTGCTGCGCTCGGTTAAGTGGGTTTTCCTGGCACTGGTATTCGTGCTTCCGATGCTGCTATTGGCCGGCGGGCTTTCCTTTTCTTATGGTGGATTGCTGTCCGCTGCGGTTTTGGTGCAATATATTGGCCTGCTCGCCGAGCGCTGGTTTTTCTTCGCCCAGGCCAACCATCCGCAGAACCTGTATTACCAGACTATTTCCTGATTCTTGCCGGTACTAAGGAGAAATCATGAGCCGCGTTTGCTGGACCTTACTTATCCTGATTTTTTCTAATGCGGCATATGCCCAGACACAAATTCCCGAGCCCAAGGTCGTGAAGATTAACGAGCGGGTATACGCCTTACTCGGCCCGATGGGTTTGCCGAGCCAGCACAACCAGGGTTACATGGTGAACAGCACTGTGATTGTTGGTGACCAGGGCGTGATTCTGGTGGATAGCGGCGGCACGGACGAGGTCGGCCAACACTTGGCGAAAGCGATTGCCAAAATCACGCCCAAGCCGGTTACCCATATCATTAATACCCATCACCACGGCGATCATGTGCTCGGCAACATCGCCTTCAAGGGCGCAGAAATCCTCAGTTCTGAACAGTGCAGGGCGCTGGTTTCGAAAACCGGCGAGGAATGGGTGCAGATCATGGAAAGCCTGGTTGGCCGGAAGTTTCCCGGCACACGCCCGGTACCGGCTATGGTTACCTTCCAGGAAGATAGCACCAGTGATCGCAACCTTCAAGGCGTGAAAATGCGGTTGTGGGTGCCGCGTGGTTCACATACGCCGGGCGACATGATGGTTTATCTGCCAGACGATAAGGTGCTGATCGGCGGAGATATTCTGGTTAATACCACAACGCCGGTGATGCGCGACGGTCATATTCGCAATTGGATAGCGGCTCTTGCCAAGGCACAGGATTTCAAAGCCGCCACCATCGTGCCAGGCCATGGACCATTGATGACCATGGCAGACGTGGTCAAATTGCACAAGCTCCTGGCCGGTTTCTATGCCGGCGTGGAGGCCGGGTACAAGAAAGGCCTAAGCGATAGCGAAATTCGTAATACGCTAGATCTTTCAGAATGGAAAAAACTCAAGGAATATGAAGTTAACATGGGCGCGAATATCAGCCGCGCTTACCTTGAGGTAGAGGTGGCTAATTTCTAGGGGCGGCTGTTCGCAGCCCCACTATGCGCGGAGAATCCGGAGTTCAGGGGTGGGTCGAGGTTGGGGCGGCAGGAGCGGGATCATCATAATCCTCGAACTTCTCCCGTGGCGGATTGCCGTCATAGACTAAACCACGCCGCCGCTGCAGATAGGCATCTCGCAGGAAAACATAACGGTCGAGAGCTGCTTCGTCCAGAATTTCCTCCGTGTCAAGCAGGCGCGCACGGGTATCCACGGAGTGGATGGCAATTGCCGAATTGCGCTCGGGAATCGGTGAGTGCTGCACCACCGGGTCGAAATGGGCATCTACTGCTGTTCCAACGGCGTCTCGCAGGGTGCTGGGGCCAAGGAGTGGCAGCACCAGATAGGGCCCGTTGCCGACGCCCCAATATCCCAGTGTTTGTCCGAAGTCTTCGTTATGTTTGGCCAGGTCCATCGGAGTAGCGACGTCGATAAGGCCGGCAATACCGACCGTAGTGTTCCAGATCAGACGACTGAAATCAGTGGCGGCACGTTCGAGTTTGAATTGGAGCAGGTCGTTGAGCAGCACCAGTACGTCATCCAGATTGGAAAAGAAATTGCCCACGGCGGTGCGCACCGGTTCAGGCATGGTTTCCTTATACCCTGTGGCAACCGGTTTGAGCACCGCTTTGTCCACCACATCATTGAATTTGTAGATGCCGCGGTTGAGCGGTTCCAGAGGATCGCGCGGGTCACCGTTAGTGGCGCAGCCGAGGAGGGCAAGGCTTAATAGCATCACGGTCGGGAGCTTGAGAAAGTTTGCACGCATTATTACAGTATCCGATGTTATTTTCAGTAACTCATTGTATCAATGATTTACTAGTGTAGGAACTATCCGGGTCATGAAGCGTGCAAGATATGCTGTGCTTGGATGAGTGTCACAGATCTAGCGATGCTTACTTGGGGCTCCTGCCCACTGATCAGGGGGTGCCTGTTCCGTGATTTTTAAGAGCAGCATCAAATCTCCCATAATATCCAGATCGAAGCCCTTACGGTTGCCACGATTGTCGATGATCAGTTCACTGAGGTATGAGAAGCACTCCGGATAGCCCCAAACCAGGGTGAGTTTATTTGCAATATGGGGAAAATCAGCTTCTATGGAGGATAGGCTGGGGTTTGTTTCCGGCAGGGTAGGTATGATTCTGGCAGTTTCTCTCGCCAATCCCGCATTGAGTCGAGGCAGGGGGGCTTTGCTGTTGCCGGGACCGCTGCTATCGATGATCCTTCCCGCCAGCATATCAATGCGGCTTTCCGGTTCGATAGCTATTTCCTGGGGGGTTTCCGGGGTTAATAGCATACGTGCCTCCGTTTTGAATGTTGTTGTTATTTGAAACTTTATTTTAGGGGTGGCCAGTGTTGCCAATATACCCTTTTGGTATGGGTTGAGTCTGGTTGCTGTCAGCTTGGTTTCCGGCCGCACATTTCACGGCTTAACGCTAGTCACCGATTTTTATGGAATCTGCCCATATGTCAGGGTGTTCACGTTCTGTAATATCCAGCAGTAGCATCAGTTCACTCATGACATCCAGGCTGAAGCCCTGGCGGTTGCTGCGATTATTGATCATCAGCTTGTTGAGGTAGTCCTCGCATTCCGGGTTGCCCCAAACCAGAGTAAGATTCTCCGCGATATTAGGAAAGACTGTTTCGAGAGCGGATTCGATGTGGATGATTTCAGGTTGGCTGGGTTTGGTGTCGGCCGCCATTTTTATTTCCACATCCACCTTCGCTAAACCCGCATTGAGTTGAGGGAAGGCTGTCTCGCCATTGCCGGATAGTAAGGTTGAAAGGGTTGGGGTATGCGGGTTGACGGCGGGCTCACTGCTGCCAATGACCATTCTTTCCAGCCTGGCAATGCGGCTTTCCAGCTCGGAGATTTTTTCCAGAGTGTTCTCTAGGGTTGGTAGCATGAGTCTTCACGTTGAATATTGTTGATTTGTTATAACTTTGATGGAGAAATGATAGTGTTGTCAATATATTCCTTTGGAATGGCAGTGAATATGATTGATGCTCATAATATGAGCACGTCATGATCACTCAAAATATCCTGATCACAGGCTGTTCCAGCGGAATTGGACGCTGCGTTGCCGCAGGACTGGCAAAGCGCGGTTACCGTGTCTTTGCCTCGGCCCGCAAGGCGGAGGACGTTCGGTCGCTTGAGGCTGACGGCCTGGAAAGCGTGCAGCTTGATCTGGCAGATTCCGTTTCCATTCATCGTGCGATGGATGAGGTTCTGGCGCGCAGTGGCGGGCAACTTGATGCCCTGTTCAACAATGGCGCTTACGGCCAGCCTGGAGCGGTGGAGGACCTGCGGCGTGAGGTATTGCGCGAACAGTTCGAGGCCAACCTGTTCGGCACGGTTGAGTTGACCAATCTGGTGATACCGGTGATGCGCGCCCAGGGCCACGGACGCATTATTATGAACAGCTCGGTGCTGGGGTTAGTTGCTTTGCCTTACCGGGGCGCCTACATCGCCAGCAAATACGCGCTGGAAGGAATCGCAGATACGCTGCGGCTGGAGCTTCGCGGCAGCGGCATCCATGTTTCCCTGGTTGAACCGGGACCGATCGAGAGTCGTTTTCGGGCGAATTCATTTGAGGTCTACAAGCGCAATATCGATGTGGAACACAGTGTCCACCGCGAGAAGTACCTGGCCATGGAACGCCGTCTGGTCAAGCAGGGTGCAGCCGTGCCGTTTACGCTTCCGCCCGGGGCGGTGCTGGACAAGGTTATTCATGCTTTGGAGAGCAGTCATCCAAAAATTCGCTACCACGTGACCGTTCCTACCCACCTGTTCGCCACACTAAAGCGGATTTTGCCTGATGGCTGGATGGATAAGCTGCTTGCCGCGGTGGGAGGGAATGGCAGTAAATAGCCAGGAATGATTCGATTGGATGGTTTTCCTTGTGGTTCGCAGACTTGAAATCCTGTTTGTTCTCCCCCATCTAGAATCTGGATTTTTCGCTTATCGTGACTACTGAATTGAATTATCGAAAGGAATGAATATGGCAGGATTGGATAGTAAAACGCCGATGCCAACGGAAATCAAGCTTCACCAGAAATCGCGCATGCTGGAGATTGCGTTTTCCGATGGGCAGCGTTTTGAGCTGCCTTGCGAATTCCTGAGGGTTTATTCGCCTTCTGCCGAGGTGCGCGGCCACGGCCCGGGGCAGGAAGTATTGCAGGTGGGCAAGAAGAATGTAGAAATTACCGATGTTCAGCCGGTGGGCAGTTATGCCGTACAGCTGGTTTTTTCGGATGGCCATGATAGCGGCCTGTACTCATGGGATTACCTGCATGACTTGGGCGTCCGCCAGGAAGCGCTTTGGAAGCAATATCTGGATCGCATGAACGAGGCGGGTGCCCGCCGCGAATCGGCTGCCCTATGAGCTTTTAAACTTGTTGCGGGGAAGTTTGATTTTCCCGCAACTTTACTTGTTAAATTCCCAGGGTTTCCACCCAGGCCAAGGCGGAAAGGTGGGCCTGGTTGATCTTGTCCGGCTCCAGTTGCAGGGAAAACGCCAGTTTTTCAATGTGGTCGGTATCCCCTTCCTCGCAGGCTACTGCCAGATCCAGGAAAGGGCCGTAGAGGCCTTGCCGGGTCAGCAGTGCATCGGAAATCGTTTCCGGCAGAGAGAGCTTGTCCAGCACCTCTTCCATGGGCATTTCCAGCATGGCATCGAGCAGAGAGAACACTCCAACGATAAACAGGTTGTCGCGATCGGCTGCTTCCAGCATATCCTTGCCCAATAGCTCAGTCAGGCGGCCGCGGGTGACGGCTGTTTTCATCAGGGCAGGAGAGGTGCTGCCTTCCCCTGCAGTGACAAGCAGCAGGGTCAGCCAGCGGTACAGTTGCTGATAACCGAGAATCGCCAGTGCATGGCGCAATGACTGGATTTCGCAGGACAGGCCAAAGCCGACAGAATTGATGTAGCGCAACAGCTTGAAAGAAAGGGCTACGTCGCGCTTGAATGAAGATTCAATATCCTTGATTTCCGCATTGTTGCGCACCTTGTTGAGCAGTTCAAGTACGACGGCGTAGGCGGGATGGATAACCTTGGCGCTTAGCGTTTCCGGGTGGGCGAAATAATAGCCCTGGTAATAGGCGAAACCCAATTTTTTGCAATTATTGTGTTCGCTTTTGGTTTCGACCTTTTCCGCAATCAGCTGGGCTGGGTGCTTTTCCAAGGCACGAACATGGGCCTCCAGTTGGCCTTTGGAATTCAGCTTCTGGACATCCAGTTTGATGAAGTTCGCGATTGCCAGCAGCGGGGCGCTTTCCGGCGTCAGCTCAAAGTCATCCAGGGCCAGGCGGTATCCCAGTGTACGGAGTTCGTGGCAGCGCGCCAGCAATTCTGGAGTCGCATGAGTGGTTTCCAGAACTTCCAGCACTGCCCGGTTGACCGGTAGCAGTTCGAGGAAATCGCTCATCAGCATGGAGGTGGAGGCATTGACGAAGGCCAGTTTGTCGCCCAGCAGCCATTCCGCCCCCATGTTGCTGAGGATGTTGGCTAGCACCTTGGAAGTGGCCAGATGGTCATCAGTGAAGCTGGCATGGGTGGCTTCCGCGCTACGGCGGAACAGAAGTTCATACCCAACGATCTTTTGTTGGTTGTCAACGATAGGCTGGCGGGCGAGATAGACGTGATCTTGCATTGGAATTCTAGCCCTTACGCGGAAAACATCGATGCATGAGTGACCTCGGTGCTCATTTCCAGCAGCTCCTCGATATCCAGCACCAGCACCACCAAGCCATCACCGGACAGGGTGGCGCCTGCGATGCCCTTGGGTTTGATGTCATGCAGCGGCTTGATGACCACGTCATCCCTGCCGATGAAGCCGTCAATAGCCAGGATAAAGTTGGTGGCGGTGGCCTGCATCAGGACACCGAAGGATGGCATGCCTTCCTGCGGCCAGCCGATCAGGCTGGCCAGGGACCGCACTGGTAAGACCTCGTCGCGCACCACCATGGTTGCTCGGCCTGAAACACGCTGGATTTCTTCGGGGCGGATCGGGATGATTTCACGTACCATGGAAAGTGGTACGGCAAAAGGCTGTTCACCCAGGCGTACCACCAGTACAGGGAGAATGGCCAGGGTCAGCGGCAGGGAGATGGTAATGGTTGTGCCGTGGCCGACGACTGAATTGATGTCAATCCGACCGTTCAGTTTCTGGATGTTGGTGCGCACGACGTCCATCCCGACACCCCGTCCAGAAACGTCTGAAATCTCGTCCTTGGTCGAAAAGCCGGGCAGGAAGATCAGGTGAAGAGACTGTCTGTCATCCAGTGTGTTTGCTGCTTCAGCATCGATCAGCCCTTTTTCGATAGCCTTGCGGCGTATAGTATCGGGCCGCATGCCTTTGCCGTCATCGGCGATCTCGATAACGATGTGATCGCCTGATTGCATGGCGGAAAGCTTCACCAGGCTCTTGGTTGGCTTGCCTGCGGCGACGCGTTCTTGCGTGCTTTCCACACCATGGTCCACCGCGTTGCGCACCAGATGGACGATAGGATCGTTAAGATCCTCGATCATGGTTTTGTCGATTTCGGTTTCTTCACCCACGATCAGCAGTTCGACGTCTTTCCCCAGTTGCCGGGCAAGGTCGCGCGCCAAGCGTGGATATTTCTGGAACAGCCTGCCAATCGGTTGCATCCGAGTTTTCATTACTGCGTTTTGCAGGTCGCCCACCAAAAGGTCCAGGTGGCTGACGGCTTCGTCCAGTGCCTTGAGGGTATCTCCATCGGTCTTTCCCTGGAGGATATTCGCGCGCAGGCAGGTAAGACGGTTTTTGGTGAGACCAATTTCGCCGGAAAGGTTGAGCACCATGTCCAGCCGCGATGTGTCTACGCGGATGGTGGTTTCTTTGGCGGCAGGCTGCTGGGCAGATGGCGCCTTGGCGCGGGGCGCAAGGTTGACCTGGGCTGCGGCATGGATAACCGGTGCAATTTCCATGGGGAGGGTGACTTCATGGGGTGCGGTTATGCTTTCTGCTGGCGTGCCGGTGACAGTGTGGTATAAAGCCTGCCAATCCGGACCGCCGGATTCCTGGATGGCGGCCTGGTCTGCGTTGGCTGGCTCGGCTGTTGTGGCAAGAGCCGCCAGCACCACCTTTTCGCCAGCCAGAACGCAGTCCAGTGCTTTCAGAAGAACGGCCTCCGCCGCATCCGGTAGCTGCGACTGGGCGAGCGAGCCGAACATGGTGCGTACCACGCCGGTTGCGTTCATGATGACATCCATGATCTCGGCGGTCAGGGTCAGTTCGCCGGTGCGCAACTTGTCGAACAGGTTTTCGGTGCGGTGGCACAGCTCGACCAGATCGTTGACGTTGAGGAAGCCGGCGCCACCCTTAATCGTGTGGAAGCCGCGGAAAATATCGTTTAGCAACGCCTTGTCACTGGGGCGTTTTTCCAGTTCGACTAATTTGTTGTCTACATCAGACAGCAGCTCGCCCGCTTCTGTCAGAAAATCCTGTAGTAACTCTTCCATTCCGGCGAAGTGGCTCATGGTTTCTCCAGGCTACTGAGTTTAATTGCGTATTGGATTAAAAGCCCAGGCTTTCGAGCAGATCGTCGACCTGGACTTGGCTGGTCACCACGTCAGCTCTGCCTTTTGCATTGATTACCGGCCCGTTCAGCAAGCCGGCATCCATTTCGGTTTTCTTCTCGGCAGGTGTCGTCGCCAGCAGCAATTGCAGCATGTCCCGTTCCATTTGATGGGCCATATCGATGACCTTTTTGATTACCTGGCCGGTCAGGTCCTGAAAATCCTGCGCCATCATGATTTCCATGAGTTGGGCATTGGTTGCCTTGGTCTGGCTGGGGACTTCTTTCAGGTAGCTGCGGGTTTCTTCCGCCAGTTGTTTGAACTCTTCCAGGCTGAGCTGATTATCGAACAGGCGCTGCCATTTGGAGCTGAGTCCTATCGCACCCGCTTCGAGTTTTTCCTGAATGGGCTGTGCGACTTCGGTGGCGGTTAGTGCACGTTCCGCCGCTTGTTGCGTCATGGTCGCAATATAGGCGAGGCGTTCGCGCGTGTCGGGTATGGCATCTACTGTTTCCGCCAGTTTTTTGTCATACCCCAGTTCACGTAGCGTATCGTGCAGCTTGCGCGTCAAGTGGCCGATTTGCGAGAACAGGCTCTCGTCGTCGGGCTCTGTTGCCAGTTCCGTTGCTGAGTTAGAGGTGTACTGTTTTGTTTCGGATGCGGCTGGTTGTGTGCTGCCAGCCATGACAATGCTATCGAACAGGGCTTCCAGATCGTCGGAATCCCCGCTGCCTGAAGTAACGTTACTCACCGAGCGTCTCCTTAATCATTTACCCATTTTCTCAAAAATTTTATTTAGCTTCTCTTCCAGTACGGCAGCCGTAAAAGGTTTGACGACATAGCCGCTGGCGCCGGCTTGAGCCGCCGCGATGATATTTTCCTTCTTGGCTTCGGCGGTCACCATTAATACTGGCAAGTGCTTCAGCGTGTCATCTGCACGGATAGCCTGGAGTAGTTCGATACCGGTCATGTTGGGCATGTTCCAGTCACTGACCACGAAATCGAAATTGCCGCCGCGCAGCTTGGCGAGTGCGGCTACACCATCTTCGGCTTCGTCAGCGTTGGTGAATTCCAGCTCTTTCAGTAGATTGCGTATGATCCTTCTCATTGTCGAAAAATCATCGACGATCAGGAATTTCATGTTCTTATCGGCCATGGACTACTCCGCGGGGTGTATGTTTTGTGCTCATCTCGCCATTGTACGATGTCATGGTGAAGTTTAGGGCTTTAGCCTGAATTGGTTGTGCTTCATCGGACTGTCTATCTGAGTAACAGGGGACGTAAAGTGTCGGCCAGAACGGCCGGGTCGAACTTGGCGACATAGGCATCTACGCCGACACGTTTGCCCATGTCTCGGTTGGCTTCCGACGAAAGGGAGGAGTGCATGACAACCGGGATGCCTTCGAATCGCCGGTCGGATTTAATGTTTTTCGTCAGGACATAACCATCCATTTCCGGCATTTCCGCATCTACGAGTATGACCTTGATCTGGTCATACACTGTGGAGCCATCATGCTGGGAACGGGCGGCCATATTCTGCAGCCTTTCCCATGCCTCAAGGCCGTTGGTGGCCTGCTGGTATTTAACTCCCAGTTTGTCCAGCACCATGACGATTTCCTTGCGCGCGATTGCGGAGTCATCTGCAAAGAATATCGCTGGTTCTGTGTCTGTTTCGACCGGGGCGAGGTCGGGCACGGGTTCGATTCCAATCGCGTTGGCCAGAATCTGTTCAACGTCGAGAATTGAAACCAGTTTGCCATCTGGCAGTTCAGTGATCGCGGTGATCAGGCCATCGTTGCCGGCCAGCATGGTTTGAGGGGGTTTGACCTTGTCCCAATCGACGCGAATGATGCGGTCGACATCATGCACCAGGAAGCCCTGAGTATGGCGGCTGAATTCTGTGACGATCATGGTGCGCCCGGTGTCTTCCGGTACTTCGTCCAGATGGATGATCTTGGCCAGCGCGATGACCGGGATGATATTGCCGCGCAGGGAGATCACGCCCTCGACGCCATCTGGCATATTGGGGGATTTTGTGACTTTGGGAGTCTGGCAGACCTCACGTACCTTGAATACGTTGATGCCGAAAATTTCTCCGCTGCCCAATGAGAAGAGCAGGATTTCCATCTTGTTGGAGCCGGCCAGTTTGGTTCTGCCGTCCACCGAATCTAGGAGTGGGTTGTTCTTTTCCATACTATTCCCCATTTATTTAAGAGGTGCACTTAACAACTGGGTGAGCGTGGCCGCCAGCTTATGTGGTTCAAATTTCGGAACATAGTCGTCCACGCCGACCGACCGGCCAAGTTGCTGGTTGGCGTCACTGCTCAAGGAGGAATGCATGATGACCGGAATGCCGGCAAAGCGAGAGTCGCTCTTGACGTGTTTAGTGAGTACGTAACCGTCCATTTCCGGCATTTCCACGTCGGTGAGAATCAGCTGGATGAAACTGGTGACCGGTACATGAGCTGCATCAGCCTGAGTGGCGATTTTTTGCAGTTCTTCCCAAGCCTGTTTGCCGTTGTTGGCGCTGATGTATCGGATGTTCATGGCATCCAGGGTGCGCGAGATCTGGTTGCGGGCGACGGATGAGTCGTCCGCAAAAAAGATGGTGCGGTTTTCCACTTCAATGGGTCTGATGTTGTTGAACAGGTATTCGTCATCGTAACGGCTGGTTTCAGAAAGTACTTTTTCCACGTCCATCATCATGACCAGACGGCTGTCCGCCAGTTCGGTGACTGCGGTGACCAGCCCCCCCATCTGCGCGGTGAGCATGTCGGGTGGGACGCGCATGGCCGACCAGTCGAGGCGCAGGATGGTATCTACCGCTTCTACCAGAAAACCCTGAGTGTGGCCGTTGTACTCGGTGACAATCATGATTTCTGGTTTTTGGTCGGTTTCTACCCCGGTGTATTTGACCAGGTCGACAACCGGTACCAAGACGCCGCGCAGGCTGACCATGCCTTCAACCGAGGGCGGCATGTCCGGGGCGTGGGTGATCGCCGGCACGCGCATGACTTCTCGCACCTTAAAAACATTGACGCCAAATGTTTCCTTGCGGCCGGTGCGGCTGTCCGTGCCTAGGGTGAACAGTAGTATCTCCAGCTTGTTGGTTCCGGCCAGCTTGGTGCGGGCGTCAATATTTTTTAAGAGTTGTGACATGTTGTTGCTCTCCGTGAAAAGTCCTGACCCCGAACCTCGGTCGGGCCTCCAGGCAGGATATTTTTCAGTATCATACCTCAATATTGTTAAGTGACATTCTGTAAATCGGCCGGACAGTCGCTGTTTTCAGCGCGTAATTTAAATGGGCTTACGATTATTGATACAAATTTGTCGTCCTATCATCTCCGGCCATTGGGTGCTGAGCCGGGCAGCAAGACGAGATTTTCCGGTGCTAGGTAAATGATCTCGGGAGCTGCTCCAAAGTATAACCGTTCAACAATGACTGGATCAATTACGGTATGATTTCCGCATGAACCTGCCATGGAGCTTAATGCATTGTCGAATACCCCCAAGCAGGTAGACCCGAAGGAGCTGGAGCAGGCATTTTCGTTGTTCAACGAGGCTTCTGCGCAGCTTACCGGCGCTTACCAGGAATTGCAGCAGCAGGTGGAGCGCCTGACCGGTGAGCTCGCAGTCGCCAATGTGGAATTGCGACGGCAGTTGCTGGAAAAGGAGGCGCTGTCGCAGCGTCTGTCCCATCTGCTTTACGCCATGCCGGCAGGCGTAATTGTGCTGGATCAGCAGGGTACTATTATCGAGCTGAACCCAGCCGCCCTGGAACTGCTGGGGGAATCTCTTGTAGGACATGCCTGGGAGGGGGTCGCGGCGCGCGTGCTGGCACAGACCGTGGTGCCGCACGAATGGGATCTGGCACCGGTCAGCGGGGCTGTGCCGCGTCGGATCAGTATGTCCAGCAGTCCTCTGGACGCCGCCGGCGGGCAAGTGCTGCTGATCCATGACATGACTGAAGCCTACGCCATGCAGCGCGAGCTGCAGCGGCATCAGAGGCTGTCCGCGATGGGGGAGATGGCGGCAGGGTTGGCGCATCAGTTGCGCACACCGCTTGCTACCGCTCTGCTCTACGCCTCTCACTTGAAAAAGATTGATTTGCCTGAAAACGAGCGGGTCCGCTTTGCAGATAAAGTGCTGGCGCGTCTTCGTCACCTTGAGCACCTGATCCAGGACATGCTGTCGTTCGTGAAAGGGGAGGGCGGGGGGCAGGATGTGGTTCAGGTGTCTTCCGTGCTGTTTGATCTGCAGCAGGTCATGGAGCCGCAAATGATCGAGCGTGGTCTGAATTTCAGGATTGAGGATGATAGCCAGGGCGCCGCCGTGCTGGGTAGTCGAAAGGCTTTGACTGGTGCCTTGCTTAACCTGCTGGAGAATGCCATGCAGGCTTGCCCGGAAGGCGGGCAGGTCAGCCTGAGGGGTGTAGCGGGGGATGATGGGCAGGTGTCGATTATTGTAACCGATAATGGCAGGGGCATTGACGCGGCAACCCAGGAGCGCCTGTTTGAACCATTCTATACGACCCGCGCTGATGGAACGGGTCTGGGGCTGGCGATTGTGCGGGGTGTGGCCGAGGCGCATCGGGGAGCTATTCATGTCAAGTCGTCGCCAGGTTGCGGCAGCGAATTCATTCTGCGGCTACCCAAGCTATAATCCAGAAAATTTTATATCGCGAAACCATGAAAACATTGCCTATCCTGATCGTTGAGGATGACCGGGACCTGCGTGAAGCCTTGTGCGACACGCTGGGTTTGGCCGGCTACGAAACGCTGGACGCCTCCGATGGGCTGGCGGCGCTTGCGGTGCTGGGAAAGCGAAGGGTCGGCCTGGTCGTGACGGATGTGCAGATGCACCCCATGGATGGCCATACTCTTTTGCGCGAAATCAAGTCAGCCTACCCTTATGTCCCGGTGCTGCTGATGACTGCCTATGGCTTGATCGATAAGGCGGTGGAAGCGATGCGCGCAGGGGCGTGCACTTACCTGACCAAGCCATTCGAGCCGGACAGTCTGTTGGCGGAGGTGGCGCGCTATATGCTTTCTGCGCAACCGGCGAACGGCTCGGAAATGGTGGCTGAGGATCCTCGCATGGTCGAGTTGCTGGGGTTGGCGCGGAAGGTTGCCGCTACCAGTGCGACGATTCTGGTCACAGGCGAGTCAGGTTGCGGCAAGGAGGTGATGGCGCGCTTCATCCACCGTCACAGCCCTCGTGCCGACAAGCCCTTCGTGGCCATAAACTGTGCGGCGATTCCGGAAAATCTGCTCGAATCCACTTTATTCGGTTACGAAAAGGGCGCTTTCACCGGTGCCGCCCAGTCCCATGCGGGCAAGTTCGAGCAGGCGCAGGGCGGCACCCTGTTGCTGGATGAGGTATCCGAAATGCCGATGCTGCTCCAAGCCAAGCTGTTGCGGGTGCTGCAGGAGCGCGAGGTAGAGCGTGTCGGCGGGCATAAGGCGATTCCACTCGATATCAGGATCATTGCCACCTCCAACCGCGACATGGGCGAGGTGGTGGCTCGCGGCAACTTCCGCGAGGATTTGTATTATCGCCTCAACGTATTTCCCCTGGAATTGCCGCCATTGCGAGAGCATCCGCTGGATATCGTGCCATTGGCTCGACATCTTATTGGCCGCTTGGGCGGCGCGCTGGGCCGACCCGGAATCGGCTTGTCTGCTGCAACTGCCGAGCAATTGACGCGATATGCCTGGCCGGGTAACATCAGGGAGCTTGAAAACGTCATACAGCGTGCCATGATTTTGTCTCCGGGCGATATGCTGGAAACAGAGTATTTGCTTCTGCCCAAATCCGAACTGGCTGCGCCGCAACCAGGAAAAGCGGTTGCTGCAGGCGGAGCGGTGGATATGAAAACGCTGGAGCGGACGCATATTCTGGAAACCTTGGCTTCAGTCAGCGGTTCGCGCAAGCGTGCTGCCGAAAAGCTGGGCATGAGCGAGCGCACATTGCGTTACAAGCTGCAGCAGTACCGCGAAGAAAATGAAGAAAATGGTCAATGACAACAAAATTGGGCATGAAATGTGCTTTATTTTTATTCTGCGACGAGCAATAAATGGTCGTCGTAATGGATAAGCAGCTATAATTCGAGCTGGAGGCCTGAAAGCGATGAATACTACACAGGGAATTGACCAGTTACTTGGCCAGCTGCGTGCTGCCTCGTCTCTGGCTGCCGGCCAGGAGCCTGCTTCGGCATCGACAGAAGGACCGGATTTTGCGGCGCTGCTCAAGGCTTCGCTGGAACAGGTGAATGCTACACAGCAGGATACTGCCAATCTGGCTAAAGCATTCGAACTGGGCGATCCCAATGCGAATCTCCAGGAGGTGATGGTTTCTCTGCAGAAAGCCAATATTTCCTTTCAAACCATGGTGCAGGTGCGTAACAAGCTGGTGTCGGCCTACCACGAAGTCATGAGCATGCAAGTTTGATAGGGATGCAAAGCGCTGCACTAGTCATTACTGTATTCCCTCGTTCGGGGGCAAAGATCAAGCGCTCGCAAGTTCGGAGTCAAGGCGTAAAATAATATGGCTGTCGCACCACAGCAATCACTTTTCGCCCGTCTAAGAGAATTCAACCGTTTATCCGGCGGCCAAAAAATTGGGCTGATGCTGGCGCTGGCCGCTGCCATCGCGCTGGTTTCCGGTGCCTGGATGTGGTCGCAAACGCCGGACTACCGCGTCCTCTACAGCAACCTTTCCGACCGGGATGGGGGGGCCATCATCAATTCCCTGCAGCAGATGAACGTACCCTACAAGATGGCGGAGGGGGGTGGCGCCATCCTGGTTGCTTCCAGTCAGGTTTACGACGTGCGTCTGCGCCTGGCATCACAGGGTCTTCCCAAAGGTAGTGTGGTCGGCTTCGAGCTGATGGAAAACCAAAAGCTGGGTACCAGTCAGTTTCTCGAACAGGTGAATTACCAACGTGCTCTGGAAGGGGAATTGACCCGTTCCATCCAGTCTCTTTCTGCCGTGCAGGGCGCGCGCGTGCATCTCGCTATTCCGCGCCCTTCCGTGTTTACCCGCGAGCAGAAAAATCCCAGCGCTTCCGTGCTTGTTGGCCTCCTTCCCGGGCGTTCGCTGGACAAGGCCCAGGTTAATGGCATTGTTCATCTGATTTCAAGCAGTGTGCCGGATTTGCCGGTCAAGAATGTGACTGTGCTTGATCAGAACGGCAACCTGTTGAGCTCTGCGGCTGAGGGTAAGGAGAGCGCGGGCCTCGACCCGAGTCAACTGGAGTTTTTACGTCAGGTTGAACAAAGTTTTATTAAACGTATCGAAAGTATTCTTAGCCCGATTACCGGCATGGAAAATGTGCGGGCACAGGTTGCTGCGGAGCTGGATTTCTCCCAGACCGAGCAGACTGCTGAAACCTTCAGGCCCAATCCTGTACCTGCCGAGGCGGCAATTCGCAGTCAACAAAGCAATGAAAACACCGCTGGATCAGGACAGGTTGCGGGCGGCGTGCCTGGTGCCCTGTCCAACCAGCCTCCCGGCACGGCTGCTGCACCTCTTACGGCGCCTGCAGCCACGGCTGTGGCTGCGGCGCCTGCCCAGCCTTCAGGTGGTGGTGGACATAAGGAGTCGACCGTAAATTACGAGCTGGACAAGACCATCAAGCATGTCAAGTCGCCAGTAGGGAGCATCAAGCGCCTGTCTGTGGCTGTCGTGGTGAATAACAAGAAATCCACGGGCAAAGATGGGAAGATTAGCGCCAAGCCTTTGACTAGCGCAGAAATGACGCAGATCAGCAATCTCGTCAAGGAGGCCATGGGTTACAGACAGGACCGTGGGGACACGCTCAATGTGGTGAATGCTTCATTCAGCAGCGAGATGACGGAGGAAATTCCGGCTGCACCAATCTGGAAAGATCCGTCAACAATTTCTCTGGTCAAGGATATCGCCAAGAATCTGCTAATTGCCGGCATCGTGTTCTTCCTGGTATTCAAGGTGCTGCGCCCCCTGCTGAAGGAACTCTCGACTCCGCCTCCGCCAGTGGTTCATAAGGAAGAGGCCGAAGGATTTGCGATTGCTCCAACCCTGGGGTATGAGGAGCGCTTGCGGTCAGTCAAGGACCTGGCGCGTCAGGAGCCGAAAGTGGTGGCTACTGTAGTCAAGGATTGGATAGGCGGCAATGAGTGAAGATGGGGTCGTGAAAAGCGCCATTTTGTTGATGGCCTTGGGTGAGGAGGAGGCTGCTGAGGTATTTAAACATCTCAGCCCCAAGGAGGTGCAGAAACTCGGGACTGCCATGGCAGCCCTGGATAGCGTCAACCGCGTCCAAGTGGAGCGGGTGATGCATGACTTCATGTTCCAGGCGGGAGAAAAGGCCGGCTTGGCTGATTCCGATGAATATATTCGCAGTGTGCTGACCAAGGCGCTAGGCTCGGATAAAGCGGCCAACCTGATTGAACGTATCTTGCACGGCGACGATTCTAGTGGCATAGAAGGCCTGAAGTGGATGGATGCTGCTTCCGTGGCTGAGTTGATCAAGAATGAGCACCCTCAGATTATTGCCACCATCCTGGTTCATCTTGAGCGGGATCAGGCCAGTGAGATACTGAGTCTTTTTACCGAGCGCCTGCGCAATGATGTGGTGCTGCGTATTGCCACGCTGGACGGAATTCAGCCTTCTGCGCTGAAGGAATTGAACGATGTGCTGACCAAGTTGCTGTCAGGTGCCAGCAATCTCAAGAAAAGCGTGATGGGCGGTGTTAGGGCAGCAGCAGAAATTTTGAACTACGTCGGCACCGCTAATGAAACCTCGATCATAGCCAGTGTGCGCGATTACGATCCCGAGCTGGCGCAGAAAATCCAGGATGAGATGTTCGTCTTCGAGAACTTGCTCGATATCGACGATCGCTCTATCCAGTTGCTGTTGCGAGAGGTGCAGTCCGAATCCCTGATTATCGCGCTCAAGGGCACGAGCGAGGAGCTGCGCGAAAAAATATTCAAGAACATGTCGCAGCGGGCTGCTGAAATGTTGCGCGATGATCTCGAGGCCAAGGGTCCGGTGCGAATCAGTGAAGTGGAGGCGGAGCAGAAGGAAATTCTCAAGATCGTGCGCAAGCTGGCCGACGAAGGTCAGATTGTGATCGGTGGTGCAGGAGAGGAAAGCTTTGTCTAGCAATATCATTCCCAAGGAGCAATTGAGTGCTTATCAGCGCTGGGAGCTGAATTCACTGGATGGGTCGGCAAGAACAACTGTGCCTTTGCCGACGGCCGAAGAGGTCGAGAATACCCATCAGCAGGCTTATCAGGAAGGATTCGCCGCCGGTTACAAAGAGGGTAAGGACAAGGTCAATGAAGAGCTGGCGCGGCTGAATCAGCTGATGTCGGCGCTGGGTGGGGCTCTGAACCAGTTTGATGAAACATTGACACAGAACTTGCTTTCCCTGGCGCTGGATGTCGCCAAGCAAATGTTGCGTGAAGCTTTACGGGTGCGACCGGAGCTGGTTCTGCCGGTGATTCGCGAGGCGGTGAACAGCCTGCCTCAGGCCAGCCAGCATCCGCACCTTAAATTGCATCCGGAAGACGCGGCCCTGGTGCGATCGCTGATGGCGGACGAACTGAATCACTTTCATTGGAAGCTGATTGAAGACAGCCGCGTGGAGCGGGGCGGGTGCCGTGTGGAAACGACGAACAGCGAGATTGACGCAACCATGGAAAATCGCTGGAAAAGAATACTCGTCGCCCTTGGCAGAGAAGGTGCATGGCTTGAATAGTCCCGTTGGGACGTATGGGTCGTCCGGGCGGAAATTATGACATCTCCCTCTGAGCGCTGGAATGGTTTCCTGCAGGAATGCAGTGAGACCGTATCCGCCGTCAGCCCTTGGCTCTTGACTGGTCGTCTGACTAGGGTTGCCGGGCTGGTGATGGAAGCGGTAGGACTGAGGCTTGCGGTAGGCGGTAGCTGTACCGTTCATCTGCCTGAAGGGCATGATGTGGATGCCGAAGTGGTCGGTTTCTCCGGTGAAAAATTGTTTCTCATGCCCTCCACCGATGTGTACGGACTGGTGCCGGGGGCACGGGTGACACCGGTGGATACCCCGGTGCAACGTGTCTCCAGGCAGGGTGGATCGCCTCACACACGGCGTCGTTCCGAAGACCGTGTGCGCCAGGTTCAGGTGGGCAACGAGTTACTGGGGCGCATTCTTGACGGTGCCGGACGCCCGCTGGATCTTCTTGGGCCGCTGAATCTGGCTCACCGGGTGCCGCTGCACAGTCGTCCCTGCAATCCCCTTAGTCGAGCCCCTATACGGCAAGTTCTGGATGTTGGCGTGCGTGCTATCAATGCCTTGCTGACTGTCGGCCGTGGGCAGCGCATGGGTCTTTTTGCCGGTAGCGGTATCGGCAAGAGTATTTTGCTCGGCATGATGGCGCGCTTTACCAGCGCAGATGTGATCGTGGTCGGCCTGATCGGCGAGCGCGGTCGCGAGGTAAAGGAATTCATCGAAAACATCCTGGGTCCCGCCGGGTTGGCGCGTTCTGTAGTGGTAGCCGCGCCGGCTGACACGCCGCCATTGTTGCGGCTGCACGGTGCGGCTTATGCTACGTCCATCGCCGAGTATTTTCGCGATCAGGGCAAGCATGTCCTGTTGATCATGGATTCGCTAACACGCTTTGCCATGGCTCAACGCGAAATTGCCTTGGCCATCGGTGAGCCGCCAGCTACCAAAGGTTACCCACCCTCGGTATTCGCCAAGCTGCCACAACTGGTCGAGCGTGCCGGCAACGGCCAGGCAGGCGGCGGGTCCATTACCGCGTTTTATACCGTACTGGTGGAGGGGGATGACCAGCAGGATCCAATCGCGGACAGTGCACGCGCCATTCTTGACGGTCACGTCGTATTGTCCCGCAGCCTTTCCGATCAAGGGCATTATCCTGCTATCGATATCGAAGCTTCTGTCAGTCGGGCAATTACCGAACTGCTTGCACCGGAAGATTTGGCCCGGGTGCGCCGGTTCAAACTGCTTTATTCCCGTTTTCAGCGCAGCCGGGACCTGATCAGCGTGGGTGCCTATGTCAAGGGCAGTGACCCATTGCTGGACGAAGCAATGGCGCTTTATCCGCAGTTGGAAGCTTTTCTACAGCAGGATATGCATCAGAGCGAGAACTATACGGACAGCCGCAACCAGTTGACCGCAATGTTCAATTCCTAAGCTTGAATAGATATGCCGAGGCGATTTCCTCTCCAGTCCCTTCTTGATCTTGCCCAGAATCATACGGATGCTGCTGCGCGCGATCTGCATACGCTTAAGGTAAAGTGGCAGGAGGCAGAGGAAAAGTTCCGGCAGTTGGCCGCTTATCGTGAAGATTACCGGGCAAAGTTGTTGCAGACCACCAAGCTGGGCATGCAGGTGAGCTCGCTCAGGGACTTTCAACTTTTTTTAGGCAAAATCGAAGTCGCCATTCGCCAGCAGGCAGAAGAAGTGGCGCGCTGCAAAAAACGCTGGGAAGATGGGCGTCATGAATGGCAGGCGAAGCAGCGCAAACTCAAGGCGTTCGATACGTTGTCGCAACGTCATCTGAGCAGTGAGCGGAAGCGTGAGGACAAGCTCGAACAGCGAGAGCAGGACGAGCTTTCGGGCAATAAATTCAAGCAGGAAGAGTCAACTGACCCCCCCGACACCTGATGGTGGTATGCGTCTTGCTTTATATTCGGCTGAACCTAAAGCGATTGCGAAAGGATGGCCGATGCCACAATTACCTATTACTCCTGCTGTATCTCCACAAACCAGTTCTGGCACCAGTCAGACGTCAGCCGCCGCCACTGCCACTGCCACGGAAGGTGGGGATGGACTGGGGGGCTCGCCGGGAATTAATTTCGGGGCGGTTCTCACCAAACAGTTGAAGGGGATTGCTTCACTGCTTGAGCAAAAAGAGGATACGGGGCTTTCCTTGGTCGCGGCTAACGAAACCGCGGAGTCTGTTGTGAATGCAGGGGTGGCGGTGCTTCCCGTTGATTTGTCTGTCTTGACTGCTTCAATGCTTGTACCGGTAACTCCCGCTCGTACAGGGATTGGGGCCGGAAGTCCCGTCGAAGCTGGCGTGGAAAAGCCGTTGATACAGTTGCCCAAGGCTGGCGAAATCCGGTTGGCGGCAGGAATTGCCGCCAACGGCAAAAACTTGCCGCAAGCGATGTCCCCGGAGCCGCGGTTTGCCGACAAGTTGGCGGCCTTGGTGGAGGTACCGGCAGGCAATGTGGGTGGGGAGCTTCATTCGTCTTACTTATCCACTGCGGCGAATCCTGCCATGACGGCCGTTGCTTTCCATAATCCGGAGCCCTTACCAGCTTTGCCGGTCGCGCCTAGGGTCGGTTCAGCCGAATGGGGTGGTGCGGTCGGCGAGAAAGTTGTGTGGATGGCGAACCAGAGTCATCAAGTTGCTGAACTTCATCTTAATCCACCCAATCTCGGGCCGCTCGAGGTACGTTTAACGATCAGCAACGACCAGGCTAGTGCCTTGTTCGTTTCTCAACATTCTGCTGTGCGTGAGGCAATCGAGACGGCATTGCCACGGTTGCGTGAAATGCTGGCTGACAACGGTATTATGCTAGGCAATGTGACGGTTGGCTCGGAATCTTTCAGCCAGCAGCAAGCGTTTGATCAGGGTAATGGCAAAGAGGGAAATCGCGGCGGACTGGGAGCGGAGGATGTTATGGCCCGGATGGGTGCGCCGGTGCGGCCTGCTGGACTGGCACGCGATGGCATGGTTGATATTTTTGCCTGAAATCAATACGCGACCATTCGATTAAAATAAAGCAGCTATCTCAATGGGATAGCTGCTTTCTGTTTTTTCTGGCGATAAAATAGTGGAAAGCAACTGGTTTTGGCTTGCGGTAGTCCTTGCATTATATTTGAGTTGATATTATAAAGAACATAAAATATCATCTGAAACTGGTTGTTTTTAATATTGTTTAGCCGTCTTTTTTGGAATTAACTGGAATGGGCGACTGAAGTGGCAGGGCAAGCAGGGCAAAGGGACACTAGGCATGGCAAGGGACAAGGCGAAAAAAGAAGAGGTCGTGGCGGATGAGCCACCTAAGAAGAAGGGGAAGTTGTTCCCGATTCTCGGTATCCTGTTGGTGCTGGGCGGTGCGGGAGGTGGCGCGGCTTGGTACTTCACCCAGTCAGATGCTAAGCCAGCCGAGCATAAGGAAGAAAAACAACAGCCGCCGGTTTTTGTGACGCTAGAGACCTTTACCGTTAATTTGCAGGCAGATGGGGGTGGTGAACACTATCTCCAGGTCGGGATTGATTTGAAAGTAACTGATCCTGTTGTGGTTGAACTGGTCAAGCTGCACATGCCGGAAGTTCGCAATGGCGTGCTGTTGCTGCTTTCGAGCAAGAGTGCCGAGCAAATCGCCAGCTTGGAGGGCAAGCAGAAGCTTAGTGCTGAAATTCAGGAGCAGGTAAATAAACCACTCAATGCCAAGATTAGTGGCAAGGGCGTGACAGGTGTGTTTTTCACATCCTTTGTCATTCAGTAATGAGGGTGTTAGGTAGTAGTAATTCCTAAAGGGCGCACGTGGCAGACGACATACTGTCTCAGGACGAAGTTGATGCCTTACTCAAGGGTGTAACCGGGGAGGAGGATGCTGTTGTCGCCGAAGAGGGCGGGGGGGATGTTCGCCCCTACAATCTGGCCAAGCAGGAGCGAATCGTCCGGGGTCGCATGCCCACCCTGGAGATTATCAATGAGCGTTTTGCCCGATTGTTCCGAATCGCGCTGTTCAATTTTATGCGCCGCACCGCTGAAATTTCCGTTAGCCCGGTGCGCGTTCTCAAATACAGCGAATTTGTTCGCAACCTGGTTGTGCCGACCAACCTGAACATGGTGCACATCAAGCCGCTACGCGGCACGTCGCTATTCATTTTTGATCCGAATCTGGTGTTTCTGGTAGTGGACAACCTGTTCGGCGGTGACGGGCGCTTTCATATGCGCGTGGAAGGCCGTGATTTCACGCCGACAGAGCAGCGCATCATTCAACGCATGCTGGAAGTGGTTTTTTCCGAATACAAGAAAGCCTGGGAATCTGTCTACCAAGTCGACTTCGAATATATTCGTTCAGAAATGAACACCCAGTTTGCCAATATCGCCACGCCCAGCGAAGTGGTGGTGGTTACCACGTTCAACATCGAGTTGGGATCCGGCGGTGGCGATTTTCACATCTGCATGCCCTATGCTATGATCGAGCCGATTCGCGATATTCTGTATAGCAGCATGCAGGGCGAGCGCATGGAGGTGGACCATCGCTGGGCAAAACTGATGACGAAACAGATGCAGTCAGCAGAGGTGGATCTGGTCGCGAACTTGGGCGAGGCCCCGGTTAATCTTGGACAAATTCTGAACATGAAAGTGGGGGATGTGATTTCCCTGGATATTCCCGAAGCAATTGTCGCTGAAGTAGATGGCGTGCCAATACTGGAATGCAATTATGGCGTTCTCAACGGTCAGTACGCGCTCAAGGTGAACAAAATCATTGCAGGCGCAGATGACGAATCCGGCCGCGGAGGCCAACATGGCTGACGAAAACGTTGGAGATTCAGCCGGTACGGACGATTGGGCGGCTGCGATGGCCGAGCAGGCGACCGTGGATGCAGCGGCCGGCACTCCCGCTGAAGATGATTGGGGTGCGGCACTAGCCGAGCAGGCCTCCTCTGCAACGCAGGATGCCGCAGCGATGTTTGCCGGAAGCAGTCCACCTGCGGCGAAGGCCCAGTTTGATCAGCTTTCCCCATCCGGCATTCCTGCTGGAGCGCCCAACAACATCGACATGATTTTGGATATCCCGGTCAACCTAACGGTCGAATTGGGACGCACCAAGCTGGCAATTCGCAGCCTGTTGCAACTGGCCCAGGGATCAGTGGTGGAGTTGGATGGTCTGGCGGGCGAACCGATGGACGTGCTGGTCAACGGTTGCCTGATTGCCCAGGGTGAGGTGGTGGTGGTGAACGACAAGTTCGGGATTCGCCTGACTGATATTATTTCTCCCTCCGAACGCATACGTAGACTGCATAAATGAGTCCGATGAAAGAGGCAGTGGCGCGTTTCTCCGTTGGGCTTACTCTGTTTTTTCTGTCTTTCGCTGTCCTTGCAGCACCGGCAGCTATTCCAGCACCGATTGTTTCCCCGGTTTCATTAGGTGGTATGTTGCAGGTCCTGTTAGGTCTCGGGCTGGTGCTGGCGGCAGTAGCCGGCTCGGCCTGGCTACTTAGACGTTTTTCCCCTGGACAGATCGGTGCAGGTGGAGCCATTAGGGTGATCGGAGGCGTTGCACTGGGTCCCAAGGAGCGTCTAGTGCTGGTGGAGATCGGCGAAACCTGGCTGGTGCTGGGGGTTGCGCCGGGGCAGGTGAACTCCCTGCATACACTGGCTAAACCGCAAGGTGGGACACAGGCATCCGAGGTGCCGTCTGGAGGAGGAGAGCACGGCTTTTCAACATGGCTCAAACAGGCAATGCAGGGGCGCAAACTTGGGTAATGGAACAAGGCTGCTTCTGCTTGGAGCCAAATCATTGTTTGCTGCAGTGCTGTTGGTGCTGGGCGTACTGGTGCCATTAACGGCCATGGCGGCTGATCCGGGTTTGCCAGCCTTCACCAGCGCGCCAGGACCAGGTGGTGCCCAGACGTATACCCTCAGCATTCAGGCGCTGCTGATGATGACAGCGCTGACATTCCTGCCAGCGGTGTTGCTGATGATGACGGCGTTTACCCGTATCATCATCGTGCTATCGTTGCTGCGCCAGGCAATCGGCACGCTGCAGGCTCCTCCCAACCAGATTCTGATCGGCCTTTCCCTGTTTTTGACTTTCTTTGTTATGGCGCCGGTGTTCGATAAGATTTATGCAGAGGCTTATCAACCTTATTCGGAACAAAAAATCGATTTTAACCAGGCGCTGGAAAAGGGTACTGCCCCTTTGAAAGCCTTTATGTTGCGGCAAACGCGCCAGGATGATCTGGCGCTGTTCGTCAAACTTTCCAACAGTGCCCCCTTGCCTGGCCCGGAAGCGGTGCCGATGAAAATACTGGTTCCGGCCTATGTCATCAGCGAGCTAAAAACCGCATTCCAGATCGGTTTCGTGGTGTTTATTCCATTTCTGATCATTGATATGGTGGTGGCCAGCGTGCTGATGTCGATGGGTATGATGATGCTGTCACCGGTCGTGATCTCATTGCCATTCAAACTGATGCTGTTCGTGCTGGTGGACGGCTGGAATCTGCTCATCGGTTCCCTGGTACAGAGCTTCTACACATGACGCCGGAAAGCGTGATCACGATTGGTCAGCAGGCGGTGGAAATCACCCTGCTGGTGTCGGCACCGCTACTTCTCTCCGCGCTGGCCGTCGGCTTGGTAGTGAGCATCTTTCAGGCCGCCACCCAGATCAATGAAATGACCCTGTCGTTCATCCCCAAGCTGCTGGTGATGTTTGTCATGCTGGTAGTGGCGGGGCCATGGATGTTGACTCTGTTGATGGATTATACCCGCCGCCTGTTTATCAGTATTCCAGGTTTGGTGGGTTAGCTCTACCGCGATGATTAGCGTTACCTCAGCCCAGTTAAGCGCCTGGCTGGGTGCATTCATCTGGCCTTTTTCCCGTATTATTGCCTTGGTTAGTAGCGCGCCTATTCTAGGCAATCCCAGCGTACCTGTGCGATTGAAAGTTGGGCTGTCCGTTGTCCTTACTCTGGTTCTGGCGCCTGTTCTCGGTAGCATGCCAGCGGTGGAACCGGGTTCTGCGATCGGTCTCCTGATTTTGGCGCAACAAATCGTGATTGGCGTGGCGATTGGAACCACCATGCGCATCATCTTCACCGCAGTGGAAATGGCCGGAAATATTGCCGGTATGCAGATGGGTCTAGGTTTCGCCACTTTTTTCGATCCGCAAAATGCTGCCCAATCTCCCGTGGTGGCACAGCTTCTCGGGTTGCTCGCAACATTGTTCTTTCTGGCGTTGAATGGTCATTTGTATATGATCGAGCTATTGGCGCAAAGCTTCAATGCGTTACCGGTATCACCACAACCTTTTTCCGCGGCCGGTTGGCGCGCTCTGGCGGGCTGGGGCGGCGAGATATTTCTTGCCGGGTTGCTGCTTTCCATGCCGATCATGGCAGCCTTGTTGATCACCAACCTTGCGCTGGGCATCATGACTCGTGCCGCGCCTCAGCTCAATGTGTTCTCGGTCGGGTTTCCGATCACGCTGGCAGCTGGATTTGTCGTGCTTGCCATTGCTTTGCCATATTTCGCACCATTGCTTGACCGCATGCTGCATGACGCGCTGCAGATGGCGATGCAAGTCTTGCGTCTGGCTAATCCCGCAACACCTGGATGAATCCTGATCAACTTTTTGTTTCTGCGCCTTCCGAATGGGTGGTACGGTGCGCACCACTTATTCGTAGTGGAGGTCGGGTATTGGATGTTGCTTGCGGAACTGGCAGGCACACTCGCTTTCTGATTCAGGCAGGATTCAAGGTCGAAGCGGTGGATCGTGATGTCTCTGCATTGGCCTTTTTGCCGGGTGTTGTGGCGCGCCAGGCTGACCTTGAAGGCGAACCATGGCCATATTCTGCAGGGGAGTTAGATGGCATTGTAGTAACCAACTATTTGTATCGCCCCTTGTTTTTGCATCTGTTCGAAGCGCTTGCGGTGGGAGGGGTTCTGATTTATGAAACTTTTTCCGAAGGCAATCAACGGTTAGGCAGGCCGCGTAACACGGACTATCTCCTCAAGTCAGGCGAATTGCTTGAACAAGTCAAAGCTCGGCTGGAAGTCAACGATTATGAGGAGTTGTGCGTTTTAGGAAATAACCGTGCCGTGGTGCAGCGGATTTGTGCGGTAAAGGCCGCCAGATAATTTTTCATTTACACCTTTATTTATTCTTGAAATACCCGATATAACAATTACAGATGTCAGGAATCAAATAGGCGGGAAAACGGAGGTGGGTCATGTTAGTGATTATGGATATGTGCTCTGTCAAAGCAGAGAGCGACTATACTTCAGAGGTGATGTGTGCCGGCTGGAACCCTGAAATTGCGTTGTTGCAAGGCAGGGCGGCGGAACTTGCCGCACAACTGATCCATTATCAGTCTCAGCATGCGGGCGGTATGCCGGCGGATGTGACGGCTATGGATGTAAAGACCTTTCTGGAACGGATGTACTCTTCCCAGAGATAGTTTGCGGCCGTTGAGTCCTTTAAAATTGGCGAGAACCGCGGGTGCGGTTCTCGCCTTTATCATTTTTGGGAGTCCTCGATGAGTGATGGGCCCTTCATTTCCGATATCTCTTTCCGCATCTGGGATATTCGCTATCGTTACCGCGAGTCGGGCAAGATCATCGACCTGACAGTTGAAGATACCTGGCGTCGTGTTGCCCGCGCGCTTGCCGGGGTTGAGCAGCAGGATAAGGAAATCTGGGAGCGGCGGTTCTACCGGGTTCTGGAGGGATTCAGCTTTCTGCCAGGTGGGCGGATTCTCGCCGGAGCAGGCACCTCTCACCGGGTCACGCTGTTCAACTGTTTCGTCATGGGCGAAGTCGAGGATGCGCTCGACGGCATTTTCGAGGCGCTCAAGGAAGGCGCGCTGACCATGCAGCAGGGAGGTGGGGTCGGCTATGATTTTTCTACCCTGCGGCCGAGCGGCGAGCCAGCCCGTAGTGTCGGAGTAACCGCTTCCGGGCCGGTCTCGTTCATGCGCATCTGGGATAGCATGTGCGCCACCATTCTTTCCACCGGTGCGCGTCGTGGTGCGATGATGGCAACGCTGCGCTGCGACCACCCGGATATCGAGATTTTCATTGCGGCCAAGCGCGATCCCGGTGCGCTTCGGCACTTCAATTTGTCGGTGCTGGTAACAGACGATTTCATGCGCGCAGTTCGGAAGAATGCCGACTGGCCGCTGGTGTTTCCGCTCTCCGCGAGTGAATCAACCGGGGAGGTGGTGGAACGGGCGTGGTCAGGCAGCAACACGCCGCGCCGTTGCAAAGTGTTGCGTCGTGTCGGAGCACGGGTGCTGTGGGACAAGATCATGCAGGCAACCTATGATTACGCCGAGCCCGGTGTGATATTTATTGATCGTGTCAACCGCATGAACAACCTGTGGTACTGCGAACAGATCAGCGCCACCAACCCCTGCGGCGAAATCCCCCTGCCGCACTATGGTGCCTGCAATCTGGGCGCGATCAACCTGACGCAATTCGTTCGGCGTCCATTTATGGCTGATGGTGATCTGGATCTGGAAGGAATCGCTGCTACTGTGGCAACGGCCGTGCGTCTGCTTGACAATGTGTACGACGTTTCCCATTTCCCGCTGCAAAAGCAGGCGAACACCGCGCGCGCATCGCGGCGGGTCGGGATCGGCCTTACCGGTTTGGCCGATGCCCTGGTGATGCTTGGGATACGCTATGGCAGTCCGGAATCTTTTATGCTGGGCGAGACGGTGATGCAGGCGATCTGCCACAGTGCGTACCGGACATCGATAGAACTGGCGCGCGAAAAAGGGGCGTTTCCGGCATTTCAGGCCGATCAATACCTGGCAGGCGAATTTATTCGCTCCCTGCCCGAGGATATCGTGCAGGGAATCAGGCGTCACGGCCTGCGTAACAGCCATCTGACCGCTATCGCACCGACAGGAACCATCAGCTTGTTGGCGAACAATGTTTCCAGCGGACTCGAACCGATTTTTGATTGGGAATACACGCGGCGCCTCCGCGAGGCCGATGGCGGCTTTAGCGAGGTGCGAGTGGACGACTATGCCTGCCGACTGTTTCACTTGCAACATGGAGAGGATGCTTCGCTACCTGCAGCCTTCGTTCGTGCCGGTGAAATTGCGCCGGAGGCGCATATCCTTATGCAGGCGGCGCTTCAGGCTCATGTCGACAACGCCATTTCGAAAACCATCAATGTGCCGGCTGAATTCGACTTCGATTCATTTCGCTCGATTTATGAAAAAGCCTATGACATGGGCCTGAAGGGCTGTACCGTTTTTCGTCCCAACCCGGTCACCGGGCAGGTTCTGCTTGCCAATGGCGGTGCTGTCGAGAAGCAGTGCTGCTCGATTGAGCGCGAAGCGGATTGAGCATTTCGCGTAACCTGATATTCGGGTAAACTACAGACTTTTGTGGAAAAATTTCATGCTTAAAGGCAGTCTGGTCGCGATCGTTACGCCGATGTACGATGATGGCAGTCTGGATCTGGATCGTTTGCGTGCGCTGGTGGATTTCCACTTGGCAGAAGGGACCGACGGCATCGTCGTCGTTGGCACCACGGGCGAATCCCCGACGGTGAATTTCGATGAGCATTGCCTGCTGATCCGCACCGTGGTGGATCAGGTGGCTGGGCGCATTCCGGTGATTGCCGGAACCGGCGCCAATTCAACCAGCGAAGCGATCGAGCTGACGACATGTGCCAAGGTGGCCGGTGCGGACTACTGTTTGTTGGTTACGCCGTACTATAACAAGCCCACTCAGGAAGGATTGTACCGTCACTTCAAGGCGATTGCTGAGGCGGTGGACATTCCGCAGATCCTTTATAACGTGCCAGGCCGCACCGCGTGCGACTTGCTGAACGACACGGTGTTGCGGTTGGCGCAGATTCCCAATATTGTTGGCATCAAGGATGCAACCGGCAATATCGAGCGCGGCAGCGACCTGTTGATGCGCGCACCGCAGGATTTCGCCATATACAGCGGTGACGATGGCAGTGGCTTGGCATTGATGCTGCTCGGCGGCCATGGCGTAATCTCAGTGACCAGCAACGTGGCGCCCCGTTTGATGCATGAAATGTGCGAGGCGGCATTCAGGGGTGATCTGGCTACGGCGCGCGCCATCAATAACAAATTGTTAGGCTTGCATCAGAAGCTGTTTGTTGAAGCCAATCCGATTCCGGTTAAATGGGTGGTGGCGCAGATGGGATTGATTGGCGAGGGCATTCGCCTGCCGTTGACCCCACTCTCTGCTGTTCATCACGAAGTTTTGAAGCAGACCATGCGCCAAGCCGGCGTGCTGCAATAAATTATTTAAGGTGTCTATGAATAACAGATTCTTGTCTTCATTTGTGGTGATAGCAGTGGTCGCGCTAATGGCGGGTTGCAGCTCGACGTCCTTGCTGGAAAGTAAAAAAATTGATTACAAGTCGGCAGGCAAGCTTCCACCGCTGGAAATTCCTCCCGACCTGACTTCACCGACAGCGGATAACCGTTTTGCCGTGCCCGATGTCAGCCCGCAAGGCAGTGCCACCTTCTCGGTATACAACCAGGAAAGGGCGGGCCATCCACAGACTGCGACGACGACATCCAACCTGCTTCCATCTCAGGACAAGGTCAGGGTAGAACGTGCAGGCTCGCAGCGCTGGCTGGTGGTGAATGCTACACCTGAGCAGATATGGCCAGTGGTCAAGGAGTTCTGGCAGGAAAATGGTTTCCTCATAAAACTGGAAGTGCCTGAATCCGGTGTGATGGAAACTGACTGGGCTGAAAACCGCGCCAAGATTCCTCAGGATGCGATTCGCAGCGTTTTGAGTAAAGTCGTGGATGGACTTTATTCCACCGCCGAACGCGATAAATTTCGCACCCGACTGGAACGCGGAGCAGAGCAAGGTTCTACTGAAATCTATATCAGCCATCGTGGCATGTATGAAGTGATCGAAGGTGGCGATGGCGGTAACCGGACCGTGTGGCAGCCGCGCTCAGCCGACCCGGAGCTCGAGGCCGACATGTTGCGCCGCTTGATGGTGCGCTTCGGAGTCGATGAGGTGCGTTCCCAGTCCATGATGGTGGCGGAGGGCAAGCGCGAGCGAGCCAAGGTAACGCGCAATCAGGAAGGTGCCGGTAGCCTAACGCTATACGATACGTTTGATCGCGCCTGGCGTCGCGTCGGATTGGCTCTTGACCGTGTCGGCTTTACCGTAGTTGACCGCGACCGCTCCAAGGGGCTGTATTTCGTTCGCTATGTCGACCCCGATATCGATGGCAAGAAGGAAGAAAAAGGTTTCATGTCCAAGCTGGCCTTCTGGAAGGGCGATGGCAAAAACCAGGATAAGCTGGAGCAGTACCGTATTCAGGTTATCGCCACGAGCGAGGGTAGTGCGGTCAATATTTTGAATAAGGACGGTACGCTCGAAAACTCCGAGACTGCGGCCAGAATTCTAAACTTGTTGTTAGAACAGTTGAAATAATACGGCAGGGCGCGTCAATGCGTTTCGCTTCTCTGGGTAGTGGCAGCCGGGGCAATGCACTGGTGGTCGAGGTCAAGCAAACCCGCTTGCTTCTCGACTGCGGTTTCGGCATCCGTGAAACGGTTGCCCGGCTGTCGCGCCTCGACTTACAGCCGGAAGACCTGACCGGTCTCCTCATCACTCACGAACATACCGATCATATCGGCGGTGCAGTCAGATTCGCGCGCCGGTATGAGTTGCCGGTATGGCTGACTCACGGCACTTTCACAAACCATACCCTTGCGCAAACATTACCCGATATTCGTCTGATTGATGGCCATAGCGCGTTTCAGGTAGAAGAAATCGAGGTGCAGCCTTTCCCCGTTCCCCATGACGCTCGCGAGCCGGTGCAGTATGCCTTTAGCAGCGGTAGCAAAAGATTGGGCGTGCTGACCGATACTGGCGGATCCACGCCACATATCGAAGCCATTTTGAGTGGCTGTGATGCGCTGGTGCTGGAATGCAATCATGATACTGATATGCTGCGCGAAGGGTTATATCCGCCCATGCTTAAGCAGCGGGTTGCGGGCCGTTTCGGCCATCTGGATAACGGCATGGCGGCCAGGTTGCTGGCGAGCCTGGACAGCAGCAAGTTGCAGCACCTGATTGCGGCGCATCTTAGCGAAAAGAACAATACACCGGAGCTTGCCCGCGCCGCGCTGAGCGGTGTATTAAATTGTGAGCCGGAATGGATCGGGGTGGCCGATCAACTGGATGGGTTTGGTTGGCGCCAGATTCTTTAGCGGCAGAAGCACAAGAAAAAAGCCGGCCCGTAGGCCGGCTTTTTTCGCCGAAGCGTGAAGCTTACTTGGCTGGAGCAGCAGGAGCAGCAGCGTCAGCAGCAGGAGCGGCGGCCGGGGCAGCAGCGTCAGCAGCAGGAGCGGCAGGAGCAGGAGCTTCAACAGCAGGAGCGGCAGGAGCAGGAGCAGGAGCTTCAACAGCAGGAGCGGCAGGAGCAACAGGAGCCTCTTCTTTTTTGCCGCAAGCGGTCAAGGTCAGGGCCAACAGCGCAGCGAGCAGGATGGAGTGTTTCATTTATTATTTCCTTAATAAAAACTTGATTTTAAAATTTGGCTAAATACTACTTATACAATTTAAATACCATTGATGCAAATCGGCTTCCACATCAACGATGTCCAACCGATTTCACGATTTTAGCAGGTTTGTTAAATAATTCTAGTATCTTGTTATGTATTCTTGCTAATAATTAATTTTGCGGGTTATTTGCATCCGATTCGTTGCTCTTGCAAGTCTTGTGTATGGCATCATCTGTGGCTTGAATAAGCTTATAGTCCTAGCGTTGTTGCGGTAATTGACGGTGCCGAAGCTGCCCGGATTTCTTCGAAACGCTTGATCAGCACATGGCTGCCTTCAATATCGTTGAGTGCGAGCAATGCACGCGGGTTGTCATAATGGAAGCGATGCAAGAAGCAGGCTTCGTCGGCGATGGCAAAGGGGTCGTAGATGCCTTTTGCTTGTGGAGTGGTTTTCTGGATCGTGATGGCGTGGCTGAATTGCTTGAGCAGGCTGAGTATGCGCGGGCAGAAGCGGGTCAGATAGTCGATGTCATGCAGTACAATTTCCAGACGATTGCTGCGACTTGATAGCAGAAAGGTGCGCAGTAATTCGTAGCGGCGTAATGTGGTGTAACCGCCATCTTCTAGGTTGTAATCGAAAATGCGCAAGCGGTGACGAGCGATCTCAATCAGGACATCGAGCGCTTCCGTATAGTCTACCGTGCTGTTTAATTGCCTATGCAGCAAGACGGGTTTTTCCGGGTTTTCTGTCATGGTATCCTCCCCAGTAATCTGGGTTTAATTATGGCATGTCTCTTCCAACCCGGGAGAAATCGTTTAAAATGTGGATCTGCCGTGAAGGAGTTTTTATGTTGCAAGTTGGACAGTCTGCCCCCGGATTCAGCTTGCCTGATGCGGATATGGAAATGGTCAAACTCTCCGCGTACAAGGGCAAGAATGCCGTGCTGTATTTTTATCCGAAAGACGATACGCCGGGCTGCACCATCGAGGCCATAGATTTCAGCGATCTGGATAGTGAGTTTGCCCGGCTGGACACTGTTGTACTTGGAGTGAGCCGGGATGACTGTCTCAGCCATGCTGCCTTTCGCGATAAACATGGCCTGTCGGTCCGTCTGCTGGCGGATGAGGAAGGTAAGGTGTGCGAGAAATATGGCGTGTGGCAGGAGAAGGAAAAAGACGGCGTGAAAAAAATGGGGATATTGCGTTCCACGTTCATCATCGACAAGCACGGCATTCTCAGGCACGTGCTCTATGGTGTAAATCCGCGTGGTCACGCAGCCGAGGTAATCAATTTAATCAAAGTGATGGAGTAAGTTTATGCAGGTTTCAAAAAACTCGGTGGTGACTCTCAGTTTCGAATTGAGTGATAGTACCGGCAAGCTTCTGGAAAAAAGCGATCAACCCATCAGCTACCTGCATGGCGGCTATGACGGGATTTTTCCTACAGTAGAGGAAGCGCTGGAAGGTGTCGCCGAGGGCGGCACCGTTGCAGTGACGATGGATCCGGAAAACGCCTTCGGTGAATATGAGGATGAGCTGATGCGGGTCGAGCCACGCGATGCTTTCCCGATGGACGGGATCGAGGTCGGCATGCAGTTTCAGGCCGGCGCAGAAGGTTCGGATGAAGATCTGGTCTTCACGGTGAAAGAGATCACTGCAGAAAGTGTGGTGATCGATGGAAACCATCCCCTGGCCGGGCAGACTCTGCTATTCAAGGGCACCGTTGAGGGCGTCCGCCCCGCCACTTCCGAGGAACTCGCCCATGGTCATGTGCATGGCGAGCACGGCCACCATCATTGAGGCGTGATCGGTAAGGGGTGATGGATTTCATTGCACATCACCCTTTACTCATTACTTGTTGCTTTCCCGGGTCAAAGTATCTTTTTTAGTCGGTAAACCAGTTCCAGTGCTGCTTTCGGGGTTAGCTCGTCGGGCTCAATCTCGAGCAGCGCTTCTTCCAGTGCCGAAGGAGCCGCAACCTGCGGCATCTCAACGAACAAATCCCCCTGAATGCCGTTATTGATGCCTTGCTGCTCTAGCTGCAGCAGGTGTCTTTTCGCCGCCTGGATCACCGGTGCAGGTACGCCCGCCAGCGCCGCCACCTGCAGGCCATAGCTCTGGCTCGCCGGGCCTTCCTGTACGCTATGCAGGAACACGATGTGGTCGCGGTGTTCCAGTGCATCGAGGTGAACGTTGGTGATCTGCCTGAATTCCTGCGTCAGCCGGGTCAGCTCGAAATAATGGGTGGCGAACAGGGTGTGGCAGCGGGTTTTTTCGATCAGATGGCGGGCGATTGCCCAAGCCAGGGCGAGGCCATCGAAGGTGGAAGTGCCGCGCCCGATCTCGTCGAGCAGCACCAGGCTATTTTCGGTGGCATTGTTCAGAATATCGGCCGCTTCAGTCATCTCCACCATGAAGGTGGAACGACCGCCGGCCAAGTCGTCGGAAGCGCCGATGCGGGTGAAGATCTGGTCAACGGGGCCAATTTTTGCGCGGGTTGCCGGTACGAAGCTGCCGCAGTGAGCGAGCAGCACGATCAGTGCGGTCTGGCGCATGTAGGTGGATTTTCCACCCATGTTCGGGCCGGTGATCAGCAGCATCTGGCGAGTGCGGGAAAGCAAGGAATCGTTGGCGATGAAGTTGGCGGTTTGGGCTTCCACCACCGGATGGCGACCGCCCATGATTTCGATCATTGCGTCGTCGGTGAATTCAGGCGCAACCCAGCCCAGAGTTTCGGCCCGCTCGGCAAGCGCAGCCAGCACATCGAGCTCGGCCACTGCTGCGGCGATCTCCTGCAGCGCCGGAATGTGCGGCGCCAAATTGTCCAGTAGCGACTCATACAGCATTTTCTCGCGCGCCAGCGCCCGCTCCGAGGCTGACAGGGCTTTGTCCTCGAAAGTCTTCAGCTCAGGCGTGATAAAGCGTTCCGCGTTCTTCAGCGTCTGGCGCCGGCGGTAGTCGTCCGGCACTGCATCGGCCTGGCTGCGTGTGACCTCGATGTAAAAGCCATGCACCCGATTGTATTCGACTTTCAGATTGGTGATGCCGCTACGTTCGCGCTCCCTAGCTTCAAGGGCCAGCAGGAACGCGCCGCAGTTGCTCTGGATTGCGCGCAGTTCATCAAGTTCGGCATCGTAGCCGGTGGCGATAACGCCGCCTTCGCGTAACACCGCCGCCGGCTCAGGCTGAATCGCCCTAGTTAGCTCAGTAACCAGTGTTTCCGGCGCTTGTAGCTTATTTGCCAGTTGCGTCAGGCGCGGGCTGTCGAGCAGTGCCGTTTCTCCGGCGATTGGTGGCAAGGCCAACAGGCCGTTGCGCAGACCGGCAAGGTCCCTGGGTCGTGCGGATCTGAGCGCGATGCGCGCGGTGATACGCTCGATGTCGGCGATTTGCTTCAGGCCCTGGTGGGCCTGCGCGTAGGCGGGTGCGCCGGATTCGCCGATCAGCCGGGTGATGGCGTCGAGCCGGGCGTGCAGCTCGGCCCGGTCGCGCAGGGGATGGTGCAGCCAGTGGCGCAGCAGGCGGCTGCCCATGCTGCCGGCGGTGGTATCGAGCAGGGAATAGAGCGTCGGTGCGGGTTCGCCGCGCAGGGTTTCGGAAATTTCCAGATTGCGCCGGGCGGCGGCGTCGAGCAATACATAGCCGCTTTCACGTTCGACCTGCAAGCCGCGAATATGCGGCAGCGCACCGCACTGCGTGCTTTTCGCGTATTCCAGCAAGGCACCCGCGGCCTCGATGGCGCAGTGCAGGTCATGGCAACCGAAGCCCTGCAAATCCAGGGTGGCGAATTGCCGACATAGCCTTTGCAACGCCGAGTCGTAATCGAACTGCCATGGGGGCAGGGTTCTGCGCGTACATTTCAGGCTTTCCAGGGTGACATTGGCGTAGCCTTCAGGGAGCAGAATTTCCGCCGGTTTGAGGCGCTCCAGAGTTGCGTCGAGGCGGTTTGGCCGAATTTCTGCGACCCTGAAGCGCCCGCTGGCGAGATTCAGCCAGGCCAGTCCCAGCATATTGTTCCCTGGAGCCAGCGCGAGCAGCAGTTTGTCCTTCTTTTCGTCGAGCAGTGCCGCATCGGTCAATGTGCCGGGCGTGATGATGCGCATCACCTTGCGCTCCACTGGGCCCTTGGAAGTTGCAGGGTCACCGATCTGTTCGCAGATCGCTACCGTCATTCCGAGCTTGACCAGTTTGGCAAGATATTGCTCGGCGGCATGGTAGGGCACACCCGCCATCTTGATCGGTTGTCCTGCGGTTGCGCCGCGGGTGGTGAGGGTGATGTCCAGCAACTGCGCAGCCTTCTCCGCATCCTCGAAGAACAGCTCGTAGAAATCCCCCATGCGGTAGAACAGCAGCATGTCGGGGTGCTCCGACTTGATGCGCAGGTATTGCTGCATCATCGGGGTGTGCCTGGACAGGTCCTCCGGGGAGTTCATAGGGCGTGGCTTTATTTTGCCTTTGCCGCCAGATGGGGTGCGATGGTCTGGAGTAGCTGCACAAACACTTTAGGATTGCCGGCAACGATGTTGCCGCTTTCCAGATAGTTTGCGTCGCCTTTAAAATCGCCCACCAGTCCGCCCGCTTCCTGCACTAGAAGCGCGCCGGCGGCAATGTCCCATGCGTTCAGGTCGAATTCCCAGAAGCCGTCGAAGCGACCTGCGGCGGTATAGGCCAGGTCCAGCGCGGCTGAACCAGGTCGGCGCAGGCCGGCGGTTTTCTGCATCAGTTCACGGAAGATACCAAGATAGGCGTCGAGATGGGTAAAGTTGCGAAACGGGAAGCCGGTGCCGATCAGGGCATCTTTCAGATATTCATAGCGGCTGACGCGGAGACGGCGATCATTGAGAAATGCACCAGCGCCGCGCGTGGCGGTAAACAGGTCGTTGCGGCTGGGGTCGTAGACCACGGCATGGGTCAGGACGCCCTTGTGCTGCATGGCAATTGAAACCGAATACTGCGGAAAGCCATGGAGAAAATTGGTTGTGCCGTCGAGGGGGTCGATGATCCACTGGAACTCCGAGTCGCCCTGCATGCCGCTTTCTTCTGCTAAAATCGCGTGTTTCGGGTAGGCTTCCAGCAGGACTTCCTTGATGGCATCTTCCGCTTTTTGATCCACTTCGCTGACAAAATCATTAAAGCTCTTGTGTTTGACCGTGAGCGAATCCAGGTTTTGGGAGGCTCGGTTGATAATCTGACCGGCGCGGCGCGCGGCCTTGACCGCGGTGTTGAGCATGGGATGCATGGGTTATCCTGGGAAAGTTTAAGGAACAAAACGCTGAGTGCATTGCCGCTATTTTAATGGGAAACCACGGATGAAGAAACCCAATACTCTGAATAACATTCGCATCGTGCTCAGTCACACCAGCCACCCCGGCAATATCGGCGCGGCTGCGCGGGCGATGAAGACGATGGGGTTGGAGAACCTTTATCTGGTCAACCCCAAGGCTTTTCCGGATCCGGTCGCGGATGCGCGCGCTGCCGGGGCGTCGGATGTGCTTGAGAATACGCGGGTTTGCGCTACCCTGGACGAAGCGTTGGCCGGTACGGTGCTTGCCGTCGCAGTAACCGCCCGGCGGCGCGATCTCTCTCACGAAATGCTGTCCGCGCATCAAGCCGCGTCCCGCATGCTGGCCTTGGCTCCCCAAGGAGCTGTGGCGCTGCTGTTCGGCACTGAGATGTCTGGGCTGTCCAACGCCGAGTTGGACAAATGCCAACTGCTCGCCACCATACCTGCCAATCCAGAGTTTACCTCGCTGAACCTGGCCTCTGCGGTGCAAATCCTGGCTTACGAGCTGCGCATGGCGTTTCTTGGTGAGGCTGAAGTGCCTGCTGCAAAGGCGCTGGAGGCCGCCAGTTTTGAAGATGTGGAGCGGTTCTATCAACACCTTGAGCGGACCATGATAGATACCGGTTTTCTCGACCCGGCTTGCCCTGGGCGCTTGATGCAGCGGTTGAGAAGGTTGTTTGCACGGGCGCGCCCGGAAAAGGAAGAGGTCAGCATTCTGCGTGGGGTTTTGACTTCAGTGGAAAAATTCACAAATAAATCAAAAAACCCATAGTTGACTAAAGGAGTCTGGAATATAATATTTTTCTTATATTTCGGAATCGAGTGATGTTCGATCATTTGCGTGAAGATATATCGGTCGTGTTCGAGCGGGACCCGGCCGCTCGTTCTACATGGGAGGTGTTGACCACCTACCCGGGCCTGCACGCGTTGCTGGTGCATCGCTTGGCGCAGCGTCTATGGTGCTGGAACCTGAAGTGGCTGGCGCGCTTCGTTTCGCACCTAGGGCGCTGGTTGACCGGCATTGAAATCCATCCTGGCGCGCAAATTGGGCGTCGGGTGTTCATCGACCACGGCATGGGCGTGGTCATCGGCGAGACCGCCGAGATCGGTGACGATTCGACGCTTTATCATGGTGTTACGCTGGGCGGTACTTCATGGAACAAGGGTAAGCGCCACCCCACCCTTGGCAAGGGGGTAGTGGTCGGCGCCGGCGCCAAAATTCTTGGCCCGATTTTCATCGGCGACGGCGCCAAGGTGGGCTCCAATGCGGTGGTGGTGAAGGATGTTCCGGCGGGCGCCACGGCGGTGGGTATTCCGGCGAGGAATATCGATCCGACGCAAGCGGAAATGCGCGAAAGCAAGGCGCAGAAGATGGGGTTTTCCGCGTATGCCATTAGTGCCGACATGAACGATCCGGTAGTCAAGGCGATCCACGGTCTGCTTGACCACACCGTGGTGCTGGACCAGCGCGTCGAGTTGATTCTGGCGCAGTTGAAGAAGATGGGGATCGAGATGGAACCCCTGGCGCCGGCCCAGGATCAGTTCGATGCGAACTATCTGAATAAAATAGTTGACTAAAATAATAAGGTATTATAAAGTTGCAGCATGACTTTCAAGGGAAGGAAATAATATGCGACTGACAACCAAGGGACGTTTCGCGGTAACCGCAATGCTCGATCTGGCCTTACGCCGGGGCGGCGGGCCTGTGACGCTGGCCGGGATCAGCGAGCGTCAAAAAATTTCCCTGTCTTACCTCGAGCAGCTGTTTGGCAAGCTGCGTCGACATGCACTGGTGGAGAGCGTGCGTGGGCCGGGTGGCGGTTATTATCTGGCCAAGAGTCTTGATGATATCGCGGTCTCGGACATCATCAAGGCGGTGGATGAGCCGATTGATGCCACTCAGTGTGGCGGACTAGGCAACTGCCACGACGAGCAAGAATGCATGACCCATGAATTGTGGACCAATCTGAACGGAAAAATTTACGACTATCTGGCGTCGGTTACGTTGGCACATCTGGTGGCGCAGCAACGCGGGGTCGGCGTGGCAGAGATACATGACCATACCCAGTCCGTGTCGAGGCGTAGAGTTGGGACTAAAACGGATGTTGCCAACATACTTTGACCACAACGCCACTACGCCACTCGACGAGCCCGTGTTGCAGGCGATGCTGCCGTTTTTTCGGGAACGTTACGGTAATGCCTCGAGTCGCCACGAGTACGGGCGAGTAGCACGCAAGGCGGTGGACGATGCGCGTGAGCAGGTGGCAGACATGGTCGGCGCGCATCCTTCTCAGGTGGTTTTCGTTAGCGGTGGCACCGAAGCTAATAACCTGCTGATTAAAGGTGCGGCGGCGCGGTGCCAGCCTTCACAGATCGCGGTGAGTGCGGTGGAACATCCGAGCGTGACCAAGCCGGCGCAGGGGTTGCGCGAGCAGGGTTGGAAGGTGAGGAGGCTGGCGGTTAACGCTGCTGGCCGGCTTGAAATAGATGATGTGGAAATTGCACTGCGTGAGTCAGTCACCGGGCTGGTGTCGGTGATGCTGGCAAACAATGAAACGGGTGTGGTGCAGGATGTGGCGGCGGTGGCGGAACTGGCGCGCGGCGTGGGCGCAATGGTCCATACCGATGCGGTGCAGGCGCTGGGCAAGATGCCGGTCAGCTTTGCTGCATTGAATGTACATGCGATGACGATTTCCGCGCACAAGGTATACGGGCCAAAAGGTATAGGAGCACTGGTTCTGGACAAGCGCCTCGATATCAAGCCGCAAATTACCGGCGGTGAGCATGAGAAGGGGTTGCGTGCCGGTACCGAGAATGTGCCGGCGATCGTCGGTTTCGGTGCGGCTTGTGCGCTGGCGGCGAACCGCCTGACAGAGCTTCCGCTTAAGCTCCAGCAAATGCGGGAGCGGATGGAGCAGGGGCTGCGGACAATGGGTGTGGTGCTGTTCGGTGATGGCGCCGAGCGCTTGGCAAATACCAGCTATTTTGCTATTCCTGGCATAGATGGTGAAACGCTGGTAATGGCGCTGGACCGTGCCGGATTTGCGGTGGCGAGCGGCTCAGCCTGCTCCAGCGGCGGCACTGACCCGAGCCCGGTATTGCTGGCCATGGGTGTTGAGCGTGAATTGGCACGGTGTGCGGTGCGCGTCAGCCTGGGCAGGGATAATGAAATGAGTCAGATCGAGCGCTTTTTGCAGGCACTGCAGGGCGAAATTCTCGGGCTGAAAAGGCTGGTGGCGGTTGAGGTTTGAGTCGTTCCTGGCGAACGGGAACATTGGGAAAGTGGAGAAGTGAAAAATGATTAAGCAACCGATTTATCTGGATTATTCTGCAACTACGCCGGTTGATCCGCGAGTGGCGGAAAAAATGATTCCTTACCTGACCGAAAAATTCGGCAACCCGGCTAGCCGCTCCCATGAATTTGGCTGGGATGCGGAAAGAGCCGTTGAGGAGGCGCGCGAGCAGGTCGCCAAGCTGGTCAATGCCGATCCCAAGGAAATCATCTGGACCTCGGGTGCAACTGAATCGAACAACCTCGCCATCAAGGGTGCCGCACACTTTTACAAGGGTAAGGGCAAGCATCTGGTCACAGTGATGACCGAGCACAAGGCGGTGATCGATACCATGCGTCACCTCGAGAGCGAAGGCTATGAAGTTACCTATCTCATGCCGGAAACAAATGGCCTGGTGGATATGGAGAAATTCACGGCAGCCCTGCGCCCGGACACCATTCTCGCCTCCGTCATGCTGGTCAACAACGAGATCGGGGTGATTCAGGATATCGCTGCACTGGGTGAGGTTTGCCGTGCCAAGGGTGTACTTTTTCACGTTGATGCCGCTCAGGGCACTGGTAAGGTGACGATAGATCTGGCCAAACTTAAAGTCGATCTGATGTCTTTCTCTGCCCACAAGACCTATGGGCCGAAGGGCATTGGTGCTCTGTACGTGCAGAGGAAGCCGCGCGTCCGTCTGGAGGCGCAAATGCACGGCGGCGGCCACGAACGTGGGCTGCGCTCCGGGACTTTGGCACCGCACCAGATCGTCGGCATGGGCGAGGCTTTCCGCATCGCGCGAGAGGAAATGGCCACCGAAAACGAGCGCATTCGCTACCTGCGCGACCGGCTCTACAAAGGGTTGTCGCAAATCGAGGAGGCGCATGTCAATGGCGACATGGAGCAACGGGTGCCGCACAACCTCAATATCAGCTTCAACTTTGTCGAGGGTGAATCGCTGATCATGGCGATCCGCGAACTTGCGGTTTCCAGCGGCTCCGCCTGTACTTCCGCAAGTCTGGAGCCTTCTTATGTGCTGCGTGCTCTGGGCCGCAGCGACGAGCTGGCGCACAGCTCGATCCGTTTCACGATAGGTCGATTTACCACCGAAGAAGAGATCGACTTTGCGATTGATCTGGTGAAGGCGAAGATTGGACGTTTGCGCGAAATGTCTCCACTGTGGGACATGTTCAAGGAAGGCGTCGATTTAAGCACCGTACAGTGGGCTGCTCATTAAGGTTTTTTGAAGGAGAGTTATTATGTCTTACAGCACAAAAGTATTGGATCACTATGAAAATCCCCGTAATGTCGGAACATTCGGCAAGGACGACGAAGGTGTTGCCACCGGCATGGTCGGGGCGCCTGCCTGCGGCGACGTGATGAAGCTGCAGATCAAGGTGAACAAGGACGGTGTGATCGAGGACGCAAAGTTCAAAACCTACGGCTGCGGCTCGGCGATCGCATCCAGTTCGCTGGTGACCGAATGGGTCAAGGGCAAGACCCTGGACGAGGCTCTCACCATCAAAAACACCCAGATTGCGGAAGAACTGGCGTTGCCGCCGGTGAAGATACACTGCTCGGTGCTGGCGGAAGACGCTATCAAGGCGGCTGTGGCCGATTACAAGGCCAAGCATGGCGAGATGGTTGAAACCGCAGCCTGCAAAGGTTAATAGATTGTTCTGGTTTAAGGAGATAGAGCATGGCAGTTACCCTGACTGAGAAGGCCGCCACCCATATCAAGAACTACATCGCAAAGCGCGGCAAGGGCGTGGGTTTGCGACTGGGCGTACGCACCAGCGGTTGTTCCGGCATGGCCTACACGCTGGAATTCGCCGATGAATTCAACGACACTGACAGCCAGTTTGAAAGCTTCGGAGTGAAGGTTCTCGTTGATCCGAAGAGCCTGGTTTATCTTGAAGGCACCGAACTGGATTTCGTGCGCGAAGGACTGAACGAGGGCTTCAAGTTCAACAACCCTAACGTCAAGAGTTCGTGCGGTTGCGGCGAGAGCGTCGGCTTCTAGACGGAACCATGAACGGCACGCAATGAATTTTGATTTCAGCAGGAACCATTTCGAGCTGTTCGGTATTCCGCCGCTCTACCAGATCGACACGATCCAGCTGGAGCAGGCTTATCGTGACATCCAGAGTCAGATCCATCCCGACAAGTTCGCGCACCTTTCCGATGCAGAGCGCAGGCTGTCGATGCAATGGTCGACGCAGGCCAACGAGGCTTATCAGACTCTAAAGCAGCCTCTCGGCAGGGCGTGTTATTTGCTGCATTTGAATGGCGTCGATATCCACGAGGAAACCAATACGGTGATGTCGCCCGCCTTCCTGATGCAGCAGATGGAGTGGCGTGAGGCGATCGGCGAAGCCAGGGCGGCCAAGGATACGTCCGAACTGGAACATTTGACCGGCCAGCTGCGCACCGAGATTCAGGCTCAACAGCACCAGTTGGCTGATTTGCTGGATAAAGAAAAGAATTATCCGAAGGCCGCGGAAATTGTACGCGAGCTTAAATTCATGGAAAAATTGCGCGAGGAAATCAACTACGCGCTGGAGGCTTTGGACGCATAATGGCTTTGTTGCAGATCGCAGAACCCGGCATGAGCACCGCGCCACACCAGCATAGGTTGGCGGTGGGGATAGACTTGGGTACAACCAATTCACTGGTGGCAACGGTCAGGAGCGGCATGAGCGTTGTGCTGCATGACGAGAATGGCCGTGGATTGTTGCCTTCAGTGGTGCGCTATCATGAGGACGGCAGCACCGATGTCGGCTATTCCGCACAGGCGATGCAAAGCCGGGATCCCCACAACACCATCGTTTCGGTGAAGCGCTTCATGGGCAGGGGGCTGCGCGACTTGCCCGATGCCGGCAGCATGCCTTACCAGTTCGTCGATGCGCCCGGCATGGTGCAGCTCAAGACCGTGGCCGGCGTAAAAAGTCCGGTCGAAGTGTCAGCCGATATTCTCAAAGTATTGCGCGATCGTGCCGAGAAGGCGCTGGGTGGCGATCTGGTGGGAGCGGTGATCACGGTGCCAGCCTATTTCGACGATGCCCAGCGCCAAGCCACCAAGGATGCGGCCCGGCTGGCCGGACTCAACGTGCTGCGCCTGCTGAACGAACCTACCGCGGCGGCTGTCGCCTATGGGCTGGATAATGCGGCTGAAGGTGTTTACGCCGTTTACGACCTGGGCGGCGGCACTTTCGATATTTCCATTCTGCGTTTGTCCAAAGGTGTGTTCGAGGTACTTGCGACCAACGGCGACTCCGCACTGGGCGGCGATGATTTCGACCACCGCATCTATTGCTGGATACTTGAGCAGGCCAAATTGTCCGGCGTGAAGCCGCAGGATACTCGTCTGCTCCTGACCCGCGCGCGCGAAGCCAAGGAAGACCTGACCTTTCGTCCCGAAGTACGCATCACCGCGGTACTGGGCGCCGGTGAAATGGTGGATCTCACACTCACCTCCGAAACTTTTACCGATATCACCAGCAGCCTGGTCAACAAGACCCTGGCTCCCACCCGAAAAGCGCTGCGTGATGCGGGTTTGGAGCCTGAAGACGTGAAGGGGGTGGTGATGGTGGGCGGGGCGACGCGCATGCCCCAGATTCAGCACGCGGTTGGGCAGTTTTTTCGCCAGGAGCCACTCAACAATCTCGACCCGGACAAGGTGGTCGCGCTGGGGGCGGCGATTCAGGCCAATGTGCTGGCCGGAAACCGCTCCGATGACGATTGGCTGCTGCTGGATGTGATTCCGCTTTCTCTGGGACTGGAAACCATGGGCGGATTGGTGGAGAAGGTCATTCCGCGCAACTCCACCATCCCCGTGGCACGTGCCCAGGAATTTACCACCTACAAGGACGGCCAGACCGCGATGAGTATTCACGTGGTGCAGGGCGAGCGCGAGCTGGTGAGCGACTGTCGCTCTCTGGCCAAATTCGAACTGCGCGGGATCCCGCCAATGGTGGCGGGTGGGGCGCGCATCCGGGTCACCTTTCAGGTAGATGCCGATGGCCTGCTGAGTGTGTCCGCACGTGAAAAAAGCAGCGGTGTGGAGGCCTCCATCGTGGTGAAGCCATCCTATGGTCTCAGCGACGATGAAATCACCCGCATGCTGCTCACTTCACAGGAAAATGCCAAGGCCGACATGGCGGCGCGTGCATTGCGCGAGCAGCAGGTCGAAGCCGGGCGCCTGATTGAAGCGATCGAGGCGGCGCTCAACGAAAACGGCGACAGTCTGCTCAGCGCTACGGAACGCGCCGAGATCGACGAAGGAATGGCAGTGCTGCGCAGGACCCTGGAAGGGGCCAATCATCAGCTAATCAAAGATCAGATCGAAAAACTGAACCACATTTCCGAGATGTTTGCCGGACGACGCATGGACCAGAGCGTACAAAAAGCACTGACTGGCCATAAACTGGAAGAACTTGAGATTTAAACTATGCCACAACTGATAGTTTTACCTAATGAGCAACTCTGTCCCGATGGCGCATTGATCGAGGCGAAGCCCGGCGTATCCATCTGCGACACCCTGCTTGAGCACGGCATCGAAATCGAGCATGCCTGCGAGAAGGCGTGCGCCTGCACCACCTGCCATGTGGTGGTGCGCGAAGGGTTCGAATCGCTGGATCCCTCCGAAGAACTGGAGGACGACATGCTGGACAAGGCCTGGGGGCTGGAGCCGGCCTCGCGCCTTTCCTGTCAGGCTATCATCAAGGATAGTGACCTGGTGATTGAGATTCCGAAATACACCATCAATCTGGCCAGCGAGTCCCACTGAGGGAGGGCATCATGAAGTGGACCGATACGCTGGATATTGCCATCGAACTTTACGAAAAATTTCCCGAAGTGGACCCCCGCTACGTGCGCTTTACCGATTTGCACCGCTGGGTTACCGAGTTGGAAGATTTTGATGACGACCCAGAAAAATCCAACGAAAAAATCCTCGAAGCGATCCAGATGGCCTGGATAGACGAAGTGGAATAGCTATGTCCCATGGCTTAACCTCGACATAGCAAGTCGGGTTTCTGCCTTCGATAAAACTCCCCTCCGAATGTGGCGAAAAACCAGAGATATGGGTAACCCCTATACATAAATCGGATCCGTGGGTACTAATATCCCTCGTATTCAAGAATAAACGATAACAATAAAATGCAGGGGAACTGCACTGACACCGGGGATTGTCTTTGGCTATTGGGAAGCCTGTGCAGTCTTTACCGGGTGCCGTTCGATGCCGCGCTGGTAGCGAACCAGTTTTCGCCGTCATATACCCTCGCCACACTCCACGAAGCCGCACGGGTGCGCTGCTTCAAAACCGGGTTCAGTCCGCTGACAGACGCGGGTTGAGGCAAACTTCCCTTTCCCTGCATCGCTTGCCTGAAACCTCGGGCTCAGAACGAAACCAGCCACACCGAAACATCCTCCGGCGCCACCGAAAAACTTGAGATCCATTCCCCAACGAGGTATCTGACTATAATGAATTAATCTCCTTTTTTTCAGGCTTCCCGTGAACCGCGCATGAATGACGCCCCCACAACCCTGCAAGCACTCCCAGGAGATGCCCTGCTACTAGTGGACGTGCAGAACGACTTCCTGCCCGGCGGCAGCTTGGCGGTGCTGTCCGGCGACCATATCCTGCCCGCGCTGACCCGCTGCATCAGCCTGTTCAGGAAGGCAGGCCTCCCCATCTATGCCAGCCGCGACTGGCATCCGGCCGATCACTGCTCGTTCCGTGGGCAGGGCGGGCCGTGGCCGCCTCACTGCATTGTCGGCAGCCACGGTGCAGCCTTTTCCGATCAGCTGGCACTGCCGGATGACGCCACCATCATCTCCAAGGCCACCCGCCCCGACGCGGATGCCTATTCCGCCTTTGCCGCCACCAGCCTGGAACGGCGCCTGCGCGACGCGGGCATCAAGAGGCTATTCGTCGGTGGACTGGCCACCGACTACTGCGTGCTCAACACCGTCAGGGATGCGCTGTCTCTGGGCTTTACCGTGATGCTACTGCTCGACGGCATTCGCGCCGTCGACGTCAAGCCCGGCGATGGTCAACACGCACTGGCCGAAATGATCGCGCTCGGCACCCAGCTGATCTACAGCGAAAACATTCGACCATGAATCCGCAATCCAGCCCACTGCTTACTGACCTGTACCAGCTCACCATGCTGCAGGCTTATTACGACGAGGGCATGGATGACACTGCGGTATTCGAGTTTTTCGTGCGCGACCTGCCGCCGCAGCGCAATTTCCTGCTGGCAGCCGGGCTGGAACAGGTGCTGCAGTTCCTGGAAAACCTGCGCTTTACGCCGGAAGAAGTGGACTGGGTGGCAAACTGCGGCCGTTTCAGCCGCGAATTCACCGATTTTCTGGCCAGCCTGTGCTTCACCGGCGATGTCCACGCCATGCCGGAAGGCACTCTGTTCTTCCCGCACCAGCCGATCCTGCGCATCACCGCGCCGATCACCCAGGCGCAACTGGTGGAAAGCCGCGTCATCAACCTGCTTCACCTGCAGACCCTGATCGCATCGAAAGCCGCGCGCAGCGTTCTGGTCGCCCCTGGCAAGTTGCTTGTGGATTTCGGCCTGCGCCGCGCCCACGGCGCCGAAGCTGGCTTGCTTGCGGCGCGCGCCTCCTACCTGGCTGGCTATTCCGGCAGCGCCACGGTGCTGGCTGGAGCACAGTTCAGCATCCCACTCTACGGCACCATGGCACACTCCTACATCCAGGCCCACACCGACGAAATCGTGGCCTTTGAGCGTTTCGCCCACTCCCATCCGACCAATACGGTACTGCTGATCGACACCTACGACACCGAAGCGGCAGCAGAGAAAGTGGTAAAATTGGCGCCCCGGCTCGAACAACAGGGCATTCATATCAAGGCAGTGCGACTGGACAGCGGCAACCTTGCCGAACATGCGCGCAAGGTGCGCCGTATTCTCGACCAGGGTGGATGCCGGAAGATCGGCATTTTCTGCAGCGGCAATCTCGATGAATACGCCATCCACCAAATGCTCGCGGACAATGCACCGGTCGACGGTTTCGGCGTCGGCACCCTGCTTGACACCTCGGCCGATGCCCCATACCTCGATTGCGCCTACAAACTGGTTGAATATGCCGGCAAGCCCAGCCGAAAACGCTCGGAGGGAAAGGCCACCTGGCCAGGGCGCAAGCAGGTTTACCGCAGCTATGGTGCCGACGGCAGCTTGGAGCGGGACACCTTGACGCTGGAACACGATACTCATTCCGGGACGCCGCTGATCGAACCCTGTATGCAGGAGGGAAAACGCCTGTCAGCCCCGGAGCCTCTAGAAAGAGTGCGGCAGCGTGCAGCAAGTGAACTGGAACGCCTTCCCAGGCATTTGAGGCAACTGGAAACCTCATCCCTGCCGTATACGGTCGAAATTGCCCCGGCATTGCGAGAACTGGCGGCAGCGATTGACCGTGCAGCCCATTAATCACTTCGTCCTTACCGAAACAAAAATTGTCATATTCCCCAGAATAAATGGGGTGCGGTGTCAATTGCCGATAACCCGCTGAACCAAGCGGAGAATCGAGAAGTGATTCAGCGAGAGAATTTTCGAAGCGATCCAGATGGCTTGGGTAGACCAGGCCGAATGACCCGCTCTTAGGCATGATTTCGGCATAGCAGTAGAGTTTTTGCTATCTGATAAAAATCCTACTCCCCTACTATATCTGGTGGAAATGATGTAAACTACACACCATATGTGCTACCTGCGCTGCCCTATAGCCGAGGGGGATAAATGGCGGAAGACAGCGATTTAGAACGAACAGAACCTGCGTCATCGCGACGCATAGAGCAGGCCCGTGAGAAGGGGCAGGTCGCCCGTTCCCGCGAATTATCGACATTCACTGTGTTGATCGCTGCCGGCGCTGGCTTGATGGTGATGGGTCCGCAACTGATGGACAACCTGGCCGGGGTGATGCGTGGCGGCCTGATGCTGGACCGGGCTTCGGCATTCGACCCCCTGATGATGCTGGCCCGCCTTCATCAACTGTCATTGAGCGCTCTTGTTACTTTTATTCCTTTCATCCTGTTGATGGTCATTGCTGCGATTTTTGCACCGATGGTGCTGAGCGGCTGGCTGTTCTCTTTCCAGGCATTGCAACCCGACTTCAGCCGCATCGATCCGCTTAAAGGCATCGGCCGCCTGTTTTCCCGGAACAGTCTGGTCGAACTGGCCAAGGCCCTGGGCAAGTCGGCCCTGATCGGAGGCGTCGCATACTGGGTCATCATGCACAATAAGGAAGCGATGTTTGCTCTGGCGGGCGAATCGGTCCATCAAGGCATTGCTCATTTGGGGACTCTGCTGGGCGTTACTTTTCTGACTATCGTCAGTTCGATGATACTGATCGTGGCGATTGATGTGCCCTTCCAGTTGTGGGACCACTCCAGCAAGCTGAAGATGACAAAAGAGGAAGTGCGACAGGAGAACAAGGAGTCGGAAGGCTCGCCCGAAGTCAAGGCGCAGATCCGCCGGGTGCAGCGCGAGATGGCGCGTCGTCGCATGATGGCGGAAGTGCCCAAGGCCGACGTGATCGTGACCAACCCGACCCATTACGCCGTAGCGTTGCGCTACCAGGACAAGCTGATGGGTGCGCCGGTCATCGTTGCCATGGGTTCTGAGCTGATGGCGGTCCGCATCAGGGAGTTGGGCGAGGAGCATCATATCCCGATCCTGGAGGCGCCACCTCTGGCCCGAGCCCTCTTCCGCCATGGCGAGTTGGGCGAGGAAATCCCGGCCGCGCTTTATACGGCGGTAGCCGAAGTGCTGGCCTATGTTTACCAGCTGCGCAGCTATGAATCAGGTGGGGGCATAGCACCTCAGCTGCCACGGAGCCTGCCGGTGCCGCCGGGCTTGGATCCGGAAAGTGAAATAGCATGAACGCCAGGGTTGATGGAATGAATTTGCCGGGCGGCCTGAGCATGACCAAACTGGCCGGCCCGATCCTGATCATCATGATTCTGGGCATGATGATCCTGCCGCTGCCACCTATCCTGCTGGACCTGTTGTTCACTTTCAACATCGCCCTTGCGATGATTGTGCTGCTGGTCAGCCTGTATACGACCAAGCCGCTTGAATTCGCCGTATTTCCCACCGTGTTGCTGGTCACAACGTTGCTGCGGCTGTCGCTCAACGTTGCGTCAGCCCGGATTGTGCTGCTCGAAGGGCACACCGGCCCCGACGCTGCGGGTAAGGTAATCGAGGCCTTCGGTCATTTCCTGGTAGGAGGCAATTACACCGTCGGCATTATTTTGTTCATTATCCTGGTGATCATCAATTTCGTGGTGATCACCAAGGGTGCCGGGCGGATCGCAGAAGTCAGTGCGCGCTTCACTCTGGATGCCATGCCCGGCAAGCAGATGGCGATCGATGCCGACCTCAACGCCGGTTTGATTGGTGAGGATGAGGCCCGAACACGCCGCTCTATCATTTCCCAGGAGGCAGATTTCTTCGGCTCAATGGACGGTGCCAGCAAATTCGTGCGCGGCGACGCCGTCGCCGGCATTCTGATCATGCTGATCATGATCATCGGCGGGTTGGCGGTAGGCGTTATGCAGCACAACCTGGATTTCGCCACTGCTGCCAACAATTATACTTTGCTTACCATCGGCGATGGTCTGGTAGCTCAGATTCCTGCTCTGGTGATTTCGACTGCGGCAGGTATCGTGGTAAGCCGCGTTTCTACCGATGAGGATCTGAGCCAGCAAATGCTCGGCCAGTTGTTCAGCCAGCCCCTCGTGCTCTACATTACCGCCACCATTCTCGGCGTAATGGGCCTGATTCCGGGGATGCCGAATTTCTCCTTCTTGCTGCTGGCGACCATGCTTGCCGGCGCAGCCTACTACATCGAACAGCGCGCGCGGAAACCCGAGGCGCTTGAGATTGCAGCACCGGCACAGGCTCCAACCGAGCCTGTCGATGTGAGCTGGGATGACGTGATGCCGGTAGATATTCTGGGACTGGAGGTCGGCTATCGCCTCATTCCCCTGGTGGATCGGAATCAGGATGGAGAGCTATTACGGCGTATTCGCGGCATTCGCAAGAAGTTTGCTCACGAAATGGGCTTCGTGGTCCCGGCCGTGCATATCCGCGACAATCTGGAACTCAAGCCAAATGGCTACCGTCTTGCCTTGAAGGGCGTCGAGATGGGGCATGGCGAGGCATATGTCGGCATGTTTCTGGCGATCAATCCGGGTCGGGTGCTTGGCAACTTGGCCGGCACGCCCACCCGCGACCCCGCCTTTGGTCTGCCCGCTGTCTGGATTGAGGCCGAGATGCGCGAGCAGGCGCAGACTTTCGGTTACACCGTGGTGGATGCCAGCACAGTGATTGCAACCCATCTGTCCAATATCATCCAGTCGCACAGTGCCGAACTGTTGGGTCGCGAGGAAGTGCAGCAGTTGCTGGATCATCTGGCGAAGGAATCGCCCAAGCTGGTCGAGGAACTGGTGCCGAAACTATTGTCCCTTTCCACGTTGCACCGTGTCTTGCAAAGCCTGTTGGATGAGGGTGTGCATATCCGAGACATGCGTACCGTCATCGAAACCCTCGCTGAGCATGCGCCACGCACGCAAAACGTCGATGAGCTGGCGTCTCTGGTTCGTGTCGCGCTTGGACGTGCTATCATCCAGCAAATTTATCCGGGCACGAATGAACTGCAAGTTATTACGCTGGACCCAGGCCTGGAGGGCATTCTGATGCAGGCGACACAAACGTCGGGCGCTGAAGGTGCCGGACTTGAGCCCGGTCTGGCGGAAAACCTGCTGGCACAGGCGCAGGCCGTGGCGCAGAACCAGGAGCAGATCGGTCTGCCGGCCGTACTGCTGGTGCAGGCCCCGTTGCGCGGTCTGATGTCGCGCTTCCTGCGGCGTGCTGTGCCGCAACTCAAGGTCATTTCTCATGCCGAGGTGCCGGATACCAAAACCATTAGAGTGACCGCCGTATTGGGGGGGAGGGGATGAACGTCCGGAAATTTCATGCCAGCACCACGCGCGAGGCCCTGCGCCAAGTCAGGGACGCACTGGGTGCCGACGCCATCATCCTGTCCAATCGCCAGGTGGCGGGCGGTATCGAGATCATGGCGGTGGCAGACATGGATATGTCATCCCTTGCCGGCAACCCGGTGAGCCCGCCCCCAGCCAAGGAACGACCCGCACCTGCAGAATTTTTCACCCGCGCCGAGCCTGCACCACCCCCACCGCCCACTGTCGCCTCTTCTCCGGTTTCACGATCGCAAATCGCCGAGTTGCAGGAAAAGAGCAAGCCGGCTGTGGAGGAAACGCGGAACAAGGATGCTCCGCCAGATCTGATGGGTCAGGAAATTATCCGCGAAATCAAGTTCCTGCGCGGCATGCTGGAAGGCCAGCTGTCTGGCTTTGCCTGGGGCGAGCTGCAACGGGAGGAACCCGCCAAGGTCGAAGTATTGCGCCACCTGTTGAGCGTGGGGTTCAGTCCGTTGTTATCGCGCCAGCTGCTGGATAAAATGCCGACCGGCTATGACTTGGAAAAAAGTCTGCGTTGGCTGAAGGCGGCACTGATGCACAACCTGCATGTCGTGAAGGCGGGCGACGACATTGTCGAGCGCGGTGGAGTCTATGCGTTGACGGGACCCACCGGAGTCGGCAAGACCACCACCGTGGCGAAGCTGGCGGCGCGCTGCACTTTGAAACATGGTCCGGCCAGTCTGGCCCTGATCACTACCGATACCTACCGGATCGGTGCTCACGAGCAGTTGCGCATTTACGGCAAGATACTCGGCGTACCGGTTTACGTGATCAAGGATGAGGCCGATTTGCAACTCACCCTGTCCGATCTGCAGAACAAGCATCTGATTCTGATCGACACGGTCGGCATGAGCCAGCGCGATCGCCGCCTTTCTGAGCAGGTGGCGCTTCTGTCCGGCGCCGGACGCAGCATCAAGCGCATATTGCTGCTTTCCGCCAACGGGCAGGGCAGCACGCTCGAAGACGTTGTCCGTTCCTACAAGAAGGATGATATGGATGGTTGCATTCTGACAAAAATCGATGAAGCGATCAGTATTGGCCCTGCGCTGGACGTGGTGATCCGCAACAAATTGATGCTCCATTATGTTACCAATGGACAGCGTGTGCCGGAGGATCTGCACCTCCCCAATCCGGTTTATCTGGTGGATCGGGTTTTGAAACCCGTCCAGGGAGATTCACCGTTCACCCCGCTGGAAGCAGAATATCCGCTGGTGATGGCTGCCGCCGGCGGATTGGCCGGTGTGGAATCGACCGGCTACACGGAAGCAAAGCGCGACGTGGGAGCTCTACGTGGCTGATGTCCTGCAAGATCAGGCCGAGGGGCTGCGCCGGCTGCTGGCACGGGATTCGGTGCGGGTGGTGACGCTGACCAGCGGCAGGACCGGGGTCGGGAAAACCAACATTGTCGTCAACCTTGCCACTGCCCTCGCCAAGCGCGGTCGACATGTGCTGGTTCTGGACGAGCAGCAGGGCAAAGTCAGCATGGAAACGCTGCTTGGTCTGACCGCGCGCTATGACTTGATGCACGTGATCCGGCGCGAAAAGACGCTGGATGAGGTGATGCTGCGCGGCCCGGAGGGGGTGGATATCGTTTCCGCCGGCAATGGACTGCGAGTGCTGGGAGAATTGGGGCAGGAAGACCAGGATTGGCTGGTGCAGTCATTCCGCCAGCTGTCGAAAACGGTGGACGTGGTACTGGTGGACGCCGTTGCCGGGGTTGCGAGCAATGTCTTGCCGCTTTCTCTGGCGTCGCAGGAAATCGTGATCGTGGTGTCCCCGCATCCTTCTTCGATCAAAGACGCCTATGCGCTGATCAAGGTGCTCAACCAGAATTTCGCCATTCACCGTTTCCATATCCTGGCCAGCAAGGTCAAGAACGAGCAAGAGGCGCGGGCGCTGTACGATAACATGGCTGAGGTGGCAGTGCGTTTCCTCGATGTAATCCTCGATTTCATGGGTTATGTGCCTTTTGACGAGAAGCTCAGACAGGCCGCCCGGATTTGTCGGCCGGTTGTGGAAGCATTCCCCGTCACCGAATCGGCTAAGGCGCTCAGGGACTTGGCGGAAACCATGGAGCAATGGCCGCAACCCTCGGGCGAGGAAGGCCGCCTGGAAGCATTCATGCAGCGCCTGATTCAGAGCAGCCGTATGGCGGCGGAGGGCTTTCGCCTATAGAATTGTGCTATGTACGCTAAAACCGGGCTGGAGAAAAATCAATACGTCGTCCAATATGCTCCGCTGGTAAAGCGCATTGCCTATCATCTGATGGCGAGGCTGCCTGCCAGCGTGCAGGTCGACGACCTGATTCAAGTGGGCATGATCGGCCTGCTTGATGCGGTGAGCAATTACGACGATACGCAGGGCGCGCAGTTCGAGACCTATGCAGTGCAGCGTATCCGCGGTGCAATGCTGGACGAATTGCGGCAATGCGACTGGTTGCCGCGCTCGGCGCGGAAAACGCTGCGTCAGATCGAAACCGCAATGAATGCTCTGGAGCAGCGCGTGTGTCGCGCTCCGACCGAGCGCGAGGTGGCCGACGAATTGCACGTGAGCCTGGATGACTACCAGCAAATGTTGCTGGACGCGCGTGGTTGCCAGTTGCTGCATTACGAGGACTTGCACAGTAGCGAGGATGAGGACTTTTTCGAGCGCCACTGCGCCGACGATTCTGCAGGACCTTTAGCCAAATTGCAGGACGGAAGATTCCGGGAAAAATTGATCGAGGCAATCGGCATATTGCCAGAACGCGAGAAGCTGATGATGGCGATGTACTATGAGGAAGAGCTGAATCTGCGTGAAATCGGCGAGGTGTTGGGCGTTAGCGAATCGCGCGTGTGTCAGCTGCATAGCCAAGCCATGGCACGCTTGCGCAGCAAGTTGAAGGAATGGCTGTGAAAATGGAAGGCAAGCGGTGCATGGGGTGGATTATTAACTGCGGAGCAGATGCATGGATCTAGTCAGCATATTCGGTATTTTGCTGGCTTTGACCGCAATTATTGGCGGCCAGGTTCTGGAGGGGGGGCATATTGGCTCCCTGATGCAATTGACGGCATTCATCATTGTCCTTGGTGGCACGACGGGCGCCATCATGCTGCAGAGTTCGCCCAAGATTTTTTTTGAGGGCATGAGGCTGGCCAAATGGATAATCTGGCCACCCAAAGCGAACCAGCAGTTTTTGATCGAACAGGTGCTGGTCTGGAGCAACCTTGCGCGCAAGGGTGGATTGCTGGCACTTGAGTCGCAGCTGGATCTGCTGGAGGATACCTTCACCAAAAAAGGGTTGCAAATGCTGGTGGATGGCGCCGAGCCGGAGAAAATTCGTGTTGCACTCGAGGTGGAAATTTCGACTTACGAGAAACATCATCTGGATGCTTCGAAAGTCTGGCAGGCTGCGGGCGGCTATGCACCTACGGTTGGCATTCTGGGTGCGGTGCTCGGCCTGATTCACGTGATGGAGAACTTGAGCGACCCATCCAAATTGGGTGCCGGTATCGCCGTAGCTTTCGTCGCAACCGTTTACGGCGTGGGATCGGCCAACCTGTTTTTTCTGCCGATGTCCGGCAAGCTTAAATACCTTATCGAGCAGGAAGTGGTGATGCGCGAGATGCTGATAGAAGGCTTGGTATCCATTGCCAATGGCGAAAATCCTCGCGTGATCGAGTCAAAATTGCAGGGTTACATTATTTAGTCGAGAGTTACTTCCGGCGGCGGTGTACGATGGCGCGCAGACAGAAGCACGAAGAACATGAGAACCTGGAGCGCTGGTTGGTGTCTTACGCCGACTTCATTACCCTGTTGTTTGCCTTTTTTGTCGTGATGTATTCGATTTCCCAGGTTAATGAGGGAAAATACCGGGTGCTGAGCGATTCCCTTGTTAACGCCTTTAAAACCACACCGACGGCCACTACACCGATTGCACCCGCACTGCGGATCGATGCATCGCGGGGGTCGTCGAGTTCCGCTCAGGCTCTGGCCCTGAAACAAACGATTTTTGTTCGCAAACCTGATCCCGTCATTGAAGCCCGTCAGAAACAGCAAACGGAAAAAATGAAGGGGGTCGCCGAGGATATCCTCAAAGCAATGGAACCTCTGGTAAAAGAAGGGCAGGTTAAAGTCAGTCAGAGTGTTCATGGTATCGCGATCGAGATCAATGCCAGCGTGCTGTTCGCTTCAGGCCAGGCGGCTCTCGAGCCAGGATCGATCAAGGCGCTGCGTGCGGTAGGGGGCGTTTTGGCAAAGGTGCCGAACGATATTCAGGTGGAGGGCTTTACCGATAACACCCCGATTAGCACCATCGCTTTCCCATCCAACTGGGAGCTATCGACAGCCCGTGCCAGCAGTGTGGTACGCCTGCTTGCAGAGAGCGGGGCGCCAGCCGACCGCCTGGTCGCCGTGGGTTATGGGGAATTTCGTCCGGTTGACTCCAATAGCACGCCGGAAGGGCGCGCGCGGAACCGGCGTGTGACTATCATGATTCTGTCGGAACAGCAGGAAAAGATTATCGACATACCGTTGGCCAGTCAGGTGTCCAAAGCCGTGCCGGAAACCATCCGAGCCAAGAGCCCATAATCATTAAACCTTGCCGATTGGTCTCCCCAGACCCAGCGCCTGGGTCTGCCCGTCCGGCCCGTACAGCGCGCTCTGATTGGCGGCCGCCTGAAGGATGGCGAGTGCTTGCTGGTTGTTCCTGAGTTGGGTGTCGATCATGCTGCCGTTGATCTGATTGAGTTGCTGGGCATTTTCCGCAAGTGCCAGAAGCTGCTGCCAGAGTTCGGCAATGTGTGGATTTCCTCCGTCGCGCTGCTGCAGCCATTTCATCATGCCGCCCTGTTCTTGGGGGTAACCCAGCGCGCTGAGGAAGCGGGCACGGTTCTCGGCAAGCTGCGACAATAACACCACTTTTTCGGATTTGATCCGGGCCAGTTCGAGCAGGGGGTCAACGTTGCCCTGAACCAGAGCATCCTGCTCGGTTTGTAATACCTTGATGAAATCCTGGAATGCTCGTAACTCTGCTTCCAGGTTCTTGACTAAATCGGAGGGAGAGGCGATTGCCGGGTTGACTGTCAATATCAGCTCTTCTGGTTCTGCATCAGGTCTTTAACTGTTGCCAGCAGGCTGTCTGCAATGACTTCCGGATTGATTTTGAAGCGCCCTTCGCTAATGGCCAGTTTGATTGCTTCCACGCGTGCGCTATCCACCACCGGCACGTTGTTCATGTTACTTTCCATGGCTTGAAGCTGCGATGAAAGCGCGGTGATCCGAACGTTGTCCTGCGAGCTTGGTTTCCCTTGCGGTGCGGCAGTCGGCGTGCCCGTTCCCGCATTCGAGGCGCGTGGGGCGGTTTCCTTGACGCCGCTACTGGTCGGCGATTTTACGGAGGCATCGATCTTCAAAGTTAATTCCTTCGGGTTGCAGATCGTTTTTCGATAACGTCATTGACGCCTCGCGATCTATTAGCGGTTATCCGATTTATGCTAAGGATAACGGCATGAGCTGGTAGAACTTTAGCGGAGAATGCCTATTTTTTCAAGTTAACCCGGGTGAATCAGGCTGATGGTGCAGCCCAGCGTTGTGCCGCTGTTTCGTCATCTTCACGCGCATCCACCCAATATGCGCCTGCTTCGGTCTCTTCTTTCTTCCAGAATGGTGCACGGGTCTTCAGGTAATCCATGATGAATTCGCAGGAGGCAAAAGCGTCGCCACGATGCGCGCTGCTGACTGCTACCAGTACGATTTGATCCGTGGGTTTGAGCGGGCCAATGCGGTGGATTACCAGCGCATCAATGATATTCCAGCGCCGCTTTGCTTCCTCCACAATTTCGGCCAATGCTTTTTCCGTCATGCCAGGGTAGTGTTCCAGGGTCATTTCAGCAACCGTGTTGCCGTGATTCAGATCGCGCACCAGACCGACGAAGCTGGCGACTGCGCCGATACCGGTATTATCTCGGCGCAGATCGAGGATTTCTGCGCCGAGGTCGAAATCTTCCGTTTGTACGCGCACCGGCATTTCAGCCTCCTGTCACGGGCGGAAAGAAAGCGACTTCATCGCCATCACGCACGGTCGTGTCCGGGTCGGCCATGTCCTGGTTGACGGCCACGCGTACGGGTTTGTCCTGGGCAAGCTCTTCCGGCCATGTGCCACCTCGTTGGCGCAGCCATTCAGTCAGCGACCGGACATCGGCGACGCCGGCAGGCAGGGTTGCCTGCTCCGAGGACAGGCCCAGAGTTTCGCGTAGCCGGGCGAAATATAGCAGGGTGATCATGCGGGCTTCCTCATGTTAGTTGAGCAATCCGGAGAAGGGCAGGAACTTTACGGTCTCACCACGTCGGATCGGCTTTCCTTCCGACACTTCCACCAGGCCATCGGCCCAGACAGTGGATGTAAGGACGCCGGAACCCTGGTTCGGGTAGAGTTGGACTCCGACTTCGCCATTTTCCGCCGTGTGCAGCCGGGCGCGCAGAAATTCGCGGCGCTTGTCGGGTTTCAGCCAGTCGAAATCGGCCTTCAGCGAGTAGGTTTGCGGGGCGGTAGCGGAAATGCCCTGACTGCGCAAAATGAACGGTCTCACGAACAGGCAAAAAGTGACAAAAGCCGAGACCGGATTACCCGGCAGGCCGATGAACGGAACTTCGCCGACATCGCCAAAGGCCAGCGGCTTGCCCGGCTTGATCGCGATTTTCCACAAATTGAGCTTGCCTACCGCTTCCACCGCTGTTTTGACATGGTCTTCCTCGCCCACGGAGACACCGCCGCTGGTGATGATCAGGTCCGCCCCTACGGCTGCTGCTTCGAGTACCTTTACGGTAGCGGCGAAGTCATCCGGCACGATACCCAGATCAACGACTTCGCAGCCCAGCGCATGCAGCAGGCCAGTCAGCACGAAGCGATTAGAGTTGTAGATCTGGCCCGGCTTGAGAGGTTCCCCGGGCATGACGATTTCGTCGCCGGTAAAGAAAGTGGCGACCTTCAGCTTGCGGTAAACAGGTAGGCTTGCAAAACCAACCGATGCCGCCAGCCCCATTTCCTGCGGGCGCAGCCGGATGCCGGCGGGAAGAATTTCGGCTCCGGCAGCGATGTCCTCGCCGGAACGGCGGATATTCTCGCCAATTCTGGGAGGTTTGCTGACAGTTACGGTATCACCTTCGACGCCGCAATATTCTTGCATCACCACCGCGTCGCAGCCGGCTGGCACTGGCGCCCCGGTGAAGATTCTGGCGGCTTGGCCAGCTTCAAGGGGCTGTCCGACTGTGCCCGCCGGGATACGCTGAGTCACCCGTAGTCGCGTCGATGCATTTGTGATATCGGCGATACGCACGGCATAGCCATCCATGGCGCTGTTGTCGAGCGGAGGAACATTGACCGCCGAAGTCAGGCGCTCGGCAAGGACCCGCCCCAGCACATCGGCTGTGGCGATTTGTTCGGTTTTGTTTGCTGGCCGCACTCGTGCCAGCAGAAAGGACAACGCCTCGTCAGCGCTGAGCATGTTCTGTTTCTTGTCCATGGTTTATAAGACCTGTTTGTTGCGAGATAAATGCGGCGATAGTTTTCGGCTGGTCTAGCCTGAACTGCGGCAATGTTGTTTCCATAGCAAGGTCGCTGGCGATGGCGACAATATTCGGGTTCTGGGGAAAAAGCAACGGCTTGCCGATGACTGTGCGGTGCACTTCCAGTTTGGCAATCGCCTCGTTCTTGAAGCTTTCCACCAGCACCAGATCACAGGGCGCCAGCCGCGCCAGCTGTTCCTGCAGCCCCGGTTCCGGCTCGTCACGCAGTTCGTGGACTAACGCCCAGCGGTATTGCGAGGCCACCATTACCTCGCTGCAGCCCGCGGTACGGAGACGGTAGGAGTCCTTGCCCGGCTGGTCGATGGAGAAATCGTGGTGGGTATGCTTGATCAAGGATACCTTCAGCCCTTGCGCCACGAACAGAGGGATCAACTGCTCGATCAACGTGGTTTTGCCGCTGCCGGAGTAGCCGGCGAATCCGAAAACTTTCATTATTTGTTTCGCAACAGGCGATGCTTCTCGCGCTGCCAGTCTTTCTCTTTCTCGGCTTCCCGTTTGTCGTGCTGTTTTTTTCCTTTGGCCAGGCCGATTTCCAGCTTGATCCGACCGCGGACGAAATGCATGTCCAGCGGCACGAGGGTAAAACCGGCACGCTCCACCTTGCCAATCAGCCTGCTGATTTCCTCGGCATGCAGCAGCAGCTTGCGGGTGCGCACCGGGTCGGGGTTGATGTGGGTGGAGGCGGTCGGCAACGGACTGATATGGCAGCCTAGCAGATAGAGTTCGCCGCCGCGGATGATGACGTAGGCTTCCTTGAGTTGCGTACGACCGGCGCGGATGGCCTTGACCTCCCAGCCATCAAGGACCATGCCGGCTTCATACTTTTCTTCGATGAAATAGTCGTGAAAAGCTTTTTTGTTTTGCGCGATGCTCATCGGCAGGTGAGTTTCTCCAGGAAATCGTGTATTTTAACAGTTTTTTACAGCGGTAGACTGAATGGTAGTAGTGGAAAAATCCGTGCTGGTTTTTTACTCGGCACAGCAAATGTTCGTGCTGGTCGACAGGATCGAAGATTATCCGACCTTCCTGCCCTGGTGCGGCGGGACGGAGGTGGTGCGGCACAGCGACGAAGCGCTCGAAGCGACGGTGCATATTGATTATCATCATCTCAAGCAGAGCTTCGCTACCGAAAACGTTCGGCAGGCGCCGCATCTGATCGAAATGAAGTTCCGCCATGGACCTTTCAGCCATCTTGAGGGCAGCTGGCGATTTGTCGAGCTGGACGAGGCTGCGTGCAAGGTCGAGTTTAAGCTCCATTATGAATTCTCAAGCAAGATCATGGAGAAACTGGTCAGCCCGGTTTTCGGGCATATTGCAAACAGCTTTGTCGAAGCATTCGTTCAACGTGCGGCAGAAATCTATGGTGAGCCATGAGTGAAGAGATTTCGGTGGAAGTGGTATATGCCCTGCCGCAGAAACAGGAAATCTTGTCCTTGAAGCTAAGGTCGGGGGCTCTGGTGTCCGAGGCGATAGCACGATCCGGCATCCTGCGGGATTTTCCGGAAATTGACCTGGCCAGCGCCAAGGTGGGGATTTACGGCAAGCAAGTCAAGCTTGACGCCGTGCTCCGGGATAAGGATCGAATCGAGATTTATCGCCCGCTGATAGCGGATCCGAAGGAAGTCCGCAGGAAACGCGCGGCAGAAGGTAAGGAAGTGAGGAATGAGGCTGGGGACGCCGAGGCATCCTCAACCTGACTCCCTTTATTTACACCAGGAATCCACTGACTTCTTCGCTTCCTCGATGGCTGGTGCACGGTCTTTGTCTTCGAGAAAGACGCGCTCGCCTTTTTCATCGAATTTGCTGACCCTTTGCCCCTCCTGCAGGGCTCGCAGCTGGTTGCGTGCTTGCTCGCAGTTCGCCCTCCTGCTTTTTGCTTCTTCCTGATCCTTGGCTTGTTTGGCAGCGGTTTCTTCCGCCTGAACTCTGCGTTTTTTGGATTCCAGATCCTTCTCCGCCAGGCTTTTTTCTCCGCCTTTGCTATCGGGTGCGGCTTGGGGCAAGGTAGGGCTATTCTTCAGGTCCAGGTTTTTTTGCGATTTGGCGGTGGGTGGCGGGTTTTGGTCGGAATAATGCACCTTGCCCTCCGCATCCACCCATCGGGTGACACCGGCTTGTGCGGCAGTCGCCAGCACCAGCATCGAAACGATAGTCAGAAATTGTCGCATGGTTTGCACCTTAGGATCATTTGGTTAGGGGGTAGCTCTTTTGCGTCAACCCCAGGCGTGCGTGCTCGCTCGCGGTTTTCGAAAATTTCAGGGTGGCCACGCTGTCGCCTTTGGCTGCAGCTTCTTGAGCTTTCTTCAAAGCATCTTCCGCCGTGGTCCATAGGGCCTTCTGGGTTTTTGCTTCCTTGACGTCGGCTTCGGCCTTGGTGAGCGCCTGCCTGGCTTCTTCGGAGAGTGCAGGCTTGGCGGCCTCGGCGGCCGGGGTGGCAGCGGCGGACGAGTCGGGTTTTGACGTGCCGCTGCTCTGGCAGCCACCGAGCAGCAAGAAACTGAAAGTGATGATACTAATAAGGGTGTTGCGCATGTTTTGCTCTCCTCAGTTTTATTTTGTGTGCCTAAACATAGCGTTTCACGATACGCCCGTCAATGGTCCAAGCGTACCGGGTCAACTCTGTAAATGTAAAAATTAGAGAAGCCGGTTTACCGGTGATGTCCGAAACTTGTATAATATCGCTTTGGTAACAAGGATAAAAACATGCGTGTTCTGCAGAAAGCGCTGACCTTCGATGATGTTTTGCTGGTCCCTGCGTATTCCAACGTTTTGCCCCGTGACGTAAGCCTCGCCACGCGGCTTACCCGAGAAATTTCACTCAATATTCCCTTGATTTCGGCGGCGATGGATACCGTCACCGAAGCTCGCCTGGCGATCGCTTTGGCGCAGGAAGGGGGGGTCGGCATTGTTCACAAGAATATGACCGCTACCGCGCAAGCCGCTCAGGTGGCCCGCGTGAAACGCTTTGAGAGCGGCGTGGTCAAGGATCCGATCACCATTTCCCCAGAGATGACGGTCCGCGATGTGTTGGTGCTGACTCGCCAGCACAAGATTTCCGGTTTGCCGGTTGTGGATGGCGGGCGCGTGGTCGGTATCATCACTAACCGTGATTTGCGCTTTGAGACCAATCTCGATCAGCCGATCAGGAACATCATGACGCCGCGTGACAAATTGATCACGGTCAAGGAAGGCGCCAGCCGCGAAGAAGCAATGACGCTGATGCATAAATACCGTCTGGAGAGGGTATTGGTGATCAACGATGATTTCGAGCTGCGTGGCCTGATCACCGTCAAAGATATTCAGAAATCCACCGAGCATCCGCTGGCATGCAAGGATAGCCAGGGCAGGCTGAGGGTTGGCGCCGCAGTGGGCGTGGGCGAGGGCACCGAGGAGCGCGTTACCCTGCTGGCTGAAGCGGGTGTGGATGTGATCGTGGTGGATACTGCACACGGCCATTCCCAAGGTGTGCTGAGCCGGGTGAAATGGGTAAAGGACAACTTCCCGCAGGTACAGGTTATCGGCGGTAATATTGCCACCGCTTCGGCGGCTCTGGCTCTGGCTGACCACGGCGCTGATGCAGTCAAGGTCGGCATCGGCCCGGGTTCGATCTGCACTACCCGTATTGTTGCAGGCGTTGGCGTGCCACAGATTACGGCCATCGCCAATGTGGTTCAGGCGCTGAAAGGAAGCGGCGTACCGGTAATAGCCGATGGCGGCATCCGCTATTCAGGCGATGTGGCCAAGGCGCTGGCGGCAGGCGCAGATTGCGTGATGCTGGGCGGGATGTTTGCCGGCACCGAGGAGGCGCCAGGCGAGATTGAGCTGTTTCAGGGGCGTTCCTACAAATCCTACCGCGGCATGGGTTCGCTGGGTGCGATGCAGCAGGGTTCGAAAGACCGCTATTTCCAGGAAGCAGAAGCCAATGCCGACAAACTGGTGCCGGAAGGGATCGAAGGTCGCGTACCCTACAAGGGTAGCGTGCTGTCGGTGATTCACCAGTTGAACGGCGGCGTGCGTTCCAGCATGGGCTATCTGGGTTGTTCGAGCATCGCCGAGGTACACGCCAAGGCCGAGTTCGTCGAAATCAGCTCGGCTGGCATCCGCGAGTCTCACGTCCACGACGTGCAGATCACCAAGGAAGCGCCCAACTACCACGTCGAGTAATGGGTGATGAGAGATGAGCAATGGGTGCATCACCCATTGCTCCGACATTACCCATTCCCCATCACTCATTACCGGCCTCGTCACCATGCACCAGAAAATCCTCATCCTCGATTTCGGTTCCCAATACACCCAGCTGATTGCCAGACGGGTACGTGAATCCAGCGTTTACTGCGAACTGCATCCCTACGATGTGAGCGAACAGTTCATCCGTGATTTCAACCCCCGGGGCATCATCCTCTCCGGTGGACCGTCTTCGGTCTACGAGGAGGAAACGCCGCGTGCGCCGGACATCGTTTTCAGTCTGGGCGTGCCGGTACTCGGCATCTGCTACGGCATGCAGACCATGGCGGCGCAATTGGGCGGCAAGGTGGAAAATGCGCTACATCGCGAGTTCGGCTATGCCGAGGTGCGCGCACAGGGCCATTCCGCGCTGCTGCGCGATATTCAGGATCGGATCAACGAGGAAGGTCATGGCCTGCTCGACGTGTGGATGAGCCACGGCGACAAGGTGACGGAACTGCCGCCGGGCTTCAAGGTGATCAGTTCCAACGCGGCCACGCCGATCGCCGGCATGGCCGACGAAACCCGCCATTTTTACGGCGTGCAGTTTCACCCGGAAGTGACCCATACCCTGCAGGGCAAGGCTTTGTTCGAGCGTTTTGTGCATGGTATCTGCGGTTGCGGCTATGACTGGAACATGCCGGATTATGTCGAGGAAGCGATCGGCAGGATCCGCTCCGAAGTGGGTTCGGATGAAGTCATCCTCGGCTTGTCCGGTGGTGTGGATTCCTCGGTGGTAGCTGCGCTTCTGCATCGCGCCATCGGCACGCAGCTGACTTGCGTGTTCGTGGATAACGGCCTGCTGCGCCTGAACGAAGCCGAACAGGTGATGAAAACTTTTGCCGATAATCTTGGCGTCAAGGTCATCCACGTCGATGCCGGTGCGGAATTCATGAAGCATCTGGCCGGTGTGACCGACCCGGAACAGAAGCGCAAGATCATCGGCCGCGAATTCGTCGAAGTGTTCCAGTGCGAGTCGGCAAAGCTGCCGAACGCCAAGTGGCTGGCGCAGGGGACTATCTACCCGGACGTTATTGAATCGGCCAGTTCCAAGACCAAGAAGGCCCACACCATCAAGTCGCATCACAATGTCGGCGGCTTGCCTGATACCCTGCATCTCAAGCTGCTGGAGCCGTTGCGGGAATTGTTCAAGGATGAGGTGCGCGAGCTTGGCGTTGCGCTCGGCCTGCCCCATGACATGGTATACCGTCATCCCTTCCCGGGCCCCGGCCTGGGAGTGCGCATCCTGGGCGAAGTGAAGCCGGAGTTCGCCGAACTGTTGCGCCGTGCCGATGCCATATTCATCGAGGAGTTGCGTGCCTCAGGCTGGTATGAAAAAACCTCGCAGGCCTTTGCCGTATTCCTGCCCGTGAAAGCAGTGGGCGTGATGGGCGACGGCCGCACCTATGATTACGTAGTCGCCCTGCGCGCGGTGCAGACCCAGGACTTCATGACCGCGCACTGGGCGGAACTGCCCTATACTCTGCTGGGCAAAGTTTCCAACCGCATCATCAACGAAGTGCGCGGCATCAATCGCGTCGTCTACGATATCTGTGGCAAACCGCCCGGAACGATTGAGTGGGAGTGAGAGCGAGCCTGAACCCGTTCTCATTTATTTTATGAGACTGGCTCAGCGGCCCGGCAGCAGGAACCGGGAGCGGGCTTGATTCGGTTTTTCGGCCACTTGCTGGATCAATTCCATGGCCTGACTGCCACTGCCCATAGGCTGGCATCTGTTTTCAGCCGGTCTTTTGCCTGTGCACCGGATGGCTTGTTAACTCGATTCTCGATCAGCGCCTTGTTGTTATTCGAGATTTGAATGGTGACTTCAACCCAATCCAGCTCCTTGCTAACCACAATGACCATCCCCATGGATCTGTGATAGTTTTGCTTACCTATGGAAAACGATACATTTGATGTGCGCTTCATGCGCGAGGCTCTCGTCCTTGCCCGCGATGCCTGGGCTGCGGGGGAGGTGCCCGTGGGTGCGGTGGTGGTGAGGAATGGGGAGATTGTCGGGCGCGGTTTCAATGCGCCGATTTCGCGCCACGACCCCAGCGCCCATGCGGAAATCATGGCCTTGCGCGATGCCGCCGAGAATCTCGGCAATTACCGGCTGGTCGGTTGTTCCCTTTACGTTACCCTGGAACCCTGCGTCATGTGCATGGGAGCGATTTTTCACGCGCGTGTCGAACGGGTTGTGTACGGCGCTTCCGATCCAAAAACCGGCGCTTGCGGCAGCATCATCGATCTTCCTGCCGAGACCCGGCTGAACCACCATGCCGAGGTGGTGGGCGGAATTCTGGCGGATGAGTGTGGCAGCCTGTTGAGTGGTTTTTTTGCGCAGCGGCGCGGAAAGGGTTGTACCGTTGCGAATTAGGATAGTCATTGCCAACCAAACCCTGGAATTGCTCGATGATCAGGATGCACTGATCAGGCGCTATAGCGTTTCCACTGCCCTGAATGGGGTCGGTGAGGAGAGCGGCAGCTACTGCACGCCGCGCGGCTCGCACATTATTCGTGCCAAGATCGGGGCGGGTCAGCCCGTCAACAGCGTGTTCGTCAAACGCCGGCCAACCGGCGAGGTTTATACGCCGGAGCTGGGCGCTCAGTCTCCCGGTCGCGACTGGATTCTTACCCGTATTCTCTGGCTTTCAGGCTGCGAGCCTGGCAGGAACCGGCTTGGCAGTGTCGATACCATGCGCCGGTACATTTACATCCACGGCTCGCCGGAGGGGGCGGAGATGGGCGTGCCCGCCTCGAAGGGCTGCATCCGGATGCAAAATGAGGATATCCTGGACCTGTTTGACCGGGTAGCTGCCGGCATCCCTGTTGAAATAGTGGAAGCTGCATAAAGACTGGAAGCGCAATTCATAACAAGTGCTTTTTACGTTTGCTTCCTCTCCCGCCTGCGGGAGAGGATTGAGGAGAGGGCTTCATGGCGTGGGACAATCCTGGTTAATCGGGCAGTTGGGACTGGAAGGCTCTGACCCGCTTCCCGAACTGTCGCAAGTCAGAGGCGTTTGGGTGCGGCGCATAACGCAGTGCGATATAAAGCTCGCTGATCGATGTCGAGCTTAATGCCAGATCAGGCCGTAACATTGCCGTACGTTGAGCGAAATCTGCCGGGCCTTCGTTGGGCAGGCGCACAATCCCGGCGCGTGCCAGCTTGCGGCAAAAGCGCTGATAGATCACAGAGGCCGGGTCAGCACCAACCGGGACACGTCGCCACAGCATGAAGCCGGAAAACGCCAGCAGCAACGCCCCAACACCAGCTGTCAGGCTGACCGCCAGTTCCTTCCATGAAGCCATCTCGAACCCCAGGCGTGACAGCAAGTCATACTGCCGTTCCTGCCCGTAGCCCAGTACCCATTGGTTCCAGTCGTTATTCAGCGTATCCCAGCTCATCCGCAATTGCATCAGCCAGGCATTATCCATCCGTGCCAGCAGGGGGAGCGGTTCTCCTGCCGGAAGTGCAGCAGCCAGGCCGGATTCTATGCGTCGCGGGGCAACCGCCGCAGTCGGGTCGACGCGCACCCAGCCCCGGTCCTTGAGCCAGACTTCGGCCCAGGCATGGGCATCGGACTGGCGCACAATCAGGTAATTGCCAAACGGGTTGGTTTCTCCTCCCTGATAGCCTGTCACCACCCGGGCTGGCACACCCGCCGCACGCATCAGGAAGACGAAGCTGCCGGCATAGTGCTCGCAGAAACCGCGCCGGGTATCGAACAGAAATTCGTCCACCGAATTGATCCCGAGTAGCGGTGGGGTGAGGCTATAGAAGAAAGCCTCGTTTCGAAACAGTTCCAGGGCGCGCTGCACTATTTCTCCATCGTCCTTCGCGGCACGCTTCCAGGCACCCGCCATCTCCCGTGTCTTGAGGTTGCCCAATGCAGGCAGCCGCAGCGAGCGGTTTAGTTCTGTCGCGCCTGGATAGAGGCCGGCCCGGTAATTGGGATAGGATACTGCGCGATACCGCAGGCGCTGCCTTACCGGCTGGTCGGCGAGGAGTTCATAATGGGGGCCAAGGCGGCTGGCTGGCGGTAGTTTGGCGGGCAGATCCAGCGCGAGCAGCCAGCGCTTGTTGTGCGGTTCTAGCGTCAGCGTGTAGCTGACCGGGTCACCTGTTACGGTGATGTCGGCTGGTTTGGGGTCAGGCGCTGCCGTGGCCGACCAGCTCCGCCCATCGAAGAAATCCAGCACCGGGCCGCGCCAGTAGCGCTGCTCCGGCTTGGGTGGCGAGCCATCGAAGGCCACGCGGAAAGCCACCGCGCCGGATTGACTCAACTTGCTGATGCTGCCGGGCGCCATGCTGTCGCTCAGTCCCGTCATTCCCTCGTAGGCATCGGTTGGCATGCCCCACAACGGGCCCGGTACGCGCGGAAAAAACAGGAACAGCACCAGCATGACCGGTACGGCTTGGCCCAGAAGTACGGCGGCCAGGCGCAGCTGCTTGCGCGGTTCGATTTGTCTGCCTGGATGGTTAATCCCGATCAGGGTGGCGGTGATGATCAGCACCACCAACAGCAGGTACAGGCCGGTAGGGATGGTCTGGGAATAGAGGAAGTGGGTGATGACCAGAAAATAGCTGATGAAGATGGCCACCATGCTGTCGCGCAGCGTTCTGGATTCCAGCAGCTTGAGGGTCAGCATCGCGACCAGCAGGGCGACCCCCGCGTCGCGCCCGAGCAGCGTATGGTAGCTGGCGTAAATGCCCGCTGCGGTGGCAGCGGCAAGCGTGATCAACAGCCAGCGGGCAGGCAGGCGGACTTCGATCAGGCGCATCGCGCCAACCGCTAGGCAGAGCAAGCTGATCCAGATTGGCAGGCGTGGCGTGTGCGGGGCAATGGCAAGCGCCATCGCGGCCAGCAGCCAGGTGTTGTTATCAAGCCGTAACGTGAACATCGCGAAGCGATACCTCATCACTCTCCCCCTCCGGGGGAGAGGTAGGAGAGAGGGAACTGACACGGCGAGAAGCGATGTCCATCATTCGGGGCGACACTTCTCGCCATGTCAGTTAGTCGGGTGCGCATTTTTGTGAGGGGCTATGCCAAACAGCGCCAGCGCTTCCAGGCAGGTGCGCTGGTGCACCTCGCTGTTGCCAGGTGCCAGGGTGGAGCCGGGAATTCGCAGACCGTAGCTCAGACCAGTATTCTGCGCATCCAGCACCCAGCAGCACAGGCGGGAAAGGCGTGCCTCGGTGGTCATGCCGGCGAGGTCGTCCCAATTCAGCCAGAGCTCGGGCAGAGCCTGGCCGGAAAACTGCTTGGCCAGCATCCCTCGCCCCTGTGCCAAGGCCTTCCAGGCGACGTGACGCAGCGAATCGCCGAGGTGGTAGGGGCGCATACCGCGAAAATCGTCGCTGCCTTCGGCGGTGATCGCCCTGTCGCCAAGCCCCTGGACGCCGGCAAGCTGGGGTAGCCTGGCGGTATCCGGCTGCGGGTAAACGATGCAGGCCATGTCCAGGTCGAGTACCGACCAGGCGCGGAACAGGCCCAGCGGGAATCGGGTGAACAGGGTGAAGCGGCCAAGCCGGAGGATGCCGCGTTGCGGGGCATCCAGCGCGAGTGTGGCGGTCATTGTTTCTCTGGCAGGGACGTCTATGAACTGTGGGTGCTGTTTTTCAAGCATCACGCCGACGGCGTATCGCTCCGTGGTGCTGGAACTGTTCAGACAGAGGGTGAAACTCGCCTGCTGTCCGGCGAAGACCGGCATCGTTTTGCCGGCGCTTATCCTGAGCTGGGCCAAGTTGCGGTAGGTGTGCAGGATAGAGACCAGTGCCATGCCGCCGAGCAGGAAGGTGAGAACGAAACCGAGGCTCAGGGCGTAGTTGATCGAACCGACCAGCATCAGCAGCAGCACCATGGCGAACATCAGGCCGTGGCGCGTGGGCAGGATGAAAATCCGCTGGCGGTCGAGGGTAATCGGACCGTGCTCCACGTCGATCCGGTTGAAAACCCGCCGCCACACCGGGCGGTTAATGAGTCGGAACATCATAAGCCCGACAGGCTCCTAGGGAATGGCGACGGCGTCGAGTAGTCGTCGGGCGGGGCTGGATGACTCGGCGCCCGTTTCGCCGTGAGCGAAGCGCAGGCGATGGCCGACCACACCCGGTAGCACTACCTGGAGGTCTTCCGGCATGGCGTAGTCGCGGCCTTCCATCAAGGCCCAGGCCTGTGCGCTGTGCAGCAGTGCCAGACCGGCACGCGGCGACAGTCCGCAGTCATAGAGCGGAGATACTCGGGTAAATTCGAGCAGGGCCTGGAGGTAGTCGAGCAGGGCCGCGGAAACATGTACAGTGCGGACGTTCTCCTGCAGGGCCGCCAGTTGTTCGCCCTCCATGCAGGGTTTAAGCTGCGAGATCATGCGGCGGCGGTCGCTTCCCTGAAGCAGGGCGCGTTCCGACCGGGCGTCTGGGTAGCCCAGGTCGATCCTCATCAGGAATCGGTCGAGCTGCGATTCCGGCAGGGGGAAGGTGCCAATCTGGTGCATCGGGTTTTGCGTGGCGATGACGAAAAACGGCTCGGGCAGAGGGCGGGTTTCGCCCTCAATCGTGACCTGGTGCTCCTCCATCGCCTCGAGCAGGGCACTCTGGGTTTTCGGGGTGGCGCGGTTGACTTCGTCGGCCAGGATGAGCTGAGCGAAAATCGGCCCGGGGTGGAACTTGAAGCAGGCGCTTTCTCGATCGTAGACCGAAACGCCGAGGACGTCCGCGGGCAGCAGGTCGCTGGTGAACTGGATGCGCTGGAAGCCGAGCCCCAGGATCTGCGCCAGCACGTGCGCCAGAGTGGTTTTGCCGACGCCCGGTATGTCCTCGATCAAAAGGTGGCCGCGTGCCAGCAGACAGGCGAAGGCGAGCCGGATCTGCCGCTCCTTGCCAAGGATGATCTGGCCGGCCTGGGAAACCGCTTGGTCAATTGCCGGGTGCATGTGGCCTCGCTTCGATGTGTTGTGATCACGGTATTATCTTGCAGAGTAGTTTATCATTCTGATCATGAATACACCCATCAAGAAAATCTTGCTCGCCGGTGATATCGGGGGCACCAAGACGTTGCTCAGGCTTTGCGAAGCCGGCGGCGGCGTGCTCGCCGAGCGGCGCTTCGACAGTGCCGTATTCGCCAGCCTGAACCAGGTCGTCGCTGAGTTCCTGAGTGATTTCCCTTCTCGCGCCCTTGCCGCCTCCTGTTTTGGCGTGGCCGGCCCGGTGGAAGGCGGACGGGCGAACATTACCAACCTGCCATGGCAGATCGATGAGGCATCGATTGCCGCGGAATTCCACATCCCGAGGGTTCGATTGATCAACGATTTTCAGGCCGTGGCTTACGGTATCGAGGCCCTGGAAGATCAGGATCTGGCGACCCTGCAAGCCGGTGCGCCGCAGCAAGGCGGGGTGCGTGCGGTCATCGGCGCCGGCACTGGCTTGGGCGAAGGCTACATGGTCTGGCAGGGGGGGCATTACGCTGCCTTTCCGTCTGAGGGTAGCCATGCCGATTTCGCACCGGTCGATGCGCTTCAAATCGAGTTGCTGCGCTATCTTGCCGCGCGATACGGCCATGTTTCCTATGAACGGGTGGTGTCAGGCCCTGGTCTGGTGAATATCTTCGAGTTCTTGCGCGACAGCCGGGGACAGCAGGCCACGGTGGAACTGCAGGCGGCGATGAAGGCCAGCGATCCGGCGGCGGCGATTTCGGACTGCGCCATGGGCGGCAAGGATGACTTGGCCGCAGATGCGCTTGACCTGTTTGCGCGCATCTACGGCGCGGAAGCCGGCAACCTGGCGCTCAAAGTTCTGGCGCGCGGCGGCGTGTACATCGCAGGCGGCATTGCACCGCAGATCATGGGCAAGCTGAAGGACGGCACATTTCTGCGCGCATTTGCCGCCAAGGGGCGCTTCGCCGGACTGCTGAAGGATATTCCCGTCCATGTCGTGCTCAACCCCAAGGTGGGCCTGATGGGCGCGGCGCGGGTGGCAGAGAGGATTATGGGGTAACGGCGGCTGCCCAGTGTGTGAACGCTGTGCCGGGAATGCCGCAGTCCGGTTCGGTTTGTTTTAATGATATCAGTATGTCGTAAAGCATCCGCGCTTCATGCTCCATTGCCAGCGTGTTCAGAGATTTGAGTATCCGGGTAATGCGCAGGTGGTTGTGGCTGGGGTGGGTGAACCAGAGGGACTTGCGTTGTTCCCAGTTGGGCGCCTTGTTGATGCTGTCCGGGGTTCTGGTCAGCCCGTAAAAACCCAGCATGCGGTCGAAAGAGCGCAACAGCTGTTTTCGTAGCGCTGGGTTGTTGCGGAATTCGGTGATCTGTGCGGAATCCAGCGTGGGTGCGGTGGGGTTGGCGCCGCTGATGCTGGTCAGCGGGAACAGCCACTGGATGAAGTTGTGAGTGTATTCCAGCCATTCGTCGTCGTGCGCCAGGATGGCGTCGAATGTCCTGCCGTGATCGTCCGGCGCGGTGCCGAGATGGAAGTCGATCAGTGCAGACATCAGCCGCCGGTCAGCGACATGAAGCGAACTACCTGACCCGGTTTTTCGCGGAATTCGTGGCGCTGGGGTTTGAGTTCGATAGCTGCGCGGATTGCGGCCGCCAAGTCATCGTCCGTAGCGCCGGCACGCAGCAGGGGGCGCAGCGCCAGGCTTTCGTCCTGGCCCAGGCACATGTACAACGTGCCATCAACCGATAACCGGACACGGTTGCAGGTATCGCAGAAATGCTGCGACATCGGGGTGATGAAGCCGACGGTGAAGGCGCCATCCGGGGATTTCAGGTAGCGTGCCGGGCCGCCGCCGGCCATCACGCCGTCGATCAGTCCGAAGCGCTGCTGCAAGCGCGCCTTGACGGGCTGAAGGTCAAGATATTGCGCGTTCCTGCCGGTTTCGCCCATCGGCATGGTTTCGATCATGCGCAGGGTGAAGTCGTGCTGGATGCAGAACGCCACCATGTCGTCGATTTCGTCGTCGTTCACGCCGGCCATGACGACCATGTTGATCTTGATCGGGGCAAAGCCGGCTTCCTTTGCGGCCATCAATCCTGCCAGGACCTGATCGAGGCAATCTCGCCGCACGATCTGGCTGAAGCGTTCCGGATTGAGGGAATCCAGGCTGACATTGAGGCGGGATATTTTCGCTTTTTTGAGTTCTACAGCATGCTTGGCAAGCTGGGTGGCGTTGGTGCTGAGAGAGAGATCCTTGACGCCATCGATGGCGCTCAGGCGGCGCGCCAGATCAGGCAGGTTGCGGCGCGTCAAGGGCTCTCCGCCGGTCAGCCTGATCTTGCTGACCCCGAGGCGGGCAAATGCACTAATCACACGTTCGATTTCGTCAAAGCTGAGCCATAGTTCGGGCTCCTCGAAACCCTTGAAGCCTTCCGGGATACAATAGGTGCAGCGCAGGTCGCAGCGGTCGGTGACCGACAGGCGCAGATACTCGACGCGTCTGCCGAAACGATCTTGCAAGATGGGTTCGTTGGCCATGATGGTTTTTTGAAGATTACAAACACTATTCGAAACGATATCCTTATCCTATTTTTAACGCGAAGCAATAGGTGAATCGTGGTATTTCCTAGAAACCAGGATAAATTAAGTGAAGGCGGGATATGGAAATAACAAATAATTCAGTATTTTCAACTGATTGCATGAAATGCTCGAGATTGGCAGGATTTCTGGAGCAGGTGCGCAGCGATTATCCCGAATACCACGCCAGGCCAGTGCCGCCGTTTGGTGTCGAGGATCCGAATTTGCTGATCGTCGGCCTGGCACCGGGTATGCACGGGGCCAACCGCACCGGCAGGCCGTTTACCGGGGATTTCGCGGGCATATTGCTGTATCGGACGCTGCATAAGTATGGTTTCGCCAGCGCACCGGATTCGGTCAGCGTGGAGGATGGACTGGAATTGATCGACTGTCGCATAACCAATGCGGTCAAATGTCTGCCGCCGCAAAACAAGCCGGAGCCTGCCGAAATCAGGCAGTGCAACGGCTATCTAGGTGGGGAAATCGCCGGTCTGGGTGAGGGGTCCGCGATACTCGCGCTGGGCACGATCGCCCACCAGGCGGTGCTGCGCGCGCTGGGACTCAAGCTCAAGGATTTTTCCTTCGGCCATGGTGCGGTGCATATACTTCCCCGGGGAATGACGCTGTACGACAGCTATCATTGCAGTCGCTATAATACTCAGACCCGACGGCTTACCGCGGAAATGTTCGAGTCCGTGTTCGCCAATATCCGCAACAACTTGCCAAGGAACTGATATGCCTTACGTCAATATCCGCATCGCCGGTACGCTCACCCGCGAGCAGAAGCAGAAAATCGCCGAGGAAGTCACCGACACCCTGGAACGTATCGCCAACAAGCCCAGGTCCTATACGGTCATCTCCTTCGATGAGATGCCCTACGAAAACTGGGCTTTTGCGGGTGAACTGCTCGACGCCAGTTGACCTTGTTCGACTCCAAGCCCTTCATCACCGGCCTGCCCCATCTACCTGGGGTGTACCGCATGCTCAATGCGGGCGGAGAGGTGATCTACGTCGGCAAGGCGCGCGATCTCAAGAAACGGGTCTCCTCCTATTTTCAGAAAACCACGCTAGCGCCACGCACCGGATTGATGGTGTCGCAGATAGCCCAAGTCGAGACCACCGTCACGCGCACCGAAGGCGAGGCGCTGCTGCTGGAAAACAACCTGATCAAGGCGCTGGCTCCCCGCTACAACGTTCTGTTCCGCGATGACAAATCCTATCCCTACATCATGCTGAGCGGCCACCGCTACCCGCGGCTGGGGTATTTTCGCGGCACGCCCGATAAGAAGAACCGGTATTTCGGGCCGTTCCCCAATGCCGGGGCGGTTCGGGAAAGCATGCAATTGCTTCAGAAGGTATTCCGGCTTCGCACCTGCGAGGACAGCGTTTTCAACAATCGTACACGTCCGTGCCTGCTTTACCAGATCAATCGATGCACTGCGCCCTGCGTCGGCTTGATTAGCGCTGAAGACTATCATCAGGATTTGAAGGAGGCGGGGCTGTTCCTGGAAGGCAAGGAGCAGCAGGTGCTGGAGCGTCTGGAAGCGGCCATGCAGGCGGCTGCGGAGGCGCAACGCTACGAGGCGGCGGCGGTGCTGCGCGATCAGGTTCTGGCCTTGCGCACGATACAGGAAAAGCAGTTCGTCAGCGGCGAGAGTGGCCTGGATGCGGACGTGGTTGCCTGCGTTGCGGTGGAAGGTGTGGTTTGCGTCAATCTGGTGATGATCCGGGGGGGCAGGCATTTGGGCGACAAAAGCTTCTTCCCGAAAAATGCCGACGAGTGCGATGCGGTCACCGCGCTGGAGGCTTTTCTGGCGCAGCATTATATTGGCCGCTCTGTGCCGCCCCTGATCATCGTCAGCGAAAAGCTTGACGACGCCATGCTGGCGGCGCTGCTTACCGAGCAGGCTAAACGAAAAATTCAGATCAGTGCCACGCCTATCGGTGAGCGGCGGGTATGGCTGAGGATGGCGCTGGAAAACGCGCGGATTGCGATTACGCAGCGGCTCAGCCAGCAATCTACCCAGGAGGCGCGGCTGCAGGCGCTGATCCAGGCGCTAGATCTGCCGGAGGGGACAAAGCGCGTCGAGTGCTTCGACATCAGTCATACCATGGGGGAGGCGACTGTGGCGTCGTGCGTGGTGTACGATAATTATGCCATGCAGAATGGCGAGTACCGGCGCTACAACATTAGCGGGATCACGCCGGGGGATGATTATGCCGCCATGCGCGACGTACTGACGCGCCGCTACCGCAAGATTGCGGCAGGCGAGGGCAGCATGCCTGATCTGATTCTGATCGACGGCGGCAAGGGACAGCTGACGGTGGCCGAAGAGGTGATGGCAGAGGTAGGGTTGAGCGATGTCCGCCTGATCGGCGTGGCGAAAGGGGCGGAGCGCAAGGCGGGATTGGAGCAGCTGATTTTTCCGGGCGACGAAAAGGCGCTACAATTGCCTGCAGATCATATCGGGCTGCATTTGATCCAGCAGATCCGCGACGAGGCGCACCGCTTCGCCATCACCGGACACCGGGCGCGGCGCGGCAAGGCACGCCTGCATTCGTCGCTGGAGGACATCGGCGGTGTGGGGGCGAAACGGCGGCAGAAATTGCTGGCTCGTTTCGGTGGCTTGAAAGGCGTACAAGCTGCTAGCGTGGATGAATTGGCCCAGGTTGAGGGGATTAGCCAGACGCTGGCGGAAAAAATTTACCAGGGACTCCATTAGTGCCACTGAATATTCCAAACTTGCTGACCTGGCTGCGTATCCTGTTGATTCCAGTGTTTGCGGCCGTATTCTACCTGCCGGCCACATGGCTCCAACCTCAGTGGGTCAACATCACCGCGACATTGATTTTTGCCGTCGCGGCTGTGACTGACTGGCTCGACGGCTACTTGGCCCGCGTACTAAATCAAACTTCCGTTTTCGGCGCTTTTCTTGATCCTGTGGCGGACAAGTTGATGGTGGCGGCGGCCTTGATCATTCTGGTGAAACTCGGGCACGTAGATGCGTGGATCGCGCTGGTGATCGTGGGTCGGGAAATCACCATCTCCGCGTTGCGTGAATGGATGGCTGGGGTCGGTCAGGGTAAAAGCGTGGCGGTTTCGTTCATCGGCAAGCTTAAAACCACCGCACAAATGGTGGCGATTCTGCTGCTTCTGTATCATGACCCGGTATTACAGGTTATCGACACCCATGTTTGGGGAACCTGGCTGATTTATATTGCGGCAATTTTGACTTTATGGTCAATGGGTTATTATCTCAAGAAGGCTGCACCGCAGGTGCATGAAGGAAAGTGAATGTCACTCTGTCTTGACATCGGTTTCAAAATCGCTAAAATAGCGGCTTCTTAATTGCGGGAATAGCTCAGTTGGTAGAGCACAACCTTGCCAAGGTTGGGGTCGAGAGTTCGAGTCTCTTTTCCCGCTCCAGATTCCAAGGGAAAGCAAACGCTTTCCCTTTTCAGTTCCTCAGCACGTTTTTGTGCGCTCCTGTTCCAGCGGCGGGGTAGCAAAGTGGTTATGCAGCGGCCTGCAAAGCCGTCTACGCCGGTTCGATTCCGACCCCCGCCTCCATCAAACCACTTTCGTGACAAACTTCCGTCGCCATTTTGGCGAAGTAATTTCCATTTCAGTGATTTTCCCGCTTGGCCTTCATTTCGGCAGCATTGCTGATGCGGTGTTCAGGCCATTTTGAAGCACCGTCAAAACAAGGGTCGCACTGCTACAAAATTAGTTTTATAATCCTTCAGGTTAATGTCATTGGAAGATATCGATATTCGAGAATATCCTTTCAATAAACAGGCATAAGCAGGACTCCAAATTCCTAAAACAATGAGGCGCAGCCGAAATTGTTTCTACCCCAGCTCGGACGTCGCACCGTTATATAAAAATATTCTGTTTAAATTGCGGACTATCTTCTACCCATGTTGACCAGCATTAGCGTAATCAGCTATACCGCAGCTGCTTTGGCATATCTGGTCCTGTTCGGGCTATCGCTGACCAGCTGGCGCGGGCGTATGCCGGGAAAATTGCTGACGCTTGCCTGTCTGGCTTCCGCGCTTTGGTCTGGCGTGGTCGCCTACCATGCCTCTCACGGATACCAGTCCACGCTCGGTTCGGATCTCCTGGAGGTCCTGCGCAATGGAATCTGGACATTTTTCCTGCTGACCTTGCTGGGTCCTTTCAGGCAGGTCGAGGGCCAGTCCTTCAGTAGTGTGAGACCGGTCATGGTGGTTCTTGCCGGTTTCTATCTCTTTCTCTTTCTCGGATTGTTCTATTCATATACCAACTCCTATGCTGTTTCCGGCTTTCCCCTGGGAGCAATGGGTTTCCTGACCGGCATTGTTGGGCGGGTAATGATGGCGATTATCGGTATCGCTCTGGTGGAACAGCTTTACCGGAATGCACCTCCCAACGAACGCTGGGGGATCATGTTTCTATGCCTTGGGGTCGGCGGTGCGTTCGCCTACGATTTTTACCTGTACAGTGAAGCCATGGTGTTCGGGCGAGTGGACGTCGGCCTCTGGAATGCACGGGGGGTGGTCAATGTTCTGGTCGTTCCCCTCGTGGCCATCTCTGCAACGCGAGACCCGAACTGGTCGCTGAATATTTCCATATCTCGCCAGATCATCCTGAGTTCCACCGCATTGTTTGGCGCCGGCGTATATTTGATGGCCATTGCCGCAGCGGGTTACTACATTCGCAACTTTGGCGGAAACTGGGGAACGGTTCTGCAGGTGGCTTTTTTGTTCGGCGCGTTGGTTTTGCTATTTCTGGTGTGGTTTTCCAGAAGGTTGCGTTCCTGGCTCAGGGTTTTTATCAGCAAACATTTCTTTAGCTACAACTATGACTACCGGGAGGAATGGCTGCGATTTACCCGTACACTTTCCGATGGCCGGCATGGACTGGGCGAACGTACCATCCAGGCCGTCGCGGATTTGGTGGAAAGCCCCGGCGGAGCCCTGTGGATCAGCAAGGAATCCGGCAATTGTGAACTCCTGGTGCACTGGAATATGCCCAAGGCCAGCGGGGTCGAGCCGTTGAACAGCGCTTTTTGCCATTTTCTCGAGAGCAAGCATTGGGTGATCGACTTGCAGGATTACTCTCTTCACCCTGAAAGATATGCCAAGCTGGTTATTCCTCAATGGTTGAGCGCCATTCCCAAGGCGAGTCTGGTGATTCCGCTGATTCATTACGGGAGACTGTTTGGTTTTGTGGTGCTGGTCCAGCCCAGGAGCAGAATCAAATTGAACTGGGAGGTAAACGACCTGCTCAAGATCGCAGGCTGCCAGGCTGCAAGCCATCTCGCGCAGCAGGAAGCGGATAATTCACTGTTGGTGGCGCGTCAGTTTGCCTCTTTCAATCGCATGTCCACCTTTGTGGTGCATGATCTGAAAAACCTGGTTACCCAATTGGCGCTGCTGCTTTCCAATGCCGCTGAACACAAGAGCAAACCGGAATTCCAGAAAGATATGGTCGAGACTCTGGAGCATTCCGTTCATAAAATGACGGGGCTCCTTGAGAAGATAAACGAGTGCTCTCTGAAATTGAGAAGCGGCGAGTCCATGAATGAGGAGTCCACCCCGATTCCCATGGACAAGTTGTTGCAGCATGCCGTGGTAGCTCACTCTGCCTCCAAGCCGAAGCCAGATCTCGAGATACTGGATGGCAGTCTGGAGGTCCAGGCTAACTGGACGCGCCTTGAACGGGTGATCGGGCATCTCATCCAGAATGCCATCGAGGCCACCCCCAAGGATGGACAGGTGCTGGTTCGTTTGTCCAGGGTGGAAGACGCCGCGATAGTCGAGGTCAGGGATACCGGGCATGGCATGAGCGATGAGTTCATCCGTGAGCGGTTGTTCAAGCCTTTCGACTCCACCAAGGAGACGGGTATGGGGATAGGCGTGTTTGAAATCCGTGAGTATGTACGCGAACTGGAAGGCCATCTTGAGGTCGCCAGTCAGCTGTCAAACGGCACCACTTTTCGCGTGATCCTGCCGCTGCATTTCCAGGATCAGGCTGTTGCCCAACCCGCATAGTGACTCAAGAGGAAACCGGTGAGCGAAGATAAACAAAAGCTGCTTATTGTCGAAGATGACCCCGGCCTGCAGAAACAGTTGCGCTGGAGCTTTGACGCATATGAAGTGCTGGTGGCGGGGGATCGAGAAAGCGCGCTTGCGCTGATTCGGCGTCATGAGCCGGCTGTGGTCACGATGGACCTGGGGCTTCCCCCTGATCCTGATGGCGCCTCGGAGGGCTTTGCCACCCTCGAACAGATATTGGCTCTCGCACCGGATACCAAGGTAATCGTCCTCACCGGCCAGCATGATCATACCAATGCGGTGAAGGCTATCAGCATGGGTGCTTACGATTTCAATCAAAAACCCTTTGATCCCGAGATGCTGGGCCTGATTATCAAAAGGGCCTTCTACCTGCATGCACTGCAGCAGGACAACCGCCGGATGCATCAATCCACGGTCGAGTCCCCTCTGTCCGGCATTATCAGCAGGGATCCCGGCATGGCCAAGGTATGCCGCAACGTGGAGAAAGTGGCGCCATCGAATGCCACGGTCATGATGCTGGGCGAGAGTGGTACAGGCAAGGAAGTGCTGGTGAAAGCATTGCACCAATTGAGTACGCGGCACGAGAAGCGCCTCATGGCAATCAACTGTGCTGCGATCCCCGAGCACCTCCTGGAAAGCGAGTTGTTTGGTTACGAAAAGGGAGCCTTTACCGGAGCCGCCAAGCAGACCCTGGGAAAAATTGAGTGCGCCGACGGAGGTACATTCTTCCTGGATGAAGTGGGTGACCTGCCCATGCCATTGCAGGCGAAACTATTGCGTTTCCTGCAGGAAAGGGTGATAGAAAGAGTGGGTGGGCGCACAGAGATTCCCGTGGATGTCCGCATCGTCTGTGCGACGCACCAGAAACTGAAGGATCTGATTGAGACGGGTCGTTTCCGGGAAGACCTCTATTATCGCTTGAGCGAGATTGTGGTCATGATCCCCCCGTTGCGGGATCGGATGGGTGATCCAACGATGCTGGCGCATCACTTCAAAAACAAGTTCTGCGAACAGAATGGCCGTCCCTCAATGACCTTTAGCACGGATGCGCTGGTCGCGATAGCCAACTACGATTGGCCGGGCAACGTGCGGGAAATGGAAAATTGCGTCAAGCGCGCCGTCATCATGGCGGATGCCTCCCAGATTTCCGGGGAGGATCTTGGATTGCCGAGTGATCTAGGCGCCCCAATCAATCTGCGCCAAGTGCGTGAAGAGGCTGAATACAAGGCCCTGGTGAAGGTGCTGGCGAGTGCGGAAGGCAATATTGTCAAAGCGGCCGAATTGCTAGGCGTCAGCCGTCCCACCCTGTATGACCTGATGAACCGTCATGGGCTCAAGCAAGGTTAATGGCGGGAACAGATTCCTCCCGTGGCAGGCAGACCCCCCTTTTTAAAAGGGGGAGGCAAAGGTTGAAGCCAACTTGGGCTGCTCGCGGGTTTATCGGTGCCTTTGGGTCACTAACCCCATATTAATGCCGTGGTGATTCAACCCACTACTCGCTGCCCTCCGTATCGCAAATTTTAGCCAGCTCATCCAGCGCGCGTGGATGGTCCGGAATCCGTTCCAGGACTTTCTGGCAGCATGCTTTCGCCTCTTCAAGGTTGTTGCGATTGCGATGAATTCTGGCAAGGCCGAGTAGCGCATAGGGGTCGAAACCGACTTTCAGGCTGCGCTGGAAATGGTGCTGCGCTTCCTCGATGTTGCCCGTATTGAACAGTGCATCGCCGGCGCGGGTGTTGAGACGCTGGTTGTCGGGGTCTTTTTCCAGTGCCTTGGCCCACCACAAACTACCTTCGGTATGATCCTCCTGGCCGCGCGAGCAGTTGGCCAGACCATATAAAGCGACTGGATTCTCAATGTCGATGTCGAGTGCAGATTTGAAATAACGCGCTGCCTGCGCGTAGTTCGCCAACAGTTGATGAAGTTCGCCCGCCATCAGTAACGCTTTCAGGTGCGAGGCATCAAGGGAAAGCAGCTGCTCGAAGCAGGACAGTGCTTTGGTATTTTCCCCAATCTTGTAATACAGCAACCCCACGCCCAGCAGTGCGGCCTTGTCCTGGGCGCCATACTGCAGCGCCTTGTTGCAATAAATTTCCGCCTCGGCCGTGTTGTTCAGCTTCATGTATGAATCCGCCAGTCGTGCCATCACCTGCGCGTCACCACTGTTGCCCTCAAGATAGCGCAGCCAGTAAGGAATGGCCTTCTCCGGACGTTCCAGACCGCGATAGGCATCGCCTATTCCCCTCAGGGCGAACTTGTTGACAGGATCCTGTGCCAGCGCTTTGTCGTAATAGCTGATTGCGTCAGCAAATTTTCTGAGCGCAGAGTAAAGGTTGCCCAGGCCAACCAGTACATACTTGTTGTGATTGTCGAGCGCAAGCGCATCCCGGAAATGCTTCTCGGCCTCCCAGAACATTCTTTTGCGGAGCAGATCGTACCCGCGCTTGGAGAGTTCAACGATTGATTGGTTATTTGACATCATTTTCTGTTGACCGTGTTTATGCTGGTACTGGGTCGATTATAACGGCGTTGCCGCTGAATATGCGCATTCTGTCCGGATGTGTTGCAAGTTGGAATGAAAAACCCCGCTCTGCGGCGGGGTTGGAGCAGGTGAAACACTGTTTTTGTTATTAAGCGGCGCGCTTCCTCCTGGCAAATCCGGCCAGGCCGAGCAGACCGGAGCCAAACAGCCAAAGTGCTGCCGGAACAGGTACTGGGGTTGGAACAGCAGTAATGCTCGCCATGAGGTTTCGGGTGGTGGTCATCTGTTCAGTTGTGATCATGTCGGAAGAGTAGCCTTCACCGTTATAAAATCCCAGCAGGTTGAACGAATAAAGCTGCCCGTTGAGGCTGAATTGCTGGCTATTTGACACTGCGCGGAAAGAGATTTTGTCGTCACAAGGGGTTGCGGACACTTGCCATAGCGGGCAAGTACCGGCGGAGTTAAGGCTTTCAAAAATACTGAAGTTGTAGTCGAAAGGCCCTGTGTTAACAGAGGTATCCCCTGCGTTAAAACTAAATCGCAATTGCAGGTTTGCGTTGGTTATTGAAGTGTCGGTATAGATTCTCTGATTGGAGTGACTTAGCGTGCCAAGCGCAAACACTGCGCCGAGTGTAACCTCCAATCCGTTCGAAGTTTGCTGGAAATAGAGTCCACTTTGGGGGCCACCCCCCGTAGTTGTCGATTCCCCCCAGGACAGCCCATTCATGTTAACAAGAGAGGATGCGTATGCACCGCTATCGTTATAATATTCAGCCAAGAGGGCTTCAGGCGCTAGTGTGTAACCTGTCCATGCCTCCGTTGTGCTCTGGAGGGTAATCAAAGAAGCTGCGTGGGATAGCTGGGTAGCGCCGAAAAGCACGAGCGATACCAAACCGGTAGCAATCTTGCGCTGGGTAGTGCTTGATCCGTAGAGTTGGCTAGACATGATGATCTCTCTATTAAAATTTTTTGGTAAGGTCGTTAGAATTGCCAAACCTGATCAGGATTCAGTTCTGACTGGCTTTGGTTTTGGCGGTGGTGGTGGCGGTGGCGGCGTTGGAGTAGGTGTCACTGTCGGGATTGGAGCTGGTGGCGGCGCCAGTGTCTGCATCGGTGCCGCCGGACCTGCAGCAGGCTGTACCATCATCTTCCATGGGCCAAAATCTTCCGGCGAATCCTGCGCAATGGTCGTATTCCCATAGGAAATCACCTTGGACCACTCGCTTTTATCTGCCTGTGCTCCCGTGGAAACTCCCAGAGCGAGCACCATGCTGAGAGAAATGGCGTATCTTTTGGTGTTCACGATTTTTTCTTTCTTAGGTTATGTTCTGTACAAAAGCTGAAATTGTTAACTATTAGTAATGTACCTAGCACTAAACATGCCACATGGTGTAGATATTAATTATTTCAACGTGTTACGTGAAAAGTATTCTGGTGTAAGGGGAAGGGAGTGGCGGGAAGTGTAAAATTTTTCGACAGATTTGCGCCGTTTTGTTCAGGTGTCGCTCTGGCTGAGATTGTCGAAGCCCGTTCACCCTTCGACGAGAATCTCAGGAGGAACGGGCTTGATCAAACAGTATTGATTTTAACCCAGATTATCCATTAGCCATAAAACCGTTCGCCCTGAGCCTGTCGAAGGGCAGTTCATGGTTCGACAAGCTCACCACGAACGGCTTTGCGTGAGGTATTTCGCCTAATGGACAATTTGGGTTTAAGGTGATGTCGTGGCGGTCAGTACGCAATGGCTCTAACTTAAGCGGTTCCATACTCGATGTAGGGTGGGTTAGGCACGCAATTTGTGCCGTAACCCACCAGATGTGCCGCCAGGCACTCATATAAAATGCGTTGTGTTGCTACGCAACGCTTGGTGGGTTACACAAAAACCGCTAACCCACCCTACATTTTGCTTAAGTTAGTGGCATTGCGGTCAGTACGCTTTTTTTAATCGAAGGTGCGGCTCAGGGATAAGCTCGTTATATCTCGAGTGTAGTTGTAGAAGGAGATATTCGAGTCATTTCGATAGGTGGTATAGCTGCCTGTTATCCGCCAGTCTTTCATCGTTGCTTCCTTGAAATCATGGTGGAATCCCAGTTCATAGGTTTTGAGTGTGTCCTTTTGGTTCTGGGTAAGTAGTGGCGCGTTCGGGTTCAGGGCATCCCATTTCGTGTCGCGCTGGATATACCTGCCATACACTGAGCCGTTTTCCCAGGTTACAGCGCTCGCTCCGACAAAAAACTCCGTACCGTCGTTGCTGTAATAGTTCCGGTCCGCGGCTTCATGGAAAAGCCTTACTCCGGCTTGCGCCGCTACTTTGCTGTCATGATATACATGGCCCAAGTAGGCGCCCATGGCGGTGTAATTGCTGTCCTTGCCGATGTCGCCGCTACGCGCGAACTCCCGCTTTTGCGCGAGCACATCCCACGTGAGCTCGCTATTGCCCAGTTGCCAGGTGACGCTGGGGAGAACGGAGGTATATCGTGCAAGGGATGCGCCCCCATACTGGTAGTGATCGAGGCTGACGTTGACATTGGCACGCCACTTGTTCAGTACGAACCAGGCCGGTCCGGTGCTCAATGTGATAACTTCCAGGTTGGAAGCATGTTCGCTGAAATTCTCTTTTGCGTATAAATTTGCGCGGCTCTGCCAGAGGAAACGTGCGACCGATTCGCCTATCTTGACGGGCGTTGGCGACTGGTAGCTGTGGCTGATGCCGGCGGACAGGGTCGCTGCCGTGTCGGCGCGTGCGGCATCCGAGGGTGACAGGTTGGTGGCCTGCGCGATCGCGCCTGAAGGCCCCGCGTTTACGTTGGAGTCGTGCATGAGACCAACGGAAAGAGAGTGTTCCCAGACTTTGCGTTTTAATAAGGCCTCCTGATCGCCCTTGAGCTGCGCCAGGAAAGCCAGAACGGAAAGCCTGACGTTATCCGGGAGGTCGGGTTTGCGGAGAACGGCTTCAGCTTGCTCTTTGGCTGCCTCGTAATTCAGTGCCTTGTAATAGGTGAGAGCCAGTTCAAGGCGAACCCGATCAAGTTCGGGGCGCAGGTTCAGGATTGCCTGCAAGGATTCGATGGCGGCAAACAGATGGCCTTGCTCCCGCTGGTACACACCTTCCTTGAAAAGATGGTCCACTTTCTCCTTGTCGCTATCTGCAGCAAACGACACAGACCCGTATGTTATTGCTACCAGTCCGAAACAAAGCAGCAGCATTTTTTTTTGTTTTTGCATGATATTTGCCTTCAAAGTCCTTCTTCCTGTTGAAAATTTAGGTGCGCCCGAGCCGGTGAATTTCGTGTGATGATACTATGTTTTTATTACATTACAATTAAGAATTGTCGATAACCTTATTGAGTTTGGCCGCTTTTTCAAATTCCTCATTCCAGTTTAATTATTAAGGATGAGGCGAAGATTGCAGCCTTACTTGTTCAACTTGTGCGGGTTGCTTCGCACCATCACCGACATTACATGGGTGAGATTGAAGCGGTCGAGTTCGTGAGTTATGAAGCAACGCAGGAAAGATTCCAGCAGGAGTGGCTGGAAATTGTTAACCAAACACGAGGAAAGAAACCATGACCAAAGTCGTGATTCGCACTGATGACGTGACGGGCTTCTTCTCACGTGCAAAGGATGCTGCACGGAGAGGTGATCGAGGCGAAGCGTTCGAAGGCAAGGTAACGCTCTCGTTTGAAGACCCGCAACGGATGTTTACCGTGCTCTCGGAAGCGCGTCGCCGTTTGATGCTTGAGGTGATGCACGAGCCCAGAACTATTAATGAGCTGTCCCATCGACTGCATCGCAACCGTTCTGCCATCACCAAAGATGTCGGACTTCTTGAGAAGATGGGGCTGCTCGTTTCACAACGTCAGACCAACCCGGGGCACGGCATTCAAAAAGTTGTGCGTTCAGTCGCGCCCAAAATCGAGATGGTAGCAACGCTGGGGTAAGCTCCTCTCGCACCCATCCATAGAACCCCCCGCACCTCTTTCGATGCAGTGGGGTGGGCCGTAATTGTGGACGGTGGCGTGCGACTCCGGAGCTTTCAATCCCCATCAATCCCCATTTGTTAATGGGGAGGCGAAGATTGCAGCCGCCTTGGATGGCTCACGGTATTGTCGGCGCCTTTGAGGCGCTCCCCCAATAAACTCCGGCTTTGTTCAACAGTTCTCAAGCCGCTATCCGCTCCAGTGGCTTGATTTTTGGTCTCGGCAGTTGCTCCGCCTGCCACAGTTCCCACTGGACTTGCATACCAAGCCACAGATCAGGGGTCGTGCCTAGCCAGGCGGACAACCTGAGTGCCATGTCTGCTGATATGCCCGCGTTGCCGTTGACGATCTTGGATAGTGTCTTTCGGCTTACGCCAAGATTTTCCGCCGCATCGGTAATGCTTACGCCCAGCGGCTCCAGCCAGAGGTCGTGAAGTATTTCGCCAGGGTGAGCGGGGTTGTGCATCCTGCTCATGTGTATCTCCTAATGGTAGTCCTCGTAATTGACGATTTCCGCATTGCCCGCTTCAAAGCGAAAGGTAATGCGCCAGTTCGCCTGAACGGTCACAGCCCAGATATCCTTTCGCGTACCTTTCAGTGGGTGCAGCTTAAGTCCTGGTGCGTCCATGTCTTCCACGGTTTTTGCTGCTTCCAGCATGGTCAATATCTGATGCAGCCGCTTGGCGTGAATGGCCCGTATGCCCTTGGTTTTGCCGGTGCAATGAAAAAGCTCCAGACCTTTGTGTGCAAACGACTTGATCATGCTTAAGTGTAACCCATATGGTTACGATGTCAAGCGTTGGGTCGCAACGGCACCACGTGTTCAGAAGTTATATCGACTTGCATTAAACACGTGTCCCGGCTAGACTTGTTCAACTTAATGAACAAGTGAGGCAAGAATGAAAGTCGTTACCTATTCCCATGCGCGCAATGCGCTCAAGTCCATATTGGATGGCGTAGTTCAAGACGCGGACGTGACCATTATCAGCCGCCGCGATGCGGAAGGTGATGCAGTGGTGATGTCGCTGGACAGCTACAACAGCATCATGGAGACGCTGCACCTGACAAGCAATCCGGTGAATGCGGCGGCATTGGCTCGGGCAATTGCACAGGATAAAGCCGGGCAAGCTCAGGATCGTCAACTGCTCCCCACTGATTAAGCATGCGCGCCATTCGCTTTGTGCCCGATGCGTGGGACGCTTATCTGTACTGGCAGGATCAGGATAAGAAGACGCTCAAGCGGCTAAACCTGCTGATTACTGCCGCTGCGCGTGACCCGTTCACAGGTATAGGCAAGCCCGAACCACTGCGTGGCGAATTATCCGGCTACTGGTCGCGGCGCATAGATGAAGCGAACCGTTTAGTGTATCGCGCAACCGATGCAGAGCTGGTGATTATCGCTTGCCGTTTCCACTACGACGGCTAACCCTTTCGACCAACCGCCTAGGAGTTCGTAGGCGGTATCTTTGTTTCCAGCACGATGTCGCAGGGACTTGGGCCTGTTTTAACTGAAAAGTTACGGCTAGGAGTTACCGTTCCATATCCTTCCGGATGATCTTGGCTTCTCGGTAGGCATAAGGGCGCAGATTTGAGATGGCCGTTCTAGCTTCTTCGGCGGATGGAATGAGGCCTAGACTTTGAGCGTTGACCAAAAACGCTTCCGTGCTCACTAGAACGCAACTTCCATGCAGGGCTGCGGCGTTTCGTAAAAACCAGCCGTCCTCGAACAGCACGATTGGCTTCGGGCCTTTAGATACGCTCAATCCGATCAGGAGGCTTTGGATAGAAAGCTCGCCGGCGTTTGGAGGGAGCGGGGCGTTCGGGCAAGTCTGGCGCAGATGTTGGATACTGTGCCCGACCTGAGTAGGGAGAATTTGAATGACCTTCTCGTTGGACGCATAGAATTGATGCAGCTTGGCGGCCTCCGTAGAGGCTCCAGAAAGTGCTCCACGGTCAATCGTCTCTTCCTTGACGACATCCGTGATGGCGGTCTGGAATTTCAGGAGCAATCCGAGTAAATCGCCAGCTGCCAAGGAAAATAAGGGGCCCGAATCCGGAATGAGGATCGGCCTCATGAATGCTGATGAATTGTTTTTTTCGTCGACCGTTTGGCCTTATCCTTCGAAGGGAGTAAACATTCTCTCATCGCCTCCAGAGACTCAGTCGCCTGTCGCTTGATGGTCTCTTCGGAAAGGCGCTTCATCGGCAATCCCTCCTCGGCCATGAGATGCAGCGTGTATCCGGCGTCTTGGAAACCCAGCAGTCGTGTGGCCTCCATTAGGGAGATTTTTCCACCGCTCAGATCAAATAGTATCTTTTTGGAAGGATCTATATCGGGGGCGTCAAGACGCTGGCCGAGCTGGGAGAACAATGCACTGACTAGCTTGTTTAGGGAGCCACCGTGCCGAGCGACGTAAGCCTTGGCATTAGCCAAAACCTCCTCCTCGATTTCGAAGTTAATTTTCGCCTTGCCCATGACTGACTCCAACAAAAAATTATACCCCATAATAATGGGGTATTTATATTGGATAGTCAAGCCAAGATACAGAGATTTCTTGGGAATTGCTGGATACGAATTCGTAGGGACGAGCCGATGGACAGAGTGAGGGAATGCCTGGATGGCAGGCCCCTCAACAATGATTTTCACTCTTTTTGTTAACGGCTTGGCTAAAAGGCACTACGCTCAAAACAACAGCCTGGAACAAAACTGCCGCATACCTTTGCCTCCCCCTTTAACAAAGGGGGATTGAGGGGGATTTAAAAACGCCGGATTCGCAAAGGTCAAACCTTTATTAAGTCCCCCGGCAGAGCCGGGTTCACCCAACCGAATTAACTTCCAAACAGAAATAAATCGGCTTTCTGGTATTTGTCGAGAAATTTAACGAGTGCCTTTTTAAGACATGCCAATATGTAGCGAATTTCAGTACTCCTGAATTATCATTTCCTTATAACAATTATTGATGTTTTTAGATTTTCTTTATGCCTGTAATAGTCATGGTTATTGAGTGAAATTTGTCGAAAAACTTTACATATTCATGGCTGGATATCAACATCATTTTCCATATAATCATTGAAAAATATGAAACAAGTCGTCCGGGAACAAACCTTGCTTATAGGTTTTGTGATTTAACTGTAGCGATGGTTTTAAGCGGCCTGTCAGGGCCGTTTCTGGCAGCGTAACAGTGGTTCAAGAGCATTAATTAAACTAAAAACTGGGGGAGACACAAATTGAATACTTGGATGAAAAAAATTCTGATGGCCCTTGCCATGCTGGCATGGGCACCGTTTGCATTGGCGCTTTCGCCTTATATCAAGGCAGACAGCGTAACCGCGGGTGACGTCAATGCCGTCATGTCCCAGGTCGAGAAAAAATTGCAGGCAGGCGGTTTTACCGTGGTTGGCAAATATCAACCTCAAGGCATTGCGGGTAACGGCGTAGTCATCGTCACCGACAAGGCCATCCTGGACACCATCGCCAAGATTGGTGGCGACGTCATCGTCGGCGCCGGCATCCGTGTAGGCGTCAAGGCCGACGGCACCGTTTCCTACATGAACCCCGAGTACTGGTACCGCGCCTACTTTCGCGACAACTTTGATGCCAATCAGGCAGCGGTCAAGGGCGTGGAAGCACGCCTGAAAACAGCGATCGGCGCTGGCGCGGCATTTGGCGGAGATGTCGAAGCTGACAAATTGGCCAAATATCATTACATGTTCGGCATGGAATACTTCGCAGACAACCGCGACCTGGCTACCGCTGGCAGCTTCGAAAAAGCGGTTGAAACCGTTCATGCCAACCTGGCCAAGGGCGCTGGTGGCACCGCCAAGGTTTATGAAGTCGTGATGGCCGACAAGAAGATCGCCGTATTCGGCGTCGCCATGAATGACCCGAAAACCGGTGAGGGCGTGTGGGTCAACAAGATCGAAGGTGCCGATCACATTGCTGCCCTGCCTTATGAAATTTTCGTGGTTGGTGACAAGATTATGGGCTTCTTTGGACGCTATCGCATTGCCCTGTCCTATCCGGCCCTGAAAATGACCAGCTTTGGCAAGATCATGGCCACCCCGGGCGCTATCAGGTCTACCCTGAAGACGGTGGCGGGTGCTGAGTAACAGTGCTTTGTTGATTTGCGTTTAAAACTGACCCACTAACCATAGAGATTTGCATGGAATTTTGACCCACGTTTATACACTGACCTACTCGGGAACGAGTG
>NZ_DF967562.1 GCF_000971475.1 Sulfuricella sp. T08
CCCCATGCCGTCCAGTCACTAAAGAACAGGTAGAACCAGCCTGAGAGCCACAGTAATGGCCCGATGAACAGCAGCACGCCGAGATAGGCCAGGCGCTGCAGCGGGTTGTGCTTCTTCAGCGTGGTCGCCTTGAACGGATGCGGCGCATTGGTGAAGATGCCGACCGAATAGAACTTGATCATGGCCACCACCTTGTCCGTGGTCGGGATGTACTGTTTCCACTCACCCGTGGTGAAGTGCCAGAAGATGGCAAATACCCACAGGCCGATCAGCGACCAGGCGGCGATGGTGTGCAGACTCGTCGCCTTGGCGAAGCCGAAGAAATGATAGGAACCATGCACCTCGAAGCCGGTGATCAGCATGAAGATGATAAGCGAGGCCTGACCCCAGTGCCAGAAGCGCTCGAAGCGTTTGAAAACGTAGATTCTTTCGACGGTCATGATCTTATCCTTTCTTGTGGGCATAGATGCGGCCAGCGCCGTGGATCAGCACGCCGATCAGAGTCAGCAGAGCGAGTGCCCAGCCGGCCATATCGAGCAGCTTGTTGTTGTCGCCCCGGCCCGGCATGTAGATGCCTTTGA
>NZ_DF967561.1 GCF_000971475.1 Sulfuricella sp. T08
ACGGATTCGACACCCGCATGGTAACGCGACAAGGCTCTCAGCCCCTCTCTATCTCTATGATCGGAAAGATACTTCTCTTAAGTTAGTGCCATTGGAGTCTGTCCCCTATTATTTTTTGACCCCTTTATTTTGCTATTTTTGCTGAAATAATAAAGGGTCTGACCCCTTTATTTTGCTATGTCAATATATGCTGAAATTATAAGGGTTCTTACCCCTTTGTTGGAATGCACCCATCTTGAAGCCAGTCTCATCTTGGTGTATAAACATACAAACACCTAAACACCGATCAAGGAATAATCATGAGCCAGATACGCTGGAATATTGCAGTTTCTCCGGACACCGATCAATCGCTTCGCATGTTCCTTGCCAGCCAGGGTGGCGGCCGAAAAGGCGATCTGTCACGCTTTATTGAGGAAGCCGTGCGCGCCCACATTCTGGAGCTGACTGCAGAGCAGGTGAAAACGGCCAACGCCGCCGTGAGCGAGGGAGATCTGACCGCCATGGTTGACGAAGCCGTGCAATGGGCACGTAACCACTGATGCGGGTCGTACTCGATACAAACGTCTTGCTCTCCGCACTCATCTCGCCACATGGTGCGCCAGATGCAATTTACCGCGCCTGGCGTGCCGCCAAATTCGAGGTGGTCACATCACTGGCGCAACTTGACGAACTGCGCCGTGCCAGCCGTTACCCCAAATTCAAAGCGGTATTGCAACCACACCAAGTGGGCGCAATGATCAACAATCTCCAGCGCGCAATCGTGCTGGATCGGCTCACATCGGACGTTGAGGCGGACGATCCGAACGATACGTTTCTGCTCGCGATGGCACTCGCAGGGGAGGCGGACTATCTGGTCACTGGAGATCATCGGGCCGGCCTGCTACAGCGAGGAAGCTTTGGCCGAACGCGGATTGTCACACCAGGTGCATTCTGCTCGGAAGCCCTCTGACTGCGCGGCATCATCGGTCGCCCGCCCAGCGGTGCCTCGGTCAGCCATTCAAGATAGAAGCAATAATCCTCATTGGAGAAGAAACACGCCTGACGGTTATTGCCACGCTGGATCAGGTGCTAGGAAATATCAGGAAGATCGAGGCGGGACATGTGGAAAATCAATGAGGGAGTAACCCTTGAAGGTTACCAGAAAACCGTGGTCCCTGAGGTTTCCACCTATTATTTTTCTCACCAATTGTTACTGTAACTCGTTGATGTCTATTGTTTAAGGGTTCTTACCCCTTTGTTGTGCCTCGCCTACTTCAAGGGAACAAATTGGAGCCCGAAGTCTTCCACATGACAACCCCTTCGTTCCATGATGGATGACGAAAAAGCCGACGTATCATTCTGTTACGCTTGATGTCAATATATGCTGAAATTATAAGGGTTCTAACCCCCTTTGTTCCTATCCACGCCTGCACCAACTACATTTGACGCGCCGGGATGCTACCAGAAGCCGCTGAAGATTTACATGATCAATTTCCGCTCCAAATTCTGTTAATATCAAAAAATATTTCAACCTCAAGGTTCATTGATGAGTTATGCGATATTCAATCGTTTAGCATAATTGATCAAATATTTAGCCAGGTAAATAACTATGCTAGCCCCAAGCAGAAATCAGCCATGCCCCTGCGGAAGCGAAAAAAAATTCAAGCACTGCTGCGCAAGTAAAAAAACCACATCCTCGGCACAAGCGTTTCAAACCAGCAAAGATGCGGTGCTGAGCCTGCCAGGCAGAGGCATCATCCCCATACCTAATGCCCTACAGATCGCCATTCAACATCATCAACTAGGCCAACTTCGCAAAGCTTCAGAAATCTATCAACTCATTCTGCAACAGCAGCCAAGCCACATCGATGCCCTGCATTTGCAAGGCGTTATCATGCATCAGACTGGCAAACATGCGTTGGCCTACCCATTGATAGAGAAAGCAATTAGCCTCAACCCTAATGTAGCCAATTTTTACAACAATTTTGGTGAAGTGTGCCGAGCCATGGGCAAGCTGGATAAAGCCTATTCCCATTATGAAAAAGCGCTCTCACTCCAGCCGAATTTTCCTGAGGCAGAGCGCAACATCGGGCTTACACTACGCGAACTGGGCAAGTCGGACGAGGCACTTTTACGCTTCAAAAGCGCCATAACACTCAACCCCAGCTACCTGGATGCCTATCTGGCACTGGGCGAAACCCTGCATAGACAACGCAATTTTGAAGGTGCACTTGAATGTTATCGTCAGGCACTCGAATTTGCCCCTGACAACCCAGCCCTGCTCTGCCAGATTGGCATCGCCCTGCGTGCAAATGGCAAGCTGGATGACGCGATTCAGCATTACCAGCAAGCCATAGCCCGGCAACCTGGCATATCCGCGTTATATAACAACCTGGCTTTGATTCATGAGTCCATGGGAAATCGAGCAGAAGCTGCCGCCTGCTATCGGAAAGTGCTGGAACTGCAACCGGACGATGAAAGTACCAGACATTTATTAAACGCGCTTGAGCAAGTGAATAGCGAACGTGCGCCAGCTGCTTATGTACGCGAAACGTTCGATAATTATGCCAGCAACTTTGAGCACCACCTTATAGAAAAGCTGGAATACCAGACACCAACCCTTCTTGGCGACGAGATTAAAGACGTCCTGGGGCCAAGCTCCTGCCCACTGGATATTCTCGATGTTAATTTGCGCCGAATATTGACCCGGGATTTGCACTGAAAATTGACCCACCCGATAAGCCACAGTATGGCTCAAGTTACAGATGGATTTCTA
>NZ_DF967560.1 GCF_000971475.1 Sulfuricella sp. T08
GGCTGGATGCGCAGGGTGTGGAACTCGGCCGCATCGGGATAGACATGTTTCTCGTTCTCGTCCTTGAGCTCGGAAAAACGCGGGATTACGCCGCCGCCATAGCCGAACACGCCAACGGTACCGCCCTTCCAGTAACCTTTTCTGGTCGCGTAGGATGTTTCCAGCTGACCCATCAGGTCAACCATCATATCGTTGTCATTAGCCAGGCGCTTGAGGCCGGTCACAAAGCTGGGCCATGGGCCGCTTTCCAG
>NZ_DF967559.1 GCF_000971475.1 Sulfuricella sp. T08
AAATCCATCTGTAACTTGAGCCATACTGTGGCTTATCGGGTGGGTCAATTTTCAGTGCAAATCCCGGGTCAATATTCGGCGCAAATTAACAGTCGAGCAGCCGGTACAACGTGGCCCGGCTGATTCCATGCTGCTGGGCCACTGCGGCTTTAGATTGCGTGCCAGCTAATATATCGGACTGGATTGACGCCCAGTCCACTTCCATGGGTTTCCTGCCAAATTTGACGCCTTTTTGTTTCGCCCTTGCTCGTCCTTCTGCTGCACGCTCGCAGATCAGTTCCCTCTCAAATTCTGCGATCGCCCCTAGCAAACTAAAAGTCAGTCTACCTGCCGGCGTAGTGGTATCAATAGCCTGAAGCAGTACCACGAGGTCCACACTTTTACGGTTCAGCTGCTGCACAATTTGATGCAGATCCAAAACTGACCGGGCCAGCCGATCGAGGCGGGTGACTAGCAGTGCATCGCCATCCCTTACGTAAGCCAGGGCAGCCTGTAGCTCGATCCTCTCTGCGGAGGACTTACCGCTACGCTGTTCTTTGAATATCCTTTCACACCCAGCTGCTGTCAATGCTGCAATTTGAGCATCCAGTGTTTGTCCTGTGGTTGAAACCCGTGCATATCCGATTTTCATGTTCCAAAAGTCCTATGAACAAGTGAGGCATAATTCTGAAGCAATATTTGAGACGCCTTATCTCGACAAAACCGCCTGGTCGGCGGTTGTGTCATAAATATGGATTTTTGAGACGCTACTAGTCATTGCTGCTTAAGCCGCTCCCCGAGTCAAAGCTATCAAAGCTAGAGCCCCAGTCATCATCAAAGCTGGTTGTGGGGCTGTTATCGCAGCTGAAGACGTTGCCGCCAACGTCCAGCATCGAATCATCCAGCATCGGTAGGCCGCTCGACGGGTTGACCCCCAGATTTGTGTGGCGGTCAAAGATAGTATTGGTGTCATCGTGGGTAATCGAAGGGATGGCTGCTTGGTCAGTATCCCGGCCGATCGGTTGCGTTAAAAAATCGAAGATGCTGCGGAAGATGCTCATCTTGCTGTTCCTTTCCCCTTGTGGCTAGGCCTCATAGATTGTTACGGAAATGTTGGATTCAGGAAATGCAGTTTTACTGATTTACTGAATATGCTAGAAAGTCTAGCACACTAAGCCGCACATGTCAATGTTGGCTGCGCCATCGCGATACAACTTGTAGTTGCTGATCAGCCCGGGACGACTAAAGGATGCCGGTCAGATTGAATCAAAGGTGTCTATGTACATCAATTTCCCTTCGATCCAAGTCAAATTCCCATCAATGACATTTATTCACAAAGAAGTAACTGTACGCAGATGGTCAAAAGCTACGTTGCCTCAAATTGAAGGTAGTCGGTTACCGATCATAGGCAAACAAGCGAAATGGGCCTACCTGGAAGCGATCCTCACTCGTGGGCAAGCCGATAGTTGCATCCTTTCTTGACCTATTGGTGAATAGCTTCGTGGTGAGCAAGGGTGAGAGGTCAACTTGGCCCATCCTACTTGAAACACTCAGACACTTTCGGTGGGCAGATCAAAAGCGTGCAGCAGGCGACCGGCAAACTCGGCAGGAGATGTCGATATAACCTCGGGCGGAACCTCAAACTTCCTGGTTAGGCGAACGCTGTCCTCGAAGCCATATGCCACAATAAAAGGATGCATTCCGGCACCAATCGCCGCGAGATAATCGCTGTACTCGTCGCCACAGGCATACGCGCGCGCGGGATTGATATCGAAGGATTGCCGGGCACGTTTCAAGTGCACTGTCTTGTCCTCCCTCAAAGGGATGCAGGCAAAGTAATCGAATTCGCCCGTGTCGATGCCGTGGCGTTGAAATAAGCATTTCAGCGTCTTCTCGGGCTCAATTGTCACATTGCGGGTTACGAGACCCACACGGATGTCCGGAGCCGCCAGCACCGTACGTAGCAGCAAGTCGATGCCTGGATACAAACATGCCTCGTGTCGGTAGACCTCGGTCAGCGTCAACAGCAGTTGTTTGCGGCTCTGCTGCCCAAACTGGTGGCGCAGATTTGTTGGGAACTCCCGCAGACCTCCGAGATACTTGAACAGTTTGCGGCGTTTCTGAAAACGCTCGAGGTCGCCGATGGCCATGCCGTGCCGCAAAAAGGCCAGCTCGATAGCATGAAACGCGTCAATGGTCGTGCCATCAGCGTCGAAGATCACCAAACGTTCCGATTTTCTGTACTGAACCATGTTCATGATCGTGTTCCAGTAGTGTGACAAGATCATGACAGGAAGCCATCAACGACAAGGAGTAGGTCGAGATGATGGTGGCGAGACACATGCGAATCCCGAAGGGCTGAATCGGCCTGCACCGTCGCGGAGCCGCAATTACAGTCAAGCGCGACGAACATTATCCAAATTGGCGGAAGGATTATACGCAACCCAAACCGCTGGCGGACGATGCCTCACAGGTCGAAACCATGAAAAACCAACTCAAGATTCGCGCCGGACATGGCGCTTGTACGCTATGCAAGCAGATGGTGGCGCCGGTGTTCGGCATTATCCAAGTCGCTGTTGGGCTTCTGTCAGTTTATGTTGCTGCGGACTCAATAATGTCAGTACCATAAATGGCCGCACTGCTTTCTACTGTCATTTGGGCGATTTACTATACATTTTTCTAAAATTCATATCGTTGTAACAAGCAGTTGCTAAATTACAACCAATTTATAAGGACTAAATTAATGGGTCAAGAACTGGGACCGTTGTACGGTGAGTTGGTAATCCCCTTTCGCGATGGAAACCAATCAGACATTCAAAGCGAAGTAAGCGCTATGGAAGAGACGACTCGGTTAATGATAGAAGAGGCTGCATATTTCCTGGCGGAAAAAAGGGGATTTAAACCTGGCTATGAGTTAGCGGATTGGCTTCAGGCTGAAGCACAAATAAGAAAATAATTGTTCCCTAAAGCCAGTGCAATACATTTAAAGCCCGTCATTTAAATGCCCCCTTTTTAGCCACAAACCGACGAAATTTTCAATAGGATTAGGGAGGCTCCAGTCATTCGGACATTCACCGGGTTGGGAAAGGCTAAGGACACCCCTAAAGACTAAAACTCCCGCAGCCCCAATTTGCAGCACGGCGAGTCATTCTCAGAGAGAATTGCGGCATCCTCACGATGCTCGCCCGCCGCCAACCTGGGTTTTTCGACATAGATACCAGCACGGGATAGTAACAAAGCTGTTATCTGTCGGCATTATGATATGGCCCGTGGCCGCGACTGGGTCTGCGCCGATTTTCAATTACTATTTTGGGCGAAATATGAAATCTGTTGATAACTTTGCATCCACGCTTCCAATTTCCATCAACATCATCCCTTTGACCGCCAACGAAAGCGTTTACGGCAATTGCTCGAACTGGAAGGGGCCGCGCGAACGGAATGGACGGAAAAGCTTCATTTGCCTTGATGGCTCCAAGGGAACCTGCCAGCATAAAATGCGCGATCTGGATTTCGAGTATATTTCGGGCGCGCTGACATCGCCGGTTTCCGGCGACGGCTGCTCACACTGGAAATTTGTGGCGTAACAGAGGCCACGACAAGGCGAGCCTGGTGTGGCTCTTGTGGACATATGTGAGGCTTCGTGCCTCAAGACGTGAGGCAGGTAGTATTGACAACTCGTTCGTGCCTCTGCCTCTTCGGATATGAGAATTCGGGCCTGCTGGAATTGGTATGATGGGATAATTCATGATCAGCAGTCCCGAACAGCATAGCAGTGTTCGAATCTCCTGCATTATCTGCGCTTTTAATGAGGCGCCGAGAATCGCCGCCGTGCTTGCGGTCGCCTCTGTGCATCCGTTGCTTCTCGAGGTCATCGTAGTGGACGATGGCTCGACCGACAACACCGCCGGGATCGTCAAGCGCTTCCCGTCGGTAAAGCTGATCTCCTACCCAGTGAATCGAGGTAAGAGTTTTGCGATGGCAACGGGCGTCGCGTCGGCACAAGGCGACCTACTCATGTTGCTCGATGCGGATCTCAAAGGACTTACATCGGAAAACATTACAGCACTCGCAGCCCCTGTTTTGTCGGGAGAGGCGGATATCAGCCTGAGCCTTCGGCAGAATAGCCTTATGATATTTCGCGCAATCGGTCTGGATTTTGTTTCGGGCGAACGGGTTATCCGGAAGGAGTTCTTGAGCGAGGCACTGAAGGAGATTCATGGCTTGCCGCGTTTTGGAATCGAGGTATTCATGAATAGCCAGATTATTGCCCGCCGGCTTTCGATAGCGGTCTCGCGCTGGCGTCACGTCACGCAATCGAGGAAAACCGAGAAGCTCGGATACTTGAAGGGCCTCCGGGCCGAATGGCGCATGATCACCGATTTGTTGCAAACCGCTTACCCTATCGCGCTGATTTCACAAACCCATCAAATGCTTTCATTGCGGAAGCGCTGGCGCAACGACATCCGCGTTGTGTACCGGAAGGTCAGGCGACAACGCGCACTGACGCGCCGGCTGCGGTCGCTCCTTCTGTCCTACAACTGTCTATCAGGTCGCTGCAAATTATCCCGATGTGCTGGGCCTATTGATCGAGCAGACCGAAAGTCACCAAGCTCTGGCTTTGGCTCTTACAAGAACTGCGGCTACTTCCCCAGCGATGACACTGCTGTAAAGCTACGATCACTGGCGTTGCGAAATATCGAAAAAGATTTGAAGATGCCGCCTGTGACGAGGAAGTAGGCGGCCAACCAGTTCACTATCCTGTTCGGTGAATGATTCACCAGTGCACCGAACTGATTTTTAACTGGCCTTTCTCACTCAGAATTTCCGACACTTCTCCTTCACGAAAATCTTGTATCTTGCGATTTTGTGCATTGTGGATGATTCAGACAATTCTCATCCATACCCGCCTTGGTCGCTCATTCCTCCTGTTGCTGTTCGCAATCGTCGATATAGCGCATGCAGCATCTTCGCCAAGCTCGATTCACGTAGTCATCGATGATAATTACCCTCTTTACATTTTCCGCGACGCTAATGGGCAAATTCAGGGAATATTGAAGGACTATTGGACTTTGTGGCAGCAACATACTGAGGTAACTCAAATCCCCATAACCCGTCACCAGTCCTGACTCGCCTCGGTACATCCCGCGGTTTCCTCCCTTGAGGCTTGTTCGACGCCTGCCCGGTGGGCTTTGTCGCGTCCGGATAGACCTGCGGCTGTGGACAGGCATCTGGCAACCCTTAACATTACCGGACGCACGCCATTCAAAATTGACGGTCTGAACGTTGGTGAATAGCTGACCTATCGCCCAGACTAATGGCAAACCTACGGTGTGAATTTAGTCTAATCCCTGCATTTCCCTGATAGGGTTGATCTTGCCAGACTCAATATCCCGCACCGGGATAGGCGGATAACCAACCGTTGAATCCGCACTTGTCCGCCAAGCTGAAACTATCATGTCACGAAGCTCTGATACTGCTGCGGCCAGTCGCTCTGCTGCAAAATCTTTTCCAGCCAATGGATTTTCATCGAAGCTACCGGTCTTTGCCAATTCCAATAAAGGCAACAACTGCGATTGGGTTTCGTGCAGATAGGAAACCGTGCGAGTCTGGATCGAACAATTGCAATCCACGCTTGATCGCAGTTTTTTTGTGACGTCCTCAGGACGGATATTACGCGCAACAAAAGCACCCTCAAACGCAGCATGAAGCCCCTTTGTGTTGGGGTATTCCCGCGGGTTTGGATAGTCGCCCCATCCATCATAATGAATCGAGACGTGCATGGGTTGGCTGGCGTCGGCAACAAAATGGCTCCAATATCCCAAATCGCGAAGAATGATCATTTCGCGCAACTCTCTGTCCTTGCTGAACCATGAGCGCTCAGTTTTTGATATTGCCGAGCGTTCTTTGGCAAAGTCAGCGCGCCAATAGGCGAAGTCACGTTGCAACTGCTGCCAGCCATCAACGATGGAATAAGGAAGAAAACCCGCCTTGTACTCATTGGTTCCATTTAAACGTAATGCAGTATCGTAGTCCTCTCGGGTGGCAGGTAAAGGGTCGATCGAAACCAAATTAGCCTCCGTGAAACTATCGGAGAGGTTGATGTAGTGGCCAGGATCAAGATCATGATCATGGCTGTTCCCCGTTCCCTTGGAACGATCCGGCTCACGTCCAAGTTCACCGATAAGTCGCGCAGCTTTCTTTGTACGTAGAAAAGTCGGGATCTCCGGGGGAAGATTCTGAATCGCCAATTGGCTAATCATGCGATGCCCGGTAGCACCCCATGCCAAGGCTTGGTGATAGGGCAGAAGCAACAATGCCAATAGGGCACCGCTAATAATGGTTGGAGAAGTGTGATTCTTCAATATGCGCTTCTTAATCCTGATTAATCGGTGTAGGCATTGTTTGCCTAATTAGTGCTTACGCTAACAAGCTTTTGCAGGCGTTCCTTTGTCTTCGTGTAACGGTCAAGCCTCCAATGCTTGATGATTTCCAAGCTGAGTTCAAAATCATCGTAATTAAGCTCATAAATTTCGGTGAGCTTGAATTCTCCATCACAACAAAGCGCACCGACTAGACGATGAAAGATCTTGCCAGCTGGGTCATTTGAATCCTTCTTTAATCGATTTTCCAATTCTTTAAGAATGTTCATATCCTGTTCCTTAGGCAATTTTATCTACTTATCCGGCATAATAAAGTTTGCAGTATTTGTCATATTTGTCAGATGGGAATCCAGTTGCTTGACTAGCCTACAGCCAACTCAGGCGAGGGTGCGAAAGACTTTTTATTCCCATAAGAGGCGATCCTTGGCCTTATTGCGATAGTTTGTAGTCTTGTTGCGAATTCATGGCTTGCCCGACTCCATGCACGAAAAATGTGAGGTAGGCAAATGGAGGGACAGTGCTACGCACAATAGAACATGGTGACTGAATTACAAGAGCTTTTTTAGTTCGAACCGGTTAGCTCAAATACTGAACTTCAGCTTTGCAAAGCTGAACTGGACGTAGGTTTAGTGATCAGCGTAG
>NZ_DF967558.1 GCF_000971475.1 Sulfuricella sp. T08
GAGGGTGTAAGAATTTTTGTGTAAACGGTCATTTGGCAGGAAACTGCCGTATTGCAAGGAGCGATAATGACCGTACCAAAAGCATTACCCCACGACTTGATAGACAGCCTGCTTTCCGACTACAAGAAACCTGAAGACCTAATTGGCGAAAACGGGGTGCTCAAGCAGCTCACCAAAGCCTTGGTGGAACGGGCGTTGCAGGCTGAGATGGCCGAGCACCTGGGCCACGCCAAACACGAACCGGTCGCCAATCCCATCGGCAACACCCGCAACGGCAAGAGCAAGAAGACGCTCAAGGGCGAATTCGGCGAACTGCCGATTGAAATCCCCCGCGACCGCCACGGCAGCTTTGAACCGCAACTTATCCCGAAGCACCAGACCCGCTGGACGGGCTTCGACGACAAGATTCTGTCGCTCTACGCTCGCGGCATGACGGTGCGTGAGATTCAAGGCCACCTGGAAGAGATGTATGGTGCCGAGGTCTCCCCATCGCTGATTTCATCGGTCACGGATGCCGTTATCGAAGACGCCAAGGCCTGGCAGTCCAGAGCGCTGGATGCCCTGTATCCCATCGTCTACCTCGACTGCATTCACGTCAAAGCACGTGATAGCGGCACGGTGCGGGTCAAGGCGGTGTATCTGGCGTTGGGCATCAACCTGGCCGGGGAGAAAGAACTGCTGGGCATCTGGATCGCCCAGACCGAGGGGGCCAAATTCTGGCTACAAGTGGTGACTGAACTCAAGAACCGTGGC
>NZ_DF967557.1:0-57253 GCF_000971475.1 Sulfuricella sp. T08
CGTGGGGTAATGCTTTTGGTACGGTCATTATCGCTCCTTGCAATACGGCAGTTTCCTGCCAAATGACCGTTTACACAAAAATTCTTACACCCTCCTGCCGCTAAGCGTCCCTCTTGACGCCATGTTAGAGCCCTTTCTTTTGTGCATGCTCAAGCGCCTCCAGAAGTTCACCCTTCCAGATGGCTACAAAAGCTTGGTAACCCTCTTTCAACGATGAGTCTTCGTCAAGTATGGTCTTGACTTCGTGTTCACGCCGCATGAGCAGCAGGTCAATATAGTTGAACCAGTCACCGAACTGAATACCGCGCATACCAACGAGCTGACTAAGTAACCTCCGGATATTGGAATGGCGCAAGTTTTCTGCTAGCTCTCTGTCAGGTTGCGGAAGGCTCGAATCTTCAAGAACTAGATCAACAAGCTCAAGCGCCTCTTCTAGTGCGATAAACTTTCGTGAGGGGTCTGTTTTGCCTTCAGACTGTTCGAATAATCTGAGGGCATCGTTCAAGTAAGGATGCATCATGTTGGGCTCTAACTTTTGAATTCATCGCCCTGCGCGGTTTTTCGCGCAGGTCCAGTGGAATAAGAGGTTAAGGCGCATTTCGGCCACCAAGTGCGTTACGGAGTTCGGTAGCGACTGCGGCATGCCCTCGCGATTCTGCGAACGAGAGGAGAGATGCTCCCTCTGGCGTCAGAGACCCCGCGTCAGCGCCTTTGCTGAGTAACGCCTGCACTGCCTTGATGTCACCGCGACGAACGGCGTTGTACAGCTTGGCTGTGGCTGCTGTGGCGACGCGCTCCCTATCTTGCAACTGGCGCTCGTAGTCTCGTTGGACTCGTTCAGCAGTTCGCCTGTCTATCTGAGTCTTCGAGAGGTCATACTCTTCGACGGAGCGGGCTCCGTGTGCGTAATACCAATAGCTCGTTGTGTTTCGAAGAATCCAATCAAGAAGGCTTCGCTCCGAGTCGGAGACAAGCGCCAAAAGACGCTTCAGGTGAGTGACGCTTCCACGACCGCCGACCTGATGCTCAAGAACGGCGACGGACTTGATGAGCGCGATGCGATCATTCGCAGCGAGTCCTTCAACGTATGGCACTAACTCGTCACGGCACCGATCCAAGAGCTGAACGACGGCCATGTTTGGACAGAGCTCCGGCAGTTGGGCAATGTCAGCAAACGCTTCGGTTCGCCCAACTTGCAGCAAGCGATCAAGAACGAGGTCAAGTTGCATTGCGAGTGCGCCCTAACGACCAAGCTCACCTGATGCGAACCGCGTAGCGGTGAGCGGTCTGGTGTAGCGCCTTGTTAGACCTTGGTTCATCTATTTCTCCTTACTACCACCAAGCTTGGCCAAGAGAGCCTGAACCATTTCTGGATCGTTTGATTCTCTCCGTAACCACATGCTTTGAAATTTCACTACGTCTTTTCCAAACAACAACACCTGATGTGTTCGATCTCCTTTTTCTGGAAATCCCGGATTTCCTCTACCACTCATAAATCTCTCCAGAACGGTAATTTCCATATGTACAGGCTCTGCGTCAGGAGGATAGATTCGATACCCAAACGTTATGCCCGGCCCCTCGACATGCCATAGCCTCCAGAAATAGTGAGTACCGTAGGAACCGCGCATTTTCGTTAAAACGCCCTCAGCCGATTCATTTGCTTGGTCAAAATGCCATATCATCGTTTCGTGCTTCGGAAGGAAGATCATTGACATGACTCGGCCATCCTGACCTTGAATCGAGTATATTTCCGGCGTTTTCGGGGAACTCCAGATAGTTACTACACAACCCTTCAAGCCCAAAAATAAGAAGGCGACTACGAAGATACCTATTCCAATCTTGCTTGCTATATCCTTCGCAGTCATAGAGGTGTTTCCTTGAGGGCTAGTTATTAGACGGATCCACCGGTCAGTACTATTGATAATAATGAAGCGTGCTGATTTTTGATAAGTTGTGGATTCATTGTGGTTGCCATTAGGATGTCTGCCGCATATGTAACAATAATACTGCAAATCAATAACGCCCGTGCTTACCGTAGGAGATTAACCATCACAAGGAACGATACTTATCAAACTGTATGACCGTTCTTGTGTGCTTTACGGACCCTTGACGACAAGGCGGTAACGGTCTCTTAAAGGGTCGTCGGAAGTTGCAACAAGCTCAGGTGCCAAGTCTAGATAGCTGTGCTACCCCAGAAACGCTTCCTTCGAAGCCAGATACTCGATTTCCTCGGGTGTGCTTTGCCGCCCAAGTACGCTGTTGCGGTGAGGGAAGCGGCCGTATTTCCGGATCAGTTCCCGATGATGTTGCGCAAAACGCAGGTTGCTTTCAAGTTTCGCCGCTTCGAACAGCCTGACTGAAAGATCCTGGTCGGCAAGGTTCTCGCTGTGCATCAACGGCATGTACAGAAAGGCCAGGCGCTCTGCCGGCAAGCGCTGGTTGTAGCCTTCGTCGATAGCGTGTTTGGCGATTTCGACCGCCTGTTGCTCGGTGCTGAAGCTCTCCGCCTTGCCGCGAAACATGTTTAGCGGGAACTGGTCGAGCACGATGGCTAAGGCCAGGCAGCCCTCTGGCGTCTCTTTCCATCCGTCGAGTTCCCCTGCGGCGGCCTCGCGCCACAGTGCCTCGAATCGGCTGCGGATATCCTCATCCAGCGCCGGCGTTGATGAAAACCAGCGGCCTTGCATCTCTTTCGAGTACCAGAAGTCGAGAATGTTTTGTGGAGTTATCCGTGCTGACATTTTTCCTGCCCTATTTGCCCCGGTTGTTTCCCGGTCGCTTGTGTTCTCATTTTAGCGGCGAAGTGAATTGTTTCTGATCAACGACTTCCCCGATGGCTTTGCCTGGCCTGACTCGGCCTTGGTATCGGAGATAGTATCCATCGGGAATCCGGCCAACTGGGGGTGTTGAAACCCACTCCCAGAGATAGCCCTCTTTCGTGTCGATGATGACGACTGACTGTGATATGTCATTGTTGGACCTGGGGAGCGGTATGGCCTGGTATCGTCCAACCTCATCTGCTGCACTCACCGCATGTGCGGCAATCGACAATAGAAACGCGACCGATAAATTTCGCATACATCCTCCCTGATTTGAAATTAGGCACCATAAATCCGCCCATTAGACCAACATCCACATGTATTCAGCAGGTCGCTGAATACGGTTTTATTCGACAAACCAGAACAACCCGTGCGCAAAATAATCCTATGTCGTTTGGGTTTGACGCGTTTATTTCTTTCCCGGCAAGCAGCTGGTTGCTACCATGGGCAGCATGATACGGATTACTTCACAACTCGCCATCGACGAGAACGAAATCGAACTGCAGTTCATCCGCGCTTCCGGGCCGGGCGGGCAGAACGTCAACAAGGTGTCGACTGCCGTGCAGCTGCGCTTTGATGTAGCCCGTTCTCCTTCGCTACCCGAGGATGTTCGGACCCGTCTGATGAAGCTGGCGGGCAACCGCCTGACCAACGAGGGCGAGCTGCTGATCGAGGCCAAGCGCCATCGCACCCAGGAGCGTAACCGGCAGGATGCAATCGCTCGTCTGGTGGAGCTGATCCGTCACGCCACCGAGAAGCCCAAGCCGCGCATTGCCACCAAGCCGACCAAGGCATCGAAAAAACGCAGGCTGGAAACCAAACGGCAGCGTAGCGAGACCAAGCAGGCGAGGGGAAAAGTCGCGGACTAGCCCTTTACTGGTACGCCCCAGGCGCCCTCGAAAAAGTGTACGCCCAGTGGGGTTCTAGCGCGAGCAGCCAGTTCCAGTTCCTTCAGTTCCTCATTGTCGTTAAGTACTTCCGGCTCGCCCTGGTAGCCCACCGCGATCATCGCCATCAGAGCGAATTCTTTGGGAATGCTGAAAGCGCTGCGTGTTTTTTCCACATCGAAGCCGCCCATCTGGTGCGCCATCAGCCCCGAGGCCACGGCTTGCAGGCACAAATTCTCGGCGGCAGCACCGGTGTCGTACTGGCCCCAGCGGTTAGGGCTGCCATCTCGTCGGAACAGGCTGTTGGCAGTGGTCAGTATCAACACTGGGGCATTTTTCACCCAGTTCTGGTTCCATTCTCCCAGGCAGTCGAAGGCTTTTTGCCAGGCTGCTGCATCCGCGTTCCTATCCCAGACGATGAAGCGCCACGGCTCGTCGCCGAAGCAGGAGGGTGACCAGCGCGCGGCTTCCAGCAATGAAACGATCTGTTCCCGGCTGACTTTTTTGGTTGTGTCGAAGGCGCGGCAGCTCCAGCGCTTGGCGATGATGTCGTGAACGTCAACCTGGGTTGAGGCGGTCTTTGTCTGCATTTCTGTTCCTTGATGTTTTTAAGAGAAAAACGGATAGTCGGTATAGCCTTTTTCGTCACCGCCGTAGAAGGTGTTTGGGTCGGGCTCGTTGAGTGCGGCATTCTTGGCGAAGCGTTCCGGCAAATCCGGGTTGGCGATGAACAATGCGCCGAAGGCCACCAGGTCGGCATAGCCCGTGGTCAGGGCTTCCTCGGCGAGCGCCTTGTCGTAGCCGCCGTTGGCGATATAGGTGCCCTTGAAGCAGCGCCGGAAGGGCGTGAAGTCGAATTCCTGTGGGGCATGTTTGCTCTCGCCGATGGTGCCTTCCATGCCATGCAGGTAGGCCAGGCCGAAGGGGCTCAGCGCCGTTGCCGCGAACTCGAAGGTTTTCTGCGGGTTGGAGTCGTGCATGTCGTTGAACGGGTTGAGTGGGGAAAGCCGTACGCCGACGCGGTTTGCCCCCCAAACATCGGCGACGGCCCGGGTGACTTCCAGCAGCAGGCGGCAGCGGTTTTCCAGCGAGCCGCCGTAGGCGTCGGTGCGCTGGTTGGAGCCGTCGCGCAGGAACTGGTCGAGCAGGTAGCCATTGGCCGCGTGGATTTCGACGCCGTCGAAGCCGGCCTCCAGCGTGTTCTGCGCCGCCTTGCGGTAGTCCTCGACGATGCCGGGCAGCTCGGATGTTTCCAGGGCGCGCGGCGTGACGAAGGGTTGTAATCCCCGGTAGGTGAAAGCCTGTCCTTCCGGCTTGATGGCGGAGGGAGCGACCGGCAGCGTTCCGGTGTCCAGCAGCGAGGGGTGGGAAATCCGGCCGCAGTGCCACAGTTGCAGGAAGATGCGCCCGCCGCGGCCATGCACCGCGTCGGTTACCCGCTTCCAGCCGGCGATTTGCTCTGGACTGTGGATGCCGGGCGTGGCCGGATAGCCGACAGCGGCAGGCGAAATCTGCGAACCCTCGGTGATGATCAGGCCGGCCGAGGCGCGCTGGCGGTAGTATTCCACGCTCATCGGCTGGGGTACATTGCCGGCGCCTGCCCGGTTCCGGGTCAGCGGCGCCATGACGATGCGGTTGGTCAGGATATAGGGGCCCATTTGCAGCGGCGTGAAAAGATCGGTGGTCATGTTTATTCCTTGGCTAAGCGCCCTTGATTGAGTTTATGGTCAGGCCAGATCGAATAGCAAAATTTCTGCCGAACTATTAGATTCTAGACGAATTTTGCTTTCACTCTCGATGCGCGCTCCGTCACCCGCCTCCAGCACCTCGCCGTTGAGGCTGGCCGAGCCGCGCGCGACGTGGAGATAGGCGCGCCGGCCCGGCAGCAGGGCATGCTCGGCCGGGTGCCCGGGGTCGATCAGGCTGGCATACAGCTTCGCATCCTGGTGGATGGTGACCGAACCGTCACTGCCATCTGGTGAGGCGACCAGGCGCAGTTTGCCGAGCTTTTTGGCGTCGTCGAAGAATTTCTGCTCGTAGCTCGGGGTCAGGCCGCTACGGTCCGGCATGATCCAGATCTGCAGCAGGTGCACCTCCTCGCTGGGCGAAGCATTGAATTCGCTGTGGCGGATGCCGGTGCCTGCACTCATGCGCTGCACCTCGCCGGGGCGGATCACCGTGCCGTTGCCCATGCTGTCCTTGTGCTCCAGCGCGCCAGACAGGACATAAGTCACGATTTCCATGTCGCGGTGGGGATGGGTGGGGAAGCCGCCGCCCCCCGCCACCCTGTCGTCGTTGATGACGCGCAGGCTGGAGTAGCCCATCTGCTCTGGGTCGTAGTAGTCGGCGAAGGAGAATGTATGCCAGGTGTTCAGCCAGCCGTGGTCGGCATGGCCGCGTTCCTGGGCTTTGCGGATAATGATCATGGTCTCCTCCAATTGTTATTTGTTATGATCTGAAATGGGACTGAACCCCACGATTTTCAAGATGCCAGAAGATAAACCCCCTACTCGTTACCGCGGCCGCTTTGCGCCTTCTCCGACCGGTCCGCTGCATTTCGGCTCGCTGGTGGCGGCGGTCGGCAGCTTTCTGGAAGCGCGCAGCCGCGGTGGCGAGTGGCTGGTGCGGATGGAGGACCTGGATCGGCCTCGCACCGTGCCCGGCGCGGCGGACGACATCCTGCGCACGCTCGACATCTTCGGCTTGCACTGGGACGGGGAGATGATGGTCCAGAGTGCCCGCAACGAGGCTTACCGCGCCGCCCTCGCCGAGATGGAAAAACTCGGAGCGGTTTACCCCTGTGCCTGCACTCGCAAGGAGATCGCCGATTCAGTCGTCAGCGGCATCGATGGCCCGGTTTACCCCGGCATATGCCGGGCCGGCTTGCCGGAAGGTCGAACCCCGCGTGCGATGCGAGTGCACACTGACTCCAGGCCGGTCGGCTTCGACGATGCGTTGCAGGGGCGCATCAGCCAGAACCTGGAAACGCAGGTAGGTGACTTCGTCGTCCGCCGTGCCGATGGCCTGTTCGCCTATCAGCTCGCAGTGGTGGTGGACGATGCCGAGCAAGCGATCACTCACGTCGTGCGCGGTGCCGATCTGCTCGATTCCACCCCGCGCCAGATCTACCTGCAAGAATTATTGAGCCTGCCAACTCCGGCTTACCTGCACCTGCCAGTTGCAGTGAATGAGCGTGGCGAAAAGCTCAGCAAGCAGACCCTCGCGCCGGCGGTGAACTTGGCTAACACGGTGGCGCAATTGTGCGAGGTGCTGGCGTTTCTCAACCAGGCACCGCCGGAGGAACTGAAGAACGTCGATCTGGATGATTTCTGGCAGTGGGCGATCGCTCACTGGCGGGCGGACCATCTGCCAGCGGTCAGGTCGAGGCAGCTATCCGGGATATAAAGTGCTTGAATAGCCGCAAGGGTTCGCAGAGGAAAAGCTCGTGCGGGGGTTTGCCTGCATTATTGGGCAACACTATTCCTAAGGTAGCCACAGCGTAAACACCGCACCCCCCAAACTGCCACCGTTACTCAGTTCGATGTGCCCGGTCTTGTCCTTGTTGGTATGCAGTCGAGCGCAGACCGCGGAGAAATACAGACCGAGGCCGGTCTTGCCGCCGGAGAGGTCGAGGTTTTTCATGCTCCCGCCGTTTTCCAGGATTTCCTGCGGGAAGCCGTCGCCGTCATCTTCCACGTGAATCGCGAGGAAGCTGTTTTCTACAGTGACACTGAGCCGGATTTCCGATTTGGCGCAGTGGAGTGCGTTGTGGATGGCGTTGTTGAGCACGCCGGTGGCGAGGTCGCGGTCGAAGAACCAGCACAGCCCCGTTTCGACATCGCTGCTGATAGCGATGGATCGGGCGCCGAGCAGCGGTTTGGCTTCGGCGACGACTTCTTCGATCAGCTCTTCCACCGGCCGGTAGGCGATGTCGATCACATACGGTCCTTCTGCGATGCGGAACAGGGAAAGCATCTGGATCAGCTTGTCGTTGATCAGCTGACCGTTGTATTTCAGCAGCGCCAGATTGGGCGGGCCTTCGTCGTTAGTCCCGGAACAGGTGCGGCAGTTGTTCAGGGTCTCATCAAGGGAATTGAGCAGCAGGAACAGGAGGTTCTTGAGGTCGTGGATTTGCGCTGCGAACAGGGCGGCAAAATCGATGGCATCGAGTTCCTCTTGAGCAGCCAGCTGGCGTTTTCCTTCCGGGGAGGTCATGTCAGGAGTCCGTGATGCTTTGCGGTTTCCTTGTACAGATCTGCAAGCATCAGGTATTTCCGGTTATCGGGATCCTGGTTCCTTACTGTGGTCAGGTATTCTTTCGCCGATTTTCCCAATTCCTCGTCCCAGCCATGCGTCTGCATATAAGCCAGGATGGCATGGACGGCGTTGAGCACGATGACCGTGTTTCCCTGATATTTCGTCACTGCCTGCATCAATAGTTCCACGGAGCCTCTCAGGTCGCCCGCCTGAGCCATCCGGACAGCCTGGTTGTTGAGGGCGATCACTTCGCGCGAGGAATTGGTGATGATTTCCTTGCCCTTGTCGTGCATGCCGATTTTTCTGAACATGTCTTCGGCATGGAGGTGAATTTTCTTGTCGTCATGATTGTTCTGGATGAAATCCTGGATGACCTTCTTGCCGGTTTCCTCGTCCCCGAGCTGGAAGCAGGAACGGGCGATATCCAGGGATACGCTGCCCTGCCTGTTGTCGCAGGCTTCGAAGTGCTCCAGTGCCTGTTTCAGCGCCGCTTCAGCCGCTTCAGTGTTGCCCGATTTCTGGTGGGCCAGGCTGTCCATGACGGCGCCGTGCATCAGGGACTCCGGCGAGTTTTTAAAGGTCTTGCGGGCATCCTTCATCAACGTCATGGCCTGGTCGCACTTGCCCTGGTCGATGAATACCCGGCTCAGGTTGGCGTAGTCTTCCGGCGAGGTGAGGGCGGAGTTCTTGCCGAATTCGAGCACCGCCTCATAGGAGTCTTGCGCTGTTTCAAGGTCGTCGTTGCGGTAGGCGACTTCACCCAGCGTCTTGCGCCGCTGCAACATGCGCGGCGACTTTTCCGCCGCCGCCATCAGCGTGCGTTGCGCCGCCTGCTCATCGCCGGCAGCGGAATAGGATTTTGCCAGCCAGTCGTAGGCTTCCATGTAATTCGGGGTGCTTTCCGTGACCTTCTTGAAGGTTTCCACCGCATTGCCGAAATTGTTTTGGTGGTACATGGACTTGGCGAGACCCATGCGCGCCCAGGGAATCTCTCTTATCGCCAGGATTTGCTCGTACAGTTCACCAGCGGTGCCGTAGTCGCCCAGTAGCAGGCAGATTTCAGCCTTCAGCCGTATCAGGTCGATCTTGTACTGGCTGGGGGAATTCAGCAATTCGTCGCAGACCTGGATCGCGCGGCGGTAATCCTGTGCGTCCATGAGGGCGAACACCGGTGAGAAATAGGCTTTTTTCTGTGACAGGTTTTCCAGCCGCAGGCGCAGGACTTCGCCGGCGAAGGGCTTGATCAGGTAGTCGTCGGGCGCCAGTTCGGCGGCGCTGACGACTTTCTCGTAGCTGCGTTCAGCAGTGACCATCATGAAAATAGTGGAGTTTTTTACCAGTTTGCGGCGCTTGATTTCCTCCAGCAGCTGTTGGCCATCTTTGCCGCCACCCAGATCATAGTCGCACAGGATGATGTCATAAGTGCGCTGTTCCAGGCGGTTGATGGCCTCGATGCCATTCCCAGCCATGTCGATGCGCGTGCCGCCCAGAGTGCTGATAGTGTTGCGCAGGGATGCGCGCATGCTGACGACGTCGTCGATGACCAGAAAAGTCTTTTCCTGAAAGTTGGTGGGCTCGCTACCCGCTCTGGATGCCTTGGCTTGGAAATTTTCCGCGTTCATGGCTTGATTTGGCGTCTTTGCGGCCCTATTTGTAATAATAGGGAAATCTTACCACGCAGCATAGATAACACAAGGAAGCGTATCGGCTTGCCTGCGGCCCCAAGCCCGTTATAATTCATTTATTACTCAAGAAACTGTCAGGAGCTTCACATGCCCTATTTCGTTTATAAAATCACTCCGCCCTTCAAACAACTGGAGAAAATCGATTCCTTCCCCAATTTCAAGGAAGCCAGTGCGTTTGCCAAAACGGTGCGCACCGGCATGTCGGCGGGCGATAACTACACCGTCAAGGTGATTTTTGCCGAGAACGAGCTGCAAGCCGAAGACCTGCTGAACCAGGTGCGTGAGCCGGAACCGATGACCGGCGAAGATTATTAAATAATCGACGGATCCGACGTAATGGACGAGCGAGCTTTTCAGGATGCCTATCGGGCGACCAATCCGCTCGCCTGTCCGTTCGAAAAGGCGATCCTGATTTGCCGGTATGCATGCCGTGAAGCCACGCGTATCAATATCGCGGAGCGGGATACCGTCAACTGCCGCGATGCCCTGGCGCAGGGGGATTGCTCATTGTTGGTCGGGATGCTGCGGCACAATGCGGCGTTCGCGCTCAAGCTGACCCATGCCGATGCGGTGCTGCCCCATGCCAAGTATGTGAAGGTGCAATGCGGCGGACTGCTGGGTCTGCAGGCCGCGCTGCAGCCTGAATATACCGGGGAGGCACGGGTGGAGGATATCCGTGGCTTGGTGCTGGAGGCGCAGGAGCGGTTCGGAGGCCTGCAGGATCTGCCCTACAGCGAGATTGTCAGAGGCATAGCCGGATTTGAGTTCAGGCGCAGGTCCGGGCCGAAATAAACGCTCACCAGCAGGTGCCGTCTTCCTGATAGACGGCCATGATGGACTTGAGCTCATTCAAAACAGCCTGGCGTTCGTCCTCGTTGAGCTCCTGCACCTCTGTCATGAGGTCGCCCCGCTCCAGGGTGAGAATAACCAGGGAAACCTCCTTGCAGCCTTTCTGGCACAGAACTTCGATGCAATGGGCGATTCTGGATTGGTCCATATTCAAGACGTTGAGGTCAAAGCTGTACAATGACACGATTTTAATGCAAATGCATTTTTGCCACGAGGAATAGTTTGAAGCAATCTGATAGCCTGCAACGTTTTATGTTCGAGCACGCTGCGGTGCGCGGAGAGATCGTTCATCTGGATGCGACCTGGAAGGCCGTGCTGGATCGGCGCGATTACCCGCTGGCGTTGCGCACCGTGCTCGGCGAGCTGATGGCGGCCGCAGCGCTGCTTTCCGCCACACTAAAATTTTCGGGTTCGCTGATCATGCAAATTCAGGGAGGCGGGCCGGTCAGGCTGCTGGTCGTGGAATGCGGCGCCGACCTGACGATGCGTGCTATGGCTCACTGGGATGGCGATCTGGCCGAAGGAGCGGCCCTGCCCGAACTGGTGGGTGAAGGGCGGTTCGTGATCACCATCGATCCGAAGAAGGGCCGGCAGACTTATCAGGGCATTGTCGACCTGGAAGGCGGCAGCGTGGCGGCCGTGCTGGAAAACTACATGCGGCGCTCCGAGCAGCTCGATACGCGGATCTGGCTTGCTTCCGACAACCACGGCGCGGCGGGCATGCTGTTGCAGAAAATGCCCGACGGTCCTGAGGCCGATACGGATGCCTGGAACCGCGCCGTGCATTTCGGCGCTACCATCAAGTCCCGGGAACTGCTGGATTTGCCAGCACGCGAGATCATCCACCGCCTGTACCATGAGGAAGACATCCGCCTGTTCGACAGCACGCCCGTGCATTTCGGTTGCACCTGCTCGCGCGAGCGGGTTGCCAATACCTTGCGCATGCTGGGCTACGATGAGGTCCGCTCCCTGCTGGATGAAATCGGCTACATCGAAGCCGACTGTGAGTTCTGCAACCACCATTACGTGTTCGACGCAGTGGATGCGGAGCAGGTATTCGCCAGTGATATCGTTGAACCGGTTGGCCACACCCGGCATTGACATGACCGCCACCCGGAAAGCCGTGATTCTCGGTGCGGCAGGGCGCGACTTCCATAATTTCAACGTGTTTTTCCGCGACCATGCCGGTTACGAGGTGGTCGCCTTCACCGCCACCCAGATTCCCTACATCGAGCATCGCACCTACCCTGCTACCTTGGCGGGGCCGCGCTATCCTGCCGGCATCCCGATTTTCCCGGAAAGCGAACTGCCCGGCCTGATCCACCGTTTTGGCGTGCAGGACGTGTTTTTCGCCTATAGCGACGTGCGCCACGAACAGGTGATGCACCTTGCTGCGCTGGCCTTCTCCTGTGGCGCCTCGTTTCACCTGCTCGGGCCCAACGACACCATGCTCAAGGCCAGCAAGCCGGTGATCGCGGTGGTTGCGGCCCGCACCGGTGCGGGCAAGAGCACTGTCACCCGCTACCTGCGTTCTGCGCTTGCCGCATCGGGCCGGAAGGCAGTGGCGGTGCGGCACCCGATGCCCTATGGCCGCTTCGACAAAGCGGTCGAGCGCTATGCCACGACGGAGGACGTGGTTCGCTCCGGCATCACCGTCGAGGAAATGGAGGAATACCAGCAGCATGTCGACGAGGGCGGCGTGGTGTTCGCCGGCGTGGATTACGGCCAGGTGCTGGCGCGTGCCGAGGCCGAGGCGGATATCATCCTGTGGGACGGCGGCAACAACGACATGGCCTTCTACCGTCCCGATCTCACCATTGCCGTGCTCGACCCGCTGCGGCCGGGAGAGGAGGCGGGGTATTTTCCGGGCGAGGCCAACGTCCGCGCGGCGGACATCATCGTCATCAACAAGGTCAATGCCGCATCCGGGGCCGATGTCGAGCGCGCCAGGGCGGCCGCGCAGGCGCTCAACCCCGCCGCACCGGTGGTGTTGATGGCCTCGCAAGCGACGCTGGACCGGCCGGAACTGGTGCGCGGCAAGAATGTGCTGGTGGTGGAGGACGGGCCATCGGTGACGCACGGCGGCCTGCCCGAGGCAGTGGGAGCCTGGGCGGCGCGCCGCCTCGGTGCGAATCTGGTGGATCCGCGCCCCTACGCCGTCGGCTCACTGCGCGAGGTATATGAAAAATATCCACAGCTGGGTTCGGTGCTGCCCGCCCTGGGCTACAGCGCCGGGCAACTGGAGGAGCTGCGTCTATCCATTGATCAGGTGCCGTGCGACGCGGTGGTGCTGGGTACACCGGCCAATCTGGCCGCGGTGGTGGAGATAGCAAAGCCAGTGGCGCGGGTCAGGTTCGTGGCTGAAGACGCATCGTCCCCTACGTTGCAGGCGCTTGTCATTTCCATCCTTGGTGGAAGCTGCATTCATCAGCAATCCTGAAGAAGAACGCAAGCAAACCGAAGACACATATCAGGAAAAAATGGCCGATGCGATTCTTTCCGGCATAATCCTATGTATGCCAAATAAGAGTAACTAAAATGGAACCCTCCCAAGAGCAACTCTCCATATATAAAGCCCTGTTAATGGCAACCAAAAGCCTGGCTCAGGGAAATACGCCCGATGAAGTATTGCGGGCGGCCTGTGATGCGATCGTGGCAGCATCTGAGCGTGTTTGCCTGGCATGGATGTACTTGGGTAATCCAGATTCTGAAACGATCAGACCTTCTTATTCAGTAGGAAGAGCTTCAGAATATACCCGTGGTCTGGTGGTTGATCTTTCTCCGGAAGCGATGAAAGGCCCCGGCCGATGTTCCCTGGCAAAAAATAAACCTATTCTGGTGCAAGTCAATTCAGATTCAAGCTTTGGTATCTGGCGTGAAAAGGCGATTCGATATGGTTTTCAGGAAGGGCTGACCTTGCCGATTGGTGACCCGGACCAGCCCTTCAGGGGGCTGATTGTGATCTTTGTTGATACACAGGATTACTTTGAGCAGATCGGGATGGAGCCTTTCGTTGCTTTTGCCCAGTTGGCTACGGTGTCCTTGGATCAGGCCCGGTTGAAGGTCTCTTTAGAAGCAATGGTTTCGATTGATCCTTTGACCAACCTGCTTAATCGGAGGGCATTTCAAGAGGTGATCAACCGTGAGTATGCGTGCGCAAAAAGATCGGCAAAACCTTTTAGTATGCTTCTGATCGATCTGGATCGGTTCAAGATGCTCAATGACAATTATGGTCATGATATCGGCGATAAGATTCTGCTCGGAGTCAGTGACGTTGCAACGCAAACACTACGCACAAGCGATTGGTTGAGCAGGTGGGGAGGCGAAGAATTTCTGGCCCTCCTGCCCGATACTGATGAGAATGGTGCACTCAATATAGCTGAACGGCTAAGGCAAGAAATCGAAGAATTCTCAATTCAGCTCAATACCCAAAAAATCAAAACTTCTGCAAGTATCGGGATTGCCAGTTACCCCCGCGACGGTGATACCCCGGATTTTCTGATGAAGGCAGCAGATGCCGCGCTTTATGAAGCAAAGAAATCCGGGCGAAATCGTGTGGTGGAAGCCAGGGACAAGCGCGAGGTTTATTCCATCGCGGCTAAACTTAACACGGCCATTGAAACCAACAGACTGGTGCCAGCATATCAGGTGATTGTAGACCTGAAAACCAGAAAGCCGGTTGCTGAAGAAGCATTGGCCAGATTAATTGATGAATCCGGAAACGTAATTGCGGCTACCGACTTTATTTCGGCGGCAATGGAATTGCAGCTGACACACTTGGTCGATTACCAGATCATTAAACAAACCATGAGTCACTGTGCAGCTAATATTGCCAGCGGTGGCCAAGATTTAGCACATTTCGTCAATATCTCGGCGGACCTTTTGCTTCATCAGGATTTGATTCAGGGTTTGTTTGCCGAAGCTCAGGCAGCCTGCATATCGTGCGGGGTGGATTTGGGTCCCACCAAACCTTTGGTGCTGGAAATTACAGAAAGACAATTGCTCGGTGATGCCAATGCAGTCAAAGCCAAGCTTGCCCCTTTCATTGATTTTGGAATGCGGTTGGCCATTGATGATTTTGGTAGCGGTTATTCCTCATTTCAGTATCTGGCTGACCTGCCGATTTCATTTCTAAAAATCGAAGGAAGCCTCATTAAACAGGTGAAAGACAAACGCATCAGACAGATTGTCAAACGGATTAGTGATATCGCAAAAGATCTGCAGTTGACTACGATAGCCGAGTTTGTCGAAGATGCCGATACCGCTGATATCCTCTGTGAGCTGGAAATAGACTGGGCACAAGGCTATTTATTTGGGCGCCCTGTTCTGGCAAAACAATAGTCGTATTGTTGTAACAGGTTCATGCCTGAAGATATTTCACCTCCCATTGCAGGCACTGGAACTGGAATGGCTCAAAGAGAGGATGGCGTAACCATGGGGAACCAGACTTACATTGGCCGACAGCCGGTACTCGACCGGGAACGCAAGATTATCGGCTATGAGCTGTTTTGTCAGGATAGTGCAGAATCCATGGCCGCCAAGGCGGAAGATAGCCTGAGCGCCAGCGCACAAATCCTGGTCAGCTTGCTTAACAACCTCGATTCGGGCTGGTTGCCGGAAGGCAAGCTGGTCTTCATCAACGTTGACATTGCCATGATGCTGGACCCAGATTTTCTGGCGCTGTTGCCGGATGGGGGCATCGTGCTGGATATCTATGGCAAGGCAGCCATTACCCCTGAGCTGCTTGCTGCTTGCGATGGGTTGCGTGCCCGTCGCATTGGTCTGGCACTGGACGATGCGGGTCTGATTCAGGAAGACGATGCGCTACTTGGCAAGGCCGATTTTTTCAAGGTCGACGTCAATGAGCACGATGCAACCCAGCTATTCGAGGTGCTGGGTCGTCTGGAGAAGTTTCCGGCCCGGCGGGTTGCCAAAAAGGTCGAGACCGGGCGTGATTTCAAGTTCTGTCACGATGCCGGCTTCGATTGTTTTCAGGGTTATTATTTCGCCCGTCCGGAAACGGTGTCGGAAAAGGCCATCAATCCCGGCCAGATGAATCTGACCGAGTTGCTTAACCTGATCGGACGCAACGCTGAGGCGGCGGAGATCGAGGCGGTGTTCAAGCGCGATCCCGTGCTGATGGTCAAACTGCTGGGCTATATCAATTCTCCGGCGATGGGGCTGTCGCGCAAGGTGACGGCCATCCCCCAGGCGCTTGCCCTGGTCGGCTACCGCCAGCTTTATCGCTGGGTGGCGCTCCTGCTTTACACCGCGGGCAGCAGCGTTATTCCACCCGCATTGACCCTGACCGTGCTGACCCGCAGCCGGTTCATCGAGCTGTTGGGCAAGACCAAACTGCCCAGGCAGGAACAGGACAACCTGTTCATCGTCGGCATGCTGTCCATGCTCGGGATTATTCTGGAAACACCGCTGGAACATGTGGTCGAGAAACTGCATGTCCCGGAGTCGATTTCACAGGCATTGCTGAAACACGAGGGCGTTTATGGGCCGTTTCTCGAGCTGGCTGAAGCCTGCGAGAATTGCGACGCGCAGCGCATGACCGAAGTCGCTGCCAGACTGGGACTCACGGCGGAAGATGTTAACGGCGCCCACCTGGCAGCGATTTCCTGGGCGGAAGCCTTGAGCGGCGGAGCTGCCTGAGGTTGCTATGAACGAAGACAGCACGAAATTGCGCATCGACAAGTGGCTGTGGGCGGCACGTTTTTTCAAGACGCGCTCGCTGGCGGCGGAGGCGGTCGAAGGCGGCAAGGCGCATCTCAACGGGGTGCGCGTCAAGCCGGCGAAAGCCGTCAGCATCGGCGACACGCTCGAAATCAGAATAGGTCCGTTCCAGTTCATCGTCGTCGTATGCGGACTTTCCCCGCGCCGCGGTCCGGCCAGCGAGGCGGCGAAGCTTTACCAGGAAACCGGAGAAAGCCGCTCTGCGCGCGAGGCGCTGGCGGCGCAGTTGAAGGCGGAGGCCGTTCATGGCGAGATACGCCAGGGTCGCCCCACCAAGCGCGACCGGCGGCATATCGTCCGCTTTACAGGGGGCTAGAGGCGGGGCGATTTTTCATGTTTGCTGCTATTTGGCAACGATCCGGTTGAAGAAAAATACATAGCCCTGCTGAGTGGTTTCGCTGTACTTGAGACTAATTGAGGCTCCATCAGAGGTTGCCCACATATAGCTCGTCCCAGCACTACCGATTTTGGTGGTATCTCCATAGGTCGTCAGAAGATGGGTTTTGGCTTTTTCAAAATTTGCCTTGCTTTCGAATTCAATCAGCACGGAATAGAACTTGTCTTTGTAAAAGCCATAGGAAATCCGCTTCAATTCTGCCTTGCCGAGGCTTAGTGAGTCGCCCGTCCGGCGGTAGTATTTCACCTGTCCGGAGTCGTCGGCTACGACCATGCCGGTCAATTTTGACAGCGGTGTTCCCCAGGTAATGTCGCGGAAACCGTTCGGTGCTTCAACAGTCCAACCTGGCTGGGGAAATGAGAAAACCAGCACAAGCAGGAACAGGGAGGGAGGGATACGCTTGAACATGGCAATTCCTTTATCGGGGAGGAATAAATGATTAGGCGCATGATGTCCGGAAAAGTTTCCACCGGGACCAGATGGCAAATATGGCGGCTGTAGGGTGCGTCCTTTCTTCCTATTTCGCTATGCATGGTGCGCATGGCGCACCCTGCCTTTACCTCGCACAAGCATAAGCGCGAATTAGTTGGCCTAGAAAATCTCCCGCGTTTCCAGGAATTTGATCTCGGGAAACCGTTCCTGGGTCAGGTTCAGGTTGACGCGGTTCGGTGCCAGGTAGACGTAATCGTCGGCGTTATCCAGAGCGACATTGAAGCCGTGCTTGTCGGCGAGTTTCTTCAGCTCCGCTTCCGGGCCACGCAGCCAGCGCGCGGTGGCGACATCGTAAGGCTCGAACAACACGTCGACCCCATATTCGAATTGCAGGCGGTGCGCCACCACGTCGAACTGGAGCATGCCGACCGCGCCCAGTATCAGGTCATTGCTGGCGATGGGCCGGAACAGCTGGGTAGCGCCTTCTTCCGCCAATTGATGCAAGCCCTTCTGCAATTGCTTCATCTTCAGCGGGTTCCTGATCCGGGCACGGCGGAAGATTTCCGGCGCAAAGGAAGGAATTCCGGTGAATTTCAGGTCCTCGCCTGCGCTGAAGGTGTCTCCCAGCTTGATCGTGCCATGGTTGGGGATGCCGATGATGTCGCCGGCATAGGCCTCGTCGGCGGTATTACGGTCCTGCGCCATAAAGGTGATGGCGTTGCTCACCGTGAACAGTTTGCCGCTCGCCACCTGCTTGAGTTTCATGCCGCGGTCGAAGCGCCCGGAGCAGATGCGGATGAAGGCGATGCGGTCGCGGTGCTTGGGATCCATGTTGGCCTGGATCTTGAACACGAAGCCGCTGAACTTGGCTTCGTCGGGTTCCACTGCACGACTTTGCGCAGGGCGTGGCAGGGGCGCGGGGGAGAGCTCGACAATGGCGTCCAGCAAGGATTGCACGCCGAAGTTGTTCATTGCCGAGCCGAAGAACACCGGCGTCTGCTTGCCGGCGAGATAGGCCTCGCGGTCGAAGGTGTGGGAGGCGCCGCGCACCAGCTCGATGTCGATGCGCAGCTCGTCGGCCTGGTCGCCGATCAGCTCGTCCAGGCGCGGATTGTCTATGCCCTGGATGGTTTCCGAAGTGCCTTTCTCGGCATTCGGGTCGAACACCGATACGACATCGTTGTAAAGGTGGTAGGTGCCGCGGAAGCGCTTGCCCATGCCGATCGGCCAAGTCATCGGTGCGCACTGGATTTGCAGTACCGACTCGATTTCGTCCAGCAGGTCGATGGGTTCCTTGCCTTCGCGATCCAGCTTGTTGATGAAGGTGAGAATGGGCGTGTCGCGCAGGCGGCAGACGTTGAGCAGCTTGATGGTCTGGGCCTCGACGCCATTCACCGAGTCGATCACCATCACCGCCGAATCTACCGCCGTCAGGGTGCGGTAGGTATCCTCGGAAAAGTCTTCGTGGCCGGGGGTGTCGAGCAGGTTGACGATGCAGTCGCGATAAGGGAACTGCATTACCGACGAGGTCACCGAAATGCCGCGCTGCTTTTCCAGTTCCATCCAGTCCGAAACCGCATGGCGGTCAGACTTTCGTGCACGCACTGCGCCAGCCATCTGAATTGCGCCGCCGAACCAGAGCATTTTTTCGGTCAGCGTGGTTTTGCCAGCGTCTGGATGGGAGATGATGGCGAAGGTGCGGCGGCGGCGGATTTCTTCTTGCAGGGTCATGGCAACAGGCTGTTTTGGAAAGTAAAAGAGGCGGAATTATAGCGTTTTATCGGGTTGATAGACAGCCCACGTGAGACTATATTTAAAGTCGGGAGTTCAGAGGATTTTGTGATGCGTTTCGTACCCAGCCTGCCGCCACTTCCATCGCCGGTTGAAGAGGAAGAACCCAAGCCTCTACGCGCTATCCGGCCAGTCAGGCCGGTGGAGCCGCGCGCACGCGCACCCCGCGTGATTCAATATTTCGGGCCAAAAGCCAGGGCTGAGAAGGGGGCTGGCGGTCCCACGGCTGTCCGGCCGGATGAACGCACTACAATCGATCGGCGTGAATTATGCCGTCGCCTGCAGCACGGGCAAGCTTTTCTGAATACTCGCAGCGCCGAGGATAGGCGGAAGCATGCGCGGCGCGATAGCGATATCGCCACCACACTGGATGAAGAGGGTTAATCTGGCTTATTCACGGATTTTCAAAATTGCCGTGCCGATTTCATAGCTGCGGCTTGAGCCCTGCTTGACGCAGCGCCTGACCTGGACCAGTGCGCGTAGCGGCTTGATGGTCGAGCCTTGGGGCGGCAGCACATGGATGTCGAGCAGCTGGCCAAAACGCGGGACATAGTCGGTTATCAGTGAAACGCCGTCGACACTCAGGTCCTTGGTGGTTCCATAGACCGTTTCGCCGCTTTCCGTCACCCGGATTTTTACCTGACAGTTGATGGGGATGCGCCGCGCATTGCGCATCTCGCCTTTGTGTTGCCGTCGTCCGCCGGGAAGAAGCCGAAGTTTGGCGGGTTGGTCTTCCTGCGCAGCTGATTGCTCTGCCGCGAAAAATGCCTTGGCTTGTGGCATAACACTCCTCCATGCTTGATTTTATTTATAATTCTCTGACCACAATATATGGTTGAGAGGTTTTTATTTATATCAACATATGGTGGTAGAGTCTAAAACAAAAAAATCCATTCGGCAATATGCCGAGGTGATTTTTTTGCGGGCAGGGTTGAGTTACTTGGTGCGGCGAGTTGCTCTTGGTCGATCCAGAGTGTGCTGGGTGCGGGCAGTGCCTCTGCCGGTTTCGGGGCGACGGTTGTTGGCTGGCGCGCGGCCTGTTACTACAGGCTGCCAGGCTGGCACCAAGTGCTTTTTGCTGGCGCCGATCAGGTCGGCGCGGCCCATTTGCTTGAGTGCCTCACGTAACAGCGGCCAGTTCTCGGGATCGTGGTAGCGCAGGAATGCCTTGTGCAGCCGCCTGGCCCTTCCACTTTTCGGGATAGTCACTTCTTCACCATCGCGGCTGACCTTGCGTAGCGGGTTTCTGCCGGTGTGGTACATGGTGGAGGCCATCGCCATCGGCGTGGGAGTGAAGTTCTGCACCTGGTCCAGGCGGAAACCGTTGGCCTTGAGCCATAACGCCAGTTCCAGCATGTCCTCGTCGGTGGTGCCGGGGTGGGCCGAAATGAAGTAGGGGATCAGGTACTGTTCCTTACCGGCTTCCTTGGAAAATTTCTCGAACAGTTCCTTGAACTTGTAATAGGCGCCCATGCCCGGCTTCATCATCTTCGACAAGGGCCCTTCGGCGATGTGTTCTGGCGCGATCTTGAGATAGCCGCCGACATGGTGGCTGACCAGTTCCTTGACATATTCCGGCGACTTCACCGCGAGGTCGTAGCGCACGCCCGAGCCGATCAGGATTTTCTTGATGCCGGGCAGCGTCCGCGCCTTGCGGTAGAGCTGGATCAGGGGGCCATGGTCGGTGCCCATGTTTTCGCAGATGTCCGGGAAGACGCAGGAAAGCCGGCGGCAGGAGGACTCGATCTTCGGGTCGCGGCACTTCAAACGGTACATGTTGGCGGTGGGGCCGCCCAGGTCGGAAATAATGCCGGTGAAACCCGGTGTCTTGTCGCGAATTTCCTCGACCTCGCGCAGGATGGAGGCTTCCGAGCGGTTCTGGATGATGCGTCCTTCGTGCTCGGTGATTGAGCAGAAGGTGCAGCCGCCGAAGCAGCCGCGCATGATATTGACCGAAAAACGGATCATTTCGTAGGCGGGAATCTTCGCCTCGCCGTAGACCGGGTGTGGTCGGCGGTTGTAGGGCAAGTCGAAGACGCCGTCCATCTCTTCGGTGGTCAGTGGTATTGGGGGAGGGTTGATCCATACGTCGCGGTCGCCGTGGGCCTGCACCAGTACGCGGGCGTTGCCTGGGTTGGCTTCGAGATGCAATACACGGTTGGCGTGAGCGTACAGGACGGGGTCATCTCGCACCTGTTCGAATGAGGGCAGCCGGACCACGCCTTGGGTGCGATCTGCCCTCTTTGACGGGTGAAATTGCACCGGCTGAGTTTCGCTCTGCTTTTCACCTTCGGTCGCACAGGCAACAGCAGACGTTTCTGCGTAAGGATTAACGTGCGTCGCCACCTTGCCCGGCGTGTCCACCGAGGTCGAATCAATGACTTGCCGACCTTCGGGAATGCCCTTGAGCAAGATGGCTGTGCCGCGCAGGTCGGTGATGCTGGCGATGGGTTCGCCCTTGGCAAGGCGATGGGCCAACTCCACCAGCGCCCGTTCGGCGTTGCCGTAGAGCAGGATATCGGCTTTGGAATCCGGCAGGATGGAGCGGCGTACCTTGTCTGACCAGTAGTCGAAGTGGGCGATGCGGCGAAGTGATGCCTCGATTCCGCCAATCACCACCGGTACGTCGGCGTAGGCCTCGCGGCAGCGCTGTGAATAAACGATCACCGCGCGGTCCGGGCGCTTGTTGCCTTCGGCGTTGGCCGTATAGGCGTCGTCGGAGCGGATTTTGCGGTCGGCGGTGTAGCGGTTGACCATCGAATCCATGTTGCCGGCAGTGACGCCATAGAACAGGTTGGGCTTGCCCAGCGCCTTGAAGGCAGCCGGGCTGTGCCAGTCAGGCTGGGCAATGATGCCGACACGGAAGCCCTGGGCCTCCAGCAGCCGCCCGACCAGCGCCATGCCGAAGCTGGGGTGGTCAATATAGGCGTCACCAGTGATCAGGACGATGTCGCAGCTGTCCCAGCCGAGCTGATCCATCTCGGCGCGCGACATCGGCAGCACGGGGGCCGTGCCAAAGCGCTTGGCCCAGTATTTGCGATGGGAAAATATGTTGCGGGCGGTTTCCATGGAGGGCTATTTTACGCGTGTAAAGGAGACGGCGATATGGACACGCCAGATTCGACTAGGTTCCGTTGCGATCAGGTTGGCGTATCCGGCGTGCTGGAACGGATCGGGAAACGCACCTGCACCAATGAGCCTTGGCCAGAAGGCGGCGTGCTGATCCCCACTGTGGCGTTATGGCTGTGGGCGATCTCCTCAACGATAGCCAGTCCCAGCCCGCAGCCATCGCCCGGACTGCCGGCAATGCGATGAAAACGTTTCAGCACCTGTTCGCGCTCATCTGGCGGGATGCCGGGACCGTTGTCTTCTACTTCGAGCAGTGCGGCGTCCTTGAGCAGTGAGGTACGTACAGTGATCTGCCCTCCTGTCTGTGTGTACCGCAGGGAATTGTCGATCAGATTGGCGAGCATCTCGCCCAACAATAGGGGTTCTCCAGAAATCGGTGCCGCTTCAAGTTCGAAGCCCAGGTCTATGGTTTTTGCCAGAGCCTGTGGCATCCAGTCGGCGGCGGTACTGCGCACCAGTTCGGCCAGATCGATGGGTTGTGGCTTGGTTGGGGCCTGACCACCGGGCTCCACGCGGGCCAGGGTGAGCAGTTGATGGGTGAGGTGGGCGGTGCGCCCGGCGCTGGCGTGGATGCGCTGCAGGGAGGCTCGTAGCTCGTCTGGATCTGTCTCTCGCAAGGCGGCATCCAGCTGCGCCTGCAAGGCGGCGATCGGGGTGCGGATCTGGTGGGCGGCATCGGAGATGAGGCGCCGCTGCGCTGTCAGTGTTCCATTCAGCCGGTCCAGCAGTGCGTTGAGTTCATGCACCATCGGGCGCACCTCTTCGGGCGCATGGCCTTCCGGCACTGGGCGCATATCCTGCGAGGAACGGGTCGCGATTGCCTGACGCAGTAGGTTGAGCGGCGCCAGACCGTGGCCGACACCGAACCAGACCAGGGCGATGGCCGCCGCTGCGAGCAGGCTTTCAGGTATCAGCATCCCTAGCAGAATTTCATCCATCAGATTGTGGCGCTTGACCAGCGTTTCCGCGACCATTACCTTGATGTCGCCATTTACTGTCGGGGAGTACAGGGCGGCTATACGTACCGCTTGGCCGCGGTAATGGCCATCATAATATGCCCGGTTCTTTTCCTGCGGCAGGAAAGGGGGTGGCGGCAATCCTCGGTGACCGGCGATGAATTCGTCGTGAGGGCCAAGGATCATGAAATAAATATGATCATACTTGTCGGCCAGAAGTACCTGCTGCGCCACCGCCGGCAAATCAAGGGTGGTATGGCCTGGCGTACTGCGAATCTGTGCCGCAATGGCCATGGCGGAATCCTGAAGCGCACGGTCATAGGCGTGGTTGGCGAAACCCAGGGCGATGCGGTAGGAGGCCAGCGCACCCAAGATCAGCAGAGCCAAGAGCGAGGGGATCAGCCTGCTGAGCAGGCGGCGGCGCAAGCTTCGGTTGCTATGAGTCAAATTTTTCAAGGTAGTAACCTAGTCCGCGCACGGTGCTGATAACGATACCCGCCGGTTCAAGTTTGGCGCGCAGGCGCGATACATATTGTTCGATGGCATTGGGTGTGATTTCTTCATCCCAGCCGCACAGGGCCTGGAGCAACTGTTCCTTGCTGACAATACGGCCGGCGCGCAGCAGGAAAAACTCCAGCACCGCCCATTCCCGTGCCGAAAGGTCGATCGGTTGATCATCCAGATAGGCGCGCTTGCCGACCGTGTCGAGCATGAGTGGTCCATGGCGCAATTGTGGATTGAGCTTGCCCTGGCTGCGCCGTATCAGCGCGCGTATCCGGGCTTCGAGTTCGGCGTAGGCAATGGGCTTGACGACATAATCGTCGGCCCCGAGATCGAGTCCCTGGACGCGATCTTCCAGCGCGTCCAGGGCAGTCAGAATCAGAACCGGAACGGGCTGCTCGCGGCGCCGCAAGCGGCGCAGCACTTCCATGCCGTTTAGCCCGGGCAGGCCCAGATCGAGAATCGCCAGGTCGTAATTTTCCTTTTTTAGCCAGGCATCGGCCTGTTTGCCATTGGCGGCATGGTCGACCGCATAATCCGACTGGCGCAGGGCGCGGCATAGCCCATCTGCCAGTTCGGCATCGTCTTCGGCAACCAGAATGCGCATGGGGTGTCAGGTCAGAATAATTGGGGAGATGTCCGTCTTTAGGGTGGTCTGGAGCTAGCGAACGCGGTAATACTGCATCAGACCCCATTCAAAGAGGCGGGCGGGCAATAGGGCTTTCATGGCCACGACCATTTGCTCTATGAGCGAACCGACCCGGTAGCGCAGGCGGGGCGAAGGCGCAAGGATGATGTTTTCTACCCGCTGAGCTACCACTGAAGGCTGCGGACCTTCTGCTTCGTCTCGGGCCATGATGTTCAGCGCGGCAGTGTGATTGGCCCGGTATGCCGGATTGCAGGCCGATTCCCGCGTCTCCAAGCCATGGGCAGACATGGCAGTGTTGATGTCACCCGGTTCTACCAGGCTCACGTGTATGCCGTGGGATTTCACCTCCATCCGTAACGTTTCGCTTAGACCTTCCAGGGCGAACTTGGTGGCGCAGTAGAGTCCGTTGAAGGGTACCCCTACCAATCCGGCCACCGAACTGATATTGATGATGTGGCCGATGCCCTGCGCCCGCATCACGGGCAAGACTTGCCGACAGACGCGCAGTACACCGAAAAAATTAGTTTCGAACTGGGCTTTGGCCTCGTCGAGGCTGGTATCTTCCACTGCTCCTGAAATGCCTATTCCGGCATTGTTCACGACTATGTCAATACGATTTTCTTTGGCCAGGATCAGGTGGATACCCTGTTCTACAGAGTCGTTGTCATCCACATTCATGCGCATCATGGTGTAGGCGAATGCCGGCAGTTCGTCGGGATTGCGTCGCGTAGTGCCGTAAACTCGGTATCCCCGCCGGTGCAGATGTTCTGCACAAGCCTTCCCGATGCCGGAGGACGCACCTGTGATTAGAACGACCTTGTCCTTATTTTTGTTTCCCATATTCAATGGATAACCGATTTGGAAAAAATATTCAGAACGAGGGCGCCCGCAGTGATAAGAGCGATGCCGATGATGGCCGCTAGATCAAGCTTCTGGTCATAGAGCAGCCAGCCCGCGATTGTAATGAGTACTACACCCACGCCAGACCATATTGCGTAAGCAATGCCGAGGTGGATCGTACGGATAGTTAACGACAGGAAATAAAAAGCGGAGCTATATCCGACGATAACAATCATCGAGGGAGCCAGCCGCGTAAAGCCCATTGATGCTTTCAGCGCGGTTGTTGCGCAGACCTCAGAGACAATGGCGATTAAGAGATAGAGCCAGTTCATACAAGTGAGCAATGAGTTGTTAAAATAATGCGGTACCGCTCTAGTATACACGCCGGGTCACTCAAGCGATTTATGGGGGAGATCAAGGCTGCCGGGTATGGCAAATTTTGTTTGTCTGTCATTTGGTTGTCCAGTCAGTTTCATGTCAGCTTCAACACTTATGCTTCACGCTTCCTCGTGTTGACTTGAAAATATAAGGCTGATAATTGTGAAAGAATTCGAAGATATTGCTCAATGGCTGGGTACGCAGAACGCCCATCACGAGATTCCCACCGCAAGCACCCTGCCCGACCCCACCTTCATCAGCGAAGGCCGGGAATATGTTTCTTTCAGCACCAACAATTACCTGGCGCTGGCCACCAGCAAGAGGCTGATCGGCAAGGCAAGACTCGGACTCGATCAGTTCGGCGTGGGTAACTGCGAATCCCGCTTGCTGGGCGGCGACCTTGAGATTTATCGGGATCTGGAAGCGAAATTGGCTGGCTTGAAACACAAGGAATCTGCGCTGCTCTTTGCTACCGGCTACCTGACCAACCTGGGGGTGTTGTCTGCCCTGGTGAAAACTTCCCAGCTTGCACGCTTGTATGGTTTCAAGCCTGTACGCCGCTACAGCTATACTTACTTCTCGGACGAATACAATCACATCAGCATACGTGAGGGCATCCGCATGTCGGGCGCCGACAAGACGTCTTATCGCCACCTCGACCTCGATCATCTGGAGAGTAAGCTGAAAGCCTGTATTGACCGGGATAAGATCATCGTCAGCGACGGTGTGTTCAGTCAGGATGGGGATATTGCGCCGCTGCCCGGATTGCTTGAACTGGCCGAGCGTTACGATGCCACGGTCTATATCGACGACGCGCATGCTACCGGCGTACTGGGCGAGCATGGCGGCGGTACCTCGGAATACTTCAACGCCTACAGCCCAAGGTTGATCCAGATGGGCACCCTGAGCAAGGCGTATGGTGCGATCGGCGGATTCATCGCGACAGAAAGTCATATTTCCGAAATTTTAAGGCTGACCAGTTCCGCTTATGGATTTACTTCGACCTTGCCGCCAGATCAGGCCTTCGCCGTGTCCGAGGCGATCGACATGTCTCTGGACGAGCCCGATCGCAGAAAGCGGTTGTGGGACAATCAGCGCTATTTTGTCAGCCGAGTGGAAAAACTGGGTTATCACATCGTTTCCAAAGCCACTCCGATTGTTCCCGTATTCATCGGTGACGAACGGGAATGCGACCGGATTGCCGCGCTGCTCAAGGAAGAGGGCATCCATGTGGATGCGGTCAAGTTTCCGGCGGTAGGGCTGAAACAAAGTCGTTTGCGTTTCATCATGAATGCCAATCACACCCGGATGCAGATCGACAAGCTAGTTGGCATTCTCGAGTCATTGGCAAAATCATTCGCGATACCTGTTGAATTACGGTCGAAAACAAGCCGTCGTATTGATGCCGCGCTGGCTGTGGATGTCGAATAGTCAGGCGTTCCGGAGGGCTACTCTTTAATGGAAGCCCATTTCCTTTGCTTCGGCCTTTTCCTTACATGACACGAGTGGGTTAAGGACGCGGCGGAATGCGCCGTCAGACTAAGACCTTCAATCGTAGTGCAGGAAATTTTCCGCCACAGTGTTCTGGCCGTAACGGCTGATCAGGGTTTCGATTTCTTCCTGCAGGGTTTCATCTTCGTCGGGGTCAATGATGCCATCCCCGACCAGGCGCGCTACCAGTCCATGCAGCATAGCCTCCCGCACCATGCCCAGGGTCGGCGGGCTGCTGGCGCCGGTGTCCATCAGTGCCGAGATGATGCGGGTCAGGCTCTCGCTGGCCTTGACGGTGACGAAATCGATGGCGGGGGCATCGTCGCCGAATTGCTCGATCAGGTCGTCTATTTCCTCGAGGTATGAACGGTTCTGGTCGAAATGCAGGTGATCGGCTTCGAATGGTTCACCATTCGTCGTTCTGGCGATAATCTTCCGAACAGAACCGAGTGTAGGTGCTTCGTCGGCGTCAGGGTCGTTGACTGCAGCTTCCAGGATTTGTGACAACTCATCGCTCACACTGCTGGCGATATCGATAAACGGCTTCATGCTCTATCCTTCTGGTAGTCCCCATTAATTTCATTGTAGGACAAACAGGGGCATTGTGATGAAGGCAGGGGGCTGTTTGTTCCCAGCCACCCGGTTTGCCGATTTTATGTTTATACGGCGATTTATAAACCGTGACTCTCAGGCGTCAGCACGCTTGATTGGCAGCCACACGCGGAACGTGGTTCCCTTGCCGATTTCACTCTCCATCTCGATGTGTCCATGATGCTTCTGGATGATGCCATATGAGAGCGACAGCCCCAGCCCCGTGCCCTTGCCTACCGGCTTGGTGGTAAAGAACGGCTCGAAAACTCGTGTGAAGTGTTCCGGTGCTATGCCTTTGCCGCTATCGGTAATCTCCACCCAGACCTGCTCGGCTTCTGCCCCGGTGCGGATGGTGAGAGTGCCTCGGGTTTCGATCGCATGCCCCGCGTTGACGAACAGGTTCATGAACACCTGGTTGAGCTGGGAGGGGAAACACTCGATCTCAGGCAGGTTGCCATACTCTTTGACTACTTCGACCTTGTACTTGAGCTCGTTCCACACGATGTTGAGCGTGCTGTCGAGGCCATGATGCAAGTCGCTCCACTGCCATTCGGATTCATCCACATGGGAAAAATCCTTGAGATCCTGGACGATTTTTTTCACTCGCGTAATGCCATCCCTGGATTCCGATAGCAGGGCGGGTATGTCTTCCCTGAGAAACGCCAGGTCGAACTGCTTCCTGACTGCCTGCAAGCGTGGCAGGCACGCACTTTCTGGTTGATAGTCGCCCTCCGCCGCTTCATAGGCGCTGACGATGGCGAACAGGTTGTCGATGTATTTTTCCAGACTTCCCAGGTTGGAATGCACGAAGCCGATCGGATTGTTGATTTCGTGCGCCACTCCGGCGGCCAGTTGACCGATGGAGGCCATTTTCTCCGATTGCAGCAACTGGCTGTGGGCGTTGTGCAGTTCCGCGATCAGTTTGCGTTGCTCTGCCTGTTCCTGCTGGAGCCGGATTTCGATTTTGCGCCGCTGTTCGATATCCGCCTCGAGAAGTACCATGATTTTATGCAGTTCGACGGTGCGTTCTTCTATTCGCTGTTCCAGCTGCTCGTTAGCCGCCCGCAATTCTTCTTCATATTGCTTGAGGGCCGTGATCTCGGTGCGGACGCCAACGTAATGGTAGCCACTCCCGCCGGGTGCCGGAGATGGAACGATGGTGGTTTCCACCCAATACAGCTCTCCGTTCCTCCGGCGGTTGCAGATTTCCCCGCTCCAGGTGCTGCCACTGCGGATGGTCGCCCACATCTCGGCGAAGAAGGCCGGGGGATGGTAGCCGGAATTGACGATGCTGTGTTTCCGGCCCATCAGGTCGTCGAAGGAATATTGCGACACTTCGCAAAACTTCTCGTTGGCGTAGGTAATGACGCCGTTCTCATCGGTCATGCTGATGATGGCGTGCTGATCCACAGCGAACACCTGCTGCATCAAGCGCTGGACGGTGGCGGTGTAAAATTCCATTTCCTGCAGGCTTTCCGCCCGACGGCGCAATTCCGCGATACCGAGTGACAGGGTTTGCACCACCAATTCCAGCCAAGCCCTGGTCTCGTCATCGAAAGCGGTGTTTTCCCCGGCGCAAAGGCAGAGCATACCGCTAACAGATCCGCTAAGCGGCAACGTCAGACAGGGCAAATCGCCGCAATTCTGCGGATCGAGTCCGGACTGGGCGGCGATGTGGGTATTCTGCCCTTGCTCTGCGCCACCCAGGCCAATCCAGGCGGCACGGTAGTTTCCCGTTGCCATCAGGGCGCGGCAGAAATTATCGCGAAATTCGGTCTCATCCCGCGCCTGGTAAAACGCTTGTTGGCATTGATCGATCAGGGTGCGCCAGAAGCTGGCGCAAGTTTGGGTTAAAACCGTATTTTGCATTCTGCGGCTCGATCTCTCTGAATTTATTTATCCAATAACGGGTAGGAGCGGCGCCCTCGCCGCGATAATCGCGGCGAGGGCGCCGCTCCTACATCAGTTTCTTTGCGGCTTCCAGTTGCCCCGGTTGCGGCAAACACTTGCGGAGCCTGTCCCAGTCCAGTTTCAAGGCGTCGCGCAGGGTCTGGGAAATTCGAGCAAACCATTCGTCCTCGGGACGGCCTTCCTCACTGGACAGAGCTAGCATCCTGGCGACCTGTACAACGCCTGTCAGGATCTGGAAAGGCTGGTGTTCGGTCTGATAGTGGTAACGAATGGCATCCTCGATGGCGGACGGAAATTTCCAGCGGCGTGCCACTTCCGCACCCAGTTCCGCATGATCGAAGCCGAATGTTGCGCGTTCTGCCTGAATTAGCCTATCTCCATCTCCACCTTGCGTGTTTTGCCATGCCACGGCAAAACGTTCGTGGGCGCACACGTCCAGCACCATGATGCCGATGTCGTGCAACAGGCCGGCAGAGAAAGCCATTTCAGAATCCTGTCGCAGACATTTCGCCACGGCTCTGGCGTAGGTGGCGATGGTCAAGCTGCGCTGCCAGTAGTGCTCGCGATCAACACAGGCCGTTGGCGTGGCGGCAGAAAAAGCATCGATGAATCCGGCGGAAAGCACCAGGCTGCGAACAGTGCTGAATCCCAGCACCACTACGGCTTCCTGAGTGGAACCGACCTGGCGCGGCAAGCCGTAGAAAGCGGAGTTGGCAATCCGAAGCACTTTGGCAACCAGCACCTGGTCCTGGCTGATTTTTTGCGCCAGATACTGGCTATCCAATCCCGGGTTGTCGAAGTTCTGGATAAGTTCCTGCACCACGGCAGGAATGGCAGGTAGCTGGTGCAGATTGTCCAGTATTTCATGCATCGCGACTCGCCTGTTCTATTTGCTGTTGCGGGGCGAATGCCAGCACCACGCCATGCGAATGAGACAGGCGCCCCATTGTGGTTTGCCAGCAGTGAAAAAGCACGCCATCGGGCATGGTGACGATGGCATCTCCGCTGCAACCCAGCAGCTGGTCAGGGATTATTTCCCTGGCCAGTTCTCCCAGCAGCGGCCGTTCTCCGCCCGGGTCAAGCAGGTGGTGGGCCATGGAATTGGCAAGGGCAATGTAGCCATCGTCGTCGATGCCGATGACGGCTACCGGCAGAGACTCAAGGATTTCCTGGGAAACCTGCAAGGTTTTCAGGTTGCGTGTCACTTCGCGCGTTTTCTCTTCCACCCGCTTTTCGAGCTCATGGTTGAGGCGGTCGTTTTCCCGCTTCATTTCGTGGCGTTGGAAAGCCTCTTCGATATTGGTTCGCAGCAGGTCATCTTCCCACGGCTTGGTGAGAAATTTATAAATGGCGCCATGGTTGATGGCATCGGTGACGGAGTTGAGATCGGTGTAACCGGACAGCACGATGCGTACGGTATCGGGATACAGTTCATGTGCCTTGCGCAGGAATTCCACCCCGGACATTTCCGGCATGCGCTGATCGGAAACGATCACCCCGATTTCTTCGTGCTGCGCTAGCAGCTCCAGTCCTTCCCGTCCGCTTCCAGCGCGCAGGATGTTATAGCCTGCCGGGCGCAGCAGGCGTGTCAGAGCGGAAAGGATATTGGCTTCATCGTCCACCAGCAGTATCGTGCGATCCATGCCTGTTTCCTTGTGTCGTAGGAGCGGCGCCCTCGCCGCGATTGTGGATGCGATTATCGCGGCGAGGGCGCCGCTCCTACAAAATTTGCGCGGACATTTCCGCGCGCAGATATTGCGCGAGAGCTTCCGCCGTCAGTGGGCGGCTGAAATAATAGCCTTGTATCTGATCGCAACCGCCGTGGCGGAGAAACTCCAGTTGCGGCACCGTTTCCACCCCCTCGGCGGTGACTTCCAGGCGCAGACTGTGGGCCAGCGCAATTACGGCACTGGCGATGGCGGCATCATCCTGGTTGGTGTCGATCTCGCGGACGAAGGTACGGTCGATCTTGAGCCGATTGAGGGGAAAGCGCTTGAGATAGTTGAGGCTGGAATAACCGGTGCCGAAATCGTCCACCGCCAGGCTCACGCCCATCTCTTTGAATTTGTTCAGCGTGGCGGCAGCCTCCTCCGGGTCATGCATGATCGCGGATTCCGTGACCTCCAGTTCCAGCCAGCGCGGATCCAAACCGCTGGTGGCGAGGGCGGAAGCCACCATGTTTTCCAGGTGTTCCTGATGGAACTGCCGGGCGGACAGGTTGACCGCCATTTTCACTGGCGGCAAACCCATTTCCTGCCACTCCCGGTTTTGCCGGCATGCCGTATGTAGCACCCATTCGCCGATCGGCACGATCAGCCCGGTTTCCTCGGCCAGCGGGATAAAATTGTCGGGTGCGATCATCCTGCCGTCGCTGCGCTGCCAGCGCAGCAGCGCCTCGACGCCTGAGGTGCGCCCGCTGGCAAGATCCACCTGAGGCTGGTAATGCAGCACAAATTCGCCCCGCTTCAGTGCGCGACGCAGTTCGCCTTCCATATCCAGGCGTTCGATGGCCCGGTCGTTCATCTTGCTGGAATAGAATTGAAAATTCTGGCCGCCCTTTGCCTTGGCGCGGTACATGGCGACATCGGCATTCTTCAGCAGGCTGGTGACATCCTTGCCGTCGCGGGGATAGAGGCAGATACCGATGCTGCCGCCGGTGGTCAGTTCATACCCGGCGATGGAAAGTGGTTGCGCCAGAAGCGCGAGGATTTTCTGCACCACCGGGAGCAGGTCTTCCTGGCGCGTCAGCTCAGGGAGCATCACCACGAATTCGTCGCCCCCCAGTCGTGCCACGGTATCGCCGTTACGCACGGAGTGAGACAGAGCAATGGCGATCTGGCTGAGAAACTGGTCGCCAACCTCATGCCCCAGGCTGTCGTTGATCCGCTTGAAACGGTCCAGATCGAGAAACATCACGCCCACCTGGAGGCTGCTGCGTTCTGCCGCCCCCAGCGCCTGCCGCAGGCGGTCCTGGAACAGGTTGCGGTTGGGCAGGCCGGTCAGGCTGTCATGCGTGGCAAGCTGGATCAGCTCCTCTTCGGCCTGTTTGCGCTGGCTGATCTCTTCCACCATGATCAGCAATACCTGCTGGCCCTCGATGGTCGTCGCCGAAAGGTTGAATTCAAAGTAGCGCGTACCGGCATCTTTGTGCAAGGCGATTTCCACATCATGCCGCGGCATACCTGTAGCGAGCACCTCATTTGCCACCAGCTGGAGTGCACTATCAGGGAAAAATCTCACCAGCGGCTGTCCGGCGGAGAATCGCTCTTTTCTCAACCCCAGCATGCGCAGTGCGGCGCTGTTGGCGGAGATAACGTTCAGGTCGGAATCGGTCGAGAAAAAACCGGCAGGCATGTGGCTTACGATGCGTTCGGCGTAGTCCCTGGCCTCCCGCAACGACTTGTGGTCCGCCTGGAAATAGGTGTCCAGCGCCAGTCCCATGTCGAACAGTGCAACCTTGAGCAGGGCATTGAAAACATCGAGGAATCTGACGGTGTCGCCAGCGCACAATTCCCACACCGTGGGCATCAGCAGCGCCATGTATTTGCGGTAGGCGCCGATGTACCACTGCGGTTCGAGGCCGATCATCTGATGTACCACACCGACGCGCAAACGGTCGTGAACGTAATCCTCGCCGTACTCGCCAGCGGTGAGGCTGCTGAAATAGGCCGACTGGGTCTTCTTGAGGCGCTCTATTGTCTCGCCGGGCAACAGGGCGCGCAGTTCGTCGAAAGACAGGAAATAATCGTAAAATGCGGCGGTGAAATCCGAGCGTTGAGACTCTAGCTGATCGTGGATAGCCCGAAGATGGTCAACATCCGCCGCGCCAAATTCGAGAAAACGCTTGCGCAAGGCGATGCCGCGCGCATCCAGACCCAAGTCTTCGGCAATGGTGGTGGCGGTTTGGCTGACATTCTGCATGCAACGACGCTCCGTGGAAACTGGTAAGGGATAACAATTACCAGCAACGGGAGTTGGGTTGCCAATTAAATTATAGTGTATGAAATTAGCATGGAACAGGCAATAGGATGATTTTTGCATCGAGAAAATCTACCCATGAACCTCAAGCTGGCTATAGGTTTGGGAGGGGCGCCAGAGGAAACTCGCCGGTTACCGTTATTGCAGAACCCTCACCTCTGGCATGGCGCCAATGCTGCCGGCCAATTTCCCTAGCGATTTGTCGAAGGTGCAAAATCCGTCATCATCGGCACTCATGGCGAGGTGCAGTGCATCCCCGAAATCCATCCCTTCTTCATGCCAGCGGACGGCATAGCATAGCGCCTCGAATTCCTTGGGTTTGAAGTTGGGTAGCCCCAGCAACAGGCGCAACCCCCTGGTGATTTCTTCCCGTGTGCAGCCGTTCACCTTGAGCACCCAAGCCAGCTCCAGGATGACAGTCGGCGGGGCGGTATAATCCCTGTCCTGAGTAAGCAGGGCGGTGGCAAGCTTTGATTGCTCCGGATCGTCATTGAGCAGATAGCGCGCAAGGAGGTTGGTATCGAGTGCGATCACTGTTTGGTTGCCTCATCGGCTTTCTGGAGCATTTGAGCAATAGCCCTATCCGTTTCTTCATCGGTCAACGGCTTCCGCCCCGGTTTTGCGAGCGCGCCAGCGCCATCCTCTACCTGGGTACGCGGAAAAATGGGAACGGGCATCAGCCGGATTTCATCCCCCAGGAATGAAACGATGAACTCGGTTCCAGCAGCCAAATGCCGGGATTCCCTGATTTCTTTGGGAATAACGATTTGACCCTTGCTGGATAATTTGACGGTTTCCATAATGGCTCCCAAGCCGGTAAGGCGAAAAGTAAGACAGTATTATACTAGCATGGTTCTGAGTGCCTTCAAGGAGAGAAAGCTAGCTCTTGATCCGGCACAGTGAAATCTCAATAGTGAAGGTCATTCGCCCTGTCGAAGGGTGGGCGCGGGCTTCGGTAGCCTCCTATTGCTGTTTTTTCGCGTCACTAATCACCGGCGGCATCAGGACGATTTCGGCCATGAAGCCTTTTTCGTCGCAAGCCAGAGACAAGGTGGTGCTTTGCCTCGGCAATAACATCCTGACCAGTTCGAGTCCCGTACCGGAACGGATGTCCGGGTTCGGCTCCTGCACCGGGTTGGTGATGCGCACCACGACGCGATCGACCTCGCCATCGAGTGTGATTTGCGCGGCCCCCGAACCATGCTTGGCCGCGTTCATGATCAGTTCGTTAAGGGCCAGGGCGATTGGCACGGCCTCTTTGTGAGTAATACGGGGAACGAATGTGAGTGTGTTGTTCAGGGCGGCGTCAAATCCTGATAGCACCAGGCCCCTGAAGCCGGCCGCAATCGCCGTCAGTATGTCCGGCAAGGAGATAGCGCTATCGGCATCCCTGCCCTGCAGTCCGTGGACTATGGCCACTGAACTGATTTGTGTAATGGCTTCCTCGATCGTGGAGCGGCATAGTGGTTCGTTGGGTATGTGTTGGCGCAATAGCCCTATCACGCCCTGCAGGTGGTTCTTGATGCGGTGATGAACTTCGCGCACCAAGGCGTTGCGTTGCTCGGCCTCATGGGCCAGGAGCAAGGATTCCGCCTGCTTGACCTGGTCGATGTCCTCCACCATGCCCAGAACATACATCGGTTGCCCTAGCTGATCGCGGATGACCGCCGCGTGCAGTTTGCCCCAGAAACTCTCGCCATCCTTCCTGACATAGCGTTTTTCCAGGGTATAGCTGGAAATTTCACCCGAAAAAAGTTGCTGGACCAATTCCGTGCCGGATTGCAAATCTGCGGGGAGGGTGATGTCGGCTATGGTCTTGTCTCTCAGTTCTTCCATGCCGTAACCGAGCATGGCGCAAAAAGCCGGATTAATTTCCATCAGTCCGAGTTCTGGGGAAACCAGCGAAATGCCGATGGGTGAACTCTGGAACAGTCGGCGAAATTTTTCCTCACTCAGTCGCAGCGCTTCCCCGTGCTCCTTGGAGACGGTAATGTCCTCGGTGATGGCGCCGATGCGGTAAGCCTGCCCTTGTTCGTCATTGATGGGAAACGTCTGCATCCGCAGCCAGCGCACGCGGCCATCGGCATGGAGCAATCGGTATTCCAGTTCCATTCTGCATGGTTCTGCCCAGAGCTGTTGCATCGCGCGAGTCATGAATTCGCGATCATCGGGGTGAAGGTCGGCCAGAAGCAGGCGCGGCCGCTCATAGACCGCGGCACAGGGACGCTCCCAGATTTTCTCGAAAGCGGGGCTGATGTAGAGCAGGGCTTGAGTTTTGATATCCCTGATCCAGAGCACTTGCTGCATGCTTTCCGCAAACTGGCGGAATTGTTCCTCGCTTTCGCGCAGCGATAGCTCGGTCTTTCTTTTCAGGGTTACGTCGCGAGCGATGGCCACCATAATCAGACGCCCCTCCGATTCCAGTGCACGCAACCTGATTTCTACCGGAAATATTTTTCCTTGCCTGGATTTGTGGAAGGTATCAATTCTTCCGCTGCGTCCCGGGCTGCGGTCGATTTCATCAAAACTCTGCTCCAGCATCGGCTGGTTATAAAAGGGTTTGATATCCTGTGGCCCCAGGGCAAGCAGCTCTTCGCGGCTGTAACCGAGGCTTTCGCAGGTGGTTTGGTTGAAGTCGATGAAACGCATCGTGGCACGGTCAATCAGAAAAATGGCATCGGGTGAATGATCGAGCATAGCGCGAAAACGTTGCAGGGCGGTGTGGGTGGTTTGCTGTTCCGCGATCTGCTGTTGCAAGGCTTGATTGGCCGCCACAAGTTCGGCGGTGCGTTGCGCGACCTGTTTCTCCAGCTCATCCTGCGTATGCAGCAACTGCACTTTGTTGCGGTGGTGCGATAGCGCCAGCTCCAGAGTAAGCAGCAGTTCATGTTCCTTGAGGGGCTTCTGCAGGTAGGCGAAGGGCGCTGTGGCGAAGGCACGTTTGACCAGTATTTCGTCCGAGTAGGCGGTGAGAAACACCACTGGAACATCGAGGCTATCCTGGATTTGTCGTGCCGTCTCGACTCCGTCGATAGCGCCATCGAGCATGATATCCATCAGGATCAGGTCGGGGTTCAGCGCCATTCCCTGCTGCAGCAACTCTTCCCCCCGTGCCAGGACGCCGGCAACCTGGTAGCCCAGCGCCTCGACATGCAGGGCGATAGCCTGCGCCAGCAAGGGGTCGTTTTCAACAATCAGTATGCGTGCCGGGCTCATGGCTGAGGGTCCGTTGGGGAGAGAGGTTTCAGTCAACCGGTTTGCCCGCAATGATTTCCACCGCGATTTCGGCTGTCTTGCGGCGCTGGTTGCGGGCGCTGCCGCGCAGCAGTTCGAACGCTTCCTGCTGGTTGATATGGTTCCGTTCCATGAGTATTCCCATGGCAAGGCTAATGTCGCGGCTGCTTTTGAGAGCCATGTTGAGATGCTGCTCGCTCTGTTGAAGCTGGTGCATATCCTCCGCCCGTGCCAAGGCAGCCTGGATCGTCGGCAGGATGCGGTCGACATCCAGCGGTTTGACCAGGTAGCCGAGAGCGCCGCTGTCGGTTGCCTGCCGCATAGTGGCCTGATCGTTATAGGCGGAAAGGAAGATGAATGGCGTGCAGGTATGTTCCTTCAGCCATTGCCCGACTTCCAGGCCTGACAGGCCGGGCATGTGTATATCCAGTACAGCCAGATCGGGCGAGATATCCGCGCACATTTCGATCGCCTGTTCTCCGCTATCCGCCTCGATTACGGTATAACCCGCATCGCGCAGCCCCTTGGCCAGGGTGAACAGAATCAGGCGGTCATCATCCACGACCAGTATGGTAGCTGGATTCATCTACTCACCCTGAATAAACAGTATTATCAAAGTGGGTATTTTGACGCCAAAATTCAATTTTGGATAGAGAGAATTTCGCTTGCTGGGTTCCGCTTTCATGCGAATGTGCGGTTCAGGGGGCTTGATATGTATGAAAAGTATGACAGAGACCCCTCCATGGGAGAGGGGATGTGAGACCAGCCGGGAAACTCACCAAACCGAGCCCGGAGTGGTTACAATCGCGATTATTTTATTCGGTTTTGCCGATGAACAATCTTTCGGTTTCATGGGACGGCCTCGGCCTGCGTGGACGCTTGCTGGCGATGATCGTGCTGCTGCTTGTGTTAAGCGGAGTGGTGTCGCACAGCGTTCAGTTGTGGCGTGAGGCGGACGATTATCGGGCGGACCTCTCGCACGATATGAATCACACCATGGATTTGCTGGAAATAAGTTTGATGGAGCATGCCATCACGGGTGACTTTGCTGCTATTCAGCGGGCCCTCACCCTGCGGGCGCAGTATTCCCTGATAGCCGAAATCCAGTGGCGGGATCCTTCCGGTGTAGTGGTCAAGGCTCAGGCAATTAAACCCGAAACAGCGGCTTATCCTCCCTGGTTTCACCGCTTGTTTGGCTTCAACCCGAGCGAACAATTGCGTGGCGTGGTGGTGGGCGAAAGAAATTATGGCGTCATTGCGGCCACATTCAGCAGCGTTCCTCTGGAAAATCGCCTATGGCGAGAAGCCACGAGCCAGTTGTGGCAGTCCAGTCTGGGGCTGGCTCTGCTGATGCTGGTGGTTTACCTGCTGCTGGGGCGGTGGCTGAAACCCCTGAAGAGCATCACCGCGATGGGACATCACCTGTTGGCGGGAGATTACAGGGGGGGTATCGCCGGTTCTTCTCGCTTCGTGCCGGAAATCCGCGACATGGCCAGAATTCTCGACCAAGCGGCAACCGAGGTAGGCAGGCTGGTGCTTTCCCTTTCCGAGCAGCGGCGCGCCATCGATAACGCGGTGGTCGTGATTGAATCGGATCTCAAGGGGATCATTAGCTATGTTAATGACAAGTTTTGCGAGGTCAGTGGCTACAGCCGTGAGGAGGTGATTGGGCATGACCATCGTTTCCTTAATTCGGGTCTGCACCTACGAGAGTTTTTCGATGGCTTGTGGGAAGACCTTCGGCGCGGCGAGGTCTGGCATGGGGAAGTTTGCAACCGTACCAAAAGCGGCGGCCTTTTCTGGCTTCTGACCACCATTACGCCCATCTTGGGGCCGGATGGCAAGCCGCTTAAATACATCTCGGTCAGGGTCGATATCACTCAGCGCAAGCTGGTGGAAGGCGTCATGTCCCAGCAGGCCCAGATTATCAATCAGACGCATGATGCGGTGTTTTCGACTGACTCCAAGGGAACGCTGGTGAGCTGGAACAGGGGCGCGGAATTGCTGTTCGGCCATGACGGTGATGGTGCCATCGGCGAGCCGGTACAATTCATTGCCTTGCCTGGCGAGCAGGAGCGTTTTTATCGCCAGGTATTCCTCGGCCTGATCCGTTCCAGTGGCGGTGCGCTGGAAACCCGGCTGGCGAAGAAATCAGGGGAGCCTTTCGATGCCTACTTTTCTTTATCCCTGCTCAAGGACAAGGAAGGAATGGAAATCGGCGTTGCCTGTTACGTGACCGACATCAGTGCGCGCAAGCGCATGGAACACAAATTGCGCGAAAGTGAAATGAGGTTGGCCAAGGCACAGCAGATGGCACGACTCGGGAACTGGGAGTGGGAGATCGCGACGGGCGAAATTCAATGGTCGGACGAGGTGTACCGCATCTTTGGCGTGGATCGGGATACTCCGGTCACTTTTGATCTTTTTCTGAGCCGCGTGCATCCCGAGGACCGCGAGCTGGTGGAGAAATCCCTGACTGCGGCGTTGGCGAGAGAAGTGAATTACAATGTGGATGTGAGGCTTTTTCCTGCTGGCGGTGAGGTGCGTTTTATCCACGCCGAAGCGGAAGTGGAATTCGATGGCGGGGGTAAGGCACTGCGCATGTTTGGTACGGTGCAGGACATTACCGAGCGCAAGGAGATTGAACAGGAAATTCGCGCTTCACGCGAGCAGCTACGAGAGCTGTCGAGCCACCTTCAGGCAGCACGGGAAGAGGAAAAGGCGACTATTGCACGGGAAATTCACGACGAACTGGGCGGCAACCTGACTGCCCTGAAAATGGATATTTTCTGGCTGGCGCGCAAACTGCCGCCGGAAATGGAAGCCGAGCTTGAGAAGACTAGATCCATGGCCGATCTGGTGGACACTTCGGTCCACGCCATGCGCCGCATTGTGACCGAGCTGCGGCCAACCGTGCTGGACGATCTCGGCCTGCTCGCCGCGATGTGCTGGCAGGCTTCCGAATTCACCAAACGCTACGGTATCCAGTGCAAGGTCGTGATGCATGGGGAAGAAATTGCCGTAGAGGGGGCATATCGTATCGCCCTGTTCCGCATTTTTCAGGAGTCGCTGACCAATGCGGCACGCTATTCCAAAGCTGACCTGGTGCTGGTGGATGTGTGGCGGGAGCATGATAAGATCGCCATGGATATTGTCGATAACGGAATCGGCCTACCTGAAGACAAAGCCATGGATCCCACTTCGCATGGTTTGCGCGGCATGATGGAGCGCGCCCGCACTTTGGGCGGGACGTTGGAAGTCGGCAGCGCGCCGGGCGAGGGTGTGGCCATCAGCGTGCGTATCCCATTCCCATCCCGTTCCCAGCCGATGAGGAGTTTTCAACAGGAGATGAGGGGGGGGCAACATGATTAGAGTCCTGATTGCCGACGATCATGCCATTGTGCGCAGCGGCCTGAAGCAGATTCTGACCGATTCCGGCAGCATGATGGTGGTCGCCGAGGCGGAGAATGGCATCGAGGCAGTGCAAAAGGTGCGTGCTCTGGAAGGCGGCGTGGATGTCGTGGTGCTGGACATCTCCATGCCCGGCACGAGCGGGATCGATGCACTGAAAATGATCCGGGACGTGGCGCCCAAACTGCCGGTACTGATTCTCAGCATGTACCCCGAGGAACAGTACGCGGTGCGCCTGATCAAGTCGGGCGCATCGGGCTACATGACCAAGGAAACCGCGCCGCAGGAACTGGTGGACGCGATCCACAAAGTGGCTGCGGGCAAAAAATACATCAGCCCCAGCGTGGCGGAAATGCTGGCCGAGGAAGTCGGCGGCGGTAACAGCAGTCTGCTTCACGCCAGCCTTTCCGACCGGGAATACCAGATTCTGCTCAAGCTTGCATCGGGGAAGACCGTGTCCGGCATTGCCGATGAGATGGCGCTTTCGGTCAAGACCATCAGCACTTACCGTAGCCGCATTCTGGGCAAGATGCGCATGAAAAACAACGCAGAACTCACTCACTACGTGATTTCTCACCAGCTGGCCGAATAGGAACCGTCGCTGCCCGCCCTTCAGTTTTTCACAGGCGCCAGGCCGATGTCCTACATCATGTAGGACAAACACCGACAAGCCGGTTCTTCCATCGCTTACCGCAAAATCAGCCTCTCCCCTATGTTGTTCTCCCGTGTTTCCGCGCACCATGAAGTTGTGAAAAGTGTTGCATGGTAGACCGAAAGAGGGGGAATGGAATCGTGCAGACGATGAGCAATAACGCATGGGTGTGGACGCTGCCGCTGATTGCCGGCACTGCCGGCGCCGTGGCGCTGCAGGTTACGGCCGGGGTGGGCAGTCAAAGCATTTTTCTGGCGGCAGGGGTAATGGCTGTGGCAGCCACCTGCGGCTGGTGGGGAGCAGGGCGGCACCGCGCTGCACTCAACCGCGCTGCCGAGGATGCCCGGTCTCAGGCTCAACAGGAATGCCGGGAAGCGGCGGTGAGAAGCCATGTCGAAGGCCTGGAGCAGGTTTGTGACCAGGCTTTGCCGATCTGGGTGAAGCAGATCGAAACCGCACGCAGCCAGACCGAAGAAGCCATCATGGCGCTGTCCGAGGAGTTCTCCGGCATTGTCAGCAAGCTGGAAGCCTCCGTCGTCGCTTCCCAGAAAACGGCAGGCGGGGTGAGCGGCGACGGCGAGGGTGGCATCGTCGCGGTGCTGGCCCATAGCGAGGCTGAACTCAAGGCCGTGATCCATTCACTGGCAGAGGCGCTGGAAAGCCGTCGTGCCATGGTGAAAGAGGTGCGGGAACTGACTGGGTATACCGACGAGTTGAAGAAAATGGCGGCGGATGTGGCGGCAATCGCTTCCCAGACCAATTTGCTGGCGCTCAATGCCGCCATCGAAGCGGCGCGGGCTGGTGAAGCCGGCCGGGGGTTCGCAGTAGTGGCGGACGAGGTGCGCAAGCTGTCCAATCTGTCCAGCGATACCGGCAAGAAAATGGCGGACAAGGTCGGTGTCATCAATTCCGCGATCACTTCCGTTTTCGAGGCTGCGGAAAAATCCGCCGATGAGGACGTCCACTCGGTGGCTGATTCCGACGCAGCGATCCGCGACGTGCTGTCACGGTTCCAGGATGTGACCGGGCGCCTGTCCGATTCAGCCGATCTGTTGCAGCGCGAGAGCGATGGCATCCGCGAGGAAATTTCCGATGCCTTGGTACACATGCAGTTCCAAGACCGGATGAGCCAGATTCTCTCCCATGTATGCGGCAACTTGGGTAGCCTGCACCAGAACCTCAAAACAAATCAGGCCCAGCGCCAGAACGGCCAGGCAGCTCCGCTCGATGTCGCTGGATTACTGGGCGCGATGGAACGTAGTTACACCACACGGGAACAGCGCCGTAACCATCATGGTGTGGCAGCCAGCAGCGCTGCGGCTGATGCAGAAATCACTTTCTTCTAGGAGGTAATCATGTCTAAAACCGTCATGATCGTGGATGATTCCGCTTCACTGCGGCAGGTGGTCGGTATCGCGCTGCGCGGCGCGGGCTACGAGGTGATCGAGGCTTGCGATGGCAAGGATGCCATCTCCAAACTGATCGGGCAGAAGGTGCACCTGATCATCAGCGACGTCAACATGCCTAATATGGACGGCATTACTTTCGTCAAGAACGTCAAGCAGATGCCGAACTACAAGTTCACGCCGGTGATCATGCTCACCACCGAATCTCAGGATGGAAAAAAGCAGGAAGGACAGGCGGCGGGCGCCAAGGCTTGGGTGGTCAAGCCATTCCAGCCGGCGCAACTGCTGGCGGCGGCATCCAAGCTGATTTTGCCGTAAAGCGAAGGGGGCAAGATGATCTCGCACGACGTGGATAACGGCATCTACCGGGTCAAGGTGGAAGGCGAAATGACCATTTACCATGCGCTCGAGCATAAGCAGGCGCTGCTGGAGTGCCTGGGCCACTGCACCGAGATGGAAATCAACCTGTCCGGGGTAAGCGAGATGGATACCACCGGTTTCCAGTTGCTGGTGCTGGCCAAGCGTGAAGCAGAGAAGATCGGCAGGCCGATGCGCTTGGTTAAACACAGCCCGGCAACGCTGGAAGTGATGGATTTGTTCCACATGGCGGCCTACTTCGGCGACCCGGTGGTGATGCCGTAATGATTAATCCTATTTGTAGGAGCGGCGCCCTCGCCGCGATGCAATCGGCTCGAGAGCGGGTCTCCTGCGACGAATTTGAATAACAAGGGGGAACCGGCATGAACATGGATGATGCCCTGCAGACGTTCTTGATCGAGTGCCGTGAACTGTTGCAGGCGATGGAAGAGGCGCTGCTCAACCTGGAGTCCGAACCGGACGACAAGGAAGCGATCGGTGCGGTGTTTCGCGCTGCGCACACCATAAAGGGATCGGCAGGATTGTTCGGTCTGGACACGATCGTTGCCTTCACTCATGTTGCTGAGAACGTGCTCGACAAGGTGCGCAATGGAGAGGTGCCGGTCGACAGTAATCTGATCGCTCTTCTGCTTTCTTCGGGCGACCATATCGCCATCCTGGTGGAGCAGATCGCAGGGCAGGGTGTAGAGCCGGATGAGGCTACCTGCGCCGCTGGGGAGGCCTTGCTGCAACAGTTGAAAACTTACCTTGCGGGGGAGGGTCAGGGTGTCCAGATCACCCAGTCCAGCGTGACGCAGCCGCATGATGCCCCGCTGCAGTCCAGCGGCGGCGGCCTGGTGGGTAGCGATACCTGGCACATCTCGCTGCGCTTCGGCCATGACGTGCTGAAGAACGGCATGGACCCGCTCTCGTTCCTTCGTTACCTTGCCACCCTGGGCGAGATCGTCAGCGTCACTACCCTGCCCGACGCCATGCCCCTCGCCGAACAGATGGACCCCGAATGCTGCTATCTTGGTTTCGAGATCGATTTTCGCAGCACTGCCGACAAGACGATGATCGAAGGGGTGTTCGAGTTCGTGCGCGACGACTGCAATCTGCGCATCCTGCCGCCACACAGCCGGGTGACGGAATATATTCAGTTGATCAATGATCTGCCCGAGGACAAGGTGCGCTTGGGCGATATCCTGATCAACAGCGGCGTTGTGACGCAGAAGGAACTGGACGAGATGCTGATATGTCAGGCCATGCGTTCCTGCATAGCGGAAGATGCACAGTCTGGCGAGCATGTTCCACCGGTGCCGCCGCTCGGCGAAATCCTGGTGCAGGAAGGGATGGTGCAGAAGGAACTGGTGGACGCGGCGCTGGGGAAACAGAAGCAGGCGCGGGATAACAAGGCGCAGGAAAGCCGCTACATCCGTGTCCACGCCGACAAGCTCGACGACCTCATCAATCTGGTCGGGGAACTGGTCATCGCCAGCGCTTCGGCTGCTCTGCTGTCACAGCGTTCGCGCGACACGATGCTGCACGAGGCAACCTCGACCATGTCACGGCTGGTGGAAGAAATCCGCGATGGCGCATTACAGCTGCGGATGGTGCCGATCGGCGAAACCTTCAATCGCTTCCACCGCGTGGTGCGCGATGTCAGCAATGATCTGGGCAAGGAAATCGGGCTGGAGATCGGTGGCGCCGAAACCGAGCTGGATAAATCGGTGGTGGAGAAAATCGGCGACCCGCTGATGCACTTGGTACGCAACTCCATGGACCATGGCATTGAATCCGCAGAATTACGCCAGCAGCGCGGCAAATCGGCAAAGGGAACAGTCCGGCTTAACGCCTTCCACGAGTCGGGCAGCATCGTGATCGAAGTTGGCGACGATGGCGGCGGGTTGAACCGCGACAAGCTCCTCGCCAAGGCTATCGAGCGCGGCCTGGTTGGCCCCAATCAGAGCCTCACCGATCAGGAAGTGTATGCGCTGATATTTGAAGCCGGCTTTTCTACCGCCGATGCCGTCACCAGCATTTCAGGGCGCGGCGTCGGCATGGACGTGGTGCGGCGCAACATCGAGGCGCTGCGCGGCATGATCGAGATCGATAGCGTGCAGGGCGTCGGCACCACTATCCGTATCCGCCTGCCGCTGACCCTGGCGATTATCGACGGCTTCCTTCTGGGAGTGGGCAGCGCTTCCTACGTCGTGCCGCTCGACATGGTGATGGAATGCATCGAGCTCAGCGAAGCGGAGCGCCAGGAAACCCGCGAGCGCAACTACATCAACCTGCGCGGCACGGTGCTGCCGTTCATTCGTCTGCGCGATCACTTCCGCGAGCAGGGCAAGGCCGGGCGGCGCGAGAACATCGTGGTGGTGCAATACGCCGGGCAGAAGGCAGGTCTGGTGGTGGACGAACTGATGGGCGAATTCCAGACCGTGATCAAGCCGCTGGGAAAGATATTCGGCAACCTCAGGGGAGTCAGCGGCTCGACCATCCTCGGCAGCGGCGAAGTGGCGCTGATCCTGGACGTGCCGGCGCTGATCCAGCGCTCGGTGAACCAGGAAGCAAAATCGGCGGGACAGGAAAAATTGGTAGCATTGCTTAAGTAGTTCAATCGTGTGAGAGGGGTAACACCATGTTCAAAAACATGAAAATCGGGATGCGTTTAGGATTGGGATTCGGAGTGCTGTTGCTGATAATGGTGGGCATCATCCTGATCGCCCTCAGCCGCATGTCCGTTATGTATGACGGGGTGAACAATATAACCAAGGTAAACAACGTCGAGCTCAAGCATGTCGTTGAGATGCGTGGTGCAGTGCGCAACATTTCCGTGGCGGTGCGCAACATTGCCTTGTTGACCGAAATGTCGGAGATGCAGAAGGAAAAAGACCGCATCGATGCGCAACGAACGAAGTATTCCGAGGCACGGGACAAGCTGGAAAAAATGTTCAACGAACTGCCCGGCACCTCGGCGGAAGAAAAGCAGCTCCTGGCCAAGATCGGTGAAGACTTGAAGGCCGCCAAACCCCTGGTGGACAAGGCAATTCAGCTGGGGATGGAGAACAAGGCGGCGGAAGCCACGGCTACTCTGCTCAAGGAAGTGCGGCCTGCCCAGCGCAAGCAACTGGATGACCTGGATGCCTTGGCGGAATTGGAAACGAAGCTGAATGACGAGGCTGCCGATGCGGCGGAAAAAGCCTACATTTCGGCCCGTAACCTGATTATTTCCCTGGGGGTGGCCGCCTTGATTCTGGGTGCTTTGGCCGCCTTCATCGTCAGCCGTGCCATCACCCTGCCCATCGGCAAGGCGCTGGGGGTGGCCAACCAATTGGCCGAGGGTGATCTGGCGGTGAAGATCGAGGTCACATCGAGGGACGAAACCGGCCAGTTGCTGGAGGCGATGCGGAACATGGTGGCCAAGCTGACAGAGATCATTACCGAGGTGAGGGGGTCGGCAGACAGCCTTTCCAGCGCATCGGAAGAAGTCAGTGCCACGGCACAGTCGCTGTCCCAGGGCTCCTCAGAGCAGGCGGCGAGCGTGGAAGAAACCAGTGCCTCGATCGAACAGATGAGTGCCTCGATCAGCCAGAATACCGAAAACGCCAAAGTGACTGACGGCATGGCCTCGAAGGCGGCGAAGGAAGCTACCGAGGGCGGTGAGGCGGTGAGGTCCACGGTCGCTGCCATGAAGCAGATCGCCGCCAAGATAGGCATCATCGACGACATCGCCTACCAGACCAACCTGCTCGCGCTCAACGCCGCAATCGAAGCGGCGCGCGCCGGCGAGCACGGCAAGGGCTTCGCGGTGGTGGCGGCGGAAGTGCGCAAGCTGGCCGAGCGCAGCCAGGTAGCGGCGCAGGAAATTGGCGAAGTGGCTTCCAGCAGCGTGCAGCTGGCAGAGAAGGCGGGCAAGCTGCTGGACGAGATCGTGCCCTCGATCAACAAGACTTCCGACCTGGTGCAGGAAATCACCGCCGCTTCGGAAGAGCAGTCATCCGGCGTCGGCCAGATCAACACCGCCATGAACCAGCTCAACCAGACTACGCAGCAGAACGCCTCCGCTTCGGAAGAGCTGGCGGCCACCGCCGAGGAAATGAGCGGCCAGGCCGAGCAGCTGCAGCAACTGATGGCCTTCTTCAAGCTCGAGGGGGGCGCCGGTTCCGCATCGAGGCAGCCGGTGAAAAAGGCTGCCGGCAAGAGCAGGCAGTCGGTCGCGCACATGACCGACAAGCTGTCGCAAAAGGTGCACGGTGCCGCACCGAGCGAGCTTGAATTCGTTAAGTTCTAGGAGGTGGCCATGGGTGCAATCATACAGGCGGAGCAGCATCAGCTTGATGCCGGCGAGGAAGGGCATAACCAGTACCTGACTTTCCTGCTGGGCGGGGAAATGTTCGCCATTCCCATCCTCAACATCAAGGAAATCATCGAATACGGCAGCCTGACCACGGTGCCGATGATGCCGGAGTTTATCCGCGGCGTGATCAACCTGCGCGGCAGCGTGGTGCCGGTGGTGGATCTGACCGTGCGCTTCGGCAGGCAAACCACCCCGGTCACCAAGCGTACCTGTATCGTGATCATCGAGATCGAGTCCGATGGAGATAAGCAGGATGTCGGCGTGGTGGTGGATACCGTTAACGAGGTGCTGGAGATTCCGCGTGCCGAGATCGAGCGGGCTCCCTCATTCGGCGCCAAGATCCGCGCTGATTTCATCAGCGGCATGGGCAAGATCGCCGGCAAATTCGTGGTTATCCTCAACGTCAACCATGTGCTTTCAATTGATGAAATGGCGATGCTCGGGCAGGTGGGCGGCACCGAACCGGAAATGATGGCATTGCCGGCATAAAATCAGTAGCCCGGATGAAGCGCAGCGAAATCCGGGAGTTCCTCGATTCCGCTGCGCTGCATCGAGGCTACATTGCCGTGGGCTTGATGAGAAGAAAGAGGTTGTCATGGGAGAGATCAAGGACGATACCGCCGACCAGGCAGCCGACCTGCGCCGTGTGGTGATGGTCAACGAGGATATCAAGAAAGTGATCCGGATTTCATCCGAGGTGAATCTGGTTGCCCTCAATGCGATGCTGGTCGCCAAACGTTCAGGCGAGAAGTCGCGCGGCTTCGCGGTGGTTTCCTCGGAGCTAAGGGTGTTCAGTCGCAAGCTGGAAGTCGCGATGACCGGTCTGGGCGCCTTGATTTTCGGGCTGGTACGCGATGCAGCCGCAATGCAGAAGCAGAGCCGCGAGCGGCGTCATTGGCTGAATACCGTGGCGCATGGCGGACCTGGTGCCGACCTGGTGGCGCCGATGCTGGCGCGCAAGGAAGAGACAATGGGATCGACCGGGCAGGAAATCAGAAGCGATTGGCACAAGCTGCAAATCCAGCTTGGCCGCGTCTTGCAGATGTGCGAAACCGGCGGCGCACTATCGCGTAGCGCCAAGATCGAGGCGGTGTACGGTGGCGACATGAGCGCCACCCTGAAGCAGGTGGCAAACCAGATCGAGGAAACGGTAAACGAGATTTTCTCCACTCTGAAATTGCTGCGCACGCAACTGGCGGAATAATGAAAAAACTTGAATTCATCTACGAAAATGGCCCCCACAAATGGGCTGCGATTTCACGTGACCCAGAAAAGCCCAACTATTTGATCGATACCAACGAATACCTGGTGATCAATGGTAACGAAGCGATCCTGACCGATCCGGGCGGGATGGAAATCTTTTCTGCGGTGTTTTCCGCGATCAGCGCGGAATTCGATCCTTACCGCATCAGCCGGTTATTTGCCTCGCACCAGGACCCGGACATCATTTCCGCACTGGCGCTGTGGCTGGATTTCAATCCCGACCTGAAGTGCTACCTGAGCTGGCTGTGGGCGACATTTGTTCCCCATTTCGGTGGCAAGGAGGATACCTTCATTCCCATTCCCGATGAAGGCATGAGTATTCCACTCGGCAATCTCACTCTGGAGGCGGTGCCGGCACATTATCTGCACTCTTCCGGCAATTTCAATCTTTATGACGCCAAGGCAAAAATCCTGTTTTCTGGCGACGTTGGCGCGGCTATGCTGCCGCCGGGCGAAGATAGCCTGTTCGTTGAGAATTTCGATCGTCACATCCGACATGCCCAGGGTTTCCACCGCCGCTGGATGGGGTCGAATTCGGCCAAGCTGAACTGGTGCGAGCGTGTCAGTCGTCTCGACATCGACATGCTATGTCCACAGCACGGTGCGATTTACCGTGGCGAGGACGTGAAGAGATTTATCGATTGGTTCTCCGAGCTGGAAGTCGGCTCCGGCATCAAGGATTAGAAGAGTCGCGATGGCTACGATCAATATCAGCGATCAGGAGTTCAGCCAGTTCCAGGGCTTGATCCACAAACTGGCCGGCATCTACCTGTCGCCGGCGAAAAAGGCGCTGGTGTGCGGGCGGCTGGCAAAGCGCCTGAACCAGCATCAACTTGGCAGCTATGCGGAGTACTTCAAGTTGCTCACCGGTCAGCACAATACGGCTGAACTGCAGGTAGCGGTGGACCTGCTCACCACCAACGAGACCTATTTTTTCCGCGAGCCCAAGCATTTCGATTTTCTGAGCACCAAGATTCTGTCCAGCCACAAGCCGGGTCGCAGTTTCAGGGTGTGGAGCGCAGCCTGTTCCAGCGGCGAGGAGCCCTACAGTATCGCCATGGTGCTTGCGGACCATCTGGGCGAAGGGCCGTGGGAGGTGGTAGCCACGGATCTCAGCACGCGGGTGCTGGACAAGGCTCGTGCCGGGCATTACCCCATGGAGCGGGCCAGCGGCATTTCCCGTGAGCATCTGTCCAGCTATTGCCTGAAAGGGGTGGGCTCGCAGGAAAATACCCTGCTGGTGGATAAGAAACTGCGCAGCCGGGTGAATTTCATGCAGGTCAACCTGAATCAGTCATTGCCGGCACTGGGCGAGTTCGACCTCATTTTTCTGCGCAATGTGATGATCTATTTCGATATGGAAACCAAGCGCCAGGTGATGCAACGGCTCCTGCCCCTGCTCAGGCCGGGTGGACATTTTCTGATCAGCCATTCGGAAAGCCTGAACGGTGTCGTGGATACGTTGCAAGTGCTGTCGCCGTCCATTTATCGCAAGCCATGAGTCAGGCCACGTTGCAGACGGTTGCTCCAGTTGAAATCTACCTGAAGCCGGGAGAGTTCCAGTTTGGTGGCGGCAGCACTCGCATGCACACCCTGCTGGGATCCTGCGTGGCGATTACGCTATGGCACCCGGTTTTGCATATCGGTGGCATGTGTCATTTCATGTTGCCCAGCCGGGGTGGACAGCAATCATCCGGGTTAGACGGTCGTTATGCCGACGAGGCGATGCAACTGTTCATGCAGGAAATCAGGCAGCGCAATACCCGCCCGGATGAATACCAGACCAAGCTGTTCGGCGGCTGCCGCATGTTTCCTCAAATAACCGGCAAGAAGGCTTCCGAGGTGGGCATACGGAATATTGAGGCAGCCAGAAGTCTGCTGTCGGCTAACGCTTTTCGCATCCAGAGCGAAGACGCTGGCGGCAGCGGACATCGCCGCGTTATCCTGGATTTGCGCGATGGTAACGTCTGGGTAAAGCATGAAAAAATTTAAGTATTCAGTGCTCCTGCAACCTGTTTATCAGGCACCTGGAATATTTTCATGAAAAAAATCAAGGTAATGGTGGTGGATGATTCGGCCGTGGTGCGCCAAGTGGTACAGGCCATCCTCGATCAGGAGCCAGACATCGAGGTGATCGGCGCGGCCTCCGACCCGATCTTCGCGATCGATCGGATGAACAAGCAATGGCCGGATGTGATCGTGCTCGACATCGAGATGCCGCGCATGGACGGCATCACCTTCCTGAAGAAAATCATGGCTGAACACCCCACCCCGGTGGTGATCTGTTCCTCGCTGGCTGAAAAGGGGGCTGCGACGACGATGCAGGCGCTCGAGGCGGGTGCCGTGGAGATTATCACCAAGCCGCAAGTTGGTCTCAAGCGCTTCCTCGAAGAATCCTCTCATGAGTTGGTGACGGCAGTGCGCGCTGCGGCTATGGCCAACGTCAAGCGGCTGAAAGCCGCGCCGATCGCTGCGGTGAAGATGGCGCCCGCACCAAAACTCAATGCCGATGCCATTTTGGCCGCTCCCGGTAGCCATGCCATGGCGCAGACTACCGAGCGTATCGTCGCCATCGGCACCTCCACCGGCGGCACCCAGGCGCTGGAAGCGGTGCTCACTGCGCTGCCGAGGGTTTGCCCCGGCATTGTCATCGTCCAGCACATGCCGGAGAAATTCACGGCTTCATTTGCCGCGCGCCTCAACGAACTGTGCCAGATTGAGGTGCGCGAGGCACGGCACAATGACCGGGTCATTCCGGGACTCGCGCTGATCGCACCGGGCGGCAAGCACATGCTGTTGAAGCGTAGCGGTGCCTACTACCATGTCGAAGTGGTAGACGGCCCACTGGTCAACCGCCATCGTCCCTCGGTGGATGTGCTGTTCCGCTCGGTGGCGAAATTCGCCGGCAAGAACGCTACCGGCTTCATCATGACCGGCATGGGTGACGATGGCGCCAGGGGGATGAAAGAGATGCACGAGGCCGGTGCGCCCACTATCGCTCAGGATGAGGCAACCTGCGTGGTGTTCGGGATGCCGAAGGAAGCGATCAAGCTGGGAGGTGTTGACCGGGTGATGGGGTTGCAGGACATTCCACGGGCGATTTTGTCGGGTTAACGCGGGCATGGAAATCTATGAAAATAGAACAACGTTACTGGACGGAAAGCGATGGCTGGCAGACTGAAGGGGTAAGTACCCTGAATGGCGGCGATGCACAATGGGTGCTGGTTTTTGGCGGTGTGGAGAAATTGCGCGAGGCGGCGTGGCTGCAGGATACGAAACAGCGCTACCCCAAGGCGCTGATCATGGGCTGCTCCACTGCGGGCGAGATTTGCGCCACGCGGGTGCGCGACGAATCGCTCGTCACCACTGCCGTACAGTTCGAGCACACCCGGATTGAAATGGCGCAGGCTGATATCGGGCAGATGCAGGACAGTTACGATGTCGGCGTGCGTCTTGCGCAGTCACTTGATCAGGAGGGGCTGACGCATGTGCTGGTACTGTCGGACGGCCTCAGGGTGAACGGTAGCGAACTGGCGAAAGGATTGCGTGAGAATCTGCCCCTAAGGGTAGCGGTCACGGGCGGGCTGGCTGGCGATGGTGGCCGTTTCCAGCATACCCTGGTGTGTGCCGATGGCCATGTGGCGGAAGGAAAAATCGTGGCGCTGGGTTTCTATGGCGAGCGTCTCAAGGTGGGTTATGGCTCCCTCGGGGGCTGGGACGTTTTCGGCCCGGAGCGCCTGGTCACGAAATCCAGCGGCAATGTCCTGTACGAGCTGGACGGCCAGTCGGCGCTGGGGCTGTACAAGAACTACCTGGGCGATCATGCGGCGGGCCTGCCTGCCACAGCTTTGCTGTTTCCTCTGGAGTTGCGCAACGCAGAAGGAGGCCACAGCCTGGTGCGCACCGTGCTTGGAATCGACGAGGCAGCACAAAGCATGACCTTCGCCGGGGATATGCCGGAAGGCGCTCACGCCCGTCTGATGAAGGCTAATTTCGATCGACTGGTGGACGGTGCGAGCGGTGCGGCCAAGGCGAGCCATGAAGCGCTGGGGAGTACGCCCCCTGATCTGGCGATCCTGATCAGTTGCGTGGGGCGCAAACTGGTGCTCAAACAGCGCATCGAAGAAGAGGTTGAAGGCGTGCGCGAGGTATTGGGATCGCACGCCGTGCTGACCGGTTTCTATTCCTACGGCGAGATTTGCCCCCACGATGCGATCACCGGCTGCGAGCTGCATAATCAGACCATGACCATCACCACTTTTTCGGAGAATTAGACCGTGCATCGTTTGCTACAGAGGCAGATCAGCCGCTTTCTCGATGGCCAGGCCGCCATGCCGGAGGGGTTGTCGCTGTTCCTCGCTGCGGTGAACGAAGCCTATGAAAGTGCCGATGCCGATCGTTTGCTGATCGAGCATTCGCTGGAGCTGATGTCGCAGGAACTCACCGAGCGCAACACCGACCTGCGTACTCAGCTCGTCGAGCGGCAGCATGCCGAGGAGCAACTGGAAAATCTTCTGTCGTTGCTGGGCACCACTCTGGAATCTACCGCCGATGGCATTCTGGCGCTGGACAAAGAGACCAGGGCCGTGCGCTTCAATCAGCGTTTTGTCGAGATGTGGGGCGTGCCGGATGAAGTCCTCTCTTTCTGGAGCCATGATTCCTTGATGCAGCATCTGTTGGGGCAGGTTACGGATCCCGATGCATTTATGGAAAAACTAAGTTATCTGTGCCAGCACCCTGAAGCGGAATGCTATGACACCTTCAACTGCATCGATGGCAGGGTGATCGAGCGCTATTCCCTGCCTCAGCCGCTGGGCGTGGATAACGTGGGCAGGGTGATGAGCTTCCGCGATATCACCGCGCGCAAGCAGGCCGAAGAAGCGCTGCGGCTGGAAAAGGAAGAGCAGAAAGCCCTGATCAAGAAGCTCGAAGAAGCGCATAACCAGTTGCTGCAATCGGAAAAAATGGCATCCATTGGCCAGCTGGCGGCGGGGGTGGCGCACGAGATTAATAATCCCATCGGTTACATCAATTCCAACTTCCGTACCCTCGGGGAATATGTGGAAAAACTGTTCCGGGTAACAGATGCCTACGAGCGCACCGAGTCGGCGCTGGCTGGGCAGGCTCTGCTGGACGAAATCCGAATGCTGAAGCAGGAGGCGGATTGGGAATATCTGAAACAGGATGTTCGCGACCTGCTCAGGGAGTCCGGCGAGGGAATCGGACGGGTGAAGCAGATTGTGCAGGACCTCAAGGATTTCTCACACGTCGATCAGGCGGAGTGGCAATGGATGGACTTGCATAAGGGCATCGACAGCACGCTCAACATCGTTCACAGCGAAATCAAGTACAACGCCGAAGTGATCAAGGAATTTGGCGTTATTCCACAGGTAGAGTGTCTGGTTTCCCAGCTCAATCAGGTGTTCATGAACATGCTGGTGAACGCCTCCCATGCCATTGGCGATAGTGGCCGTGGCAGCATCACAATCCGCACTGGCGCGGAGGATGAAATGGTCTGGGTCGAATTCACGGATACCGGTAAAGGTATTCCGCCAGAAAATTTAAAGCGGATTTTTGACCCCTTCTTTACCACCAAGCCGGTGGGCAAGGGAACCGGGCTGGGTTTGTCCCTTTCCTACGGCATCATCGAGAAACACCAGGGCAGAATCGAGGTGGAAAGCGAAGTCGGCAAGGGTACGACTTTTCGCTTGAGATTGCCTGTCAGCCAAGGGTTGCCCAACACTTTGTAAAGAGTCATTGTTTACTTCGAATGTCTGACCTCAACGGAATGGTAAGCCAGTGCTCTGACTTGCAAGCTGCCGTTGGCCGCAAGTAATATCGCCGAGGAAGCCTACCAGCGGTGCACAATTTCCTTAGGGCGGTGTCGTCCTGGGGATTTCATGCGACTTCAGTCAGGGTTTTCCCTGAAAAGAGTCGGATTTGTGTGTGTTTAAGTAATTATGAATTAAGATGGAATCATACTTGCAGCTGAACCAATAATAATGGGAGAGGTATGTTTCGGCTGATTCTTGGTCTGCGCTGGCGGTTGATGTTGCTGATCCTGGTGGCCGTATTGCCGGCCTTTCTGCTGGTGCTCTATTCTACCTTTGAGCAGCGGCGGGAAGTGGCGGAATCTGCGCAGAAAGAGGCGTTGAAGATGGCCCAGACCGTTGCCGAGGGACACCGGGCCACATCCTCCTCCGTGCGCCAGTTGCTGAAGGGTCTTTCGACCCTGGCGGAAATTCCGGATGCCCAATCGGCGGGTCCCTGCAACAAGGTGATGGCGAATATCCTGCGTTACAGCTCGGATTATGCCAATGTCGGTGTCGCGCTCAGCAACGGCGAAGTGGTGTGCAGCGCGCTGCCGTTGCCCGGGCCGGTAAACGTGGCGGATCGTGTCTTTTTTCAGCGAGCTGTATCGACTAGAGAATTTTCCATTGGTGACTTTCAGATTGGCCGTATCGCTGCCAAACGCGGCATTCATTTTGGCTATCCGCTCCTCAATGCCGACAAACAGGTTTGGGGGGTGATATTCGTTCTTCTCGACCTTGACCCCTTGAATGAGAGCCTGGCTGGAACCCCGCACCTGGAAACAGGGGATGTTGCCATCTTGCTCGATGGCGGCGGGAAGATTCTGGCCCACCATCCCGATCCTGCAAATTACGTCGGCAAGTCGATGGCCACCCTGCCGCTGTACAAGCAAATTCAGCAGTTGCAGGGTGAGGGAACTTATGACGGTGTCGGTCTTGATGGCGTCCGGCGGATATTTGCGTTTGCTCCCTTGTTCAGTCGGCCCAGCTGTTGTGCCTATGCGGTGGTGGGCATTCCCGCCGAGAGGGTGTATGCGAAAGCCAATCATGCATTTGTCCGCAATGTCTTGCTGATGCTGGGGATGGGCCTGCTGGTGCTTACGCTGGCATGGGTGGGCGGTGACATGCTGGTGCTGAAGCGTGTTCGGGCTCTGTCCAGTGCGGCCAGGAGAATGGGCCAGCGCGATCTTACTGTCCGCTCCGGGCTGCCTCATGACGAAGAGGAACTGGGCCAGCTGGCGCGCTCGTTCGACGCGATGGCGGATAACCTGGAGGAATGGCAAAAGCAGGTAATGCAGTCCAGCCATGAACTCGAGAAGCTCGGCTACCGCAATCAGCTGATTCTGGATTCCGCCGGAGAAGGAATTTGCGGGGTGGACAGGGAAGGCATGATTACCTTCGTCAATCCTGTGGCTGCATCCATGCTGGGTTATCAGGTGGACGAGTTGCTTGGTTTGTCCCTTCATCACACCGTGCATTGCAGGAAGGCTGACGGCACACTGTTTCCGCATGAAGAATGCCCGATGCATGCGGCGATTGAGGACGGCATTAGCCATCAAGGCAGCGATGAGATGCTCTGGCGCAAGGATGGCAGCGGTTTTTATACGGATTATGCGGTCATTCCCATGCTTGAAGGCGAGAAGGTTACCGGTGCCGTAGTGACCTTCAAGGACATCACCGAGCGCAAACGCCACGAGGAGCAACTGGCGCATCAGGCCACGCACGATACTCTGACCGGTCTGGCCAATCGTACCATTCTCAACGACCGCATCGGTCTGCTGATCGAACGGGCGGCCCGGGAAAAATCTGTGGTGGCTCTGTTGCTGCTCGATCTTGACCGCTTCAAGGAAATCAATGACAGCCTGGGTCATGGTGCAGGCGATGAACTGTTGCGTGGCATGGCGGTGCGCCTGACCGATCTGATGCGCGACAGCGATACGGTGGCTCGCCTGGGGGGCGACGAGTTTGTCATTCTGGTGGAAATGGATATAGCCGATAGCGCGATTCCGGTTGCCCAGAAGATTCTCGATGCCCTGACCAGACCCTTCAGTATTTCCGGTCGAGAGGTATTCATTGGCGCCAGTATCGGCATCAGCTTGTACCCCAAGGACGGTGATAGTGGTGAAGAATTGCTGAAGAATGCCGACGTGGCGATGTACCGCGCCAAAAAGCGCGGCCGCAACACTTTCCGTTTCTATAACGAGGGTATGAACACCAATTCTGTCGAGAGGCTGAGTCTGGAAACCAGTCTGCGCCATGCGGTGGATAACGGTGAACTGCTGCTGTATTACCAGCCGCAGGTTAATCTGCATAGTGGCGAGATCATCGGTGCCGAGGCATTGATCCGCTGGCAGCATCCGGAAATGGGGCTGGTTTCTCCGGCGAAATTCATCCCGCTGGCGGAGGAAACCGGTCTGATATTTCCGATCGGTGAATGGGTGATGCGGACGGCCTGCGCTCAAATCAAGGCCTGGCAGGGTGCCGGGGTGATGACGCCGCCCGTGGCAGTGAACCTGTCAGCGCATCAGTTCAGGCAGCGTCATCTGGTCAAGATGACGACCGGAGTGTTGCTGGACTCGGGTATCGACGGGCGCTATCTGGAACTGGAGATGACTGAAAGCGCGATGATGGAGGATGCGGACCGGGTAATCAAGGTGCTGCGGGAACTGAAAGATGCAGGGACTTCAATTTCGATTGACGATTTCGGCACCGGCTATTCTTCGCTCAGCTACCTGAAGCAATTCGCCATCGACAAGCTGAAAGTGGATCAGTCTTTCGTCCGGGAGATTACACGAGACTCCAAGGATGCCGCCATCGTCGTCGCCATTATCACTATGGCGCACAGCCTGGGGTTGAATGTCATTGCCGAAGGGGTGGAAACGGAAGGGCAGCTGGAGCACCTGCGCAGCCATGGCTGCGACGAAATGCAGGGTTATTTTTTCAGTCGCCCGGTTCCAGTCGGTGATTTCGAGCAGATGCTGCGGAGTGGGCGAAAGCTGACGCTGAGTGGCCAAGCTGACGAGAGCTGGCAACGTACGCTGTTGCTGGTGGACGATGAGTCGAATGTTACGGCTGCCTTGACCCGTCAGTTCCGCCACGAGGGTTATCGTATTCTGGTTGCTCATAGTCCGACCGAGGCGTTTGAGCAGCTAGCCAGCCATCGGGTCGGCGTGATCCTGTCAGATCAAGGAATGTCGGAAATGAGTGGCATCGAATTCTTGAGCAGGGTCAAGCGGCTTTACCCCGAGGTGATGCGTATTGTTCTTTCCGGCTACACCGACCTGAAACTGATCGCTGAGGCCTTCAATCAAGGCGCAATTTACAAATACATCACCAAGCCCTGGGATGACAGGGAAATGCTCAACTCAGTCAAAGAGGCATTTCTGGAGCACGAAGGCCTTTGTTCCAGGAAGTTGCGTACCTAGGAGCCTGTCGGGAGCGATGGATTGAAAGGTTATCTTTTTTCCCAAGATA
>NZ_DF967557.1:57330-77863 GCF_000971475.1 Sulfuricella sp. T08
GCCTGCTCCCCATTAGAGGTACAACCATATCTTGGCCAAATCCAGGTCATAATATTAAACGATTCCTTGCTGTGCTGTATCGTAAATCAGGAACCGGCACAGGTCGTAAAATAGGTCACAAAGCCAGTGGATGGGGATTTAAACGGTTGTTGTTTCCGTCCAGCGGAACCCCAGTTTTTCCACTTCCGCCTTGAGATAGTTCATCCCCTCGATGACTAGCGGCCGCGAGCCGCGCAAGCCGAATTCAACCTTGCGTTCGCCTTCCTCGCCGATGTGCGGCAGGCTGGAAAAGCGCAGGTCTGGGTAGCGCCGCACGAATTCGTTCATCAGATCGAGCAGCGGGCTTTCCATGGCGTCCAGCACGGTGATCACGGCTTCGGTTTCCGGCGCCTGGTTGCGTATCCCCGGGTAGAGCGTGTCCAGCACCCAGTCCATCATCGGCCACGCCATTTGCGGAAAGCCAGGCAGAAAGTGGTGGTGGTGGAGGGAAAAGCCTGGGACGCGGTTGAACGGGTTGGGGATGATGCGGCTGCCCTGCGCCAGATCGGCCATCAGGATGCGCCGTGGGTAGGCCTCCGTGCCGAAGCGCGCTTCGATTTCCGCCACTGCGTCGGGGTGGCGAATCAGCGGCACGCCGGCAGCCTCGGCTGCGCACTGCCGGGTATGGTCGTCGGGGGTGGCGCCGATGCCGCCGAAGCTGAACACGATGTCGTCCTGCGGCAGGGTCTGGCGCAGGGTTGCAATGATGAGTGCGGGGTCGTCACCGATGATGCGGCACCATTTGAGTTCCAGCCCGCGTTGCGCCAAGGTTTCGATCACGCGCTGGAAGTGCCGGTCCTGGCGCTTGCCGCTGAGCAGCTCGTCGCCGATGATGATCGCGCCGAAATTCATTTAGAGCCTCTTATTCGCAGGCAAACAGGACGGTCAGGGGTGAGGTCGGGTCGCCTTCGGTGTCGTGGCCCAGGCTGATGGAACCGCTGCCGGAGAGCGGGAATTCTTCCCGATGAACGAAAGATTTCCGGCCATCTTCGGTGAAGATGTAAGTGCCGTTGGTGCTCTGGTCGATGAGGATGAACTTGCCACCGCGGTATTCGATCTGTGCATGTTGCCGCGACGCAAGGGGGTTATTGACGACGAGATCGTTGTTTTTGTCTCGGCCGAGCACTGCGGCGGATTTATTTCCGTCGATCACCAGGCTCGTTCCGCCGTGGCGCAGTACCAGGCGTCCGGTGTAGGGCGCGGTTTTGAAGGCGGTGCCCGGCATCAGGGTCAAATCGCCCACTTCCTGCCAGATGATTTCGCAGATGTCGATTTCTTCGCGCTTGCCTTTCAGGGTGGCGTTACCCAGCTTGCGCATGTCGGCTCTCAGTTCTGTGGGCAGGGTGTCGGCGGTTTGCTGTGAGGTGATGATCTGCCCCGCTTTGGCGATTTTCGTCAAGCGGGCAGCGATGTTGACCGCATCGCCGAAAACGTCGCCCTCGTCGCGAATCGCCGGGCCGTAGTGCATGCCGATGTGGATGTATAGCGGCAGTTTTCCGCTGATGAGCTGCATCGCCATTTCCGTCTGCATGGCGCGCGCCGCGCAGAAAGCTGATCCGGCGTCGGCAAAGGCGCACATGATCTCGTCGCCGATGGTCTTGACGATTTCACCGTGGTGCTTGTGTGACAGTTCGGAGAGAACGGACAGGCAGTGTTCGATGCGCTCCAGTGCTTCCTTGTCGCCCAGCGTTTCGTAAAGGCGGGTGCTGCCGCTTATGTCGGCAAACAGGATGGCAAGGCTGACATTCTCGTTTGGCATGGCGGCATTATAACGATAATGGCAGCGCGTTGGAGCATTTGTCGCCTACCGTTTATCCGCGCTTTTATCCTTACTATTTTGAATTATTATCCGAAAATTTGGCTCTTCGCAATGACAATTCAATCCCTAATGCATCAAAACCAGATTTCCGGATAGCGTCTTGATGCCGGAATGTTATTGACCAGTATGGCCACCGCCAGCAGAATCAGGGGGCCTAAGGTGGCGGGTATCAGTACGTACAAGAACCCCAGTTTGTGAATCTCCGCTGAGCCTATTACCGCGATTAAAGCCGTGGCACCGCCAGGTGGGTGCAGCGTCCGGGTGGCGTGCATGAGGGCTATTGCGGTAGCAACCGCCATTGCTTCCGCGAGCCATGGATACGGGTGAAGCAACTTCCAGCAAATGACTCCAACGATTGCCGATATGACGTGTCCGCCCACCAGGTTGCGCGGTTGGGCCAAAGGACTGCGTACTGCGCCGTAGACGAGTACGGCAGATGCGCCAAAAGAACCAATCATCAGCGATAGATCAATGCCTTTGAAAAAGAGCTGATCCACCCAGGCAACCAGCGCAATACCCAGAAATGCACCGATCCAGGACCATACGATTTCGGCGTTGCTTACCCGCGGCGGGCTGCCACGTGTGGTGCCACGCATCTTGCGGAAATATTCAGGAATTTTCATCGAATATTTTCCAGATTATAGGCAGTAAAAAAGTCTTTGCGCAGCAGCAAGCCGAGCAGCCGGCCATCGCTTTCCACGACGGGCAGGCTGCGACCATTATGTTTGTGGAACGCACTCATGACTTCCTCGAATCCGGCATCCTTGGTGATCGTTACGGCAGGGGTGGACATTGCCGCGCTCACGGGTGTCTCATGGCAACGATGCTGAAATTCGAATGCATCATCCAACATACTCAACAGCAACTCCAGAAAAGTATCGACTTTTAGCCGCCGCAAGAAGTCGGTTTCAGTAAGCATCCCTATCACGCAGCCTTTTTCATCCACCACGGGAAGAGCCTTGTAGCCGGATCGAACGAGAGCCTTTGCCGCTTCGTCGAGGGGGATGTCGGGAAGAAGGGGCTCAAGCCCCACGCGCATGAGGTTTCCTGCCCTGAAATTGCCCAATAGACGTCCCACTGCATGGCGATGGGCCAGGTGATAGATCGTCCGAAAATCTTCCGTTGTGATATCGAGGTAGCCGGGAATGTGCCGCATCGCGTCCAGAATATCCCCATCGGTCAATTCCATCTCCAAAAGATCATCGTCAGCAGAATCTGTCTTGGGGCTTTCGTGCGAGGAGTCTTGCATGGTGGAAAATCAACCGAGTAATTTTATGTGGATTTATTCTAGCAGCTTGCCTCTCGAGTCATAAAGGTTTTATTAACGGCTACTTCTGTTTCTCCCTATTTACTATCTGTGCACTGACAAAATCACCCACATGAAGCTCGGTTTTTCCGGGGTCGATTGAGAGTTCACCTATCGAGAATAAAGGGAATACCTGTCTGATGGTGAGGGATGCAACGGGAATGGTCTGGACTCCCAGCAATCCCTTGGATGCGGCCTCTGACTGAATTCGCTTTGCGGAATGATAGGCAATGAATTTATCTCCCGGCGCTACGCGAGAGGCAACTCCACCATCGATATGAATTTTGTTATTGTCGATATCGATATCGGTGATTTTTGCTGTGAAGGGTATGCAGGCCAGATCAGTCTTGATGCCTTTGATTAGTGATTTCATCAAGTCATCGAACCGCTTTCCAAAAGGCGTACTAAAATACTTGGCACTACCGAAGAGCGATCTGATTTCAATTTCATTTTCGCCCGCAATCTCCATGCCCTGGCGTCTTTTCGCTACCAACACTCCGGAAAGACCATCATAGGCATCGACTTCCACCTCTATCCACCGGCCATAATCAGTGCGCCCAATGCCCGCATCAATGACACCGGAGAAGACAAATTGACTCCCGGTTTTAAATGCAACTTCACGCGCGGCATCCGTGCTTGAAAGCGAACCGGATTGTGCGTTAAGTGGCGGATACTCTGTTCCGATAGAGACATTGCGCGGGAAAAACTCATTGCTTTCCCCTAACCTTCGCAACAAGTCTTCGGGAAAGCCGGACCGAATATTCGGGGTCAGAGCGATGGGGCGATAGTCGATTTTAAAGCTCGTGGCGGAGATTTTCCTTTTGAGGCGAGCCATTTCTCTTGTGGCGTCAGTGCCTCCATCGACAGAGGCACAAGCACCAGGGGGCCTTGCTTGAGGCAAGCTTTCCTCAAGCTTGACTACTGGGAGGGGTGCAATGGGGGGAGGGCTGACTACTGCGGGGCGATATTCTTTGGCTTCAACGTGTTTCTTGAGAGCCGCGCCCAAAGATGGGCGTTTTTTCGGATAAGCTTTTACTTCGCGTATCAAGGACGCTCGTTTCTGTGGCTGGATCTCTGCCCTTTTCAAGGGTTGTCGCTTCGCCTTTTGGTGTACCAAGGACTGCTCTTGCTGGAACTTGACGATTGCGGCCTGATGTTCATTTTCACGCTGGTTCAGCAATAACAGCGACTTTTTGAGCTGATTCGCCATGGTGATCAACTCGGCTTCCTTTACGCCGAGTGCTTTCACTTTTTCAATCTGTTCGGCCTCCTGGCTAAGTCTCTTTGCTGCAAGCTCGGCTTTATTTTTATCAAGATCAGCCTGGAGAGCGGTTAATGAGCCCCTCTCTTTTTGTAGCTTGAAATATTGGTATCCCAGCGGGATTCCCAAAATGATTAGCGCCAATAGCGTTGGCAAAATAAAGCGCTTTGCAATCGCGGTAGCAGAATTCAAATTGATCATGATCAGGATGTCTCTAAGTGTATTTCACGGTGTGTGTGCAACAACTGTGCCGTCTTTGCTTCCTGCGATGAGTGCTGAAGAAGTCGAGACAGGCAAACCCCCAGCGATTCAGTGCCCATGGAAAGGGTAAATTCCCGGTTTCATGTTTCTCATGATCGTAAGAATACCGCGTTTCTGCTTGACGAGGGCGGTTACAATGGCGTTTTCCCCTTCCAGGATACCCCGTCATGACAGAACCCGTTCGCCTCGCAAAACGCCTTGCCGAATTAGTCCCCTGCTCTCGCCGGGAGGCAGAGCTTTATATCGTGGGCGGCTGGGTAATGGTGGATGGGCAAGTGGTGGAAGAACCCCAGTTCAAAGTGTCGCAGCAGAAGGTTGAGCTTCACCCCGACGCAACGCTTACGCCAGTTGAGCCGGTGACCATCTTGCTGCACCAGCCTCCCGGCCATGATGCAGGCGCGGATGCCAACTCCGCGCAGCAGTGGCTTACCGCCGACGCACGGGCGGCTGACGACTCTTCCGGCATCCTCATGCTCAAGCAACACTTTGCACGGCTGACCCCAACTACGCCGTTGGAGGCGAACGCCAGCGGCTTGCTGGTATTTACCCAGGACTGGCGAGTAGCGCGCAAGCTGCTCGACGATGCCGCCACCGTAGAGCAGGAGTACATCGTTGAGGTTGCTGGCGAAATGGGGCCCGATGGGCTCAAGCGTCTCAATCACAAGCTCAGTATTAACGGACGGTCGCTGCCCCCGGCCAAAGTCAGCTGGCAAAATGAAACCCGCCTGCGCTTCGCTCTCAAGGGTGCACAACCCGGCCAGATTGCTCATATGTGCAACAGTGTTGGGCTAAAGGTGCTGACCATGAAGCGGATCAGGATCGGGCGGGTGTCGATGGCCAAATTGCCGCCTGGGCAATGGCGTTATTTGGCACCGCATGAGCGATTTTAGGTGCGGCAGAAGGTAAAATAATTATAGATGTTCTTACCAGCGGTGGCGTTTTCTGAGGCGTTCTCTTTCACCCATCATGTCTGCAATGCTGAGCAGCAGCTCTGCGTAAGCCCTGTCATGAGTGGTTAAATGATCCATGTGCTGCATCGCTTCCGCGGTCAGTCTTCTGGCCTCCACGGCAGCGGCATGGTCGCTGCCCTTCGCGCGAACGGCAGTATCGGCCAGGATGGTCACCAGTGTCGGCTGCACTTCAAGCAGACCGCCTGAGATATAAATCAGTTCCAGAGTGTTGCCTGGAGTAAGGATGCGTACTTCGCCTTCTTTGAGCGGAGTCAGCATCGGCGCATGGCGCGGGTGTATGCCAACCTCGCCGAGCAGGGCGGGAGCAGCAACGCTCAGCGCCTCACCGGAATAAATTTCGCTTTCCAGGCTGACGATGTTGACCTGCATGGTGGTGGCTTCGATAGGGGCGCTCATCGCCGGACTGGGTCTGACTAGTCTTGGGAAATGCTGCGGTGCTGGTATTGCATGGCGAAAATGATGATTTCCGCCACTTCCTCGTATTTGGTCAGGCGGTCGGTATTGATCGTGAGGTCGAAGGCGGTCGGCTCATTGAGCCTCTTTTTGAAAACATCCCAGACGAATTTGCTTCTGTTCTGGTTGACCAGTTCTACCAGCTTGCGCGCTTCTTCCAGCGCAACCGATTTTTTTTTGGCGACCCGTTCGGCGCAAGTTTCCGGCGAGGCGGTAAGGCGTACCCGGAACACGTTCTGCTGCGCCAGGATGAGATGGGCGCCGCGTCCTAGGATCACGCCGCCGTTGCCAGTGTAGAGGATGCCCAGCACCACCTTGACCAGGTGACGGCGATAGTTATCATTCAGCACGTTCTCGCCGGACAGCATCGAGATGATCCAGCTGTCCCAGAAGCTGCGGGTTTTCTCGTCGAACTGGGCCAGCAGATGCGGGTCTGCGCCGGAACGTTCCACCACCGCGTCCAGCAATTCCTTGTCGTAGACCGGCACGGCCAGATGTTTGGCCAGATGCTGCGCAATCTCGCGACCGCCGCTGCCATAGTCACGTGAAAGTGTGACGACTGGCCGCTCCGCATCTTGTCCGCCGTGCATTTCAGCCGCATGCGCCTTGAGGATGGCTTCCACCAGCTTTGTTGCGTCCATGGTCATGGGGCAGGGACTCCTGAATTATCTATTTGAAGCGTATAGAAAATGGCCTGAATTTACAAGGTTAAGACGCCGGGTGTGGTCTGTTTGGAAAATTTTCTGATAAATAAGAGTTTCGGATGTCCATATCCCGAAATAAATGGTAATGTGATTATCAAATATAAGCATGTAAATATATTTTAATAATTTAATTGGCTTACTTCTATGTCGGACTCAAAATTTCTGTTGGGGGTTAATTAGATGAAAACAAAGAAAATGTTATTTTCCAGTATCCTGGCGGCGTGCGCGTTTCCGCAACTGGCTTTCGCTACCAACGGCATGAACATGGAAGGCTACGGCGCTACAGCCCTGGGCATGGGTGGCGCTTCGATGGCCTACGACAATGGCACAGCCGCAATGATGAACAACCCGGCGACGCTGGCGATGATGGATGAGGGGAGCAACCTCGACTTGGCGCTCGGCTTTCTCGCGCCGCAGGTGAAATCATCTGCAGGAGGCATGACATCGAGTTCCAGCGCTGATTTTTTCGGCGGCCCGGCAATCGGCTGGATCCGGAAACATAACGGGTTGCTGTTCGGTATCGGAATGTACGGCCAGGGCGGCATGGGCACCGAATATGGCAGCGACTCGATTTTCGCCAATCCTGGTGCTCAAGCAGTTTCACCGGGATTGATCAATCGCTCCGAAGTCAGCGTTGGCCGGGTGATATTTCCGGTCGCTTATAATGTCAGTCCAGATCTGAATATTGGCGGTTCCGTGGATTACGTCTGGGCCGGTATGGATATGCAGATGGCCATCAACGGGGCTTCTTTTATGCAAATGGCAGGTGGTATTTCGCCGATGGCATCGGCTTCGGGCCCTATGGTCAGTGCATTTGGCTCGATGATGGGTGCCGGGGCTGGCCAGATCGGCGCAGTCAACTGGGGATATTTCGATTTCTCAAACAAGAATGATTTTACCGGGCAGGCGGTCGGCACGGGCTATGCCGGCAAAATAGGTTTCACCTACAAATTGGACAGCAAGACCACCATCGGCGCCACCTACCATTCCAAGACCCGCTTGAGCGATCTGGAAGCCAAGGACGCGACTGTTTCATTTAATGTAGACGTAAATAGTGGGCCAACCAACCTGACTATCCCAGTCAGTGGAAAAATGACGGTAAAGGACTTCCAGTGGCCGGAAACTTACGGCATTGGTATTGCCTACGAGGCGAGCGAGAAATGGATGCTGGCGGCCGACTACAAGCGTATCAACTGGGCTGCTGTCATGAAGGACTTCAAGATGGAGTTTACTCCGGCCGGTAATACCGGCATGGCTGCCAACTTTGATGGGTTGCCCATGAACGTGGTGTTCTATCAGGACTGGAAAGACCAGCATGTCCTGATGCTAGGCGCGGCATACCGCATGAGCGACGCGCTGACTCTTCGTGGCGGCCTCAACATGGCGAACAATACGGTGCCGGATACCTATCTGAATGCGTTGTTCCCCGCGATTATCAAGAATCACGTCACTGCCGGCTTCGGCTATGCCATCAACAAGAAGTCGCATCTCGACCTGGCCTTCAGCTATGCACCCAAGGTGACGGCGACTTCGGGCGTGACCGGCATTACCACCAGCCACGAGCAGTACAACGGGCAACTGGTCTACAGTTATCACTTCTAAACGCTGGGGCGGCAGCAGATCCGCTGGCCGCCTCAATGTCGAATGTTTTTCTCCAGGAAGCGATCCCGAAGTCTGGCAAAGGTCTTCGGGGCGCTCTGGCTGAACGATTAGGGGCCACCCTTCAGGGTGTGGCTTCCCGGCAAATCAGCCCACGATCACCACATACCACAGCAACAAATTGACGATCAGGGGTAAGGTCGTCATTGCCTGCCAGAAGCGTGCTGGTCGCAGGCGGCTGAGCCGATTTGTTTCGCCGTGTTCAATGGAAAGCAGGCGTTCCCCGGCGGTTTTATAGCGATCCCAGAGATCGTGCGCAGGCTTTCTGAATTCCCTCTTGCGGATGCACCATCTTTTTTGGTGCAGCGCTCCGTTTTGGTGCGTCCATCAGGGTGATGCACCAAAACAAATTGAATATAATTATGGCTATCAATTGGTTGTAATGATGGCACACGACTTGCTTTAGCTCCACCCATATTCGTTTATGGCCACTTTGCTGGAGCACATTATGTCCGATCGTTTCAATCTTCTCGATTTCTCCAAGGCGAACATTCGCACCCTGCACCTGACATGGCTGGCTTTCTTCGTCAGCTTCATGGTCTGGTTTGCGCATGCACCACTGATGCCTTTTATCCGCGATGCATTGCATCTGACTGACCTTCAGACCAACATGCTGCTGATTCTCAACGTGGCAATGACCATTCCGGCCCGTATTTTGGTCGGGATGCTGGTCGATCGTTATGGTCCGCGCATCCTGTTTTCAGCCATCCTGATTTTGGGCGGCACCATCAGCATGGGATTCGCCCTGGCTGAGAGCTTTCAACAACTGGCAATGATGCGTTTTCTATCAGGCTTTGTCGGTGCTGGTTTCGTCGTTGGCATCCGGATGATTTCGGAATGGTTTCCAGCACGTCAGACCGGCGTTGCTCAGGGCATTTATGGTGGCTGGGGAAACTTTGGCTCTGCCGGTGCAGCAGGGCTGCTCCCCACTGTTGCTGTTGCCGTGGGCGGGCCTGATGGCTGGCGTTATGCGGTTGCCCTCACCGGCCTGATCTCTATTGCCTACGGCATTTTGTTTTACTGGCGGGCACGCAACACACCCAAAGGCTCGACTTATTTCAAGCCCAAGAAAACCGGTGCGCTGGAAGTAACCAGCGGTTTTGATCTGGTGCTGTACATGGTGATGAACATTCCTATGTATCTGGCTCTGGGTGTACTGACCTGGAAGCTTTCGCCCAGTGGAATGAAATTGTTGGGTGATGGTGCCGCATACGCCATCTATGCTGTGTTAGCTCTGACCTATCTGGTACAGATCTGGAAAATCTGGCAAGTGAACGTCCATATCCTTAAAGAGAAGGTGCCGGAACTGCAACGCTACGCCTTCACTCAGGTTGCCATTCTGGATCTGGCTTATATGGTGACGTTCGGCACCGAACTGGCGGTGGTTTCCATGCTGGCGCTGTTTTATGTGGATATGTTTGCTATGGACAAGGTCACTGCGGGTCTTCTGGCCGGCTCTTATGCGATGATCAACCTGGTTGCCCGCCCTGCCGGCGGCATGCTGAGCGATAAATTCGGCCGCAAGGTCACGCTTATCATCGCTTTTATTGGCATCGCGTTGAGCTTCATGATGCTGAGCAATGTGAGCCAGGAATGGTCCCTGCCCATGGTCGTGATGGCCGCAACTTTTGGCGGCATATTCTCCAAGGCCGGATCGGGCGCCGTTTATGCCATGGTACCCCTGATCCAGCGCCGCCTGACCGGCCAGATTGCAGGCATGACCGGCGCTTATGGAAATGTGGGAGGGGTATCCTTTCTCACTGTACTGGCCTTGGTTTCCACGCAGACATTCTTTCTGGTGATAGGCACGACAGCCGCTATTGTTCTGATGTTCATCGCATTCTTCCTGCGGGAGCCCAAAGGGCACATGACCGAAGTGTTGCCTGATGGCACAGTACAACTGATCGAAGTAAACTGATAGCAATGCTAACAATAGTCCGCCCTGCTTCGGTGGGGTTCGCCTTGTGGTGAAGGGCAAAAAATGAACAATACCCTGAGCGTTAGTCTGGGGCAGCATTCGATTGCCGGCATCAAGCCACAGAACGAGGATTTTTTCGGCGCCTCGATTCCCACTGACGCAACGCTGGAAAGCAAAGGCATTTGTGTGGCTATTGCTGACGGGGTCAGCGCGAGCGAAGGCGGGAAAGAGGCCAGCCAGATCGCGGTGCGCCAGTTTCTGGACGACTACTTCAGCACGCCCGACTCATGGTCGACCAAACATGCCGCAACCAAGATTCTGGGTGCGCTGAACCTGTGGCTCTACAACCAGGGACAGAAGCTTTATGCCGGAAATTGTGGCTTGGCAACCACGTTCAGCGCCATCATCCTGAAGTCTCAGACGGCTCACCTGTTTCATGTCGGGGACAGCCGCATTTACCTGTTGCGAGAAGGGCAGCTGGAGTGCCTGACGCGGGACCATCGCGTCCATTTTGGCGACAAAAGCGACTATCTGGCCCGGGCGATGGGCATAGATACGCGACTGGACATTGACTATCATACCCGCGAGTTGCAGCCCGGCGACTGCTTTATTCTGACAACGGATGGCGTGCACGATGTCCTGCGTTCAGAAGAACTGGAACAACTGCTGAACGGTCTTTCCCGTGAGCCGCAGAAATGTGCCGAGACAGTGGTGGCGCATGCGCTCAGCCAGGGCAGCCAGGACAACATCACCTGCCAGGTGGTGCGAATTGAAACGCTACCGCAAGCCGACAAAAGCGAATTCTTCGAACACCTGAACAGCCTGCCTTTCCCTCCCGATCTCAAAGCCGGACAAATTCTGGATGGCTACCGTATCCTGCGCGAACTGAATGCCACCTCGCGCAGCCAGGTCTATCTGGCGGAAGACACGCAGGAGTCGTCCGCGAAAAAAGTGGTCATCAAAACCCCGTCGCAGAATTACAACGACGACCCGCTATATATCGAACAATTCCTGCTCGAGGAATGGGTGGCGAAACGTCTGGATTCGCCTCATCTGATCAAGATCTGTGATCGCACCACACGCCCGCGCACTTTTCTTTACAGCGTGGTCGAGTACATCGAAGGCCAGACCCTGCGCCAGTGGATGCGTGACAATCCCAGTCCAAGTGTGGATCAAGTACGCGCAACGGTGGATCAGATCGCGCGAGGCTTGCGCGCCATGCACCGGATGGAAATGATCCACCAGGATCTGAAGCCGGACAACATCCTGATCGATCGCAACAACACCCTGAAGATTATCGACTTCGGTTCCACCCGTATTGCCGGCCTGGCCGAAACCCATACCGTACTGGAGCACAAGCATATTGCCGGCACCGCAAGCTATTCTGCTCCGGAATACTTCAGGGGAGAGCAGGGCAATGATCGATCGGACATCTTTTCCATGGGAGTGATCGCCTATGAAATGTTCACCGGCAAACTTCCCTACGGAGAAATCAGCCCCGAGCAGGCCGCACGGAAAAAGTTTACTTACACTTCCGCACGAATATACAACCCTAAGACCCCAGACTGGGTGGATGCAGCGCTGGAAAAAGCGACGCAACCCCACCCCAACAGACGTTATGAAGTCGAATCCGAATTCGTCGCGGACCTGACCTGCCCGAACCAGAGCCTTGTCAACGAAGGGCGCAGCCGCCCCCTGCTGGAACGCAATCCGTTGGGTTTCTGGAAAGGACTATCGCTGATCCAGCTGGCGGTCATCCTGATTCTGGGCTATTTGCTGCTGAACGGTACTGTCAGAACCTGAAGTTCCGAAACCATCATAAGCTTACCGGCCAAGATGTGGCGTCCCCTTCATTGTGTGGAGATCAGATCGAAGTTGGTATGCATTTCCAGCTTGGGGAGTTAAGGCACGCTACGTGCCAAAAAAAGAAGCTGGGGAATGACTATGGGATAGCCAAATACATGCGATGAAGTTCATGGTCTGCCTAATGCAAAAGTTGGCAGCAGGCCAAACTTAATACAAAAGTTGCGCTCCAACGTTGAATCTGCCAAATACAGAAATGCCAAATAGGTATGGAATCTGTATTGAATTCAATACGCTATTTTTTATGTTTTCCGAATAAAAGCAATTATTCGACTAGAATTAAAAACTGCGTATCTCTGAAGGAAGCAGCTTGAGCGATGAACTGAACGAGCAAGACCTGCTGCGAAAAGCCGCCGAATGCAATGCGGCAGGGGGTGGTGTTGACCACGCTGGCACCATCAGTTCGGTCGATGACATCACCGAGCGCAAGCAGGTGGCGCAGAGAGTACAGTGGGGCGAGACCCTTTTCCGGCAGATGGCGGAGAACATCCACGAAGTCTTCTGGACAGGCACTCCTGACTGGAATGAGGTGCTCTATATCAGCCCGGCTTATGAGAAAATCTGGGGCCGTTCCTGCGAGAGTCTCTATGCTCGACCACGGGATTGGCTGGATGCCGTGGTGGATGCAGACCGCGAAGAACTCATTGATGCCATTAACAAAAAATACGCCGGAGATTTCTCTGGTTTTGTATTTCCGGAGTATCGGATATTCCGGCCAGATGGCACCGAGCGATGGATATATGCACGCGCTTTTCCCGTCCGTGATGCAGAAGGGAAAGTTAATCGAGTTGCCGGCATCGCTGAGGATATTACCGAACGTAAGCAGGCCGAAATTGCGCTGCGACAGGAGTGCGACCTCAACCGGCGCTACCTCGACACCGCCCAGACCCTGATGGTTGCGCTGGATTGCGAAGGTCGCATTGCCATGATCAACCGTGCCGGCTGCGCGCTGCTGGGCTACAAGGAAGATGAACTACTGGGGCGCAACTGGTTCGCAACCTGCCTGCCTCAGCATCGTCATATTCTGGACAAGGTATTATCTATTTTCCACAAGCTGTTGGCCGGGAATGTTGATGCTGTGGAGCATTTCGAAAACCCCGTGCTATGCCGTGACGGAAGCGAGCGTCTGATCGCCTGGCACAACACCACGCTTTGCGATGAGCACGGCCAAGTCATCGGCACCCTCGGTTCGGGAGACGACATCACCGCGCGCAAGCAGGCCGAAAACGCGTTGCAGGAGAACGAAGAACTTCTGACATCTGTCTTAGGCCTTCTGCCTGTGGGGGTCTGGATCATGGATGCAGAAGGAAACATCGCCTCTGCAAATGCTGCCGCGCAACAGATTTGGGCCGGGGCACGTTATGTGGGAATTGAACAGTTCGGAGAATACAAGGGCTGGTGGTCTGATAGTAAAAAACCGATAGAACCCCATGAGTGGGCAGCGGCACGCGCTATCGAAAAGGGTGAGACTTCCATTGAAGAGGAAATCGAGATCGAATGCTTCGATGGCACGCACAAGATCATCCTCAACTCTGCCCTGCCGATCCGCGGAAGCGATGGGGCAATCAGCGGTGCCATTATCGTCAACCAGGACATCACCGCGCGCAAACAAGCCGAGGCCGAGCTTCACATCGCTGCCACCGCCTTCGATTCGCAAGAATGCCTGATGATCACCGATGCTGACGGGGTGATCCTGCGAGTCAACCAGGCATATGCCAAGAATACTGGCTATACGGCCGAGGAACTCGTGGGCCAAAAACCGAGCCTACTCAGGTCTGGCCGCCACACTGCGGACTTCTATCGCGCGATGTGGGAGACTATAAATCGTACTGGGACATGGCAAGGAGAAATCTGGGATCGACGTAAAAATGGTGAGATATTCCCCAAATGGCTCACCATCTCCGCCGTCAAAGGGGGCGATGGGGTCGTTACGCATTATATCGGGTCACACATTGACATTACGGAACGCAAGGCGGCGGAGCAAGAAATCCACCATCTGGCATTCTATGACCCTCTCACTCAGCTGCCCAATCGGCGGCTTCTGCTGGACCGGCTTCAGCAGGTATTGGCTTCCAGTACGCGTAGCGGTCGAGAAGGGGCAGTGCTGTTCATTGATCTGGATAATTTCAAGACCCTCAACGATACCCTCGGCCATGAAATTGGGGACTTGCTGCTGCAACAGGTTGCGCAACGCCTGGTGTCCTGCATACGCGAAGGCGACACGATGGCGCGTTTTGGTGGTGACGAGTTCGTGATGGTGCTGGCAGATTTGAGCGAGCAACCCATTGAAGCTGCCGCGCAAACGGAAGCTGTCGGTAATAAAATTCTCGCTACGCTCAGTCAGCCTTACCTGCTTGCCACGCACGAATACAATATCACCTCCAGCATCGGTGCCACCCTGTTCAGGGACCACCAAACCGGGATGGATGATCTGTTCAAACAAGCTGACATCGCCATGTTTCAGGCCAAGAAAGCCGGCCGCAACACCCTGCGCTTCTTCGACCCGAAAATGCAGGAGGCCATCAGCGAACGCGTAGCCCTGGAAGGCGAATTACGCAAAGCACTTGAGAAGCATCAATTTCAATTGTATTACCAAATCCAGGTGGACAGTTCGCACCGTCCATTGGGAGCAGAGGCACTGATCCGCTGGATACATCCTGAACGCGGTTTGGTGTCTCCCATGGACTTCATTCCGCTGGCGGAAGAAACCGGGCTGATCCTGCCCATTGGTCTATGGGTGCTGGAGACCGCGTGTGCCCAGCTCAAGGCTTGGCAGCAAGAGGCACTAACACGCGACCTTGTTCTGGCGGTGAACGTGAGTGCCAAGCAATTCCGCCAGGCTGATTTCGTGGCTCAAGTGCAAGCTGCAGTGCAACGCCATGCCATCAACCCGATGTTGCTCAAGCTGGAACTCACCGAAAGTATGTTGCTGGAGAACATCGAAGACATTATTGCAACCATGAACACATTGAAAAAAATCAGCGTCCAGTTCTCATTGGACGACTTCGGCACCGGCTATTCATCCTTGCAATACCTCAAACAACTGCCGCTCAATCAGCTTAAGATCGATCGGTCATTCGTTCGCGATATTGTCGACGATATCAACGATAGAGCGGTTGTGCGCGCCACCATTGCGATGGCGCAAAGCCTGAACCTGAACGTCATTGCCGAAGGTGTCGAAACGGAAGAGCAACGACAACTCCTTCTGAACATTGGCTGCACTCACTACCAAGGGTATCTGTTCAGCAAGCCGGTTCCGATTGAGCAGTTCGAAGCGCTGCTGAAACAGGGCTGATTGTTGTTGATGTAGGGACGGATGGAGAGTGTCTCTTCGGCTCGATTGTTGCACATCACGATGGTCAGATTTCGGGCAAAGTATTTACAAGGCCATATGACCGCATGGAGTCGGAATGGGGCGATTCACTGGTTCAAGTAATTGCCGGTGACAGGACTAAGCGGTATGTCCCGGTCGCTGACAACAACCTGGAAACATAGCTTTGCCACATCATATTTGGAAGTATAAGCTTACCGGTACGTGCTGCTCTGAACGCTTGCGTATCGCGAGAATTCTTAGCGGACTCCGTTGATCAGTATCCCTCTCTATCCCCGTGCTCAGGAAAGAAGAAAGGCGAGATGCCAGGGGTATTACACGGCCAAGGTGGATAGGCCAGAGCCAGAATCACCAGATAGAAGGGTGGCGCTATCAATGCGCATCCGGCACCACGCCCACTTGCGGCATGTTGGCCAGCCCGACCTCTTTAGCATGTTCGACAAAACCTTTGTTCCTCCAGAAAAATGCACCGGGCATGGTGGTCGGGATGACCAGTACGTAGAACAATGCCCGTCCCAGAATCCCGCTGGCCAGCGCGGTCAGCGCCAGCAACCCGAATGCCAGCCCGCTGGCTTGCTCCGTGAAGCCCATGCCCATTGCCAGCAGCAGGCTGGTTGCCAGCAATCCGTTACGCACCCAGTAGGGGTAGCCGTAGGTGGTGGTTTGCTCGTAGAACGAGGCCGCGCCTTCATCGCCATGGGATTTCAGGTCGCGGGCATGGGCTATCAGGCCGATGCCTTCCAGAGCAAAGCCTGTGGCCGCCACGCTGGTCAGGACCACCCCCAGTTCGTTGGTCAGCGCACCCGTCAGCCACGCGGTCAACGCCAGCAACAGCGCGCCCAGACCCAGTGCCGTGGCCACGAAAGCGGCGCCGGTATGCCAGTGGTTCCAGAAGGGGCGCGCGGGGATCAGGTAGAGCTTGATCATGTAATACCCACCCAGGCACGCGCCCAGTATCCCCGCTGTCGCAGCCAGATTGCGCAGCGATCCGGTCAGTGCAGCGCCTATCAATGAGCCTGTCATGCCGCCAAAGAAGGTGAAGAAACCGTAGCCTGCCAGTCCGGCGAAGAACAGCGACACGCCGGCAATTTCACGGCTTACCGGGGAGTGTCTCAGGTTGTTGAAGCCCCGATAGAACCTCAGCGGTTTGCCCAGATGCATGTTGAGCTTGAACAGGCCGAAGCTCATCAGCACCAGCATCAGGCCCAGCGAGGGCAGGTACGCGACACTGCCGCTAAACGCGGATAGCTGCGCATTTCCCAGCCAGCCTCCCAGGATCAGCAGCAGAAATGCGCCCATCACGGTCTGCACGCTCAGGGTGAAGGCGATATGCGCGTTTTCGTGAGATCCGAGCAATTTCTTCAGATTCCAGTGCCGCTGGTAGCCATGCTTGGGGTCCAGCGTCGGGCGGAATGCGCCGCTGGTGTCGTCGCGGTGGTATTTCAGGGCGGTGCTGTCGACCCGCACCATGTCGCGCTGGGTGGTGCGTGTTTGCTGAAAACGGATGTTCGGATGGGTGATTTCGGGACTGGGGAAACCGGGAATTTCGGTCTTGGCCTGAGCACGTCCTTCCGGGATGTTTTCGATGACGCCGAAATCCAGCGCCTTGCCCAGACAGGCCGAAACGCAGGCGGGTTTCAAGCCGACCTCGAGCCGGTCTACGCACATGTTGCATTTGCTGACCTGACCCTTGACCGGGTCCAGTTGCGGCGCATTGTACGGGCATACCCAGGTGCAGTAGCCGCAGCCGAAACAGATATCCGGGTCTTGCAGTACCGCGCCGTATTCGGCGAATTTGGTGTAGGCGCGGGTCGGGCAGCCTTTCAGGCAGACCGGGTCGTCGCAGTGGTTGCAGGCCATCGAAATGTTGAGGCGTTGGTAATTGGGGTAAGTGCCGCCTTCGACGAAGCCCACCGAGCGGAAGGCGATATGCGCCGGGTTGTCGTTCTTTTCGCTGCAGGCGGCCTCGCAGGCATGACAGGCGATGCAGTTGTCGGCATTGAAATAGAAGCCGTGCTGTTTGTAGCGGTTGGGATTGCTGCCGATTTCGCCATCGCCATTGATGTTCAGGCTTTTTCCGTACAGCGCGTCGCCCTGGTGTGCTTTATCGATGGACAGGCCATAGCGATTTAGGGTTTGAGAGTTTTTGTCGGCCAGCAGGGCGTAGTCGGGTTCGTTGTCGCGTACTTTAAACATGTGGATTCCTTTGCATCAGAACTTGCGCATTTCCATACTCAATTTTGCCGCCGCCATCTGATCGGCGATGCGTTCAATGCGCACGGCAGATTGTTTGTAGGCCGGTTGGCGCGAGTGCGGGTCGAGCAGGCCTAATGTCAGCCGGTTGGCGCAATCGTGAAAATGGAAGGGCAGAAAAACCATATTCTTCGGCACGCGCTGGGTCGGCATTGCCATCGCCACTGCGTCAGATCGGCGCGACACCAGCCGCACATATTCGCCCCGTTCTATGCCCAGTTCTGCTGCCAGATCCGGATTGATTTCGATGAACGGGATGGGGCTGTATTTGTTGTTGTCGCCGATTTTTCCGGTTTTGGTGCGACCGTGCCAGTGCTCGATCAAGCGTCCGGTGTTTAGCCAGATGGGAAATTTTTCATCCGGCACTTCGTTGTTGTCGATGAACGGCAAGGGAATCAGTTTGGCCTTGCCATCGGCATAGCTGAAGGTGCCGTCCGCCGTGTATAGGCGCTTGCCGCCCTTGGGTGGAGCCTCGCCATTTTTTACCTGCTCTTGTGTATAGGGCCACTGGATGCCCCTTTGTTTTTCCAGCAACTCGTGATTCATGCCGGAGATATCGGCCAGTCGGCCGACGGAAAGTTTTCCCATCTCGAGGAAGATGTCGGCGGCCTTTTCCGGGAACTTGACCTTGCCGCTCTGATTAAAGCGTTCCGCCATGCGGTTGAATATCCACAAATCCGGCTGGGCCTGGCCCGGTGGCGGGGTCACCGGCTTCACAACGCTGATCCGACGCTCGGTGTTGGTCATCACGCCGTCTTTTTCTGCCCAGGTGCCGGCAGGCAAATAGACATGGGCGTATTGGGCGCTTTCGGTGTCCTGATAGCAGTCCTGCACCGCGCAGAATTCCAGGCTTTCCATCGCTTTGCGCACCCGTGCGCTGTTGGGCAGGGACGACAGAGGATTGGTCGCGATCAGCCACAGACCCTTGATCTGACCGCTTTCAATGGCGTGGTAAATGTCGGTTTGAAACATGCCGCGTTTTTTGGGGAAAAACTCCGGGTCGATGCCCCAGAAATCGGCAATTTCCGCCCGGTGCTCTGGGTTTTCCAGCGCGCGGTAATTGGGCAGCCCGGAGCAGGATGACCATTCGCGGGTGCCCATCGCATTGCACTGCCCGGTGATGGAAAGGCTGGTGCCGCCCGGCTTGCCGATGTTGCCGGTGATGAGCGCGAGATTATTGATGCCGACCACGCCGTCGGAGCCGTGGGTGGACTGGTTGATCCCCATCGTCCAGATCGCCATGGCCGCACCGGCTTTGGCATAAAGGCGGGCAACGACGCGGATGGTGTCTTCGTCGATGCCGCAGATTTTGGAGGCGGTCACCGGGTCATATTTGGCGACTTCGGCGCGCAGTTCCTCGATGCCGTTGGTGTTGGTCTCGATGTAGCTGCTATCTTCCAGCTTTTCGGCGAAGATGACATGCATCATGGCGTTCATCAGCACCACATCGGTGCCCGGCGTGATGGCGAGGTGGATGTGGGCGTTCTGCGCCAGCATGGTCACGCGCGGATCGATCACGATCAGCGGGAAGCCGCGTTTTTCCTGCGCTTCTTTCATGCGCCAGTAGATGATGGGGTGCTGCTCCGGCAGGTTGGAACCCCAGGCAAACAGGCAGTCGGTATGCTCGAAATCCTCATAGCATCCCGGCGGGCCGTCCGAACCGAAGGAGCGCTTGTAGCCCGAGACTGCGGACGCCATGCACAGAGTGGTATTGCCGTCGTAGTTATTGGTTCCGATCAGCCCACGGGTGAGCTTGCCGAGAGTGTAGAACTCCTCGGTCAACATCTGCCCGGTGGAGATGATGGCGACAGAATCACGCCCATATTTGGCCTGGATCCGCACGATTTCGTCATGCACTTTGTCCAGCGCGCTATCCCAGGTCGTGGGCTGCCAGTCCTGATGCCACTGCTCGCGCATCAGCGGTTCGGTGCCGCGCCCGGCTGAAGTAAATAGCTCGTGTTCGAAAATGCCTTTCAGACATAACTTGCCGCGATTGACATCCGCATCCGCCACGCCGCGCGATGTGACCGGCTTGCCTTCCGCGTTGAGGCCGACTTCAATCGAGCAACCGGTGGAACAGTAGCCGCAGGCGGCGTATTTCCATTCGACCACGCCCTTGTCGGCGATCTTGATCGGGTTTTTTTGTTTGCGTCCGAAAAGCATGATTTTTCCTCGGTAATTCTAACGGCCGGAAGCGGGCTCAAGGGAAAGGTAGATCAGGCCATCCCGCACTTCCACCGGGAAGCGCGCCGCGCATCCCTCATCCGGAGCCACGGCCAGACCGGTATCGAGATGGATTTTCCAGTCGTGCAGGGGGCAGGCGACTTTCTTGCCATGCACGATGCCTTGGGATAGCGGTCCGCCCTTGTGCGGACACTTGTCGCGCAATGCGAAGATTTCGTCACCCTGGGTGCGGAAGACGGCAATATCGCCTTTCGGGGACTTCACCAGTCGCGCGCCTAGCGGCGGAATGTCTTCGATACGGCCGACTTCGACCCAGTTTTGTTGGTTGCTTGTTGGCATGTTTTTTTCCTTTTTGAGGTATTGGTTGCTCCCTCTCCCCCAGCCCCTCTCCCGCTCGCGGGAGAGGGGGGGCTTAAGTGAGCTTGGTCGTGTTTTCCGGCCCCCAACGTAGCGCTCATGCCGCCCGATTTTCCTTCAAGAGCCAGTTGGCGTAGTGCTGTGCCGGGCTCTG
>NZ_DF967556.1 GCF_000971475.1 Sulfuricella sp. T08
CGTCACAGTTACACCGATGGCGATTCTCCGGTAGAGTTCGAAAAGAAGTATTTCAACCGGCTCGAAAGTGTCTAGTGGAGCGGGGCGATTCATTTCGCCGATTTGGCGGATGCTGGAAACTTGTTTGAATAACAATTTAGATGTGACTGAGCAACCTGCAATTGATGGAGAAAATGATGCTAACTCCCGGAGTTAAAAGAATCATTTTCATTCGCGCAGGCCGATTCGACTACGCTGAGTTGGAACTCGGTAAATCCGCTCATCTGGTTGGTGACAACAATGTCGGCAAGACTTCACTGATCGAATCATTGCAGTTCCTCTATATCGGCAATTTCAATGAAATGAAATTCGGCAATTACAAATGGGACGAAACACAGCGTTACTACTTCAATTCCGATCAAAGCTACATCTTGTTCGAGTGCATGACCAACAAGGGCAAGTACGTCACTGTTGGGCTGCATGGTCGGGGGGCGTTGCAAAGCTACAACATCGAACGATTCACTTTTTCCGGCCTATATCAGAAAGACATATTTGTTCTGGCGGACAATCATGTGCGCGCATTCGATGACGTGAAGATGAAATTGGATGAAGATGCGCGCCACTTCCGCATCCTTGAGGCAAAAGATATTCGTGCGTCCGTGCTGGGAAGTCTTGATGACACACAGATTTCACTCGGTATCGTGCCGTTGCGCGACGAAGGTAAGTATGGAAAGTTCTCACATCTATTCAGGAACCTCTTGCGCCTTAATAACATGACCCAGCAAGACATCAAGGAAACCCTGCTGGAAGTGCATGACCAGTTCCGCAAAAAGGAAATCAACCTTGCAGTCGAGTATGGCACCGAGTTCGCCCGCGCCAGGCTGGAACGAGACAAGCTCAACGAGTTGAAAAGAATCTTGCCAGATGCCCAGAAACTGAAGGAACAATGGGGAATGCACACCTCAACACGCAAGGATATTCCGGCTTTTTATCAGCATTTAGAGCGCATCAAGACCGAGACTATTCAACGCTTGCGAGCGGACGAAAAGCGGTTTGGTGATGCTGCGCGCCAGGCCGATGAAAAAATCGGTCAACTTAAAATCAGCCAGATAGCAATCGGTAAAGTTATCAAGGAGCGTGCGGGGAAGCACGCTGTAGCGCAAAATAACCTGAGTACGTTGGCTGAAAAAGAACAGTCACTGCAAGGATTTGTCGCTAGTTTGGAGCGAGAGGCTTTACGCAATTTGGGAAGTCAAATCTCTGGGCTTCAAGGCAAGCTGCACGCTAATACCGATCCAGTTGAAGTCATTCAACAGGATATTCAAAAGCTGAATCGCAAGCTGAAAAATTTGCAGAGCAGTCACGACAATTTTGCTTTACTTGCTGGGACAGCCTTGAAGGTGCATTTCACTGACGCTGAAATTCATGATGTATTTCGAGTGCTTAACCCGGTATTGCTATCTGCACCATTGCAACAGGGTTCAATCGAGGTGTCGGATGAGGCGGGTGCATTGAGGTATTTGTATGCCATTAGGGATGCCATTCGCAATGGCGTATTCGAGTGGAACGGGACAAAGATACAACTGTCCTCGTTGCCCGACACGAATGAAGCATTGCATGACATTGAATCCATTAAAGTCGAGATTGAGGTAACTAAGGCAAGACTTAAGAAGAAAACTTCTGAGCTGGTCGTGGCGCAAGATGCCTCTGCGGTGAAGAAACAAATCGAGGAGTTATCTGGTCAGGCAACAACAATCCAGAAGTTGCTAATTAAATGGGATGAGTCTCAGGAAGAGCTGAAGAAGAAGCCCGAGTGGGAGTCGCAAGTTAAAACCTTGTTGGCTGAAATTGAGTTGAAGGAAGCAGAAGCTCGGCAGACTGAAGAAGAAAAATCTGCTCTTTCTGGGCAATTGATTCGCCAGAAAAACTCTGCTGAACAGGCTGGGCTTGATGTGGAAAAAGTTTTCAAGGAAAGATATGCGCTACCGGATGCATCGTGGCCTATCGGGTTGATCGATCCATCGTGGACGGACGACTTTCACCAGGCGGCATCTATTTATCGCGAGATGCATGACACCAACATCAGCACAGGTAGGGAAGTTGGAAATATCCTCGAAAGTATTCGTCGCAGTGCGCCGTCTGCGGGAGACCATTTTGTGGGCACTTCTCTTGAAGAACAGATCGAGGCGATCTTCACCACGGTGGATAGCATTCAAAAAATCGAGGAAAGCTGCAAGGGGATTTGGGAAGGGTGTGTGGTGGGGCTGCGAACTTCTTTCAGTCACATCTTGAAAGACTTGGATTCTCTGCGCGAAAAGATGCGTTCGTTCAACCAGCATCTGGCTGGTGTACCCATATCTAATCTCAAGCGCATCTCGTTAGAGATCGAGGAGAGGAAAGACCACACGAAGAAATATCGTGACATGATTAGCAATGAAGGAACGCTGTTTGCTGGATTGTCTGAATCGACGAAGGCCATTGAAGAGATTGGCAAGATGATTGAACAGAACCCAATTATTCGGCTAGCAGACCTATTTGGTGTGCGATTCATTATCGAATTCGAAGATGGCAGCAAGAAAACTTTCTCCGATCTGTCTAGCATCGAATCGAATGGCACGACCATCATGATTAAGGCACTCATCAACATGATTTTGATTCGGGATATGATGCGCCCATCAGTCATTAAGTCTGGCGAGATGTCGATTCCATTCTATTTGGACGAAGCTAACCAGATAGACCCGAAGAACCTGAAGCAAATCGTAGATACCGCAATCCGACTCGGCTTTTGTCCTGTGCTGGCTAGCACCATCCCGGTCGCCGTAGCTGAAAACCTTTACTTCGTGCAGTGGGCGGACAAGGGGAGGGCTGTTCTGGACAGCCATCGGCGTATTCGCCGCGAGGTGAAAGAAGAATTGGTTGAAAATGCAGCCGCTTAATCCGCTCGCCAACCTGCTCCATCAATTGTTAACAACCGGAGAGGTGGTGCGCAGCAAGATTTCTGCCCGCGCTAACAAAGATTTGGTGACGCTGTTTGACCTTGGGGCATTAAGGGAAGAAAGGCGCGGCGGCGGATGGGTTGTCATGGTTGCCAATCAGGAATCAGTGCGGCGCTTTGTAGACAGAAAATTTCCCAGTGGGTTGTTCGGAGAAAATGACACATCAGAGGGACGCAGGACTCAATCCTTGAATCGTTTTGGGGATACCAAGTCCATGCCGGGACTGGATTTCGAGTTCGTGCTGCTTCGTGTATTTGGTGATGCTCAAGTCACAACCAACATATCTAACAGCACGATCAAAATTGATGCCCCAGAGATTACCCGGCAGACGGGCTGTGTGGCACTAACGCTGCAAGACACTGGTGATATCACCGATTTGCCGCTCATCCATGGAAATGTCGCCACCGTGGAAGGGCCAGAGTTGTTCTACCGGTTCGACTGGGCATCTGTTGATGTCTCTGTCGCTATTCTTACCGATGGCCGGATGTCAGAACGTCTAGTGAATTGGGTGGCTTCATCCATGATAAACGGACACCTGACACATTTTGGCGACTATGACCCAGTTGGGCTGGATGAGTATCGTAGATTGAAGGAACAAGCTTCGCGTGCATCATTTTTCCTACCCGTTAATCTGGAAAGCTATTTCAAAGAAAACAGATTTCTCAAACCAGCTCTGATGGACAAGAGTAGTGCTCTACTGCCACGTTTGGCCGAAACGAAAGACCTGAGCATCTTGACTGTGATTGACTTGATGCAACGCTACGGTGGCGGGGTGGAGCAGGAAGTTTTGCTGTTGGATAACCTAAGGCTTGCGGAGATGTGAATGTGAGATTCGATTACGACCCAGAAGTGGACGCCCCGACGACTGGCGCGTGGCTGCGGATGTTTCGCAATGCCAGGAAGTGGGTGGGGTGATTTTCTGCTGATTCTGAAATGAACAAGGGCGCCTTGGGCGCCCTTGTTCATTGTTGCGGGTAGTTCGCTGAGTTACTTCTTGTCAGCTGCCGCTTCCGCCGTTTCTTCAATCTTGGCTTTGGCGCGCAAATCAGAGATCATCTTGTCGATTTGCTGCTGCTGCGCGCGCTGGCGCAGGTTCTGTTTCACCTCGTCGAAGGGTGGCGCCTGCATCGTGCGTGAGTCCTCGAGCTTGATGATATGGTAGCCGAACTGGCTCTTCACCGGTTCGGTGGTGTACTGGCCTTTTTGCAGCTTGGTCATGGCGGCGCTGAATTCCGGCACGAAATTGGCCGGGGCGGCCCATCCCAGATCACCACCCTTGGCCTTGGAGCCCGGGTCTTTCGATTTTTCAGCCAGCTTCTCGAATTTTTCGCCTTTTTTCAGCTTGGCAATGATGTCTTTTGCTTCAGATTCCTTTTCCACCAGGATGTGGCGCGCGTGGTATTCCTTGTCACCCATCTGGGATTTGATTTTTTCGTATTCGGCTTTCAATACATCATCGCCAAGGGGATTGTTCTTGATGAAGTCCTGCAGGTAAGTGCGGATCAGTATAGTCTGCCGTGCGAGGTCGATCTGGGTGTTCACGTCGGCCAGCTTGTCCATGCCTTTCTTGAGCGCTTCCTGGGCAACGACTTCCTCAATAATCAGTTTTTCACGAATGTTTTTCCGCACTTCGGGGGAGTCTGGCTGGCCTTGCTGCTGGCTTTGCTGGAGCAGGAAGTTGAAGCGTGCCTGGCTGATCGGTGAACCGTTTACCGTGGCGATGGCTGCAGTAGCGCTGACTGCGGGTGCCACGGCGGATTTGTCGCCATCCTGCGCATTGCACGAAGCGAGGGTGAGCATGCTACCGATAGAGACTGCAAGAATTCGGGATTTGTATGAAAACATTAATAACATCCTTTGGTTAAAAAATGTAGAAGGTTGATTATAGTCTATTTAATTCTCGCCGGGAGTGTACGCCTTTATGCTGATTGCGTGTATCTCTTTTTGCAGCATTTCTCCCAGCAATTCATTGATCATGCGGTGTCTGGCAATCAGCGATTTGTCAGCGAACTGGGCTGAAACAATAGTCAGACGGTAGTGTCCGCCGCCGCCCTTGGCGCCTTCATGGCTGGCATGCCGGGCGCTTTCATCTTCGATTTCCAGACGTTCCGGGGAAAGCGGGGCGAGTCGTTCACGAATTTTTTCAGGTGTGCTCATGCAGGCAGTACTTTCTTGAATGGTTTGACGGTAACCCGTTTGAAAATCCCGGCCGAGAGGTAAGGGTCGGCCTCGGCCCAGGTGCGCGCAGCTTCCAGAGATTCGAATTCGGCCACGATCAGGCTACCGGAGAAGCCGGCTGGGCCTGGGTTGGGGCTGTCGATTGCGGGAAATGGTCCGGCCAACGTTAGTCGCCCATCTTGTTGTAAGGCATCCAGGCGAGCGAGGTGTGCAGGGCGGGCGGCCAGGCGTTTTTCCAGGCTGTCCGGTGCATCATCGCCGATAATGGCGTACAGCATTACTGGGCATCCTTGTCTTCTTCAATGTATTTTGCCAACAACATGCCCTGTCCGATGACGAATACCAGCATCAGGCCAAGAATGCCGAACAATTTGAAGTTGACCCAAGTGTCGGTGGAATAGTTGAAAGCCACGTACAGGTTGACGAATCCGACCACCGTGAAAAAACTGGCCCAGCCCAGATTCAACCTGTTCCAGATGTTTTCCGGCAGAACCATCTGCTTTCCCATCATGGCTTTAATCAGGTTTTTCCTGAAGACGATCTGGCTGATCAATAATACGCTGGCGAACAGCCAGTAAAGTACGGTCGGTTTCCACTTGATGAAGGTTTCGTCGTGCAGGAGCAGGGTCGCGCCGCCGAATACCGTGATGATCGCCAGGCTGATCCACAGCATCTTGTCTGCCTTGCCGTGACGGAAATGTACCCAGCCGATTTGGCCGAACGTGGCTACTATAGCGACAGCGGTGGCAATCAGGATAGGCAGTTGTTTCGTGTCCGCCAGATAACCGATCGAGGCGGTCAGCGCGGCAACTTGGTCAGGATATGCCCCTGCAAGTTTGAACGCACCAAAAAACAGGATGATGGGAAACAGGTCGAAAAGGAATTTCATCAGGGCTGGTTGGATTACGCATCATTTCATCGAGACCCGTATTTTGCTATGATTCGGGTTGTTTTAACAAGCCTGCCATAAATGTCTTCCGTTATTGACCTGCATAGTCACTCAACCATTTCCGATGGTTTGTTCACTCCTTCCGAGCTGATTCGGCGCGCAGACGCCCATGGAGTCAGGGTGCTGGCGCTGACCGATCATGACGATGTCGCCGGACTGGACGAGGCGCGCGCGGCCGCGGCCGAGGCTGGCATTGCGCTGGTCAATGGCGTCGAAATTTCGGTAACCTGGAACAAACGCTGCGTGCACATCGTCGGTCTGCGCATCGATCCCGCTTACGAGCCACTGCGAAATGGTCTGGCAGCGATTCGTGCCGGTCGCGGCGAACGTGCCATGCACATAGCCGCCGGGTTGGAAAGGGCCGGTATACCGGGAAGCCTGGAAGGCGCTTACGCCTATGCCGCCAATCCGGGCATCATCAGCCGTACCCACTTTGCCCGCTTTCTGGTGGCAAAGGGTATCGTCAAGGATACCCGTACTGTATTCAAAAAATACCTGGTCAAGGGCAAGCCGGGCTATGTGGAGCACAGCTGGGCCGATTTTTCCGATGCAATCGGCTGGATTCGTGCGAGCGGCGGGATCGCGGTACTCGCCCATCCCGGCCGCTACGACCTGGGCAGGACCAATCTGGACAGCCTGATCGCCGATTTCAAGGAAGCTGGTGGTGAGGCGATCGAAGTGGTGACGGGCAACCATACCGCTAATCAGTTCATTCAATTTGCCAACTACGCCAAGGAATTCGATTTGCTGGCTTCCTGCGGTTCCGATTTTCACGGGGTGGGCGAAAGCTACATGGATTTGGGTCGTTTGCCCGCATTGCCGCCCGGCTGCAAGCCGGTGTGGCACAATTGGCCGGAGATGAGCCCTGAGCATGTAGGGCGGAAAAGCGAAGCGCCTTCCGCCACAGGGGTTCCTTCTACTACGGCGGATAACGCTGCACTCATCCGCCCTACATACTAACGATCATGTCCCAGTTTTTTGTCATTCATCCCGAAAATCCTCAGCTGCGCCTGGTTCACCAGACGGTGGAAATCATCCGCAACGGTGGGGTGATTGCCTATCCGACCGACGCCAGCTACGCACTGGGCTGCGGCTTGGGCGACAAAGAGGCGCAGCAGCGCATCCGCGCGATCCGCGGTGTGGACGAAGACCATCCATTAACCCTGGTTTGCCGCGACTTGGCCGAGATTTCCGTTTATGCCAAAGTGGACAACCGCCAGTTCCGGCTGCTCAAGGCGAATACGCCGGGCTGCTACACTTTCATCCTGGAAGCGACACGGGAGGTGCCGAAGAGATTGCAGCACCCGAAGCGCAAGACCATAGGCCTGCGCGTACCGGATCACCCGATTCTCCAGGCGCTGCTGGCCGAACTGGGCGGGCCGTTGCTGAGCACGACCCTGCAATTGCCCGGGGATGATCAGCCGCTCAATGACCCTTATGATATACGTGACTTGCTCGAGCGCCAGGTCGATCTGGTTGTAGATGGTGGCTATGGTGATGTGGATACCACCACCGTGATCGACCTGAGCGGTGAGACGCCGGTGCTGGTGCGGGCGGGCAAGGGCGATATCCATCCCTTTGGACTGGAAGAAAAATAAATGGAATTGAATATCGTACAACAGGTCGCCGTTTATGCATTGCCGGTGGTATTTGCCATCACCCTGCACGAGGCAGCACATGGTTACGTCGCCAAGCACTTCGGCGACACCACCGCTTACATGCTGGGGCGGGTGAGCATGAACCCGCTACGCCATATCGATCCGATCGGCACCGTTCTTATTCCCCTCCTGACCCTGTTTCTGGGCGGCATTCTGTTTGGCTGGGCCAAGCCGGTACCGGTGAATTTCAACTATTTGCGCAATCCGAAGAAGGACATGCTGTGGGTGGCCTTGGCCGGTCCTGGCGCAAACCTTGCCATGGCGCTCGGCTGGGCGGTGGTGATGAAGCTCGCCAACATGATGGCGAGCAATCCCTTTTCCTTGCCAATGGCGTTGATGGGCATGGCCGGGATCAATATAAATGTGGTACTGATGGTGCTTAATCTGCTGCCGCTACTGCCGCTTGACGGCGGGCGTATCGCTGTCAGCCTGTTGCCGAACCGGTTGGCTTACCGCTATTCAATGATGGAACCCTACGGCATGATTTTGCTGGTGATTCTGCTGTTCAGCGGCGTGCTGGGCGCGATTATTGGGCCGCTGATTCACATGACAAAATCGTTGATATTGCTGCTATTCGGTATTTGATAAAGAAAGAACTTTAGAACATGTTTACTGAACGCGTTTTGTCCGGCATGCGCCCAACCGGCAGCCTGCATCTGGGCCATTACCACGGCGTGCTGAAAAACTGGATCAAGCTGCAGCATGAATACGAGTGCCTGTTTTTCGTCGCCGACTGGCATGCATTGACCACCCATTACGACACGCCAGGCATCATCGAACAGAGCGTCTGGGACATGGTGATCGACTGGCTCGCCGCAGGGGTGGATCCCTCCCGCGCGACCCTGTTCATCCAGTCGCGCGTGCCCGAACACGCGGAACTGCATCTGCTGCTTTCGATGATGACGCCGCTGGGCTGGCTGGAGCGGATGCCGACCTACAAGGACCAGCAGGAAAAACTCAGCGGTAAGGATTTGAGCACCTACGGCTTTCTTGGCTACCCGCTGCTGCAGGCGGCGGATATCCTTATCTACCGCGCCAACCAGGTGCCGGTGGGCGAGGATCAGGTGCCGCACATCGAGTTTACGCGCGAGCTGGCGCGGCGCTTCAACCATCTCTATGGGCGTGAGCCGGGTTTCGAGGAAAAGGCAGAAGCCGCAATCAAGAAGCTCGGCGGCAAGCGCGCCAAGCTCTACGAGGAACTGCGCACCCGCTACCAGCAGGAGGGCGACGAGGAGGCGCTGGATTCCGCACGAGCACTGCTCAATGACCAGCAGAACCTGTCTTTGGGCGACCGCGAGCGGCTATTCGGCTATCTCGAGGGCGGCGGCAAGATGATCCTGGCCGAGCCTCAGGCGCTACTTACCGCGGCTTCAAAAATGCCGGGGCTGGATGGGCAGAAGATGTCGAAATCCTACAACAACACCATTTCCCTGCGCGAGGATGAAGATAGCGTGGCGAAGAAAATCCGTACCATGCCGACCGATCCGGCGCGAGTGCGGCGCACCGACCCCGGCACGCCGGAGAAATGTCCGGTATGGCAGTTTCATTTGGTCTATTCTGAAGAAGGCCGAAAAGAATGGGTGCAGCAGGGCTGCACGACCGCCGGCATCGGTTGCCTGGAGTGCAAGCAGCCGGTGATCGATGCGGTGCTGGAAGAACAGAGGCCGATGCGCGAACGGGCACAGATGTACATGGACGACCCTACTCTGGTGCGCAACATCATTTCCGACGGTTGCGAAAAGGCGCGTGAGCTGGCTAGTGAAACGATGCGCGATGTGCGCGAGGCGATGGGGTTGAATTACGGCTGACCTAGCTCCATGTTAGGAACATCATGCCAAGAAAAAATAAAGCCACGCTAGGCCAGGAACCCCTCGAAGGTGAGGTTCTACGTTCCACGGATGCCGGAGAGGAAGCCACGCCGCTGGTTCCTGCCGGCATCTATCCCACTACGCTATACCTGCTGCCCCTGTCGGAGAGGCCTTTTTTCCCGGCACAGAGTCTGCCGTTATTGATGAACGAGGGGCCGTGGCTGGAAACGGTTAAGAAGATTGGAGAAACGCCGCAGCAGATGGCAGGCATTATCCTGGTCAATCTATCCCACACTGAAGGTGCCGCGCCGAGGGATTTCTATTCCATCGGCACGCTTGTGCGCATGCATCATCCGGTGCGTGCCGAAGGCAAAATCCAGTTCATTGCCGAGGGCCAAAGCCGCTTCCGCATCGTTAAGTGGCTTTCCAACAAGCCACCTTATGTGGTGCAGGTCGAATACCCCTCTGAAATCGCGCGTAACGAGGATGAGCTGAAGGCCTACGCGATGGCGATCATTAACACCATCAAGGAACTGGTGCCACTCAACCCGCTGTATAGCGAGGAACTCAAGTTCTTCCTCAACCGTTTCAGCCCGAATGAACCGTCGTTGCTGGCCGATTTCGCTGCTTCCCTGACTACTGCCTCGAAAGAGGAATTGCAGTCGGTGATGGATGCCTTCAATTTGCGCCGCCGCATGGAGAAGGTGCTGGTGTTGATCAAGAAGGAACTCGAGGTCGCCAAGCTGCAGTCGCAGATCCGTGAGCAGGTCGAGCAGAAGATGACCAAGCAGCAGCGCGAGTTTTTCCTGCGCGAGCAGCTCAAGGAAATCCAGAAAGAGCTGGGACTGGCCAAAGACGACAAAACAGCTGACATCGAACGCTTCAGGGAGCGACTGGCCAAGCTAAAACTTACCGAATCAGCGCAAAAACGTGTCGACGAGGAGATGCAGAAGCTTTCGGTACTTGAATCCGGTTCTCCGGAATACGCGGTGACGCGTAACTACCTCGACTGGTTGAGCCAGCTGCCGTGGGGCAAGTTTTCCAAAGATAAGCTCGACCTGGTGCGTGCGCGCAAGATTCTCGACCACGATCATGATGGGCTCGACGACGTCAAGGAACGCATTATCGAATTCCTTGCCGTGGGTTCGCTCAAGGGCGAAATTGCCGGCTCCATTATTTTGCTGGTGGGGCCGCCTGGTGTCGGCAAGACTTCCATCGGCCGATCTATTGCCAATGCCCTGGGACGAAAATTCTACCGTTTCTCTCTTGGCGGCATGCGTGACGAGGCCGAGATCAAGGGCCACCGTCGTACCTACATCGGCGCCATGCCGGGCAAGTTCGTCCAGGCGATCAAGGAATGCGGTGTGGCCAACCCGGTGATCATGCTCGACGAGATCGACAAGATCGGTGCTTCCTATCAGGGTGACCCGGCTTCGGCGCTGCTGGAAGTGCTCGATCCCGAGCAGAACGTCGATTTCCTCGATCACTACCTCGACGTGCGTTTCGACCTGTCCAAGGTGCTGTTCATCTGCACAGCCAATCAGCTTGATACAATCCCCGCGCCGCTGCTGGACCGGATGGAGACGATCCGGCTTTCCGGCTACATCACTGCCGAGAAGGTGAAGATCGCCAAACACCACCTGTGGCCCAAGCAACTCAAGAAGGCGGGACTGAAGCGTGGCGACCTTACCGTTACCGAAGCCGCTCTGAAGCGCGTCATCGAGGGCTTTGCGCGTGAGGCCGGGGTGCGGAACCTGGAAAAACAGCTAGGCAGCATGGTGCGCAAGGCGGTCGTGAAGATCGTCAGCGGTGCGGAACAGCCTATTCGGCTGGGTGTCGATGAGGTTGAAGAATATCTGGGCAAGCCGGTGTTCATGCCTGAAAAGCCGATCACCGGTATCGGGGTAGTGACGGGCCTGGCTTGGACGGCGATGGGCGGCGCCACGCTGTCGATCGAAGCAACCCTGGTGCACACCAAGAATCGCGGTTTCAAACTCACAGGCAAGCTCGGCGAAGTGATGCGCGAATCGGCTGAGATCGCCTACAGTTACATATCCTCGCACCTCAAGACATTCAAGGGCAACCCGGCGTTTTTCGACGAAGCTTTTGTTCACCTGCATGTGCCGGAAGGAGCGACGCCCAAGGACGGTCCGAGCGCGGGCGTCACCATGGCCACCGCGCTGCTGTCGCTGGCGCGTCACGAGAAAATTTCCCGTCCGCTCGCCATGACCGGCGAGCTGACCCTGACCGGCGAAGTGCTGGCTATCGGCGGATTGCGCGAGAAGGTGATTGCGGCGCGGCGCATCCGCATTACGGAGCTGATCTTCCCGGAAGCCAACCGGCGTGATTTCGACGAGCTGCCGGATCACATAAAGGAAGGCGTGACGGCGCATTTTGTGAGACAATTCAAAGATGTGGTGAAAATTGTTTTTGGTTGAAGGTCACCCCCTAAATCGCAGAGGACACAGAGGCTAAATGCAGAGATGGTTTTCCTCGGAGTCCTCTGCGTCTTTTGCGGTGAGAGTGAATGTCTGTAACTGCTGAAGCCCCTGTTGCCCGCATCCACGGTGAGCCGCTCGCCGAGATGCCGCATGACCTCTACATTCCGCCCGAAGCGCTCGAGGTTTTTCTCGAAACTTTCGAAGGCCCGCTCGATCTCCTGCTGTACCTGATTCGCCGCCAGAACCTGGATGTACTCAATATCCAGATGGCAGAGCTGACCCGGCAGTACATGCACTACGTGGAAATGATGCATGCAGGCCAGCTCGAGTTGGCGGCCGAGTACCTGCTGATGGCGGCGCTGCTGATCGAGATCAAGTCGCGCATGCTGCTGCCGCGCCGCGACGAGAGTACCGAGGACGAAACCGATCCGCGCGCCGAGCTGGTGAGAAGGTTGCTGGAATACGAGCAGATGAAGCTGGCGGCTCAGCGACTGGATGAACTGCCTGTCGCTGGGCGCGATTTCGCCCTGGTTCAGGTGTGGCTGGAGCAGGCCGCGGCAAAGCGCCTGCCGGAAGTCAGCCTGGACGATCTGAAACAGGCCTGGCTGGGCGTGCTGGCGCGTGCCAGGGTCAATCGCCACCACAAGGTAAGCCGTGAGGAGCTGTCGGTGCGCGAGCACATGAGCCGCCTCCTGCGCCGCCTGAAGGATGAGCGTTTCGCCGAGTTCGGCGCGCTGTTCGACCCGTCACGCGGCGTACCGGAACTGGTGGTGACCTTTCTCGCCGTGCTGGAGCTGGTACGGGAGTCACTGGTGGTGGTCACGCAGCAAGAACCTTTTGCGCCGATTTATGTGAAACTGAGCCATGCAGACGCCTAATCTTAAAGAGATTAAACTGGTGCTGGAAACCGCTCTGCTGGTGGGTCAGGAGCCGCTTTCCCTGCACGCGTTGAAAAAGCTGTTCGACTTCGAACTGAGCACGGATATCCTTCGTAAACTGCTGGAAGAGCTGCGCCAGGACTGGACGGGGCGTGGTGTCGAGCTGATCAGCGTGGCGAGTGGATGGCGTTTTCAGGCGCGCGCCGAATACCAGAAGCATCTCGACCGGCTCAATCCGGAAAAGCCGCCGCGCTATTCCCGCGCTGTCATGGAAACCCTGGCGATCATCGCCTACAAGCAACCGGTGACGCGTGGCGACATTGAGGATATTCGTGGCGTTGCGGTCAGCAGTCAGGTGATCAAGACGCTGGAAGAGCGCGGCTGGATAGATGTAGTTGGCCATCGTGACGTACCGGGGCGGCCGGCGCTATTTGCTACCACCAAACAAATGCTCGACGATCTCGGCTTGCGCTCGCTGGAGGAATTGCCGCAGCTGGAACAGACCGACGTAAATTTACTCGCAACAACTAACGAATAACGGAAAGCAGGACGATATGCCAGAAAAGAAGGATTCCACCGGACCGCGTTCCGATTCGCCACCCAGGAAGAAAGCGAGCAACCAGGAATTTCGTGGCGGCAAAAAGACGCCGTTTCGCAAACCGCTGAAGGTGCAAAGCGAAGTGAAGCCAGCCAGGGAAGAGGCTGTTCCCGCTCCCTTCTATGAAATTCAGGAGGATGCTGAAGTAGAAGAAAAAACCTCTACGCCGCGTGGGCGTCGAGGTCTGCCGACGCAGAAGTTGCAGAAGATACTGGCCCAGGCTGGACTGGGTTCGCGCCGCGACATGGAAGAACTAATCAAGGCCGGGCGGGTGACCGTCAACGGTCAGGTGGCAGAACTGGGCGCGCGCATCAGCGATGAGGACATGGTGCGGGTGGATCGCAAGAACGTCCGTGTTCGTGCTGCGGGCAAGATGCCGCGCATCATGCTCTACCACAAGCCGGAAGGCGAGATCGTCAGTCGTGATGATCCGGAAGGTCGTGCCAGCGTGTTCGATCGCCTGCCACAGATGAGAACCTCGAAATGGATTGCCATCGGGCGCCTGGATTTCAACACCAGCGGCCTGCTGATTTTCACCACCTCCGGCGAACTGGCCAATCATTTGATGCACCCTCGTTTCGAGGTGGAGCGTGAATACGCCGTACGTACCTTGGGAACGCTCACGCCCGAGCAGATGGTGCAGCTTACGGCGGGGATAGAGCTTGAGGACGGAACGGCAAATTTCGATACGATTTCCGACCAGGGCGGTGAAGGCATCAACCACTGGTACCGCGTCGTCTTGCGCGAGGGTCGTAACCGCGAGGTGCGGCGCATGTTCGAAGCAGTCGGCCTGACTGTCAGCCGGTTGATGCGGGTGCGCTTCGGTGCGATCAACCTGCCGCCGCGCCTGAAGCGCGGGCAAACCATGGAGCTGGATCCGCTTCAGGTTCGTCAGATACTGAAATGGGCGGGGATAGAAGCTCCCTCCATCGCAGACAAGCAGTCGCGCCCCGACGAGGAGAAGCGAGTAAGCAGGATCAGATCACATCCTCCCGTGGCACCAGAAAAACCGGCACGCCGTCCACGCAAGGCGCCACCATCACGCTGATTTGCTGTGCGTTATGTGAGCGTACAGCACCATGAGTGCCGCTCATGCTTCGACAAGCTCAGCACGAACGGCGTAATTGAGTCGTGTTGTTTGTTAACTACCCTCGCCTAGGTCAAGGGTGGTTAACAAACAAAAAAGCCAACAATAATTCGTTGGCTAAATATCAATCTTTATTGATAGAGCAAATTAATACACTATTTAATTTTCTTGTCTGAACACTCATGTTGCATAACATCAGCACCTATTTATAAAATTGGAACCGCGATTCCAAAATCTGGTCACACCCAAGGCTAGGAATCCGGCCACAACCAACCACGCGACAGACGGCTCAGGAACCGTTCTCAGTGCTCCATTATTGTTACCGGAGTAACGCCATGCCTGATTAAGCCCATTATCTGTAGCGACCGTATTAAAATAAAGATCCACGTTGGGGCATGTTGTACAACCAGGCGCCTGGTGCGTCGCAAAATTCAAACCCGTAAAGTTGCTAACAAAATTCAAGCCGCCACCTGCAAAAACCTGACCATTCTGCATCACAACACCATTCCAATCACCGTCATCCAAACCAAGTGCACCCCACAGTGTGCCATCTGTCGCCTTGGCAATATCGTCAGCAACAGAACCATTAGTTTCAAATGGCGTCATGGTATCGGTAAATAATTTAACCATCGTGTGTGCAGCCAAATCCGCAGCACTCAACACCCCATTCGGATCGAAACTCGCCGGGGCCATGGTAAAAATTGCCGCCCACGGAGAAGGCAAGGGCGTAATCGTTGCTACAGTTCCTATGTAGTATCCACTAAATGAATCAATTGCTGGCCCAGGGACATTCTTGGCATCCCATAAAGCGACGCCATTAGAAGAAATCCGGGTCACATTCACAATTCCATAAAGGTAATCGCCAGGGCTGGCCACACCATTCCCATCGTTGTCCACTAAATTTTGTGACACATTAAAATTCAAATCATTAAGCGCACCAACTGCCAGAATAGGTGAAGCTTCCACACCGGAGACACAGAGCAGCGTTCCACCTATTGCTCCTGCCATTATTTTGGCAAGTCTGTTCAATCGAGTTTGCATCATGATTTTTCTCTTCAAATACGCTGATATTTAACCAACAAACTTCCGGCCTTTGCGCATCGATACTCCCGCAAAGCCGATAAGCCCGGAGCCCAAGAGCAAAGCGGCGGCCGGCACAGGTACAGGATGCAGGACGGCTGGATCATTAATGTTGACTCCCCAGGCACCGCCAGCTGTCTGACTAAATGTAGAAATAAACTTCATGTCCACCTGACAACCACCTGGTGTGGCACATCCCAAACTATTATCCAATACCTTGCTCCAGTTTAAGCCGGTATTGTTGGTAATAAAGTTTAATCCACCTGCAGAACCAGAAGTACCAAAACCGGCGGGAGAAACGCCTAGACTCCAGTAGCCACCCCCAGAAATACCCAGGCTGGCCCAGAGCGTACCATCCGTTGCGTTGGCAATATCAGTCCCTGTTGGTCCGGACGTGGTATATCGAGTGCTGGTATCGGTGTACATCTTCATGATAGTGCCGGCCGCTAAATCCCCTGCTGACATGACACCATTCGGATCGCTGGCAGCAACACCCATTTGCACAGAATATAAGCCGGGGAATCCGCTTTGGGTAATGCTACTAACCTGCGTTACAAAATAACCAGAAAACGAATCATACGGCGCTGAAACATTATTGGCGTTCCACGTGGTTGTACCAGAACTGATATCCTGAAGGTTCACGACGCCATAGAATATATCTCCCACTGCGATAGATGTCCCGCCTGTCTTGTTACCGACCGCCTGAAAGCCAAGATTATTATCCACCCCCAACTGGAATACTGGAGCGGCTTGAGCCTGGATAACAAACAAACAGGGTAACAACGCTGCCATTTTTAAAAAGGGATATTTCATTTTGTGCGTCTCCAGTTTTTAATTATGTATATCTTAAATTAATATAATCTTCATTAGATTGTAAGCAATGATTGTGCCAAAAAAATTGACTCCAATTATTTCATTGGGTTACTGCTCAATTGTCATATTTAAATAGTATTTAAATCATAATATGTAAAATATTCCGACAAATATTTTGTATTATCTTTATGTGATTAATTCGAAAACTGTTTTTAGTACTCAATAACGTATTTTGACATAGTCCAAAAAGCAATGCCGCCCATTCGATCTCCAAGCAATTGGGCCATTCCATGATTATTCCATTGCAATGACACCCAAGCTAAGGAAGCCCTGAACAAGTTCCTGAACCTGTAAAATAGCGGACATCATCAATCGACTGAAATTGCCCATGAAACAACTCAGTTTTGCAGC
>NZ_DF967555.1 GCF_000971475.1 Sulfuricella sp. T08
CACGGGCTGCAAAACTGAGTTGTTTCATGGGCAATTTCAGTCGATTGATGATGTCCGCTATTTTACAGGTTCAGGAACTTGTTCAGGGCTTCCTAAGCCGGAATCAGCGACCAAATTGCTCCCACCCCATACCCAGAAGAAACGATTACGTTCTCCTTTGCCATTTCCTGCAGCAAATTTCTCACCTTGTTAATTTTTTGAGAATCATGAAGCACTTCGGGTAATTTAGGCAGCAAAAGCAGCTCAATATCCTTGCGCCTTGTCGGACCAAAACTTCTCAAATGGCTAATCACCAGTTGTTTGTAAAACGCCTTATCCAGTCCCTTGTTGCGGGTGTACTGTGCGGCGTCGCCCACTGCTGCGGCTACTCCCGCCGCCACAAAGAAATTAGGGGCGCGGCCTTCAATCAGATTCTTGCCCCGCAACAGCTTCACCTCATCAGCGGTAATGGCAAGCCGCTTCTGCACGCGGTCAAGCAAGATTACCTCATGCAATGTTAAATCCGCATGGCGAATCAGCGCGAAGGTATATCGCTCGTCAATCAGCCGCCCGGCGATATGTGCCTCCACCCGCGAGCGTTCACGATCAATCAGGTAATCCGGCAAGGGGAAGAAACGATTTCTTTGCAGCACAAACATGCGGCGGATGCCGCTGCCGATGGTATCAATCAGCTTCATCTCCACCATCGCATTGGCAAGGCACGGATTGCGGTATTCTTCCGGCGGCACATCCTGCGCGATCACCTCTTCCACCGAACCCGGCAGAAAATTTCCCAGATTGCTGAAAATCAGCTCACCCGGCTTTTCCACCACACGCACCAGACCGCCCATCGCATAATCCTGGTGCGCGAGGCAGTTATGCAGGGCTTCGCGGATCACCCAGTTGTCGTATTGCGGCACCTCGGTCGGAAACAGCGTGCCCGGTGGCATGTAGCGCACCGTCAGATTGCGCACCCGGGCAAACAGGGCATCCGGCAACATCAGCAATGGCAAGCCAAAATGCTGGTAATCCACATCCATGCCCTGCGCATCTTTCAGAATCCAACTGATCTTGGGTTGCGTGGGCAACTTGCCGGCAGCTTCATCCTTGCCGAACAGCAACAAAGCCGCACGGGTTAGTTGGCCATTGGTGCGCAATTTCAGCTTGTCGAGAAACTTGGCGCCATCCCAGGCTGCTTCCTCGGCAAGCAAACGCGCATTACTTTCATGTTTTTCACGATACTTCTGCCGTCCCAGCGCGAGGGCGGTGGCGTCAATGTCGTCCATTCCGGCATTGGGCACCAGCTCTGCGGACCAATCCTCACGAGTCGCCTGCCGCCGGATGCGCTCGATCTTCTCGATCGAAAGCCCCGCCAGCGATTCGCCATTGCGCCCATACATGAGCATCTTCCAGCTCACCGGCATCCCGGCGGGTGCGGATGGAATCTGAAACAGCAGCACCCGCCCCTCCGGGCGCTGCAATACATGCACTTCGACAAAGGTCAGGTTGGGCGAAAGATGCGTCGAGACTTCCTGCTTCAGCGATTGCAGGCTGACCGGGTTATTGCGGAATTGGCTACCGACGACCTGGCGCGGTTTGTCTTTCACGCCGAACACCAGCCAGGCACAGGGCTGGCGATGCAAGTTTGCCTCGTTGGACAAGGCCGAAAAATACTTGCCCAAGTCGTCGGAATCGAAATTTTGCTTGGCTTCCTTGAACTCCACCCACTCGGTTTCCACCGGTAACGCCAGCAGGCAGTCGAGCAAGGTGTTCAATTCGGCTTCGTTCATGGCAATACCTCATCGGGCAAGTCCGCTAATTCTACCTGCCCCGACAGCAGGCGTGGCAAAAGCAGGTCGCGGGTGCGGCGGAGGTTGGCGGTTTGGCGTTGGAGTGTGTGCATTTGTTCGGCTATCGGTCCAACGGTAGCCTCAAATCGGCTAGCCAACACAAATGGCGGCTGTATGAACTCAATGGTCTTGAATACCCCACGACTGATTTCCTTGAATGTTGCGCCGGAAGCCATGCGCTGAAATGTCGGCACATTTTCTTTAAGCCAGTAAAACAAGAAGTAGAGCGGCACGCGTTCATTGGGCAGGCAAGTGATGAAGCCTTGGTTGGTGCAGGCCTCGTGCGTGTTGATGGCGATTGCACCAATGGTTGCACGGCTAGTCAGCATCACACTTCGTGCCGGAAACAATCTGGCAGAACTCTTGGCTAGGCCCCGTTCGGAAATGTGCTCACATGAGTCATCCATAAACATCGTTCCTGCGCCAGTAAGATTACTTGGCGCGAACCACTGAATTATGCCGTCATCCCAGTATTCAGGCTCTTTCCTCGATGGCGTTCCACCACCAACAATCTCGAACGAATCGGTAACTGTCTTCACCCCCCACCCCTGCGGAATCTGGCCGAGGGATGAGTCGGTGAGGGGGGCGGATTCGTGGCCGGGGTAGCGGAAGTGGACGAACCATTCGCGGTAGAGGCTGCGCGCCATATCTTCCAGTATGCGGATGCGCCGCTGATTGTTTTCGATCAGCTCGTCGTAGGCGGAGAGGATGCCTGCTATCCGCCGTTGCATCGCAAGCGGCAACTTCGGCGCAGGGAGAGACCGAATCATTTCCAAGCTAACATAGCCTTGCGCAACCCCGCCCTTGATACCGAAGAGCGCATACTGAAAGACAGGTCCTTTAAACCAATGCAGCAAGAAGGTCGGATTAATAAGCTCACGATTGGGGCGGATTATCGCGACGCTGCTTGAAACGCCAAACCTGTCGGTTTGTCTGACCAAATAAGGCTCGCCGATTGTGCCGATTATGCTGAACACCAAATCGTTCGCTTTCGGTAGGATTAGAGCTTTGCCTTCGCCGAGAAAGTGCTTCGCATAGTCGCGCTCTGAAATGTAATAAACTTTGCTGAGGTCAAGTCTGCCGTCTTTGAAATTGCGAGACGTGAGATATAGCACACCGAAATCATGGCGTTCTATCTTGGAGTGAGTTCCGTCGCCGACGAGGCAGGTGTCACCAATACGCGCGTAACCTTCCATCGTCACGATTCCAGAATCTCCGCCACATTCAGTGCGATGGTCTGCTCCAGTTCGCGCGCCTGGGCATTCAGCACTTCCAGTTCCTCATTCAGCGTTTCCAGCTTTTCCTTGAAGTCTTCGTCGCTGACTGCTTCGCCGGTAGCCACGCCGACATAGCGGCCTGCATTGAGGCTCCAGCCTTGGGCTTCGATTTCGGCAAGGGTGGCGGCTTTGCACAGGCCGGGGATGTCGCGGTAGGCAAGATCACCCTCTCCCCCGGCCCCTCTCCCGCTTGCGGGCGAGGGGAGGAAGAGTTCCGCCAGCTTGGTTTGGGCTTCTTCGCCGCCCAGGGTGTAGTCCGGCGCCTCATTGCGATACAGGCGCACGATGTTGGCGATGAAGCCGATCTGGGCATCCGACCAGTCACGGTGGGCGCGGTCGATCTGGCGGTAGAGGTGGCGGGCGTCGATGAAGAGAATGGTGTCGGCGCGGGAAATCGCACCCTCTCCCCCAGCCCCTCTCCCGCCTGCGGGCGAGAGGAGCGAAGCCTTACCTTTGTCGAGGAACCACAGCGTGCAAGGCAGCGTGACGGTGTAGAACAGGTTGGGACCGACGGCGACCATCACGTCCACGGTGCGGGCTTCGATCAACTGCTTGCGGATTTCCTGTTCGCTGCTGCGTGCGTCGCTGGCGGAGTTCGCCATGACGAAACCGGCGCGGCCTGTGGCGTTGAGGCTGGAATAGAACAGTTGTATCCACAGCATGTTGGCGTTGTCGGTGCGCGGCAGGCCGAAGGGATAGCGGCGGCCTGCGCCCACTTCCGAGGCCAGCCTGTCCTTGTCCACAGCGTTGACGTTGAACGGCGGATTGGCGAGCACGAAGTCGAATTTGCCGACGGCTTCGTGCGGGTCGTCGTAGTAGCTGTTGATGTGGCCGCCGTGGCGGATGTCGCCTTCGAGGCCGTGGATGGCGAGGTTCATGCGCGCGAGGCGCCCGGTGTCGTCTGTTTTTTCCACGCCGTGGATCAGGAGTTCATCGGCAGGGTTGCCACCGAACTCCTTTCCCTCTCCCCCAGCCCCTCTCCCGCCTGCGGGCGAGGGGGGCTTGCGCTGGTGCTCGGCGACGAAGCGCGCGCTCTGCACGAACATACCCCCGGAGCCGCAGGCGGGGTCGAGAATGCGCCCGTGGAACGGCTCGATCACCTCGACCAGCAGGCGCACGATGGAGCTGGGCGTGTAGAACTCGCCGCCCTTTTGCCCTTCGGTGCGGGCGAATTCGCCGAGGAAGTATTCGTAGATGCGACCGAATGCGTCGTAGTCGAGACTGACGGGAATCTCGGAGACTTTCTTCAGCAGTTCCTTGAGCAAGGTGCTGGTAAAGATTTGATAGGTGCGCGGCAGCACGCCCGCAAGTTGCGGATTGTGTTTTTCAATTTCCGCCATTGCGTCGTTGATTAATTGACCGACGTTCGCGCCTTCCGGCAGGTTCAGCAGATGATCAAAGCGGGCCGATGGCGGCAGGAAGATCACGCCTTCGGCATGGTAGGCGGCTGGTTCGTCGGCACGGGAGGCTCGCCGGGATGCTCCCTCTCCCCCGGCCCCTCTCCCGCTTGTGGGCGAGGGGAGCAAGGCGGCGCGGCGTTGGGTGAAGCGTGTCTCGGCAAACAACAGAAAGATCAGGCCGAGCACCGGGGCGGAATATTGCGCGGCAGTCAGCCCGGAATTGGCGCGAAACTGATCGGCTGCACTCCACAGACGTTTTTCAAGTGTATCGGTGGCTGTGTCCCGTTCGGATGGAGCAATCCAGTGCATTCGTGTTCCCAATCAATATTTTAGTTATCGGCGAATGCTAACACGAAGGGGGTGGGACGTAATGTGCTGATTGGCGCGAACCCAAGAGGCGAAGATGATTTTTATGATAGTAATGCATTGATTTTATTGGTGGACCGAATGAGGATCGAACTCACGACCTCCGCATTGCGAACGCGGCGCTCTCCCAGCTGAGCTATCGGCCCACGTTTATAGATCAATTTTACCTTATAATTTCCATAAATTAAAAAACCTCATCCGGGGATTGCGCTGGTTCTCCAGCCTTACAGCGAGTGACTGCGTCCTTTTTTCGAATTTTTTGGATTACTTTACAAGCTGCTCATGACCGACCTGCTCACCGCCCATCGCCCCCTCAATCGCCGCGACTACCGTACCCTCGCCCTCGCGGCGCTGGGCGGTGCGCTGGAATTCTATGATTTCGTGATTTTCATATTTTTCACGATGATCATCGGGCAGTTGTTTTTCCCGCCCGATATGCCGGACTGGCTGCGCCAGGTACAGACCTTCGGCATTTTTGCCGCCGGTTACATGGCGCGTCCGCTCGGCGGCATCGTGATGGCGCATTTCGGCGATCTGCTTGGGCGGAAGAAGATGTTTGCGCTCAGTATTTTCCTTATGGCGGTGCCGACCTTGGCAATCGGTTTGCTGCCGACCTACCAGACCTTGGGAATCTGGGCACCCATGTTGTTGCTGGCTTTGCGGATCGTACAGGGGGCGGCCATCGGAGGCGAGGTGCCGGGTGCTTGGGTTTTCGTCGCCGAGCATGTGCCGACACGGCATATCGGCTTTGCCTGTGGCACGCTAACTGCAGGCTTAACAGGTGGCATCCTGCTGGGTTCGCTGGTTGCCACCGCGATGAATATGCAATTTTCGCCGCAGGAACTGCTGGCCTACGGCTGGCGGATTCCGTTCATCATCGGCGGGATTTTCGGCCTGGTCTCGGTGTGGCTGCGCCAGTGGCTACACGAAACCCCGGTGTTCAAAGAAATGCAGGCGAATCAGGCGCTGGCCGAGGAGCGACCACTCAAAACCGTGCTGCGTGAGCATCGCGGCGCGGTCGTGCTGTCGATGATCCTGACCTGGCTGCTTTCCGCCGCCATCGTGGTGATGATCCTGATGACGCCAACGCTGGTGCAGAAACTGTATGCCATCCCCGCCACCACCGCCTTGCGGGCCAACACGCTGGCAACGCTGTTCCTGTCCTTCGGTTGCGTGCTGGCGGGTGTCATCGTCGATCGCTTCGGTGCCGGGAAAACATTGGTGATCGGATGCGCGCTGATGGCCACGACTTCTTGGCTACTCTATAGCGGGCTGAAAATTGATCCGATGCGGATAAATATGCTGTATGCGCTGGCTGGTTTGAGCGTGGGCGTGATCGGCGCGGTACCTTTTGTGATGGTTCATGCTTTCCCAGCTGCGGTGCGTTTCTCTGGGCTGTCGTTCTCCTATAACCTGGCCTACGCGATCTTCGGCGGCATGACGCCCATTGTGGTCAGCCTGTTGTTGCCCCTCGATCCGATGGCCCCCGCGCATTACGTGATGGCACTCAGCACTGTGGGGGGGCTGACTGGGTTGTATCTGTGGCGTAGCGAAAAACGCCGGAATTTTTAATGCTAGAGACGCAAAATTTTGCGTCTCTACGTCCGATGCTACTCAGCAGCGGCATCATCGTCCATGCTGTCGCCCGAGAAGGCGGCAGTCGCGCCCCAGCTGATTTTCAACCAGCAACTCGATGCCTGGCTGACGATGTTTTTCGTGGTTGCCGTGGGTGGTCATTTTCGACATGTTTCGGATGTGCTCCCGCCCTCTGTGCGGCAAGCCGGTGCCGCCGCTCTCCGAATCGGCGCATGAACCGTCGCGCCTGGTGGAAGACTGGGTGAGGGACTGATGGAGCCATTAGATTTACCGTGAAGAGGGGGCAAGATGAAAGCCATGTGGAAGATAAGGGGTTTGCCGATGATTTGCGGGCAGGCTGTCGCTATTGGCATAGTCAGTCTGACGAAGCGCGATATGGCCGGCGGCCGGGTATCCGGTGACGACGCCTACGAGCGCTACCTTCGCCACCATGGCGAGGCACATCCGCACGAGCCGGCCCTGGACCGAAAGGCTTTCTTCCGGCAGGAGCAGGACAGGAAATGGAACGGTATCCGGCGCTGCTGCTGACGGCATGGATTTTCCTCACTCGGAATAGGGGTTTACCCGATACTGATAAATTTCAGCTTCTGCTAAAGTTCCAACCATTGAGTTTGAGAGAGTTTAGAGAATCATGGCGGATGCAATCCCGTGGAAAAAAGAATACAGCGTCAATATTCAGGAACTCGACGAGCAACATAAGCTACTGATCCAGATGATTAATGACTTGCATGGGGTCATCGTCAAGAAACACGACCCGGGCACGGTATGCGAAGTGCTGGCGAGGTTGATCCACTACACCCGCACGCATTTTGAGGAGGAAGAAGCCTTGATGCGGAATTCCGATTTCCCGGGGTACGAGGCGCACAAGGCGAGGCACGACCAGTTTATCGGCGAAGTGGAAGCGCTTAAGCGGCGCGCTAAAATGAGCCACGGCAGCGAGCAGCTGGTTGGCATGGAAATGCTGTTCAAGCTGAAGGACTGGCTGGTCGATCACATCGTCGTCATGGACATGGATTATTCACGCCATGTGCAGAATCGGAGTGTGGTCAGGAGCTAACTCAGAAAATCCGGGTAATGCGCTTTTCAGCCCAGGACAAAAGATTGGGCAGGCGCGGCGGCGCGGCCAACAAGCCAATTGCAACGCCGAGCCCATCCGCAATCATGTCGGCAATATCAAACGTTCGGTAGCCGGTAGCGCGCTGGGCGTATTCCATGGCGATGCCTAGGACGACCATGCCGACTGCAAGCAAAATCCGCTGACGTAATCCGGTGTAGAGCTGGGCGAACCACAGTGTTACCAAGCCATATGCGGCGAGGTGGCCGAACTTGTCCCCGTTTTCAATGTTAATTTGCGGTGGTGCCGGGGTAAGTGAGAGGTAGGCGATGAGCCCTACCCCCAGCCATCCTGCCGCTTGCCAGTAGTTATTGAATCTAGTTTGGTTCAAGCGCACACATCCCGGTAAGCCCGTTCGCTGGCATAAGCGAGGACTGGAAACACCATCACGAACAGGGGCATGAATAGCAGGGTGGTGCCGACGATGCCGGCCGTCAATATTATTCCCCAGGCGATCATCACGCCGAAATTTGCGAAAACCGCGCGTACGCTGGTTCCTACGGCATTTGCCAGTTCCACGTGGCGGCTGAAGATCAGCGGGACTGAAAATGCGGAAATGGCAAAAATCATGAAGGCAAGTACCGATCCGGTGAGCGAGCAGAACAGGACAAAGGACAGCATCTTGCCGCCTTCCCCCAATCCGGTAATTAATTCCAGCGACCCAAGCATGGGCGAGGTTCCGAAATACAGGCTGTAGACTATGGCGGCATCAGTCAGCCAGACCAGAAACAGGAAGGCGCAGATTACGGAGATGACCCATAGAGCCGCAGGGCCGTGCCGGAAGCCGCGGAAGAAATCGGCAAAACGTACCGGCCTTTGCTGTGCGCGCAGCGAGGCAACATGAAAGAACCCCGCCAAGAAGGCCGGGCCGATCAGCATGAAGCCGCCTGCCAGCGGAAAGGCCATGGGTGCGACGTCCAGCTTTACCGCGCCGATCAGCAGGATGGTGCCGATTACTGCAAAGATGCCGGCGTAGGCAATGCTGGCAATTTGCGTTTGGCGGAACATCCGCCAGCCGTGGGCGATCCAGTTTCGGATGTGGGGAAATGTAACCTTGCGATAATTACGCGCTTGTTCCACGACTTAAACGCCTTTTCGGTACGCCCACCGCAGCATGACAATACCTGCTACGACCATCGGCAGAGACAGCCACTGTCCCATGCTGAGGTTGAGCGCCAGCAGCCCAAGAAAGCTGTCCGGCTCGCGCGTGTACTCGACCAGGAAGCGGAAGCTGCCATAGCCGATCAGGAACAGGCCGGATACTGCGCCGGTCGGGCGCGGCTTGCGCGAGAACAGCCAGAGCAGCGTGAACAACGCCAGGCCTTCGAGCGCGAACTGGTAAAGCTGAGAGGGGTGGCGCGCCACGTTGTCAATTTGCGGAAACACCACGGCCCAGGGCATATCGCTGGGTCGGCCCCACAGTTCGCCATTGATGAAATTTCCGATGCGCCCTGCCCCCAATCCGAGCGGCACCAAGGGGGCGATGAAATCGGTGATGGTGAGCCAGCTTTTCCCGGTCTTGCGGGCGAACAGCCACATCGCCGCGAGCACGCCTAGGAGGCCGCCGTGGAATGCCATGCCGCCCTGCCAGACGGAAAAAATTTCAAGTGGATGGGCAAGGAAATGGGCCGGCTGGTAAAACAGCACATAACCCAGCCTGCCGCCCAGCACCACGCCGAGCACGCCGTAGAACAGCAGGTCGTCGAGCTGCCGGGCATCCCAGCCTGGCTGTGGGCCGGTTTTGATACGTTGCCGTCCGAGCAGCAGAAACAGGCCAAAGGCCAGCAAATACATCAGGCCGTACCAGCGGATAGCGAGCGGGCCGAGGTGAAGAGCGACGGGGTCGAATTGGGGGTGGATCAGCATTGAGGCGTCAAGGAATTCGGTTAAAATACAGATTATACGTTAATCTATTGTTTTCCCCGATTTCGCAAGGACCGACCATGCCCGCCTACCGTTCCAAGACCTCCACTCACGGCCGCAACATGGCTGGCGCGCGCGCCCTGTGGCGCGCCACCGGCATGACCGACGGCGACTTCGGCAAGCCCATCATCGCCATCGCCAATTCCTTTACCCAGTTCGTGCCGGGCCACGTCCACCTCAAGGATATGGGGCAGCTGGTGGCGCGCGAGATCGAGGCTGCCGGCGGCGTGGCCAAGGAATTCAACACTATCGCGGTGGACGACGGCATTGCCATGGGCCACGCCGGCATGCTCTACAGCCTGCCTTCGCGCGAACTCATCGCCGACAGCGTCGAATACATGGTCAACGCGCACTGCGCCGATGCGCTGATCTGTATTTCCAACTGCGACAAGATCACCCCGGGGATGCTGATGGCGTCCCTGCGTCTCAACATCCCGACGATCTTCGTTTCCGGCGGGCCGATGGAGGCGGGCAAAGCGGTTATCCAGGGCAAGGTAATGCATCTCGATCTGGTGGATGCCATGGTGGCGGCGGTGGATCCCCATTACACCGACGCCGAAACCCTGAGCATGGAACGGTCCGCCTGCCCCACCTGCGGCTCCTGTTCCGGCATGTTCACCGCCAACTCGATGAACTGCCTGGTCGAGGCGCTCGGCCTCGGGCTGCCCGGGAACGGTTCGCTGTTGGCCACCCATGCGGACAGAAAGCGTCTTTTCCTCGAAGCCGGCCGGCTGATCGTGGCGCTGGCGAAGAGCCATTACGAGCGCGATGACATGACCGTGCTGCCGCGATCGATTGCAAGCTTCCAGGCATTCGAGAATGCCGTCGCGCTGGATATCGCTATGGGCGGTTCGACCAATACCGTCCTGCACCTGTTGGCGGCGGCTCATGAGGCGGGCGTGGACTTCACCATGAAGGACATCGACCGCATGTCGCGCAAGGTGCCCCATCTATGCAAAGTGGCGCCCAGCATCCAGACTTACCATATGGAAGACGTGCATCGCGCCGGCGGTATCATGTCCATCCTGGGCGAACTCAATCGCGCCGGGCTGCTGCATAGCGATCTGCCGACTATTCACAGCCCGTCCATGGGGCAGGCGCTGGAGCACTGGGACATAACGTGTACCCAGGACGAAAAAGTAAAAACATTTTATCGTGCCGCGCCCGGCGGCGTGCCGAGCCAGACTGCCTTCAGCCAGGACAAGCGTTATCCTGATCTCGATTCCGACCGCGTCGGAGGCTGTATCCGCGACAAGGCCCACGCCTATTCCCAGGACGGTGGCTTGGCCGTGCTCTATGGCAACATCGCCGAAGACGGCTGCATAGTCAAAACCGCCGGGGTGGATGAAAGTATCCTCAAGTTCAATGGTCGCGCCCGTATTTTCGAAAGCCAGGATGATGCAGTGGAGGGTATCCTCGCCGACAAGGTTGTCGCCGGCGACGTCGTGGTGATCCGCTACGAAGGGCCGCGCGGCGGGCCGGGCATGCAGGAAATGCTGTATCCCACCAGTTATCTCAAGTCGAAAGGGCTGGGCAAATCCTGCGCCCTGCTCACCGACGGGCGCTTTTCCGGCGGCACTTCTGGCCTCTCGATTGGCCACGCCTCACCGGAAGCGGCGGAAGGCGGTGCCATCGGCCTGATCGAAGAAGGCGATACCATCGAGATCGACATTCCCAATCGCAGCATCAACCTGATGGTGTCGTGGGAAGAACTCTCGCATCGCCGTGCACTGATGGAAGAAAAGGGCGACAAGGCATGGCAGCCGGAGAGTCGCAACCGTATCGTCTCGGCGGCGTTGCGGGCGTATGCGGCGATGACCACCAGCGCAGCTAAAGGCGCCGTGCGAGATGTGTCGCAGGTGGAACGTCGCTAGTGACCAATAAGGGCGCTCTCAAGTTGGCCGACCATAAGCTCAGCTTGCGCGAGCTGCTCGATGCGATGATCGCCGACGGCTTGATTGAAAAGACGGGCGCCGCCAATTTGTTGTTACCGGCGCGAGGCGCTCGTAGTGAGGTTCATCCACTGGTGCAAATCGCCGAGCAGAAATGGAAATCGGCCAAGCCCCCGCACAAGCAGCTTAATCTTGAGGCTTTGACCGAATGGCTGGCAGACTGGGTCCAACTGCCGTACTATCACATCGACCCGCTGAAGATTAACGTCACCGCCGTCACCAACATCATGTCGGATACGTATGCGGCGCGCTTCCGCATCCTGCCAGTCGAGGTCACCTCGCGAGAGGTGGTGGTGGCTACGGCCGAGCCTTTCCTGAACGAGTGGGAAAAGGAGCTGGCGCCGATTTTGCGCCTCGATATCAAACGAGTCGTCGCCAACCCTCTGGATATCCAGCGCTACGTAGTCGAGTTCTATAACCTGGCGCGTTCGGTCAAGAAGGCCTCGCAAACGCAAAGTTCGGCTTTCGGCGGGGGACTTTCCAACTTCGAGCAGTTGGTGGACATGGGGCGTACCGGCAACCTCGATGCCAATGACCAGCATGTCGTCCACATTGTCGACTGGCTGCTGCAATACGCTTTCGATCAGCGCGCTTCCGACATCCATCTCGAGCCACGGCGCGACTACGGCGACGTGCGCTTCCGTATCGACGGCGTCATGCACCATGTTTACCAGATTCCGCTCGCGGTGATGGGCGCGGTGACCAGCCGCCTCAAGGGCCTCGGGCGGATGGACATCGTCGAGAAGCGCCGTCCCCTGGATGGCCGCATCAAGACCCGCTCTCCGGATGGCGACGAAATCGAGCTGCGCCTCTCCACCATGCCTACCGCCTTCGGCGAAAAGATGGTGATGCGGATTTTCAATCCCGACGTGATCGCGCAGAACTTCAAGGAAATGGGCTTCACCGATGAGGACGTGGTGCGCTGGAATCAGATGACCAGCCAGTCTAACGGCATCATCCTGGTCACCGGCCCGACCGGATCGGGCAAGACCACCACCCTGTATTCCGCCCTGCGCCAGCTCGCAGTGCCGGAAGTGAATGTTTGTACCATCGAAGACCCTATCGAGATGATCGCGCCTCAGCTCAACCAGATGCAGGTGCAGCACAATATCGGTCTGGATTTCGCCGGCGGCGTGCGCACCCTGATGCGCCAGGACCCGGACATCATTATGGTGGGCGAGATCCGCGACCTGGAAACCGCGGAAATGGCGATCCAGGCGGCGCTGACCGGGCACTTGGTGCTGTCCACCCTGCACACCAACGACGCGCCTTCGGCTATTTCGCGTCTGCTCGACCTGGGTGTCCCGCCCTACCTGATTAACGCGACCCTGCTCGGGGTGATGGCGCAGCGCCTGGTACGTACCCTGTGCCCGCACTGCAAGGAGCGCGAAGCTCTCGATAGCGAAATCTGGGAATCTATGGTCAAACCGTGGAAGGCCGCCGCGCCGGCAACGGCCTGCGCGCCGAAAGGCTGCCTGGAATGCCGCATGACCGGCTATCTCGGCCGCATTGGTTTGTACGAGATGCTGATCATGTCGCCCGGCCTGCGCAAGCTGATCAAGCCGGCCTGCGATGTCGCCGCCCTGCGCGAGCAGGCCTACAAGGAAGGCATGAAGCCGCTCAGGATCAGCGGCGCTCAGAAGGTTGCGAGCGGACTCACCACCATAGAGGAAGTTTTGAAAGTCGCCCCGCCACCCTACGGCATGTAATTGTTGACAAAAACAGTTGGTCTTTATGATATCCTGAATCATAGCCTTTTCAGGAGACCTTCATGGCCAACCGTCTTGTTTCAGAATCCAGCCCCTACCTGCAGCAGCATGCCGACAATCCAGTAGATTGGCATCCATGGAGTGAGCAAGCGCTAGCTCTTGCGCGCGAGCAGGACAAGCCGATTCTGCTTTCGGTCGGCTATTCCACATGCCACTGGTGCCATGTCATGGCGCATGAATCGTTCGAGGATCAGACCACTGCCGATCTGATCAACCGCGACTATATAGCCATCAAGGTCGACCGAGAGGAGCGGCCGGATCTCGACCAGATCTACCAGAGTGCCCACAACCTGCTCACCGGAAGGAGCGGCGGCTGGCCTCTGACCTTGTTCCTGACCCCAGATCAGACTCCCTTCTACGGCGGCACCTATTTCCCCCCTGAGGCGCGCTACAACCGGCCCGGCTTCAAGGACCTGCTGCCGAAAGTGGCGCAGGCCTATCGCGAACGCCGGCATGACATTGCCCAGCAAAATATATCGCTGCGGGAAAGTCTGGCGTCGGGCGGGCCAGTACCACAGGCTGGGACGGAACCCAGCCCGACGCCCTTGGCAAGTGCGCTATCCCAGCTCGAGAAAAACTTCGACCCGGTGCATGGCGGCTTCGGCGGCGCCCCCAAGTTTCCCCGGCCGAGCGAAATTGCCTTTTGCCTGCGCCGTTATGCCGCCGAAGAGAATGCACAGGCGCTGGAAATGGCACGCAAGACGTTGCGCAAAATCGCCGACGGCGGCATAAATGACCAGCTCGGTGGCGGCTTCTGCCGCTACAGCGTGGACGAGCGCTGGTTGATCCCGCATTTTGAGAAAATGCTTTACGACAACGGTCCGCTGCTCGAACTGTATGCCTGGGCGTGGTGTTGCGGCGGCGACGAGCGCTTCCGCACGGTAGCGGAAGAGACCGTGACATGGCTGGAGCGTGAAATGCGCGCGCCGCAAGGCGGCTTCTATTCCGCGCTGGATGCCGATTCCGAGTACGAGGAAGGCAAGTTCTATGTGTGGACGCCGCAGGAAGTTGCCGCCACGCTGGGTGCCGACGAATATGCCGTATTGTCGCGTCACTATGGCCTTGACCAACCGGCCAACTTCGAAGGCAGCCACTGGCATTTCCATGTCGCCAGTCCGCTCGACCAGGTGGCGCAGGAACTGGCCGTGGAATTGCCCAAGGCCCGGTGGTTGCTGGACAGTGCGCGAACCAAGCTGATGGACTTGCGTGCGCAGCGGGTGCGGCCGGGACGGGACGAAAAGATCCTGACCAGCTGGAACGCCCTGATGATCAAGGGTTTGGCCCATGCCGGCCGCACCTTCGGGCGGGAAGACTGGATAGCGCTGGCGCAGCAGGCAACGGATTTCATTCGCGCCGAATTGTGGCGTGACAACCGCCTGCTGGCCTCGTGGAAGGATGGCAAAGCCAATCTGGGCGGCTATCTCGATGATTACGCCTTTCTCCTCGACGCTTTAGTGGAGCTGTTGCAGGCTCATTTCCGTACCACCGATCTGGTGTTCGCGCACGAGTTGGCGGAAGCGCTGCTGGCCCGGTTTGAGGACTGCGATCAGGGCGGTTTCTATTTCACCGCGCACGACCACGAAACTCTGATTTACCGGCCGAAATCGGGGTTCGACAATGCCACCCCATCCGGCAACGCTGTGGCGGCGTTCGCTCTACAGCGGCTGGGGCACCTGCTCGGTGAGCCCCGTTACTTGGTGGCGGCAGAACGTGCTCTCAAGCTGTTTTATCCTCAGATTGCTAGCCAGCCGGCCGGTTTCATGTTCTTTCTCGCGGTGCTGGAGGAGTATCTGGAGCCGCCGCAGATCGTCATCCTGCGTGGCCCTGCCGCGCAGGTCGCAGCTTGGCAGCAAGCCCTGGCGAAGGAATACCGGCCCTTTACCATGGTGCTGGCGCTGCCGGGCGAGATGGAAAGGCTGCCTGGCAGTCTTGACAAGCCGGCAACGTCAGTTGTCAACGCTTGGGTGTGCCTAGGCGTTAAATGTTTACCACCAATATCGGATGTAGATATCCTGCTACAGGTTTGCAAAGCAGGAAAAATTGGATAAGATGTCGGATCAATTTTTTTCTCAAGTTAAACAAGGAGTATTAAATGAAAGCAATTCTGGGAATTGCCGCTGCTGCGGCCTTGCTGGTGGCTGGACAAGCTGTTGCTGCGGATGAAAGCGCTCTGGCAGGAAAGAGTGGCTGCCTGGCCTGCCATCAGGTAGCCGTTAAAGTGCTCGGTCCGGCTTACAAGGATGTGGCCAAGAAATATGCTGGTGATAAAGGTGCCCAAGCCAGGCTCACCGATCATGTTGTAAAGGGGACTGGACCTGCTGGCATGGGGTGGATGAAAGAGGGCAAGGCCGGCATGCCTTTTATGCCGCCAAACGCCGCGGTGAAGCAGGAAGATGCCGCCAAACTGGTCCAGTGGATCCTCAGCCTGAAGTAATTTGGCAGTTGAACGAAAAAAGCCGGCGCTTGCCGGCTTTTTTTATTTAATCAGTCCGAACAGATAAAGGAAGATGGCGATGATCGCCAGCGGCGACACGAAACGGATGGTAAAGCGCCACAGTCGGTAAGGCCGTGTAGTGATATTCAGTTCTTCCTGAACGTGTTGAGTTCTCATCACCCAGCCTGCGAATAGTGCCATGAGCAGTCCGCCCAAAGGAAGCAGAATGGTGGTGGTGAGCTTGTCGAGGGTGTCGAAAATGCTGAGGCCGAACAGCAGGCGCACGTCTTTCCAGACGTTGAACGAGAGCAGCACGGCAATGCCGAGCACCCAGTCGGTCAGGCCGATCAGCAATGCCGCCCGCCTGCGGGTCAGGCGCGTGTTTTCGGTCAGCCAGGAAATAGCCGGTTCGACCAGGGAAATCGCCGATGTCCAAGCGGCGAAGGCGACCAGCAGGAAAAACAGCGTGCCGATGAAGGCGCCTCCCGGCATTCGGCCAAAGGCGATGGGCAGGGTCTGGAAGATCAGCCCCGGCCCCGCCGCCGGTTCCAGTCCGTTGGCGAACACCAAGGCGAAGATGGCGAGCCCCACCAAGAGCCCGACGGCGGTATCGGCAAGGGCCACGAACAGGGTGGTGCGGGCGATGGAGACGTGGCGCTGGAGGTAGGAGCCGTAAACCATCACCGCCCCCATGCCCAAGCTCAAGGAAAAGAAGGCATGGCCCAGTGCCGAGAGCACCACCACCGGCGTGACTTTGGAAAAGTCGGGGGTAAACATGAAATCGGCAGAGCGAGCGACATCGCCTTCGGCCAGGCTGTAGCCAAGCAGCACTAGCAGAATGGCAAACAGTGCGGGCATCAGGATATTGTTGGCCTTTTCCAGACCCGAATTCACTCCGCGCGCCACCACGCTCATGGTCATTACGATGAACAGGCTATGCCACAAGCCCAGCTCCAGCGGCGCGGCAAGAAACGCGTCGAACTGGCTCTGCGCCATCGCTCCGTCGATACCCTTGAAGGCGCCACTGGCCGCTCGTACCACGTAATCCAGCACCCAGCCGGCGATGACACTGTAAAAGGCCAGAATCAGTAGCCCCGCGATCAGGCCCATGATGCCCATCCATCTCCACAGCGCAGGCGCATCCGCTTCCTTTGCCAAGGCGGCCATGCCGTCCACTGGATTGCGCTGAGCGCGTCGTCCGAGCATGATCTCGCACATCATCAGCGGGATGCCGACCACGGCGATACAGACAAGAAACACCAGAACGAAGGCGCTGCCGCCGTTGACCCCGGTCATGTAGGGAAATTTCCAGATATTGCCGAGGCCAATGGCCGAGCCAGCCGTGGCCAGGATGAAGGTCCAGCGGCTGGTCCAGTGGCTACGGTGTTGGGTCTGGGTCATGGACGTCAGGTCTTGAAATAGCGGTCGGTCTCCGCCTTGATGACCTTGGACAGCAACAGCAGGCCGATCAGGTTGGGGAGGGCCATCATCCCGTTCATCAGGTCCGAGAAATTCCAGACGAATTCCAGGTTCATCATCGCGCCAACGACGACCATGGCGATGAAGACAATGCGGTAGATGCGGATAGAGCGCGAGCCGAACAGATATTCGATGGCCTTCTCGCCGTAGTAATTCCAGCCGATCAGGGTGGAATAGGCGAACAGGGCGGTGGATAGGGCGACGATGATCTCACCAGTGCTGCCCAGGGTCTCGCCGAAGCTGGCGCTGGTCAGCTGTTCGGCACCGATGCCCAAGGTCCAGGATTTCGCGGTAAGGATGACCATGGCGGTCATGGTGCAGACCACCAGGGTGTCGATGAAGGTCTGAGTCATGCTGACCAGAGCCTGTTTGACCGGGTCATGGGTGCGCGCAGCGGCGGCGGCAATCGGTGCCGAGCCCAGGCCAGACTCGTTGGAGAACACGCCGCGCGCAATACCGAAGCGCATCGCTGCCGCCACCGTGGCGCCGGCAAAGCCGCCGGTGGCGGCGGCCGGTGAGAAGGCATGGCTGAAGATCAGATAGAAGGCATGGGGAATTTCGGTGATATTGAGCGCGAGCACCACCAACGCCGAACCCACGTAGCCGACGATCATGAATGGCACGAGAAAGGAGGTGAATTTGCCGATCGAGCGAATGCCGCCCAGAATGACCAGGGCCGTCAGCACCATCAGCACAACGCCGGTGACCCACGGTGCGACGTGAAAAGTAGCCTCGAAGATCTTGGCGGTGGCATTGGCCTGCGTCATGTTGCCGATGCCGAAGGTGGCGAGGGCGGTAAACAGGGCGAACAGCCAGCCCAGCCATGGCAGTCCGGCGCCCTTGGCGAGGTAATACATGGGCCCGCCGCGCATGCCGTGCTCCCCCTTCTCGCGGTATTTGACTGCCAGCACGGCCTCGGAATACTTGGTTACCATCCCGACCAGGCCGGTCATCCACATCCAGAACACCGCACCAGGACCGCCCAGTGTGATTGCGGTGGCGACGCCGACGATGTTGCCAATGCCGACCGTAGCCGCCAGCGCCGTCATCAGCGCGGCGAAATGGCTGATGTCGCCGACGTGGCCATGGTCTTTGTGAAAAACCAGGCGAAAAGCCAGCGGCAGGACTCTAAACTGCAAGCCTTTCAGCAGTATGGTCAGGTACAGGCCGGTGCCCACCAGCAGGGTCAGCATGGGTGGGCCCCATACCCAGCCGGATAGCGTCGCGATCAGCGCTTCTATGGTTTGCATATTGTTTCCCCCTAACCGCTATGGCGGCTTGTTTTTAGGCTAATTCCGCGGATTATAACCAGAAGCTCTTCTGTCTATGGAACAGACATCAATTTGTCTTATACAAGCCAGTCTTTGGCCACCAGAAACTCATGGTACAGGCGCTCCTCTTCTGAGCCCTTTTCAGGCTGCCAGTCATAACGCCATTTGACGATGGGAGGCAGCGACATCAGGATGGACTCGGTGCGCCCTCCCGATTGCAGGCCGAACAGGGTGCCGCGATCCCATACCAGGTTGAATTCGACATAACGGCCACGCCGATAGGCCTGGAAATCACGTTCCCGCTCCCCGTATGACATTGCGCTGCGCCGTTGTAGTATGGGCATGTAAGCAGATAGGAAGTGCTCGCCAACGCTTTTCATCAGGCTGAAACTGAAGTCGAAGTCACGCTCATGGAAGTCGTCGAAGAAAATCCCGCCTATGCCGCGCGGTTCGTTGCGGTGCTTGAGGAAAAAGTATTCATCGCACCATTGCTTGAAGCGGGGATGGTATTCCGCACCGAATGGTGCCAGGGCATCACGACAGGTCCGATGGAAGTGTACGGTATCCTCAGTGAAGCCATAATAAGGCGTCAGGTCCATGCCGCCGCCGAACCACCACACCGGTTCAGCGCCGGGCGGTTGCGCGCAAAAGAAGCGCACGTTGAAATGGGTGGTAGGCACATAAGGGTTGCGTGGATGCAGCACCAGCGACAATCCTATCGCTTCGAAGCCGCATCCAGCCAGTTCGGGACGTTTGGCCGTGGCGCTGGCGGGCAGCTTTTGGCCGCGCACGTGGGAGAAATTTACTCCGCCACGCTCGAACACCAAGCCCTCCTCGAGCACGCAGCTCAGGCCTTCCCCGCCTTCAGGGCGTTGCCAGGCATCGCGCAGGAAGGTGTGTCCATCGGTCTGCTCCAGCAGGCTAACGATGCGTTCCTGCAAATCGGTAAGGTAGATTTTAACGGCGTCGCGGTCCATGTTCATGGGCGGATAATCCTGCCGGTTAGTAGATGCTGAATGGTGGAGGGGTTTTTACGGGCGCCGACCCGGCCCGGCAGCGCCAGAACGCGCTGGCCGAAGGCTTTGACGCAGGCGGCATAGGTCCTGAGCGGCTTCAGCCCGGCGCGGTTGGCGCTGGTCGAAACCAGTGCCGTGCCGAGTGCCCGGCACAATTCGGCTGCATCTGGGTGAGCGGTCACTCTCACAGCAATGCTTTCATGCCTGCCGCGTAGCCAACGTGGCGTGTGGCGGGAAGCGGGCATCAACCAGGTATGCGGTCCCGGCCAAGCGCGGTCGAGTTGCCTCGATTGTTCCTCTGTGGGCGGAAGCACGTAGCGCCGCAGGCGGCTGAAGCGGTCTGCGATCAGAATCAGGCCCTTGAACTGGGGACGGTTCTTGAGCTGGAGAATCCGCCTGACGGCACGATAGCTACGTGGGTCGCAGCCCAGGCCATAGCAGGATTCGGTGGCATAGGCGATGATTCCGTCACCATTAAGGTGGGCGCGCACTTTCCGGATCAGGGCGGCGGGATAAGGCATTAACCCTTGCAATCAGGGTTTGGGTTTGATCGCCCGATAGCCGATGTCATGGCGCATCTGGCAACCGTCGAACTTGATCTGCTCGGCGATTTCATAGGCGCGCCGCTGCGCCAGCTGCACCTTGTCGCCCAGCGCGGTGACGCACAGTACGCGGCCGCCGCTGGTGACGACCTTGCCGTCTTTCATGGCGGTGCCGGCATGGAACACGTGATAGTCGCGCGGGGTTTCTTCCAGCAGGTCGTTGAGTGGCGGCAGGCCGTTGATGACATCGCCCTTACGCGGGTCGTCGGGGTAGTGTGCGGCAGCCAGGACCACGCCCAGCGCGGTGCGGCGGTCCCATTCCGCTTCGACCTGGTCGAGCGTGCCGTTGACGGCGTGTTCCACCAGAGTCAGCAAATCGCTCTTCAGACGCAGCAGGATAGGCTGGGTCTCAGGGTCGCCCATGCGGCAGTTGAATTCCAGCACCTTGAGATTGCCCGTGGCGTCGATCATCAGGCCGGCGTAAAGGAAGCCGGTGAACATCTCCCCTTCCTGCACCATGCCCTGCATCACCGGGTCGATCACTTCGCGCATCACGCGCGCGTGCAGCGCCGGCGTGATGACGGGAGCCGGCGAATAAGCGCCCATGCCGCCGGTGTTGGGGCCTTGATCTCCATCCAGCAGGCGCTTGTGATCCTGGCTGGTGGCGAGCGGCAGCACGTGCTTGCCGTCGGCCATGACGATGAAGCTGGCTTCCTCGCCGAGCAGGCATTCCTCGATCACCACCCGGGCGCCGGCAGCGCCCAGCTTATTGCCAGCCAGCATCATGTCCACGGCGGCGTGCGCTTCGTTCAGGTCCTGAGCCACTACCACGCCCTTGCCTGCTGCCAGACCGTCGGCCTTAATCACGATGGGGGCGCCTTGCTGGTCGATGTAGGCGTGGGCCAGGGCGGCATCGGTGAAGGTTCCGTAGGCTGCGGTGGGGATGCCGTGCCGAACCATGAAGGCCTTGGCGAAATCCTTGGAGCTTTCCAGTTGTGCCGCGAACTGGGTCGGGCCAAAGATTTTCAGCCCTTCGGCGCGGAAGGCATCGACGATGCCTGCGGCCAGCGGCGCTTCCGGGCCGACCACGGTAAAGGCAACCTTTTCCTGTTGTGCGAATACTAGCAGCTCGGGAATGGCGGTGATGGCGACGTTGGTCAGGTCGGGTTCGAGCTCGGTGCCCGCGTTGCCTGGGGCAACGAAGATCCTGGTTGAACGTGGGCTTTGCGCCAGCTTCCACGCGAGTGCGTGCTCACGCCCACCACTACCGATGACTAGAACTTTCATAGCTTCATATCCTAACGATTAAACCGCAGAGGCGCGGAAACGCAGAGAATTCAAGGTTTTCCTCTGCGCCTCTGCGGTGAGAATCAGTGCCTGAAATGCCTCATCCCGGTGAACACCATCGCCATGCCGTGCTCATCCGCCGCGGCGATGACTTCTTCGTCGCGCATCGAGCCGCCGGGCTGGATTACGGCGACGATGCCGGACTGGGCGGCTGAATCGATGCCGTCGCGGAACGGGAAGAACGCGTCCGAGGCCATTACCGAGCCGCTGACTTGCAAGCCGGCATGCTCGGCCTTGATGGCGGCGATGCGTGCGGAATTGATCCGGCTCATCTGGCCTGCACCAACACCGATGGTCATTTTGCCCTTGGCATAGACGATGGCGTTGGATTTGACGAACTTGGCCACGCGCCAGGCAAAAAGAAGATCGGCCATCTCGGCTTCGGTCGGCGCACGTTTGGTGACTACCTTGAGCTCATTGTAGAGCGACAGGTCGGCACCCTGTACCAGCAAGCCGCCGGTAACGCGTTTGAAATCCAGGCGCTGGGTCGGTTCCTTCGACCACTGGCCGCATTCCAGCAGGCGCACGTTCTTTTTCGCCGCCACGATTTCGCTGGCCGCTGCGGAAACCTTGGGGGCGATGATGACTTCGACGAACTGGCGCTCGACAATGGCCTGCGCAGTTGCGGCATCCAGTTCGCCGTTGACGGCGATAATGCCGCCGAAGGCGGATTCCGGGTCGGTCTTGTAGGCGAGGTCATAGGCTTCGAGCAGGTTGGCGCCGTAGGCCACGCCGCAGGGGTTGGCATGCTTGACGATGACGCAGGACGGCGCCTCGTCGAACTGCTTCACGCATTCCAGAGCGGCATCGGCATCGCCGATGTTGTTGTAGGACAGTTCTTTGCCCTGCAATTGGCGGGCAGTGGCGATGCTCGCTTCTTTTTCACCGGGCGCAACATAAAAAGCGGCTTGCTGATGCGGGTTTTCACCGTAGCGCATGGCCTGAGCCTTGGCGAACTGGAAATTGAGCCGTTCCGGAAATTGCTGCTTGCTGCCGTCCGGGGCGATGGCGGTCAGGTAGTTGCTGATCGCGCCGTCGTACTCGGCGGTGTGGGAGAAAGCCTTCACCGCCAGCTTGAACTTGGTTTCGCTGCTGAGCGCTCCGCCATTGGCCTGGAGCTCGGTCGCCAGCGCAGCGTAGTCGGCCGGGTCGGTCACTACCGCCACATCGCGATGGTTCTTGGCGGCAGCGCGCACCATGGTCGGGCCGCCGATGTCGATGTTCTCGATGGCATCTTCCAGCGAGCAGTCGGGCTTGGCGATGGTGGCGCGGAACGGGTAGAGGTTGACGATCACCAGGTCGATCGGCGGGATCCCCGCATCGGCCGCAGCCGATACATGGGCCGGCAGGTCGCGCCGGAACAGGATGCCGCCGTGTACTTTCGGATGCAGGGTCTTGACCCGGCCATCCAGCATTTCAGGGAAGCCGGTGTAATCGCCGACTTCGGTGACCGCCACGCCCGCTTCAGCAAGCATTTTTGCAGTGCCGCCGGTGGAGAGGATTTCCACGCCGAACTGGCGCAGGGTCTTGGCGAATTCGAGAACGCCGGATTTATCGGAAACGCTGATGAGGGCTCGACTGATTTTGGTCATGTTTATCTCTATTTGATCCCGTGGATTTTCATTTTCTTGCGCAGGGTATTGCGGTTCAGGCCGAGGATTTCGGCGGCGCGGGTCTGGTTGCCTTGGGCGTGGTCGAGGATCACCTGCAGCAGTGGCTTTTCCACGCAGCCCACCACCATTTCATAGATGGCGCTGGGCTTTTCCCCGTCCAGGTCCTTGAAGTAGCCGTCCAGAGCCTTGCGCACGCAGGTTGAAATTTCGTTTTCGTTGATCATGCTGCCATCTCGTTTTCCATCAAATAAGTATGTCCGGTCGACTCGGCAAAGAAGCGCTCGACGGAGTCAAGCTGCTCGCGGGCGGTTTGCAACTGGTTCATGGCATGGCGGAACCCGGCGGAATCCGGCAGGCCCCGGGTGTACCAGGCAATGTGCTTGCGGGCCATGCGCACGCCGGTGTGTTCGCCGTAGAAGGCATAAAGTTCATGCAGGTGGCTGTTCAGCAAGCTGTGGGTCTCGGCCACATCGGGGTGCGGCAGCAGCTCGCCGGTTTTCAGGTAATGCGCGATGTCGCGGAAAATCCAGGGTCGGCCCTGAGCAGCACGGCCGATCATGACGGCATCGGCCTTGGTGTAATCGAGCACGAATTTGGCTTTTTGCGGCGTGGTGATATCGCCGTTGGCGATCACGGGAATATAGATTTCAGTCTTGACCGCGGCGATGGTGTCGTACTCGGCGTCGCCGCTATAGCCACAGGCACGGGTGCGGCCATGGATGGCCAGCGCCTGGATGCCGGAGGCCTCGGCGATGCGTGCCACGTTGACCGCGTTGCGGTTGTCCTTGTCCCAGCCGGTACGGATTTTCAGGGTCACCGGCACATCTACCGCCTTCACCACCGCTTCCAAGATGCGTGCCACCAGCAGTTCGTTCTGCAACAGCGCCGAACCGGCCATGACGTTGCAGATTTTCTTCGCCGGGCAGCCCATGTTGATGTCGATGATCTGGGCGCCACGGTCGGCATTGTATTTCGCCGCTTCCGCCAGCATAGCCGGATCAGCGCCGACAATCTGCACCGACACCGGCTCGGATTCGCCCACGTTATTGGCCCGACGTTTAGTTTTCTCGCTGCCGTAGAGCAGGGAATTGGAGGCGACCATCTCTGACACGGCAAGCCCCGCGCCGAAGCTGCGGCACAGCTTGCGGAAAGGGCGGTCGGTCACCCCTGCCATGGGGGCAACGACCAAATTGCTATTCAGGGAATAGGGGCCGATTTTCATTGCTTATTTTTTGAGCGGGAAGGGCGGTATTGTAATCCCAAACCCGTTGCCGGGAAAGGGATTAACTCAACGAAAAACCACATCGCTGATTGAGGTCGGCAAGCCGGTTTCTGGGTAGGGCCATACCTTGATGCGGTGCGTGCCATGCCAGCGAGAGGGCGCTTGTCGTGAAGAAGAATGCGGTGTTTAATTCAACCGGTATATGCCCTGCTTTGGTGCAGGGGTAAAGTGTGGCACGTAGCGTGCTATCGTTTGACCGAGGAAACCCCACAATATGTGCTTCAATGAATGATGTGCAGCAAAACCTTTGAGAGCATTAATGTTTGAGACAGCGGGCATTGCCCTGGCAACCTTCTTTGCAACGGTCGCTCCGATCGATGTGGCGGCGATGTTTGCCGCCTTGACGGCAACAGCCGCCTCTTCGGAGCGGCGTTCTATCGCTATCCGCGGGATCGTGATTGCCACGGTGATCCTGCTTGTTTTTGCGCTGCTCGGGAAGTTTCTGTTGGCCGGAATGGGTATTTCTCTGGCGGCGCTGAGGACGGCTGGCGGAATTTTGTTGCTGCTGATCAGCATCGATATGGTGTTTGCGCGCACCTCCGGCGCCACCTCGACGACGGATGAGGAGGACCGGGAGGCCGAACACAAGCACGACATTGCCGTGTTCCCGCTTGCCACCCCCCTGATCGCCGGCCCCGGTGCCATCGGGGCAGCGATCCTATTGATGGCGAATGCCGAGGGGCATGTCACGCATCAGCTAATCGTTCTGGCCGCCCTGCTGGTAGTGATGTTGGCCACCTTCGTCGCCATGCTGACCGCCAGCCAGCTCCACCGCTTCCTTGGCGTGACTGGTATGCAGGTGATCAACCGGATTTTCGGTATCCTGCTGTCTGCCCTGGCGGTGCAGTTCATGTTCGACGGCATCGCGCAGAGCGGATTACTGGGCGGGTAGAGTGCGTTCCCTGGATCCTGCGCTCGTTAAAAGCCGAGGCTAGTCAGCAGATCGTCCACTTCCTCCTGTCCATTCACGATATCGGTGCGACCTTCTTTTTTTACGACCGGGCCGTTAAGCAGTGTGTCATCTTTGGTATCGCCAGCCGGCTTGCTGATGAGCAGGATGTGCACCAGCTGGTGCTCCAGGTTCTGGGTGAGATGGGAGATTTTCTTGATCACCTGGCCGGTGAGATCCTGGAAATCCTGGGCCATCAGGATGTCCGTGAGTTGCGATGAGGTTTCCCGTGTGTGGCCGGGAATACCGGCGAGAAAGGCATGCATTTTTTCGCCAATGCGCTGAAATTCTTCGGCCCCCTTGGCATTTCGCCATTCCTCGGCCAGTTCCAGGGCATCTGTTTCCATCTTTTCCTGCAGGGGCTGCGCCTTTTCCACGGCGTTGATCACTCGCTGGGCGGCTTGTTCGGTGAGATGGGCAATGTAGCTGAGGCGATCCTGAGTGTCCGGCAGTTCGCCGACCATGTTCTGGATTGCCTCGTCGCAGCCGAGTTCTCGCAGGGTGCCATGGAGCTGGCGTACCAGATGGCCGAGTTCGTTGTAGCTGGATCCGTTGCCCGGTGCGGGATGTTGCGATTCGTTGTTCACGTGGCAGCCTTTTTATTTGGGTTTTGGGGCAGTTTGCCAGTTTTTTCGCGGCACCGCTACTCGATCGTCATGATGTGACTGGCCGCCAGCAGCCGATAGGGCCGACCGCTGGCGTAGACAATCAGACAGATCGCCGTGCGAAGCCCAGGAGCATCAGGCCAGAAGAGAGCAGTGCCCAGGCAGCGGGCACTGGTACAGCAGTAACAGCGATATTGTCGTAGAACTTCCCACTAGGCAGCAGGACGGCGCTTACCGTGGTCGGCGCCAAGAAGTTCACGTCGAAACTGGTAGTGATGTTCTGCTGGAAGCTGTCGGAACGAACGGTCTGGCCGTTGGCATCCAGGAACAGAAGATTAACGTTAGCGGGGAAGCCATAGCTGCTGTTATCCATGGCTACAGAAAAATGTGTCAATTGGGTCGGCTTTGCGAACTGCATCAGCACCTGATCATATCGACCATCCAGGGCTTGGGTGCCAGAAGGTGCCATACCCCAACCGGTAGAGGCAGGATTGTTGGCATAGATGCTCCAGGTTGGGTCGGCGAGCCAGTGCTGGCCGATTACGTCGAACGTGACCGGATCGATGATGTCGGTGAGTTGACCGCTGGCGAAGGTTACACCATTGGCTTGCGCGATTGCGTCAGCGTTAGCCAGTGATCCTTCGGACAGGTTGTCGAAGTTGATGGTATAGGCGGCATTAGCAGCTGACGCGGCAAAGGTGCTTGCGCACAATGCGGTGACGAGCAGGGCTTGCCGCAGGTAAGTCGATTCTTTGGACATGATGATTTCTTCCTATTTAAGGTTAGTTAAATTACCCCCGGCAGCGCCGGGGGATTTACTTACTGATTTATTTCGCGCCGCCGATCGCAGCCTGGCCAAACTTGAAGAACACGTCCGTGTTATCCATCACGCCGGTGAACAGGGAAGCGCCGCGGCCAAAAGCAGATAATGGAACGTCGGCAGCGGTGTGCACGGCATTGTCGCCTGGAACCTGGCCGGTAATCAGGAAGCCGGTGCCACTGTTACGTACACTCGGGTTAGCCGGGTAGGTGTTGAGCGGCGATGCGCCGACAAACGGCTGCTGCGAATCCTGTGTCGGCTGGGTGTTGGACACCCAGGCTTCGTAACGATCCGCGTTGGCGCCATAACCGATCAGCATCTTGTAGTCGACATCGGTGGTGGCTGGGTAGCCGTCAGCATTCATGGTGTACTTGGGGAACTTGGCCGCATCGTACGTGCCAACGACAGGGTCGCGCTGAAGTGCAGTAGTGCCACTGCCGAGCAATGCCTGCAAATCAGCATTTGTCTTGGTGGACGCGCCGATAATCGAAACACCCGCGCATTCATGGTCGGCGGTAACGATGACCAGGGTGTCAGGATTCTGGGTAGCGAAATCCTTGGCCACCTGCACGGCGCGATCGAACTCGATGGTTTCCTGAATCCAGCGATCGGTATCCATCAGGTGTGCCTGCTTGTCGATGGAAGCACCTTCGATCATGGCGACGAAGCCGTTCGGGTTCTTTTTCAGTACCTGAAGTGCGGCAGTGGTCATTTCATCCAGCATGGGCTGATCAGGGAAGCCATAATCGTCAACCACGGTCGAAGTGCCACGACGCTTGCCGATTTTGTCGAATGCGACATTCATGTTGGAGTAGCTGAACAGGCCGAGCAGCTTGTCAGAGCCGGCTGCGACCGATTGCAGGGTGGTATTGTCTGGGGCGTAGTTATAGCCGGCAGCCTGGAAATCGGCGATCAGGTCGCGGTTGTTGTCCTTCGCTCCCGGTGCAGCACCCCAGCCGGAAACGATATCGCTTGGCAGAATGTAGTCGTTGGATGTTCTGCGCTGCGAGCCATTGACTGCTTGCGGGCTAGTGCTGTTGGACGCGTTTGGCAGGAACCACTTGCGGCCGCCGCCCATCAGCACGGTCAGGCCGGTCAGGCCGCGGTCATCCAGGTATTGATCGACGATGCCGGTGCCGTTGCCGCGGTTGGAAGTGTGCACGGCATTTGCAGCTGGTGTGGCGTCGAAAACGTCAGCCGTGGTCACGATGCCCAGGGACTTGCCCTTGATGCGGTGCAGATATTCGGACAGGTACTCGATGCGGGGGTTGTCGAACGCATCCGTGGTGTCGTCAGGGAACACGCCTTCCTGGTTATTATTGGCTTTGTTGCCATTGACATAGTTAGCCATGCCAGGGGCAGAGTCGGTAACGATGGAGTTCAGCGAAGAGGTCATCACCATGCCGGTGTACGGGAAGGTGTCCATAGCCAGAAGGCCTTTCGCTTTGCCCTGAGCATATCCCTTGGACATGATGCGGGCCGCAGTACGTTGTGCACCACCCATGCCGTCGCCCAGCATGATGATGATGTTTTTGGCGGGGCGGCCTTGTGCGGTGATGCCGACAACTTCAAAGTTGCCGGTTGCCGTGGCGATTTGTCCATCGCTCTGGGTAGCGGTCACGGTAAGGGTATGCATGCCGGGAGTATTGTTCGCATAAGCGCGCTGCGAAACCACCGCAGTGTTGGCGGGCAGGCCGCTTACCAAGCCGGTGGTGACGGTGCTTGTCGTGCCGGCGGCTGGGGCCAGGGGCATGCCATCAACTGCGAACTGAAAGCCGGTGATCGTCGTGCCGGCATCAGGGCGCACCGTCGCTTGCAAGTCGAAGCGCTGTCCAGGCAGGAAACGCGCGATGACTGGAGCTGGGTTTCCGGAAGCAAATAATTCGCTCGGGGGTGTCAGGCGGGAAACGGTAGGCGCTGCTATGCTCACGGATGCGGTCGTGCCGAGAGCAATGGCGATCAACAAATTAAGACGTTTTCGTGCGGGAATGGCTTGTAACATTTCTAGGCTCCTAAATTCTTTAAAGGGTAAGTTGGAGGGGTACATCTGAAACTGGAGCTGACGCTGCGCTGCCGTCGGCAATCCAGGATTTACTTCCTGGCATGGTGCTCCTGATCGTTATGCAGGAATGCCTGGGCCAGTTCCGGGTCAAGCAGCAGGCGCACGGAGGAAACCCGTCCATCTGCTTCTTCCTGGCTACTTACGCTCAAAATGCCACTGAGTTTGAGTAATCCTGGAATAAATGGGACAACGTGGTCATTTTTCTCAAGATGCACGAAAACAACGTTGGGCGGCAGATCGTCGGCGAGGCCCTCGTCTTCATCACCCATGACGACCGGGATGGGCGAGAGAATAAATACGCCGGTGGAAGGCGTTTCCTGTTGTGCCATGTAGCCGATGATGCGCACGTGCTTGCCGTTCAGGCCGAGGAGCTTTTCTGAGGGTACCAGTCCGCCAGGACCGACAGGCATTTTGAAAAAATCGTGGAATTTCAGATCGGTCACGCCTGGAGGCGGTGGGGGCAGTTCACCTGCAACGGACAGCATGGAAAGCGTTTGCGACGTCATGACTTGAGGTGCCGCACCATGTGCGGTGGCAAATCCCGGACTCGCGAGACCGGTCACAACTAGTAAAAAAAGGACGAAATGTGCCCTGAATGAAGAAGCTATTGCCATGGGGTAACTCCAAATATTGAACGGTTGTGTTGTTATGCTGGGTGGTGATATTAAGGTCGGTTTGTGACACTTTGATTAAATCAAGCATGCTGTTGCAGCTTTATTCAATGCAGCAACGCTTTGTCATAAAACAATCATTTTTTTGTAACATAAAGACCGCAATTTGATTGCATGTTTATGCTGTATGAGTCACATCCGCACCCGGATGGCGCGCGCAAATGATCACGGTGAGTCAGGGTGTACCGGATGAAGTCGTGGGATTACCGAAAGCGAGGCTTCAGGGGCGGATTTTGTGCGAAGAAGCAAAGGCGAGCGAGGATGCAGGCCTTTGACAGTGTGGGTTAGGGAAGCCCTGAACAAGTCATCATTCAGGACCTCGAATTAAACATATTGCGGCATCAGGCTTTTTTCCACCGGAATTAGCCTGAAACAGC
>NZ_DF967554.1 GCF_000971475.1 Sulfuricella sp. T08
GGCTGCAAAACTGAGTTGTTTCATGGGCAATTTCAGTCGATTGATGATGTCCGCTATTTTACAGGTTCAGGAACTTGTTCAGGGCTTCCTTAGGAAGTTAAGCACATGAAGGAGCGATGCAGAACCCCGTGGCATTGCTATCTACAGCTTCAACGCCTTAAATAGGCGAGCGATAAAAGCATAGGTTTTGATCATCCGGTTGATTTGATTATTGGGCATCTCGGCTTGCTGCTGCTATCCCAGGGCCGACATCCTCCGCGCAGAATCAGGCAATTGCGGTTCGCAATTCCTGTGAAGCCTTACTCGGCGGCCGATTTGGCGATCGCCGTCTGCAAGCTGTCGAGCTTCTTTGCAAGCTCGTCTTGGCCTTTGATGTCATGACGGCCGACGATGTAACTCAACGGGTTATAGCTGTAGAATACCTTGCCACTTGCGTCTTCCCATACCAGTGCCTTGAGCGGAAAGTCGATGGCCGAGGCGGGTGAAGAGACCATGAAAGGCGTGCCGCCCTTGGGGTTGCCAAAAATTGTCACGATGGAAAATGGCATCTTGAGCCCGGCTTTTTGCGCGGCCTCGGCATGATCGATTTTCGCGAACACGGTCAGTCCTTTTTCCTTCACCGCCGCTTCCAATCGAACCTGTGTTTCCTGGCCACTGTATTTACTCTCTTGGGTATACATTCTGTCCTCATGTGCAATCGCCGTTGTGGAAACGGCAAGGGCAAGCAAAGCGATTAGACTGTGTTTCATTCAAATTTCCTTTGTAATAAAGCCATCTTTGTTCCTTTGTGCGGGGATAGGAGAGCCGTGCAACACGTCTCTCCTATCCCCGCACTCAACTTGCCATTAATTGATGCGTTTGATTTCGATCTGAGCAACCGCGCCGCGCCAGTCATGCATGGCTGGGGTCAATCCACCGATGCCGTGGATGCCTGCATGAATATGCACGTATCCTTCCGCAGGAGACGAGTCATGCACATGGCTGCCGCAAGGCGGGCCGGGAATGAATGCGCAGCTTTCAGAATTGGCTTCGCTGCCGGCATCGTAGGCTTCCGCGCCGACAATCACTTCGCCACGTCTTGGCGCAATCACCCCGCGCACTGCCATGAATCCGTCATTGGTGGAAACCAGCATGGCGGCTACAGAGATTTCGGGAAATCTCCCCGATGCTTCGATCTCTATGGTCTGTGATGCACCCGGCATGATGATACCGCTTCCCACGCTGGTACGGGAAACAGAAGGCATGCTAGAGGCCATGCTCACCAGCGCGGCAGCAGAGCCTTCTTCCGCAAGCATCGCCAGTTCTGGGCTGGCCGCGCCGCCCAGATTGAACAGCTTGTAGTTATCGTTGTGTGCAATGACCGCTGCAGGAGCAAGAATCTGTCCGCGCGTGATGTTGGTAATGGTGACGGCATAGTGACGCATTCCCCCTTCATCTGCGTAAGTAGCGGTCGAGGCAAGCGTTGCGCTAAGCGCGATGGCGGCAACCAGAGTCGATAAGATCGGTTTGTTCATGGTGATCTCCTTAATGGGTTTATGGACTGGAAACGGTGAACGGTTACAACCCGATAGGTTGTATGTTTCGTTCATGTGTTGATTCGGAGTGGCTTGAAAAAAGGTTACAACAACGAATAAAAAATCGGGCGTATGAATTGTGCATACCCGCTGGCGGTTAAACCCAGATTTTCCAATAGTCCTTGAGTTATTTATTGCTCACAGAATCCGCCAGAAAATATGCTTTTGCCTACAAATGTCTATGATGAAGGAAGTTGAACTCTGAATGCAGCGGAGTTCAAATTTTCAAGTCTGTCAGTGTGGAGCACCCGTTTTGAAAAAAATCACGAAAGCCGTATTCCCGGTAGCCGGCTTCGGCAGTCGTTTTCTACCCGCTACCAAGGCCAGCCCCAAGGAGATGATGCCGGTGGTGGACAAACCGCTGATCCAGTATGCAGTGGAAGAAGCCGTAGCGGCAGGGATCACCGATATGGTGTTCATCACCGGGCGCAACAAGCGCGCGATAGAAGATCATTTCGACACGGCTTACGAGGTGGAAGCGGAGCTCGCCGCGCACGGCAAACATGAGCTACTGCGCTCGGTACAGGATGTCATCCCAAACCATGTGAACTGCATCTACATCCGCCAGCACGAGGCACTCGGGCTGGGGCATGCCGTGCTGTGCGCACAACCGGTCGTGCAGGACGAGCCTTTCGCCGTCATTCTCGCAGATGATCTGATTGATGCCGAACCGTCTGTTATCAAGCAGATGGTCGATGTGTTTACGACTTACCAGTGTTCTGTACTGGGCGTGCAAGAAGTCCCCCGTGAGCAAACTGAACAATATGGCATCGTCAGCACGACCCCTCTGGCGCCTGACGTGGAACAGGTACATGGCCTCGTCGAAAAGCCTCGTCCGGAAGAAGCGCCCTCCACCTTGGCCGTGGTGGGGCGCTATATCCTTACGCCACGAATTTTTCATCACCTTGCGCAATTGCAGGCAGGCGCTGGCGGCGAAATTCAGCTTACTGACGGCATCGCCGCGCTGCTGCAGGAAGAAAAACTGCTGGCCTATCGTTTCAGCGGCACCCGTTACGATTGCGGTTCCAAGCTGGGATACCTCAAGGCCCAGGTCGCATTTGGGCTGAAGCATGAGGATTTGCGTGAGGAGTTTGCCGCCTATCTGGCAACATTGTAGTGAAGTGACTCTGGCGAACATTCGCATCCAACACTCCACGCCCGCGTCAAAATAGTTGAGCGATCCAAAAGGTGGGAAATGCAGAAAACGATCATCTTCAGCGATCTGGACGGCACCTTGCTCGATGCATCGAGCTATTCCTTCAATGACGCACTACCGGCCTTAGCCCTGATTCGGGTGCGGGCCATTCCACTGATACTCTGCTCCAGCAAAACGCGTGCAGAAATCGAGGGATGCCGTCTGCACATGCACAATGTCCACCCCTTTATCTCTGAAAACGGCGGCGGAATCTTCATTCCGCGGGGTTACTTCTCCGCACCAGTTGAGGCCCCGACATTTGACGGCTATCAGCTAGTTACGCTCGGCTTGCCTTATGCGGAGATCAGAAGTCACTTTGTCGCACTTAGAGAACAGCTTGGGGCACAGGTGCGCGGCTTTGCCGACATGACGGCAGAGGAAGTTGCCAAGTTGACGGGGCTCTCTTGCGATGAGGCTACTCTGGCCAAACAGCGCGATTTCGACGAGCCCTTCGTCTTCGATGGATCACCTGACGAGGGTTTCCTGCAAGCCATAGAAGATGCCGGCCTGCACTGGACCCAGGGGCGGATTTTCCACATTCTGGGTAATCACGACAAGGGCCATGCATTGCAAATCCTGAAGAATCTCTACGAGCAGGAGTATGGCGAAATCTCCAGCATCGGACTGGGCGACGGCCTGAATGACCTGCCGCTTCTACGTGCTGTGGACCGCCCGGTGCTGGTCCGGCACAAGGATGGATGTTTTGATCCCCGCATAGCCATGGCCGGTCTGGTGAAAACGCAAAAACCAGGTCCACAGGGCTGGAACGAAGCGGTACTGCAACTGCTGTCGGACGGGAATGCCGGAGAAAAAACGCCATCAATTTTAACCTATATTTTTAGCGCCGCCCTCGCGGCGGTCGATCCCTACCAAGCTGTGCTCAACGCAGCAAAGCTTGAGCATGACTGCCTGACTGTTGCCGATACCGAGTACCGGCTTGAAGCCTATAGTCGTATCGTTGTGATCGGTGCCGGAAAGGCCACGGCGCGCATGGCATTGGCCATTGAAGAGTTGCTCGGCAAACGAATTTCCGCCGGGCTGATTATCGTAAAAGAAGGCCACACGGCAAGTCTGGATATAGTCGGGCAGATAGAAGCCTCGCACCCGGTGCCGAATGAGGCCGGGGCGAAGGGTGCGCAGCGAGTATTGGAAATGATGCGGCTTGCTGACGAGAGGACGCTGGTTATCTGCCTGCTCTCGGGCGGCGCGTCAGCGCTGCTGGTCGCCCCTGTTGCAGGCGTAACGCTGCAAGACAAGCAGGAAGTGACCGCTTTGCTGCTGAAAGCGGGCGCGACCATTGGCGAGCTGAACACTGTGCGCAAGCACCTTTCAGCCGTCAAGGGCGGCCGCCTCGCGCAGGCCGCCTACCCGGCGCAGATGGTGACGCTGATACTTTCCGACGTGATCGGCGACCGGCTTGACGTCATCGCTTCCGGGCCTACCGCACCGGATGGCACTAGCTTTGCTGATGCCTGGTCGGTGATCGAGAAATACGGGCTGAAGGAAAAAACACCCTGGAACGTCATGAATTATCTGCAACGGGGTATCGCCGGACTAGAACCAGAAACGGTAAAAAACGGCGACGCCTGCCTGCCCGCAATTCGGAACGTGATTGTCGGCGGGATCAGCCGGGCCCTGGCTGCAGCGGAAGAAAAGGCCCGGCAACTCGGGTTTTCTGCGCAGATCATTACCTCTGAACTTCAGGGTGAAGCGCGCGAAGCCGCACGCTTATTGGCGAATACCGCATGCACGACTCAAGCCGGTTTGAAAGCCGGTGAGCGGCGCTGTCTGCTGTATGGCGGCGAAACCACGGTCACCGTCACGGGGAAAGGTAAAGGGGGCCGGAACCAGGAGCTCGCTCTGGCTTTTGCCCTGGAGATCGCGGGGCAATCCGGGGTGACCCTGCTTTCCGCCGGCACAGACGGCAACGACGGGCCGACCGATGCTGCAGGCGCGCTCGTCGACGGCAGCACGGCCGGACGGGCGCGCAGGCTTGGAATAGAGCCTGTTGCCTACCTGGCAGAAAACGATTCCTATGGGTTTTTTCAGAAGTTCGATGCCTTGTCAGGTGAGCACAGCCATTTCATGCCAGGGCCGACGGGAACGAACGTCATGGACCTCCAGATCATACTGCTGGAAAAGCAACCGATACCGAACCGTGCGACCGCGAACACTGATGAAGAACCGGAGGGCTAGCCAGACGATGAATGCCGTTACCTTAAGAACAGAGGTGCATGAACAGATCGAGAAGATCGGCAATGCCGACATCATAGTCGGCATTCCGAGCTTCAATAATGCAAAAACCATCGGCCATGTCGTTCGTGCGGTACAGGCGGGCCTGGCCAAGTACTTCCCCTCCCACAAAGCAGTGATCGTAAATTCCGATGGCGGCTCCAGCGACGGCACCACAGACGTAGTGCAGAACTCATCGATCGAAGATTTCAATGCCATCCTTCTTCATCACCGGGTGGAACCCATCTCCAAGATCGCCTTCCCTTATTCGGGCATCCCCGGCAAGGGGAGCGCCTTTCGCAGCATTTTCGAAATTGCCAAGTTGCTGGATGCAAAGGCCTGCGTGGTGGTTGATTCGGATCTAAGAAGCATCGCGCCAGAGTGGATAGAACTGCTTGTGAAACCGGTGCTGGAAGGCGGTTTTGACTACGTGGCCCCGCTTTACCACCGGCACAAGTTCGACGGGACCATTACCAACAGTATCGTCTACCCTCTCACCCGTGCGCTTTATGGCAAGCGGGTGCGCCAGCCGATAGGCGGAGATTTCGGTTTTTCCGGCCGGTTGGCGCAGTTCTACCTGAACAAGGACGTATGGCAATCGGATGTAGCGCGCTTCGGCATCGACATCTGGATGACTACGACCGCGATTGCGAATGGCTTCAATGTCGCCCAGTCCTTTCTCGGCGCCAAGATACACGATGCCAAGGACCCCGGTGCCGACCTGAGCAGCATGCTCTACCAGGTAGTGAGCGCCACCTTCGACCTGATGGAGGACTACGCGAATACCTGGGCGCCCATCCGCGGGTCTACGCCGGCAACCACCTTCGGCTTCGAATACACGGTCGGGCTCGAACACGTCAACGTCAATACCGCCAGGATATTGAACCTGTTCCGGGAAGGACTGAATAATCTGCGTGAAATTTGGCTCGATATCCTGGGCGCCGGCGATTTCAAGGAGGTGGAACGACTGGGTAGTCTGGCCGATGGCGAGTTCTGCTTTCCCATCGGCTTGTGGACCCGGGTCATCTACGATTACGCCATCGCTTTTCACCAGAAGAAACTGCCGGCAGAACACCTGATCAAGTCCCTGACCCCGCTTTATCTGGGAAAAACCGCATCCTTCATCCTCGCGGCAGAACACATGGAAGGGCCGGAAGCGGAGGCCGAGATCGAAAAACTTTGCATGGAGTTTGAAAACAACAAGGACTACCTCGTCACCAGCTGGAAACAATGTTAAGGAGATAAATCATGATGGATTTTCTGAGCCTGATACTCGAACCCCTGCATGAGGTTTTTTTTAAGTTCAAGGTTTTTTTGCCCAATCTGCTGGCCATGCTGGTGATCATGGCACTGGGCATTATTCTGGCCCGGCTTATCAAACTCATACTGGTCAAATCCCTGATCGCCATCAACTTCGACAGCTGGTCTGACAGGATGGGATTTACCACGCTGATGCGCAAAGGGGATCTCTGGGCCAAACCCTCCTCCACGCTCGGCGAAATCATCTTCTGGCTGCTGATCATCGTCACTCTGATGATCGGCCTGAGCGCCCTAAAAATCCCGGCAATCGACAATCTGGTCGAGCAAGTCTTCGGCTATATGCCCCGTGCTTTTTCTGCAGCGGTGATTTTGATTATCGGCTACGTACTTACCGGTTTCATCAGTCAGGGGGTATTGATTACTGCGGTTAACAGTGGTTATCACTACGCTAAATTCCTGGCCGAGGCCGTACGCACCTTGCTGATGGTATTGATTCTGGCCATGGCCATGGAACAGCTCCAGATTGCGCCCAGCATCGTGCTCGCCGCCTTTACGATCATCTTCGGCGGCATCGTGATCGCGCTCGCGATTTCCTTCGGCGTAGGCGGCATTGACGCGGCGAAACGAATAATAGAAAAAGAAACCGCTGAAAAGCGAGCTGATGAAACAAAGGATGAGATAGAACACATCTAACCAGAGGATCAATCATGTCTGATTTTTACCAGTCAGGCGTCATCACGACGCTACATCAGATCGGCAAGCCTTCGCTGGAGCGACTCGAATCAGAGCTGTATAGCTATTCGAAAACCAGGCCGGTCGCCTTGGTGCTGCCGTCGCTTTATTCAGAGTTTGAAGGGCCAGCGATGCCGGGAATAGTCCAGGAACTCGCCAAGGTAAAGTATCTGAACGAAATCGTACTGGTCCTCGACAAGGCCTCAGAGAAAGATTTTCAGCGGGTGAAGGAGTTCATGTCGCCGATCTCCACAGAGGTCAAGATCATCCACAATGACGGCAAACGGATCAGCGAAATCTATGAAACCTTCGCCCGCAACGGATTCAATGTGGGCGAGCGCGGCAAGGGACGCTCTGCATGGCTTGCCTATGGGTATGTACTGGCGCGTGGCCGTTCCGACGTTATCGCCCTGCATGATTGCGACATACTCACTTACAGTCGCGAACTGCTGGCGCGATTGTGCTACCCCGTAGTCAATCCCAACCTGGACTTCGTGTTTTGCAAGGGGTATTACAGCCGGGTGTCCCACAAAATGAATGGGCGCGTTACCCGCCTATTGGTGACGCCGCTGGTCAGGGCTCTAGAGCAGCTAATCGGGCCGCATGAGTTTCTCGCTTTCCTCGACAGCTTTCGCTATCCCCTCGCCGGGGAATTCTGCATGACTACGGATCTGGCCCGGGTGAACAGAATCCCGTGGGACTGGGGGCTAGAGGTTGGATCTCTTGCCGAGGTGCACCGGAACTATTCTCCACGCCGGGTTTGTCAGGTGGATATTGCCGCTAACTACGACCATAAACACCAAGTGCTTTCTGCCGATGATGCAAACAAAGGTTTGATGAAAATGACGGTGGATATCTGCAAATCCATCTTCAGGACTTTGGCATCGGAGGGGGTAGTATTTTCGGACGGTTTGTTCAAATCCTTGCTCGTATCCTACCTGCGGCAGGCCGAGGATACGATCATGAAATACGAAGCGGATGCAGCCATCAACGGCCTCAAGTTTGACCGGCACGAAGAGGCGATGGCGGTGGAAGCTTTTACTAAAGCCATCGCCCTGGCAACCCAGGTATTTATGGAAAACCCGATGACCACGCCACTGATCCCGAACTGGAACCGGGTGAGCTCAGCCATTCTGGGTATTTTTGAGATGCTGAAAATGGCCGTGGATGAGGACAACAAATGATAGCGGCATCGGATAGAATTTTGATCGAAAGCGGCGGGAAAATATAACCAATCAGGATAGCCACCATGGGCACGCATTTCTGATAGACCATCCCCAACCTGTTTTAAACAGTCTTGCTGACGACATAAACATTCTTTAGGTTGAAACGGGTTTGAGCCAGTTGCGGATGCAGGTCTGAGTTGAGCTGCGAATGGCCTTTCTTGCTTCCAGATAAACAATCAGGGTGTCATCGGACATTGCGGCAGCCGGGCTTTGCTGAGCTTGACGGCATTGCCGGACAAATGCTCGTGGACATTGCTCGGATACTTGTTTCTGGCCATCGGGAAATATGGCAAGCCGCGCGCTGTCCGGACGGATAATGAAACGTGTTTCACCAGCCGCGTGTTTCGTGCCGTTCTGACGTTAAGCGGCATTCGTCATCAACGCAGCGAGTTGCATTGTCCGTGGCAGAACGGACGCATCGAGCGGCTATTCTGGACGCTGAAACAGAAGCTCGATCAGTGGGAAGTCGCGGGCTTTGAGGCGTTGAAGGGCTCGCTGGCTGAGTTTCGTTTCTTCTACAATTTTGTGCGACCGCACCAGCATCTTGGTGGAAGCACGCCTGCTGAGGCGTGGGCGGGGATAAATCCTTTCGCCGCGAAGATCAAAGGCGAATATTGGTTCGAGGCGTGGGACGGTCTCTTGCAAGGCTATTACTTGCGGCACTGAGGCAACGCGGAACGAAATGCGGAACAAATGGGCGGACAAAATGAGCTGTCCGGGGCAGTGCTTGGCCAAGCACTGGGCGAGAGGCGAAAACGGCTTGGAACGAATGCGTCAATGACAGGGAGGTGAAGGAATGAAGTCGATTCGATGAAGGAATGTTGACAGGGACCACTCTGCTGAGCATTCACAATAGCGGTAACCGGATTCCCACCCACATAGCTGTATTGGTTAATGCCCCCGCCTAACCCGATCGGGTCACGCTGCGTGAACCGCCCAATGCTCGAATCGTAATACCTGGCGCGGTAATAGACCAACCCCGTCTCGTCCGGGGTGGGACGGTTGGCCGCTTACATTTAAGCGAGGTGCGCTACAACCTAATGGGAGAGGTCTCCAGTCGTTGCCGGGTTGTTCGACCTAATCTCGGACGCAAAGTCATCAATTGCCCTGAGTGCCTGCGCTCTTTGTTCCAATAGATCCTTTCGAGTCACACGCATCACTTTATTTCTCCTCGTCTTTAGCGAATTCAATTGGGCATGCGGATTATCACTCAATGAAAGTGGAAGCATCGTTAAGGCGTCGGTGAGATCATGCCTCGAGAGATGTCCTTTATTCGCGAAAATCAATAAGTGTTCCATGTTGTGGTCAGAAAATTGACCTAGGGCTATTAGCGAGTCTTCTAAGTTTCCGCCATCAAGGTTCCTCAAGTGTTTTGCCAAATACTGGGCAGCCCACCGATTTCCTTGTTCCACCGAATGTATCAATTGATTTAGGTTGGCGTTCGATGACCCAATGACGGCCCAACATTCCGCATCGTCTGATCCCGACAATGCAAGAAGAGTCTGTTTGGCTGGGGTAGCCAGAAACGCACTAACTGCCTCGTTGCAACCCGCCGAAATGGCGCTTCCTGAAGCCTGCACGCCTAAACTTACAAGCATCGATAACGCAATCAGAAATCCAAGTATCAGCTTTTTCATGACCATAGTCCGTATTTTAATAGCCCCAGAAAACATCTGCCCCAGAAACTCAAGCTGTCCGTGGTTTGCCCTAACGTTGACAGACAACTCATTTAATAACTGGGCTAACGATCACCGTGATGTCTCCCGTTCCATCAGAATTGATAATATTGTTGATTTGATTAATCGCATTCACGGTTCCCCCAAGAAAGTCGGTGGATTGCGATGTTCCTGCGCCGAAACACCCTTTGAAGTTTCGTGGATAATTCCCATTGTGAATCTGTATGTTTTGGTAGCCCGGAACATTTTTCAACTCAACCCGATTAGGATTGTGGTCTGTCCTTACAGAAGCGTCATACGTTCCCGCTGGAATCGGTGCCTTGTTTCCGCCGTCACCCGCTTTGGCATTCTCCATTGTGTAACCAGAGAAACTACTTGAGGTTTGGTCGCTCGTGACATTGATTGTTCCCGCCACACTATTTCCGGTGGGGGAATACGTTCGATTGCCAATTGTGATCGTTACATCTGCTAGTTGAATCAGGTTCTGCCCGGAGGGCGCTGACGCGCTGAACGAGTCACTCGGATACGACGAATTATTGCTCAGGTTCGGAGCCCCTTTGCCCCCGCCGCCATAACCCCCGAAGCTCGCGCTCGATGCTGCTGCAATCAGACCTGTCGGATCGTTGAAGTTTACCGGATTCCCACCCACATAGGCATACAGGTTGATGCCGCCTTGCAGGCCGATGGGATCACGCTGCGTAAACCTGCCTATCGTTGGATCGTAATATCTGGCCCTGTAATACGTCAAACCCGTTTCGTCAGGCTCGCGCCCCGTGTAGCCATACTGAGCCGCTTACGGAATCGTGCCGACCAGCTTATTCCCCCACGCATCAAACCGCTCAGTCTGAGTGGTGCTGTCGGTGCTGTTGGAGAGTCCTACGATACTGCCCAAGCCATCCGCATGGTAGTAGCTGGCCTGGCCGTAAGTGCTGGTACCGGTGACGGTAGCCTTGATCACCGGATCATCGATGCCGCTGCCACTGGTGTAAACCACAAATGAGTTGTTAAAGAGCGGTGTCCTGTTATGCCGCTTCAGCGGCTAGTACAGGCTGTGGATGCTTACGTGAATGCTACGTTTCTAGACCTGGCACCTATGTTTGATGTGGGCTTTACACTCTGAATCAGATTCAGGCGTCCAACCCGACTCGATTCTCTCGACAAGAAATGTGTCGTTCCAAACACCCAGGATCGAGAGCATTCTCTGCTCCTGTGTCAGTTCACCGACACGCCACTCCTTCTCGCCGTCCCAGAACCACCAGTTAGCAACCTTTCCAGTTTTTGGGTCGGCAACACCAGCCCTGAATGTGGGGAATGGCTTCAGCGCATCCGGCACGCCAACGTTGCCCGCTATCGACACGATGGCTCGATTCACTGCGGCACCTAAAGGAAAGAAGCATGAGAACACAACCTGGTCAGCCACCACATGCAGCAGATCACTAGGTCGACTTGCATAAGCCCGGCTGAAGACTCGCAATAAAGCGCCATACTGCTTGTGCCTATGCGTATAGAGTGCGTAAACCAAACCTTTTGCCGTCTTGATTTCAACAACATCTCCAATTTTCAATCTCACCATTTCATACTTCCTCAAAAGCCTGGGTAGCCGATCAGCTTCAATAAATCTGCACCGCGCTGTTTTGCGCCTTCGTAGATCGCGTTCAACGGCGCAATGCTGTTGATCTTGTTCATCAAGGTACCGCCATCCTTCGATAACCCGTGGCTCTCAATCAAGACCTGCTCAACTCCTTTGACGTCGGCACGCGAAAGATTCGATAGCCCGAGAATCGGTTCGATGGAAATACCCTTCGAGCTAAGTTGCTCGGCAGCCCGTCGCTCAAGATTGTTGGTGATGCCAACGTAATTAACTTCACCTGCTGCATTCACCGAACGGTAAACAAGGTTTTCGCCTGCGGCTACTCCCTTGATACTTCCAACTGCTGCACCAACCATCGCCACTTCCGGGCCAAGACCTTGCAAGAGCTTGTTGGCAGTATCTGCGAAACTCTCATTACGGCCAGCATCTAGGACTCTTTGACCGAACGCTTGCAAGTTCTGGCCGGCATCTGTCAGCACATTACCTGCATAGCTGATCGCGCTCGTCGCATCGGCCAGCAGAACCTTGGCCAGCAACCCTGTCGGATCGTTGAAGTTTACCGGATTGTTATTCACGTAGGTGTACTGGTTGATTCCACCCTTCAACCCAATCGGGTCTCTGCTTGCAAACCTCCCAATCGCTGGATCAAGATATCTCGCCCGATAGTAGACAATTCCCGTCTCGTCACCTTCGCGTCCCGTGAAGCCATACTGCGCCCCTTGCGGAATCGTCCCAGCCAGCTTATTCCCCCACGCATCAAACCGCTCGGTCTGAGTCGTGCTGTCGGTGCTGTTGCTGAGCCCCACGATTGAGCCCAAGCCGTCCGCATGGTAGTAGCTGGCCTGCCCGTAAGTGCTGCTGCCCGTGACAGTCGCCTTGATCACCGGATCATCCACCCCGCCACCACTGGTATAGACCGCATTGGGGTTGGTCCAGGCAGCCCCGTATTCCGCATAGATGTCCTGCC
>NZ_DF967553.1:0-15740 GCF_000971475.1 Sulfuricella sp. T08
AAATCCATCTGTAACTTGAGCCATACTGTGGCTTATCGGGTGGGTCAATTTTCAGTGCAAATCCCGGGTCAATATTCGGCGCAAATTAACAGTCTTAACCGTCTTGGTGCGTTTGATTAGGGAATTATATACTTGACTTCCTAAATCGGATGTTCCATAATTCTTTTACTGGTTCAACATAACCATTAAAGAATAAGGAGTTAAGTTATGAGCAATAGAACTATCATCCGAGAGTATGAAGATATGCGTGAATCTGACGAGGTTATTGTTGATGCGCTTATTAAATACGGTACCGCAAAGAACAAAGAAGATGGTCAGCGGATATTAAAATCTGTGCGTCAACTTCGTATTACTGAAGCTGGCTACAGGGCAAAAAAGAAAAGTGAAAAACAACGTGAGGCGGAATTCCCCGGACTAACTGATTGGGTCAAACAACAAGCAAAGGTTTTATCATGAACGATAAAATCACCATCAGCACCTACCAGTTCCTTAAACGTTTTCCGAATGCCGATGCCGCCCGTATCTATCTTGAGGCTCGGCGCTGGCCGCAAGGCGCGATCTGCCCAGCCTGCGGGTGCATTGAACGCATTCAGCCATGCAAACGCTCAGGAACTCTGGGATATTACCGTTGCCTGAGTTGCGAAGTGGTGTTTACTGTTCGCACCGGAACTATTTTTGAGCGTTCACATGTGCCACTCGATAAATGGCTCTATGCCATGTACCTGATGGCAACAGCACGTAAAGGCATTTCATCCATCCAGCTATCCAAGGAGCTAGGTGTTACTCAAAAAACGGCGTGGTTCATGCTTCAGCGCCTTCGTGAAGCCTGCGGAAACGACAAGGATGATGATGATGACAGCAACGGTTTCTTGCAAGGCATAGTCGAAGCAGATGAAACTTATCTGGGCGGCAAGGAAGCCAACAAGCACGAACATAAGAAGCTTAATATGGGACCTGGCGCAGTCGGCAAGACTGGCGTACTTGGTATATAGTTCCCTTTGATTAATCCAGACGGGGAGCGAGCGAGGGACGAAGCCGCCCCCGTCTGGATTAATGATTGCTGCAAGCCTGTTTTTCTTCTCCCTGAAATTTACCCCTGCATGATGCAGCTTCGCCAGCCCGAGATGGTTTCGGGGTTTAGGCGGTTTTTTCAAAGCCTCTGTTTGGATTCACTTCGTATCGTTGATCTCTGTGCGTCACCAGTTTTTTGGTGCCTGTCATGTTCGCCAGTTTTTGCGCTCTATGTGTTGCGCCTTTGAATGTGGCCCTGCCTGCCAGCCATTTGCCAGATTGGATATCGTAGATGTTGTATTTATTCATGGCTAAAATCCTTTCGTTTTGTGTTTGGGGAGATCTCATTTCCCAAAAGTGGGGTTCCCCATCTGAAAGTGTGCCAGTCGGTTTTCTGGCGCACTTTCTTAGCAGACCTGACACTGGAAGACATCCGCCGCCAGCCCGAGAGGGTGGCGGGGTTTCGGGGTCTGTGTTCCGTCACAATGTAGCGCGGGTTTTTTGCCGCTGACCGGCAAAAGCGCGATTGTGGCGGCGTGGGGTCGTTCTCGTTGAGGTGGTTTGGATTCTTCTTTTTAAGACGGCTTTTGACTTTTTCAGGACGAAAAAAAACCCGGCGGGATTCTGCCGGGTCTTTTCCTGATTCTGTCAAATCAATTTAAAGGGCCGTCCTTGGCTTTACGCAATAACCCATTATACGAAGTAATAATGTATATTATGGTATTGCTTTTCGATCTTCAAATTATCGTTTGCCTCGCAACAGACCGGCGATATCAGTATTACCACTCTCCATCGCCCAGCTCCAGGCTGTTGCACCATTTTCATTCTTGATGCCTACGTTGGCGTGATATTTGAGCAGCACTTCGACCACTTCGATGTGCCCGCTTTTCGATGCCAACATCAATGCGGTTGTGCCATTGCTGGTCGCCGCGTTCACGTCTGAGCCTGCACGCAGCAGATTTTCGACTATCTCGCTGTGGCCAGAAAATGCCGCGTACATCATCGGTGTCCAGCCCTGATGGTTTGCCCCCGTGTCCGCCCCCAGGCCGAGCAAGGTGTTGACTACTTTGGCGTGTCCATTGAGCGCCGCAAGCATGAGGGCCGATTCGCCGAATTGATTTTTAGTATTGAGTTTCGCGCCGGACCTATGGAGTGTACGCAAAATATCATTTTGCCCTTCGCGCGCGGCAATAATTAAAGCCGTGTTGCCATTGGCATCCATTACATTGGCATCGACACCCCGGGCAAGAAAATGCTGGATTGCGCTAGCATCCCCCAGGGTTATTGATATAAATAAATCATCAATAAATCCATCGGCTAAGGAAATATTGCTAACCAACATTAGCAGAAATAATGCCTTACTTACTATTCTATATATCATTTTAATTTGAATAGGCTCATGAAATTTCTAGTGGTGGCCTCAGTCAATTCTTCTTCGCTTATCCCTCTCAATCGTGCAACTTCTTCTGCGACATGCTTCACATACGCTGGCTGGTTGGTTTTTCCACGGAATGGGGCGGGCGCAAGATAGGGCGAATCGGTTTCTACCAGCACTCGATCCAATGGTATTTTCTCTGCAACTTCCTTGACTTGTATCGCCTTCTTAAAGGTAACAATACCTGAAAATGAGATGCAAAAACCAAGAGCTATCGCACGTTCCGCAACCTCCAGACTTTCGGTAAAGCAGTGCATTACACCGCCCACGCTTGCCGCCCCCTCCTCTTCCATGATGCGCAGCGTGTCGTCAGCAGCTTCCCGCGTATGGACAATCAATGGCTTGCCGCAGAGTCTTGCGGCACGAATGTGGTTGCGGAAGCGCTCCCTTTGCCATTCAAGGTCGCCTTTCAGTCTGAAGTAATCCAGGCCGGTTTCGCCGATTGCAATCACCTTTGGGTGGTTCGCTAATTCAACCAGCCTTTCAACTGTCGGCTCCTCCTCGTCTTCATAATCAGGATGAACTCCGACCGATGCGTAGAGTTGAGAATAATTTTCAGCCAAGCTGATAACTTGATGAAAATCCGTGAGATTAACGCTTACGCATAGCGCAAGACCGACCCCATTTTTTTCCATGTTGGCGAATATCTCGGGCAGATTTGAAGCGAGTTCAGGAAAATTTAAGTGGCAGTGGGAATCGACTAGCATGGCTTGCACGAGAGTATGCCGCAAATGAGCGGCGGCGTGGTTTGAATGGATCTACATGGTGTGGGTTGGGCGGGTTGTTTTACTGCCGCCAAGCAAGCCCTCGATTTTGTTGCGTGCGGAGACACCGCTCTCGTTATCGCCGAACTGTACGCCCACTCCTTGGACTTTATTGCCTTGCGCGCCTTCCGGGGTGATCCAGACAACACGACCGGCTACCGGCAACTTGTTCGGATCCTCCATTAAGGAAAGCAGCATGAAAACCTCGTCACCCAAGCGATAAGATTTGTTGGTTGGGATAAAAATTCCGCCGTTCTTCAGATAAGGCATATAAGCCGCATACAGTGCGGTTTTTTCCTTGATGCTCAAAGAAAGTACACCCGGCCGCGGAGCGGCTGAAACCTTTGGATCAGACATAAGCGACGTCCTGACGATTCACGAGTTGCCAATAAGAAAAAAACAATTGCTCCAGCACCAACTGGTTATTCAGCGGATGGTGTAAAGCGCGCTGCGCAGTTAATAATTCCTGCTGGAACCGAAACAATTCTATCAAGTTAACGGCTTTTGCCAAGTGATTCATTTCCGTCGACGACTCAGGCTGGTATCGCACCTGCCCCGTCATGCCGATACTTGCCAGATCATAGACCCACTGCTGCATCCAGGTCAGTATCCAAGCCAACTCCGCCTTGTCTCCCCGCTCCGCCAGGGTAATGGGATCAAATCGTTCCGGCGCACCAAGCTGTTCCAGAATCTGACGGCGTTTCAACTGGTAATCTTCCGCGCTTAACCGAAGGGCGGCAAGGGGTGCGTAGCCCGATTGCGCCAGGCAGGCATTTTCTTCCGCCACCCCCTGCTCCCGTAACCACTGCAATGCCTCTGCGCGCCCGGGAAACGGTGCGTTAATCTTTTGGCAGCGACTGCGAACTGTAGGCAACAGGCGTTGAGACTGGTGCGACACCAGGATGAACAGCGTGCCAGGCGGCGGCTCCTCCAATGTTTTCAGCAGCGCATTGGCGGCGTGAACATTCATCGCTTCTGCCGGGTGAACCAGAATAATACGCATGCCATTGCGGTGAGTCGTCAGGTTGACGAAATCCGCTAATTCGCGAATCTGGGCCACAGTAATAAACTGGCTAGCCTTTTTGTCGGCCGTCTTGCCCTGTTCTGCCGTTTCGCCCGTCGATTCTGCCACAGCGCTCTGTGCTTCAGGCTCAAGCAGGCGAAAATCGGGATGACCGCCGATCTTGAACCAGTGGCATGAGCCGCAATGTTCGCAAGGTTCACCCAAATCCAGTGGAGATTCGCACAGCAACGCTTGTGCCAGCGTATAGGCCAAATGAAATTTCCCGATTCCACTTCGGCCTTGTAGCAATAGAGCGCCAGGCAAGGTCGCCTGGGTCGACATCAGTCGTCGCCAAATATCATTTTGCCATGAATAAATCATATTAGTCAGATAGATGAAATAACATCTTCAAGATCAACTTGAATTTCATTCAGCGTCCGCCCACTATCGATCACCCGGATTCGCTCCGGGAATAGCGCTGCGCGCTTCAAATAAGCGTCCCTCACGCGCTGGAAAAAATCCTGCTTTTCCTGTTCGAACCGGTCCAGAGAAGCGTTGCCGGACAACCGCTTCCGACTGACTTCGAGTGTAACGTCGAACAACAAGGTCAGGTCCGGTTGCAAGTCCTGCTGAACCCATTGTTCAAGGATTTTCAGCTTGGCTTCATCCAGTCCCCTGCCCCCACCCTGATAGGCAAAACTGGCGTCGGTGAAGCGGTCTGAAATGACCCAGGTTCCCTCGCGCAACGCCGGAATAATGACCTTGTCCAGATGCTCCCGCCTGGCAGCGAACATCAGCAGGGCCTCGGTTTCAAGATGCATGGCTTGATGCAGGAGCAACTCGCGCAACGCTTCGCCGAGCGGAGTTCCGCCCGGCTCCCGGGTGACAAGGACCTTTTTCCCCTGACCGCGCAAGCGCTCCGCTAGCCAATTCAGGTGTGTGCTCTTGCCGGCACCATCTATCCCCTCAAGCGTGATAAATTTTGCTTTATTATTATTTAGAATCATTATATTGTGATATTTAATCAATCTTTTTTCTGGATAAGTTTTTCTGGTAACGCGCCACAGCCTGATTATGCTCCGCCAGGCTGCGGGAAAACTGGTGGGTACCATCCCCCTTGCTTACGAAATACAGCGCAGAGGTCTCGCTAGGGTGTAGAGCCGCATGGATAGAGGCCCATCCCGGCATAGCAATCGGACCGGGCGGAAGCCCGGCGCGAGTGTAAGTATTATAGGCATTATCGGTGGTTAAATCGCGCTTATGCAAATTGCCGTCAAACGTCTCACCCAGGCCGTAAATGACCGTTGGATCTGTTTGCAACCTCATGCCGATACGCAGGCGATTGATAAAGACGGCGGCGATCATCGGCCGCTCCCCGGATTGGCCGGTTTCCTTCTCGACGATGGAAGCCATGATCAAAGCCTCGTAAGGCGTGGAATATAGCAGATTCGGGCTGCGTTCCAGCCAGGCATCGGCCAGTCGCTGCCCCATGATCTGGTAGGCACGTTTGAGCACGGACAAGTCGCTCATCCCGTTGCTGAAATAATAAGTTTCTGGAAAAAACAGCCCCTCGGCGTTTTCCTCCTGCACCGCCAGGCGATCCAACAGCTCCCTGTCGCTCAGGCCGGCGGTGTCGTGCCTGATGGCTGGATTTCCGTCGAGCGCCTTGCGCAGCTGGCTGAAATTCCAACCCTCGATAAACACGATTTCGCTTTGGCTGACATCGCCCTTGGTGATCTTTTGAAGCAGTTGAAACGGGGTGATTTCGCGATCCAGTTGATAGTTGCCAGCCTTGATCCCCCCTTCCCTGCCCAAAGCTTTTGCCAGCATAATAAAGCTCCATGGTTCCGGAATCAGTCCTTCAGCACTGAACTGTCTGGCAATGGTACGTAAGCTGCTGCCATGCTTGAGCGTAAACTCGTAGGGCGATTGGGGCAGGTGTACAGGGGTATTGGCAAAATACAGCACCCAGCCCGCAGCCGACATTCCCAATAAAATGAACGCAGCGATGCCGCGCTTAATGACCGTCATCATCCAGCAAACTCCTCAGGCGCGCCGCCAGATTGCCGGCCTGCCACGTTTTTGCGCCCAGTTCCCTAACCTGCCAGACACCAATTACGCTGTTGCAGAGCACAATCTCGTCCGCATCGTAGATTCGGGCCAACGGCAGATTTTCCACCCTGACCGTCATGCCCAGCCTGACTGCTATCTCCATGATGCGCTGCCGCTGCACGCCGGCCACACCGCAACGCCCAAGATCCGGGGTGTGCAAGGTCTTGCCCTTGCGAAGGAACAAGTTGCTCATCGTCCCTTCGATGACATTTCCATCCATATCGAGCATTAATCCCTCGGCAATTTCGGAATCGTACCATTCCAGTCGCGCTAGCACGTTTTCCAGTCGATTGAGATGCTTGATCCCAGCCAGCAAGGGTTGCATGCCAAGGCGCGTGGAACAAAGGTGCAGCCGAATCCCATCCGTCAAATAATTTGCCGGGTATTGCGGGACAGGACTCGCCATCAGGATGCGCGTCGGCTCCATGTACTCAGGAATAGCGTAACCACGTTGGCTCTCTCCACGGGTGACGATCACTTTCAGCACGCAGTCAGGTGTTTCCTCGATCAATTCGGCCATTTCCGCAGCCAGGATCGCTTCAGGCGGGCAAACAATGCCGAGCGCTGCACAATCTGCGTACAGCTTGTCATAATGGCGTGACCAGCACAATGGACGACTCGCACTCACCCGCAAGGTACGAAAAACCCCGTCACCGTACGTCAGTCCCCGGTCAAAGACCCGAACCTGTTCGCTCTGAATGCCGTTAACCAGGGTCATTGAGCTGCTCCCAGTGCCCTGAGTAGACCTTTCGCCTTGGCGCGAGTTTCGGCAAGTTCGCGCAAGGGGTCGGAGTCGGCGACGATGCCTGCACCGGCCTTGAAGGTCAGTGCATTCCCTTCGAGCATGAAGCTGCGGATCAGGATATTAAGATCCATGCTGCCATCGAGATTAAGATACCCCATGCTGCCCGTATAAGCGTAACGGGGTGAGGGTTCGAGCTCACTGATGATTTGCATGGTACGGATTTTGGGGCAACCGGTAATAGTGCCTCCTGGAAACAACGCACGCATCACCTCGGAAGGAGCCGTGTTCTCGCGCAAACGACCGCGCACGCTGGACTCGATGTGGTGAACGTGAGCGTAGCTGCACACCGTCATCAGTTCGCTGACCTCGACGCTGCCTGGCTCGCACACCCGGCCCAGATCATTGCGCTCGAGGTCGACCAGCATGATGTGCTCGGCGCGTTCCTTGGGGCTGGCGATCAGCTGTCGGCGCAGCAACTCATCCTCTTCTGCCAGCAGCGCTCGCGGATGCGTGCCGGCGATCGGGCGCGTCTCGATCACGCCACCGCGTACCCTTGCCAGTCGCTCCGGGGAGGAACTGATAATCTGGTGACTACCGAAGTCGGCGATACCCGCAAAAGGGGCCGGATTGCTCTCGCGCAGGCGTGCGTAAACACCGACCGCACTGCCTTGATGTTCGATCCGTGCCTGCCACTGGCGTGCAAGATTGACCTGGAACACGTCCCCTTCCAGGATGTAGCGCTTAATCTTAGCCACCCCTTGCAGGAAAATCTGTTCGTCTTCCTCTTCAAGTTCCTCCACCCTTACCGGGCTGTCCTCATATTCGGTAACATCACTCAAATCGGTGCGCAGGTCTTCAAGAAGATGTGAATGGGCTTCCTCAGCAAACAAGTAGGTCTGCCCCTCAGCATGGTCGACCATGATCGCCGCGGGGATGCGTACAAGGGCGGCCAACGGAAATTTGCTTACCTGCAGTTTTGGCGCGACGGAGGACTCCAACTGGTGCAGCAATTCATAGCCTAGGTAAACGAACCAGCCCCCGTGAAAGGGGAGCTTGGCCACTCCCTGCTCTGGTAGGCACGCGGCTTTTGCCCACTCTTCATCGAGTATGGGAAAAAATGCCTGTTCCTGCCCTGTCGTGTCGGATGGAAATATTTGTGACTGCGCTGGAAAAGCGAAAAGTATATCCCAGCCAGAGCAACCCAGAGTTTGCAGCAGATAGGGGTAGCGCAACGGGTTTGCCGCATGGAGGCCAAGCAAGTCGGGCGTACCGGGGAGCTGTATGACGGGCACAAGCTACCTTAATGACAAGGAAAAACCCAGGGGCGTTCCGCCCCTGCTGCAGGTATTCAGATCTTGCGGAACACCAAGGTACCGTTGGTGCCACCAAATCCGAAGGAGTTCGACAGGGCGACATCGATTTTCATCTTGCGGGCAACATTCGGCACATAATCAAGATCACACTCGGGATCCTGCTCGACCATATTGATGGTCGGAGGCGAAATTTGATGATACACGCTCAGCGCCGAAAACACCGCTTCGACACCTCCGGCAGCGCCAAGCAGATGACCGGTCATGGATTTGGTCGAATTGACCGCGATATTTTTGGCATGTTCGCCAAAGCAGAGCTTGACCGCCTTGGTTTCTGCCAGATCGCCCAAGGGCGTTGATGTGCCGTGGGCGTTGATGAAATCAACCTGATTGTGCGGAATCCCGGCATTTCGCAATGCATTGGTCATGCATCGAGCCGCACCGCTACCGTCTTCGCAGGGGGCCGTCATGTGGTTGGCATCTGCGCTCATGCCGAAACCGGGCACTTCGGCATAAATTTTCGCTCCGCGTGCTTTGGCGTGTTCGTATTCTTCGAGCACCAGTATCCCTGCGCCTTCTCCAAGTACGAAGCCATCCCGACCAGTATCCCAGGGACGGCTTGCCTTTTCGGGATCATCATTGCGTGTGGATAGCGCGCGCGCCGAGGCAAAGCCGCCAACCGCCAGCGGTGTCACGGTGGATTCCGCTCCGCCCGCGATCATGATATCGGCGTCGCCATATTCGATCATGCGCGCGGAATCGCCGATGCAGTGAGTGGCCGTGGTACAGGCGGTAACCATCGCCAGATTCGGGCCTTTGAGTCCAAACATGATGGACAGATTACCCGAGATCATATTGATGATCGTACCTGGAATGAAAAACGGGGAAATTTTGCGCGGACCGCCTTCCAGATAGGTGTTATGGGTATCCTCGATCATCGGTAGACCACCGATGCCGGAACCGATATTAACGCCGATACGTTCGGCGTTTTCCGGGGTAACCACAATGCCGGAGTCCTTGATCGCCTGTACTCCCGCTGCAAGCCCGTAATGGATAAAAATATCCATGCGACGAGCTTCCTTGGCGGAAATATACTCGGTGACATCGAACCCTTTGACCTCGCCGGCGATCTGGGAGGAAAAGGCCGTGGGGTCGAACCGGGTAATCCGGCTTATTCCAGATTTGCCGGCAAGAATGTTCGACCACGCTTGCTCAACAGTATTACCGACAGGCGAAATTATGCCCAGGCCGGTGATGACGACTCTGCGTTTAGACAAGACGACTCCAGTTGCGAGTGGTTACAGGATAGATAGAACAGTTTAGTTCAGATGACCATTGACGTAATCAACGGCTTGTTTGACGGTGGTGATTTTTTCCGCTTCTTCGTCAGGAATTTCGCAGTCGAACTCTTCTTCCAGTGCCATGACCAGCTCAACGGTATCCAGGGAATCAGCGCCCAGGTCGTCGACGAAGGAGGATTCAATTTTTACTTCTGCTTCGTTCACGCCAAGTTGCTCAGCAACGATTTTTTTGACGCGTTGTTCGATATTTTCCATCTAAGTACCCTCTCTTGAATCGCTATAAAAAAGCTGACGCATTTTACCAAAAATTGCCCACTTCACCAAACGGGAAGTTTGCCCAATCAACTCATGTACATGCCGCCATTGACGTGCATTGTGGTACCCGTAACATAACCGGCTTGCGGCGAAGCCAGGAATGCGACCGAAGCTGCGATATCCTGGACCGTACCAAGTCGTCCCAGCGGGATGTGGCCGAGCAGATCATTGCGTTGCTCCTCGCTCAGGGCGCGGGTCATGTCCGTATCGATGAAACCCGGCGCGACACAGTTTACCGTGATATTGCGGCTGCCGACTTCGCGTGCCAGAGATTTGCTGAAGCCTATGATAGCCGCCTTGGCAGCGGCATAATTAGTCTGGCCGGCGTTCCCCATCGTGCCTACCACCGAGGCAATGCTGATGATGCGGCCATAACGCGCCTTCATCATCGCGCGCAGAACAGCCTGACTCAAGCGGAACACGGACTTCAGGTTGGTATCCATGATGTCGTCCCATTCCTCTTCCTTCATCCGCATCAGCAGATTATCGCGTGTAATGCCGGCGTTATTGACCAGAATCGAGATTTCACCGAATTGGGTCCGTATGGCTTGCAGCACCTGTTCGATCTGTGCAGGATCTTTGACGTTCAAAGCCAGCCCAGCACCCTTGATGCCGGCCTGACTCAGATAGCCGCTGATATTGTCCGCACCGGCCTGGCTGGTCGCCGTGCCAATAACGGTTGCGCCCTGCTTGCCGAGTTCCAGCGCGACAGCTTGGCCAATTCCGCGACTGGCGCCTGTTACCAAAGCAATCTGCCCATCCAGCATTTAACTATTCTCCAAGATTATTTCAATGAATCCATTGCCTGGCGCAGCGCCGCTTCGTCAGATAGTGCGAATGCCTGCATATTGCCGTCTATACGTTTGTTCAATCCGGCCAGCACCTTTCCGGGCCCGCATTCAGCGAGTTTGACGATACCTAGCTCGGCAAAATTTCTGACCGTTTCCACCCATCTCACCGGGCTGTAAAGCTGCCGCGCAAGTGCATCCTTGATGCCGGCTTCATCATCATGACTTTTAACATCAGCATTATGCACCACCGGAATTTGCGGCGCTTTGATCGAAATTGCCTGCATACGCTGTGTCAGGGCATCCGCAGCCGGGCGCATCAGGGCGCAATGGGAAGGAACACTAACCGGCAGTGGCAGCGCACGTTTTGCGCCCTTTTCCTTAGCCAGCACCATGCCACGCTCAACGGCAGTTTTGTGGCCTGCGATCACGACTTGGCCAGGCGAATTGAAATTAACCGGCTCCAGTACCTCGCCTTGTGCCGCTTCGGCACAAACGGCGCGTACAGCATCGTCATCGAGCCCCAGAATCGCCGCCATTCCGCCCACACCTTCGGCTACCGCTTCCTGCATTGCCTGTGCGCGGAAGCGCACCAGTGGCAAAGCATCGGCAAAGGACAGCGCTCCGGATGCAACCAGTGCAGTGTATTCGCCCAAGCTGTGGCCGGCCAGCATAGTCGGCCGGGCTCCGTGCAGGGCATTCCAGGCGCGGAACACCGCCACGCCGGCAGTCAACATTACCGGTTGAGTGTTAACTGTCAGGTTGAGATCTTCGGCGCTGCCACCCGTGACCATGCTCCACAAATCCTGCTTGAGAATATGCCCCGCTTCCTCGAAGGTTTCCCGCACGATGGAAAGCCCGTCGAAGCCATTCATCATTCCGACCGACTGCGAACCCTGTCCTGGAAATACAAAAGCAAAACTCATGTTTTCTTACCTTCTTACCAAGTTACTAGCGCAGAACCCCAGGTGAAACCGCCACCCACGCCTTCCATCAGTATAGTGTCGCCGGGCTTGATCCGCCCATCCCGAACCGCGACATCCAGCGCCAAGGGAATCGAGGCCGCCGAGGTGTTGCCATGCTTGTCGACAGTAACCACGACATTATCCATGCTCATGCCTAACTTCTTGGCGGTGGCCTGAATAATGCGAATATTGGCCTGATGCGGCACCAGCCAAGTGATGTCTGACTTCTGCATGCCGTTGGCCGCCAAGGTTTCCTCAACGATAGAATCCAGTACCCCGACCGCGAACTTGAACACACCAGTACCGTCCATTTCGACGAAAGGATTACCCTTTGCCTTGCCGGCAGAGAGGCATGCCGGCACAGCCAGCAGATGGCCATAACTGCCGTCGGCATGCAGGTGGGTGGAAATGATTCCAGGCTCATCGCTAGCTTTCAGGACCACCGCACCCGCACCATCGCCAAACAGGACGCAGGTGTTGCGGTCGGTCCAATCCATGATGCGGGAAAAAGTTTCCGCACCCACAACCAGGGCGCACTTGCTTTGTCCACCTCGAATGAACTGATCGGCCGTCGCCAGGGCGTAGACAAAACCACTGCAAACCGCCTGGATGTCAAACGCCGGGCCACCGCTCCTGATACCAAGTTTGTCCTGGAGAATACAGGCTGTACTAGGAAACACGACATCAGGCGTGGTTGTGGCGACGATGATCAAGTCGATGCTTTGGGGATCGACGCCTGCCATTTGTATGGCCTGCTGCGCCGCCAAGAAAGCCAGATCACTAGTGGTCTGATTTTCTGCGACGATGTGGCGTTCGCGGATGCCCGTGCGGGAAAAAACCCACTCGTCCGAGGTATCGACCATCTGCGCCAGATCGTGGTTGGTCAGGATTTTTTCCGGCAGGTAGCCACCGGTACCGATAATACGTGAATACATCAGGCCTTTTCCTCGTTCAGCAGGGCCATTTGTTCATTGATCCGGCGCAGCACGCCGTTGCGCACTTCCTCGACCGCTCGCTCAATGGCGAACTGAAAAGCAAAGCTATCCGCCGAGCCGTGGCTTTTCACCACAACCCCTTGCAACCCGAGGAGGCTTGCACCATTGTAACGCCGATGATCGAGGCGCTTCTTGAACGCGCTGAGAACCGGGTAGGCGATGAGTCCAGCCAATTGGGTCAGGATGTTGCGCTTGAATTCCTGACGCAAAAAAGTCGCCAACATTTGCACCAGTCCTTCCGATGCCTTCAGCGCAACATTGCCGACAAAACCATCGCATACCACCACGTCCGTGGTGCCTTTATAGATATCGTTGCCTTCTACGTTGCCATGGAAATTCAGATGACTCTGACGCAACAACTCGGCTGTCTGCTTGACCACCTCGTTACCCTTGATATCTTCCTCGCCGATATTGAGCAGACCAACGGTGGGGGCTTCTTTGTGCTCCACAGCGGAAACCAGCATCGCGCCCATTACCGCGAACTGGAGCAGGTGGTTGGCAGTGCAATCCACATTGGCTCCAAGGTCGAGGACGTGGGTGTGGCCATTCAGCGTGGGCATCATTCCGGCAATTGCCGGCCGTTCTATCCCGGGCAACATTTTCAGGACAAAGCGGGAGATGGCCATTAACGCACCTGTGTTGCCGGCGCTAACGCAAGCATTCGCCTCGCCCGTTTTTACCAGGTTGATGGCGACACGCATGGAGGAGTCTTTTTTGTTGCGCAAGGACAGCGCGGGCGGATCATCCATGGTAACCACCTCGCTGGCATGGTGAATGCGCAGACGAGGAGAAACCGAGGCCTTGAGGGATTGAAGCTCAGTCTCAATCACCCCGGCCAAGCCAACTAATACTATATTGACTTCAGCGTCCCGTTTCAGGTACGCCAGAGCTGCAGGGACAGTAACGTGGGGGCCGTGGTCGCCGCCCATGGCGTCGATCGCAACAGTGATATCCATTACGTTCGCTGCAAACCGCCTTTACCGAACGCCAGATAACGCCAATTATTCGCCCTTGGCACGCGCAACCTTTTTACCGCGGTAGAAACCGCTGGGGCTGACGTGGTGACGCAGATGAATTTCCCCGGTGGTCGGCTCCACAGCCAACGGTGGGTTGGTCAGGAAGTCGTGCGCGCGGTGCATACCACGCTTGGATGGGGATTTCTTGTTCTGTTGTACAGCCATGATAACTCCTAATTTTTTCTCAAATCTTTCGTTTTCAGCGCGGCCAGTGCACTAAAAGCATTTTGTTTATCGGTTTCCGCCTGGCCAAAATCTCCACCCGCCTTACAGTTTCCAGACGCGTGCGTGGGCGCCATCGGCAAGCCCAGCAACACCTCATCCTCGATCAACGCCAGCACATCCATATTCGGATCCACCTTGATAGCGTCAGTCAATTCATCCTCGTTCACCACCGCCGGCAAAAGTGGTTCATCCTCGATCAATTCCAGTTCGGAATCAAGGTCCACAGGATAAGCCAGAGCTCCAAGACAACGCTGGCACCTAAGTTGCAGCATGCCTTTGACGGCGCAAACCAGAAAAAGCTTACCGTTCTCGCCACGCTTGCCGGTCAGGGTGTACTCCAGCAAACCGCTGCTGGAAAACAGTAAATCCTGCAGCCGACTTAAATTTGCGACCGCGACGCTACCGTTTAACGATTCGCCGTTGCGCGCAAACTCGATGCTGTTGATGACGACCTGTTCAGGCATAAGGCGCGCATGATATAATTTTTAAGATTCGCTGTCAAAAAACAAGCTCCAAGAGTAATCCCAAATAGCGATCATAGAAACTTGATGTTTTGATAATTGAACGGGTTCCCGCGTGATCAAGAAAATTCTTATTGCCAATCGTGGTGAAATTGCGGTTCGTATTGTACGCGCTTGCTCCGAAATGGGGATTAAATCCGTCGCCATCTATACGGATGCCGACCGACATGCCCTGCACGTCAAAAAGGCCGATGAATCCTACAATATCGGCTCCGATCCGGTCATTGGCTACCTGAACGCACATAATATAGTCAATCTCGCAGTTGCGGCAGGTTGCGATGCACTTCACCCCGGCTACGGCTTCCTTTCGGAAAATCCGGTTCTGGCAGAAATCTGCGCCAAGCGAGGCATCAAGTTCATCGGCCCATCTCCAAAAGTGATCCACCGCATGGGCGACAAGATTCAGGCTCGGCAGGCAATGATCGATGCTGGCGTACCGGTAATTCCAGGCAGCGAAGGCAACCTTGCCAACGTCAAACAGGCCGTGGAACTGGCCACCGTAATTGGCTACCCCGTCATGCTGAAAGCCACCAATGGCGGTGGTGGACGCGGCATTCGCCGCTGCAACAACGAAGAAGAATTGATCAAAAATTATGATCGCGTCGTTTCCGAAGCCACCAAGGCGTTCGGCAAGCCTGAACTATTCATGGAAAAATGCGTGGTCAACCCGCGTCACATCGAAGTCCAGGTCATCGGCGACAGCTTCGGTAGCGTGATCCATCTGTTCGAGCGCGATTGTTCGATCCAGCGCCGCAATCAGAAGCTGATCGAAATCGCGCCTTCCCCGCAACTGACCCGTGCCCAGCGCGACTACATCGGCAAGATCGCTGTGCAGGCAGCCCGGACCGTCGGCTACGAAAATGCGGGCACGGTGGAGTTTTTGCTCGACCAGGACAACCAGTTCTACTTCATGGAAATGAATACCCGTCTGCAGGTAGAACACACTGTAACCGAAACCATTACCGGTATCGACATTGTGCAGGAGCAAATTCGCATCGCCAGCGGCCTGCCCCTGCAGTACAAGCAGGAAGACGTAAATTATCGCGGCTTCGCCATGGAATTTCGTATCAATGCAGAAGACCCGAAAAATGATTTCCTTCCCAGCTTCGGCCGCATTACCCGTTACTATGCGCCCGGTGGCCCCGGCGTGCGAACCGATGCGGCCATGTATACCGGCTATGTGATCCCGCCCTATTATGATTCGATGTGTGCCAAGCTCACGGTCTGGGCGTTG
>NZ_DF967553.1:15818-63472 GCF_000971475.1 Sulfuricella sp. T08
TTGGGAAGGCGTGGTCGAGCGTGGCAAGCGCGCCCTGAACGACATGGTGGTCTATGGCGTCAAAACCACCATTCCTTATTACCAGCAAATTTTGCAGCACCCAGATTTTCGCAGTGGCAAGTTCGACACCAGTTTCGTCGAAGCCCACCCCGAACTGACCAATTACACTGTGCGCCTGCCCAAGGAACAACTTGCGGCAGCCATTTCGGCGGCAATCGCGGCCCATGTGGGACTTTAATTTCAACTTTTGAATTGTAACGCTAGGATAAAGCATGGCTAAAGTTTTCATCAGCGATCTGGTACTGCGCGACGGACATCAATCCCTGATTGCGACTCGCATGCGCACTGAAGATATGCTGCCGATCTGTGCCAAGCTGGACAGTGTGGGTTTCTGGTCGCTGGAAGCCTGGGGTGGCGCGACATTCGACGCCTGCGTGCGTTTTCTGCGCGAAGATCCGTGGGATCGCCTGAAAAAACTGCGCAAGGCATTGCCCAATACCCGCATCCAGATGCTGCTTCGCGGCCAAAATCTGCTCGGCTACCGCAATTATTCAGATGACGTAGTGCGCGCCTTCGTAAAAAAATCGGCCGACAACGGCGTGGACGTATTTCGTATTTTCGACGCCATGAACGACCTGCGAAACCTGCGTGTTTCCATCAAGGCGGTAAAAGCTAGCGGCAAGATTGCCGAAGGTGCGATCAGCTACACTACGAGCCCAGTGCACAACATCGGTTACTTTGTTAATTTGGCCAAGGAATTTGAAGCGATGGGCTGCGATACCCTAGCCATCAAGGACATGGCCGGCCTCCTCACCCCCGCCACTACAGCGGAGCTGGTCAAGGCGATTGCCGCCGCGGTAAAGATGCCCATCCACATGCACAGCCATGCGACATCCGGCCTGTCGGCGATGTGTTTCCTGCGTGCAGTGGAAAATGGTGCAGCTATTCTGGATACCTGCAACTCCTCGTTTGGCGAAGGCGCCAGCCATACCTCTACAGAAAGCATGGTTGCCGCGCTGGCGGGCACCGAGTACGACACGGGCCTGAGCCTGCCGCTGCTACAGGAAATCACCGCGTATTTCCGCGAGACCCGTAAAAAATACTGGCAGTTCGAAAGCGAATTCACTGGCGTGGATACCCGGGTGCTGGTCAACCAGGTTCCCGGCGGCATGATTTCCAACCTCTCCAACCAACTGAAGGAACAGGGTGCTCTCAACCGCATGGATGAAGTGCTGGCGGAAATCCCACGGGTACGTGAAGATCTGGGCTTTCCTCCGCTGGTTACGCCGACATCACAGATCGTCGGTACCCAGGCCGTCTTGAATGTGCTGACCGGCGAGCGTTACAAATCTGTCACCACCGAAGTCAAAAACTACTTGCAAGGCCGCTACGGTAAGGCTCCCGGCGAGGTCAATGCACAGGTACGCAGCATTGCCATCGGCAATGCCGAAATCATCACCTGCCGCCCGGCCGACCAACTGGAAGACGAGATGGACAAGCTGCTTGGCGAGATCGAGGGCATTGCCAAGAGCGAGGAGGATTTGCTGACCTATGCCATGTTCCCGGAACTGGCTCGCACCTTCTTGCAGGAACGCGCTGCCGGCACGCTGAAACCGGAGCAGTTGCTACCTATCGGCAGCAATCTTTCCTGCGGCCCGTTTTATGCGCCAAACGAGTTCAACGTTTCGCTGCACGGCGAAACATACCATATCCACATCAGCGGCTCCGGCCATCCCGGCGAGGAGCAGCGCTCCTTCTTCGTCTCCGTCGACGGCGTGCCGGAAGAGCTGATCGTTGAGGCATTGAGTGAAATCGAGGTGTTCGGCGGCACTGGCGGTGTGGTAGCCGGCGGCAGTGCCAAGGCCAAGGAAAGCGGTGGAAAAAGCAGCGGAGGGAAACGTCCTCGCCCGACGCGCCAAGGCCACGTCACCACCGCCATGCCGGGTGCCATCGTCGACGTCCTGGTCGAGATCGGCAAGAAGGTCAATGCCGGCGACCCGGTACTGGTGATCGAGGCGATGAAAATGGAAAACGAAATCCAGGCACCGATCGGCGGCACGGTCATCAGTGTTTGGGTGGCCAAGGGTGACAGCGTCACGCCTGATGAAGCACTGATGGAAATCCAACCGGAATAATATAAGATAGTCCTGAGGTTCGAGTGCTGAGTCCTGAGTAAAAGCACTTTGACTCAGGACTCAGGACACCTTAACTTGAAACTCATTCTAGCCTCCACCTCACCTTACCGTCACGAACTGCTGACGCGCCTGAAAATTCCTTTTGAGGTCTGCTCACCGGAAGTGGATGAAACACCACTGGCCGGCGAAACACCGGAGCAGACCGCCTATCGCCTGGCGATCGCCAAGGCCAAGGCACCTGCCAAGGATTTCCCCGACGCCCTGATCATCGGCTCCGACCAGGTCGCCACTCTGGATGGCCTCCAGCTTGGCAAGCCGCATACACATGAAAACGCCGTCAAGCAACTCACTATGATGCGTGGGCGAAGCGTAGTGTTCCATACTGCGCTGTGCCTTTACAACAGTCGCACCGGCAACACCCAGGCCAGGGAAATTCCGTTCACGGTGCATTTCCGCAAGCTTACCGATGCACAAATAGAACGCTATTTGGTCAAGGAGCAGCCTTACAACTGTGCCGGCAGCGCCAAATCGGAAGGCTTGGGCATTGCCCTGATCGAAAAAATGAGCGGTGACGACCCCAACGCATTGATCGGCTTGCCGCTGATCGCCTTGATTGAAATGCTTGAAAATGAAGGCATGCCGGTAATTTAAATGGCTACCGGCACTCTCTACCTGATTCCGACCACGCTGGGAGAAAGTCCGCTTTCTTCGATTATCCCCGAGCAGGTTCGCAACATTGCGGCGTCGCTAACCGTTTTTGTCGCAGAAAACCCCAAAACCACCCGGCAATACCTGAAAAAGCTGGAGCTTGCCACGCCGCTGCAGGACATCGAAATATTTACCCTGGACAAGCACACCAAGCCGGAGCAGTTGGAGCGGTTTCTCCTGCCTGCACTGGCTGGAAAAGATATGGGACTGGTATCGGAAGCGGGATGCCCCGCTGTCGCCGACCCAGGCGCGCTACTGGTTAGACTGGCGCACAAGAAAGGGATCAAGGTAGTGCCGCTGGTGGGACCATCATCCATTTTACTGGCGCTGATGGCTTCAGGCATGAACGGACAGGCTTTCGCCTTTCATGGCTATCTGCCCATTCAGAAAGCGGAACGTTGCAAGAAGATAGCCGAACTGGAAAAAGAGTCGGCCGTCAGAAACCAGACCCAGATTTTTATCGAAACGCCCTACCGCAATCAGGCGCTGCTGGAAGACCTCGTACAGACCTGCGAACTTGGCACTGAACTGTGCGTTGCTACCGACATCACGCTGGACAGCGAGCATATCGAAACCAGGGCCATCTCGGAGTGGCGTAAAAAACTGCCTGACATCAACAAAAGACCCACCATTTTCTTGCTCTATCGTCCTCGCTCAAGTTAACACTTCCTTGAATGACACAATCCAGTCGAGACGGATTTCTTCCCCACTGTTATCATTGCGGCGGAATTTCAGCCATTCCGCGCCATCACGAGTGGCCACATCCAGCGGCATAACTTTCTCGATCCTGACCTGACCCTCCATCCGGTATTCCAGTATCAGCGGTATCCGGCGCAGAACGCTGAGCTCCAGCCGCTCATGCTGCATGCAAGCAATCGGCAGGTACTCCTGATCCATACTAGCGCAAGCCCAAGCCGCCACTCGCCAATGGATTGACGGCACTCGCCGTGGCCGCGCCAAAGCGTTTGGCAAAACGCTCCGCGATGCCTTCCTGCGGGGTGAAATCGATGATTTCCTCGGCCTTGATGATATCGCGCGCCACATAATCGGCACTGCCAAGGCCATCGGCCAAGCCGAGCTGGATGCTCCTTTCGCCGCTCCAGAACAAGCCGCTGAACATATCCGGCGTTTCCTTCAGACGCTTGCCGCGCCCCTGTCGCACCACGGTGATGAATTGCTGGTGGATTTCATTCAACATCGTCTGGGCGTACTCTTTCTGACTAGCGCTGACTGGCGAAAAAGGATCGAGGAATCCCTTGTTTTCGCCCGCAGTCAGAAGCCGCCGTTCGATTCCCAATTTTTCCATCGTACCGGTGAAGCCGAAGCCATCCATCAGCACACCAATGGAACCGACGATGCTGGCCTTGTCGACAAATATCTTGTCGGCGGCGGCGGCAGCGTAATAGCCGCCCGAGGCGCAGATATCCTCCACTACGGCATACAAAGGGATTTGCGGATATTTTGCACGCAAACGCCGAATTTCATCGTTGATGTAGCCAGCCTGAACCGGGCTGCCGCCAGGGCTGTTGATCAGCAGAATAACCCCCTTGGTTCCCTTGTCCTTGAAGGCTTCGCGCAAACCACCGTTCACCCTGTCGGCATAGGTGTCGCCTCCCGCAGCGATCACACCGCGCAGTTCCACCACAGCGGTGTGCTTGCCGGATAGAGGGGTCTCCCCCTTATTGAACCAACCCATTACCGCGAACAGCGCAATGAACATGAACACTAGGGTCAGCAGCCGGAAAAATATCGTCCATTGCCGCGACCGGCGCTGTTCCTGCAAAGCTGAGAACGCCAGCTTCTCCAAGGTCTTCCGCTCCCAGCTCTCAGGGTCAGCCATGATCATCCTTTCAATTTCAAGTGGTTATAATTCTAGCATTTTCAGGCATGATAGCTCAGCCACCGGCTCAATTCGTCGAAATCATCGGCGCAGGCAAGCGGTGACAGGGCCAACAGGCTATCCCGCGGATGCGCTCCGTAGCACACGCCGACTGCGGACACCCCGGCATTGTTGGCCATTTGCAGGTCATGGCTGGTGTCACCAATCATCAGAGTCTTCGCCTGCGGTACACCGAGTTCGTCCATGATTTCCAGCAACATACATGGATGAGGTTTGGAAAAACACTCGTCAGCGCAGCGCGAAGTGTGAAAATATTGACCCAGGCCGGTTTGCTCAAAAACACGATCAAGTCCACGCCGTCCCTTGCCGGTTGCCACTGCAAGCAGAAACCCCTCTTCATGCAATGCAGCTATGGTTTCGGCCGCGCCGATAAATAGAGGAATTTCAGTGTCCTGCGCAAGGTAATAATGGCGGTAACGTTCCACCAGCACCTCGTAACCCGAGAGAGGCAATTCGGGGAACAGAGCGGCAATCGCCTCGTTCAAGCCCAGGCCAATGATGTGGCGAGCCTCACTTTCGCTGGGCACCGGCAAGCCGACATCACGGCTGGCAGCCTGAATGGAAAAAGCAATGGCTCCAGCGGAATCCATCAGAGTGCCATCCCAGTCGAAAACCAGCAAATCAAATTGTTTCGGCATATCCTTACTTACAACTCCGTATCCAAATGGCGGAGAAACCGTTCTAGGTCTTCCGGCAAGGGCGCCTCCAAGGACAGCAGCTCCCCAGTCAGGGGGTGTTTGATCACCATCTTGAAGGCATGCAAAAACATCCGCTTCAAACCGCGCTTTTGCAACGCCTTATTCAAGGGAAAATCGCCATATTTGTCATCACCAGCAATCGGGAATCCCAGATGTGAGAGATGGACACGGATTTGATGGGTGCGTCCTGTTTTGAGTTCCGCTTCAAGCAGACAGAATTCAGGCCAGGATTTTTTCAGGGTAAAAATCGTGTGCGCGCTTTGCCCTTCCTCGTTCACGCTTACCCGGCGTTCGCCTGAGCCGGTCACGTACTTGTGTAACGGCAACTTCACGCTTTGTTTGGCGTTTTGCCATTGCCCCTTAACCAGGGTGAGATAGCGTTTTTCCGTCTCGCCTTCGCGCATTGCACGGTGCAACTCGACCAGAGCGCTACGTTTTTTCGCCAGCAGCAGGACGCCGGAGGTTTCCCGGTCCAACCGGTGCACCAATTCAAGAAACTTGAATTCGGGATGCTCCAGGCGCATCTGTTCGATCACGCCGCGGCTGATGCCGCTGCCACCATGTACCGCCATGCCGGACGGCTTGTTAAGTGCCAGCAGCGCATCGTCCTGATACAGGATATGCCGGGAAAGCATCTGTGGCGCTGCAGCTTTGGGTTCCCCGTTATCGGTTGGCCGCGATGAACGGACGGGCGGAATACGCAGAACATCACCCAATACCAGGCGACAGGTAGCATCGACGCGCTTGCTGTTGACGCGCACTTCACCGCTACGCAGGATGCGGTAAACATGGCTTTTCGGCACACCCTTAAGATGCTTGAAAAGGAAGTTATCGATGCGCTGGGATTCGCTACTTTCGTCGATCGTTACCCAGGTTACAGATTCTTTGCTTAAATCATTCAATTTGCTTATACTTGAAAATTGCGCTGGAGGGAGCGGACGTTAAATTCGCCGTTACCGAGCCGATTCACGAACGCTAGGATGCGGAATCGGTCGCTACCAGCCTGAAAGTCCTGTCGGTTAATTTCGCTCACCACAAGAAAAAGTAGCGATGGTAAACGAATTGCGCGCTCAAAGCACTCGCAGATTTTCAAGTCTCGTTTCAATAACGGGACTTAAAGTACGACAAACTCGCACCTTAAGGCTTAATTTTAATCGTAAATAAGTTAATGACTAGAATAACAAGATAGTCCGTTCAATTTTACGCCAGCCAGTTTAGCGCAGCGGTTTGTCTCCCCGTGTGAAAAGAGCGCGGGAGAATATACAAATGAAACGCATGTTGTTTAATGCAACGCAAGCCGAAGAGTTACGCGTTGCTATTGTGGACGGTCAAAAGCTCGTTGACCTCGACATTGAATCAGCCGGAAAAGAGCAACGTAAAAGCAATATCTACAAAGGTGTCATCACCCGCATCGAGCCCAGTCTCGAAGCCGCCTTCGTGGATTACGGAACGGAACGTCATGGCTTTCTGCCTTTCAAGGAAGTTTCCCGTGTTAATTTCCTGCTTCCGGAAGGCACGGACATTTCCCGCGCCCGCATTCAAGATGTACTGAAAGAAGGCCAGGAACTCATCGTTCAGGTGGAGAAGGACGAACGCGGCAACAAAGGCGCTGCGCTCACCACCTTCATCAGCCTCGCTGGCCGTTATCTGGTTCTGATGCCAAACAACCCGCGCGGCGGTGGCGTATCCCGCCGTATAGAAGGTGAAGAGCGCAACGAGTTGCGCGACATCATGGCGCAGCTGGATGTTCCCGCCGGCATGAGCATCATCGCGCGCACCGCAGGTATCGGACGCACGCAGGAAGAGCTGCAGTGGGATCTGAACTACCTGATGCAGCTATGGCGTGCGATTGAAAGCGCCTCCCTACAGCAAAGCGGCGCCTTCCTTATCTACCAGGAAGGCAGCTTGGTCATACGCGCCATCCGCGACCTGTTCCAGCCCGACATCGGCGAAATCCTGATCGACACCGAAGCGATCTACGACCAGGCTGTGCAGTTCATGAGCCACGTCATGCCCGGCAATGTGAACAAGGTCAAGCTGTACCGGGATGACGTACCCCTGTTCTCGCGTTTCCAGATCGAGCACCAGATCGAAACCGCGTTTGCCCGGGAAGTCCCCCTGCCCTCTGGAGGCGCCATAGTCATCGACCATACCGAAGCGCTGGTGTCGGTGGACGTCAACTCGGCCCGCGCCACCCGTGGCGCGGACATTGAGCAGACCGCGTTCAACACCAACCTTGAAGCCGCCGAGGAAGTGGCGCGCCAATTGCGCTTGCGCGACTTGGGCGGTCTGGTGGTGATCGATTTCATCGACATGGAAAGCACCCGCAACCAGCGTGAAGTTGAAAATCGCCTGCGTGATGGCCTGCATTACGACCGGGCTCGTGTCCAGATGGGCAAGATATCCCGCTTTGGCCTGCTTGAACTGTCTCGCCAGCGTCTGCAACCCTCGCTCGGCGAAACCAGCCACATCGGCTGCCCGCGCTGCAATGGTACCGGTCACATCCGCGGCACCGAGTCTTCCGCCTTGCATATCCTGAGGATACTGCAGGAAGAAGCCATGAAGGACAGCACGACATCAGTTCATGCCCAAGTTCCAGTGGACGTGGCGACCTTCCTGCTGAATGAAAAACGTGCAGAAATTCACGAAATCGAATCGCGATTCAAGACCAGCATCATGCTGATCCCGAACATCCACATGGAAACACCGAATTATTCCGTGGTCAGGCTGCGTAGCGATGAAATTGGTAGCGAGGAAACACCAAGCTACCGCATGGTTGACATGCCGGCTGAAATTGCCACAGAAAAAACCTTGTCCGCGGAAGACAAGCCGCAACGCCAGATTGCCGCGGTGCGCGGCATCACAACCGGACAGCCGGCACCGATGGCGACCGAGGAAAAAACCAAGCAAACATGGTTTGGCAAGGTCAAGACATGGCTGCAAGGCCTGGGTGGCGCTCAGCCGGAAGAAGAGGTCAAGCCCAAGGCACGTCCGGCAAGAAGTGACAAGCGCCGCGAACCACGTAATGAAGGCCGTGGTGAAGGTCGAAATGAAGGCCGCGGTGAAGGCCGTGAAGTCAAACGCGACCGGGATGCGGAGCGAGGTGAGCCTCGCCGCACCGAACGCGGAGAAGGTCGTGGCGGACAAAAGCCGCGGCCGCCTGCTCAGCCGCAAGTTAAGAGGGAAAAAGAGGCTATCGCCCCTCAGGCGGCTGCCCCGGCAACTGATGTCAAGACGGGAGAAACCGAAGGCCAGGAGCCCAGGAGTAGACGTGGTCGACGTGGCGGGCGGCGTGAGCGCGGTGAACGCACAGAGCGTCCGGAAGCGCCACGCAATCTTCCTGAAAGCACCGAAGTTTCAAGCGAGAAAGCGCCTGTAGCTATTGCTCCAGAGACGGCAAGCACGAAAATCGAAAAGGCAGAAGCCACACCTGAGAAAGAGTCCGAAACCCATCTACCCGTAACCGTTCAGGAGCACACTGCAGTTTTAGTGGTGCCTACCGAGCCATCCAAACCGGTTGAAGCGGAATCCGTTTCTGCCGCCCCAGCCGAAGCAGCACCAGTTGCCCCAGCCGAAGTTGCACCAGTTGCCGTGGCCGAAGTTGCACCAGTTGCCGTGGCCGAAGTTGCACCAGTTGCCGTGGCCGAAAGCAAGCCGCGTGCTCCACGTCGCCGCGCCCCACAAGCCGTGTCGGATGATCAAATCGCTTCCAGCGGATTGGTCATGGTGGAAACCAGCCCGGACAAAATCAAGGCGGTTGTAGAAGAAGCGGTAGCCAACACACCGGAACGGGTACGTCCACGCCGTGCGCCACGCCCAAAAATCGTGGAAGAAAGCACCCCACTGGTCCAGGTCGAAACGCAGCCCAAGTAAACTCGCTCTCGCACCCACCGGGAAGCTACCTTCACGTAGCTTCCCGGTGGATCGTGCAACCTTGCATCACCCCTTTACGATCTTTCTTGCCAGGATTTCTTCCAGCAAGCCCAACCCCGCATCCTCAACCATATTCAAAACGTTTTCAAACCCCTGGCTCCCCCCATAATAAGGATCTGGCACCTCACGTTGGCTGAATTCCCTGCTGAACTCCATGAATAGCTTGAGTTTGTGCTTCTCCTGCGGCGGGCAGATTTGCAACAGATTGGCCAGATTGTCCCTGTCCATCGCCAGGATATAATCGAATTCCTGAAAATCCCCGGGGCCAACCTGCCGCCCGCGCAGGCTGCTCAAATCATAACCCCGTCGCAATGCGGCCTGCTGGGCTCTTCTGTCGGGCGACGAGCCGATATGGTAAGCATGAGTGCCGGCCGAGTCGATAATGATATTGTCGGTCTGAACTGCCTTAGAGACCTGGTGACGAAATACCCCTTCCGCAGTTGGAGATCTGCAAATATTGCCCATGCAGACGAATAATATTTTAATTTTTCCCAATTCCATCTACCCTATAAAAACTTCAAACAAAATATTCACAGCAAAACTTATCATAAATACGCATGGACTAAAATTATATGAAATTTGTGCTGAATAGCGCGATTCAAAATCAATAATAATAGTTGACCAAATAACTAAACTATTATTACAATACCTACACTTTTCTGAAATCGCCGTGGAGAATACTATGTCCGCCAACTTATTCAATGCCGCCGCTACAGGCGACACCAATCAAATCCGCGCCCTGCTGCAAGGTGGCGCGGACTGCAATAGCCGCAACACCGACGGAGCCACATTGTTGATGCTGGCCGCCGGAGCGGGCCACCTCGAAGTGGTGAAAGCACTGATCAAACTTGGTGCGGACGTCAACGCGACAGACCCACTAGGCTGGACCGCACTGATGAAAGCACTGTACAACCACGAGCTTAATCGTGGCTTTCCTGAAATCGTTAGCGCATTGATCGACGCCGGAGCCGATATCGAGACCCAGATTGGCTACGGCACTCGTCCGTTGATGCTTGCCGCGGGCTACGGTGAAGCGGGCGTTATTGATGCCCTGTTAAAGGCGGGAGCGGATGTCCGTGCCAAGAACGAAGGTGGCCGCACGGCGCTGATGATGGCGAAGGACAAGGATTACGTCGAGGTCATTAACCAGTTGCATGAGGCCGAACTGGAACTCAGCGATGATCTGTCCTGCGGTTCACGCACGCCGCCAGGCGTCAACGTAGTCACTTTTATGAAAAATCCGGACCATTGATCTTTCACCCACAGCCAATAGCTCTGGTAATGCTTACGTTTTAAACATCAGCGCCTTGATCTGATTCAATTTGTCGCGTAGCTGCGTGGCACGTTCGAACTCAAGATTCCGGGCGCAAGCCAGCATTTCTTTTTCCAGCTGCTTGATTTCCTTGGTCAGCTTCTTCTCGTCCAGGTGCTTGTAGGCAGCAAGCTCCTGGGCGACCTTCAGCTCCTTCTGGGCGGTATCGATATCGAACACGCCATCGATGATGTCCTTGATACGCTTGGTGACCCCTCTCGGTGTGATGCCGTGAGCGGTGTTGTGGGCAACCTGCTTTGCCCGGCGGCGCTCGGTCTCATCCATTGCACGGCGCATTGAATTGGTAATTTTGTCGCCATAGAGAATCGCGGTGCCATTGATGTGGCGTGCAGCCCTTCCGATGGTCTGGATCAGTGCACGCTCGGAGCGCAGGAAGCCCTCCTTGTCTGCGTCCAAAATTGCAACCAATGATACTTCTGGAATATCAAGGCCTTCTCGCAACAAATTAATCCCAATTAACACATCGAACACGCCCAGTCGCAGGTCGCGGATGATCTCGACCCGTTCTACCGTGTCGATGTCCGAGTGCACGTAGCGAACCTTGATTCCATGGTCAGACAGATAGTCGGTCAAATCCTCGGCCATGCGCTTGGTCAGAGTGGTGACCAGCACACGCTCGCCTAACGCGATCCGGGCATTGAGCTCGGAGAGCAGATCTTCCACCTGGTTGGTCGCCGGACGGACCTCGATCTTCGGATCGACCAACCCGGTTGGCCTCACCACCTGCTCCACCACTTGGCCCGCATGTTGCGCCTCGTAATCGGCGGGCGTAGCTGAAACGAAAATGGACTGCCGCATCACCTTCTCGAACTCGTCGAAGCGCAGGGGCCGATTATCGAGTGCAGAGGGCAGGCGGAAACCATATCCCACCAGATTTTCCTTGCGCGCCCGATCACCCTTATACATGCCGCCGATCTGCGGGATGGTGACATGGCTTTCGTCGAGGAACATCAGTGCGTTAGGCGGCAGATAGTCGATCAGCGTGGGCGGCGGATCACCCGGATTTCTGCCGGACAGATGGCGCGAGTAGTTCTCGATGCCTTTGCAGAATCCCAGCTCGTTGAGCATCTCCAGGTCGAAGCGGGTGCGCTGCTCAATCCGCTGCGCTTCCACCAACTTGTGCTCCTTCTGGAAAAACTCGATTCTTTCGCGCAGTTCGGCCTTGATCGCCTCAATCGCCCGCAGGGTGGTGCTGCGCGGCGTAACGTAATGGCTCGATGGATAAACCGTATAGCGCGGAACCTTGCGTTGAATATGACCGGTCAGCGGGTCAAACAGGGAAATACTCTCGACTTCATCATCGAAAAGACTGACCCGCACCGCTGTTTCTGCGCTTTCCGCCGGATAAATGTCGAGTACATCGCCACGCACACGAAAAGTGCCGCGGCGAAAATCGATCTCGTTGCGATCGTACTGCATTTCGGTGAGGCGCTTGATGGCGTCGCGCTGGGACATCGTCTCACCTTGGCGCAGGTGCAGGATCATACCGTGGTAGTCTACCGGGTCGCCGATACCGTAAATGCACGAAACCGAGGCGACGATCACGCAGTCCTCACGCTCCAGCAGCGACTTGGTGGCGGATAGCCGCATCTGTTCGATGTGCTCGTTGATACTGGAGTCTTTTTCGATGAACATATCCCGCGACGGAACATAGGCTTCCGGCTGGTAATAATCGTAATAGGAAACAAAATACTCCACCGCATTTTCCGGAAAAAACTCACGCATCTCGGAATACAATTGCGCCGCCAGGGTCTTGTTGTGCGCCATAACGATGGCCGGACGGCCAAGACGGGCGATGACATTGGCCATGGTAAAGGTCTTGCCGGAGCCAGTCACGCCAAGCAGGGTCTGAAACGCCAGTCCATCATTCAGGCCTTCGACCAACTGTGCGATCGCATTGGGCTGATCCCCAGCGGGTTCGAAAGGCTGGTGAAGTTTGTAGGGACTATTGGGAAATGTGACGATCACGGGTAAAATTGCTCAATTGACAACTTTAAATTGTATCATGCAGGCACTGGCTCGCATTGCTCTCACTTAAGGATAGAATCTTGGAACTGTCTCAGCGCGTTCAGGCAATCAAACCTTCCCCCACCTTGGCCGTCACCGCCCTTGCCGCACAACTCAAGTCACAAGGAAAAGACATCATCGGCCTAGGTGCAGGCGAGCCGGATTTCGATACACCACAGCACATCAAGGATGCCGCCATTGCGGCGATCAATGCCGGATTTACCAAATACACCGCAGTTGATGGCACGCCCAGCCTTAAACTGGCGATCATCGCCAAGTTTAAACGTGACAACAACCTGGACTACGGCCCCAAACAAATCCTCGTTTCCTGTGGTGGCAAACAAAGCTTCTTCAACTTGGCCCAAGCGGTCATCAATCCTGACGACGAAGTCATTATCCCAGCTCCCTACTGGGTCTCCTACCCAGATATCGTAATCCTGGCAGGCGGCAAACCAGTCATCATTGAAGCGGGGATCGAACAGGGCTTCAAAATAATGCCACAGCAACTAGAAGCCGCCATCACACCAAAAACCCGGATGGTAGTGCTGAACAGCCCAAGCAATCCTACTGGTGCTGTTTACACCTTCGAAGAACTCGTTACTTTGGGAAATGTGCTGCGTGCCCATCCCCATGTACTGATCGCCAGTGATGACATGTACGAGCACATCGTGTTGGATGAGCAACAACCATTTACAAACATACTTAATGCCTGTCCGGATCTCTACTCGCGAACTTTGGTACTAAATGGCGTATCCAAGGCTTATGCGATGACGGGGTGGCGTATCGGTTATGCCGGCGGGCCTGCATTCATCATCGAAGCCATGGCAAAGATTCAGTCTCAAAGCACCTCTAATCCCACCTCCATTTCCCAGGTGGCGGCTGAAGCCGCACTCAACGGCGACCAGGGCTGCATCAAACCGATGCTTGCCGCCTTTCGTGAACGGCACGAGTTCGTGGTAGATAAGCTTAATCAAATTCCTGGCCTGCACTGCCTGCCCAGCGGCGGCGCATTTTACGCCTTCTCCGATGCGCGTGAGGCAATCAAGAACTTGTATGCCAAGAATGTCATCAAGGCGCCAACCGACATCGCACTTGGCAATTACCTGCTCGAAAGCGTGGGCGTTGCCGTCGTGCCAGGCTCGGCATTTGGATCAGAAGGCTATTTCCGTATCTCATTCGCCACTTCGATGAAAAACCTGGAGATGGCCCTGGAACGTATCCAGAAGGCGCTTGAATAGTAAACCCGCTACTGAGTTATTGAAGGGCGCTAGGAACGGCGCCCTTTATTTTTTCTTGCCCCCGAACCAACTTTCCAGTTTGTCAGCAGCCTGCACCCCCAGGGACGTCCCCACTCCGGGGCCGAGGATCGCCGTACCCACCACGGCTCCGGTCACCGCCGCGCCGGTGGGGAACATGACCGGGTCCTGCAGCGTGCCGGAAACCTTGAGCGGGACACTTATCAGGGAAATGCCCTGCTTCACCTCGACATAAACCTTGCCGTCCAGTTGTTTGGAAGGCGAAATATCCACATCCCCGTTGGCATTGAGCACTCCAGAAGAAATGTTCAGCTTGCTCAAGTGGATATTCTTCCCTGCAATGCGATAAATCCCGCCGAATTCATTGAACTCTGTCTGCCCGCCGCGCACTTCCTTGGTCTTGATCGGTTGTGCCGCTCTTGCCAGATCGAACCCGTGCAACACCCCATTGCGGATAGAAAAATCACCATCCACATTCGGACTATCCGCAAGCTGTGATGCGTTCCTGGCCTTCATGGCAAACTTGGCTTTGACGTTGAGTTGGCCGCTCACACGGGCTTTGGAATTGAACAGCGGCAACAAGGATTCCAGCGCCACACGCTGCCCCTTCAGATCGCCGCTAAGCTTCCAGCCCGATTTCCAGTTGAGCTCAGCCGCGCCCTTGAGCGTACCACCATAGAGCTTGCCATCGATATCTCTGAGCCGTAACGCTTCATTATCGACGACTCCGGCAATGTTCAGCACGTCGAACTGAAACGCCGGCCCCACGGGGAAGCGCCATTGCTGAGCTGAGAGCTTTAAATCAAAGTCGCTGCCCGATATGGGCGTAGCACCCAGCTTGAGCTTGCCGTCATCGCTCGCAAGCAGCACATTCTTCAAGTCACCGTCCGAATTCATGTTTACTGCCACACTGAAAAGGGGTAACGCAATGCCTGGAGAATCCAGCGTGACGTGATTCAAACCAATTTTTTCGATTCTTACAGTTTGCGGGCCACCATCCGATTTGAACCAGACTGGCATCTTACCCAGTATGTCCGTACGGATAGAAACCGTGTCCAGCTCGATATCGCGCAAAATCTTGACCGGGCTAAACAACGAACTTAAATTCGGGCTGACCTTGATCGAAGCTATCCTGACTTCCTGTTGAGCGCCGATGGTGATTCTTTCTAGCGCAACATGTAGCAAGGGAACCAGCGAGAAACGCAACGAGCCGATCTTGACCGGTTCATGCAGCTTTTCTCCCGCCTGCTTCTCGATTTCAGGAATATACGTATTCAACGGAATGAGAAAAGGCAGACCGATTATAGCCAGAAAAATAACTAAAATAATAAACAGGCGCTTAGTCCACTTCACAGTATCCACCATCAAAATTAAGCCATCATAAGACAACATCTCAGATAGGAATTGACCTTTTTACCACAGCAAAGTAAAATCCGCAGCTTGTTAATTCCCTGATAGCTCAGTCGGTAGAGCGACGGACTGTTAATCCGCAGGTCCCTGGTTCGAGTCCAGGTCGGGGAGCCAGAATTGTAGTAGCGACAGAGGGTTACCGTTTAGGCGGTAGCCCTTTTTCTATTCCGGCTCTGTATAAACCTCTTCGGGCTCGGCATCGAAGTGGCTTTGTTCACTTTGGACAGTTAAATCGGGAAAATTAATGCGTAAATTTTGGACCCTCTTTACAGTAGCGCTGCTCATTTTTAGCGCCTCGGCACAAGCAAACGAATCCAAGGAAGGTGGCTCATCTCCCTATGCCAAACTGGATATTTTTACCGTAAACCTTCAGGGTTTAACGCATTACTTACAGGTCGGCATAGCCCTTAAGGTCTCAAAATCCGAAGTTGGTGAAGAAGTCAAAGTTTGGAATCCCGTAATTCGCCATGAATTGATCCTGCTACTCAGCAGTCAAAATAGTGAAGAACTTGCCACGATCGAGGGCAAGAAAAAAATAATGGCTACCATCAAGACTGCCGTCAACAAGATTCTGAAACTAGAAGACAAAGAAGGTGTAACGGACGTTCTGTTCGAGTCCTTCGTCATTCAATAGATAACGCCCTCCCTTTTTTCTATTTCAGGGCTCGGCATCGAGCACTGAGGTCTTTATAAAGTCGCCAATACAGGAAGCAACCCATGACTACAATGCCCAAATGCCCGCAATGCAATTCGGAATTCACCTATGAAGACGGTGCCATGTTTGTCTGCCCGGAATGTGCGCACGAGTGGCCGAAGGAAGCTGCAGAGATTACTAATGACCGGCATATCGTGTGCGATGCCAATGGGAACGTGCTGATGGATGGCGACACCGTGGCGATTATCAAGGATCTGAAGGTCAAAGGGTCTTCCTTGGTGGTCAAGGTCGGGACGAAGGTGAAGAACATCCGTCTGGTGGAAGGCGATCACGACATCGACTGCAAGATCGACGGGATTGGCGCGATGCAGCTGAAATCTGAGTTCGTGAAGAAGATTTAATCGGTTGGCGTTACATCAGGGAGCCGAATACTTTTCAAGCACTAGGCTATCTTTCGGGGTGGCCTTTTACTTTTCTAGGGCTCGGCATAGAGATACTGGGGTCTGTATAGCTTCGGGGTTGAACAGGTCGATCACAAGACGCTCCAGACAGCGAGTGCGAACAAGCCACCCAGCGTCGTTGCAAGCCAGTCAAAGAAATCACAGGTCTGCAAATCAGGATGGAAGTGGTCGTAGATTTCTTTCGCTGCGCCGGTGAGAGATACTATGCCCACAGCAAGTAATGTAGGTGCTCCGCAAGCCGCCAGCAAGAAGAACAGAACCGCACCTACGATAAAATGCGCCTGCTTGTCTTTGGGTACGCCGATCCGTGGCAACTTTTCGACGTAGGCGCTGAGGAACTTGAGGATGGATTCGATCATTACCGTTCTTCAGGCGGGGTTTATACCGAGTTTATGCCGATTTGGGCTATGCCGACATTGTGCCAGGATCACGTTAGGGTTTTCGCCTGTTTAATCTCTAGTTATGGCGCAAAACGGTCAAACACCCTTCTGTCCGTCCTTCTGTGTGTAACTTCAGTTCAGTGGCCACACCACTGCGATTCACACGGAATGCCATCACCGTCACCATCTATTTCCACTCCAGGACAGTTCTTTAGATAGAACGTCGCTTCCTCGCAGGATGTCATCTCTGAGCAGTAGCGTTTCCCCTGGCACTCGAACTTCGCAGTGGCGCTGAGCTGGCTGCTTTCTGTGGGGCTAAGAGGCAACGTGGAACCACTTCCCTCGGTGGCACCATGAGGCAACACGGGCTCGCTGCCTACGAGGTGTTCAACTTGAGTTGTTATCAGGGTGAAATGCTGCCAACCATAGAACCCAATTCCTGCCACGATAATCGCAAAAATAACTGGAATCAGGAATCTTGGCAGTTCAATGCGTGCGGGAGCTGGGCGAGACCCGACGTAAAGGACGCTCTCCGCGCGGCTGCCTTTCTTCTCATCATTCACAAGTTCGTATGTGACGAGTTCATTCCCAACAGGACGTTGCTGCCCCTTTCCAAACGCGCGGATATGTACGAAAACCGTGTCACCACCACCGTTCTGGGTAATGAATCCGAAGCCCCTACTGTCTTTCCATTCTGTGATTCGCCCTTGATAGCGCATGTTGACCTTGGCATGATATCAATTGATAAACAATAAGTAACCGAACGCCTGAATCCGGAGATTTTTTAATAAAACCGACAGGCTCAATGCCTTTGCGCGGATTCAAGTTTGAAATTCAACGCCTGAAGAATACCTGACTGGCTGTCTGATATCCAAGTCGCTTTCTGGGCCGATTGTTCAATCGCTCCATCGCTGTATCGATTTCCTCTTGAGTAATGGTGGCGAAATCCCGGTTTTTGGGGAAGCACTACGGATTTTTAGATTAGTGCAGCGTTCTTTCCTTGCCGCAGCATTGCTTGAATTTCAGACCACTCCCACACAGACAAGTCTCATTGCGCCCGACTTTAGGCGTTTCTCGCTTGGTTGAAACAGGCTTCGTTCTGGAATGCCAATAGTGATATATCCCAGCAACTACCTTGGGAAGCATGTCAGCACATTCCTGCTGCAATTTCACATATTCATCATCAGGCAGGTATTTCTTTCCCCTTCTTTCAGATTCTTCTTTAAATGCACCGGACAAAAGCAGAATTGGGAAAGTCAGCTTCTTCAGAGGTTCGTTTCCCGGACTCAGCCATTCCTCTGCGGAAAGCCCCCACCCCAGAATGTAGCCCTCGCACCATGTTTGGTAATCAGGCCTCTGGTCAGTGGTCGAGAGGGATTTCAGGATAAAGTTGATGGGCTGGTTTTCGCCGAGCGTTGCGGCCACGCCGTTATAGAAACGCATCATTAGCGTCATGAATTCCTGAGCCAGCTCCATCGCTTCGTGTTCCGGCCCGATCTTGAAAACTTCATGCATCCATTGGCCCGGCGCGATGGCATCCGGCGCGCTGACAACAGCGCACAGGAATCCCTGCAATTTGTCCAGGCTCATGCCCTTTCCATTGAAAATGGGCGAGGCCAGCAATTCCTCCAATCTCGTGAGTTCCTGCTTCGTTAGTGCGTTTGTTAACATGAATGACCTATATGTTCAATTGGATAAGCTTTTTTCTGTGCGTTTTGATTGTATCAAGGGCAGTGCCGATTGTCGGTATACGGCGCAATGTTATACCGGAAAATCCTTTTATATCAGGCAAAATCAACTGCCCTGTGAATGTGCACATGAATTTTAGGCAATAAACTCAGCCTCAGTTACCAGATTATTGCTGTCGCAACTTGCGGGTTCCATCTGTCAACCATCTAAAATTCACTCGTTTCAGGGTAAAATACTGGTTTTTCTCAAGTGCAGATGCACGTACAAGGTAAAGCGCATTATGGATCTGAATCAATTTCTGGGGCTAGGGGACGATTCTGAAGACCCTAAAGAAACCCGCAAACGCCTTCAGCTTTATATCAACCTGAAGCTGTCCTCGTCGGGCCAGCCGCCCTGCCTGGAGGGCGAAAGTAGCGATTTCCTGGCCGTTGCGCACAATCTTCTGCAAAGCTACCGGGAAAAATCCCGCTTGTTGAGCGGTTACCTCTGCCCACCCGATCAACGTATCCAGACGTTCCTGGACGATTATCTTGCTGATGCTGCAGATGGTGCTGTGCCCCGGCTGCCAGAAAACACGCTGATACTCGACCGCCATGGCGTGGCCAGGGAGCTTTCCCTGCCAGTGAACGAAAATGTGTTCAAGGGCGATTATGTCAGCAGTTATCGCATCCGCAACGGTGTGCTGCACAATCCGGTAAGCGACCGTCGCACGACCAAGGGCTTATTCCACGTAACCGAGGGCGGCCTGCCGATCCCCGGCGACAAGAAGGCGGTTCCAAAGGTTGCTTTTGCACGTCTGCTACGTGAGGCATTCACCCCCCCGGAACATTTGCTGCGCTTGCCGTTCTCCGCTGGACAGCCTCAGGAAGCATCGATGTTCGTTTCGCTGCTGCTACGCCCGGTAATCTGCCCCGAAATCCCCGGCAGCGAACCAGAAAAGATCATGGAAATTCGCTTCTTCGCACCTGGTGGTCTGGTGAGCAATCTGGATTTCGTAGAAAGCATCTTCGGCAATGGCGGCAACCCTGTCCTTGCGTCGAACGATGTCGGGCTGGACGTGGATCACTGGTCCGGCCACACCGGTTGTGTGATTCTGGCACCCCACCTGACCCGGTTTACCAAGAAAGAGCTTGGGCTGCCCCACCGGGATGCCGCAACGCCTCGCCAACAGGCGGACGGTATGTGCTGGGTCAATGAAAAGGAACTGTATAACGACGGCTCCGCCTTCAAGATCACCGCTCGCGACGAGCGCGGGGTGATTGTCACCATTCTGGCTGACAATTACTTCGGATACTGCAAGAAAGAGGTCAAGACCCAGATCAGCTATGCCACCAACCTTTTCGGGCTGGCCGAAGAGGAACATGCGGGCGGCGCACTGGCATTCCCGCGGCACAACCACGGCGAGGAATTCGGCGTGGACAGCATCACGCGAGTGCCGGGCTACAGCTTCGAGGAAATTGTAACCCAGTATGGCAAATTGATTAACGTGCAACCGGAAGGCTACGGCATAGACAAGCAGCATCCGGAAGTCATTTACGTGCCGCAGGATCTGCGCATGGATCTTCCCGCTCAAACCATCAGCTGGGTGAAGGATGGCGCACCACAGACCATCAAGCTGCGTCCAGGCCATATCTACGTGCAGCCCAACGGTTACAAGGTCGAGATGTGCAAACATCCGGGCGCGCCATCATGGCGTCTGGTGGGCACTGATCCTGAAGGCACTTTCTGCCACAAGCCCTGCACCGTATCAGGTGGAGGAAAGTCGGAGATTTCCAAGTCGCTGAATGACGCGGTGATCTACGGACCGCTTTTCGTTGCGGATCTGGAGAAGGACCTCACCCAAGTTGAAAAGATCATCAAGAAAAATTACTCTGGCCGCTTCAAACCGGGATTCGAGCATGAGGACCGGGATGCGGCCCGTACGTTACTCAGCGCCGAACGCAGCCTGGGATCGGTGATCAAGGTACTCACCCCATCCCCCGCCCACACCGAGGAATACAATGCCTGGCTGGAAGAAATTCCCGACCGTATTCTAGCGCTGGTGTTCATCATCAAGCGCATGTATCGCCCGGAATGGGGCGACGACTGGCGCAACCAACTTTCGACGGATTTCGTTAACGGCCATCCCGGCCATGAACTCAAGCTCGGTGATAGAAAGCTGGTAGGCTCCTATTTACGGATAGGTTTTGCGGAAAATGGGGCGTGGCGCGTGTTCAAATTACGCCAGGACTTCATCGCTGCCGACAAGGTACAGATGGAGGACGACATCAGCGCCTCGGTTGTCGTTCCCGCTGCATCCCTGCCCAATTTATCGCCGAAAAGCAATGATCCTTCCGTCAAGCTCGTCCGCAATTGCGAATACCGCCTGTTCCAGCGCCCGGACGAGGCGGTTCATCGCGGATTCGATCTCCAGACCGAGCAGGACATGTCTCTGCGCGACAATTTCCTTGCGAATTTCGAGCCGCTCCATGGCGAGACATTGTCGAAAATTATCGATGACGTGGTGGGGTTAGACCAGTACACCGAGCCCATGCGCAAGACTCTTCGCGAGGCCCATGAAGCAAACGAATATGTGGTGTCCTCGGCACATCCTCGCTTGGTGGATGGCAAGCCGAGCAAAAATCCTCGTTATCTGCAACTGCGGTCTGATATTGCCAACCCGGTAGGACGCTATGTGGCGGAAATCGGCGCCAGATTCAATCGCCGAATCCCCTTGGGCACGCCCGTCATTGAACCCGTCAACGCAGTGCTGGTAGGCCGACGCAACAACCCGCCGGAACCCGGCATCCGCCCTCTGGCAGTATATAACCCGATTCACTTTCAGGAACTGCCCGAGCTGTTCATGGACTTCATCTGCAGCCTCACCGGCAAGTCGCCCTCCACGACAGGGGCAGGCAGCGAAGGCGCGCTCACCAAAGGGCCGTTTAACGCCCTCCGGCCCACTGTGGATCTGAACAATACGCTGGTATCTTTCATCCTTACGGGTTACGCCGGCTATTCCACCGCGGCGGGTTATATCGGCCCGAATCTCCGCGTCGACCACGACATCAGCCTGCTTGTGCCGGAAATCTGGTCGCGCCTGAAGCCACAGGAACGGGATCCGCGTTTCCTGATCGAAAACGGCTACATGGAAAAGATAGCAGATTTCCAATATCAGGGCCGCCTGATCCAGGCTAGCCGCCTCGGCTATCGCATCACGGAACGCTTCGTGCACGGCTTCATGGGCAAGATGTTCGATGCGCCTCGTGCGGTATTCGGCGAGCAAATCCTGCGGCCCGAAACCCAGGATATGGCGGTATTCGTGGATGGCGTTGAAAATATCGTTGAAGCGCAGCAAATTGTGGCAGCCCGCTATCTGGAGGATGGCAGCGTGGAAGATGCCTGCCCACCGCTCAAGGCCCTGCTCCACATCATGGCTAATGGACAGCATGAGGAAAAAGACGTGCATGACCCCACCATCCGTGCCTTGTTTACCCGTGAAGCATTGCTCGCGTCGGACTGGTACCAGGAACGGCTAATGACAAAGCAGGTGCGGGACATCCATCTTTGGGAGCGCCATATCACTTATCTGGATACCTTCGCCCACCGTACAAGCCATCAAGATCTGGCCGAACGGCTTGACATCCTTGAACGGCTAGAAAGTGCCAAGACCAAGCTGGCGTGGGTAAAGAGCACGGCATACCTGCAAAGCCTGAGCGGCACTATCGGCGCCGACCCGTTGCGACCGATGCAGTCAAGAACCTAGATTCGATAAGTGGCCACAACGCACTGCTGGCCACTCTAAAATTGACGAGTCTGACAATGAAATGGCTAGTGCCTGGGCACTAGCCATTTTTTATTTCGGGATATGCAGCTCCATTCTCCTGTCCGTCCTCCAAGCCCTGCGCTTGCCACGATCCAGCCATTCAGCTATTCTCGAATCGCGAAACTTAGACGCATATATTAATAAAATCAGGAGGAACAACGACCATGGGCAATAAAGTCAAAGTTGCATTGCTAGGCTTGGGTAGCGTTGGCGAATCTTTCGCCGAACATTTTCTGGAGAAAATCCAGGAAGAACATGTCAACGTGGAAATCGTGGCCGTGGCAGACCGCCATCTGGACTCCCCTGTCGCTCTGGGCTTTGCTCACAGCAACGTACCGGTTTTCAAGGATGCCATGGAGGTGATCAAACTTGGCGATCAGGTCGATATCATTTTTGACCTTACCGGCAATGCTGAACTGCGCAAGAGCTTACGCCTCAGACTTCAGGAAACCGAAAACCGCCACACCGTTATTGCCCCAGAGGTTTTTGCACAACTGCTCTGGAACTTTTTCGGTGATGACACCGCTTTGCCTGAACACACCCGAACCGGCTACTAGCCAACCGCCAGAAAAGGCCGCATTGGACTTGCTAGCCAATGCGATCCTGAACTTGGCACCACTTGGCAGTATTGATGCCCTCCCAATAAGGCTAGTCTGAAAATGCAGTCACCTACCCAAGACTTTGTCACTTCCGCTATCGCCATCTTGCTGGGAGCAGCCATCGTTTTGTCGACAGCAGTTGCTGCTGCTTCACCTGCAACGCCGGAAGAAGGGTTTGATTACCAGGTACTGAGTTCTCCTCAACCAACGAAGGCAGGCGGTAAAGTAGAAGTTATCGAGTTTTTCTGGTACGACTGCCCACACTGTAATGCCATGGCGCCGCTTATAGAGCCATGGGCCAAACGCCATCGGAACAGTATCGCTTTCAAACGCATTCCTGTGGCGCGGAATAAAGGGGCAATTCTGCAACAACAGCTTTATTACGCACTGGAGAGTTTAGGCAAAGTGGAGGAGTTGCACAGCCGGATATTCAACGCCATTCATGAGGAATGGATACCCATGAAAACAACAGAACAGATGGCAGCTTTCCTCGAAAAACAGGGCGTCGGGAAAAATGAATTTCTCAAAATTATCAACTCTGCTGCCGTAATGAAAAAAGTTCAGCGCGCACAACAGCTGACTGTAGCCTACGGCGTAGATTCGGTGCCGACAATCGCGATAAATGGACAATACGTGACTTCAGCCAGCATGTTGGGCGGCAACCAGGCGGATGTGCTGTCGGTCGTCGACTATCTTGTCACCAAATCAAAACGAAGCTCACCCTGAAGAACAGTGCGCTGGTTCCAATTTTAGACCAGAGTATAGTGCAGGAGTTAAGCGGGGGTTATTGCTCGACTTCCAGAGCCCACAGCATAGAGTCGATATGTGCGAGATTCACTTTCTGTACATCCAGACCGCAATCAGCTGCGAGCTCGGCAATTCTTTCAGGTTCGAATTGCTCGCAGGCAATGGCAAGCTCCAGATAAGGCGCATATTTCCCTTCTTGGTGCACCAGAGCCAGAGTCAATTCCTCAGACAGATTAAGGTAGGCCAGCGCCTTTCCCATCGGCACCCTGAGCAGCACGTCCAATAGCGAAAAGAAACCGACGATAAACAAGTTATCCAGTTCTCCAGGCGGGAAAGCTTCCCGCCCCAGCGTTTCCGTCATCCGTCCACGAACCATCGCATTTTCCATCAGCGCCCTATCCTGCGGATGGGCTGTTCCGCCACTGTACAAAAGCAAGGTCAACCACCGATAGAGTTTTTTCTGGCCCAACACGGCAACAGCATGTTCGATGGCGGCCACTTTCATCACCAACCCGCCACCCACAGAGTTGATGTAGCGCAGAAATTTATAGGTCAGCATAGGATCAAGCTTGAACACGTTAACCAGTTCAGTTATATCGGCATCTTTCTGAATCAGGTTCAGCAGTTCGAACAGCCTGATGTGATTAGAGCTGACCCTGGGCTGCTCCAGTTCCTCCAACCGTGTCAGGAAAGACCCCTGGAAATAATCGAAACGCAATTTCCGGCAAGCTTCATAGGCCTCCGTGGATTCGACATTTTTTGCGATCAATCTCATCCATAGATACTGGCTGCATAGAGAATCCACCATGTAGCTTAGTCTCTGCGAATCTTCCGAGGAAACGTCAATGATCGCCAAATCGGCGACCTGAAGAAACTGGCTCATCTCTGGCACATACGAAAAATCCTCCAGCGCAATCAGGAAACCTTTTTCCTTAAGTGCCATCAGATATGCCAATGTTTCTTCAGGTTTGTCGATCAATTCCGATGCAGAGCGGATAACCAGCACCACGCCTTTTTTCGGCAGGTCTTCAAATAAGCGACAACCGAGGGAAGCCGGGGAAATACCGATAAAGGCCAACCGGCTGCCCAGTAATCGGCCAATTTCCATGTCCATCATATTGCGGAGCAAAACCTCGTCGTACAGGCGCAAAACCGCACGGGTTTCAAGGCGAACTTTGTTCCTGGGAGATTTGCGCAACATGAATTCATAGCCCGCCATGCGCCCGCTGCTGTCCAGCATGGGTTCTCGGCAAACAAAAGACTGAACGGTTTCGGCCTGGGCTGCGCCCTCTTCCGCAGAGGGTTTAACCGATGAGACAGTGAGTGAAGAGGGAGAGAGACCTTGCCCGAATACAGCGGAATGGTCGATTTCCTTTAGCGGCGCAAAGCCATCGAGCTTGCTCTCGTTCAGGCTCGTGGTAGATGCTCGCTGAGCCTGCTTGCTAGATGCGTGGGAATGTGAATCCTGTTGACCGAACATCCATTTCAAGAACCTGCCTAACATCTATAATATTCCATCTGGTTATGTCCAATGATCAAACAAGGATATAACAAACGCCCTGACTTGTAGTTAGGGGATTCCACTAAATTCTAATATAGGAATGACACTAGGCTATTTGGGTTGACACACATACTTAAGCACCGCTTCCTCGATACTGTCTGGAGAAACAAGGGTTTCTTCCGGATTTTGAATGGCCTGCTTGCTGACCAGCGACATGTTTTCATCGTAAGCATCTACCGTCAGCCTCGAGGTGGTCTGGCGGCGGCAATCAGACTTGCTCGATATCACCAGATATTTTATGCCACGCCTGCCGACGCGGTATTCCAAATCCCCAAAAACGTGGCGAGTTGTATAAGTGAAAACCGGCGCCGTGCCCACGATACTGGATGTATCTATCTCACGCACGCTGTCGCCGACCTGAGTGACCGGTGCCCAGTCAGCTGCCTGTGCGGAGAAAGCGACAGCCACGCCGAGAACGGCTACGCCGATATGAAATCTGAAAACGTTCTGCATCAATTTACTCCTCATTGGATTCACATTAAACTTGCCGCCACTATCATCATACCAAACGCCATCCAGATAACGAATCAAAAGGAATCCAGCAATGAACAGAAGCTCTAAAATCATCGGTGTCGCCATTTTTCTGCTGAGCGTAATTGGAAATTCTCACGCGGCAGGTACGATTTTCGAAGCCGCCCGGGATGGCACACCGCAAGAGGTGGAAAAAATTCTGGCCACCAACAAGAATCTCATCAACGCACGCACCGAACTCGGCTCTACGCCGCTTCACATCGCGGCCTCCAGTTCCAACCCGGGAATCGCCAAACTGCTCGTAGCCAAGGGTGCCAATGTCAACGCCAGAGACAACAACGGCTCGACACCGCTGCACATTGCCGCTTTTACCGGGAAGAAGGAACTGGTCGAATTTTTCCTGAGCAAGGGTGCCGATCCCTACGCCAAGGACTTCAAGAACGAAACTCCGCACGACAAGGCCTACCATTCCCTGAGTCATGAAATTGAGGGCATTCTGGCTGTGTGGATGCTTAAAAACCCTCAACCGGCGAAAAAGAAATAAACATCTGGCAGCTTCAGCCGGCTTCTACTCCTGCTGCTGTGAGGCCTGTGCATATCGCCAAAACCGGCAAGAATGAGGGGGGTTGAATTCTGCAGCAAGCTCAGGAATCTTCCCCGGCGATTGGAACGTCGCCAAGAACTTCCAAAACCGGCACGCCTGATTCATCCAGTTGTACATGCTCGATCTGGGCAAAACGGCGGCTGATCTTCTGGCTGGTGACATGTACTTCCTCGGCATCCTCATGGGCCAGGCGAATATGATCCGCCAGCTTTTTCATGCGTGTGTCGAAGCGGGAAAACTCCTTACCCAGCTTGCTCAGCGCATCCTTGATGATATGCACCTGCTTGCGAGTTTCCACGTCCTTGATCACGGCCCGGGCGGTGTTCAGAATCGCCATCATGGTGGTTGGCGAAACAATCCATACGCGCTTCTGCATCGCGTAATCCACCACGTCATCCTGATGATGGCCGTGTATCTCCGCAAATACCGCCTCAGCAGGCACGAACATCACCGCGCCATCGCTGGTTTCACCGGGAATGATGTACTTCTCGCTGATCGCATCTACATGTTTTTTTACGTCCGACTTGAACTGCTTAAGCGCTTGGGCACGGTCACCCTCTGAAAGCTCGGCAGCGAACATGCGGTGATAGTTTTCCAGAGGAAACTTGGAGTCTACCGCGACATTGCCAGTCGGCTCGGGCAGCGTCAACAGGCAGTCCACGCGGTTGCCATTGCTCAGGGTTTGCTGGAAGGCGTAAGCCGAAGGCGGCAGAATATTGCGCACCAGCGCCTCAAGCTGAACCTCGCCGAAGGCGCCGCGCGAACGCTTGTCACCAAGCAGTTCCTGCAGGCTCACCATGTTGGTGGTGAGTCCGTCGATCTTCTTCTGCGCCTCGTCGATAGTCGCCAGTCGTGCCATGACGTTAGCGAAGGTCTCGTTGGTTTTCTTGAACCCCTCGTCCAACCGCTCCGTCACCTTGCCGCTGATCTGCTCAAGGCGACCATCCACCGATTTGGTCAGAGATTCAATGGCGGTAGTCAGTTGTTGAGTGGTGTTGCGCAGAGTGGACTGAATCAGTTCCTGATTGGCGCGCACCTGCTCTGCAGACTGTGCCAGCATGGCTTCGCGGGTCTGTGCCAGGCTTGCGCTCTGAGACAGTTGCAATTTTTCCAGCGCATCCCGGTTTAACTGGAGTTCCTGAGAAATCGATCCGCGCAGGCGCTCGGCATTTTCCGCTGCAGCTGAATTCATGCGGTCGCCCTGCCTGGTCAGCCCATCGTGCAAGTCGGACAGCATGGCACGGTGCTTCTCCTCCATGATTTGCGCCACCAGGGCCGGCAGTTCATTCTGCTGGCGAACCAGCCCGCTGAATCCGAACCCCAGCCACAAGGCGGCGGCCAGGATAAACAACAACAGAATGCCGATCAGGATTTCAGGCATGGCTTTCTCTAATTAAATGGAGGGAAGATTATAACGCATCACCGATGGCGCCGTTACTCGGTCGGGATCTGGGTAGACAGTCACCAAATAAAAATCCCCCGCTTCCCGATATGTATATCGGGAAGCGGGGGATTTTTATGAAGCCAGGCCGTTAGGACCGCGATGCCTTTTTGCGCTCGTGCTCAAGCAGGAAGCGCTTGCGGATGCGGATCGACTTGGGCGTGATTTCCACCAGTTCGTCGTCATCGATGAACTCCACTGCTGATTCCAGCGTCATCTTGATTGGCGTGGTAAGGCGTACCGCCTCGTCCGTGCCGGAGGAACGCACGTTGGTCAGTTGCTTGCCCTTGATCGGATTCACCACCAGATCATTGTCGCGACTGTGAATGCCGATGATCATGCCTTCATACAGCTTGTCGCCGGGGCTCACGAACATTTTGCCGCGATCTTCCAGTTTCCACAGGGCGTAGGCGACAGCCTCGCCATTATCCTGGCTGATCAGCACGCCGTTGCGGCGGCCAGGAATGTCGGCCCTGACCTCGGCATACTCATCGAACACGTGCGACATCACGCCGGTACCGCGGGTCAGGGTCATGAATTCGCCCTGGAATCCGATCAGTCCACGCGCGGGAATGCGGTACTCCAGACGCACCCGGCCATGGCCGTCGGGTTGCATGTCCTGCAAATCGCCGCGGCGGCGGCCCAGTTCCTCCATCACCGCGCCCTGGTTTGCATCCTCCACATCGAGTGTAAGCGCCTCATAGGGCTCGCACTTGACGCCGTTGATTTCTTTCATCACCACACGCGGCTTGCCTACGGCCAGTTCATAACCTTCGCGGCGCATATTTTCCAGCAGCACCGTAAGATGCAGTTCGCCTCGCCCGGAAACGACAAAAGAGTCGGCATCCTCGGTCTCTTCAACCTTTAACGCCACGTTGATCAACAGTTCCTTCTGCAGCCGGTCGCGCAATTGGCGGCTGGTGACGAATTTGCCCTCGGTGCCGGCCAGCGGCGAAGTATTAACGCGGAAGTTCATGTTCAGCGTCGGCTCATCCACCAGCAACAGTGGCAGCCCCTGAGGATTTTCCTTGTCGCAGATGGTAACGCCGATACCCACTTCTTCAATTCCGGTAATCAGAATAATATCCCCGGCCTGCGCTTCATCCAGCTGCACGCGCTCCAGACCATGGAATCCCATCACCTGGTTAATCTTGGCGTTTTTCGGGGTGCCATCCGGTCCGTTCATCACGACAACCTGCTGGCCCGGCTTGATGCGGCCATTGGCAACGCGGCCGATACCGATACGACCGACGAAGCTGGAATAGTCCAGTGCGGCAATCTGAAGCTGCAACGGAGCATCCGGATCCCCCTTCGGCGGTTCCACGTGCTTGAGAACGGTATCGAACAGGGCGCGCATGTGATCGCAAGGCTTGTCCAACTCCAACATGGCGTAGCCGTTGATTGCGGAAGCGTAGACCACCGGAAAATCCAGTTGATCATCGGTTGCACCCAGCTTGTCGAACAGTTCGAAGGTCTGGTTGACGACCCAGTCCGGGCGCGCGCCAGGACGATCGATCTTGTTCACCACGACAATCGGCTTGAGACCCAGCGCAAGCGCTTTCTTGGTCACGAACCGGGTTTGCGGCATCGGGCCTTCCACTGCATCCACCAGCAGCAACACGCCATCGACCATGCCCAGCACCCGTTCCACCTCACCGCCGAAGTCTGCGTGCCCGGGGGTATCCACGATGTTGATGTGAACACCTTCATATTCCACAGAAGTGTTCTTGGCGAGAATGGTAATGCCACGCTCCTTTTCCTGATCGTTGCTGTCCATCACCCGTTCGGCGATATGCTGGTGCGAGGCAAAGGTGCCGGCCTGGTGCAGCAGCTTGTCCACCAGCGTGGTCTTGCCGTGGTCGACGTGGGCGATGATTGCAATATTGCGTTGGGCGCGTGACATGTATTGATTCCTGCTATGTAAAAAAGTCAGCGATTGTAGCATAAATATCTGGCTTTTCTGGAAAATCTCCGTATAATGCGCCGCTTGGCTGAAGCAATGTATGATCAGCCTTTGTTCATCGCTCCTGACCCTTCCTTCTCAGAATTTCCTGAGTACGATACACCCCGGTTAGCGACGATGTTTTAGCGCCGCGTGGTGTTTGGTACTTGACCCCTTAACTATCGGGTCACCCCTGCTTATTGCCTGCTGCGCGTTATTTTTACCTTAACTTTAAGGAAATATACGTGTCTTTTGAAAAACTGAATCTGAATCCCGCCATCCTGCAAGCAATCGCCGATAGCGGTTACACCGAACCCTCACCGATCCAGGCTGCGGCCATCCCCGAAGTTCTCGCCGGTCATGACCTGATGGCGTCGGCGCAAACCGGCACCGGCAAAACTGCCGCCTTCATCCTGCCTGCGCTGCAATATCTGACCGAGCCTTCACAGAGCAAAAGCAAAGGCCCGCGCATACTGGTATTGACCCCGACACGCGAACTGGCGAATCAGGTTAACGACGCCGCGCGTAAGTACAGCAAGCACATGCGCGTCAAAACCGTCAGCATCCTCGGCGGCATGCCCTACCCGCTGCAGAACAAGCTGCTGTCGCAGCCTGTGGATATCCTCGTCGCCACGCCTGGCCGCCTGATTGACCATCTTGATCGCGGCCGTATCGATTTCTCGCGCCTGGAAATGCTGGTACTGGACGAAGCCGACCGCATGCTGGACATGGGTTTCATCGACGACGTCGAGAAAATCGCTGCTGCTACCCCTGCCAGCCGCCAGACCCTGCTCTTCTCGGCGACACTGGAAGGCACTATCGCAACCTTGGCGAAGCGCCTGCTGAAAGATCCAAAGCGCATCCAGATGACCGCGCAACAGGCCAAGCACGAGAATATCGAGCAGCGCCTGCACATTGTCGACGACATGGCGCATAAAAACCGCTTGTTGCAGCACCTGTTAACCGACATCGATGTCAAACAGGCAATCGTGTTCACCTCTACCAAACGCGACGCCGACATGCTGGCTGAAGACCTTTTCGCACTGGGCCATCAGGCTGCAGCGCTGCATGGCGACATGAACCAGGGCGCGCGCAACCGCACTCTCACCCGCATGCGCAGTGGCGCCATCAAAGTACTGGTCGCCACCGACGTGGCAGCTCGCGGACTTGACGTGGCCGGCATCAGCCACGTAATCAACTTCGATCTGCCCAAGTTCGCCGAGGACTACGTTCACCGCATTGGCCGTACCGGCCGTGCAGGCAGCACGGGGATTGCAGTATCCTTCGCTTCCGGCAAGGACGTGATGAACCTGAAGAAGATTGAGCGTTTCACCGGCCACGCCATCACCCCGCACATCGTTCCTGGCTTTGAAGCGAAACGCCCGATGCGTTCCGGTGCGCCCAGCCCTTCTGGCAAGCGTCCTGGATTCGGCAACAATGACCGTCGCCCTGGCTACGAAGGTAGGCCTAATGGAAACCGCGAAGGCTATGCCGGTCGCGGCGGCCCGAACAAGAGTGCTACCGGAACCGGACGTCCCGTCAGTCGCGGCAGGTAATCCTGACAGGTAACACCATGAAAAAAGGCGCTCAACTGAGCGCCTTTTTTTGTCACCTCACCCCGACTCAATCGTCGTGGTGACCGTGCTTGTTCTTGTAGTGGCCGAGATGCCGGCCATTGTCATGATGATCGTGGTCATCAACGTATACGACTTCCTTTCTCACCCGGATGTTTTCACGTTTGCGGTCAGACGTTGCCACCGCTACACCGGCCGCACCGCCAACAGCGCCACCAATAATTGCACCATCGCGCCCACCAACGGCCGAACCAATTGCAGCTCCCGCGCCACCGCCAAGTGCCCCACCCAGGATAGCACCACTATCCATGGCTTTTGCTGTAGTCGCAGAAATCACCAGTACACCCATCGCCAACAACATCAAGATTTTCATTTTTTTCTCTCTAGCAAACATTACGTTTTGGATTATAGATTCTTGGCAGAACACGATGGGTTACAGTTTTGTCATTTTCGAGCACAAATCATCCCTCCTTGTTGCGCATAAAATCAGCCGTTTTCCAGAAGGCGCGTTTTAATTCTTCACTCAAATCCTCTTCGAGACCCAGATCCTGCATCGCCTGGATCATGCAGGTCATCCACTGATCGCGCTCCAATTCGCTAATGGCAAATGGCAGGTGGCGCTGGCGCAGGCGCGGATGACCGTATTTCTCGACATACAGCTGCGGCCCGCCAAGCCAGCCGGACAGGAACATGAACAGCTTCTCGCGCGAAGCTTTCAGGCTTTTCGCATGCAGTTCGCGGATGTCCTGAAAATTCTGCTGCTGGTCCATCAGGTCGTAGAAGCGGTCGACCAGCTTGCGCACCACTTCCTCGCCGCCGATTCTTTCGTAATGTGTCTGCATGCCTAGCCTCGCACCGGCCTGACTGTGCTTGCCACGAGCTTGGCTCGAGCACGCGCCTCATCCACGTCCTTGCCGTTGGCGAGCCCCACGCCCATGCGGCGTCGAGTAAAGCTTTCCGGCTTGCCGAACAGACGCAGGTCGCTCTGCGGCACGACCAAGGCTTCCGCCACGCCTTCAAAGGCAATGCCGGTCGCCTCCATGCCCCCATAGATCACTGCACTGGCACCAGGCGCCCGCAGGCATGTGTCCACCGGAAGACCGAGGATGGCACGGGCATGAAGATCAAATTCACTCTGGACCTGGCTGCACATGGTCACCATGCCGGTATCGTGCGGTCGCGGGCTGACTTCTGAAAACCACACCTGATCGCCCTTGACGAACAATTCCACGCCGAAAATGCCGCGGCCTCCCAGATTATCCGTCACCGCCCTGGCGATTTCACGCGAACGGGACAGGGCCACGTCGTTCATAGTCTGCGGCTGCCAGCTTTCGACGTAATCGCCCTTGACCTGGACGTGGCCGATCGGCTCGCAGAAAAAGGTTTCCACCTGGCCCGAAGCGCCCACCGCACGCACGGTGAGCAGCGTGATTTCGTACTCGAAGGCGATGAAACCCTCGACGATTACCCGCCCCTGGTTCACCCGGCTGCCGCTGGCGGCATAATCCCATGCCGTTTTGACATTGGCAGGGCCATCCAGCCGGGATTGGCCCTTGCCGGAGGAGGACATCACCGGCTTGACGATACAGGGATAGCCGATGCCGCCATCGATCGCCGCCTGAAGTTCCTCCAGGCTGTCGGCGAAGGCATAGGGCGAAACAGGCAGTTGCAGCGTTTCTGCCGCCAGTCGGCGTATGCCTTCGCGATTCATGGTCAACTGCGCGGCGCGCGCCGTGGGTATCACCTCGGCCAGTCCATCACGTTCGATTTCGACCAGCATGTCGGTGGCGATGGCTTCGATCTCTGGCACGATCAGGTGCGGCTTTTCCTGCTCGACCAGGGCGCGCAGCGCGGCGCCATCGGCCATATTGATGACGTGCGCGCGATGCGCCACCTGATGGCCGGGCGCATTCGCATAACGGTCCACCGCAATCACTTCCACGCCAAGGCGCTGCAAGGCGATGATCACTTCCTTGCCGAGTTCGCCGCTGCCGAGCAGCATGACGCGGGTTGCGCTAGGGCTTAACGGGGTGCCGAATTTCATGGGGTTTCCTACAGACAAAGTAAAAAACGAATTCTAGCCGCTATCCCTGATCATCTGCAAAGGATGACCCATAGGGGGACTGACCCGATATGGCGATCAACGCCTTACGGCCCCTACCCGAAAAACGCCTGTTCCGCGTCCTCAGGCAGCTTGATGCCGGTGACCTTGGCTTTTTGCAGCACTTCCCAGTAATAGCGGTAGGTGGCGCGGTCGTGCAGCTCGCCGGCGTGCTGGATCGGTCCCCAGTCGGCTTTTTGTGCGGAGAGCAGGATGGCCGCGCCGGCTGACACTTCGGAATGGTCAGGCTTCATGGCATCGACGATGGGCTGGATTTGCGTGGGGTAAATGCTCCACTGCCGCAGGAAGCCGAATTCGGTACGCGCCCGACGGGCATCCTGGTAGGCAGCGTAGGGGTTTTTCAGATCGAGGGTGACGTTGTGCGCCGGAACGATTCCATTTCCCAGTGCTGCCGCGACCACTTCACCCTTGGCGCGAGCAATCAGGCGATGCTCGAACTGGCCGGGGCTGCGCATGCAACTGGCGGAAATGGCGCCGTGGTGGCCGGAGACGAAATCCATCAGGCCGAAGTCAAGCACCTGCAGCCACGGCAGGGCGGCGATCTCATGGACATCGCGCAGCGCGCCGTGGGTTTCAATCAGTGCGTGGATTGGGATGTCGCGTTTCACGCCACTCTTTGCCGCTCGTTTCTGGATGTATTCGATCATGTCGGCGATCTGCCTGGTTTTGGTCGCCTTCGGGATGGTGATGTAGGCGGTAGTCTCGCCGACTCCCTCCACCAGAATATCCACGTCTTTTTTCCAGTGGCCGTGGCTCGGGTCGTGGATGCGCACGCCGGCCATCTTGTGCCGGTTGGCTGCCGAATTCTGTACCCGCACGATCATTTCGGCGTGCTCCTGCTCGCGGCCCGCCGGTGCACCATCCTCGCAGTCGCAGGTAATGTCGAAGATCGGGCCGAGCTTGTCCTGCAATTCCAGCGCCTTGAGGATCAATTTTTCGCTGCCGGCAAAATGTTCGCAGGCGGGGATCGCCGGGAAGGGTCGCTCACCCTTGAACAGGGCGTCGCTGGGGTGAACTGAATGGCTCATGGGGTCTCCTTGGTTAGCGGCGCGGAATCAGTACCGTATAGTCCAGATCCAGCACCACGCTGGGGTGATAGCGTTGCATGCCACCCTCCTCGACTTGCGGCGCGACCAGTTCGGCTGGGGGGAGATTCTTCACGCCCACCATGCGCAGCCTTAAGGCTCCAAGATCGCTACGGCCCGGCAGTTCCCACTTGTCCAGCACTTCGGAATAAGCATACAGGGTGTCGCCGCCGAAAGTCGGGTTGCAGTGGCTGCCTCCGTTTATGGCAGCGATGGTCAGGGCGTTCTCCAGGCCGTCGTAGGCCAGTGCCCGGCACACCGAGATGACATGGCCGCCGTACACCAGCCGCCGCCCAAACTGGGTATCCTTCATGGCATGGGCGTCGAAATGCACCCGTGCATTGTTCTGATAGAGCTTGGTGGCGAGGGTGTGGTCGGATTCATCCACCGTCATGCCGGCAAGGTGGTCGATGCGCTCGAGCGGCGCGTAATCGTCCCATAGCCAGGGGCCGCCGGTGACCTCGGTCTCGAAGCCTTGGGCGTCGAGGGCTGCGGGCACCATCAGCCGGTCCGGAGCGACGAACGCCGGCGCTTCGGGGACGACGGGAGTCGGTGCGGGGCTGTCCGGGCTTTTCTTGTGCACCATCACCCAGCGCACCCAGGAGAGTATTTCCTCGCCGTTCTGGTTGAGTGCGGTAGAGCGCACCCAAACGATGCCACTCTTGCGGTTGGCATTTTCCCTGAGGCCGACCACCGTGGACTCCGCCGAGATGGTGTCGCCGGCATGGACGGGCCTGAGGAAGCGCACATCGGCGTAGCCCAGGTTGGCCACGGCATTGAGGGAAATGTCCGGTACGGTTTTGCCGAAGGCGATATTGAATACCAGCAGATCGTCCAGCGGGCGATCCTTGTAACCCAAAGCATGGGCGACGGTCTTCGCGCTATGCAGTACTTGGCGCGCGCCGGTAAGAGCGATATAGAGAGAGGCCTCTCCCTCGCCGACGGTGCGCGGCGTGCCGTGAACCAGAGTCTGCCCGAGACTGAAATCTTCGAAATAATTGCCGGTGCTGGCCTTGTTCATGGTTATTCCTCCGCCTGCATTTTTTCAATCATCTCATGAATCATCAGGGTGTGCTTGGCCGCCTCCACATGCAGGTTCTCCACCAGACGCCCATCCACCACTGCCACGCCCATTCCCGCCGCATTGGCCTCGGTGAGAGCGGCGATGATGCGTTTTGCCGACTCCAGGCTAGCTGGACGGGGGGCGAACGCATCGTTGGCGTAGGGGATCTGGAACGGGTGGATCAGACTCTTGCCGTCGAAGCCCAGGTCGCGCGCCAGGCGACAAGCATACTCGAAGGAATGCATATCGTTCAGGTCGAGGTGGACTCCATCAACGATGGAAACCCCATAGGCGCGGGCCGCCAGCAGGCAGTGGGAAAGGCTGTGGAGCATGGGTAGCCGGTCCTGAGTGATGCGGGCGCGGAGTTCATTGGTGAGATCGGAAGTGCCCATCACCATACACACGATGCGATCCGAGGCGCCGGCTATTTCCTCGGCGCGAAGCACCCCGAAAGGGGTTTCGATCAGCACCATGATCGGCAATTCCGGCGCACCGACCGCATCCAGGGCGGATAGCGCGGCGAGCACGTCCTGCCGGCTCTCGATCTTGGGAAACAGGATGGCGTCGGCGCCGATCCCAGCCACCGCGGCAAGATCGTCCTTGCCCCAAGGCGTGGCGAGGGCATTGACCCGCACCACGATCTCCCGGTAACCGAAGCCGCCCTGGCGGATTGCCTCGACCACGTTCTTGCGCGCCTCGGTCTTGTGTTCTGGAAGCACCGGGTCTTCCAGGTCGAGGATCAGCGAGTCCACCTGCAAGGTGCGCGCCTTCTCCAAGAAGCGCGGCACCGAGCCGGGCACATAAAGCATGGAACGGCGCGGGCGGTAAGGATTGCGCATGATAGCTACTCCCTTCGGTCAGAGGGTGGAGCGCGCCACGGCCAGGGACGGGACGAGATGCTGGCGCATCACCTTGCCGTTCTTGGTGCGTGGAAGGTCGCTCACGAGATAGACGATCTTCGGCGCTTTGTAGGCGGCAAGATGCTCCCGGGCATACACGACAAGGTCATCTGCGGTCGCGACGCTGCCGGGATGCAGGATGGTATAGGCCGCCACCAGCACCTTGTCTTTGGATATCTCCTCACCGGTGGCGGCGCAATCTGCCACCTGGGGATGGTTTTTCATCACCCGTTCGATTTCGTGGGGCGAAACCCGGTAACCGAAAGTGTTGATGATGTCGTCCTTACGCCCCAGGAACCAGATGTAGCCGTCCTCGTCGAACCTGGCATAATCGCCGGTGAGGAACCAGCGCCCCTTGAACGCCTTGGCGGTTTCCTCGGGCAGGTTCCAGTAGCGCATGAACAGGCCCGGATCGTCGTCCGGGATGCAGATCATGCCTTCCTCACCCTGTGCTACTTCCTCGAGGGTCTCGGGATCGAGCAGCCTCACCTCGTGGCCGGGCTGCGGAAAGCCCGCCGAACCAGGGCGAATGGGGCGGAACTTGTTCTCGGAAAGATAGTAGGAACACTCCGACATCCCCACCGCCTCGTAGATATCCATGCCGAAGCGTTCCCGCCACTGGGCAAGCACTTCGTCGGAGAGGTGCTCGCCGGCGCTCATGCAATGGCGCAGGGTAGGCACGTCGTCACGGCCGGAAGCGGTTTTTTGCAGGATCTGCCGGTAGATGGTGGGGACGCCGATGAAAATGGTGGCGCTATGCTTGGCGATCAGTCTCAACCAGCCGGAGGCATCATTCCTGCCCTCGTGGACGATCACGGTCTTGCCCCGATACAGGGGGTCCATCAGGGCAGATCCCAGGACATAGGTCCAGTTGAACTTGCCGGAATGCACGATGCGGTCGCCTTCCACAGCGAAATCGAACCAGTGCCTGGCCGCCGGCTCGCGGCCGATCATGGCCCGATGGGCGTGGAGCACTCCCTTGGGGTAACCGGTGGTGCCGGAGGTGTAAACCAGGTACGCCGGGTCGTCGGAGCGGGTTTCCCGCGAGGGCGGGCACTGGCCGATTTTCGCCAGTTCCGTTTCCAGGTCGAGGACATTTAGCCCCGCCGCGGAAATGACTGCGCCTGTTCCGGCGAGCAGCACGTGGCGCAGGCTGTCGAGGCCGGTCAGCTTGTCCTTCAGGCCGTCCCACATGGCCTTGTCGGTGACCAGCAGCATCGCCCCCGAATCTTTGGCGAGATATAGCACCTCCTCGGCGGTGAGCAGGGTCGAAGTGGGTACGGCGATCGCCCCCTGTTTCATGGCGCCGAAGAAAGCGGTGGGAAAAGCAAGGCTGTTGGGCAGGCGGATCAGCACCCGATCCCCCTTTTCCACCCCCAGGTTGCGCAGCAACTGGGCGAAACGGCTGGTGCTCGCGGCGAGTTCGCCGTAAGTGGCCTGGCTGGTACCGAGGGCGTCGTCCTCCACGATCATGGCCACCCGGTTTTCCGTGAGCGTGCCGAGGTGGGCATCGGTGCAGGCAACGGCGATGTTGAAGTATTCCGGGAGGTTCCAGGCATGGTTCTCGAAATGCGTAAAGGGCATGGGTTCTTACTCCTGATTTGTTGACCGACAGAACGGTTAATCCGGCTTCTATCTGTTACGGCTAACTCTTTTTATGAGCAAGCTTTTCCAGCTTATCCGGCCTGGGGTTACAAAATCACCCCGTACGGCCAGTTTTCCCGGATTACCTGGGCCGGCAGCATTCCCAGCACGGTCAGGGCGAAACGCGTATCCTCCTCGGACAATGCGCGCAGGGCATGGGCTCGCAGCAGCACTTGCAGCGCCTTGCCGAACATCGGCGGGTCAAGCATTTCACCCTCGAACTTGATTGCCCCACCCAGCAGCGCATCTGCCTCCACCGCTGCCTTGAGGATGCGGATGTTGCGGAGGATCTCGGTGGGCGATGGGGTGTAAGCCACCTTGCACAGGTGGATATGGCTGGGGTGGATCGCCTGCTTTCCGGTGAGTCCCAGCGCCGCTTCCTCGCAGGCATGACGGAACACCACGCGCGATTCGTGATCGCCGTGCAAGTCCAGCCAGCGCCGGATATCGTGGGGCTCGACGAAGTTGTCCGGCATGGTGGAGTCGCCGATCAGCACTTCCACCCCCCCGATCACCCCCTTGCCGGCGATGCGCGCCTCGAACAGGATCTGATTGAGGAAGAACTTGAGTTCCTCGGTCCAGTGCTCGGGGGTGATATGGATGCCCATCGCCTTGGAGAAATCGTGGATGCCGAACACCACGTGCCGCACCGTGGGATAGGCCATGATCTCGGGAGCGATCTTCAACGACTTGGGATGCTCGATGATGGGCTGGATGGTGATACGCCCGTTCACCCCGGCCAGCCATGCCGAGAGATCGCGGATTTCGGCGGCGCCGTAGGCTTCTCCGGCTTTCGCCAGCATCACCACGTCGATGTGGTCGGCGAGGTCGCGCACCATCTGAATATCCTTGTCGTATTCTTCGGTACGGAAGGGATTGATGCGAACCGCCACGGTGACGTCATCGCGTTCGAGGTCCGGCAGCTCCTGGCGCAGCAGGTCGCGGCTCAAGGCTTTCTGGCGGCAGCCGTCTTCCAGATCGAACAGCAAAGTGTGGGCGTTGGTGTTGCGGGCGTGCTTCTTGAAGCGCAGCGCTGCCGCCTCCAGGTCTTCGTAAATGCCAAGGGACGGCGCATACTTCACCGGCGGGTAATAAAGCTGTATGCCAGGCCAAAAATCCCCGAGCACCGAGGTGGATATCGTCATGCCTGCCTTCCCCTTGATCAAACTTTGCGGATGAGAGCTAACTTAAACCGATAATAGAATTTCCGACGAAAATAGTAAAGAATTGCTAGCTGTTATCCCTGATCGTCTGCAAAGGGGGCTGATTCAGCACGCTGTAACAACCGGCGACGCCGGCAACGCCGATAGCGGCGGCTCCGGCCAGCATCCCCACCGGCAGCAGCCAGAAATTGAACACATAGGGCAACGCCAGGATTCGGGTGCTCAGGAAGTAGCTCGTTCCGCTCGCGCCGAGCGCGGCGACCAGCCCAGCCAGCATGCCGATCCCGGCAAACTCGGCAAACAGGCCAGCCAGCAACTGCCGCCTGCTCGCTCCCAGAGTGCGCAATATCGCGGTTTCGTATACCCGCTCGTCACGGGTAGCGGCAATCGCGGCATACAGTACCGTGAAGCCCATCAGCCAGGTAAACAGGAAAACGAACTCGACCGCGCCGGCGACCCGATCCATGATGGTGCGCACTTCGTTCATTACGGCGGCCACGTCGATCACCGTAAGATTCGGAAACGCCTTGACCATTTCGTCGAGCAGGCTACCCTGCGCATCAGGCAAATGAAGGCTGGTGATATAGCTGGCGGGAAATTTTTCCAGTACACCGGGTGAGGCGACCACGAAGAAATTGACGCGAAACGAATCCCAGTTGACCTTACGCAGACTCGCCACCCGTGCGCTGAAAGTCGCGCCACCGACACCGTAGGTCAGTTGATCGCCCAGCTTGATGCCGAGCGTACTGGCTATCCCCTCTTCGACTGACAGTTGAGCCGCGCCATGATCTTCCCTGGCCCACCATTTCCCGGCGACAAGCTGATTGTCATCAGGCAGGCGATCCGACCAGGAAAGGTTGAATTCCCGCTCAAGCAGCCGTTGCGCGCGCTGATCGGCATATTCCCCGGTGGCTACCGGCTTGCCGTTGACAGCCAGCAACCGGCCACGCACCATAGGGTAAAGCGCCGGCGGAGGGATGTGGCGGCCATGGAAAAAACCTCGTAGCAACTCAACCTGATCGGGCTGAATGTTGATAACGAAACGGTTGGGTGCCTCGGCAGGCAGTGTGGATTGCCAGCTTTGCATCAGATCGCCGCGCACTACGGTCAGCAGCAGCAACATCAGCATTCCCAGGCTGAAGGCACTCACCTGCGCCACGCTTCCACCCGCCCGCCGTGCAATGTTGGCCAGCCCATAACGCCATGAAGCGGCAGCCTGGCGACGCATCCCGGACAATGTCCTGATCAGCAACAGCGCCAGCAGTGCGGCAACCAGGATGGCTGCGCCCATGCCCGCCAGCACATAGCCGCCCAGCTTGGCATCCCCCGCCTGCCACAGCACCAGCCCGGAAATACCGGCAAGCCCGAGGGCGAAGCCGATCAAGCCGAAGCGTCCGGGAGGGCCGAGTTCGTGGCGCAACACGCGCAGGGCGGGAACATGTTTCAGCTGCTGCAGGAAAGGCAGTGAAAACCCCAACAGCGTCACCATGCCGGTCAGAACCCCTTGCACAGCGGGCAGCATTGACGGCAGAGGCAGCTCGGCAGCAACCATACTGCCCAAGCGTTGCGCCAGCACCATCTGCCCGAGATAACCGAGCAGACAGCCGATCAGGCTGGACAGTATGCCGAGCAGAAGAAACTGGATCAGGTAAAGACGGAAAATCAGCCGCTGCTGGGCACCCAGGCAGCGCATCACGGCACAGTTGTCGAGATGGCGGGCCATGAATCTGCGTGTCGCCATGACCACCGCCACCGCTGCCAGAATAATGCTGGTGAGCGCAGCCAGGCCGAGAAAACGCTCTGCCCGCGCCAGCGCAGCGCGGATTTCCGGGCGCGCGTCCGACACGCCTTCCAGACGCTCACCGCGCTTCAGCCCTGCCGTAGCCCAGGTGCGGAAAAGTTCAACCGTGCCGACCTCTCCTGCAACCAGCAGACGATAGCTGACGCGGCTGCCTTCCTGGATCAGCCCGGTTGCCGGGATATCCTGAATATTCATCAGCAGGCGCGGCGCAATATTAAACAGGACGCCGGCACGATCCGGCTCCTGAGTCAGGACGGCAGACATGGCCAGATGACTTGTCCCCACTTCCAGGTCTGCGCCGGGCCCCGCATCCAGCTGTTTAAACAGGCGCTCGTCCAGCCATGCCGTACCCACTTCAGGAATCTCGCTGCTGGCGCGATCCGGGGCGTAGGGCTGCTGCGTCACTCGCAGCTGCCCGCGTAGCGGATAATTGCGGCTCACCGCCTTGATTTCCGCCAGTTGGGCGCGCTCCCCATGCAGCACCATGCTGGGAAAACTCAGGGTATGAGCCGTGCGCAGACCACGCCGCAACGCCTCACGCTCAAAACCCGCATCCAGCGGATGGTCCGAGATCAGCACTAGATCTGCGCCTAACAGCATATTCGCCTGCTGCGCCAGCGCCCGTCCGACCCGGTCGGTAAAAAACCCGACCGATGTGACGCTGGCTACGGCAATCACCAGTGCAGCTGCCAGCACGCGCAGTTCCCCGGCACGCCACTCGCGGCGCAGCATACGCAGAGAGAGGGCAAAGCTGTTCATGCCTGTTCCTGGACGAGAACACCTCGATCAAGGTGCAAACGCCGATGGCAGCGTTGTGCCAGCCGCTCGTCGTGGGTCACCAGGATCAGCGTGGTGCCGTGTTCCTGGTTTAACTTAAAAAGCAGATCGATGATGCGCTCACCCGTCGCGCTGTCGAGGTTGCCAGTCGGCTCGTCGGCCAGCAACAGGCGGGGATTGACAGAAAAGGCACGGGCAATTGCCACGCGCTGCTGCTCGCCGCCCGAGAGCTGGCGCGGGTAGTGGGAAGCCCTCTGCGCCAGCCCTACCCGCTCCAGAGCAGAACTCGCTTCAACGCGAGCGCCATTCACCCCGGCAAGCTCCAGTGGCAACATCACGTTTTCCAGCGCAGTCAGCGCCGGCAGGAGTTGAAACGACTGGAACACGAAGCCGACCAGGCGTCCGCGCAAGGCCGCACGCCCATCCTCATCGAGTGCAAACAGATCGGTGCCATCAAGCAGGACCTTGCCGCCGGTTGGCACATCCAGACCCGCCAGCAAGCCGAGCAGGGTGGATTTTCCCGAACCGGAAGCACCCAGCACGGCAACCGATTCGCCCGGCGATGCCGAGAAATCGAGCTGATCGAGGATGATCAGCGGCGCCCCCTCGCTTGTCACTTGCTTGGTTAGCGCAATTGCCTGCACAATAAAATTTTGATGGGATGCGTTCATGTTTATACGCCTGCTGCTGATTGTCTGTTTCCTGTTCTGGGGTGTCGCTGCCCAAGCCACACAATCCGCGCCAGTCGTTCTGGTATTCGGCGACAGCCTTTCCGCTTCCTACGGCATTCCTGCCAACAGCGGCTGGGTGTCTCTCCTCGAGCAGCGGATACACCAGAAAAAGCCCGGCTTTCGAGTGATCAACGCCAGCATCAGCGGTGAAACTACGAGCGGCGGCCGTTACAGAATCGAACAGGTTTTGGCCGAGCACCGGCCAGCGTTGGTAATCCTGGAACTGGGAGCGAACGACGGGTTACGCGGACTGCCGCTTGATGCCGCCGCATCCAACCTTAACGCCATCATTACTGCCTGTCGCAACAGCAAAGCCCGTGTACTGCTGATCGGGATGCGGCTTCCTCCCAACTATGGCAATGCCTACGGTGCCAAGTTCCAGTCTATTTACCAGCAGGCGGCGCAGCGTCATAAAATCCCTCTACTCCCATTCCTGCTTGAAGGAGTTGCCGACAATCCGGAACTATTTCAGGCTGATGGCCTGCATCCCACTACAGCTGCGCAACCACTGATCATGGAGAGGGTTTGGAAACTTCTGCAGCCGATGCTGGCAAAGTCAGGATAAATGCCGCCCCACCCAAACTGCTTTCCACTACGCGCACTTCGCCTTGAAGCAGCTGCGCGAAAGCCTTGACCAGGGAGAGTCCCAGCCCAGATCCACCAGACAGTGTTCGACTTGGATCAAGACGGGCAAAGCGCTCGAAGATCTTGTCACGCATTTCAACCGGAATACCCGGGCCATCATCCTCCACCCGGATTTCCACATGTGGTCCACTGGCGAGTGCTGTCAGCAGGATGGTACCGCCGGCTGGAACGTACTTGAGCTCATTGTCGAACAGGTTGGCGAAAATCCGTGCCAATAACTGGCGGTCGGCTTCGATGTTAAGATTTGGGGCAATCCTGCCTTGCAGAGTGAGCTGCCGTTCTTCGGCAGAAGGTATGTATAGTTCAATGAGCTCTTCCAACAGCCCGGACAGGTCCACGGTCTTTTTTCTCACCCGCATGACACCCGCCTCGGCTTGGCTGAGAGCAAGCAAGGCATTGACAATATTCTGCATGTTCTGGATTTCGTCGAGCACTCTTTCAAGAGTTGCACGATGCATCTCGCTATCGTCATGTCGCAATGCATCTTCAACATCAGCGCGCAAGCGCGTCAACGGCGTTCTTAAATCGTGAGCGATATTGTCACCCGTCTGTCGGGAGCTTTGAGTCACCGAAACCAGTTGGCGACGCAGCAAGGCCTCTTTCTGCTGCTGCCGCCGACGTTGTAGCCACCAAAAACCGGCAACCCCACCAAGCAGGCACAGCAGAAGAACCAATGAAAGCCACACCCCGAACACTTATGCTTCCGGACGCAAGATATAGCCCCGTCCCCGCACTGTGTGCAGCAGGGGAGTAGCAAAGGATTTGTCGATTTTCTGACGCAGCCGGCTGATGTGGACATCCACGACATTAGTCTGAGGATCGAAGAAATATTCCCAGACATTTTCCAGCAGCATGGTGCGCGTCACCACCTGACCAGCGTGACGCATCAGGTATTCCAGCAAGCGAAATTCGCGCGGCTGCAGATCGATTTCCTGGCCACCGCGGGTCACACTGCGACTGAGCAAGTCCATTTTAAGATCAGCAAGTTCCAGCATGGTTTCCGGACCACTGCCAAAGCTGCGCACACGTCGCAGCAGCGCCTCGATCCGCGCCAGCAATTCGTCAAAAGCGTAAGGCTTGACCACATAATCATCGCCACCGACACGCAAGCCTTCCACCCGGTCGTCCACCTTGCCGAGTGCGCTCAGGATCAGAGCTGGAGTACGTCTACCCTGATCCCGCAACGCCTTCAGAACCGACAGCCCATCGCGTCCGGGCAACATGATATCGATCACCCACAGGTCGTGATCCCCGGCCTGAGCCTGCTGCAAGCCACGCTCGCCGTCATGGGCCAGTTCGACGGCGTAGCCGGCTTCCGCCAGCCCGCGTTTCAGAGAACCCGCTGCAGCCTCATCATCCTCAATAATCAGCAATTTAACCATGATCCACCCGCTTGATTATCTAGAATTAACATTAACAATAGTTAATACCCATCTGTTTAATAATTACTTTACTGATATACAAGGCTTTCCAGCACACAGTGAACCGATCACACTTGCGTAGCCGAAACCCTGCTGGTTGAATATCTCCAGCACGTTTTCCACCTCTTCCTGGGCGCAGGCTACCAGCAAACCGCCGCTGGTTTGCGGATCGCTCAGCAAATTTCTCTGCCATTCTGGCATGGCTTCCGGCAAGGCCACCTCGTGTCCATAGCTCGCCCAGTTGCGCGCAGCTGCACCTGGCGCATAACCCTGTTTTGCCAGGTTCAGCGCTGCAGGGAGCAAGGGCAAACGATCGAATTCGACCTCGGCAGCCAGTTTGGAACCGTGGCAGATCTCCAGCAGATGGCCCAGTAATCCAAAACCGGTGACGTCGGTCAACCCATGCACGCCCGGCATGGCAGCCAGCACCGACCCCGGCGTGTTGAGCTGGGTGGCGCTGGCTATCATCTGCTGATAACCCTCCTCTGACAGCTCGCTTTTCTTCAGCGCCGCGCTCATGATACCAATACCGAGACCTTTCCCAAGAATCAGCGCATCGCCCGCCTGGGCCCTGTCGTTACGCTTGACCCGATCGGGGTGGACAATGCCGAGTGCCACCAGCCCATAAATCGGTTCCGAGGAATCAATCGAATGGCCGCCCCCGATTGGAATACCTGCTGCCGCACACACCGATTCACCACCCTTGAGGATTTCACGGATCACCTCGACCGGCAGCTTGCCGACCGGCATGCCGACGATGGCGAGCGCCATAATCGGCTGGGCTCCCATGGCGTATATATCGGAAATTGCATTAGTGGCGGCAATGCGTCCAAAATCGAATGGGTCGTCCACGATCGGCATGAAGAAATCGGTTGTCGCAACAATCGCCTGCGCCGCATTCAAGCGGTAAACTGCGGCATCGTCGCTGGATTCGATCCCGACCAGCAAATCTGGAAAAATCGCGCGCGTTGGCATGGTAGAGAGAATTTCGCTCAAAACTGCCGGAGAAATTTTGCAGCCGCAGCCCCCACCATGCGAGAACTCTGTTAACTTGATATTCATATTATAATTTTTAGACCTTTAAATTTCTCTTGATATCCAATGAATTTCACAAGCAATGATCGCGGGCATAACACCCTTGCAGCCGAGGGCTTAACCCTAGCACAGTTGGCCCAGTTTGACGACATCATCGATGTACGCTCACCCTCCGAATTCCGTGAGGACCATATCCCGGGAGCCGTAAATTTTCCGGTGCTGAATGACGAGGAGCGCGCACGGGTCGGCACTATTTACAAACAGACTTCAGCCTTCGATGCCAAAAAAATCGGCGCGGCGCTGGTTGCGCGCAACATCGCCGACCATGTGGAGCAGCATTTTTCCGACAAGACGAAAAACTGGCGGCCCCTGGTCTACTGTTGGCGCGGCGGTAGCCGTAGCGGCGCGATGACGCACATTCTGAACCAGATCGGCTGGCGCGCCCAGCAGTTGAAAGGCGGTTACAAAGCCTACCGCACCATGGTGCTGTCAACGCTGCAAACCCTGCCCGGTCGTTTCCGCTACCGGGTCATCTGCGGGCCTACCGGTTCCGGAAAAAGTCGCCTGCTGGCCGCGCTGGATGAATTGGGCGCGCAGGTGCTGGATCTGGAAGGACTCGCCGCCCATCGCGGCTCGATCCTGGGTAACCTGCCAGACGCTGATCAGCCTCCACAAAAGCTGTTCGAAAGCCGACTCTGGGAAGCGCTACAGAAATTCGACCCTGACCAACCGGTTTATGTGGAAGCGGAAAGCAAAAAAATCGGCAATATTCGGGCGCCCGATGCCTTGCTGGAGGAAATGTGGCAACGTGGTCAGTGCGTCCGTGTCGAAATGGCACAAGAACAACGCATCGCACTGCTCAAGGAGGAATACGTCCATTTCCTCGAGAATCCTGAAGCTCTTTGTCAAAAGCTGGATCACCTGACCGGAATACACGGCAAGGGCGTAATTCAGAAATGGCAGGCGCTTTCCACCGGACTGGCCTGGGACGAACTGGTCGGGGAACTACTCGTAAAACACTACGACCCCGCCTACAACAAATCCACTGCAAAGCATTATGCCCAGTTCGACGAGGCCCTCATTCTTCGCCCCGCAGACATCAGCATGGAAGGCTTCCGCGAAGCTGCCAAGAAAGCAATGCTTGAGTAAGATCAAGCCATACCTTGACTCAATGGGATAAGGTGGTACGCTTAAAATTGGTCTTGTTCATCCACTCAAAGAGGGCAATATGACTACCACTTGGATTCTTGTCGCAAACGCCAGTGAAGCACAACTCTACGCCAACACGGGAATCAGCAAGGGGCTGGAAAAGGTCGCCGCCTTCGACCATCCCGACAGCAGAAAAAAGAACTCGGACCTGGTAACCGACCGATCCGGACACATGCAAAGCGCAGGAAACGGCCACGGTGCCCACCAGCCAACCACCTACCCGAAGCAGCACGAGCACGAAATTTTCGCCCGTGAAATCGCGCACCATATCGAGCAAGGCCGCACCGGCAACCAGTATCAGCGCCTAATCGTGGTCGCCGAGCCCCATTTCCGCGGCCTGCTCAACAACACTTTCAGCACCCAGGTACATAGCCTGATCAGTGAAAGCCTGGACAAGGACTACACCAAGGCCACCCAAAAGGAACTAGCAGCCCACTTGGGAAAACTCATCTACTTATAACAACAGCCAGCGGCCCGCCACTTCGCAGACAAAGGAGCGCCGGTCAAATAAAAAAGCGGGCGAAATCATTCGCCAGCTTTTTTTGAACCTATTTACAGTCTTACAGAATCTTGAATCTGTACACGACACCGATAGTGATGAGGCTGGCGTCGATTTTTCCGGTAGTACCCTCGTGGCCCATGTTATTAATACGTTCTGAATCGCCCCGTTCCAGCTAGACACCTTTAAGCCTTAAACTTGAGGCAACAAGGAGGTGTTATGAGCAGCAAACGTTACCCGGAAGAATTCAA
>NZ_DF967552.1:0-19379 GCF_000971475.1 Sulfuricella sp. T08
CAGAGCCCGGCACAGCACTACGCCAACTGGCTCTTGAAGGAAAATCGGGCGGCATGAGCGCTACGTTGGGGGCCGGAAAACACGACCAAGCTCAATTCATTGTTCCTCCTTTATTTGGATTGACATAACGACAACCAACACACCTTATTTGCGGTGTTATTTGGGGGTCACTGATCAAGCCCTCTGTGAACCCGCAGGACTTAATTCGGACTATTCCCTCTGGTTAGTGTACTACAACAAAAATCCTCCGCAATAGTGCTTTTATTGCGGAGGATTATTTTAGAGAAACAATCAGTTCCCGGCCTTAATCGACTGGAAAGTGTTGCTCACCAGCGGTTGCGCGTCGGCTTGCGGAACATGGCACTGGTTGCAATTGTAGCGCCCCATCCAGATATGTTTCAGCTCCTTGCCTTCGCGGTCGATATAGTGGCTGTCGCCGATCTTGGGAGCGTTTTCTTCCTTGTAATTTGGACGATCATGGCACTCCAGGCAGCGGTTCTTCTTGAAGTCGATTCGGTAGCCATCGATCTTGTGCGGGATTAGCGGCGGCTGCTGCTCGAAGGTGCGAGCGATCTTTTCCTGTTCGCCCGGTGTTTTTCCCTGATATTCCAGCAAAGCTGGAGCTTGGTCCTCTGCGGTCATTTGGTTGAGCCGCAAAGCGTGCGGTTTCTCAACGGGTGTGGTCGCGCATGACGCGAAAAATATTGTCGACAGTGCCACGGCGGCAAGTGTCACGATCAGCTTATAGCGCATTGCCATATTAAATTCCTCCTTTGGAGTTTAACTTTCAAAGTCTGCCTCTATTGAGTGCATCATCAAGTCCAACGAGAGAGAGACCCAAGTGCCGGCCGCTCCCCCTGCCAAGGATCAAACCTTGACGACCTTGACCGCGCATTTCTTGTAGTCGGTTTCCTTGGAAATCGGGCAGGTTGCATCCAAGGTCAGTTTGTTCGCCAAACGGCTTTCGTCAAACCATGGGAGAAACACCAAACCGACAGGGGGTTTGTTGCGCCCGCGTGTCTCGACGCGCGTCACCACCTCCCCACGCCTGCTGACCACCTTCACCACATCGCCGCGTTTGAAGCCACGTTTCTTGGCGTCGTCCGGATGCATAAACACCCAGGCATCGGGGAAAGCCTTGTGCAGTTCTGGCACGCGCTGAGTCATGGAACCGGAGTGCCAGTGTTCCAGCACGCGGCCTGTAGACAGCCACATGTCATATTCTTTATCCGGAGACTCTGCTGGCGGTTCATAAGGCAAAGCAAAAATCACTGCCTTGCCGTCCGGCTTGCCATAGAACCTGATCCCTTCGCCTTTTTTCACGTATGGATCGTAGCCCTCGCGGAACCGCCACAAAGTTTCCTTGTTGTCCACGACTGGCCAGCGCAAGCCGCGGGCCTTGTGGTACTGCTCGAAATCGGCCAGGTCATGACCATGCCCGCGACCGAACGAGGCGTATTCCTCGAACAGGCCTTTCTGCACATAGAAACCGAAATCCCTGGATTCGTCATTGTCGTACCCCGCCTGCAGTTGCGAAAGCGGAAACTTGTTAACCTGACCATTTGCATAAAGCACGTCGAACAAGGTCTTGCCCTTGTATTCCGGCATCTTGGCGATAAGATCGGCCGGCCACACCTCCTCCACCTTGAAGCGCTTGGAAAACTCCATCACTTGCCACAGGTCGGATTTAGCATTGCCTTGGGGCTTCACCTGCTGGCGCCAAAACTGGGTACGCCGTTCGGCATTGCCGTAAGCGCCTTCCTTCTCCATCCACATGGCTGTAGGCAGAATCAGGTCGCCCGCCATAGCCGTCAATGTCGGATACGGATCGGAGACAACAATAAAGTTGGCAGGGTTACGGTAACCCGGATAGGTTTCCTCGTTCATGTTGGCCGCAGCCTGCATGTTGTTGTTGCACTGCACCCAGTAAAAGTTGAGCTTGCCGTCCTTGAGCATGCGATTCTGCAGCACGGCATGGAAGCCTGGTTTGTCCGGAATAGTGCCGGACGGCAGTTTCCATATCTTCTCGGTGATCTCGCGATGCTTGGGATTCATCACCACCATATCCGCGGGCAGACGATGGGAGAATGTACCCACCTCGCGTGCGGTGCCGCAAGCAGAAGGCTGGCCGGTCAGGGAGAAAGGACCATTGCCCGGTTCTGAAATCTTGCCAACCAGCAGGTGCACGTTGTAGATCATGTTGTTGACCCAGGTGCCGCGGGTATGCTGATTGAAGCCCATGGTCCAGTAAGACACCACCTTGCGCTTGGGATCAGCGTACAGTTTGGCCAGCGCCTCAAGCTTGTCCTTGGGCACGCCCGAGATTTCATGAGTTTTATCCAGGGTGTACTCTGAAACGAATTTCTTGAATTCGTCGAAGGTGATCGGCGACGCGGCATTGGGGTCGCCCTTGGGTTTGCCATCGGCACCCGGGTAGCCGTTGTTGGTGGCAGCCTGTTCAAGCGGGTGATTGGGCCTCAGGCCATAACCGATATTGGTTGCACCCTTGGCGAAGTTGACATGGTTCTTGACGAATTCCTCGTTCACCGCACCGTGCTGGATAATGTAATTGGCGATGTAATTGAGGATGGCCAGATCGCTCTGGGGATTGAAGATCAGCTCGATATCCGCCAGTTCGCAACTACGATGGGTAAAGGTAGAAAGCACTGCAACCTTGACATCCGGCCCGGTCAAACGCCGGTCAGTCAGACGCGACCACAGGATCGGGTGCATCTCGGCCATGTTGGAGCCCCACAACACGAAGGCATCGGCGTGTTCAAGGTCATCATAGCAGCCCATCGGCTCGTCGATGCCGAAGGTGCGCATGAAGCCGGCCACGGCGGACGCCATACAGTGGCGGGCGTTGGGGTCGATATTATTGGAGCGGAGCCCCGCCTTGTAAAACTTGGCGGCCGCATAGCCTTCCCAAACAGTCCATTGGCCGGAACCGAACATCCCCACCGCAGTCGGGCCCTTGGCCTTGAGTGTCGCCTTGCATTTCTCTGCCATGACATCGAAGGCCTGATCCCAGGAAATCGGTGTGAACTCGCCGTTCTTGTCGAATTTTCCGTCTTTCATGCGCAACATGGGCGAGGTCAGACGATCCTTGCCGTACATGATCTTGGACAGGAAATAACCCTTGATGCAGTTGAGCCCACGGTTGACCGGCGCATCCGGGTCACCCTGGGTTGCCACCACGCGGCCGCCCTTGGTGCCCACCAGCACGCCGCAACCGGTACCGCAGAAGCGGCAGGCACCCTTGTCCCATCTAATGCCGGTATCACCGCCCGCCGCCAGCGCTTCCTGCACGCCTGGCACTGTCACTCCAGCCGCAACTGCCGTCGCAGCCACCGCACTGGTCTTGATAAACTCCCGTCGCGTCAACTTCATTTCAGACCTCCTCGCAAAAAATCACTGTTTCTCTAAATCGATTAAGCAGCCGCTTCCACGAGAATCTCGCCGATCATTACAGCGGAAACCGGGCATGGCCCAAAACATGCCCCACAACCGGTACAGGCAACGGGATCGACTTCCGGCCGGGCTACCGCACCGGCTGAAATCCTGAAGCGAATGGCACCAACCGGGCAGGACTCCCCACAAGTTCGGCACACCACCTGCTTCAGAGTCAGGCAGGATGAGGCGACGATGGCCTTCAATGACCATGGCGCAACATCAACCCGCTTGTTCAAGGCATTGCTTTTGCACTTTCCGGCGCAGTCACCACAGAAGGTGCACTCGCCTTTGGAAAAATCAACGAGGGGAAAGCCTCCACGACCCGTTTCCAGGATTTTCTCGGGGCAAACGCCAACGCAGTCGCCGCACCGGGTACATGACTCCACAAAATCTGGTTCGGCCATCGCCCAGGGGGGACGGATTACTTGCTTAGATCCACTGAATTTTCCGCGGATAAATTGAGCGCGGCTAATGCCGTTTGTCACAGGGAGCATTCCCACTTCAATATCGTGGGAATAAGATTGCGCGGAAATGACTCGGCCAGCCTTGACATAGGTCAAATATTTTGAATATCTTGTGCCGTTTTCACACTAAATCTTACGAGTGCGCAGACAGCATAAAATTGCATTCCTCCGTGTAAATCGGTAGTATTTTCTGTTGCTTACCCCATAGCAAAACCGACCAACTCCCGAGAGGAAACGATTTGAGCAGCACCAAGATTCACGCAATTCTGGCCAATCTCCCTCTGTTCAAACAAATGGAGCCGGAGGAAATCGACCGGATCGCGCAAAACACCAGGGAATTACACACTACGCGCGGTGAAATAGTGTTTCAACGGGGCGATCCGTCGCACGGCTTTTACGTCGTGGTTCACGGCCAGTTGAAACTGGCATTCTCGTCACCGCAGGGAGTGGAAAAGGTGGTGCATCTGGTTGGCCCCGGAAAAACCTTCGGGGAAGCGGTGATGTTCATGGACATGCCTTATCCGGTCTATGCTCAGGCGCTCGCCGATTCCCTTCTGCTGCATATTTCCAGAACGGCAGTATTTGATGGAATCGAACGCGACCCGATCTTCTGCCGCAAGATGCTGGCCGGACTAAGCAGCAGGCTGCACAGCCTGATCGGCGATGTCGAAGCCTATAGCTTGCGCTCCTGCACCCAGCGGGTGATCGGCTACCTGCTGCAACATGACTGCGACAACCCTGACAGCTGCAAGAACCTTCACGTCAATCTGCCCGCCAGCAAAACCGTGATCGCCTCGCGCCTCAACATCTCGCCGGAGACTTTTTCGCGCGTCCTGCATGACCTGTCTTCCGCCGGACTGATCAATGTCAAAGGCAAGGATGTGACCATCCTGGACATGGACAAGCTTCGCGCCTACGGCCAACAATAGATCAGTGGCTCGTTCCGGCAGAACGCGTGATCTTGTTGTAGACGTTGTATTTCCCTGACGGCTTCTTCATCGGCAAGCGCTTGACTTCCTTGAGCGTGGCCGCGTCGTAAATAACCAGTGCACCGTCCATCTCCCACACGCTGACCAGCGCATATTTGCCATCGCGGGTGAATTCAACGTGTGCCGCTGTTTTACCCGGAATCGGGCGAAGAATATGCGCCACTTCCAAGGTGCGCTTATCGATTAGCGTCATAGCGTCACGGCTTTCCGGGTTGCCGCTACTGAAGCCATCAGTCCAGGCATAAGGTGTGTTTTCGTGGCTACGCATGAAGAAGCCAGGCCCGATCGTCTTGATCTGCTTCACCGTCTGCCAGGTGGTCATGTCGATTACGCTCACCAGCGCCTCCTTCAAGTTAGGCGTCGCCATCACCGGATGGCCCTGATATTCCCAGGTAATGCCGGAACCCAAGTGCGGCATGCCTGGCAAGTCGATTTCCGCCACTTTCTTGCCAGAATCGAGATCGATCACCTGCCCCTTCTTCCCGTCTCGCGCAGCGCTGATCAAGTGGCGATAGGATTGATCGAAGAAAAAATCATCCAGATAGTTGTCTACTGCAATGCGTCGCACCGGAAAATCCTTATCTCCATAGGGAATTTCCCACACTTCCTTCACATCCTTCAGTGCAGCAACGAAGCTGCCACGTGGCTCTGCCTGGTAAACAGCGGACACCCGCGATCTTTTTCCATCTTGGCCCAACGTCGGAATCACCTTGATCAGCGTGAGATCCTCGGCATTTAAAAGCACTAGGGAGTGGGGCAAATAATTGCCCACCAGCACCGTATTGCCGTCTCCGGACACAGCCAGATTACGGGTGTTGATGCCGGCGCGCACTTCCGCCACCATCTTCAAATTGTAGATATCGAACTTGCTGATCCAGCCGTCGCGCGAGGCGAAATACACAAAGCGGCCATCAGGGCTGAATTTCGGTCCGCCGTGCAGTGCAAAGCGCGTCGGGAAGCGATAAATCGGTTCAAATTTGTCACCATCCAGGATGGTGGCATGGTGATCGCCCACTTCCACCACCACAAACAGATTCAGGGGATCTGCGCTGAATACCGGCTTATCGGGCAACGCCTCGGTGACATGCTGGAGATGGGAAGTGATGATCTCATCCGCTCCCCATACCGGCGTCTTGGGCAACGGCTGGTAGATAAGGTCCACCAGCGCCTGGATGTCCTCCTTGGCGAGCTTGGCGGCAAAACCCACCATTTGGCTGGCGATGCGCCCTTCGGCAATGGTCTTGAACGCCTCCGGCCGGCGCAGGCGTTCAAGATTTTCCGGCAACAACGCCGGCCCGGTGCCGCCCAGACGGTCGGCACCGTGGCAGGAAGCGCAATTGTCGGCAAAGTTCTTTTCGACGGGTTGGCCCGCCAAGGCTTCAAATGCCCAGAGCAAACCAACCACAGAGACACATAACCACAAATATTTTTTGCTCATATTCAGCTTTCAGTGGCCGCCTCAACAGCAATACCAATTTCCTCATCTTCCAGATAGCAGGCCGGATCTTCCGCCCATGGGTCGCCGCTCACCTGCCAGGCACGCACCCGGGTATTGCCGCCGCAGATGTCGAAATGGGCGCACTGACCACAACGCCCGCCGACTTCGCGCGGATGCGCCTTCAGTCCAGCCATAATAGGGTCGGAGGTATCCGTCCAGATTTCCGAGAATGGCCGCTCGAGCACATTGCCAAGATTGTAGTTCCACCACATGGTGTCGGGGTGAACGTTGCCCAAATTGTCGATGTTGGCGACATTTACGCCGGAGGAATTGCCACCCCACTGCACCAGCTTGGCGCGAACATGTTCTTCAAGCTGAGGAAAATGCTGCCGTACCCAGAAGAGTAGATAGACGCCATCAGCATCGTTATTGCCGGTAACGAATTCCTTCTGCTTACCTTCCTGCTGGTAGCGCCAGCAGGTGTCGAACAGCAGATCCATGGCCGATCGGGTAGCCTGATGGAATACGTCATTCTTACGGTTTTTGTTGCCCCGGCCGGCATAGTTGAGGTGCGACAGGTAAAACTTGTCCAGTTCCTCATCTTCCATCAATTGCAGGAGGCCCGGCAAATCGTGCGCATTGTCCTGGGTCAGGGTAAAGCGGATGCCGACCTTGATTCCTCGAGACTTGCATAGGCGAATGCCATGCATGGACGCATCGTAGGCCCCTTCCATGCGCCGAAACTTGTCGTGGGTTTCCTGAATTCCGTCAAGACTGACACCGACGTAGTCAAATCCGACTGCAGCAATGCGGTCGATATTGCTTTCATCAATCAGGGTTCCATTACTCGACAGGCCAACGTAAAAGTCCATTTTTTTTGCTCGGTGGGCAATCTCGAAAATATCCGGACGTAGCAGCGGCTCGCCGCCGGACAGAATCAGCACCGGCACGCGAAAGCGCTTGAGGTCATCCATCACGGTGAAGACATCGGCGGTGGACAACTCACCAGGGAAATCCTTGTCCGCCGAAATCGAGTAGCAGTGCTTGCAGGTCAGGTTGCAGCGCCGAATCAAATTCCAGATCACCACCGGTCCGGGCGGATTGCGCTTAGTCCCTAGCGGGGTGGGATGAGCAACTTCCTGCATGAATTGGGAAATACGAAACATGGTCAACCCCCGATGCGCAGCCCGGTTTTCTTCAGGATGCGCGTGCTGTAAAGAATCTCGTGACCGCGGTCGGCATCGCCCAGCAGATTGGCAATTTGGCGCACTTGCGCCTCCACTTCAGGTTTGTCGTGGCCATGCACCATGGCAAAAAAATTGTACGGCCAATCCGGCAGATGACGCGGCCGATGGTAGCAGTGGCTGACGAAGTCCAGCGCACCGACCCGTTCGCCCAGTTCATCCACCTTCTCATCGGGGACATCCCACACTGTCATGCCATTCGCCTTGTAGCCCAAGGCATAATGATTAGGCACCACGCCGATGCGACGGATCATACCGGTCACGAGCATGCGGCGCATGCGCGCCATCACCTCTTCGGGGGAAACGCCCACCTGCCGGGCAACCGCATGATAGGGCTGCGGCTCAAGAGGCAGGCCGGACTGGGTGGCAAGGATGATCTGCCGGTCTATTCCATCGATCGCAGGTTCAGGATTCATGCCGTGAGCTTTAGTCCAACAAAATATTCTTTAATCTTCGGCATATCGTAGACCGGATAGCCGGTTTCCCGCTCAATTTTTTTCAATGCCCGCGCATGGGCCTGCGGCGTCTCGGTGGCAAGCACGAACCACATACTGAGAATATGGTCTCGCGCGTAATTGTGTGCAACCTCCGGCATCGCGTTGACGATTTCCGCCACCCGTTCAAAATCTTCCACCGGGATTTTCATCGCCGCCAGGCTCAAGCTTCCGCCCATGCGCTCGGCGTGGTACATCGGGCCGAAGCGGGATAACACCTTATTTTCCAGTAGACTGTCGATGCGTGCGATCAATTCCTGTTCGGTAATATTGAACCTCGCCGCGACCTCGGCAAATGGCTGGTCGCTGATAGGGAAACCACCCTGCAGTTCGTTGATAATTGCCCGGTCCAACTCGTCCATCGATAAACTCAACCCCTGCTGGCCGCGCCGCGCTGGGCAGATCGGGCCGATTCCTGTCCGGTGGTCACATAGCGGGCACCGCACTGTTTGAAACGACGCTGGCTGAACAGCACTTCGTGGGAAACATCATGGAGACCGCATTGCTCCTCCAGTTCCGCGACCAGGCTCAGCACCTCGTCACGATCCCGGCCATGGATCATGCAGAACAGGTTATAGCGCCAGGAGGGCAGACGCCGCGGCCGCTGGTAGCACAGGGTGACGAAATCGAATTTGCCGATGCAATGTCCCAGCGTGCTAACCCGGTCATCCGGGATATCCCATACCACCATTGCATTGGCGCGATAACCGAGTTCGTGGTGACGCACTACCACTCCGATGCGCTTGATGACACCCTGCTCCTGAAGCTGTGCCAGGCCGGCGATGACTTCGCTTTCAGAGAGGCCGATGCTCTCGCCTATCTCGGCAAAGGGCCGCGACACTAGCGGTAGTCCCTGCTGAACCGCCCCAATCAGCGCGGTTTCAGACGGCTGTGGTACCGCCGGAGCGACAGCTAGGTGCAGCACATCCCGGCTCGGCGCGCGCTGGCTTACGGCGCGCCTTCCCTGATGGGGTTGCAAAAGATCGAATCCAAGGTCGATATGGTAGTCCTCAAGCATCGGCAAATGCAGCACCGGACAACCGGTACGACCCCCGATCTCGGCCAGTACCTCGCGAACCCGCGCTTCATCGGCAGCAGCGACGACAAACCACAGGTTGTAATGATGCTCGCGTTCGTAGTTATGATTCACTTCGTTGTAGCTGCTGACCAGCCGGGCCGCTTCTTCGAGCTTGTCAGCGGGAACCGCAATCGCAGCAAGGGAGCTTGAGCCTATGCTATGCGGCCTGAACACCGCCCCGACCCGGCTTACCGTGCCGCACAACTGAAGCTGCACAAGCGTTTCCAGCACCTGGGCTTCGCTTACGCCCAGACGTCCGGCGATTACGCCAAAAGGCGCCGGCACCAGCGGAAAATCGCGCTGGTAATCATTGAGAAGATGCAGTTCAAGTTCCGTCATAATTGGCCCCAAGTTGCGAGCAGTGTGCCCCACTTGCGGGGTATGAGCCTTGCTTTAGATCAAGTTTGGCCCCACTAGTACAACTACAGGCCAATCCGGTGGGCGCGAGGGGTAAAGAAAATACCGCTAGGCTTGTCGGCACCCAACTCGCCGACTTTGATGAAGGTTTCGCTGTCAAAAATATCCACCCGATCCTCGTCACGCACCGAAACCCAGATCTGTTCCCCACGTGGGGTGAACTCCATGTGCAGCACGGCCTTGCCCGGCTTCAGGGTTTTTACAATGGCGCGGCTCTGTACATCGATCACCTGCACCGTATCATTATTCGGGAAGGCAAAGTTTACCCATACCTGGCGATTATCCGGCCGAGCAATGACGAACACGGGTTGGCCGTGAACCGGAATCCGCCCAACTTCTTTCCATGTATTCTGGTCAATCACCAGCACCTCATGCCGTCCCACTGCCGGCACCAGCAGTTCATTGCCGGTCGCAGCCCAGCCTTCCAGATGCGGCATTTTGTAAACCGGCAATTTCTGCTCGCCCTTGCCGTAGCCGTTCAACACGCGCTTCACGCCCGCCTCCATGTTCCACAGGTCAAGCAATGCTAAGCCATCCTCGCCGAACAGGCCGGCCAGGTAGTAGCGCCCGTCGGCGGTGATCATGGCATCATAAGGCTCCTTGCCAACCTGCTTGAATTTGGTGACTGCCGGCTTGGCCGGATCACGCAGATCGCCCACCCAGATTTCACCCGCCTCGAACAAGCTCCACACAAAGCGGTTTCCGGGTGCATCCACCAGCCCGATCACCTTGGAAGGCTTGCCGTTATCATCCAGCGAGGGAATATCTGCCACCAGTTCGAGCGTAGCGGCATCGAACACCTTTACGCCACCGGGGGTGTAGTTGGCCACCGCAATCAGTTTGCCGTCCTGGGAGATCGCGCCGCCAATGCTGTTGCCGGACTGCATCACGCGCTTGACGATGCGCATTTCGAGCAAATCCACCTTGGTCAGCCCGCCGTCACGCCCGAAAATATAGGCATAGCGCTCATCGCGGGAATAATTGACCGAAGCATGGGACAGGTCGCCCAGGCCGGTGATTTGCCCTAGCCGTGTATGGCCGGTGGTTTCAACCACCTGTATGCTCCCCGCGGCGCGCTCGATCACTACGCCAAGGTCTCCGGTCCCGCGCAGGGTTGAGGAAGCACAGCCTTGCAGAATAATCAGCAGGAGGAAAAGGGGAGTCACAGACAACTTGCGCATTTCAGGGTAATCCTTTCAGCAGGGTTTCTACGATCCAGCCAGCCTCGGCCTCGGTCATGAAGGGTGCCCAAGGCGGCATCGGCGTACCGCCGCGCCCATACAGGATGGTTTGCTGCAACGCTTCGGGGGATTTACCTCTAAGCATATCGGGGGTGAGCGGTAGACCCAGTCCGCCAGTCAGCTTCATGCCATGGCAGGAACCGCAGTCCTGGCGTATCAGATTGAGCAATTCCGCGCGACGTGCGAGTGCAGGCTCATAGGTGCCCACGTTATTTTCCGGAGCGGCCAAAGTAGATTCTGGATGAATACAGAGGCAAATCGTCAGCAGCCCGACCCGGCAAGCTTGCCTGACCCTAAATTCATTCCGCAACTTCCACCACTCCGGTCATTTCTGGGTGAGGACCGCACCGGTAAGGGTAAACGCCCGGCTTGTCGAATGTGCGCTGCCAGGACTCTCCGGGGAAAAAACGCTCGGACTCAGGATAGCCTTCCTTCTCGAAAAAGACGGAATGGTTGTTACGTCTTTCATTGTTGACCCACTTGACCGTGATGCCGGGCTTGATTTTGACCAGTTGTGGCTCGAACTGCATTTTCTCGATACTGACCTCTACCACCTCTCCGGCATTCGCCACAGAGGCCAATATCAAAGCAGCAAGAAGCGATTTTGATACGGTTAGCGCTATGGTCTTCATTACCATCATTCACTCCTCATCTTTAAATTGGGATGACCTCGCAAACACGCGCGAAGTTCCCCTTTTTTACCAGGAGGCGAATGGAAGAGGGAACCTTCGGTTCCTGCCCACACAAACTTATTGTTTTACTGCATTAACCCCTGCTTTCGGGTTATCCAGCGCCAGCGTGTAACCGAAGGATACGTAATGGTAACGGCCAGCGGTATAGTCGTCATGGATAGCAAAACCGAAATTGTATTCCTTGCCCGGTAGCAGCGCGACGTCACCTTCGCCACCGCTCAGCTTGCGGGTGAAAGTCACTGTCCATGTGTCGCCGTTCAATTCACCCTTGGCTTCCTGCAAGGCTTTTCCGCCCTCCATCACGCGCTTGTCAGTAATGTGGCCATCGACGAACTGGCCCTTGCCGCTCCGGAATTGAAAAATATCGAAAAATTTGCCATCTGCCAGGCTGGCACCGACGACATATTTGGTCTTCTTGTCATCGGTCACACCTGGCATGGTACGCACATCAGTATGGCAGGTCGCCCAGCAGCCGCCGGTAGTGTCATTCTCGAGCTTGCCCGGCTCCTCCAGCATCACCGCCAGTTTGACCGGATTTTCAGCGTCCATTTTGTTGCCACTATTGAAGCCGGTGTTTTTCCAGGTAAAGCGCAAATACAGATTGTTGGCGTCATGAGCGGCCTGGACGTTGACTGCGATGCTGCCCGGCTTACCCTTAATCGGGTTGGGTTCCAGCGCAGTATTCTTGGATTTTTCGCCCGACAGGATTTTCGCGCCGATTTCAGCCGACTCATCCATCTTCTTGTTTTCATCAATATGACAGCCGATGCATGGTTCGCCCCTTTTCACAGGCTTTGCGCCACCATGTTCGGTGCCTTTCAGAATCCACTCCATACCCGAGCTACCCGGGTAAAACACGACAATTTTCTTGGCGGGCGCTTGGCTCACATCGGCAGCTAATACCGGCCCATTTGCACCCGCCATGGACAGACTTAATACAGAAACAGCAATCAGATGCTTGATCATCGCTTTCCCTTTATCACAATTGATTTCACAACTATTGAACAAGATTACTTAAATTCCGCCTTTCAAGAATGCCTCGGGGAGCAAAAGCTCCCCGGGCATCATCTATTCAGGCAAATCGTCCGGTAGTCCCTTCAAACATTCACACCGTCCTGGCGCCAGAATCAGACGCGACGCAGTATTTATTCCTCTGCGCCTTTGGGCAGGTGATGAGCAATACCCTTATGGCAGTCTATACAAGTCTTGCCAGAGCCGGGCTCTGCGGCCTGAGCATGCCTCTTCTTGGCGCTCTTGTCTTGCACTTCCATATTCATCGCTGCATAGCTGTGGCAGTTGCGACATTCACGCGAATCCGAATTCTTCATACGCGCCCATTCGTGCTTCGCTAATTCCAGCCGCTTAGCCTCGAATTTTTCCTTGGTATCAATACTGCCCGTCAGCTTGCCCCACACTTCCCCGCTCGCCTGAATCTTGCGCTGCATCTTGTGAATCCAGTCCTTGGGCACATGACAATCGGAACAGACTGCGCGCACGCCGGTGCGATTCGAGGCATGGATGGTCGTTTTGTATTCCTGATAAACGGTATTCTTCATCTCGTGGCAGGAAAGACAAAACTCGAGCGTGTTGGTCGCCTCCATGGCGGTGTTGAAACCACCCCAGAAAATGATACCCGCGACGAACCCTCCGCCCAGCAGTGTCAATAATGAATATTTGGCACTTGGACTGCGCAACGCCTGCCAAAATCCACCAGGCTTCTTAGTTTCCGTCGGGGCTGACATACTTACTCCCTCTTTCTCTATTTCAATATAACGGGTTGAATTCACACAAACGCTAGAAGCTTACTTAAAACTGGCGTAGTAGTTGAGGACTGCCTGGATTCCGGCCTTATCCAGCTCTTCCAGCTTCGGCTTCATCTTTTTGGAGATAGGCCGTTTGCCTTCAAGGAAGAACTTGGTCTGCTCTTCAAGGTAAACCATTTTCTGGCCAGCCAGAATACCGACATCGTCGCTTGCTACGGAACCACCTTCGGAGTGGCATTTTTCACAAAGCCTGTCATGGAGCTCCTTGCCTTTCTTGGCCAGGGCCGCATCAAATTTTTGCGGTGTGCGAACGAATTTTTGCTCGGCAAAAGATTCAGCGATTTCCTTGATATCGGCGTCACTCAGGTCCTTGACCGCCTGACACATATCGGATTTCGTGCCTTTCTTGGCGCCACCAGGAATCTTGGTCTCAGGGCAAGGACGTGCCTTGGTCTTGTAAAGCTTCAAGGCATCAGTCATATATGCTGCGGAATAGCCACCGATATTCGGAATAGCCGCCTCGGTGTTGGCGCCGCCCTTGCCGTGGCAGCCTACGCAACTCTCGGTCAGCTTGCCCGCATCGGCACTTGCGCCAGTTGCAACAGAAAGGCCGAACAGGGCACTAACCGCCAACAATGTAAATCCAGTATGGTGTTTCATAATTATCATCCCAATATTATTAAATAATAATACTCTTTGAGTGCAGTAAAAAAAACCCGGGGACCAGTTCCCGGGTTCAATCAGACGAGATTAGTAAATGTCGCGCTGAGTATTATAAACGTTGAACTTTCCGGTCGGTGTAATCAGTTTTGGGTCCTTGATCACGGCCTTCATTTTCAGCGTCTTGTCGTCCAGCACCACAATCGCGGATGGCTCGGTCTTGCCCGCCCAGATCGAATACCAGACCTCGGTGCCGTCGGCATTGTACTCAGCTTGCACCACGCGCTTGGTTGCCTTGGATTCGGGCAAGTCAGCCATCTTGGCCACATTGATGATAACTGGCGGCTTATCCAGGTTCTTGATATCGTAAACAGTCACCGACTCCGCCAGGTCTTTCTCTGGATTCAGAGGGGCATCTGCCCAAAGGTGGTTAGACTTCGGATGGGTCTTGACGAAGAGCGAGCCACCGCCATGATTCTTCAGTTCCTGCACCACCTTCCAGGCGTACTGCTTGTGTTTCACCGGGTCGGTGCCAATCAAGGAGATCACGTCTGCACCCAGATGGCTGGTTGCCCACACCGGGCCGAACTTGGGATGCACGAAGTTGGCGCCACGACCAGGATGTGGGCGGGCTTTGGTATCCACCAGGGCAGCCAGTTTGCCGGTCTTGGTATCCACCACCGCCACCTTGTTGGAGGCGTTCGCCGCCACCAGGAAGTAGCGCTTGGTCGAATCCCAGCCACCGTCATGCAGAAACTTGGCAGATTCGATCGTGGTTTCCTTCAGGTTCTTCAGATCCGAGTAGTCGACCAGCCTGATCATGCCGGTCTCCTTGACGTTGACCACCCACTCCGGCTTGTCCTCGGTAGCCACGATAGAGGCCACGCGTGGCTCTGGATGGTACTCTCCATCTACTGTCATGCCGCGGGTCGAAACGATTTTCAACGGCTGCAGGGTAAGACCGTCCATGATGGCGTATTGTGGCGGCCAGTAGGAGCCCGCAATCGCGTACTTGTCTTCGTAGCCTTTGAACTTGGAGGTTTCCACCGAACGGGCTTCGATACCGACCTTGATTTCCGCCACGATGGTCGGCTTCTCGAACCACATGTCGATCAAGTCGAGCTTGCCGTCGCGGCCGATCACGTAGACATAACGGCCGGACATGGACAAACGGGAAATATGTACGGCATAACCGGTCTTGACGATACCCCAGATCTGTTTGGTGTCGCCATCGATCAGCGCCACTTCACCGGTGTCGCGCAGGGTCACCGAGAACACGTTTTTCAGGTTGATCTTGTTCATCGGCTTCTTGGGGCGGTCTTCCGGCTTGACCATCACCTTCCAGGAAGCCAGCATGTCCTTCATGCCGAATTCCGGCGGCACATCCGGCGTCTGCTGGATGTAGGTCGCCATCATGGAAATGTCATCCTTGCTCAGAATGTCGTCAAAGTTCACCATGCCGCCCTCGGTGCCGTAGGAGATAATCTTCTCCAGGCGATTTTGACCAAGTTTATTGGTGTTGACCGGTTCCAGGTTCTTACCTGTTGCACCCTTGCGCAGAATGCCGTGGCAGCCGGCGCAGCGTTCAAAATAGATCTTCGCGGCGGCCGCCTTCTTTTCCACCGACATCGTTGCCGGCTCATCAGCCGCATACGCTACATTGAACATGCCAGCTACAGCCAGTGCCAGCGCAGAAACGGTAAACTTATTCATCACCAAACCCCCTTATACGAGTGAAGATCGCATTACACTTTCCAAAGAATTTGAAAAGCAAATGAATACTACTGAACGTGTACTTACACGATAGGCTAAATAATCCCTTACTCCAAACATGGCGACCTTGACCTACATCAAGACTTTTGGATTTTTAAGGGTATCCCTGCCTCTGTATAAGCTCATATATGAATTAACCATCATTCATGACCCCGTATTTCAACGTATTGCGGCAATATTGTCCTGGCAAAAGCCTGCCACTTCTTCATGCCCCTTGAGAATTTCAGCACCCGGGATTCGTAAAAGGCTTGCAGCCCTATCCACACTGTTAATGCTGAACATCGCGTCACTCAGCGCTGCAGCCGCTTAAGACAGACCAAGAATTTAATCACTTTTTGATTTGCATCAAGGCGATAAAAAACCCTGGGGTGCAAGCTGGCCACAAACAGCTAGAATTAAATTTTGTCATTATCGTAAAGGCCAACAATGAACATTTCAGGCATCGTGGTTCATGCCAGTCCGGGCAAAATCGATATGGTTCGCACCCAGCTGGAAAAAATCCCCGGCGTGGACGTCCATGCTGCCAGCGCCGAAGGCAAGATGGTCGTCACCATTGAAAAACCCAGTGATCGGGAAACCGCAGATATGTTCGAAGAAATCGGCCGGATCCCCGGCATACTCTCGACAGCGATGGTCTATCATCATTTCGAGCCGGACACCGAAGCAACTGCATAACGTTTCAAGCAAATGAACGATACCAACGGCAAAAAGCCCGGCGTCGGGCAGGCTACACGGCGCCAGTTCCTGATCGACATGGTGAAAACCGCCTGCACCGTCGGCCTGATGGGCGCGGGCTTGGGACTCTATGCCAAGCAGGCGAAGGCGCTGCCGCCGCTCGCCATCCGCCCGCCCGGAGCGCTATTGGAAGCCGATTTCCAGGGTGCCTGCATCCGCTGCGGCCTGTGCGTGCGAGACTGCCCCTACAATATCCTCGAACTGGCCAAGCCCGAGCACAGTGTCGCCACCGGCACGCCCTATTTCGTGGCACGCAATATCCCCTGCGAAATGTGCGAGGACATCCCCTGCGTAAAGGCCTGCCCCACCGGGGCGCTTGACCATCAGCTCACCGACATCAACAAGTCGAAAATGGGCCTGGCGGTGCTGGTCGACCACGAAACCTGCCTCAACTTCCTCGGCCTGCGCTGTGACGTCTGCTACCGCGTCTGCCCGGTGATCGACAAGGCCATCACCTTGGAACCAATACACAACGTGCGCACCGGCAAGCACACCATGTTCCTGCCGACGGTTCATTCCGACTACTGCACCGGCTGCGGCAAATGCGAAAAATCCTGCGTGCTGGAAGAAGCCGCGATCAAGGTCTTCCCGATCAAGCTGGCTAAGGGCAAGCTCGGCGAACATTACCGTCTGGGTTGGGAAGAAAAGACCCATGCCGGCAAGAGCCTGGTGGCGCCGGAAATCGAGCACCAGTACACCCTGCCGGAGGGCTACAAGTATGAGCAAGGGCGCGGCCTGATCCCGGGCAGCAGCGGTGAATCTGTAGCACCGGGAACGCAACCCGGAATTCCCAAGGCGCTGCAGGGAGATAAACCATGAGCACCGCCAAGAAGACTGGTGCCGACGCCCTCGCCGAAAAGGGCTGGTTTGGCAGCCACAAGTGGCTGGTCTTGCGGCGCATCTCGCAGCTCGTCACTCTCGGCCTGTTCCTGGTTGGGCCGCTTGCCGGCCTGTGGATCGTCAAAGGCAACCTCGCTTACAGTCTGACGCTCAACACCCTGCCGCTGGCCGATCCCTACGTCCTGCTACAGTCGCTGCTGGCTGGCCATATTCCGGAAAAAATGGCGCTGATTGGCGTCGCCATCGTGTTGGCTTTCTACTTCCTGGTCGGGGGGCGCGTCTATTGTTCCTGGGTCTGCCCGGTCAACATGGTCACCGACGCAGCGGCTTGGCTGCGCGGCCGCTTCGGCATCAAGGGCGGCGCACACATCTCGCGCAAGCTGCGCTACTGGGTGCTGGGTATGACGCTGGCGGTGGCGGCCATCACCGGCACCATCGCCTGGGAACTGATCAACCCGGTATCGATGTTGCACCGCGGCCTGATTTTCGGCATCGGCATGACTTGGGCAATCGTGCTGGCAGTCTTCCTGCTCGACCTGTTCGTCAGCGCCAACGCCTGGTGCGGCCACGTCTGCCCAGTCGGCGCGTTCTACAGCCTGCTCGGCAAATGGAGCCCGCTGCGGGTCAGCGCAGCCAAGCGCGAAGCGTGCAACGACTGCATGGACTGCTACGCGGTCTGTCCCGAACCTCAGGTGATCAAGCCGGCGCTGAAGGGGGCGAAACAGAATATCGGCCCGGCCATCCTCTCGCCCAACTGCACCAACTGCGGGCGCTGCATCGACGTGTGCTCGAAAGACGTGTTTCGCTTCGGGCTGCGCTCAGCCAGATAATCAGTCGCCGGACACTGCTGCCCAATAGACCTTGTGGCGGGAAACGCTGACCTCCCGGTCAACCGTCACCTCGATCAGATCCGGCCCGTCATGCTCCAGTGCCGCCGCGAATGTGGCGTCGAAATCCTCGCTGCATTCCACCTTCCGGTATTCAAGACCGTACATCCGGGCGGCGTGGGAAAAATCCAGCTCGGTCGGGGTCAGCCAGCCACGCTCGAATTCCTCCAGCCCGACCTGCGGCAAATAACTGAAAATTCCCCCGCCACCGTTATTCAACACGACAAAAGTGATGTTCAGCCCACGCGCAGCCAGCAGACCGTTCATATCGTGATAAAACGCCAGATCACCCAACAGAGCCGCCACCGGCTTACCCAGTGCGGCGCACAAGCCCAGCGCGGTGGAAACATTGCCATCGATGCCGCTGGCACCGCGGTTGCCGACGATGCGTAGCGGCGCCTCGCCACCTGCGGCAAAACCATCGAGATCGCGGATCGCCATGGAATTGCCGCTGAACAGACAGCCCCCCGCAAGTTGATGCGCCAGAGATTCCACCACCTCGGCCTCGACCGGTTTCGCAGCGGCTTGCGTCAATGCGGCGACGCGGCGTTCCTGCGCAGAAAAATCCTCCAGCCACGCAACGGGCGCCGAAAGCGGCTGCGCCGCGACCAGCGCTGCGCACACCTCATCGGCATCGGCACGCAGCAGTCGGGTGGTTTGGTGCAGCGGATCGGGCCAGCGCCCGTGAGATTCCACCAGGAAATGCGTTGCCTCCGTGCAGGCCGCCAGGGTGTTCTGCAACTGCCTGGACACCGGCATGGTGCCGAAGCGCAGCACCCATTCCGGCCTATGGGTTTCGGTAAAGCCGGTGCGCCGCAGGAAAGCATCGTAACGGCTAAAAATGTGTGAGCGATCGTGCGCACCGAAGCGCAGATTGGACAGCGGATCGGCCAGCACCGGGCAGGCCAGTTGCCCAGCGAGCTGCGCCAGTGCGGCGGGGAAGCCATCCCGATACTCGCCCTCACCGCACACGACCAGCCCCCGTCTGCCGGACAGCTCCGTTGCCCAACGGGCGATTTCATCCGCTGGCGGCAGCATGGCCGGGTAGCTTACCGTCTTCGGCATAGCTGCCGCTTCATATTCCGGCAAAGCGCCCGAAGGCACCAGCGGCTCGCGCAGCGGCACGTTGATATGCACCGGGCCGGGCAGCGGCCAACGGCTTTGATCCACCGCGCGAACAGCCAGCCAGCCCAGATTTTGCAGCGCTGCCG
>NZ_DF967552.1:19454-91985 GCF_000971475.1 Sulfuricella sp. T08
CCGTGGTTTCCACCGGCGGCAATTCGTGACTGGCGCGCACTTGGCCGCCGAACAGTTTGACCTGGTCGATGGCTTGGTTGGCGCCGCAGTCACGCAGCTCCGGCGGGCGGTCGGCGGTCAGCAGAATCAGGGGGATCAAGCCATGATTGGCCTCGATCACCGCAGGAAACCAGTTGGCCGGCGCCGAACCGGAAGTACAAATGAGTGCGACCGGACTGTGGTCAGCCTTGGACAGGCCAAGCGCAAAAAAACCCGCGCTGCGCTCATCCACCTGGATCCAGGTGCGCAGGCGCGGATGGCGCAGACAAGCCAGCGCCAGCGGTGTCGAGCGCGAACCGGGAGAAATCACGGCATGCCCCACTCCCGCCGCAGCCAGACCATCCGCCAGCACCATCGCCCAGCGCAGGTTGGCAGCGGCGACGTCGCTCACACCTGTCCTCCCAGCACGCGCAGCATGGCATTGAGTTTGGCCTCGGTTTCTTCCAGCTCGGCGCGGGGATTGGAACCGGCGACGATGCCCGCACCGGCATACAGCTCGGCCTCATTACCGTCCAGCCAAGCGCAGCGCAGCGCCACCGCGAACTCGCCGTCACCATCGTAGCCTATCCAGCCGGTAGCGCCGCTATACCAGCCTCTCCGTATTTCACCGTGGCGCGCCAGCCAGTCCAGCGCGCGCCGGGCGGGGGCGCCGCCTATCGCCGGCGTCGGATGAAGTCGCTCGACCAGATTCAACAAGCTCACGCCCGAGTCGGCAGTGCCCCGGATCACGCTGCGCAGGTGACGCAATTCCTGCAGCTCGAACACCTTCGGACGGGCGGGAATTTGCAGAAACCCGCATACCGGCTCAAGGGCGCGGACAATCGCATTCACTACCAGGCGGTGCTCGTGCAGGCTTTTTTCGTCGTCCAGCCGCCCGGAATGCCAGTCGGTGCCCGCCAGCGCGTCGCTCACCACCTGCCCGGCGGCAAGTGATACCAGCGACTCCGGCGTGGCGCCGAGCAACACGCCGCCGCCCGGGAAGAAATGGGTGAAATGGATGCAGCCGGGATAGCGCGTCGCCAGCGCAGCCATCAGCGCGGCGGGAACAAACGGCTGCGTTGAACGGACGCGGATACTGCGCGCCAGCACCACCTTGTCGAGTTCGCCAGCATGGATGTCCGTCACTGCACGCGCCACCCGTGCTAGCCAGACAGCGTCATCAGGCTGGCTGGAAAACCGCTGCAGCAAAACGGCAGCAGATGGGGGCGCGTTTCGATCCAGGGCCGCCACCACCTCGCCAGCCAGCGTCATCCAGCCGGCCAGCACCGCATCCGGCGAACCGCCCCGGTCGCAGGTAAAGGTCATGGCGCAGATTTCTTCGCGCCGTTGCACCAGCAGGGTCGGAATCGTGAGCCGTGAATTCGGCACATCTCCCGCCCCTTCCTGGCCGAAGGCAAAGCCGGCCAGAGCGGCCGGCTGAAATCCGAGCCCATCCGCATCCACCGCCTGCCATAGGCGACGGTATTCAACGAAGGCCGCATCCAGGGCGCGGAAGCGACCTTCACCTTGCGCCTCGACGCTGGCCGTCACACCCAGGCCGAGCAGGAAGCGGCCGTTCGCCGGCCGGGCCCAGTAGCTGCAATTGTTCAAACCTTCGGGCAATCGGTCAAAAGCCAGTTCCGGCGTTCCCAGCGTCAGGCTCAGCAATCCGCTGCCCCCGCCATGCTGGCGCAGCAAGCTGCCGAGGCGCGTTTCCAGGGCTTGCAGCAAGGAAGGATAGCGGTGTGCCGGTTGTGCCATGATGCTTAGATTCTACTCCAACTTTTGCCTGATCAAATCGCGCAGCGCCTGCCGGTCCAGCTTGCCGAGCGCATTGCGGGGCAGCACGGGGAGGCGAATAAAGCGGCGCGGGCGCATTGCACCGGCCAACTCGTTGCGGCACCATTTTTCCAGTACTTCATCATCCGCTTCGGCAACTACGGCAGCCACCAGAAGGTCGCCCCAGATATCATCCGCCACCGAGGTCAACGCGGCATCCGCGACGCCCAGGCAGCGTTTCAGCACTTCCTCCACTTGCTGGGGATGGACGTTGGTTCCACCGCTCACCAGCATGTCGTCATGGCGGCCCAGCACGGTCAGGTTGCCCTGCGCATCTATACGACCCAGATCGCCGCTAATGAACCAGCCTTGAGCAAGTCCCAGCCCCATTTCCCGCTGCGGACTGGCATACCCCGCCATGACTGCAGCCCCGCGGATACGGATGCGGCCGATGCCGGAGGTGGGCAGCCCGTCTTCGCCCACCACTTCCACATCGAGCCCCGGCAAGGGCGAACCGACTTGACCGGGTTCCCAGCCTTGCGGCAGATCGCATAGGGTCGCCACTTGGGAGCCGGTCTCGGACATGCCGTAGCTGGCGCATACTGGCCAGCCCGCTGCGCGGGCACGTTCCGCCAGCGCTACGGACAGCGGGCCGCCGCCGATCAACGCAACCTTGATCGCAGGCGGCGGAGATTCGCGGCCTGTATCCAGCAACCGGGCCAGCATCGCCGGCACCAGCGAAATGTGGGTGACGCGGTGTTTTTCCAGGTCATCCCAGACCCGCAACGGGTCGAAGCCCTCATGCAGTAACACTGCCGCACCAGCCTCGGCGCAACGGTAGAGGATCGCCATGCCGCCGATGTGGTAGAGCGGCAGACAGGCCAGCCAGGTATCCCCCGCTTGCAGCGGCAGACGGCTGCGCGAGGCCAGCACCCCAGCCTGCAAATTAGCACGGCCCAGCATCACGGCTTTTGGTTCGCCCTGGGTGCCGCTGGTCGCAATGAACAATTCGATGTCATCCACCACCGGTCCGCCGGCGGCTTGCAGCAACACATCGCACCGCAGCGGTGAAAGCGCGGGATTAAGCGGAAAAAAGGCACGGCCAAGCCAGGAAGCGGCATGGGCGGACAGCGCCACCTCGGGCATAGACTTGGCTTGCAAGGCCAGCAAGGTTCCCTGCGTGCGCTCGAGCTGTTGCGCCAGGGTATGCGCGCGATCGAGCAGCTGACGGTAGCTCAGAATTTCATCAGGCGTGATCAGTGCTACCGCATCAGGACGGATGGTTGCCACTCGATTGACCCAGAAAGCGAGCAGGTTCAAAGTGGCTTATTCGGCTTTCGTCGCGCTATGCAGGCAGGCGATGCCGAAGCTCAGGTTGCGGTAGCGCACGTCGGCAAATCCGGCCTGCTCCATGGTGAGCTTGAACGCCTCCTGATCGGGGAAGCGGCGGATGGACTCGACCAGGTAGGTATAGGCTTCCGGTTCACGCGCGATCCATGCACCGAGGCGAGGAATCACGGCGAATGAAAACAGGTCGTAGAAAGGTCTGATCGGAGCCCAGGGGCGGGAAAATTCCAGACAAAGAAAACGTCCGCCTGGCTTGAGTACGCGCAACGCCTCTGTTAGCGCGTGCTCCAGACTGGTGACGTTGCGTATGCCGAAAGCGATGGTGATGGTATCCACCGAAGAGGAGACAAGAGGAATGCCTTCGCCGCTGCCGGCGAGCCACACAACGTGGGGTATGCCGCGCTCGCGACCGACGCCCATCATCGCCAGGCTCGGATCGCACACCATTACCTGGCGATTGCCAGCGGCCATCAATCTGGCCACATCCCCGGTGCCGCCTGCCAGGTCGACAATGACCTGCCCCGGCAACGGATGGGCGGCATGCGCCAGAGAGCGCTTCCACAGGCGGTGGATGCCGAAGCTCATGGCATCGTTCATCAGATCGTAGCGGCGGGCGACACTGGCGAACACCCTGCGAATGCGGCGCCGCCGTTCATCCTGGTCTACGTCCTGGTAACCGAAGGTATGGGATAGATCGGGCATCTTTTCACCACAGAGACACAGAGACACAGAGGCACAGATAAAACCGGAATAGTCTCTGCTTATGTTTTGTGCCTCTGTGCCTCTGTGGTTAAAAACTTAAATCAGGGCAAATCGCCGCGACGAAACAGAAGGTAGCCGCCGGTAGCAGACAGGGTACCCAGCAAGACGGGGTAGATCAGGGCATAAATCTTGAACAGCGGCCCGCCGAAGTAATCAAAAATGACGTAGGCTGCCGGACCGATCACCACCAACTGCGGGTCGAACAGCATCAGCGCTGCGGTGCGGAACACCTGCAACGGATTAATCAAGGCCAAGGCGACTGCAACTTCAGGCGCGACGTGCCCCTGAATCATGATGCCGAGGAGAATCAAATCCAGGAACAACAACATGGTCAGCCAAACCAGGAAGGCCGCACCCTGGGCAACGTCAATCGAGCGCGCCACAGTGGAAATCAACATGCCAATGCCGAGAAAGCACCAGGATATGGCCGCCAGCAATCCAGTGTAATACAGGAACATCTCCCAAGGCACCTCGACATCCTTGATCATGGCCCAACCCGCCGCCGCCGCCATTGCCGCGAACACCGGCAGGAACACCACCAGGTAGCGCCCGACGATCTTGCCCCAGAACCAGGCGGAAAGCGAAACAGGCAGGGACAGCAGGTATTCGAACACGCCTGCTTCGCGGTCACCGGCCACCGAACGCACGGTAGTGATCAGCACGAAAATCGGCAGGATCGCCATGGAGAGCTGGATGTAGGTTACCAGTAAGCGGGAAAGGCCGATGAAGCCGAGCACGCGCGACTCGGTCAGGCCGAAGGCGAACAACAGCGCAACGATGCCGCCGAACACCAGAGAGTAAATCATGAACCAGCGCGCGCGCAGAGATTCCACGATGTCGAGTTTAGCGGTGAGCCAGAGATGCTTCATATTCAGTCTTTGAATTTTTCGTTATTTATTTGTCTTTGGCCAGTAACTGCTTCCTGACCTCCTCAAAGCCGATGCTGCTTGGCAGCGCCTCACCAGAGGCGCCGTAACCATAAGCCATTGGCGTGGTCTTGCCGGTCACATAATTTGCGGTACGGGCATCCAGCCACTTGCCGCTGCGGAAATCGGTGACCCAGATTTCCGTGGCCGGATCGTTGACCCAGGGCTGATCCTTGAGCCAGTGGACGGCGCATCCGATGTCGTCGAACTTGAATACCTGCTTTTTCGGCCCGCCGCGCACCTGGGCGGCATAATGCCGGTCGCTGACTGCCATGCTGCAACGTTTGCAGGTATCGCGGTCCCACTTGATCTCGACCGGGCCGGTTTCCGGCTGTCGCGAGCAGGCGGCCAGAAACAGGACCGCTGCACCCAGCAGAAATATTCTTGCCAGCAAGCGCATCATTGCCCTGCGCTCCGCACGATTTCATCCAGGGAAATCTGGGTCAGCAGTCCGACATAGCGCGACAGCACGCCGAGGAAGCGCAGGCGATCCGGGCCCGCAATCATGCCTTCCCACTCGGTGCCGCTGCCGGTGTCGCGAAAACCCCAGCCCATCAACGCCTTGGCGATGGCCTCCTCGGGACGGCGCAACGTCAGGCGGCAGGCCAGCTTGCCGGAAAGCGAAGTGTCTTCCGCCACCCGGTCGTCCAGCACCACCTTGCCGCGATCCATCTCCAGTACGCGATTGACCAGGGGCGCCACTTCGTCGAGGCGATGGCTGGAAATCAGCATGGTGGTGTTTTGCAGCCGCTCCGCCAGCAATTCGAAAAAGATGTGGCGGGCGTCGGGATCGAGGTTGGCCGCCGGTTCGTCCATCACCAGAATATTAGTGTCGCGCCCCATGGCGATGGAAATCAACAGTTTCTGTTTCATGCCGCCGGACAGCTTGACGAAGGGCAATCGGGCTATCTTGCCGAGATCGAGGCCGAGACGTTGGGCCACGTCTTCCATGCGCTTCCGCTCGCTGTTGCATAGTGAAGCGGCAAAGCCGACCAACTGGCTGACGGGCATTTTCAGAGGGGGGGGCAACTGCGGCACGAAGCCGATCTTTTGCAGCACCTTGGTGCGCTCGCGTCGCGGCACCAGTCCATTCACCGTGACCTCGCCATCGTAGACGTACTCGCCAAGCAGACAGCGGATCAGGGTGGTTTTCCCGGCACCGTTGGAACCGACCAGGGCAATCCTCTCGCCGAGCTCGATTTTCAGATCGATGTTGTCGAGAACCTGATTGCGCTTGAAAGTTTTTGAAACATGATTGAAATGGATCATTTTAGAGTTTTTTGGTTTTCTGTACTAAATTCTTACATTATCTTTCTCAGGCCCTTGACCTCGAACGACAAGGCCCCGCTTGGGCAGACATCGATGCACATGCCGCAGCGGGTGCAGTCCGCACCGATATCCAACTGGGCAGTCGGTGCACGCCCCTTGATGACGCAGTCCAGCACGTGAGGCACCTCGCAAACCTTTTTGCATTCGCCTTCATGGTGGCAGTTGGCCAGCTTGTAGGTCACGTGCAAGGGCGAAAACACACCGACGAAACCATAAGTCAGCCCGATCGGGCAGACATAACGGCACCATGCGCGGCGCGAGTAGAATACCTCAAACAGCAGCAACAGCACCACCCATCCCAGCGCGAGCCCTGGGCCATAGATCAGCGCCCGGCTGACGATGCCAACTGGCGAGATGGTTTCGAACACGGTATATCCAGTAATAATCGCCATCAGGGCAAATAGCACCCAGAACACCGTGCGCACACCGCGGTGGAAAGTATGGTCGGAAATCTTCTTTTTTTGCACCAGGTACACGTGCAGCCGCTCGGCATTTTCCGCCAGAAAATGGTAGGGGCAGGCCCAGGAGCAGAAAGTGCGTCCGCCCACCAGCAGCCACAGGACGAAAACCGTGCCGGTGCCGATAAACAGATTGACGATGATGTGCTTGTGCGCCAGCATCACTTGCAGCGCGGAATTCAGGTCGATCAGGTGGAAGCCCAGAAAGCGCGAGGCGGTGAGCGCGCCTTCCAGGATCTGGATATCCAGCCAGAATGACGCCGTGAACAGCAGGTTGATCACCAGCAACGTGATCCAGCGCCGCTTGAGCCAGACGCCTTTCTTCTGATGCTCATGGGCTTCCACCCTGAGTGCCTCAAAATCCAGCTTCTCACTTTTCTTGTAAAAATGGATGGTCTTCGCTTCTTCTGTGTATTCGGCAGGCAGACTCTTTCTTGGAGCCGCCCCCAGCATCACCCGCACCGATTCCCAATATTTATTCGCCATCACGCACCCCATCCTTTGCGCGCATCCACCACGATTGCCGCAGATTCCACCGGACAAATCATTTCACACACGCCGCAACCCAGGCACGGCTCATGCACCGTCGGAGTCATGCGCTTGTTGCCATCCTTGTCCACTACCGGCTGCAGTGAAATCGCGCCCTTGATCGGACAGGTGCGCACGCACAGGTCGCACAACTCCAAGTCAAAGGGATGATCTCGAAGAGGGATCGGTTTCCAGCGGTCCACCTCGACAAAGCGCATGCGACCCTTGAAATCCGCTCCACGAGCCTGTCCTTTGAAGCCTTTGCCCTGAACAGCGAGACAGGCATCCGGGCGCGCCAGGCGTGCCAACCCAGTCCGCTCCTTGATATTCAGGGTCGGCTCCGGATCTTTTTCCTTGGCGATCAGAATTGGCGGATTCGCCACTCTCATCCCGCTGCGCGTGGGCATGAAGACCGGTTTCTTGTAAACCAGTGAGCCCGTAGGGCAAGCCAGAATGCACTGCACTGCATCGCATGAGAAGTCGCAGGCTTGGCTGCGTGAGTCGATATAGGGTACGCCAACACCGAAGCCATGATCGATGTCATCGAGCTTGATTGCCTGCACCGGGCAAACTTGGACACACTGTCCGCACTTGATACATGAAGAAAGAAAATCAGACTCTTCCAGCGCCCCTGGTGGACGCATGCGCATGCGCCAGCCACTGGCCACCGGAATATAGCCCAATGTAGAAATCCCTAGCACCGCCGCGCCCAGAATGATCGAGCGCAGAAATCGACGGCGTTCTTCAAGCTTGCGCTTGTTGACCACCCCGTTGCCGGGGACTGCCGGTTTCTTTTCAATCGTCACTTTCGTGTCTTCCTCGGTAAATGAAACATTGGAGCATCATCACGCAGAATTAGTTCTGGATTAGAAAAAGGCGCCAGCCGCTCGAGAAAATCGATCGCCTCCATCAGGGGGGCGTTCTTGAAAAAGCGCGCGTGCGGCACCTCCATCCAGATCCGGTCTGCATAGGCATAAAGATTGTATGGGGTATCGCCGACTCCGTCATTGTTCCGGTCGAACCCTTGATAATCATCCCAGTAATTTCCGCGCCACACGTTGCGTTTTGCGGATCCCGCACCGCCCACGGATACGTCGGTCAAATTGCCCTCGAAGATGTTATTAAGAAAATAGTGACCATCCCGGTCACTGTTGAATGCGATTGCAATGCCGTTGTACGCGAAGCGGTTGCCCTTGACCTGAATGGTCGTGCCAGGCTGGAAAGGAGACAGGTCGCTGCCGATACCAATCGCGCAATAGATAATTTCATTGTTTTCGATCTGCGCCGCGCTCGCTTCCTTAAAGCCTATCGCCATGCCGGTCGCGCCGTTGGAGTGGGAGAAGATGTTGTTCCGCACCACGGTATTTTCGTTGTACATCAGGTACACGCCCACTGCGTTGTCGTAAAAATGATTGCTGTCCACGACGTTATTGTTGGCAAACATGAAATGGATGGAATAGCGGCTGCGGGTACCGTAGTTCCGATAAAAAACATTGCCATTCGAATACCAGGCCACGTTGTCGCGTGAATCCACCACCCGGTTCCCTTCAATCCGGTTATTCATGCTGTACCAGAGCCGGATGCCGTCACCCCTGACACCCAATTCCAGGGGCTTGGATCGAATCTGGTTATTGCGGATGACATTGTTGCTGGACTGCTTGAGGTCGATACCAAACAGGCAGTTGTCTATTACCAGAGATTCGATATAGTTGTTGTTGCCGCGCACGTTGATGCAGGCATCGTCGGTATCGTGGTGCGAGCCCGATCCCGTAAGATGCAGGCCGCGTATCGTGGAGCTGTTGGCTTTGAGCACGAACACTGTCCCCTTGTCACCACCATCTATGGTCACCTTTCCGGCGCCATCGATCACAATCGGCTTGTCCACCAGAACCGGACCCGCATAGGTGCCGGGCTTGGGCTTGAGAGTCCCCCCTGCGGGAGTGGCATCCACCAGTTTCTGGAAAGGGATCAAATGATGGATACGGGGGTCGCGCTCGGAGAGCGGAACCAGTTCCACCGGTTTATCCACATCCACACGAGGAGTAGCACTCAAATCGGGGCTGCTTTCAAACTCGGCGGCAACGCCGACTGGGATCGCAAATGACGCCAACAACATCCCTACACAGGCTATTCGCAGACCGTTAGTCACAAGCTCAACTTTTATATTGGGTAAAATTTCATGAGGACGCAATCCCCCGCCTACTTAGAGCGGGGGACAGGGCATTCTACCCTTTCAACCCTGTTCTTCCCGCATCATTTTGCGGCGAATCAGGATTGCCGGGAGCAACGCGGCGGATGCGGCCAGCAAAATGGCATAGCCATAGTAGGGGTAGGAGTAGGTGCTAAATTGCGCGACCTTGCCCTCGCCGAACACTGTTGGCATGAAGGGCTTGACGGTGAAGGCCCCCCATGGATGCATGTTATGCCCAAAAAACCACAACCAACCCGCGTAATCCAGGACGAAAAACACAGGGAGCAAGGCAGGAACCAAGGCCAACAACAGCGAAAACTGGCGGATTTTCCAGACACCCAACATGATGATCAGCATCGCCACAACCAGCCCTGCCATAGCCGCTTTGGTCGCCAGCTTCAGGTTGGCCGTCCAGCGCTCCAATACCTCGGGCTGATTGAAGAAGGTGCTCGCCTCATGGTAGTAATGGTCGGCAAAAGCATTCAAATGACCCAGAACGATCTGGTCTGTCACCATCCACGCGGTTACGGCCGCGAAACCCGCGCCCAGTATCATCAGTTGCTGCTTGCGCTGGGTCGCCATGAATCCCAGCAGCAGCACGGCAAAGAAGCCGAAGAAGAACTTCGACATCGGCACCTCCACCGGGGCACCGGTATCGATCGGGTACATCCCCACATAGTGGTTGATGGTGTTCATTTCATGCACGCAGTTCAAGCCAGTTTCGGCAGATTCTCCCGCCTTCATTCCTTCACGTTCGGTCAGGTCATCACCCAAATCGGCCTGAAGAACTTCACTCGCATGAGAGCCTTTTTTCAGGGCGGGAGCCTTGCAGCCGTTAAACACGCCATTAAAGTGGAAGTGAATGCGGATGCCATCCGGGAATGCTTCCTTGGGATAGTTCGGTGCGGTCAGGGATACCCACCAGATCGGCGTAAAGTACGCAGCGATCATAAGCACCAAAGCGGCCAGCGTCAGCCCTCTGACCCACCAAACCTGATTCTTTGAACCGTTCGTCATCTTAACACTCACCATATTGAATTTTGGGCAAAAACCCGTAGGCGTAAAGCCGCCCCCTGAGACATCGCCTAAACCGTCTCGGCCAGGAAATTCTTATATATTCTAACAAACTTATATTGGTAAGCTATAGAAAGCAGGTCTCCCCGCCCTCTATAGTTTTTCTTGAACTGCCAGACCTGCTGATGCTTACTTCTTCTTGCCAGCGCCTTTCTTCTCCGGGCACAGGGTGCCGGGCATGGTCAGGGTAGACATGTAGGTCACCACCGCGTCCAGATCGTGGTCGCTGTACTTCTTCACGATTTTCACCATGTCCGGATTGGCATTGCGGCGCTTGCCGTCGCGAATCTCGGTGACTTGGCGCAACATGTACTTGTAATGCTGACCGGCCAGTACAGGGTAGAACTTCGCCTTGTCGCCTGCGCCGGTTTCACCGTGGCAGGAGGTGCACTCTTTCTTGTACAACTCTTCGCCATGCTTCAGGACGGCAGGGTCTTTCGCACCCATACCGTGTTCACGCGGAATGCACAGGGTCTGGATGTACTGAGCCACGTCAGCAAGTTCCTGGGCATCCGTCAGCGTCTGGGCAAACGGGTACATCGTTGGATTGTCGCGCAAGCCTTCACGAATATCGGCGATCTGCTTGATGATCACGGTGGCATGCTGCCCTGCCAACTGCGGGAAAGTACCATCAGGACGACCGGAACCGCTGGGCAGATGGCAGGCGCCGCACACCTCATAAGCCTCCTTGCCACGCTTGGCGTCACCCTTGAGTTTTAAGGCCTCGATCTTTTCGCCGCCTTCCTGAGAGTTCCATACATAACCTTTGGCCTCGATGCCTGCTTTCTTCTCGGCCACATTGGGATTGGCAGCCAAAGCTGCTGTTGCCGGCAGCAAAGCCAGGGTCAGTGCTACTACTAATGCCTTTTTCATTGTCTTCCTTTCGATTTCACAAACCCGAACTCAATACTATTAAGTATTAAGAGTATTCGTTCAGTCAAATAAGTTTAAAAAATTATATTAAATATTGCCTGACTAGCGCATTGATTTATGTCAATCCAATCACAATCCCTGCTTCTGCTTAAAATCTGACTCAGGGTTTCATCTTGGAAACGTATACCGCCAAATCCTTGATCTCTTCGTCGCTAACGATAACCATCACACCTTTCATGGCTGCGCTGTTGCCGTTCGAACGAGCACCGCTCTTGATGTCGGTCATTTGCTTTTCAATGTACTTGACGTTCTGGCCGGCGATTTTCGGGTAATCCGGCATCAGCGGGGTTTTTCCATCCTTGCCGTGGCAGGCAGTGCAGGTTTTCTCCATAAACAGCTTGGCGCCATCAGCCGCAAAAGCTGTGCTACAGATCAAAGCAGCGGACATTGTGGCGGCTACAACAGGTAAAAGTTTCATCTTTATAACTCCTAATCAAATAACAACACCGTTTTGCAACGGCGAAATTCTAATCCTAATATTGATGCAGATCAACTAATAACAAAGATATAGACATCTTGTTATCTTGCATTAATAATTTACCGTCAAAAAAGGCGGGGAGCATTTTCATGCCCCCCGCCCCGGATGTTACGACCTAGTCAGCGATTTTACTTGCCCACCTTCTTGGCACCATGCTCCTCCAGGTAGGTCTTGGCGCGCAGACCGATGTCGGCGGCTTTGACCTGGTACTGCCAGACCTGCTCAGCCCACAGGGTAGCATTCTGCCAATCCTGCTTCTTGGCCGCTTCTTCATGCTTGGCCTTGGATTCCTTCATGCGGCCCAACTGGTCGGTTGCGTCTTCAACCAGAGCAACAACATCAGGGAAGTCCTTGTAATTGTGGCTGGTGATGAAGCCCACCACGCTGTCAATTACGGCCTGGGTATCAGCAATCTTCTTCACTTGCTTGTCGTAGTCAGCCTTGGTGTACTCGGCCTTGGCCGCAGCAACCTTGACTTCCTTGTAGCCCTTGGGCTTGACCAGCAAGTAACCTTGCATCTCCAGGTGAAGGGCCGAGCAAAACTCGGTGCAGTAGTAAGGATACACACCTTCCTTGTCCGCCTTGAACTTAACCGTCACGGTTTTGCCCGGTTCAGCCGAAGCGTGGACGTTGTAAGTGCTCACCGTAAAGCCGTGTGTCTCGTCCTCGGCACGCTCAAGGTTGGTAAGGTGTATCGTCACTTCATCACCCACCGTCGCCTCAATGGTTTCCGGCGTGATATGCGAACGGATCAGGGTGCCGAATACTTCCACCTTGCCTGCTTTCTTGTCGGTATGCTCTTCACCCGCCCTTACAGCACCTGCGCTCGGCTTGTCGGTACGACTGTTGGTGCCCACCTTGTAGCGAATGCCAGGTTTCAGCATCTTGGCATCGATCGCCACGACATAATGCGGCTCGCCCAGCGGAATTGGCATGTCGTACAACAACTGCATCTTGTCGTTGGAGATGTCGATCAACTGGTGGTTTTGTGGATGCAGCGGACCCACCGGGTTGAAGCGGTCGATTGCCAGCTTGTTCAGCGCAACCAGGTAATGGCCTTTTGGATCTACCGAATCACCTTCCATAGTCATCAAGTGACCAATGTTGTAGTGAATGGAGATCTTGTCCAGCACCTTGCCTTCGCAGTAGTCCCACTTGGCAACTTGGGAATCCACGTACAGTGAGGTGTAGGCCACGCACTTCTTGGAATCATACTGGGTGTGCAATGGTCCCAAGCCCAATTGAACCTGCTTGTGCAGCGTGTCCTGCATGGAAATCACGGGAATGCCGTAGGGATCCTTGCCTTCGAACTTGCCGGCCTTGATCGCCGCCATGATCTTTTCGAAGCTGTATACCGAAACGTGGGTATCCAGCTTGCCGGCCACCGTGATGAATTTACCATCCGGCGTTACGTCCACACCGTGCGGGCTCTTCGGCTCCGGAATCAGGAACAGGATGCCTTCCTTGATGGATACGTCCATCGGCAGAACATCCATGCCGTTGATCTTTTTGGCTTTACCGGCAGCAACCAGTTCGGCGGCTTTCTTCCAGTTGATCACGTGCATGTAATCGGTGTCTTTTGCGGAGCAGCCTGCCTCATAGGGAGGACGACCTTTCTCGATACCACCGACGTAACGCTCGGTACAGAAAGAGTTGGTAAAGGACCACCCATCGGAGGCCAGTTTACCGGCATCGGACAAGTCCTGGCTATAAGGGGGCAGTTCAAGCGTGAAGGATTTCTTCACATCGATCTTGCCTTCCTTACGGTCAAACTTCCAGTAAGTCACGCCGCCGCGATACTCTTCATTGAAGCGTTCTAGCGGAACAAATTTCTTGTTCGCAAACGGCGTTGCGTACTGCGCAGCCTCGATCACGTAGTCGGTGTTCGGGGTGACGAAAGCACCACCGTGTTCCGATTTGAAAATCGGGTTGACCACGATCTGCTTGGTCTCGAAGTCGCGCAGGTCGATCACTGCCAGACGGGGGTTAGCCTTGTCGTTGATGAACAGGAACTGGCCGTCGTACTTGCCGTTGGTTTCGGAAAGTGCCGGGTGGTGAGTATCGCCCCAGGTAATGTCTTTGCCATCGATGCGGCCGCCTTTCAGTACTTCCTTGGATTCCTCATCGAAACCATAGCCCTGCCAAGGTTCGGGAGTGAATACGCCGATGTATTTCAGGATACGCATGGACGGAATACCGTACACGATCACCTGGCCAGACTGGCCGCCCGAACTGAAGGCGACGAATTCATCGCGCTTGCCAGTCGGAACATAGGTTTTGGACGCTGCCAACAAGTCCTGCTGCGACAAGCCGCGACGCTTCATTACGTCCTGCAGCGATTCTGCCGACCAGGCACTGGACACTGCGGCAAAACCCATCCCCGCCGCTAATGCCAGCGTGGCTGTTTGCTTAGTGAAGAGATTCATAAATGTCTCCTATTGTTAAAACCGTATTAAAATTAAAAACCTGCCCCTGACCCATGCCAACCAAAATCCAAGGTGTGCGATTTGACACACATATTCTTATGTATAGCACACCTTTTTTCTTTGACCTAGGTCAAGTCAATCACGATTTACCTACATCTACCGTAATGATTTCAGCGCCAGAAGCGCTCCGATATTCAGGACAGACATATCCGTGAAGTGTGTAATATAACACCACCATCAACCCATGATCCAGATCAACTAATAAATATTTTCTCTAAATGTTCATTTTCCTCGCTGGGAATGCATCCCAGCCCGGGGCAATCAACAAGCCGCAACTCCCCGCCCGCCGGTCGCGGGAAATTTCCCACATCCCGCTCCAGCCAGGCCGAAGTCGCCAGCCCATGCGCCAGGTCATTCGCCACGGCGGCAGCCAGGTTCAGGGCTGCAGCCACCCCGACCGCACTGTCAACCGTTGTCGTTACCACACATCCCACACCCACCTCACGCGCCCGCCGCGCCAGCGCCAGAGCGGCAGACAGTCCACCCAGCACCATCGGCTTCAGCACCACACGCCGCACCGGCGACTGATCAAACACTGCAGCCGTACCCATAATCCGCAAAGACTCATCCGCCGCCAACGGGAAAAGAACTTTAGCCTGCAAACGCGACCACCCTGCCATATCCGGGTTAACCAAGGGGTCCTCGACCGATTCCACCGGCAGGCCGGTCAATGCATCGAGAAAATATTCCGCCTCCCTTACACTCCACGCGCAGTTCGCGTCCAGCCGCAAGGCAATGTCCGCCGGCAGGCATCGCACCAGATCATGCAACAAAGGGATTTCCTCATGCCCTGCCGCCAGCCCCACCTTCAGCTTGAGCACTGAATAACCTTCCGCCACTGCTGCCAGCGCACGCTCAACCATCTGACCATCCAGGCCGCCGAGCGCAGCATTCACTTTGACAGCAGCAGACGAACTTGGGTTAAGCCAGCGCGCCAGAGGCAGCCCGGCTTGCTGCGCCAGCAAGTCGAGCAGAGCCGTTTCCAGCCCGCAACAGGCAGCAGGCGCTCCGGCTGCGTCAGCGGTTATCCTGCCGAGCGCCACCTCCAGCGACAGCCCGGGCAGAATCGCGGCCCAATCCGACAGGCAAGCTACGGCACTGTCCATGCTCTCTGTGCCGGCTTGCGGCAGTGGAGCACAATCGCCGTAACCGAACAATCCCGCATCGGTCACCAGCCTGACCAACCAGCCTTCGCGCACGGCGAATCCACCGCGCGCACTGACCCACGACTGGCGCAACGGCAAGCGATAGGAAACGAAAGTGCAGTGGGTAAGGCGCACTAGGAGTCGGCCGGACTTATGGGGATCGAAGCGAGAATTCGGCTAGGCGAGGACAGATTTAGCTGGTTTTGCAGGTCAATAGTTATTCTATTGATCAAAAAATCGGCGAAATATGGACCGCCCAAGCGGATTTGCAGCCGATTCATCATGAGTCCGACAGGCTCCTATAGGAGAGGATCGAGTATCTGTTGCAGGCGAGCTGGCGTCATGATTCCACGCTTGGCGGCAACGATGTTGCCCTGACGGTCAAGAACGATAGTAAAGGGCAGACCTGCGATCTTGTTGCCAAGGGCACGCAACAGGGCAATGCCCTGGTCCTTGCCGGCCATGGCTACGGTATAGTTGATGCCATAAGCCTTGCCAAAATCACGCACCGAGTCGGCATTGTCCTCAACCGCGGCACCGATGAACACGATGCCGCGCGGACCATACTTTTCCTGAGCTTCGATCAAGTGCGGTATCTCCGTGCGGCAAGGTCCGCACCAAGTCGCCCAGAAGTTCAACACCACCAGCTTCCCCTTCAGTTCCGCCAGCGGCACCGGCTTGCCGTCGAAATCGGCCAGCGTGGCGGCAAACACCGGATCGGCGGAAGGCATGGACTCCATTTCGGCGGCAACGGACGCACCAGCCATCAGGCAAAAGGTCAGTGCAAACAAATAGACCAGTCGGATCATAGCAATAACCCAATGCTTAACAGTATCCCGAAACCCAACTGCAATTGCGCCGTCTGCGCCAGGACGAGGTTAAACGCCGGCCCCAACTGCTCACGCCGGAAACGTTGCCACAATGACAGCGACAGAGGCAACGACAGCAGCGGCAGCCCGACACCCCACCCGGAATGACTCAAATAGGCCAGCAGCGGCAGCAGCAAATACGGTGTAAACAGCAGCAATGCATATTCTGCCTGACTGGCACCGCGTCCGATTCGCACTGCCAGGGTGTTTTTACCTATCTTCCGGTCACTGTCGAGATCGCGGTAATTGTTCACCGCAATCACGGCAGCGGCCAACAAACCGACCATGGATGCAGCAATGAAAACACTCCAGCCCAGGCTAAAGGTTTGCAGATAATAGCTGCCCATTACCGCTCCCAGGCCGAAAAACAGCCAGACGAACAACTCGCCCAGAGCGCTGTAGGCAATAGGACGAGGCCCGCCGGTATAGGCCCAACCGGCGGCAACGGAACAAAGCCCAAGCAGCAGGATCGGCCAGCTGCCATGCCAGACCAGGTAAATCCCCAGCAGAACAGCCAGGCCGAAGCAGGCGAAAGCAGCGCGGCGCACGGCCACAGGGGCGAGCCATCCGGAGGCGGTGGCGCGGGCCGGGCCAAGGCGCTCAGCGTTATCCGCACCACGCTCGAAGTCACTGACATCGTTATGCAGGTTAGTGCCGATCTGAATCAGCATCGCCGCCAGCAGCGCCACCAGCAAGGGAAGCCAGGTAATTGCGCCAGTCTCAGCATAGGCCATGCTGCTGCCGACCATCACCGGCACCAGCGATATGCTCAGCGTTTTTGGCCGTATCGCCAGCCACCAGACTTTAAGAAGAAAAGATTGATTCAAAATTTATGTAACCGCAGAGGCGCAAAGAAAAACAGAAAAGTAAATTTTAGCCCTTCGCAGAGCGTCTCTGCGCCTCAGCGGTAAAAAACTTATGGGCGGCGCGGGAATTTGCCGAAGTCGGGCGGCCGTTTCTCCAGCCAGGCATTGCGCCCTTCCTGGCCTTCCGGTGTCATGTAATAGAGCGCAGTGGCATTGCCGGCCAGTTCCTGGATACCTGCCAGGCCATCGGTATCCGCATTGAACGATGCCTTGAGCACGCGCAGCGCGGTGGGCGAGAGTTGCAACATTTCCCTGCACCACTTGACAGTTTCGATCTCCAACTCGGCCAGCGGCACCACGGTGTTGATCAGCCCCATCGCCAGTGCCTCCTGGGCATCGTACTGGCGACACAGGAACCAAATTTCCTTGGCCTTTTTGATGCCGACCGAGCGCGCCAGCAAGCCCGCGCCGAAACCGCCGTCGAAGCTGCCGACGCGAGGCCCAGTCTGGCCAAAGCGCGCATTATCGGCGGCGATGGTCAGATCGCAGATCAAATGCAGCACATGGCCGCCGCCGATAGCATAGCCCGCCACCATCGCCACCACCGGCTTGGGCAAACTGCGAATCTGCTTTTGCAGGTCCAGCACATTCAGATAAGGCACACCCTGCTCGTCATGGTAGCCGCCGTCGTCGCCTCGCACCTTCTGGTCACCGCCGGAGCAGAATGCCTGATCGCCGGCGCCTGTCAGGATGACGGCACCAATTTCAGGATCCATATGCGCATGAAGAAAAGCTTCCATCAACTCGCGCACCGTCAGGGGGCGAAATGCATTGCGCACCTCGGGGCGGTTAATGGCGATTCGGGCGATACCCTCAGCCTGGTGGTAGAGAATATCTTCGAAAGTACCGGCAGATTTCCAGTCCATGATTCGATTCGGTTGGTTTGCAAAAGACGGGCACAAGTATATGCGGGCGCATTTAAATTCACAAACCGTCGTCGGCACAGAGCCACGCCACTATAAAATACCCTGAATTTCACCATTGACTAAGCATATAATTGTTACAGAATTTAAAGTTAGATCAAAATATTACCGTTAAATAATCACAATTTTCGTTTCTTAAGGAAGAGAAAACAACCATGCTCAACAACCTGAACGTTGGCCCACGACTTTTAATCCTGACCGCCATCATGGCGATTTTTATGGTTATCATCGGCACAATTGGCTTACGCGCCGAATCAGATATGGTCCATCGGCTTGAATCTGTTTATAACGATCAAGTCACTCCCATGGCCGACTTGGGAAAAATCAACCACCTGATGAATGGCAATTTCGCCGACATCCTGCGTGCCCTGCAGCACAATCCGGAAATTGCCATTTCCAAGCTCCACGATCATCCGGTCAACGAACATATCAAGCGCATCGAAGCCAATCAGGCTCTCATTGACAAGCTCTGGGCAAAATACATGGAGACGAACCTGATGCCAGAAGAAAAGAAGCTGGCCGAAGATTACGATCAAAAACGCAAAGCCTACCAGGACGAGATCCTGCAACCCATGCTGCAGGCCCTGCGGGACAATGACTTCTCCATTGAAAAACAGAGCCGCTTCTTGAAAGGTAACCGCACCCACGCCACACCGCTGATCAAATCAATGGAGGCGCTGCTTGAGGTGCAGGCAATAAGCGCCAAGGACACGTACGACAAGGCCAAATCCAATTATGTCATGGAACGTACCATTTCGATCGGCACCATCGTTACCGGTCTGGGACTCGGGCTACTCCTGGCATGGTGGATCATTCGCTCGATCACCGGCCCGCTCAATCAGATGCGCGCCACCATTTCCGAAGTCGAGAAAAACGGCGACTTCACCCGGCGCATCCCGATCGACACCGAGGATGAAGTCGGACAAACCGCCAAGTCCTTCAACGAACTCATGGCCACATTGCAGCAAACTCTCGGCCAAGTGCTCGACAGCGTGACCAAGGTCTCGGATGCGGCACAAACCCTTTCTGCCGCATCCGGCCAGGTTGCCACCAGCTCTTCGTCCCAGAGCGAAGCGACCTCCTCGATGGCGGCCGCGGTCGAGGAAATGACTGTCAGCATCAACCATGTATCCGACAGCGCTCATGAAGCCGTGGAGATTTCCCGCAAATCGGGCAAGCTCTCCACCGAAGGCGGGGAAGTCATCCACAAGGCCGCCGCAGAAATGTCCCAAATCGCCGAAACCGTGCGCCACACCGCCCAAGCCATCGAAGAACTGGGACAGCATTCCAACCAGATTTCTTCCATCGTCCAAGTCATCAAGGATGTCGCCGACCAGACCAACCTGCTCGCCCTCAACGCGGCGATCGAGGCCGCCCGCGCCGGCGAACAGGGCCGGGGCTTTGCGGTAGTGGCCGACGAGGTACGCAAACTGGCGGAACGCACTACCAAGGCCACGGAAGAAATCACCCAAATGATCGGCACGATTCAGAGCAGCGCTCAAGGCGCGGTCGCCACCATGAGCTCCGCCGTCGATCAGGTCAGTAGCGGAGTAACGCTGGCAAACCAGGCCGGCTCAGCCATCGTCCAGATCAAGGACGGCGCGGAGCAGGTAGTCGGGGTCGTCAATGACATTTCATCGGCCCTGGCCGAACAAAGCAGCGCCAGCAATGATATTGCCGCCCAAGTGGAGAAAGTGGCGCAAATGACCGAAGAGAACAGTGCCGCCGCAGCCGAAACCGCCAGTGCCGCAAACAACCTGCAAGACCTGGCAAACACTATGCGGGCTGCGGTGAACCGCTTCAAGATATAGCAAGTCATAACAAGCGCCAAATCAAAACAAGCAGCCCTCATCCAACCTGCTCCCTCCGAAAGAAGGTTGGGATGAGGGTAGGCGACACCCTTGATGGCTTCCCGCTCACTGGAGAGTGGGCAATGGTGACAGGCCAGGGATGGGGCTGTTACCGCGTTCGATTCTCCCGCTGAAATGTTCCGTTTTCTCGGCAACATGGTGAAGTACGACAGCAAACACTCTGCCACGGACATCGTGCAGATGGATGCCACCGATCATGTCAGGCGGGGCCTGATCGAAGCACGACGAGCCACTTATATCTCCGGATCGTCAGCAAGGGGGCCCATGGGGCCGGACCTGCCGGCCTTCGAGAATAGGGTCGATGCCGAATTCTTTGTCCGGACAACGGGCGGCAGGACATTGAACTTCGACCAGGCAACAAAGGAAACCAGAAGCGCTTCTGCACGCTGACAGAAAGACGCGGAACCTGTTCCCTGATTCATTCTCTAAGTTTGCAGTCATTGCACCAAACGCCCGTGCTCTCTACAATTAACTAGCATTTGTTTTTGTCCAAATGCTGGCTACAATAGACCCCCCGGTTGAAAAGTAGCCAGTGCGTTATTCAGGAAACCCTAATGAATCAGGAAGTTGGCATTCAAACCGCCCCCTCCAGTGCAAACAAAGCCTCAGTCCACGGAACCTACAAGATTCCGGCGCTGCGGGTTTTGTCCGAAATCACCAGCAGCCTGTCCAGCGACAATAATCTGGACTCCTTGCTGGAGCGCTTTCTCGGCACCATGGTCAAGCTCGCCGGCGCGGACGCCGGCGCAGTGCGGGTATTGACCGCCGACGGCCTGTATTTGCGTCTGGTAGGCGCGCTGGGGCTTCCTCCAGAAGTGCTCGAACAGGAGCGCTATATCCCGGTCGATTGCGGTGTCTGCGGCGAAGCCGCGCGCGCGCATACCGCACACAACAGCACCAACCTGAAAGCCTGCGAAGAGCGCACCGCCCACGACTATTTCGGCAAGCAATGCCTGCGTGTAGTTGCAGTGCCATTGCGGTATCAGGGCAAGATGCTGGGGGTGTACAATCTGTTCATGGCTACCGACAGCCCGGTACCGGAAGACGTATCGCTGCTGTTTCAATCGATCAGCGAACACCTCGGCATGGCGCTGGAAAACGCCAGGCTGACACGGGAAAATCTGCGCATCAGCCTGACCAACGAACGCCAGATGTTGGCCAACGAACTGCATGACTCGCTCGCCCAAACCATGGCCTACATGAAAATGCGATTACCGCTGTTGCGCGACGCCGTGGCGAACCGCGACGAGGCGCGCTCCAACAAATACGTCAACGATCTCGGTCAGGCGCTGGATTCGGCCTATGCCGAATTGCGCGAGCTTCTTACCCAGTTTCGCAACCGCATGGACCCACGCGGCTTGCTCCCGGCACTGTACGATATCGTCGGCAATTTCTACGACAAGACCGGCATCACCATCGATTTCATCAACCACGCACCCGACATCAACCTCAGCCCCGACCAGGAAGTCCAGGTCTACCACATCGTGCGGGAAGCGCTGAACAACGTATCCAAGCACTCGCGCGCCAACCACGTGAGCCTGGCAGTCGAGATCAGGCAAAGCCGCTACGTCATCAGCGTCGAGGATAACGGCATCGGCATTACCGGCAAAGTTAACACGGACAGCGGCATGCACCTCGGCCTCAACATCATGCGCGAACGGGCCAAACACCTGAATGCCGAAGTGACTGTCACCCCGGGAGAGAAGGCAGGCACCCGGGTAACCTTGAGCTTCCCGGTCTCCGCCGGACACCGGGAGGACAGCCTGTGAGCGACCCGATTCGCGTCATGCTGGTCGACGACCATACCCTGTTCCGCATGGGCCTGGCCGAACTGCTGGAGCAGCGCGGCAGCATCAAGGTGGTGGGTGTCACCGGCAATCCGGACGAGGTGCGCCGCCTCTTGACCGAGCAGCAACCCGACGTGCTGGTGATGGACCTGCACATGCCGCCGCTCGACGGACTGACCCTGTTCCGCCAGCTGCGCCAGGAGGGTTTTACCACCCCCACCCTGATGCTGACGGTCAGCAACGCCGAGGAGGATCTCTCCAATGTATTGCGTGCCGGTGCCCGCGGCTATCTGCTCAAGGATATGGAGCCGGACGACGTGGTGGATGCGATCCTGCGCGCCTCACGCGGCGAAACCGTAGTGGCCCCCGCGATGACCATGAAGCTGGTCAAGCTGCTGCAAAACGACCAGCCAGCCAGCTCATCGGCTTCGATGCTCGATTCGCTCACCCAGCGCGAACGCGAAATCCTCACCCATCTGGCGCTAGGCGAAAGCAACAAGGTGATAGCCCGCGCACTCGACATCAGCCACGATACCGTCAAGCTGCACGTGCGCCACATTCTTGCCAAACTCAACCTGACTTCGCGCGTTGAAGCAGCCGTCTTCGCTGTCGAGCACAAACTCAGCACCCAAAACGGCCAGCTCACCAGCTAACCGCCTTACCTCAATTAACGGATCACGATATGGATTTCTTCCCGGTTTTTTTCGACATCAAAAACAAACCCTGCCTGGTCGTCGGCGGTGGCGAAGTAGCAACGCGCAAAGGGGGGATGCTGATGCAGTCCGGCGGACTCGTCACCATCGTCTCACCCGAGCTGACCGACACCCTGAAAGAGCTGGCCGATACAGGGAAAATCACCCATATCGCAGAAAAATTCCGCCCCGAACACCTTGGTGCAGCCATTCTGGTGATCGCCGCCACCAATGACCGCGCTGCCAACGAACAGGTTTCCGTGGCCGCGAAAAAGCTGCGGATTCCGGTCAACGTGGTGGACAATCCTGACTTGTGCTCCTTCATCATGCCCTCGGTGATAGACCGCTCGCCGCTGGTCATCGCAATTTCCAGCGGCGGCACTTCGCCGGTGCTGGCACGGGTAATGCGAGCCAAGCTGGAAACCTTCATCCCGGCTGCCTACGGACGACTGGCGCACTTTGCGGCAAGCTTCCGCGACCAGGTAAAAGATCGTATCCAGCCTGCCAAGCGCCGTATTTTCTGGGAAAAAGTATTGCAGGGTCCGGTGGCCGAGATGGTGCTTTCCGGGCAAGACCAGACCGCGAAGGACGTACTCCAAAAAATGCTGGCAGCCGATTCCGACGACACCCCGCCACGCGGCGAGGTCTACCTGGTCGGCGGCGGCCCCGGCAACCCCGATCTGCTCACCTTCCGCGCCCTGCGCCTGATGCAGCAGGCCGACGTTGTGGTCTACGACAATCTGGTTTCCCCTGCGGTACTCGAACTGGTGCGGCGCGATGCCGAACGCATCTATGTCGGCAAAAAACGCGCCGACCACGCCATGCGCCAGGAAAATATCAACGAACTGCTGGTCAAGCTGGCCCAGGAAGGCAAACGCGTCGTGCGACTAAAAGGCGGCGACCCATTCGTATTCGGCCGCGGCGGCGAGGAAATTGAAACCCTGGCAGCTCACGGCATCCCTTTCCAAGTCGTGCCCGGCATCACCGCCGCCACCGGCGTTTCATCCTACGCCGGCATTCCGCTGACCCACCGCGATTATGCGCAATCCTGCGTGTTCGTCACCGGGCACCTGAAGGATGGCAGCGTCAACATTGACCTCACCGGCATCGCCAAAACCAACCAGACCATCGTGATCTACATGGGATTGATGGGACTGCCGACACTGTGCCAGGAACTGGTTGCCCACGGCCTGCCGATCACCACGCCGGCTGCCATCGTGCAACAGGGCACCACCTACCAGCAGAAAGTGGTCACCGGCACGCTGGCAACCCTGCCAGACCTCGCCGCCAATGCGCACATGAAACCGCCTACCCTGATCATCGTCGGCGAAGTGGTGAAACTGCAGGACAAGCTTGCCTGGTTCAAGCCGCAACCGATTGAGGGTGGTTCCGACTTCGTACAATTTTAAGGGTTGCGCAGGCAAGCCAGTACTTGGCCAGCATACCGCTTTACCGACGAGTTATGCCCAGCAACTCGATTTCGAACAGCAACGTTGAGTTGGGCGGGATCAAGCCGCTCACACCCCGCTCACCGTAGGCGATAGCCGGCGGGCAAACCAGCTTCGCCTTGCCGCCAACCTGCATGCGCTGCACGCCCTCTGTCCAGCACTTGATCACGCGGTTCAACGGAAACTCTGCTGGCTGGCCGCGTTTGTACGAACTGTCGAACTCCTTGCCGTCCGGCAGTGTTCCCTTGTAATGCACCTTCACCGAATCGGTTGCCGCGGGGCTGGCGCCGGTTCCGTCATGCAGAGACAAGTAAACGAGCCCGCTATCAGTGACGACCGCCCCCGCTTCCTTGGCGGCGTTCACCGCCACATCGGACTGTGCCCAAGCGGGTATGGTGGCTATGACGAGCAGAATGGCGAAAACAATTTTCACGGCAATACTCCAAGAGAGGGTCGCCGAATGATCCACGATTTCCCTGAGTCGCGCAAATTTTCAGGTTCTCTGAATGGCGACTTAGCCACCGAGGAAAAGTACCGATTCCCATTCCTGCTAGAATTCGAACATACGCATAACCACCAGGACAGCATGAAGCATACATTTACTCGATCACCTTTACTGACTGGCAACGACGTCGAACTGAAACGCCGGGAGATACGGGACTATTTTCATGCCACGTATGACCGCTATGAGCAGCTATTCGAAGTGCTCACCGGCGACGAGGCTTATTACAGGAAGCCGATCCCGCTGCGCCACCCCCTGATTTTTTACCTCGGCCATACCGCGACCTTTTTCATCAACAAACTGATTCTTGCCGGTCTGCTGAAAGACAGGGTCAACCCGAAATTTGAATCCCTGTTCGCCGTTGGCGTCGACGAAATGAGCTGGGACGATCTCAGCGAGGCTCACTACGCCTGGCCCGGGGTCGACGAAGTCAGGGCATATCGGAAAGCCGTGAGGACAGCGGTCGACCAACTCATCCGGAACGCCCCTCTCGCGTTGCCGATAGACTGGCACCATCCTTGGTGGACGATCCTGATGGGCATCGAACACGAGCGGATTCATCTGGAGACCTCTTCCGTGCTGATGCGCCAGCATGCGCTGAAGTATGTCGCGCCGCACCCGGCATGGCCGCCCTGCCGTACTAGCGGGAGTACGCCACAAAACCAGCTGGTGGATGTACCAGCGGGCGCGGTGCGACTGGACAAGGACAAAAGCGACCTGCTTTACGGATGGGACAATGAATACGGCCATCACGCGGCGGAAATCCCGGCGTTCCAGGCCAGCCGCCATCTGGTGAGCAACCGGGAATTTCTCGGGTTCGTCGAGGCCAACGCTTACGCTGACGAGCGATTCTGGGAAGAAGAAGGCCGTGCCTGGAAAAACCACACCCAGGCCGACCATCCGACTTTCTGGATCAGGAACGGGAGCGGATGGCGGCTGCGTCTGCTGGCCGAAGAAGTCCCTATGCCGTGGGACTGGCCGGTCGAAGTGAACTATCACGAGGCCAAAGCCTTCTGCAACTGGAAAAAAGACCAGAGTGGTAAACCGGTAAGGCTGCCCACCGAAGACGAATGGTATCGCCTTTACGATTTTTCCGGGCTATCGTCTGGTCAGAAAGCCGGGGCCAATATCCATCTGGATCACTACGCGTCCCCCTGCCCCGTCACCGAATTTCGCCATGGCGAACTCTACGATGTGATCGGCAATGTCTGGCAATGGACGGAAACGCCGATCTATCCGTTCGACGGTTTCGAAGTGCATCCTATCTATGACGATTTCACCACGCCCACCTTCGATGGGCGTCACAACCTGTTCAAGGGCGGTTCCTGGATTTCCTGCGGAAATGAAGCACTGCCCGGCTCACGCTACGCCTTCCGCCGCCATTTTTTCCAGCATGCCGGATTCCGCTACGTGGTAGCCACATCTCCTGCCCTGTCGCCTTCATCCAGCTACGAAACCGACAAGCTGCTTTCCGAATATGCCGAATTCCACTACGGGGATGAGTATTTCGGCGTGCCCAACTTTTCCCGTGCACTGGCACAACTCGCCATCCGGGCGATGGGCGAAAAACCCGCCCGCAAGGCGCTGGACCTGGGCTGCGCTGCCGGGCGCGCCAGTTTCGAACTGGCTCGCCATTTCGATCAAGTCTCGGGCATCGATTTCTCGGCCCGCTTCATCGGGCTGGGTGTCCGGCTTGCCGAGCAGGGAGTGCTGCGTTATACCCTGACCGACGAGGGCGAACTCGTCTCGTACCGGGAGCGCACGCTTGCCGATCTCGGCCTGGATGAAACCCGGAAGAAAGTGGAATTTTTCCAGGGTGACGCCTGCAACCTCAAGCCCCTGTTCGCAGGCTATGACCTGATTCTTGCCGCCAATCTGATCGACCGCCTGTACAGCCCGGCGAAATTCCTGACAACGGTGCACGAGCGCCTGAATCCGGGCGGCATCCTGTTAATCGCCTCCCCTTACACCTGGCTGGAAGAGCACACCAGGCGCGAGGAATGGGTCGGCGGCTACAAGAAAGACGGCGAGAACTTCGGCACCCTGGACGGATTGAAGAGCTTGCTCGGAAAGCACTTCCGCCTGATCGACGGACCGCTGGAAGTGCCCTTCGTGATACGCGAAACCAGGCGCAAATTCCAGCATACGCTGGCGGAAGTGACGATTTGGGAACGCATAGCGTGAACTTCGATTTCGACCACGAGATTCCGCGCGACGGTACGGCATCGGTCAAGCACGACGGTCGCGAGGCTTATTTCGGCACCGGAGATGTGATTCCGCTGTGGGTCGCCGATATGGATTTCGCCGCGCCGGAAGCGGTCGCCCGTGCACTCGCGGCGCGCGCAGCTCACCCGGTTTACGGCTACACCTTCTATCCGGACAGCCTGTTCGATGCCCTCATCTCTTGGTTGAAAAAACGCCATGGATGGGAAATCCAGCGCGAATGGATACTCATGTCGCCGGGCGTAGTGCCTTCCCTGCATGCAGCAGCCCTGGCCTTTGCCCAGCCCGGCGAGGGCGTAATCATCCAGCCGCCGGTCTACTTTCCTTTTGCTTCGTCGGTAACCAACACCGGACGGCGCCTGGTCATCAACCCGCTCCGCCTCGAGAACGGGCGTTACCGAATCGACTTCGCCCATCTCGAACAATGCGCTGCACAGGGCGCGCGACTGCTGCTATTGTGCTCGCCTCACAACCCGGTCAGCCGCGTCTGGAGCCGGGAGGAACTCGAGGAAGTTCTGCGCATCGCCCACCACCATGACCTTATCGTGCTGTCCGACGAAATCCATGCCGACCTGGTTTACCCCGATTTTCACCATGCCTCATTGGCCGCACTTGCGGATAACAGGGACAATATCATCACGGCCGTGGCGCCGAGCAAAACCTTCAATATTCCCGGACTCGGGCTGTCAGCGCTGATCGTGCCGAATCCCGAACACCGTGCGGCCCTCGGCAAGGCCTTCGACATGCTGCATGTGAGCGCGGCCAACCCCTTCAGCATCGCCGCTTTTGAGGCGGCCTACCGCGAAGGCGAGGAATGGCTCGACGAACTGCTTGCCTACCTCCAGGAAACACGGGATTTCGTCAGCGCGTATCTGCTCCGTCACCTGCCATCCATCCATCTGATCCAGCCCGAAGGTACCTATCTTTTATGGCTGGATTGCCGTGCACTGGGAATGCCGGACCGGCAACTCCAGGATTTTTTCGTGCATGAGGCCAGGGTAGGCATGAGTCCCGGAACGGTATTCGGTGAAGGCGGCAGCGGATTCATGCGGCTCAACATCGCCGCACCGCGTCACATCATCGTCGAGGCGCTGGATCGCATCAGGCTTGCGCTCAACGCGAGGTGAATCCGGAAAGGGCGTCGCCGCAACGGCGATTGACTGCAGCGCAGGCCACCGATCCCAACGAGTCTTCGCCAACGGTCTGCTCCTCGGCCATTGCGGCCGTTGGTGCTGCATAAACCCAGCGGCGGTTGTGAGTCTGTTAGAAGCCCTTGTCTACCTGCTTGTGAGTGCCTGCTGACGGGAACGTCAAGTGAGTATCCCTCACCCCCTTGCGTACAGTCAGCTCCGCCATCGCGCATGTGGTTGACTGGGCTCTCGGCGGAGACAACAAGCACAGGGATCTGATCACTTCCTCAATGGGCTGGCCTATAACGTGACGGGTGACTACCCGCTTGTCCGTTACGTCCCTTGGACGCTTTCAATGCGGAGGACTTTATCCGCCTGGGACAATTTCACGGCGAAATACTTCTCGTCATCGAGCTCCGGCGGTAGCTTGTCGTGTAGGATCGAGGCGACGAACTGTATCCCTTTCTCCTGCACCAGGTTCGCAATGTTCAGCAGCTGGTTTCCGTGCATCAGTTCCTTCTTGTCGTTCAGCAGGAAATGCAGGCAAGGAATACCTTCCTGATCCGCGAACAGGGTATAGGCAATATCGAAGCAGAATATTTCGCCCTGTTTCTTCCCGGAACTGAAGTTCGTATTGAAAGCGCTGAACTTGTATAATCGCTGGCCCTTCTTATTGACCACGGGGTCCACTTTCAGCGCGTACTGCTCCCCGTAAAGGGTAGATGAGATTTCGGAAAAGAACGTGTTGAACTTTCCGACTTGCCCCCTTACGACGTCCCCGAACTCATCGGAGAACAGTTGATCATCGATGGTAGTCAACTCGCGGTTATAAGTGGCCAGGTTTCCGTCTACCTCTCGGAGTTGGGCGATGGTTTTCTCATATTCGCCCTTTTTCCGGTATTTCTCGTTGAGCTCCGCCATGAGCTTTTCAAGCGCCTCGAAAGAGTCGCTGTGGTTTATCTTTTCCGTCAGCGCGCTCTGCTGCCTGATGAGGAGCTTGAGGCTTTCCGATCGTTCCCGGATAGTCTCTTCCAGCTTCGGGAGCTCCTTCGTCACATATGCGACTTTCTCCCTCAACATCCTGTCGTGGAAAACGCAGAGTTCCTCGAACGTCTTCTGGATTCCCTCCATCCCCTGACGTGCCTGCTGGTATATGAGTCTGAGTTGCCCGTGGTCGACTTTTGCCACGCGCGCGTTCAGGTCGTCGGAGGCTTCGACGATGAGCTTTCGACGTATCTCGAGCTTGGTAATCGCTGAACTCACGACGCTGATTTCGTATTTCAGCTCGTTGAGCGCCGAAAGGTCCGCCTCGAGCCTTTCGTTCAGGTTGAAACGGGACTTCTTTTTAGAAAGGCGCTCTATCTCGCCGTCGAGGAGCGCCAGGGCGGTTTCGTAGGCGGACCTGGTTTCTTCCTTCTCGAGCCTGTCCTTGAAGGATTGCTCGAGACGAATCTTCGTTAGCAGTTCCTGCTTCCGGTCCCCATGATCTACGTCGCATCCAAAAAGAAAAAGGTACAGCGTTTCATACTCGTCGTCGCGAGTGAAGCCATCCAACGTTTTCAGCGTGTTGTTTATGCTCAGGTCTTTGTACCTGATGTTGTGCGAAATGATCTGCCGAAAGCTCGGTTTTTTCCCAAAGTGCCCCGGGGAAAGGATATCGGTCAACGTACGCTCGAAATCTGATTCTGTAAGATCCTTGCCGTTGATCCGTCGAATGACATCCTTGCGCGGCAGGAAATTTCGTTCTATCAGCACCTCCTCGGAGTCGTCCAAGGAGAGGTCTGCCTTCAGGACGAGGGAAACTAGGATGCGGTGGTCGTTAAGGTACTTTTTTACAAGCCGGTGCTCTTCCTTTTTATTTTCTGGATCCGTATAGACGTATTTCCCGCTTCCACCGAGGCAGAAATCGATCAGCGCGAGCACCGTCGTTTTACCGACGTTGTTCCCGGTCTGCTTCGTGTCGTCGGCAGGCGTGTCGTCGACGATGAGGTTCAGCCCTTCGTGGAAAACTATTTCGCGGATGACTTTGTATCCGCTTGAGATCGTCAGGGACTTTAAGAACATACCCGCACCCTGCCGTAGTTATCCAATGTAATTAATTCCAGCAAGAAGAGCCAATCTAGGCAAAGCACGAAAACAGCGACCGACATATTCCGGGAGTCCCGCACTTCCGCGTACAGGTCCAGCCAGTCCGATCCGGGACGCGCACGCGCCGTCTCGAGCACGAAGGCCCCATTGTAGTAGACCGTGTTTTCCGGATGGACGTTGTCAGGCAGCAACATGGTTATATGCGTTCGGATTCTTGAAGACCTTGCAGCGGATGAACGCATCGACGACCAGGATGGTCGTTGCCAGTTCGAGCTCGTCCAAGGGGATCCTATTGAAATTCGAGCTATTCCTAATTTTTTCGACGGTATTACGGATTATCGAGAAGAACAGATCTATCCCCGCTACCGCCGCCTGGCATTTCAGGAATTCAGAGTTTATGGAGGCGAAAACCGAAGCGCTCTTATTGACGCCCCGGAGGTCAAACTCCGTGTAAATCTCATCCAGCCTAGAGTAGTGGACAGCATACCCCTGGATCAGGCTCCCCAACGAATCCAAATTGTTGAACGTTATTTTCCGGCCAACTTCGAATGGGTCGACCTGAAGGCTCTGCGGTTCGTCGTTGAGATCTTCGGTGGAAAGGATGTTCACTATATCCGCAAGGTTTGTTTCGAGTCGCTCTTCCCCGAACTCTTCCCCGAGTTCTTTCCTTACGAGATCGAACACCCGCTTCAGGTCGTCGATCTCCATCGCCGCGGCCTCGCGCACAACCGACGTCACATCATGGATGTCAATCTTCGGGTCAAACGTTATGCCTGTGGGTACAGTGTACGTCAGTTTTTTTAGCCTCGAAGCGTCACCCACGATCGGAATGAACTTGAACCGGCACCCAGCGTAAGCAGACAAATCCTTCGACAACGCGGACTCGATCTTCTGCTTTGTCGCAGTCGACGAGACTTGGATTATGATCTTATTTGAAGCGTCCACGAGGTCTACCGCCGTCGCATTCTGGTCATAGGCATTGGCATTTACCAGCGACAGTCCGAGCAATTCGTTGAACAGGTGAACGTAGAAATTCTCTGCGTGCACGTTCAAGTTCAGGACGTTCACACGGCCGCGCACGCCGATCCTGACCGCGAGTGCGGACAGCTTTTCTTCCACGTAATCGAAATAGTAGGACCTATTCATCGCACCGACTAAATTTCTTTAGCCTAAATTCGCCATCATACTCCTGATGAAAAAGAAGATGGGGCGAAAAGAAACGGAGGCTATGGCAATGTTCTTACCATGGCGTTCGTCTGTACCCAACTACGAATGTTTGCAACGTGTCGAGTAGCTGTCGGTCAGTGGAGTGCTCTCGACCGTCCGCAATGGCCGAATTGCCGCCATCCCACTCCAACCGCAAACAAATAATGACCGCAAAGATTCGCGTGAAAATGGACAATAAACCGTATTGGGGTTGCAAGTGGGAACCCCAATATGGCAAACGACTATTGGGTCGGCTTAGTAAAGTGCCATTGTCAGATCTATTTCCCTCGCCCAGGCATCAATGCCACCGTCCAGATTCACAACTTGCGCAAAGCCAGCCCGCTCCAGAAAAGCAGCCACATGCATACTTCGCACGCCGTGGTGACAAATCACGATGATTTCCTGCTCTGGGTTCAACACCTCTATCTGTTGGGGTATTTGCCCCATCGGGATGAGCCGCGATCCCGCGATGCTGCAACGTTCGAATTCCCAAACTTCCCGTACATCCAGTAATAAAGGCTGAACCGAGCTATTTTCGAGATGGACTTTAAGCTCGGGAGGTCTTAGTCTTTTAATCATTGATTATGATGCCTGGAAAGAATGAGAAGAAATAATATAGCTAATCGCAAAAAATATTCCTGTCGCATTAATAAATTATGGAAAAATGTAGTTGATTTGTTCGTGCAAGCACCTCCCCCTGGACGCACGCTTTTCACTTAAATGTCACTTTTGACCGCTATGTACAAGCTACCCCATACTTGGCCTCATGTGGTTGAAATGCCCAGCCGTAAGTGATGCTGTGTGATCGTTTTACTTTTTGATATTTTGTGACCTTAAGAAAATGAATTCTCCCGCACCACTCTCCTTTACCGCCTTTCTCCAGTGCGCAGACTACTCGCTGCTTCGATACCTCACCGCCGATCCCGAGCAGGCCCGCCACGCCCCCAACAAGACGCTCCGCCAAGTCAAGTCCGGCCACTACGTTGAGGTTCTCCCGACGCCTCTGCCGACCCCCCGCTACGTCATCCACAGCCGAAGTTTTTTCCGTGAGCTGAACTTGTCTGAAAGCGCCGCCAGTGCGGGTTCCTTCATGCAATTCTTCACTGGCGATCCGACAGTTGCCGTGGGTGCCGCAAACGCTGATGTCGAGTCAACCCACGTTCTAGCCGGCGGCTGGGCGAGCGGCTACGCCCTTAGCATCTACGGGCAAGAAATGTATCATAACTGCCCCTTCAAAAACGGCAACGGTTACGGGGACGGGCGCGCCATTTCCGTGCTCGAGGTGCTTCTCTCTAACGGTCATCGCTGGGAGTTCCAGCTCAAGGGCGGCGGCACGACCCCTTATTGCCGCGGTGGCGACGGCCGTGCGGTGCTGCGGTCCAGTATCCGTGAGTTCCTTGCATCGGAAGCGATGGCGGCGCTGGGGGTGCCTACCTCCCGAGCCCTCTGCCTCTTTGTCTCCCGCAGCGAAACCATCTCGCGTCCCTGGTACTCCCCGGGTGCCAAAACCGAAGAGCCGGACCGCATGGTGGACGAGCCAGCCGCCATCACGACGCGCGCCGCCCCCTCCTTCCTCCGCGTCGGGCAGCTCGAACTGTTCGGGCGGCGGGCGAGGAAAAACGAGCACCCGCGTGCCCTCGCGGAGCTCGAGGCGATCTTCCTGCATACGCTCGAACGAGAGTACCCTGACATCGCAGCTCAGCTGTGCCACCCCGAGGCAACGCTTACCGACAAAGTCTTAGCCATCGCGCGGGAGTTCGGCGCGCGCCTGTCCCGGTTGGCCGCCCATTGGATTCGGGTGGGGTATTGCCAGGGAAACTTCAACAGCGACAACTGCTCACTAGGAGGGCGGACGCTGGACTACGGGCCTTTCGGCTTCATCGAGGCATATAACCCGATGTTTCAGATGTGGATCGGCGGCGGAGAGCACTTTTCCTTTATGAACCAGCCGATATCCGCTGTGACGAATTTCAAGATGTTCTGCACGGCCCTGGTGCCGCTGCTGGGGCAGGACGCGATTCAGGAGCTGGGGAAGATTTTGGAGGCCCTGCCGGAGATCATGAACCGTGAGATGAATCGCATGTGGGCGGAAAAGATGGGCCTTGCCGAGTTTCGCATGGAACTTTTCGCGGAGCTTCACGCGCTCATGGCGGAAACGCCGGTGGACTATACGATCTTCTGGCGGGAGCTTTCGAGCCTGCCCAAGCACGTGGCGGCTCTGCGTCCTGGCTTCTACGAGACACGTGGGGGATATGGTCAGGACAGCGTCGCGATGGAGGCACGTTGGGCGGTGTGGCTGCAGAAGTGGCACGCGGCGCTGGGACAAGAGGGGCGCGATCCGGCTGGAGTGTCAGCGGCAATGAAGAGGGTTAACCCCAAGTACATTCCGAGAGAGTGGATGATGGTAGAGGCGTATCGAAGCGCCACGGACACCGGGGATTACAGCCTAGTGCAGAGCTTGCACGATGTTCTGGATGACCCGTACGGCGAACAGTCCGAGGCGGTGGCGGCGCTATATTACAAAAAGAAGGAGGAGAAGTTCTTTGACTTGGGGGGCACGTCGCACTGCAGCTGCTCGTCGTAGGGGGAAAAGGTTCTGTCGTGATAACGGAGTCTGGCGGAACAGAGTTGCGCTTTCGCGTTGCCTTTGTAGTAACCAGAATAGTTGATTCTGTCGAAGCTGTTGTATGACTGCAATCGACCGGGGCGACTAACTGCAATGAGCTAAAGCACTCATTCAGGACTCAAGGTTGAGTGTCTCTGTGATGGCATACTGCGGCAATCATTGTTGCTAACAACCTGCCGTAAAGCGGTCGTCCATAGCTTATTGAGTTCAGATGGGCGCGACCGACCGCTCAGGCCGAGCCTCGCATCCCTGCGAGGCTTTCATTTTTATGTGCTTGCGTCTCAATGGTGCAGCGCTTTATCCAGCGAATGGAGAAACTTCTCGGCGTCGTGTTGTGTGACGTGATATTTCACGGTTGGGCCGGTCATCAATTTGGCACAGGAGTCCACCAGTTCCATGGCGATAGGATATTTGCCGATGGCGAGGGCTTCTTTTAGGGCGGTGAGTCTATTGCCTGCGTCTTCCAATGTAATGCAGAAGTGGTGCGCGTCATCGGTGATGCTGATGCTTTTGATGCCTTCGTGAGTAACCGCTTGGCAGTGGAACCGTTTCTTGGACATTCTCTTCTCCTGTGGTGCTACATGGTTTGCGAATGCGCGGCAGTCTGCGCCCCGTCACCTTGTGTGTCAAACCGCGGCTCTGAAGGGTTGGTATCCAGTCACTTTGGTTTGTTGCAGCGGCTACAGTGCCGGGTGTTCTTCGGGAAGCTTAAAGAGACGGTTACTATGCCGAAAAGCCACAACCAGTCCCACCAAAGCGAACAGAACGAACCAGCCCAGTGCCCATTGCGCAATGGACAGGTCAAGAAAGGTCCAGGTTACTTCGGCGCACTCGCCCGAACCTTTGAAAATCATCGGCAAAATTTTGGTCAACGGCATGGCCTCAAGCATGTAATCCAGACCCGGCCCGCATTCTGGCGCTTGGCCGGGAGGCAGGTGCTGCAAATACACCTGCCAGGCAGCGATTCCTCCGCCCAACAGAGATAAAAAAGTCAACAATCCGCTATATACGGTCCAGCCACTGTGTTTTGGATTATGAATAGCCGCCGTCAGTGCCGTCACACAGATAGCGATGAAGACGATGCGCTGCAGGATGCACAGCGGGCAGGGTTCGAGGTGAATAACATGCTGCAGCACCAGCCCAAAACCCAGCAACCCGAAACAGGCCAGGAATACCCCGAGAAACAGCACACGATTATTAATGGTCACCAGCAACTCCTTGTTAACGGATACGGCGCTGCGCCCGAGGCAGCTCCAGCACCGATTTCACACTCAGATCCACGCAACCCGGGCGCTTCGGCAACGCCCCCACCAGTACCGTCTTCATGCCGAGCCTTTTTGCGGTTTTAAGATTGGCCAGCGTATCTTCGACCATGATGCACCGCGACGGGTTCAGTCGCATCCGACGGAATAAAAGACGAAATCCCTGAGTATCCGGTTTCGGCCGGTAGCCGGCATGCTCGATCGTGAATACCTCTTCAAACAGGTCCGCAATGCCGAGCAACTCCAGCACCCGGTGAATATAATGAGCCGGCGCATTGGAGTACACCAGCTTGCGGCCAGGTAGCCTTTGCAACGCTGCCCTCAGCCCGCGCTGACGCAACACCATCTGGTGCAGCGACGGAAACTGATGGGTGTGCCAGAGAAAATGATCGGGGTCGGTGCCGTGATGCCGCATCAAACCCTGCAAGGTCGCGCCGTAGCGCAGCCAGTAGCGCTCGCGCAATTCGTTCGCACCCGCTTCATCGAGGTTGAGGTGGTCTTGCAGATACTGCGTCATCGCCCGATTCATGTGCGGGAAAATATGCGCGCCTGCATTGTGCAGGGTGTTGTCGAGATCGAACACCCAGGTCCTGGAAAGTTTCAATCGTTCGCCCGGATCAAGGTGCCCACGCCCTCATCGGTAAGAATCTCCAGCAGTAGCGCATGCTCCACCCGTCCATCGATGATGTGGCTGCTCTTGACACCGTTCTTCACCGCTTCCAGGGCCATGGATATTTTCGGAATCATGCCGCCGCTGATGGTACCGTCTTCGATCAGCGCGTCCACTTTAGCTGCGGTCAGGCCGGTAAGCAACTTGCCTTCCTTGTCGAGCACGCCGGTGGTATTGGTAAGCAGAATCAACTTCTCGGCCTTGAGGGTTTCCGCCAGCTTGCCTGCCACCAGGTCGGCGTTGATGTTATAGGCTTCACCATCCTCGCCCACGCCGATCGGCGCGATCACCGGGATAAAGTCCTGGGTGTCGAGCAGAGCCACCAGGGTGGGGTCAATATGGGTCACCTCGCCGACCTGGCCGATGTCGATGTACTCGCCCGCCTTCTCGGCGTGCTTTACCATCAACTTTTTGGCGCGGATAAAGCCGCCGTCCTTGCCCGTCAGCCCCACCGCCTTGCCGCCATGCTGGTTGATCAGGTTGACGATTTCCTTGTTGACCGAGCCGCCCAGCACCATTTCGACGATATCCATGGTCTCCCGGTCGGTGACGCGCATGCCCTGGATGAATTCACCCTGCTTGCCGACCCGCTTCAGCAGATCGTTGATCTGCGGCCCGCCGCCATGCACCACGACCGGGTTCATGCCCACCAGCTTGAGTAGCACCACGTCCTTGGCGAAGCCCTGCTTGAGATGCTCCTCGGTCATGGCGTTGCCGCCGTACTTGATGACGATGGTCTTGTCCTGGAAGCGGCGGATATAGGGCAGCGCTTCGGATAGGATAGTGGCTTTTTCTTTTGCAGTAGATGCGCTCAGCGGCATGGTTGGAGTCTTTCGCCCAAGGTGATAATCAGCCTATTTTAGCTCAAACAAAAAAGGCGGCACAGCGCCGCCTTTTAGGACAGGTTTGCGGAATTACTGGATGGCCAGTTTCTTCGCGCTGGATGTTGCCTTCTTCGGCAGCGTCAGATCAAGCACGCCGTCATTGTATTTAGCCACGGAGGTCGCCTCGTCGACGTCCTGCCCGAGGCTGAAGCTGCGATATACCTTGCCGTAATAACGCTCGCTGCGCAACACTTTATCGCCTTCCTTTTCCTCTTTCTCCTTCTTTACCTCGGCGCTGATACTGACCTGGTTGCCCTCGATGGTAACGTGAATGTCTTCCTTCTTCACGCCGGGAATCTCGGCATGGACAGTGTAGGCCTTGTCGTTCTCCTTCACGTCCATCTTGATCTGCATCTGCTGGGGCTGGCCCTCGAAGCGCACTGGGCGAAGAAAGCCACGGAAGAGGTCGTCGAAGGGATCTAAAGCCACGTCAAACGGGTCATAACGGGTAATGTTTGCCATCATCGATCTCCTTGATCAAAGTCACTGAAAAATCGGCAAATTTCTTGCCTCTGGCTTAAATATAGAGGATAAGACTGGCAATTCAAGAGGGCGAAAAATCGGCTCTAGCCATCATGTCGTCATACTTGCCATGGCCAAGCCGCCGCGAAAAATGGTTCCATGCATCGCGGTACGATGATATGTGTACAAATACGCACCTAAAATTCACCCGCTACCGCGCCCTCCCCGCCATGCTAGTGCGGTGACCCAGCAGGTCGAATTTCACCCGCACCCATTCCTCGGTAACGTCCACAACTTCGGTCAGGCGGATGCGGAACAGGTTGTTGCGGTAGTACATGTCGAGCAGGCTGTCGGCGACATAATCGGGCGCCTGCAGGATCAGGCTACTATCCACCTCGCGGTCGTACCACTTCGGCAGGAAAACGGCTTTGATCCTCATGTTGTCGGCCTCGTCTGCGAGGCAAAGCTCCACATGCTTGGGGTCTTCGCTCAACTTTTCGATGCCCAGGGCGGGCGGGCCGGAGGATTCCTTTTTCCAGCGCACCACGCCGACTTCCCACTTACCGGTATCGCCTGCCTGCTTGACGCATACCAGCTTGCCGAACTCCGGCTTCTCCGGCGGTTTGCCCTCGAGCAGGCCATAGCCGCTCCCGCTCTCGTTTTCCACCGCCCAATGCTCGATCAGCGCGCATTCCTCATCTCTCGCCTTTCCCGCCGCGCCGGAATGCAGGCACGTACGGACCGCATCAACGCCGCAAGCCATTTCGACAACCTTGCTACCGGAAGCGATGCGCTCCTGATTGCGGGCATTCTTCGGGCGAATCCAGTGCTTGGAAAGGTAGTCGAGTAGCGCCATGTAGTCCTGCACGGTTGCCGGCACTCCCTCGATCTTCAAGCTATCCACATCGTCCCCCTGCGTCAGTCTGAACCGCAGCTTGCGGATATGCACATACAGATCCGCCATGCCCCAGCAACGCAAGTTGTCGCCATTCATGCCCTCTACCAGCCTCCTGGCGGCGCTCCCGGATAACAAATCGACGCAGTGCATATGCGAACTGGTGTCACAGGTTTTTTCCAGTTTCACCAGTGGCGCCCATTCTTCCAGCCATCCGGCAACCAATCCGACCTGGAACGGCTTCAGACCGGCCGGCCGTACCATATCGAGAAGCAGAATACGAACATATTCGTCGGCGCAGGTCGTCAACCGGCCGCTGGCCAGGCGTATCTGCGCTCCGGCGAAACCGGCGGATTCGGCGAAAAGGTGGAATTTATGCAGGCGCTGCCACATCGCCGGCGGCACCGCCTCCTGCCTGCAATAACCCCACTTGACCGCTGCCCCAAGGTGATTCAGCGTGCGCGCCACGACTAGCGGCAGATATTTCCGGCCGCCTCCGCCGTCACGCCCGGCGACGATTTCGCGGCACAACCCCCGGTAGCTGTTCGCCAGTTGCGCACTCAGGCCCGCCACGGCTTTCAGCAGCTTATCCCGGCTCTCTGCCGACTCGTCCGCGCCTTCCAGGTATTTTCTGCCCAGGCTGCGCTGCAAACTCTGACTGCATTCATCCAGGCGCATCAGCGTCTTCAAGCGTTCGCGCGAATACGGCTCCCCTTTCGCGCCGAACGCCGTCAACGCATCGACCAGCACTTTCAGCGAATCACATTCGTTTTGGGAATTCGGCTTGCTGGACCATGTCCCGGCCCTGAGCACGCCTTCGAGCAAACCGGCTTCCTTGCGATGAAAAAATTTGAGCAAATCGAACATAACGGTTCCCGGCCGCGTAGCGCGGCGGCAAAATGCATCATCTGTAGATCAGCAGAACAGTTGCATAATTCGTGCCAGCAACAGGAAACTTTCCCGCATCATTACAACACTTTGAATAACAACGGAATAACCTGGAACCCGCGTTTCATGTCGAGTGGATCATCAAAAAAACTGCCCTTCCGCGTCACATTGGCAACAATAAAGGCGCATTGCGCGCCTTTATTGGAACGTGGTGGAAATGTAGGACGTCATCCTATTCTGCTGGGCCTTGACAATTGCATCTTTGGCCTTGGCGAAGTGGTCCATGCCGATGTAGGCGTAGCCCGCACCGTTCGGATTATCCATGATCAGGCGCCGAAGACCCACGCGTGATGGAGATATACGAGCACCTGAAGCACGTCTAGTTCCATTGCCACTGGCGGTGCAGCCGCAGCCTGCAGCAACGCCCAAACGATAAAATAATCGGTATAATCCTTGCAATCCCCTGCCCCAAGCGAACCATGCTCTTTTCCCCGCAATCTCTCAGCCTTCCTCAACTTCCGGACGGAAAAACCCTCCCCCGGCAGGCAGTTGCGAAGCTCTTCCTCGCTCTCTATCTTCCCATGGCGTTCGTCCTGACCGGGCTGGTGTATGGAACGCTGAATATCAATGCGGAAATAGAATTGCAGACGCTTCAGGCTCAGGAAGCCGGAGAAGTGAAGCTCGCCAGCCAGATCCTGACCCACGACTTCGAGGTAGTGGCCGCTGACCTGCGGCTCCTGTCCAAGACGCCCGCGCTCAAGCATTTTCTCGACACGGACAGCCCTGAAGAAAAGCAGCGTCTGACCGCGCAGTTCTTGAATATGTCCCAGGAAAAACGCCGTTACGACCAGATCCGTTATCTTGACAACAGTGGTATGGAAGCAATCCGGGTTAACCTGGTCGACAGCAAGGCAGAAGCGGTGCAGGGAAAGGAACTGCAAAACAAGGCCGGGCGCTATTTCTTTAGCGACTCCCTGCGCCTCGATCGGGGAGAAATCTATATTTCGCCGCTGGACCTCAACATCGAGCACGGTCAGATCGCAATTCCCCACAAGCCCATGCTGCGCTTTGGCACGCCGGTATTCACCAGCGCGGGCGAAAAGAAAGGGGTGGTGCTGATCAACTACTACGGCAGCGCATTGATCGAGGACTTCAGGCGGGCGATGGGGGAAAAACGCCACGCCATGCTGCTCAACCGCGACGGATACTGGCTGAGCAGCCCCGACCCTAGTCTGGAGTGGGGTTTCATGTTCGGGCGGGAAACCAGCTTCGCCAGGCAGTATCCCGCAGCATGGACACGAGTCAAGGAGGACGACCAAGGCAGCTTCATGACCAAGCAGGGCCTGCTCACCCATGCCACCGTCTATCCCTTGCTGCTCGGCCGGCATGCCGCCATCGACTCACCGAGTTCCGAGGGCGCGAGAGAGCACGCACTGTCAGCCCGGGAACATTACTGGAAGGTCGTTTCCCTGGTTCCCACAAGCGAGCTGCCTTCCCCCAGCCTGACCCGGCACCCCGGCATCTTTACCCTCTACTTGACCGGCATGGCGTTGCTGGCACTATTCGCCGGCTTCATGGCGGCAAGCATGTCGACCCGACGGCAACTCCGCCGTGCCCTGATCGAGAACGAGGCGCGTCTGAGGGAAATCACCGCCACCCTGGCCGAGGCGGTCTACGTCATCGACACCCGCGGAAATATCGTTTTCGTCAACCCGGAACTGGAGCGGCTGCTGGGATGGCCTGAAGCTGAACTCATCGGCCAGCATGGTCACAACAAATTTCATTACCGCAACACCGATGGCACGGCCATCCCCGCCTGCGACTGCCCAATTTACCGAGTACTCGACACAGGCCAGACCTACCGCAGCGATACCGAAGTATTCTGGCACAAGGACGGCTCCCCCGTTCCGGTCCAAGTGAGCGCCTCACCCATTGTCCGGGACGGGAAAAAGGCAGGTGCGGTGGTCGCCTTCAGCGACATCAGCGAACGCAAGCAAGCCGAGGACGAGCGCCTGCACGCCGAAGCCCTGTTCCACATGGTGTTCGACAATGTGGCGGACGCCATCCTGATCCACGACGTGAACGGCCACTTCCTGGAAGCAAACCGGGTGGCCTACGAGCGACTGGGATACACCCGCGAGGAGTTGCTTCGCCTTTCACCGCCGGACATCAACGGCCCAGAAGGGGCGGAAAAATTCGCCGAACGCGGCAGGCGACTATTGGCCGATGGCCGGATCACTTTCGAAACCGTCCATATCAGCAAGGATGGCCGGGAAATTCCCGTCGAAGTCAGCGCACGCCTGATCGACTTCAACGGCAAACCGGCAACGCTCAGCGTGGTTCGCGACATCACCCAGCGCAAGGCAGCGCAGAAAGCCTTGCGGCAAAGCGAGGAAACCGCCCGCGCCATGCTTAACGCCACCTCGGAAACAGTGCTGTTGCAGGATTGCGTCGGCACCGTGCTGGCCATCAACGAAATCGGCGCAAAACGTTTCGGGATGAAGCATGAAGACATCATCGGCCGCAATATCTATGACCTGCAGCCGCCCGACGTGGCGGCAAAGCGCAAAACCGTCATCGACGAGGTGTTTCGCGCCGGACAGCCCGCCCACCTGCAGGACGAGCGCGCGGGATTTATTTTCGACAGCAATATGTATCCGGTTTTAGATGCTCAGGGCAAGGTCGAGCGGATCGCCATTTATGCCGCCGATATTACCGATCGGGTGCAATTGCAGGCCGTCGACACCCTGCTCCACGCCATCGACCAGCATGCACTGCGCAGCGAGAGCCTGCCGGAACTGCTGCAGTTCGTGTGCGCGGAAACGGCGCGTCTGCTCGATTACCTTTTTGCCTGGGTAGGTCGGAAAGAAGAAGGCGGCATGGTCACCATTTCCGCCTGGGCCGGACCGGAAGCCGCTTACCGCATCGAATTGGAGCGGGTCGGCGTGCGCTGGGACGACACCCCCCAGGGCCACGGCCCCGCGGGAACGGCCATCCGTACTGGACTGATTCAGATGTCCAAGCTCTCCGACCCCGGTTTCCATCTCTGGCACGATGCCGCCCGACGCTACGGCTTGGAATCCACAATCAGTCTGCCATTGATCATCCGCGGCGAAATTTACGGCGCATTTACTTTGTATTCACAGCATGCGCTCAGCTTCGACAACTCAGCTACGAAGCAGCGCCTTTCCGACATTGCCAGCCGCATCTGCGTGGCGCTGGAAATGGCCATGGATCAGATGCAATTACGCCTGATCAGCACAGCCCTTGCTGCGGCGGGGAACGGCGTGTTCATCACCGACCGGCGCGGCCGCATCCAGTGGATCAACTCCGCCTTCACCCGGCTCACTGGCTATGCCGCCGAGGACGCATTGGGCTTCACGCCCGACATCCTCAAATCGGGCAAGCAGGGAACGGCCTACTACCAGAACCTCTGGATGACCATACTCCAGGGTGAAATCTGGAGCAGCGAAACCGTGGAGCGGCACAAGAACGGCACTCTGTTTACCGTGCAGCAGACCGTCACGCCGATCCGCGACGATAAGGGGGAGATCAGCCACTTCATTTCCATCCTCGAGGACATTACCGCCCAGAAAGAGGCGGAGGCCAGCATCCAGTACATGGCCCATTACGATGCCCTCACCGACCTGCCCAACCGTTCGCTGTTCTATGACCGCCTGCATCAGGCACTCGCCTTGGCGAAACGGGACGGGCACTTGTGCGCCCTGATGTTCCTCGACCTGGATCGTTTCAAGATGGTTAACGACTCCCTCGGCCACCATATCGGCGACCTGCTGCTGCAAGGCGTCGCGCAACGCATTTCCACCTGCTTACGGGAAACCGACACCGTGGCACGGCTGGCGGGCGACGAATTCGTGGTCATACTGCCCCACCCGGTCGCCCGGGAAGATGCCGCCGTCGTCGCGCAAAAAATCGTCACTGCCCTGGCCGAACCCTTCCTGCTCGACAGCCACGAGGTAAAAACCAGTACCAGCATCGGGATCGCCCTTTACCCCCTGGATGCGGCCAAAGACGAGGAACTGCTCAAACTGGCCGACCTCGCCATGTATGCCGCCAAGCACCGAGGACGCGGCCAGTATCTTTTTTATGCGGATGTCCGCCCCCAGAAAGCAGATACATCTGGCCCCGGCCAATAGCGGCAAGCGATTCGTTACGGGAACGCGCCGGCCCATTCTGATATCATTGCGCCATGCTAAACATCCAGAATCTGACTTACCTTCAAGGCGGCATAGCGCTATTTCAGCAAGTGAATTTGCAAGCGTACTCCAACCAGCGTATCGGTTTGGTCGGCAAGAACGGCTGCGGCAAATCCACCCTGTTCCGCCTGATCCGCGGCGAACTCAAGCCCGATAGCGGCGAAATATCCTTGCAAGCCGGCAAAACGCTGGCCTATGTCGAACAGGAAATCGCCAACTCCACGCAACCCGCGCTGGAATTCGTGCTCGACGGCGACATCCAGCTGCGCCAGCTGGAAAAAACTCTGGCGCGGGAACAGCATGATGCCGCCTGGTTCGACGCTCAGCACCGTTACGAGGCCATCGACGGCTATGCCGCCAAGTCCCGCGCAGCACAACTCCTGAATGGGCTGGGCTTCGCCAACGACACTCTGGAACGCCCGGTAACGAGCTTCTCCGGCGGCTGGCGCATGCGCCTCAACCTTGCCCGCGCGCTGATGCATAGAGCCGATCTGCTGCTGCTCGACGAGCCCACCAACCATCTCGACCTCGAAGCCATCCTCTGGCTCGAACAGTACCTGGCGCGCTACCCCGGCAGCATCCTGCTGGTCTCGCACGACAGGGAATTCCTCAACGCCACCGTCAACCGCATCGCTCACGTTCACGACTGCGTCATCGATAGTTATGCCGGCGACTACGACGACTTCGAACGCGCCCGCGCCGAAAAAATTTCCCAGCAGAACCAGGCCTTCCAGACGCAGCAGGCGAAGATCGCCCACCTCGAGGACTTCGTCCGCCGCTTTCGCGCCAAGGCCACCAAGGCCAAGCAGGCGCAAAGCCGCGTCAAGGCACTGGAACGGCTTACGCGCATCGCCCCGGCCCATGTCACCGACGGCCATTTCGAGCTGGAAATCGAGGCGCCGGAGCGCGGCCCAGACCTGCTGCTGCGCGCCGAAAAAATGGGTTTCGCCTATGGCGACAAAACCCTGTTCCAGAACGTCGATCTGGCGCTGCGTGCCGGCGCGCGCATCGCCCTGCTGGGGCCGAACGGCGCTGGTAAATCCACCCTGATCAAGCTGCTGGTGGGCGAACTCGAGCCCATTTCTGGCAAGCTGGAAATCACCCCGGACGTCCGCATCGGCTACTTCGCCCAGCATCAACTGGAAAATCTGGACAGCACGGCCACGCCGCTACAGCACATGGAACGGCTGGCGCCCAAGGAAACGACACTGGCGCTGCGCACCTTCCTCGGCCGCTTCGGCCTGGCCGGAAGCAGCGAGGATAGACCGGTGGACAGTTTTTCCGGCGGCGAAAAAAGCCGCCTGGCACTGGCCCTGCTGGCTTGGCAAAAACCGCACCTGCTGCTGCTCGATGAACCCACCAACCATCTCGATCTGGACATGCGCGACGCCCTCACCCTGGCGCTGGAGGAATACACCGGCGCAGTGGTGCTGGTTTCCCACGACCGCAGCCTGATCCGTGCCGTGGCCGACGAGTTATGGCTGATTGCCGACGGCGAAGCGAAGCTGTTCGACGGCGATCTGGAAGACTATAAAATCTGGATCGAAACACGCCGCCCGCGCGAGACTGTTGCAACGCCGGAGAAACCCCGCCAGGAAGCCGCACCCAAGCCGAAGAAGAAGGCGCTGCTGTCGAAGCAGGCCAAGCTCGAAACCGAACTGGCAACCGTCCAGGCGGAACTTTCTGAAATCAGCCGCCAGCTGGCCGACCCGGCCACCTATGCCAAATGTAGCGGGGACGAAATTAGCAGTCTGAATACCCGGCACGAAAGCCTGGAAGCCAAAGCCGCGGAACTGGAGGAAAGCTGGCTGGAGCTGGAAATGGCGCTGGAGGAAGCGGTTTAGCCTCTACTTGAACGGGAAGGCGATGATCGCCTTCGCCACCCACCGGTCACTAGCATTGTCGAAACCGTGGCCGATACCGAAATTGATGTCAAAGTCCTTCTTCTCGACATCCACCACGCCATAAAGGTACTGGGCGCGCTCATTGTGCGGTAGCGTGTGATGAATCGGCCCGTACTCGCCGTAATACTCCAAGCCTGCATGGACACCTTCAGCCGCCTTGCGGGTCACCTTCAGCGCCGGCTCGAAATTCGGCTCGCGGCTGATGTTGTTGGACAAACTCATGTCCAGGATCGGGTTGAAGCTGACCAGCCAGTTGTCGGTGCGGTAGCCGATAATCGGCCGCAGCTCCATGCCCCAGTAGCTCTCCGACACGCGCCGGGTGGAATAACCGACTTCCACATTGAGACCCCAGAAGAAGGCCTCGCTCGCCTCGCGCGGCGCGATGAATTTCAGACGGAAGCGCAGGCCGTTATTGTAGAGGTTTCCATCCTCGGCCATCGCCAAAGGCACGTAAAGTCCGGCTTCCAGGTTTTTGGTCCAGCCATAGGAAAATTCCGGCGTAACCTGCAGGCGATGATGGGCCTTCATTTCCCCCTCGAAGGAAGACTCTTTCGCACCATTGATCGCATAATTCGCATGCAGTTCCAGGCCGAACTCACCGGGATCGTTCATCTCCTCGGTGTAGACCTGGATTTCGTCCGGCGCGGCGATTGCGCCGGGGCTGATTAAAGCGAGAACGACAGCGACCGCTGCGCCGCATGCATAAATAACGAACTTCATTTTTCCATCCTCGACCTGTTGTAGATGCGAATAATTATCAATTAAACAGGTCGGGAACGCAACTATTTTTCTCGGGCGGTGACGCGAAACCTTAGCCATCTCCGCAACAGCGCGGCTGTCGCCAGGAAATGGAATTCCTGCCCTCAGGTAACCAGATTGCGGGGGGTACCCGCAACAAACGCCTCAATGTTGCCGACTAGTTGATCGGCCAGGATCTGCATCGCCTCGCAGCTAGCCCAGGCGATGTGGGGGGTGACGATCAGATTGGGCAGGTCGAGGTCGAGCAAGGGATTGCCTGCGCATGGTGGCTCCACCGACAGCACATCGCATCCCGCTCCGGCAATGCGCCCCACGCGCAACGCCTCCGCCAGCGCATTCTCGTCCACCACGCCGCCGCGCGCGGCATTGATGAGCAGGGATGAGGGCTTCATCCGGCGAATTTCGTCCGCGCCGATCAGGTTGCGGGTTGCATCTGTCAGCGGCACGTGCAAAGTCACGATGTCGCTCTCTGCCAGCACCTGTTCGAAAGGGGCGAAGCCAGGGCGAACTTCGATTACGCCCTGGTGCTCTGCAAACAGAACCTTCATGCCGAAGGCTTTCGCCATCTCCGCCACCGCCTGTCCCAGTGCACCGTGGCCGATGATACCCAGAGTGCTGCCGTGAATATCGCGAATGGGATGGTTGAACAGGCAAAACCGGTCAGATTGCTGCCACAGCCCCTTTTGCAAGTCAGCGCGATAGGCCAGCAGGTTGCGGCGCAGCGCCAGGATCATCATGAACACGTGTTCCGGCACGGCATGGATGGCGTAGTTGCGCATGTTGGCGACGGCAATACCGTGCTCGCGGCACCAGTCCACATCGATGTTGTTGACGCCGGTGGCGGCCTCGGCAATCAACTTCAGCCTGGGCAACTGCGCCAGAGTTTCGGCCCGTAGCGGCACCTTGTTGGTAATGGCGATGGTGGCTTCCTGCAGGCGCGTGACTATCTCCTCCGGCGAGGTGATGGCGTATTCTTCCCACTGGTGTGGAAAGGCCGGACGGCGGATAGTCGCTTCCAGAGAAGAGCCGTCGAGAAAGACAATGTGTTCCATAAATATTCCTGAAAAAAATTATTGAACCGTAAAGAACATCAAGAAAATGGGTGCGGGAAAAAATAACCAAAAAATGGTGACTGAAAAAATTATTGATATTGCCGTAGCCGTCCTGCAACTCGACTCAAGATCTTCGTCCCTTACGGGGGATCGTCAAACGCGAGACAGTTCCGCCACCCTGCCGATTTTCCAGCGTGAGTGACCAGCCGTGGGCACGCACGATTTCCATGGCAATGGCAAGGCCAAGCCCGCTACCGCCGGTTGTGGCATTGCGTGAGCTTTCCAGACGAAAGAAGGGTCGAAACACCAGTTCCTTCATGTCATCGGGGATGCCGGGGCCGCGATCCAGCACTTCAATGTAAGCCTGAGTCGTGCAGTCCAGCTTGATTTCCACCGGCCCTCCGCCGCTGTAGCGGATGGCATTGTCTATCAGGTTGGTGACGATGCGGCGCACGCCGACCGGGTTGGCTTGTACCGGGCAGGCCGTAGCCGGTTCCCCACTTAGCTGTGCGCCGCTTTCCCGATAATCCCGGATCAGTTCGCTGATCATCTGCGCCAGATCGATGGGTTCTGTTGCGCCGTTTTCCTGCGCTCTGGCGAAGGAGAGAAATTCATCGATCAACTGGTTCATCTCGGCCAGATAACGTTCCATGCGTTTGAGCAATGCGGGGTTCGGTGAGTCGCGCAACAGCTCCAATGCCATAGTCATGCGTGCAATGGGCGTGCGCAAGTCGTGTGAAATCCCTGCGAGCAGGGTGGTGCGGTTGTCGGCCAATTCCCTTACCCGGCTTGCCATGTGATTGAAGTCTGCGGCGACTGTGGCGAGTTCTGTAGGGCCGTCCTCTGGCAGCATTTTTGGCCGCACACCTTGCGCCAGTTCGCGGGTTGCTGCTGACAAAGCGGACAGACGGCGTTCCAGCCTGCGGGTTAACCACAGTGCCGCCGCGAAGCTTGCCGCCAGATTGATGCCGAAGACCAGCGACATGGCGAGCATGGGGCTGGTGCCGATGCGGGCGCGGCTGAATTCGAAACGAAGCTGCTTCGCCCCAGCCGGCACAACGACGCCATAACGGTCCGTACCCGGGATGACCAGCACGCTGACAGGTGCTTTCAAGCGATCCGCAAGCGCCGTTTGAAGCAATGCCACATAAGGTAGATAGCTTGGACTGCCGGAAAGGGGCGCAGTGGAAATTTCCACATCCAGTGCGTGGTGCCGCTGCAACTCGATCTGGAAATCAGACAGGCGCGAAGGGGGGAGTTCCCCCCACGTTTTGGAAGACAGGACAATCAGGGCAGCCAGGTCGTTGACGGAATTGCGTGCAATCGGATAGAGGATAAGTGTGCTGGTGGTAAGCAATGTGATGAACTGGATGGCGATCGCCAGTACGACAAAGAGCAGACCGGTGGATTTCGCCAGCGAGGCGCGCCGCCGGACTGTCATGGCGCATCGCCTCCGCTTGGCGCAAAAAGGTAGCCCGTTCCCCACACGGTGCGGATGTAGACCGGCTGTTCCGGATCGGGCTCGATTTTGCGTCTCAAACGGGTGACGCGAACATCGATGCTGCGGTCGAAAGGCATGCGTTCATCACCCTGGACCAAGCTGACGAGCGTGTCCCTGGTCAGCACCTTGTTGGGGTGCTGGGCAAAAATGCGAAGCAGCGTGAATTCGCCCGTGGTTAGATCAATCCGGACATCTTCCCGCATCAGCGTATGAGTGTCGAGGTTGAGCTGGTAGAGCCCGAAAGAAATGGAGGGGGCGACTGGCAGCGTGACTTGGATGCGGCGACGCAATACGGCCCTGATCCGGGCGAGCAACTCGCGCGGATTGAAGGGTTTGGGCATGTAATCGTCGGCCCCGGTTTCCAGCCCGATGATCCGGTCTATGTCATCGCCACGGGCGGATAACATGATAATGGGCACATCCGATTGCGCACGCAGGCGACGAGCGACAGAGAAACCATCCTCGCCGGGCAACATGAGATCGAGAATAACCAAGTCTGGCGGCGTAGAGGCAAATGCCGCCGTTGCCTGCGCACCATCCAGCGCTACAACGGGCAGGAAACCGTGGGTAGTCAGAAATTGGCTGAGCATCTCAGCCAACTCGCTGTCGTCATCCACGATCATGATGCGCTGGGTTTTATCCATGGGGTCAAAGAATATCACAGCGTCAATAAATGCCAGATAACAAGCCTTCCCCTGAAACACTTTGAAACAATTCGTAACGCGCTGGAAATTTCTGGAAACCGTAGTGTAACCCTGTGCGGGCATGATGCCGATTGCCGACTATCAGTGCGGCGCAGTGCAAATTTTTCATTGTTAAGGAGTGGGTCATGCCCCAGAAAATAGTTATGTTCATTGCAGCAGCCACGTTAACCAGCACCGTTTACGCCGGAGAATACGGCAGCGGTCCGGATATGGCGCAGCAGGCCATGAAATCACAGGCCAAAACCGAGATGCAGGCACGCAAGGAAACCTTGGGCCAGATGAGTACAGAGGACCGGCAGGCCAAGTTTGCCGGCATGCGCGACAAAATGCAGTCCCGCATGGGAACGCACAGAGCGCGTTAGGCATTGGCAGAGGATGCCCTTGAAACGCCCAAATTTACGTAATGAAAATCCCGTCGCATGCTGTGCCGGGCCGGAGAGAGGAAATACCATGAAAAACCTGAAACTGTGCCTGACTACACTGGCGCTTTCGTTGGCGTCGGTCCAGGCTAATGCGGTTACCCTGACGTTCATCGAGAACAACGATCTGCATGCTCACCTGACGCCGCACCTGGATAAAGTGGTAAAGAATGGACAGGTGGTCTATGAGTCGCGCGGCGGCCTGGCACGGGTGGCCACGCTGGTGAAGCAGATTCGGTCGCAAAACCCGAATTCGGTGCTGATGAATGTGGGCGACACCTACCACGGCGGGGTTGAGGCGCTGTACACCTTGGGCAACGCGGTGATCGATCCGCTCAATGCGCTGGGCGTGGATGTCGGCGTGCCGGGAAATTGGGATTTCGCCTACGGCCCCAACGTGTTCCGCTTGCGCTATGTCAACAACCTGACAACATTACAAAAGAATTTACTCCAGGCGACGGTGAGCATCACGGTTAAAAAACCCGTTTTCCAGAATATCGCGGCCAATATGCAATCCACGCTGGGCGCAAATTCCGGCGGGCTTTTGCTGCCGGGCACGATGATCAAAACCGTGGGTGGCGTCAAGGTGGGTTTTATCGGCCTGACTTCAGACATAGTTGCGCAAATGGATTCGGTACTTGCCACTGGACTGTCATTTACCCAGGGTGAAACGGCTTACCGCGACCTGATCAACGCCAATGCCCTATCCCTGCGCAGCCAGGGGGCGGAATTGGTGATGGTGATGAGCGAGCTGGGATTGCAAAAGGATTACCGGCTTGCCGATGTGATCAATGCGGGCGCGGTGAACGTATTTTTCTCTGCGCATACCCACGATACGGTATTCACACCGCTCAAGGCCAAAAGCGGCGCGCTGGTGGTACAGGCAGGACATGACGGCTGGCTCGGTCGCATGGATGTGACGGTAAATAGCGGCTCGGCACCGGTTTTCAACTGGAGCCTGCTGCCGGTTGATGCGAGCATCCCCGAAGATGCCGCCATGAAATCGCTGGTGGATGCGGCGCGCGCCCCTTTCCTGGCGGCCAATCCCAATATGACCGTGCCCATGACCGGCATGACGCTCAAACTTACCGAGCCTATCGACAAGGTGTTGGGTTATGTGTACGCACCGCTGGATCGTGAACAGGCGCTGGAATCGACCTTCAATAATGCCTGGACCGATACCATGCGCCAGCAAACCGGGACAGATATTGCCATTACGCCGGGTTTCCGCATGGACGCGCCGACGCCTGCCGCTGGTACCTTGTATGAGGACAATCACATCGCCAACGGCGCGCTGACGGTAGAGGACGTGTATCGATTTATCCCGGTGCCCTACACGCTTGCAACAGGCTCGGTGGCAGGCTCAACCATCAAATCCATTATCGAAGGCAATCTGACGGCGGTGTATTCAGCCAATAGCTTCTCTGAGGGAGGCGGCTGGACCGATGGCTGGTCCGGATTGAATATCAACGTCGACCTGTCGCGCCCGGATGGACAGCGGGTGCAGTCCATCTTCCGCGCCAATGGCACGCCGATTGCGGACACCGACACCCTGACCGCGACCGGTTGCTTGCGGCCCAGTGACACCACGGGAACGGTGCTGTGCAGTTACGATGGCTTTACTAATGTCGTTTCGCTGATCAATCCCGCCACGGGGAATCCCTGGTATCCGCAGGAATTATTTGGCGCTGCCTTGGCACAAGGCTGGCTGGCCAATGGTGCACGGCACAGCATCGTGGATGCAGCGGCCACCCCCGCTTGGCCTGAACAGCCCTTCGTACAGCCGCTGGCAGTCAAGGTGACCTCGGGCGTTAGTCTTGCCAAGTCCGGATTGGTCTACAACGCGGGCACTCAAATATTCACCGGTAAGGTCACTGTGAGCAATACCGGCACGGTTCCACTCCTGGCGCCGCTCAAGGTAGTGATCGAAGGGCTGCCTTCCAGTGTCACTCTGGTGAATGCGGTCGGCGCCTATTACGGCCAGCCCTATCTGACTCTGACGGGTACGCTGGCACCGGGAAGCAGCACAAGCGTGCAGGTGCAGTTCAAGAATTCCGCCGGCACTGGCATCAGCTACACGCCAACAACGTATAGCGGCGGAGTTTAAACCCGTTCTCGAACCGCCGCCTGCCGAGACGGCGGTTCGATTTTCATGATAAATAAAAAAAGGATTTCAGCATGAATAAGAAAATGCTCATCGCAGGCTTGTTTGCCTTGTTCGCTTCCACTTCTGCCTTGGCAAGCACCTGGTACGTCAACGTTGATACGAGTTCGCTCGCCGGGCAAACGGGTTGGCTGGATTTTCAGTTCAACCCCGGTGATGTCACTGCGCCTTCAGCAACCGCAACCGTGGCTGCATTTGCCACTAGTGGCGGCACACTGCTTCCATCGGCCACGCCAACGGGCGATGTGAGCGGCAGCCTTAACAGCGCAATGACGCTGGGGAACAGTCAGTACTTTAATGATCTGTTGCAGGCTTTTACCTTCGGCACAAAGCTGAGTTTCAGCATCAACCTGGACTTGCCCCATCCCAGCCTCGACCCGGCAGCGCCAGGGACGGCATTCGGCCTGTCGTTTTACGACACCGCCTACAACTCGTTGCTTGCCGACCCGGATTGGGGCGCAGCGTTGGTCATGAACCTGAAAGGAGATGGAGCGACGGAAGTGTTGGCGAAATCGGCGCCTGTTTCCTTGTCAGCGACTGCGCCAACGTCTGTACCACTTCCCGGCGCACTTGGCCTGCTGTTTGCGGGAATTTCCATGCTGGCAGGGCTGGCACGTACACGGTTCTACCGAGGCTAGCAGTTTGTCGGACTGGAAGGGTTTTTGATGCGCCGCCGGCAAAAAGTTTAATCTGAATTAACGTAACGACAATGCGTTTCTTGGATGAACAGCGTCGCCACCAGCCCCATCAGCGCGACTCCCAGCATCATCCCCATGCCGGCCTGGTAGTCCGCCAGGGTATGCGCCGTGGTAGCCGGATGGGTGCCGGCCGAACGGTCGATCATCCAGCCTGCCAGCGGCTGCATCACACCCGTGCCCAGAAAGGCGCCGGTATTGACCACGCTGGTGGCCATGCCGGACAGGGCATGCTTGTTCACCTCCTTGGCGCACGCCCAGCTCAGGGTGAAGCCCGAAGCACCCAGGCCCATCAGCAGGAACAGGCTGTAGCCTGGGAGCGGCGTCAGCGGCCAGCCGAGCACCAGCGGCACCCAGCTCAGGCAATACACCAGCGCAGCGCTGACCATCACCGGCTTGCGCCGGCCAATGCGGTCGGACAGGGTGCCGATGAAGAAGGCGCCGAGGGCAAAGCCGGCCAGCAGCATGGAAGTATGGGCCGTTGCTGCGCTGCGCTCCATGCCGTAGACATCCTTCAGGAATGGCACTGCCCACAGCCCGCCGAAGGCGAAGAAAGTACCGGACATGCCCAGGTTGACCCAGAAGCCGGGCCAGGTGGCGCGGTTCTTTACCACCTCCACCAAGCCGTCGTACCAGTGGCCATCGCGTGGTGGATGCGCTGTCTTGCCATCCAGCTCGCGCATGGAAGGCAGGCCAGCCTTGCCCGGGTGGTCGCGCACCATCATCCAGCCGAGCACGGCCACTCCCAGGGAAAGCCCGCCCACCGCAACGAACACGGTACGCCAGGAGACGAACCCCAGCGCCCAGGCCAGCGGTGATGCCGCCAGCAGCGCGCCGATATTGCCGAGCAGAATGGACAGGCCGGTGAGCGAGGCAAAATGCCTATCGTGAAACCAGGCGGCATTGAGCTTGAGCAGCGAAATGAAAGTGACTGACACTCCCAGCCCGACCAGCAGCCGCCCCACCGAAGCCACCGCCAGGCTGTCCGCCAGCCCGAACAGGAGTGAACCCGCCCCCGCGACCACCCCGCCGATGGCAAGGATCCTGCGCGGTCCGAGCGTATCCACCAGCACGCCGGTGGGGATCTGCATCACGGCATAAACGTAGAAATACGTGGCGGCCAGCGCGCCCAGTTCGGCGCCGCTCGCCTGAAAGGTCTGTTGCAGATCGGCTGAGATTGCAGCCGGGGCAAAGCGGTGGAAAAAGGACAGGATATAGGCCAGCGCCACCAAACTGAACGCTGCCCAGCGCAGGCGGAAGTAGTGAATTTTCTGAGTGGCAGTGAGCACTGGGCTATCCCTTCAGAACCGCGTCAAGAAAGCCTTGCCGCTCACCCTCCAGGACATTGGCAATATCTAGCAATCTGTCGACAGGAAGCTCTCCCGCCAGTTTTTCCAGCCCCTCGCGGCAAGCCGAGTGGTAAACCTCGAATGCAGCCAGCACCTCCCCGGCCCGCAGCATTTTCTCCTGCTCCGCCTTGGCGCGAGGTGCTGCACCATCCAGCAGCTTTACCATGACATAGCGCGGCATGAACCTGGAGCCTCCGCCTTCGGCTTGGCCGGCCAGCACCGGGCTGGTTTTGACGTAGGCCACGCCATCCAGTTCGAAGCGCTGACCGATGTCCAGATCGTGGAATTTCATTTTATCGACGTGACAACGTGTTAGAGCACATAGCGCGCCAGATCCTCGCTCTTCGCCAGCTCTTTCAGCTTGCCATCGACATAGGCAGCATCGATGATGATGCTTTCTTCAACCTTGCGTCCGGCCTCGAAGGAGATTTCCTCAAGCAGTTTTTCCATCACGGTGTAGAGCCTCCGCGCGCCGATGTTTTCGGTTCTTTCGTTGACCTCGAAAGCGATTTCGGCGAGGCGCCGGATAGCGTCGGGTTTGAAATCCAGCTTTACCGCTTCGGTGCCGAGCAGCGCTTCATACTGTTTGGTCAGACAGGCGTCGGTGTTGGTGAGTATCTGCTCGAAATCGGCCACAGTCAGGGAATCCAGCTCGACCCGGATGGGCAACCGACCCTGCAGCTCGGGGATGAGGTCGGAGGGCTTGGCGAGGTGGAAGGCGCCGCTGGCGATGAACAGGATGTGATCGGTCTTGATCATGCCGTATTTGGTGGAGACGGTGGTACCTTCCACCAGCGGCAGCAGATCGCGCTGCACGCCCTGGCGCGACACGTCGGATCCGGAAGACTCGGAGCGGCTGGTGATCTTGTCGATTTCGTCGAGGAAGACGATGCCGTTCTGTTCGACGTTCTGCACCGCATGGATTTTCATCTCCTCGTCGTTGACCAGCTTCATCGCTTCTTCTTCGGTGAGCAGCTTCATCGCTTCAGCGATCTTCAGCTTGCGCTGCCTGCGCTTACCGCCACCGATGTTCTGGAACATGCTCTGGATTTGCGAGGTCATTTCCTCCATGCCGGGCGGAGCAAGGATTTCCATGTGCGCCTGGGCGCCAGCAACTTCGATTTCGATTTCCTTGTCGTCGAGCTTGCCCTCGCGCAGCATCTTGCGGAATTTCTGCCGCGTAGTATTTTCCTCATCCGCGTTCGCTTCAACGCCGCGAGCCAGCGGCAGCAGCGCGTCGAGGATGCGCTCCTCGGCATGATCTTCGGCGCGATGGCGCACCTTGAAGGTTTCCTGCTCGCGGGTCTGCTTGATGGCCATTTCCACCAGGTCGCGAATGATGGAATCCACGTCGCGCCCGACATAGCCCACCTCGGTGAACTTGGTTGCCTCGACCTTGATGAAGGGCGCGTTGGCGAGCTTGGCCAGGCGACGCGCGATCTCGGTCTTGCCGACGCCGGTCGGACCAATCATCAGGATGTTCTTCGGCGTGATTTCGTGGCGCAACGGCTCGGCCACCTGCTGCCTGCGCCAACGGTTGCGCAGGGCAATAGCGACCGCACGCTTGGCAGCATCCTGGCCGATGATGTGCTTGTCCAGTTCGTGGACGATTTCCTGGGGAGTCATTGGGGTCATGGTTCGCTGCGCTCACGGTAATGGGTGAAGAGTAAGGAGAAGTGGGTGTGTGGGATTTACCCATCACCCATCACTCATTACCCTTCACTCGAGAACTTCAATGACATGATTCTGATTAGTATAGATGCACAGGTCGGCTGCGATGGTCAGCGCTTTCTTGACGATCTCTGCCGGTGGCAGGTCGGTGTAATCGAGCAGGGCGCGCGCTGCGGATTGCGCGTAGGGTCCGCCGCTGCCGATGGCGACCAGGCCATATTCCGGTTCCAGCACGTCACCATTGCCGGTGATGATCAGCGAGCTTTCATGGTCTGCCACCGCCAGCATGGCCTCGAGCCGGCGCAGGATGCGGTCGGTGCGCCAGTCCTTGGCCAGTTCCACTGCAGAGCGCAGCAAATGCCCCTGGTGCTTGTCGAGCTTGGCCTCGAAACGCTCGAACAGGGTGAAGGCGTCCGCCGTGCCGCCGGCGAACCCGGCCAATATCCTGTCGTGGTGGATGCGGCGCACCTTGCGCGCGGTGGCCTTGACCACGATATTGCCGAGGGTCACCTGCCCATCGCCGCCGAGCGCAACTTGATTGCCGCGCCGTACCGAGAGGATGGTGGTGCCGTGAAATTGCTCCATGATTTTTCTCCGCAGAATAATCCCATTGGATTAGAGTGACGCAAACGGGCTGGCGGAGCGAAGAACAGCGAGGATCAGCCGATTTTTCTTTTCAGGATGTCGGCGAACTGGTCGACGCCCATGACTCCGAACAGGGCGCGGATCATTTCATTGGCATTACGGACCAGCAATTTCTTGCCACCACAGTTCAATCCAACCAGTACACCAACAAAATCTCCGATACTGACGAAATCCACGCGAGACACATCAGCCATATCCAGGTAAACCTCGCTGCGCGAGGCGGCAAAATTTTTCAGCTCCTGCAGTTGCTGGGCACTATCAGCCGAAATCACGCCGCTCATGAAAAAGGTGTCCTCGTCATGAGGCAGTTCATCCGGAGCATCGACCATTGCCACCGCAACCGGTTGCCTGCATTGGGGCATGGCCTCCCAGGACGGCGGCGACACTTCGAAAGTGATGGCGTACTCCACCGCCAAATCCTCGAATTCAGCCTCCATTTCCTGGCATTGGTAGAGGTTGAGCAACAGCTGCCAGTGGGCCTGCTCATCCTCGCTGCCCTGCCCGAGCAAAGCCTTTAGCAGATCCGTTACGTGCGGAACGCTTATTGGCGTGATTTTCTTTCCGCTTTTTTTCAAACCTTGCAGAGTCTCCACCAGGCGACGACTGCCCGAGGCGTCCAACCCCTCCAGCCGGGCAAAATCCAGCCGCAGGCCGGCACCCTTCTGCGCAACTTGCTCCAGGTTCAGGAACAGGGAATCCTTGTCCCCCTGCAAAATACCGGTCAGGGCAACATAGCCTTCAACGGCAGCCCCTCCTCCCGCTTTGGGGTTTTCGGTCTGGGCGCCCGACACCTTGCCATCACTCCAGGTCGGTGCACTGCGCTCGAACTTGACAACGAACTCCAGCGCAAGCTCTTCGAACTGTGCCTTCTTGCCCTGAATCTGGTAAATATCGAACAACATCATCCAGGGCTTGAGCTCTTTTCTATCGGCATTGTTCTTGACGAAGTCCAGCAGCAGCGCGGCGGCTTGATCGGGATGGTCGCTGGCATAGAGAATCGCCGCCTCCTCCACCGCCGAATACATTTCTGCGGTGTCCACAGCTCCAGCACCCCCTACCGTATTCGTTTCGGCTTGAGGCGGTGGAGGAGAAGGAACTGCCGTCGGTTTGGGCGAAACTGCAGGTTGCTGCTCCAAAGCAACCGTCTTCGGCGCCACCGGCTGCGCGGTCGGGGTTGACAGCGGAGTTACCTGCGGGCGAGGATTGGCGGCAGCAGGCGCACGAAGCTTGGCTTGCGACGTTTCTTCTGGCTTCTTGCGAAAAAATGAAAACACCACTGCGGGTCAACCAAGTATATTTATAAGTGAACCATTATAAGGCCGCTCAGCTTGCATGAGCAATAAGGGATAATCCTATTTGGCAATGCTTCTGGACGGGCTGGGACCCAAACTGTAGATTGCAATTCCGACCAGCGCCAAAGTCCACACCACCACTGCGCCGGAAGGCAAGTCAAACAACACCGAAAGCCCCAACCCCAGGATGTAGCCTGCTGCGCCAACAGCATAGCCCACCGCCAGCCGGATACGGGACGAATAAAGGCGGCAAGCCAGTGCCGGAACAATCAGGCTGGCGAACACCAGGTACACGCCGACCAACTGCACCGAGGTGGTGACGGCAAAGGCGAACAAGCCGTAGAATCCGAATCGTCCGAGTCTATCCCTCAACCCGAACCACAGGGCCAGGATGATGGCTGCGAGGACGGCCACCGGCAGCAACTGCGCCGTGCTCACCCACAGAATCTGACCTGCCAGCAAATCCCTGAGATGTTCGCCGCCATGCGGATTGTTGGCCACCAGCAGCATTCCACCACTGGCGGCCAGCACGAACAGCACGCCGATCAGCGCCTCCTGCACGTCCGGCCAGCGCCTTTCCATCCAGGTCAGCAGCAACGCCCCGAGCAGGGCGGCCGACACCGCGGCAACCTGCGCCACCCAGCCTTCCGGTTCGAAGCCCATCCGGTCCGCCGCGATGACCCCAAGGGTGGCGATCTGGGCAATTGCCAGATCGATGAACACGATACTGCGAGACAGCACCTGCATCCCCATCGGAACATGGGTTGACAGGACCAGCAGGCCGGCCAGGAAGGCTGGAACAAGAATGGAAAGACTCAAGGCATCGAGGTTCATTTAAGCGCACCTAGTAGCTTCTGCACCGTATCGTCGAACAGCCCGAACAAATCCTTTGCCTGCTCCGAACCGCCAACGGTAAAGGGCAGATCCACTGCCGGAATTTTCGCCCGCTCCGTCAGCCACTCGGAGGCGCGCGCGTCATTGTAGGCGGCGCGTATCACCATTTTTGCCGGTTGCCGCTGGAGTTGCCCGAGCAACCCAGACAGGTAGGCACTGCTCGGCTCGACACCGGGCTTCGGCTCCAGCGCGGCCACCTGCTTCAGCCCCAGCCAGTTCTCCAGATAGGGAAACCCTTTGTGCTGAACGACGATAGGAATTCCCTTGAGGGGCGCAGCCAGCTTTTCCCAGTTGGTGATGGCCATTTTCCAGCGTGCTGCGAACTGGACATGGCGCTGCCGGTAATATTCGGCATTGGCGGCATCGATCTCAGCCAGGCGTTTTGCCAGCGCATCCGCCACCAGCGCGATGTTGCGTGGGTCGGTCTGGATGTGCGGATTGCCGCCCGGATGCACGTCGCCCTCGGCGCGGTCGAGGCGGGTGGGGATTTCCAGCATGCGCACGTAATGCGCCGCCTCGAAGTAGCCGGGCTGCCCCGGCTGAATTTTCGGATTGCCAGTTTGGCGCAACAGGATAGGCAGCCAGCCAACCTCCAGTTCCGCCCCGGTGCAGGCCAGCATATCGGCGCCACGGGCGCGCGCCATCAGGCTGGGCTTGGCTTCGACGCGGTGCGGATCCTGCAGGGCGTTGGTGGCGTTGTACACGGACACCTTGTCGCCGCCCAGCTCCTGCGCCAGCGCACCCCACTCCGGCTCGCAGGCGAGAATGTTGAGGCCGGCAAAGGCCGGCAGGGTGAAGACGCAAAGGAGTGCGCCTAGGGAAATTTTCGCGATTCGTTCAAACATGACAGCTCCTTAATACTTGTGGGCACCGTGAGCGCCAAGGCTCATCTGGTATTGCAGGAAAATCTGGTTGTCCGTCACGCCCTGGCGCGACTTGTCCTGAGCGAGCTGCAGCCGGATGCGGCTGAACTCGCTCGGGTTGTAGTCCACCATGAAGGACTGGCGGCTGGGATCGTGATCCGGTCGCAACAGGTTGGCATTGTTTACGCCGTAATCGATGTTGCCGTGATCCAGTCGCTCGGTGCGCAGGCCCGCCCGCCAGTAGGGTGCGAACTGATAGATACCCTGGAGATACCAGCCAGACTGGGCGGCGTTATAGTTTCCCGTCGAGGTGCCGAGGGAAGCCACATTCACGTCGTAGGTCAGATTACCGTCCTCGACCCGGCGCAGGTATTCCCCTTGCAGCTTGAAGTTGGTATAGACCGGATTGCCATTGGGCGCCCACTTCCAGACGCCGTCCGCCACCCACAGCTTGCTGTTGCCGCTGAATCGATTGGTCACGCCAGCATTGAAGGCATCCACGTCGTTCCAGATGCGATCCTGGGGTGACGTGGCCAGCAGGGACATACCCGCCCGCCAGCTGTTGTTCGTCCCCACATCACCTCCCGCATGGGCGTAGAGAGCGCTGGCCCCAGCCCCGTTCTTGTCGCGCCCGGTGCCGGGAAAACTCGCGCCGCGCCCCAGTTCCGCGCCAAGCTCGACAAAGGTATCGGTGGGCGCCAGCCAGCGCACCTGCACGCCATCGTTGTTGAACTGACCGCCGAGGAAGGCCTGGTAGGCCAGCGGCGCATCGACAAAATCCCAGGTGTGGGCGTGCTGCTCGTTGAGGTAGCCGATGCCGGAAAAGTATCGGCCCGCCTTGACCGTCAACCCGTGGGACAAGCCCAGGGTCTGGATGAAAGCCTCTTCGGTGGATACGGTGTTGTCCGGGTGGATGGAGAAATTCAGGCCGCCGGCAAAATACGGGTCCACGTTAGCGTAGATGCCCAGTTCCGTCTCCGCCAGGCTGAAACCGCGCTGGGGCGAGACATCGGCCAGCACGCCGCCGGGCAGGTGGAAGCCGGTGATCTGGTAGCCGGCAGGATCCTTGGAGTGGTTGCCGTAGATTCCGGACAGGATCAGTGAAATACCCGGATTGAAGGCGTTGATCGCGGCGGGCGGTGTGGCTTGGGGCGCGACTGCGGCCTGGACGGCCTTTTCCTCAGCCTTCCCGGCCTTCTCCAGCGCGTTTCCGGCGGTGCTTTCAGCCTGTTGCAGGCGTTTTTCCAGGGCCTGGATGCGTACTTCGTAGCTTTCCTTCATCTGTTTGATCTGCTCGCGGATTTGCGCCAGCTCGGCGCTGTCCGCTGCGTGTGCGCTCAGCGGTGCAGCAAGGGCGAGTGCGATACTCGCCGCAAGAGTTTTGCGTTTGAATGACATGACAACCTCGTGAAAAAAATCAACGGCGGCAACCGGCTTTTAGGCCGGTTAGCGAAACAACATATGATTGATTCTAGGCGAGGCGGGGTGGGCCGCGGGAAAGGTAGGTGCGTAGCGGTGCGGAAAAGAACAGGAGAAAAAATACCGCGGCCAGCATGGTGGCCGCTTCCTGGATGGTGAACACCGGCGGCGAGGACGGGGCCGCGCCGCCGATACCGGCATAAACCACGCACTTGTCGCAGGCTGGCGAGTGGGGCAGATGCTTGTCCTGCTGCGACTGAGTCGGCACGCCATCCGCGAAGTGCGACAGGGCGTGCAGCACCGCTCCCTGCTGGGCGAAAAGCAGGACAAAGGCGAGCCACAGAAGAAATAGTAGACGCGAATTCATTGTCTTATCATCACGCAAGCGGATGAAATGTGTCAAGGCTTCTTCTTCGCGCGTGGATGAGCGGCATCATAAACCTTCGCAAGATGCTGAAAATCCAGGTGTGTGTACACCTGCGTCGTCGAGATATTCGCATGTCCGAGCATTTCCTGCACCGCGCGCAGGTCGCCGCTGGACTGCAGCACATGGCTGGCAAAAGAATGGCGCAACACATGCGGATGCACTTCCGCCGAAATGCCCAGCTTGAGAGCCCATTGCTTGACGCGGTACTGCACGGCGCGTGGCGTCAGACGAGCGCCATTTTTGCCGACAAACAATGCGTATTCTTCTGGCCTGGCGAGCTTTTCCCGCTCCGGCAGCCAGTTTCTCACCGCCTCCAGAGCGAAACGACCCACCGGCACTTCACGGGTCTTGCTGCCCTTGCCGGTGACCCGCACCATGCCGGCGGCAAGATCAATCTGACTTAGCGGCAGATTGACGAGTTCGGAAAGACGCAGGCCGGAGGAATAGAACAGCTCGAACATCGCCTTGTCGCGCAGGGCAAGGGGATCGCCATCAACGGGGATCTCCATAAGGCGTGCGGCTTCGTCTGGCGACAGCGCCTGCGGCAAAGCTTTGACGGATTTCGGAGCGCGCATACCGGCGCAGGGGTTGCTGGCAAAACCATGGTCGCGGGCAAGCCAGGCATAGAAACCCCGCCAGGCAGAAAGCATGCGAGCCAGCGTTTTGCCACCCAGGCCGCGGCCGTGCAATTGTGCGATAAAGCGCCGAATCTGGTGGACTTGCAGCTGATCGAGAGGGGTCTCACCTGCCAGCCTCAGCAGCTCGGTCACGTCGCGACCGTAGTTGCTGCAGGTCAAGGGGGACAGGCGGCGCTCGCTGGCGAGATGGCCGAGAAAGGCTTGCAGATACGCCGCGCCTGGGCTCATTGGGTCTCCCTCAAAAAAGCTATTGAACCGCAGAGGACGCGGAGGAATTCAAAGGCGTACATGCCGATGTGCGCTCACCAAGAGGGACGTTCGGCGTAAGCTCCTGGTCTTGTTTTTCCTCTGTGTCCTCCGCGTCCTCTGCGGTAAAACGCCGTTTTCTACTTTAGGTAGCGCAGCAGCGCCGCGCTGACCAGTTCACCCAACCGTTTCAGGTAGAGCGTGCCCATCTCCGGGTAGAAGCGCTGCACATCTTCGCTGGCCAAGGCGAGCAGGCCGAAGGACTGCTCCGAGCGCATCGCCACATAGGCGAATGAACGCAGATTCGGGCCAGCCTCGCCGAACCAGGAAGGCGCTTCCTCAAGCAACTGCGGGCCGCATTTCGGCGTGACCAGCTCGTCTGCGAATGCGCACATTTCGATCGTCGCCCCCATGAATTCCGGCCGTGCCGGCAAATCTGCGCCGGCCCAGATGCGTATCGCCACGTGAGGCACGTCGAAATCCTCACGCAGATTGAAATAAGCCGTGTTCAGCACGCTGTCCAGATCGCGCGCACCGAGCAGCGACAGGCTGAGGCGGTGCATTTTTTCGCTGATGGCGTCATTTTCCTCACCAAACTGGATCAACTCCCGCAGCTTGGTTTCCAGCAGCCGGTTCTTGTCGCGCAGCGCCAGTTGCTGGCGCTCGGCGATGGATATCGCCCGGCCCCCGTGGGGGTGGGGGATAAATATTTCCGCCAGCAGCGCGGAATGTTGTTCGAAAAACTCAGGATTTTCATGCAAATACTGCGCGACCGCTTCCGAATTCATTCTTTTTTCTCCCCCTTGTTCATAAATTAATTTCGCCTTCGAATACCGTCACTGCCGGGCCGGTCATCCTGACCGGTTGTCCCTTGCCTTCCCAGCGGATGATCAACTCACCGCCCCGGGTTGTCACCCGCACCTCGTCATCCAGCAATCCGCGCATGATCCCCGCCACCACTGCGGCACAGGCGCCAGTGCCGCAAGCCAGGGTTTCGCCGGCGCCGCGCTCGTAAACCCGCAGCTTGATGCGGCCACGATCGAGTACCTGCATGAAGCCTGCGTTAACCCGCGCCGGAAAGCTCGGGTGGCTTTCGATCTGCGGCCCCTCCACGGCAACCGCCGCGCCATCCGCATCTTCCACCAACTGTACCGCATGGGGGTTACCCATGGACAGCACGCTGACTTCTGCGAGTTTACCTTCCAGGCCAAGTAAATAGGTGAGCGCGCGTTTTTCGGCGACGAACGGAATCTCCACCGGCTCGAAGCGTGGCACGCCCATGTTCACTGTCACCTGGCCGTTCGGCTCGAGACGCGGCACGATGATACCGGAAGCTGTTTCCACACGAATCTCGATTTTCGGGCTCAGCGCTTTGTCGTGCACGAAGCGCACGAAGCAGCGCGCGCCGTTGCCGCACTGCTCGACCTCGCCGCCGTCGGCATTGAAGATACGATAGCGGAAATCCGCGTCGGGCCGGGTGGCGCGTTCCACCAGCAAAATCTGGTCGCAACCGATGCCGAAATGGCGATCGGCGATGAACTTGAACTGGGCCGGGCTCAAATTCACGCTTTGCGAAATCGCGTCGAACACCACGAAATCGTTGCCTAGGCCATGCATTTTGGTAAATTTCAGGAGCATAAAGCCACGTAATCCTTGTAGATGCAGCGATCCATCACCACTGTCATGCCGGCGACGCGAGCCCGTTCTGCCGCAGCCTCGTTGACGATGCCTTCCTGGATCCAGATTGCCGGCAATTGTAAGGCAATACATTCGTCAACAATAGCGTCCAGATATTCTGCGGCCCGAAACACGTCCACCAGATCGATTGGACCCGGGATGTCGCGCAAGGACGCGTAGGCTTTTTGCCCGAGAACCTCCGCAGTGGCAGGGCGCACCGGAATGATGTTGAAGCCGAAACCCTGCATCGCTTTCGCCACGAAATAGCTGGGACGATCAGGCTTGGGCGACAGCCCGAGCACAGCAATATTTTTGATTTTTTTCAGGAGGGCGCGGATCTCCGCGTCATCCGGATTCTGGAAACTCACAAATTTCCCCATATCAACAAATGGCGGTCGCTCACCGCTTCCACACGAAACCCGAGCAGATTCGCGGCATGCAGCTGCTCACGCACTTCCTCCGGCCGGTAGGCCGCCAGCAATGAATTGTGGAAATCCCGGCGCAGCACCGGCGGTGCCTCGCCAGCATAACGCCCGGCAAGCTGACCCGCCTCTGCGAACGAGGCGGGTCGCATCAAATCCATGATCAGCACGGGCGCGCCGGGCTTTGCCATCTGTCTTACAGTTTCCCACAGTACCGCCGGATCGTCGAGATGGTGCAACAGGCTATTGCTGATTACCGCATCGAACTGCAGCGCCGCCAGACCCTCGTCCGGCAGGTGGCTCTGCACCAGCTGCAGGCGTTCAGCCAAGCCAGCCTCGCGCACTGCGGCGTATCCGAGTTGCAGCATGACAGAGGAGGCATCCACACCAGTCAGAATCGCATCAGGGTATGCCTTACAGAAGCGAATGGCGACATCCGCCGGACCGCATCCCAGGTCAAGCACGCGCCCGGCGGCGAAGTCGCGAAAGAGACGGCGAAAATGGGCGACGAAGGCATTGTGCGGCTCGGAAAAATCCGCACTGGCATAGGCCTCAGCCTGCTCGGGGTCATCCATCAGCTCGGGTTCGGGAATGCGTTCCATAAAAATTCGAATCTACCACAGAGACACAGAGGCACAGAGGAAAGCAAGGCAACACATAAAGTAGAAGCCAAATGTTCCACTTTTGCCTTTTAGATTTTCTCTGTGCCTCTGTGTCTCTGTGGTTAACGAATTCATTTATAGAACTTTTCCTCGCCCGGTGGGCGACTCTTGAAACGCTTGTGCAGCCAGAAATACTGCTCCGGCATTTCCCGCACTCGCTCCTCGATGAAGGCGTTCATGCGGCGGGTATCGTTTTCAACATCTTCGCCCGGAAAAGACTCCCAGGCTGGATAAAATTTCAGCACATAACCTGCACCGCCGGGAAGCTGGCGGGTAACGCAGGGCACCACCGCGGCAGCCGTAATTTTCGCCACGCGCGATAGCGCGGTGATGGTAGCGGCAGGCACGCCGAAAAACGGCACGAACACAGCGTCGCGTGCGCCAAAATCCATGTCCGGCAGATAATAGAACGGCAAGCCTTTGCGCATTGCCCGCACCACCGGCTTGAGCCCGTCCTGACGCGATGCCATCGGAGAATTGCCGAACCGGGTGCGGGAGTGCAGCAGCAGGGCGTCAAACAGCAGGTTTTTCTGCTTGCTGTACATCGAAACCAGTGGGTAGTCCGTAGTCAGCCTGACTCCGCCCATGTCCAGTCCGACAAAGTGGGGGGCGAGCCAGATCACCGGCCTGTCGGCCACCGCCTGCCAGTGCTCCAATCCTTCGATACGGACCAACTTCTGGATGCGCGACTTCGAAGACCACCACAGAATTCCACGCTCCAGCACGCTGCGGCCGAAGGCGCGAAAATGGCGCCGAACCAGCCGTTCCCTTTCCGCATCGGTCATCTCCGGAAAGCACAGCCGCAGGTTGATGCGCGCCACCCGCCGGCGTTCGCTCCCAAGTGCATAGAGCAGAAAGCCGAAACCCTCGCCGAAACGCGCGAGGAGGTCAAGCGGCAGGAAATGCAGCAGCCAGATGAGGAAAATGCCGAGGCGGGATATCATATGGATGCAGTGAGGAGTGAAGAGTGAGGCGTGAGGAGCAAAAACCAACCCCCGTTCCAGATTTTGACTTTACTCCTCACGCCTCACTCCTTTCTCCTCACTTGCCTTACTACTCACTCCTCTCGGGGTCTTGTACCGGTTATAGCTCCACAGGTACTGCTCCGGTCTCTGCCGCACCAGGCTTTCGATCGCCGCGTTGATGAAGCGGGCTGCGGCCACTGGCTCCGCCGGTATCCCCTCGGGCATCGGTTCCAGCCACAGATCGAACCCTTTGCCATGAGGCAGGCGGAAGGCGGCGGCGAGCACCACGGCCGCATCGGTGGAATGAACCAGACGACCGACCAGGGTCATGGTGTAGGCGGGGCGACCGAAAAAATCGGCCCACACCCCCTCGCCTTGGCCTGGCACCTGGTCGGGCAGGATACCGATTGCCTCACCGCGCCGCAGCGCCTTGAACAGCGCCCGCACCCCGCCCAAGTCGGTGGGTGCCAGCGTCACCTGACCGCGAACACGCCCTGCATCGATCAAGGGCTGCAGCCACTTCAGCTTGGGTGGCCGATAGAGCACGGTGATCGGGTGACGGGCGGCATAATACAGGCTGGTGATCTCGAAGCAGCCCATATGCGGAGTCAGAAAAATCAGCCCCTTGCCGCGCGCAAGCGCCGCCTCGACATGTTCCCAGCCATGGCACTTCTTCAACAGCTGCAATGCCTGCTGCTCCGGGCGCAACCAGACTGCGGGCAGTTCCAGCACGCTCTTGCCCGCTTCGGCCACCGCCCGGCGCAGCATTTTGCCGCATGCGTCCGGCGCGCACACCCCGCTGGCCGTCAGATTTTCCCGCATCCTCGCGGCATAGCGCCGGGATCCCAGATAGGTCGCCCACCCTGCTGCCGCACCCAGAAGGTGCAACAGCCAAAGCGGCAGGTAAGCAAGAACACGAAGCAGGTAGGCCATCATGGGCGGGGTTTGACTAAAAGCCTTTTAAAAAATAGAATTGACCTGCCGCCGTGTTAAAGACAACTTGCGGGCGGGATATAAATACGGCTAAAGCGTCGTCTGCTTCTTACCCCAGAGCCGGCTTCGCCAGCGAATTACGGGGAAACACCTAGATATCCAAGGAGCAGAAATGTTACACGAGCACCTCTTTACTTCAGAATCCGTTTCCGAAGGTCATCCCGACAAAGTCGCCGACCAAATCTCCGATTCCGTCCTCGACGCCATTCTAGCGCATGACCCCAAGGCACGGGTAGCCTGCGAAACACTGGTCAGCACCGGACTGGTCGTTATTTCAGGCGAAATCACCACCCATGCGGCAGTCAACTACATCGACGTCGCGCGTGAAGCGGTCAAGCGCATCGGCTACAACAGCTCGGAAATCGGCTTCGACCACTATACCTGCGCCGTGCTCACCGCGATCAACCGGCAGTCGCCCGACATCGCCCAGGGCGTGAACGAGGGCGAAGGCATTGACATGGATCAGGGCGCCGGCGACCAGGGTCTGATGTTCGGCTATGCCTGCGACGAAACCCCGCAGCTGATGCCAATGCCGATTCATTACGCACATCGCCTGATGCAGCGCCAGGCCGAACTGCGCAAGGACGGCCGCCTGCCCTGGCTGCGTCCCGACGCCAAGTCCCAGGTGACTATCCGCTATGTGGAAGGCAAACCGGTGCATGTCGACACCGTGGTGATCTCCACCCAGCACCACCCCGACATTTCCCACGCCGAACTTTCCGAAGCGGTGATCGAGGAAATCGTCAAACCGATCATTCCGGAAAGCATGCGTGCCGGTGACATCCGCTATCTGATCAACCCCACCGGCCGCTTTGTGGTTGGCGGCCCGATGGGCGACTGCGGCCTGACCGGCCGCAAGATCATCGTCGACACCTACGGCGGTGCCGCGCACCACGGCGGCGGCGCCTTCTCCGGCAAGGACCCGTCCAAGGTTGACCGTTCCGCTGCCTACGCCGGCCGCTATGTCGCGAAGAATATCGTCGCCGCAGGCCTGGCCTCAAAATGCGAAGTACAAATCGCCTACGCCATCGGCGTTGCCAAGCCGGTGAGCATGATGGTCAACACCTTCGGCACCGGCAAGATCGCCGACGAAAAAATCGTCAAGCTGATCGAAGCCCACTTCGACCTGCGTCCGAAAGGCATTATCCAGTCGCTCGACCTGCTCCGTCCGATTTATGCCAAGACCGCCGCTTATGGCCACTTCGGCCGGGAAGAGCCGGAATTCACCTGGGAAAATACCGATAAAGCAGATGCGCTTCGCGCAGATGCAGGCCTGTAAGGCCCGCGAAGCGGTTATCAGTATTTCGGCGTAGGCTCATCTTTCGCCGTTAGGCGCAAGGTGACGCCGAGTTGTAATTTCTTGTTTGGATTTTGAAGCCCTGCCTTGCGAAAGACAGGGCTTTTTTTATTTGGGTATCTGGAATCCAGTGTTGGGAAGCTTTCCCAACTCGTCCAGGATGTCGTCTTCACAATCTGTAGCCGGTGGTTTACACCACACAATGGAAAATCAAAATTCATGGCCGTTGCTTGGCCGAGCTTGTTGCTGATTGATATTCGGCGAGTTAGCATATGGCATTCATGGGGCGAGGTGCCGCACGCACCAAATCCATACAACAATCATGTCGCAGCGGCATCCGATTAATCAAAATTTCATTACCTTTGGTATCAACAGGCCAACCATGCGAAGCCACATTGTCCAGATTGTGAAAACGAACCGAGTGTTCCATTTCAGCGTTATGGCGCTTTTTGCTTTACTAATTGGCTTTTCTGGCAGTATCAGAGCGGCAAGCAAGAATGAGCAGGCATCCAAGTACTATGAAGATGCGTTGGTGCGCTATGAAAAGAAAGACTTTGCTGGCGCCATTATTCAGCTAAAGAACGCGCTGCAGCAGGATGCAAACATGCTGGCAGCACACGTTTTGCTGGGCCGGTCCTTCCTCGAAAAAGGCCAACCCAACAGCGCCGAAGTGGAATTCGACAAATCCCTAGCATTAGGAGTTGACCGCGCTGTGATCGCTATATCTCGCGCCCAAGCCTACGCCTATCAGGGAAAGTACCGTCGCTTGCTGGATGCTGTTGCCCTGGATGGTCTGACACCGATTGTCCATCAGGCGGTATTGTCCATCCGGGCCAATGCGCAAATGGAACTCGGCGACCTTAAAGCCGCGAGGCAGACCCTTGAACAGGCTTATGCCATCACTGGCACCAAGCCGCCCCACCTGATCCTGATCGATGCAAATTTGTCATTTCGCGAAGGCAAGCCACAAGTTGCCCGGAGCCTGATCAATCAAGCCATCAATCTCGATCCGAAAAGTGCCCCCTACTGGAATTTCCGCGCCACGATTTCGCATAGTGAAAACAATTTCAAAGCCGCACTCTCCGATTACGATAAGGCACTGGCTCTCGACCCGAAATATCTCACAGCACGCCTGGCGCGTGTTTCGCTGTTGATGGAGATGGCACAAGACAAGAAAGCGGAACTGGATTTGCAGTACCTGCAGCGCGAGTTTCCTGAGGATCCGCGGGGTCTTTATCTGGGGGCACTATTGTCCGATAGGCGGCATGACAGTGCGGCCGCCAAAAAAACTTTGCATGATCTCACCAAGGTGCTTGACCCAATATCCCCAGAGGTCCTAGACCAATCTTCTCAACTGCTTCTGCTGGGCGGGTTGGCCCACTTTAGTCTGAACCAGATGGAACAGGCCGCCAGCTATCTGAAGCGGTTGTTGACGCTGGCCCCCGAGCATATTGCCGGACGCAAGTTGATGGGGGCATTGCGGCTCAAAGAAGGCAACAGTAATGCGGCTATTGAAGTGCTGACTCCTGTCATCAGTGCTACCCCTGATGACGCAAATGCGCTTTCATTGCTGGCTAGTGCCTATATGGCCCAGAAGGATTTTCGCAAGGCCAGCGCGCTGCTTGAGCGCGCCACGCAGGTTACAGGTGGCGCACCGCAGTTTGAAAGCTCACTTGGCTTCAGTCTGCTGGGCGGTGGCCAAGTAAATCAGGGGTTGGAACATCTGACCCGGGCTTTCCTGAAGGATCCTGGACAACCCCAGGTAGGGGCTGCACTTGCCATACTGCATATCAAACGCGGCCAGCCGCGCCAAGCCGTCCAAGTCGCCGAGGCAATGACGCGGCTAGAACCCAATAGCCCCCTGGCTCTTAATCTGCTCGGCGTGGCCCGTGTTGCCGCCAACGACCGGGCTGGGGGGCGCGCCGCTTACGATAAAGCCGTGACAGCGGATCATCGTTTCATTCCGGCCCGGCTCAATCTGGCCAAACTGGATGTGATGGAAGGCAAGCATGATGCGGCGCGAGAAAGACTTGCCATGATCCTAAAGGAACAACCCAACAACGCTCAGGCAATGTCCGAACTTGCCAATCTGGAAGAAAATCTCGGCCGACTGGATGCGGCGATCCTGCAACTGCAAAAAATTCACTCATTGGAACCGAAGAATATTGGTCCGGGGGTGCATCTGGCGGAAATTTACCTGCGCAGAGGCGAAGCCGAGAAAGCCTTGAACCTTGCCAAAGATCTTGAAAATGCGAACAGCGCAGACTTGGAGGTTCTCGCTATTGAGGGGCGCGCCTACGTGGCTGTGGGTAATCCTGGGCTGGCGCGGGTGATCTACAAACGCATGACCCTGATGGCAGGGTTTGACAGTGCGTGGCAGTGCCGTATCGCGCAGCTGCAGCTTGGCGCCGGCGATCAGAATGCCGCCCAATACAATCTGGATAAGTCCCTCTCGGGCAATCCCGAATACCTGCCAGCTTTGGCGCTGCAGACCGAACTTGAGTTAAAAACTGGCAAGCTGTCCGAGGCCGAAGCACGAGCCCGCCGGATTGTGAGTCGTTACCCGGGACAAGGTGAAGGCTACCGTTTGCTGGGTAATATTGCCGTGGCCCGTGGGCGGCTCGATGAGGCAATGACCCACTTCCGTACAGCGCTGGACAAGGAACCCGGAACCGACGCGGCAATCCGGCTGTATCAGGCCAGTATTCAGGCAGGTCGCCAAGCCCACGCGACCGGGGTCATGACCGGCTGGCTCAAGGCGCACCCGAACGATGACGCGGCCAGGTTGGCGCTTGCTGAAGGCCATTTGCGTGCCGGCAATATTGTGGCCGCGCGCGCGGTGTATGAAACCATCTTGAAGCGTCGCGGGGAAACTGTCGGAATTCTTAACAACCTTGCCGGTATTTTATTGCAGCAAGGAGAAGCTGCGGCGCTGGACTATGCGGAAAGGGCTTATCGCCTCGCCCCGTCGGAAGCCGCGGTTGCGGACACTCTGGGCTGGGTACTGGTAAGGCAGGGCCAAGCCGAGAAGGGGCTGCGTTACCTGCGTGAAGCCAAGCTGCGCAATTCGTCCAATGCTGAGATCCACTATCATCTCGCTGCGGCGCTGGAACGGCTGGGGCGCCCCGCCGAGGCACGGCAAGAATTGGATCAGGCGCTTACAGGCAATACCAGCTTTCCAGGCATCGAGGATGCCAAAAAACTTCATCAGCGCCTTCCTTTCCCAGCTATTCGATAACCATTTTTGCGACTGTCGAAATTTCTTACACCAGTGCCCTGAGATTTAGCTGCTTTAGCTGCTAATGTTTGTAACGATATGATTACAAATCAACTGAATTGCAATGGCATGAAATTTGCTGAGATATTATTGAGATCCAAAAAAACGTTACGCGTAAAGTAGGCCAGAGGGAGGACAACATGAAACCCAATACACTGTTTGCGGCAATTCTTACTTTAGCCGGACTTTCGCTGGCTTTGCCAGTTCAGGCCACGACTACGTATTCATATTCGTGGAACCTTGATGCGAGCGGGACCGAAACTGGCGCCGGCACCTATGGAAACACACGGACTTACGCCGGTACCGGAACCCCATCTTCAGCACCCGCGAATAACGTAGTCGCCAGCGCCTGGGCTGATACCACTTCCGGCACATCCACCACATCGGCTACCACAACCAACAGCACGCTAAACAGTGCTTACCTGGGATATTATGCAGGAAACGGGCTGGGCGTATCGAATCAGTATGAGGGGAAAGTCGTTGGTCCTCTTAATGTTTCAGCGCCTAACCACGCCATGGACAATGCGTCAAATTATGACAGTATTGAGTTTAAATTTGATAGCGCCACGACTCTCAGCAAAGTAACTCTTGGTTACCCATCGGCCACCTCTACTTACGACTCCGACATTAGCATTTTGGCCTGGATCGGCACAGGTAGCCCTATATTGTCTGGAAACAAGTACGTCTCTCTGGTGGGAGATGGTTGGAAAGTTATCGGCAACTATTGCAATGTGGCAACGCTAACAAACCAAACGATCAATTTTACCACCGGCGTGTCGTCCAGCTACTGGATAGTAGCCGCCTACAACAACGTTTTTGGCGCTGACTGCATTGACGCCATAACTGGCAAGTCCAGCGCCTGTAATACCCCGACAACTAATTTCGATTATGTTAAGGTGAAAATGCTGGCGGGCTCCACGCCCCCCCCCGGCGTTCCTGAGCCGGCCACACTGCTTCTGTTTGGTGCCGGTCTGTTGGGTCTGGTCAGGATGCGCCGGCAGTAAGCTCTGACTGGTTTGCCGAAGACTTAAAGTTTGTCAAAAATGGAGTCCTGAGTGGGCTCCATTTTTATTTTTGCGCCTTGAATAATGGAATGGACGCACATTTCCCCCTGACGGCATCTATCCGAAATCGCTCTCGTCGCGGCTTGAAGCAATTCTCACGAGCTATATGGGAGAACGAAGATCGCGCGGAATCCTAATATAGGAGACCTTCATGAAGGTTGGTCCGGTGATCTGATCGCCGTAACCGGGCTCGAAAAGATGGAAAATGGCCTGCATAGGGTAATAACCAACGGGCAATGCGCCGCATGCTCACGCACAATTCAGACGATAAGGAGTGTCTAGTGATGAAATTGGTTCGGGTCTCGGCCTATCTATTGTTCAAACCATTTCCATCCGTGTTGGCGCAAAAGTAAGCCTTGGCTTTGTTAACGACCAATCGCGGTCTGGCCTGCGTGTAATGGTGACTTTCCCTTTAACAACAAGTTGAGGGCGCGGTGACGGTTGAAAGAATTTCCTGACCGTCTCCTTCACGGGCAATTCTGTTGAAAAACTCTTGCCGAATTCAGTTTCAGATCTAGACGAGAGTGAAATGTCGAAACATTGACCCCTTTGGGGCCTGTAACCGGGTC
>NZ_DF967551.1 GCF_000971475.1 Sulfuricella sp. T08
CCGCCGTCAGCGTCGTCTTGCCGTGGTCCACGTGACCAATCGTGCCTACGTTTACGTGCGGCTTCGTCCGCTCAAATTTGCCTTTTGCCATGATGACTTCCCTCTATCTTAAAGAACGATTATTTCTTGTTAATAATTGCTTCAGCGACATTTTTTGGCGCCTCTGCATAATGCTTGAATTCCATTGTGTACGTTGCACGACCCTGGGTCAGTGAGCGCAGCGTGGTGGAGTAGCCGAACATTTCAGCCAAAGGCACTTCGGCCTTGATGGATTTCCCGCCACCGGCCATGTCATCCATGCCCTGGATCATGCCACGACGAGAGGACAGATCACCCATCACGTCGCCCATTTTCTCTTCCGGCATCTCGACTTCCACTGCCATCATCGGCTCAAGCAGAACCGGACTGGCTTTGCGCATTCCGTCCTTGAACGCCATCGAAGCCGCCATTTTGAATGCGTTTTCGTTGGAATCGACGTCATGGTAGGAACCATCGAACAATGTCACTTTGACGTCCACCACCGGGAATCCGGCGAGAACACCGTTCGGCAATGTTTCGCGTAAACCTTTTTCTACCGCAGGAATGTATTCGCGCGGCACAGTACCGCCCTTGACGGCATCAATGAATTCAAAGCCTTTACCGGCCTCGTTCGGGCCCATCTTGATCCAGACATGGCCATACTGGCCGCGACCACCGGACTGCTTGACGAACTTGCCTTCGACTTCGACTTCTTTCCTGATTGCCTCGCGGTAGGCCACTTGCGGCGCACCCACGTTAGCCTCGACGCCGAATTCGCGGCGCATACGGTCAACCAGAATTTCCAGATGCAGTTCGCCCATGCCGGAAATAATGGTTTGATTGGTTTCCTCGTCAGTACGCACACGAAACGATGGATCTTCCTGCGCCAAGCGATTAAGAGCCAAGCCCATTTTTTCCTGGTCCACCTTGGTCTTGGGCTCTACGGCAACGTGAATCACCGGCTCAGGGAATATCATGCGCTCAAGAATGATCGTTTTATTCAGGTCACACAGCGTATCGCCCGTGGTCGCTTCCTTCAGACCCACTGCAGCGGCGATATCACCGGCGTACACTTCCTTCAGCTCTTCGCGCTGATTGGCGTGCATCTGCAGAATCCGGCCGATGCGCTCTTTCTTCCCCTTGATCGGGTTGTAGATGGTATCGCCGGTCTTTACCATGCCGGAATAGACGCGGAAGAAAATCAGCTGACCGACAAAAGGATCGGTCATGATCTTGAACGCCAGACCAGCAAACGGCTCATCGTCGCTCGCCTTGCGGCTGCCGATCTCGCCATTTTCCAGTTCGCCTTGCACCGGCTTGATATCAGTCGGTGCCGGCATGTAGTCAATCACGGCATCCAGCATCGCCTGCACGCCCTTGTTCTTGAATGCGGATCCACACAACATCGGAACGATTTCACCACCAATAGTACGTTGACGCAGGCCGCGCTTGATTTCAGCTTCCGACAAATCACCCTCTTCGAGGTATTTGTTCATCAACTCTTCAGACGCCTCGGCAGCGCTCTCCACCATCTTCTCACGCCATTCTGTAGCAACCGCCAGCAGGTCGGCCGGAATATCGCGCAGGTCGAATTTCATGCCCTGGGAAGCCTCATCCCAGTAAATCGCCTTCATGCGAACCAGATCGACTACACCTTCGAATTTGTCTTCCGCCCCGATTGGCACCTGCAACGGCACCGGGTTGGCTTTCAGACGGCTCTTCATCTGGTCGTAAACCTTGAAAAAGTTGGCGCCGGAACGGTCCATCTTGTTAACGAAGGCCAGACGCGGCACGCCGTACTTGTTGGCCTGACGCCACACGGTTTCAGACTGAGGCTGCACACCACCCACCGCGCAATACACCATGCAGGCGCCGTCCAGCACACGCATCGAACGCTCAACTTCAATAGTGAAGTCAACGTGGCCCGGGGTGTCGATGATATTGATGCGATGCTCGGGGTAGTTATTATCCATACCCTTCCAGAAACAGGTCGTCGCTGCGGAAGTAATGGTGATTCCGCGCTCCTGCTCCTGCTCCATCCAGTCCATGGTGGCGGCGCCGTCATGGACTTCACCGATCTTGTGCGATACTCCGGTGTAAAACAGCACACGCTCGGTTGCGGTGGTCTTGCCGGCGTCAATATGCGCGCTAATGCCGATGTTGCGATATCGTTCAATGGGTGTTTTGCGTGCCACAGTTAAAACCTTTACTAAAACCTTCAACCACAAAGTTCACAAAGAACAAAAAAGAAAGCGGTCAGCCTGAGCCCCGCAATCTCCGTGTTCTCTGTAGCTAAATTTAGAACCTGTAATGTGCGAATGCCTTGTTGGCTTCGGCCATACGGTGAATTTCATCACGCTTTTTCATTGCGGAACCGCGGCCTTCAGCGGCGTCCAGCAATTCGCCAGCCAGGCGGAAGCCCATCGACTTCTCGCCACGCTTGCGTGCTGCATCCTTGATCCAGCGCATCGCCAGCGCAGTGCGGCGAACCGGACGAACTTCAACCGGCACCTGGTAATTGGCACCACCAACCCGACGGCTCTTCACTTCGACGGAAGGACGCACATTCCCCAGAGCTTGAGTAAACACCTCAAGCGGGTTTTTGCCGCTTTTCTTCTCAATCTGCTCCAAAGCGCCGTAAATAATCCGCTCGGCAACGGCCTTTTTACCTGCCGTCATCAGCACATTTACGAACTTGGAAATTTCTGCACTACCGAATTTCGGATCAGGCAGGACTTCACGCTTGGGAACTTCTCTACGTCTTGGCATAATTACCTCGGGTCAATCTTTAAATTAGTTTAAGCCGCCTTCGGGCGCTTGGTGCCGTACTTGGAGCGACTCTGTTTACGATCTTTCACGCCAGCGGTATCCAGGCTGCCGCGCACGGTATGGTAACGAACACCAGGCAAGTCCTTGACACGACCGCCGCGGATCAGCACCACCGAGTGCTCCTGCAGGTTATGGCCTTCACCGCCGATGTAGCTGGACACCTCGAAGCCGTTGGTGAGACGGACACGGGCGACTTTACGCAACGCCGAGTTCGGTTTTTTTGGCGTCGTGGTATAGACGCGGGTACACACGCCGCGCTTTTGCGGGCTGCTTTCCAGCGCAGGCACTTTGCTCTTGGCAGGCTTGGGCTCGCGCGGCTTACGCACTAACTGGTTAATCGTTGGCATTGATAATCCATTCCTAAAAAAATAACGGGGACGGCAACCGTTGCCGTCCCAAATATATGCACAGCGCTCTTTAAGAAATCCGGCGCAGGAATTTAGCCACTGCTAAAAAGACTGACGATTCTATTTTCTCCCTGACCAAATGTCAAGCTCACCGTGCGGTTATTTCACCGCACGGGGGGATTCCTCAGGCCGAAAGCTCGCTGCCTTCCGGTTCAGATGGAGATTCTTCGATCAACTCTGCACCTATCACCAAACCTTCACCCGACTTCTGTCGGCGGCGAGCAGTGTGGAAAGCCAAACCGGTACCCGCTGGAATCAGGCGGCCAACGATAACATTCTCCTTCAGGCCACGCAGCTCATCCCGTTTGCCCATGATCGCCGCTTCAGTCAGCACACGCGTCGTTTCCTGGAAGGAAGCGGCGGAGATGAACGAATCAGTAGACAGCGACGCCTTGGTGATGCCCAGCAACATGTACTCGTAAACAGCCGGCTCCTTCCCCTCAACCACCATTTTTTCGTTCTCCGCCAACACGTCAGCTCGCTCAACCTGCTCGCCCTGGATGAAGCGGGTCTCACCTGGGTCCACCACGGTCACACGGCGCAGCATCTGGCGCACGATCACTTCGATGTGCTTGTCGTTGATCTTCACACCCTGGAGGCGGTACACGTCCTGAACTTCATCGGTAATGTAGCGTGCCAGCGCCTCGACACCCCTCAAGCGCAGGATGTCATGCGGATCAGCCGGGCCGTCGACGATGTTTTCGCCCTTGTTGACCACCTGACCGTCGTGAGCAGTGACGTGCTTGTCCTTCGTAATCAGGTATTCGTGGGCAACGCCATCCAGATCGGTAATCACCAGGCGCTGCTTGCCCTTGGTGTCCTTGCCGAACGACACGATACCAGTGACTTCGGCCAGCAAGCCGGCATCCTTCGGAGAACGCGCCTCGAACAGTTCGGCCACGCGCGGCAGACCCCCGGTAATATCACGGGTCTTGGAGGTTTCCTGCGGAATCCGCGCCAGCACGTCGCCGACGCTGACCTGCTGACCATCCTTCACCGTAATGATCGAGCCCAGCTGGAAGGTGATGTTGACCGGCAAATCGGTACCGGCGATCTTGATTTCCTGGCCGTTTTCATCAAGCAGCTTGACCTGCGGGCGCAAACCCTTGAACTGGGTCGTGCCGCGCCGCTTGGGATCGATAACTACCAGAGAGGACAAACCCGTCACGTCGTCGAGCTGCTTGGCTACGGTAACGCCTTCTTCAACGTTGTCGAAGCGTGCAGTGCCCGCATATTCGGTAATGATCGGACGAGTATGCGGATCCCAGGTCGCCAGCACCTGGCCGGCCTTGGCGACGGAGCCATCCGAGGCCAGCAAGGTAGAGCCGTAAGGAATTTTCTGACGCTCGCGCTCGCGACCGTTGTCGTCAGTGATGATCACTTCGCCACTACGCGAAATCACGATCTGTTCGTTCTTGGCGTTGGTCACGTAGCGCATGCCGGAGGCAAAGCGCGCTACGCCGTTGGATTTGATTTCGACCTGACTTGTTGCCGCCGCACGAGATGCCGCACCGCCGATGTGGAAAGTACGCATGGTCAGCTGTGTACCCGGTTCGCCGATGGACTGCGCCGCAATCACGCCGACCGCCTCGCCCACGTTCACCTCATAGCCACGACCAAGATCGCGACCGTAGCACTTGGCACACAAACCGTAGCGGGTTTCGCAGGTCAGCGGGGTACGCACTTTGACTTCGTCGATGCCCAGTTGCTCGATCGCTTCCACCGCATCTTCGTCCAGCAATGTGCCGGCCTCGTAAACGGTCTCGCTGGTCTCCGGATTAACCACATCCACCGCAGTGGTGCGTCCGAGGATACGCTCACGCAACGGCTCGACCACTTCGCCACCTTCAACCAGCGCCTTCAGCGCCATGCCTTCGGCAGTGCCGCAATCGTTCTCGGTGACCACCAGATCCTGGGTCACGTCCACCAGACGGCGGGTGAGGTAACCGGAGTTCGCAGTCTTCAGCGCAGTGTCAGCCAAACCTTTACGTGCGCCGTGAGTAGAGATGAAGTACTGCAGAACATTCAGACCTTCGCGGAAGTTTGCAGTAATCGGGGTCTCGATGATCGAGCCGTCAGGCTTGGCCATCAGACCCCGCATGCCGGCCAACTGACGAATCTGCGCCGCGGAGCCACGGGCGCCGGAATCGGCCATCATGTAAATCGAGTTGAACGACTCCTGGGTGACCGTCTTGCCATCCCGGTCGACTACCGGCTCGGTGCCAAGATGGTTCATCATGGCCTTGGCCACCTGGTCGCCGCAACGGCCCCAGATATCCACTACCTTGTTGTAGCGCTCACCCTGAGTAACTAGTCCGGAGGTGTACTGCGCCTCGATTTCCTTGACCTCTTTCTCGGAAGCTCCGATCAGTTGTTCCTTCTCTGTCGGGACCAGCATGTCATCGACACAGATCGAAATGCCTGCGCGAGCCGCGTAAGCGAAACCCGTATACATCAGTTTGTCGGCGAAAATCACGGTTTCGCGCAGGCCGCAGCGGCGGAAACTGGCGTTTATCAGCTTGGAGATTTCCTTCTTCTTCAGCGCCTTGTTGATCAGAGGGAACGGCAATCCGACAGGCAGAATCTCGGACAACAAAGCCCGGCCGACCGTGGTCTCGTAACGCGTGATTTTTTCGTGCTTGTTACCTTCCTCATCCAGCTCGTATTCCTTGATGCGCGCAGTAACCTTGGCATGCAATTCGACCTGGCGCGACTCATAAGCACGCGAGATCTCGCTGATCGTGCCGAACAGCATACCTTCGCCTTTGGCATTGATCTTTTCTCGGGTCATGTAATACAGACCCAGCACGATATCCTGCGACGGAACGATGATCGGCTCACCGTTGGCGGGCGACAACACGTTATTCGAGGCCAGCATCAAGGTGCGCGCCTCGATCTGCGCTTCCAGCGACAGTGGCACGTGGACGGCCATCTGGTCGCCGTCGAAGTCGGCGTTGAAGGCCGCGCAAACCAGCGGATGCAACTGAATTGCTTTGCCCTCGATCAGCACCGGCTCGAAAGCCTGAATGCCGAGACGATGCAGAGTCGGCGCACGGTTCAGCATCACCGGATGCTCACGGATCACGTCTTCAAGAATGTCCCAGACTTCCGGAATCTCGTCTTCCACCATGCGCTTGGCTGCTTTGATGGTCGTAGCCAGGCCGAGCACTTCCAGTTTGTGGAAAATGAAGGGCTTGAACAATTCCAGAGCCATTTTCTTTGGCAGGCCGCACTGATGCAATTTCAGCTGCGGACCCACCACAATCACGGAACGACCGGAGTAGTCGACGCGCTTGCCCAGCAGGTTTTGACGGAAGCGGCCACCCTTGCCCTTGATCATGTCGGCGAGCGACTTCAGCGGCCGCTTGTTGGCACCGGTCATGGCCTTGCCACGACGACCGTTGTCGAGCAGGGAATCCACGGACTCCTGCAGCATCCGCTTCTCGTTGCGAACGATAATTTCCGGTGCTTTCAGCTCCAGCAAACGCTTCAGACGGTTGTTGCGGTTGATCACGCGACGGTACAAATCGTTCAGGTCGGAGGTCGCGAAGCGGCCACCATCCAGCGGCACCAGCGGGCGCAGTTCCGGCGGCAGCACCGGCAACACTTCCAGGATCATCCACTCCGGCTTGATGCCGGATTTCTGGAACGCCTCCAGCACCTTGAGGCGCTTGGCGAGTTTCTTGATCTTGGTTTCGGAACCGGTTTCCGACAAATCCTTGCGGAGTTTTTCGACTTCAACCTCGATGTTAAGGGTACGCAACAGTTCGCGCACACCTTCCGCACCCATACAGGCGTGGAATTCGTCGCCGAATTCTTCAACCTTGGTCAGGTAGTCGTCCTCGGTCAGCAATTGGGCGCGATTAAGCGGCGTCATGCCCGGATTGGTCACTACGTAAGCTTCGAAGTACAGCACCCGCTCGATGTCGCGCAGTGGCACGTCCAGCACCATGCCGAGCCGCGAGGGCAGCGACTTGAGGAACCAGATATGGGCAACCGGGGAAGCCAGCTCGATGTGGGCCATGCGCTCACGGCGAACTTTGGACTGGGTTACTTCAACGCCGCACTTCTCGCAGATCACACCGCGATGTTTGAGACGCTTGTACTTGCCGCAAAGACATTCATAGTCCTTGATCGGTCCGAAAATTTTGGCGCAGAACAAGCCATCGCGCTCAGGCTTGAAGGTGCGATAGTTGATGGTCTCCGGCTTCTTTACTTCACCGTAGGACCAGGAACGGATTTTCTCCGGAGAAGCCAGAGCGATCTTGATCGCTTCGAACTCTTCTTCCTGGGTAACCTGTTTAAATAAATCGAGCAGTGCTTTCATGTAACCTCCGTGAGGCGTGAGGGGTGAGGCGTGAGGAGTAATGGCGTGGTATTACGCTTACCCCTCACCTCTCACCAAATCAATAACGTTCCAAATCGATATCAATGGCCAGCGAGCGAATTTCCTTGACCAGCACGTTGAAGGATTCCGGCATGCCAGCATCGATCTTGTGTTCGCCCTTGACGATATTCTCGTAAATCTTGGTACGTCCGCTGACATCGTCCGACTTCACAGTCAGCATCTCTTGCAGGATGTACGCGGCGCCATAAGCTTCGAGCGCCCACACTTCCATCTCGCCGAAACGCTGGCCACCGAACTGTGCTTTACCGCCCAGAGGCTGCTGCGTGACCAGACTGTAAGGCCCGGTGGAACGTGCGTGCATCTTGTCGTCCACCAGATGGTGCAGTTTGAGCACGTGCATGTAACCCACCGTGGTCGGACGTTCAAAGGTTTCACCGGTGCGTCCATCGCTCAGGAATATCTGGCCGGATCGGGGCAAGCCCGCCAGTTCCAGCATGTCCTTGATTTCTTCTTCGGTTGCGCCGTCGAACACTGGCGTTGCGAACGGCACGCCGCCCTGCAGGTTATGTGCCAAGGTCAGCACTTCCTCGTCAGTCAGTGAAGCGATGTCCTCGGTCTTGCCACTGGTGTTGTAGATTTTCCCGAGGAACTTGCGCATATCCTGAATCTTGGCCTGCGCCCTGAGCATATCGCCAATCTTGATACCCAGGCCTTTGGCAGCCCATCCCAGGTGAACTTCCAGGATCTGCCCCACGTTCATACGCGAAGGTACGCCCAGCGGGTTGAGCACGATGTCCATCGGGGTACCGTCGGCGGTATAGGGCATGTCCTCGATCGGAACAATCTTGGATATAACACCCTTGTTGCCGTGGCGACCAGCCATCTTGTCGCCTGGCTGCAGGCGGCGCTTCACCGCGACGTATACCTTGACCATCTTCTGTACGCCTGGCGGCAGTTCGTCGCCACTGGTTAGTTTTTTCTTTTTCTCTTCGTACATCGCATCGAAATCAACACGTTTCTGCGCCAGACTTTCCTTCAGCTGTTCCAGTTGGCGTGCTTCATCCTCACCGGCAAGACGCACATCGAACCACGAATGGCGCTCGACCTCAGTCAAATAGGCTTTAGTGATCTTGGTACCCTTGGCCAGTTTTTTCGGCCCACCGTTGGCGGTCTTGCCGACTAGAAGGCGTTCAATCCGGCCGAAGGCATCGTTCTCGACGATGCGCATCTGGTCAGCCAAATCCTTCTTGAAGCCCTTGAGTTCATCATCGATGATCTGCTGGGCACGTACGTCACGCTCGATTCCCTCGCGAGTGAACACTTGCACGTCGATCACCGTGCCGGACATGCCGGACGGCACGCGCAGCGAAGTGTCCTTCACATCGGATGCCTTCTCGCCAAAAATAGCACGCAGCAGTTTCTCTTCCGGCGTGAGTTGGGTTTCGCCTTTGGGCGTAACCTTGCCCACCAGCACGTCGCCCGCCTCTACCTCGGCGCCGATATAGCAGATGCCGGACTCGTCGAGACGACCGAGCATGCGCTCGGACAGGTTGGAAATGTCACGGGTTATCTCTTCCGGTCCAAGCTTGGTGTCGCGTGCGACAACGGAAAGTTCTTCGATATGGATCGAGGTGTAGCGGTCATCCGCGACCACGCGCTCGGAGATCAGGATCGAATCCTCGAAGTTGTAGCCGTTCCACGGCATGAACGCCACAAGCATGTTCTGGCCCAACGCCAGTTCGCCCATGTCGGTGGAAGCACCGTCGGCGATCACGTCGCCGGCAGCGATGATGTCGCCGACCTTGACCAGCGGACGCTGGTTGATGTTGGTGTTCTGGTTGGAACGGGTGTACTTGATCAGGTTGTAGATATCCACACCGACTTCGCCAGCGAGTGCCTCATCGTCATGCACCCGCACCACGATGCGGCCGGCGTCGACATGATCGACCACACCGCCACGGCGTGCCTGTACCGTAGTACCGGAATCCACCGCCACCGTGCGCTCGATACCGGTACCCACCAGCGACTTCTCGGCACGCAGACAGGGAACCGCCTGACGTTGCATGTTGGAACCCATCAATGCGCGGTTGGCGTCATCGTGCTCAAGGAACGGGATCAGCGAGGCCGCCACGGAGACGATCTGCGACGGGGCCACGTCCATGTATTGCACCTTGTCCGGAGTGGACAGGGCAAATTCATTATGATGACGGCAGGACACCAGGTCCTGCTTGAATTTGCCATTCTTGTCGAGGTCGGCATTGGCCTGGGCAATCACATACTTGCCTTCTTCGATCGCCGACAGATAATCAATCTGGTCGCTGACCTTGCCGTCCACCACCTTGCGATAGGGTGTTTCCAGAAAGCCGTATTCATTGGTGCGTGCGAACAGCGCCAAGGAGTTGATCAGACCAATGTTCGGGCCTTCCGGCGTTTCAATCGGGCATACCCGGCCATAATGGGTGGGATGCACGTCACGCACCTCGAAGCCGGCGCGCTCACGAGTCAAACCGCCCGGACCCAAAGCTGAGACGCGGCGCTTGTGGGTAATCTCGGACAATGGGTTGGTCTGGTCCATAAACTGCGACAACTGGGACGAACCGAAAAACTCCTTGATCGCGCCAGACACAGGCTTGGCGTTGATCAGGTCATGCGGCATCAGATTCTCAGACTCGGCCTGGGACAGACGCTCTTTGACGGCGCGCTCGACGCGGACCAGTCCGGCACGGAACTGGTTTTCTGCCAGTTCGCCAACCGAACGCACCCGACGATTGCCGAGGTGGTCGATATCATCGATCTCACCGCGACCGTTCTTGAGTTCAACCAGAATCTTGATCACCGAAACAATGTCGTCATTATCCAGGATCATGTTGCCGGTCAAAGCCTCGCGGCCGACGCGGCGATTGAACTTCATACGACCGACGGCAGATAGGTCGTAGCGCTCCTCGCTGAAGAACAGGCCATTGAACAACGCCTCCACCGAATCCTCGGTGGGGGGCTCGCCAGGTCGCATCATGCGATAGATGGCGACGCGGGCAGCAGTTTGATCCAGAGTCTCATCAATGCGCAGGGTCTGCGAAATGTAGGGCCCCTGATCCAAGTCGTTAGTATAAAGAGTGCTGATCTTGGCAATGCTTGCGGCCTGCAATTTTTCCAACAGCTCTTCGGTGATCTCGTCGTTGGCGTTGGCAATAATCTCGCCGCTTTCCTTGTCAACAATGGCGTGGGCTAGCACACGGCCCATCAGGAAATCATCCGGCACAGTCACTTTCTTGATGCCAGCTTTCTCCATTTCACGGATATGCTTGACGGTGATCCGCTTGTCCTTGGGCACAATAATGGTGCCATCTTTCCCAGCGACATCGAACTTGGCGACTTCACCACGCAGACGCTCCGGGACCAACTCGAACTGCACACCTTTTTTGGCCAGATGGAAAGTGTCATTGACAAAAAATTGTGCAAGGATCTGCTCAGGCTGGTAACCCAAGGCCTTCAGCAGGATCGTCACCGGCATCTTGCGGCGGCGGTCAATACGGAAGTAGAGGTAATCCTTCGGATCGAATTCGAAATCCAGCCATGAACCACGGTAGGGGATCACACGTGCTGAGAACAACAGCTTGCCGGAAGAGTGTGTCTTGCCACGGTCGTGCTCGAAGAACACACCGGGAGAACGATGCAACTGGGACACAATTACACGCTCAGTGCCGTTGATCACGAACGAGCCAGAGCGGGTCATGAGCGGAATCTCGCCCATGTAAACTTCCTGCTCCTTGACTTCCTTTACCGTCGGCTTGGAGGCTTCCCGATCCATGATGGTCAGGCGCACTTTAACGCGCAGCGGGGCCGCGAAGGTCAATCCGCGCTGCTGGCATTCCACCACGTCAAACGGCGGCTCGCCAAGTTTATAGCTAACGAAATCCAGACGGGCATTTTTGGAATGGCTCTCGATCGGGAAAATCGAGCTGAATGCAGCCTGCAGGCCTTCGCTCTTGCGAGCTTCGGGCTTGACTTCAGCTTGCAGAAAAGCCGCGTAGGAGTCCAGCTGGGTGGCCAGCAGAAAAGGCACTTCCAGCACGCTGGCTCGCTTGGCAAAGCTTTTGCGGATACGTCTTTTCTCAGTAAAAGAGTAGCTCATAGTATCTCCATGAATGTTTCCGCATCAGAGGACGGAAGGTAGAAGACTGCGAACGGCGGTCTGCTATCTGCCGGCTTCTAAAAGCGGGAAAAGGCTGGCGGTTTCCCGCCAGCCTGATCTCGGTACAGCAGTGCTTACTTGACTTCGCAGGTCGCGCCAGCTTCGATCAACTGCTTGGCAACAGCATCGGCATCAGCCTTGGAAACGCCTTCCTTGACAGCCTTGGGAGCGCCGTCCACCAAGTCTTTGGCTTCTTTCAGGCCCAGGCCGGTGATGGTGCGAACCACTTTGATGGTGTTCACTTTGTTCTCACCAGCGCCGGTCAGAATGACATCAAACTCGGTTTTTTCTTCAACAGCAGCGGCAGCACCCGCCGGAGCGGCAACGGCAACAGCGGCAGCAGCAGCAGAAACGCCGAACTTCTCTTCCATGTCCTTGATCATTTCGGACAGTTCGAGAACGGTCATGCCAGCGATTGCGTCGAGAATTTCAGCTTTGGAAATAGCCATGATTTAACAACTCCTGAATAAATAATTTGAAACTGGATTTAAGATTTGGTTGTAGCTGTTTATGCAGCCTGCTTTTGGTCGCGCACAGCAGCAAGTCCGCGTACGAACTTGGTTGGCACTTCGTTGAGCGTGCGCACGAACGTTGCGACTGGCGCCTGCATCGTACCCATGAGTTTGGACAGCAATTCGTCGCGACTCGGCATGGTGGCCAGGTTTGCAACATCCTTGGAGGACATCACAAAATTAGCCATGGCACCGGCTTTGATCACGAACTTATCATTGCCTTTGGCAAACTCATGCAGCACTTTAGCTGCCGCAACAGGGTCGCTGGAAATACCATAAGCAAGTGGCCCGACCAGATGGTCGGACAATCCCGCAAACGGAGTTTCCGCAACAGCACGACGCACCAGGGTGTTTTTCAACACGCGCAGGAAAACGCCGGCTTCGCGAGCCTTGGCACGCAGCTTGGTCATGTCTTTCACTTCCATGCCGCGATACTCAGCAACTACGATGGTCTGAGCACTTGCCAGTTGCGCGCTCACTTCAGCTACAACTGCTTTTTTCTCTTCAAGATTCAGACTCAAGGTCTTCCCTCCTTCCGTTAAAATTAGCCCTGGAACCGGGTTGGTTTCCCGCCCGATACCCTGGACTTACCCACGGCGACCTTCATTCAGGAGAAACTGACGCCAGCAAATCAGAACGCCGGCAATAAATTTCAAAACCTGTCTGGGCACGCCATCTGCGTAGACGACCTTAACCTCGCGGTCAGACCATTAAATCCTCAGGATATCTACGGTCTTTGACGGCCTGTCGGAGCTTCCCCCGGCAGACCCAAAGTTCGTTATGCAGCCAGAGTGCTTTGATCCACCCTGACGCCAACACCCATGGTGCTGGAAACCGCCATTTTTTTCAGATACACACCTTTGGAGGCAGCAGGCTTAGCCTTGTTCAAAGCATCCACCAGAGCCAGCAGGTTTTCTTTGAGTGCGTCTTCGCCGAAGGAAGCACGACCGATGGTGCATTGCACGATACCGCCCTTGTCGGTGCGGTACTGAACCTGACCGGCCCTGGCGTTTTTCACCGCTTCAGCTACGTTAGGGCTTACCGTACCGACCTTGGGGTTAGGCATCAACCCACGCGGACCGAGGATCTGGCCCAACTGACCGACGATGCGCATGGCATCAGGAGTAGCAATGACCACATCGAAATCCATCTTGCCGGCTTTGATTTCAGCTGCCAGATCTTCGAAACCGACGATATCGGCACCCGCTTCCTTGGCCTTGGTCGCATTGTCGCCCTGGGCGAAAACGGCGATACGTACTGTTTTGCCGGTACCGCGTGGCAACACGACGGAGCCGCGCACCAGCTGGTCGGATTTACGTGCATCAATACCGAGATTCACGGCCACATCGATGGACTCGTCAAATTTGGCGGTCGCAGTTTGCTTGACCAGCGTCAGCGCTTCAGCCAGCGCATAAGATTTGGTGCAATCGACTTTGGCCGTAATTGCCTTGGTGCGTTTGGAAATATGTGCCATGTTATACGCCCTCCACTTCAATGCCCATGCTGCGGGCGCTGCCAGCGATCGTGCGTACTGCCGCATCCATGTCGGAAGCAGTCAGATCCGGCATCTTCGCTTTGGCGATGTCTTCTGCCTGAGCGCGCGTCAGCTTGCCCACCTTGTCGGTATGCGGACGCGGGCTGCCTTTTTGCACGCCGGAGGCTTTTTTGATCAGCACGGTAGCGGGAGGCGTCTTCATGATGAAGGTGAAGCTCTTGTCCGCGTAGGCGGTAATCACCACCGGGATCGGCAGGCCCACTTCCAGACCCTGGGTCTGGGCATTGAACGCCTTGCAGAACTCCATGATATTCAGGCCGCGCTGACCCAGTGCTGGACCGATAGGTGGGCTGGGGTTGGCTTTGCCTGCAGGCACCTGCAGCTTGATGTAACCTATGATCTTCTTTGCCACTTTTACAACTCCTCTAAAATGGGTGCAAACGCTCTATACAAACCGCTGTACCGAGCTCCCCAGTTAAAAAATCTTTAGATCAGGCTTTCTCGACCTGACTGAACTCCAGTTCCACCGGAGTGGAACGACCAAAAATCAGTACCGACACGCGCAACTTGCTCTTGTCGTAATTGACTTCTTCCACCATGCCATTGAAATCGGTGAACGGCCCTTCCTTGACTCGTACCGCCTCGCCCACCTCGAACAGCACCTTGGGCCTGGGTTTTTCCACGCCATCCTGGATCTGCTGCATCAGCGCGGCAACTTCCTTTTCACTGATTGGCGTGGGTTTCTGCGCGGAACCGCCGACAAAACCGGTCACCTTGGCGGTATTTTTTACCAGGTGCCAGCTCTCATCGTCCATTTCCATCTGCACCAGCACATAGCCCGGAAAGAATTTGCGCTCACTGATGCTCTTCTGGCCGCTTTTCATCTCGACCACTTCTTCGACCGGCACGAGAATCTGACCGAACTTGTCCTGCATGCCTGCGCGCTCAATGCGCTCCTGCAGGGCTCGCTGTACACTCTTCTCGTAGCCCGAATAGGCGTGCACTACGTACCATCGCATTGCCATCAATCCCCCTGGCCCATCAATAATTTGACCGCCCACATCAGGCTGGCATCCACAATCCACAGGAAAATGGCGATCACCACCACGAGCAGAAACACGACGCCGGTGGTCTGAAAGGTTTCCTTGCGGGTCGGCCACACAACTTTCTTGGTTTCTACCCACGCATCCTTGCCGAAAGCGAAAAACTGCTGGCCAGGGCTAGTAAACCGTGCCACGAAAATTGCCATGCCCACGCCCGCCAGTACAGCCAACACACGCAACACCAAAGCATGCTCGGACAACAGGTAGAAGCCGGCAATTCCAGCTGCAAGCAGCAAAACAGCCAAGCCCAACTTGATTTTATCTGTCATAAGGTTTCTTTTTCGGAAATGCAAACAGCGACCGGCACATATGCCGGTCGCCCGATCAATTTATTATGGCTATCGCCCGTTCGCTTTTCCACACCATCTATTTGGCAGGCCAGGAGGGCCTCGAACCCCCAACCCTCGGTTTTGGAGACCGATACTCTGCCAATTGAGCTACTGGCCTAATTTTTTGTGAGGAGAGGATGAGGCGGAAAACCAGCTTCTCACGCCTCACCTCTAAACCCTCACCGATTCTTACTCAATAACCTTAGCCACAACACCAGCACCCACGGTACGACCACCTTCGCGAATCGCGAAGCGCAGACCTTCTTCCATCGCGATCGGCTGAATCAGCGCGACCGTGATCG
>NZ_DF967550.1 GCF_000971475.1 Sulfuricella sp. T08
CAATGGCACTAACTTAAGAGAAGTATCTTTCCGATCATAGAGATAGAGAGGGGCTGAGAGCCTTGTCGCGTTACCATGCGGGTGTCGAATCCGTGCTGGATAACGCGAAAGGATCAGCCCCCATGGATGGTAACAAGAAACGGCATCTTTCCGAACAAGTGAAGCGGTTGCGCGCCCGGTTTGTGCAGAAGATGGGCGTGGTGTTGGGTGAGGTTTTGCCGGCGCCGTTGCTGATGCAGTGGGTCGCCGAAGAAGCGGGGCTCTTTCGACAGCGCCTCTACGATCCGCTGCAAACGCTCATTTTGTTCATCGAGCAGGTGTTGGATGCGGATCACAGTTGCCAGGATGCGGTCGCGCGAGGCGTAAGTAGCCAGGTGGCGCTGGGACAGGCCCCGAGCAGCCTGAACACCGCCGCGTACTGCAAGGCGCGGTCGCGCCTGCCCCTGAGGCTCATCGAGCGGCTGAGACGGGAAACCGGGGGAAGGTTGTGCGCGCAGCAGCCCCAAGCATGGCGTTGGCGTGGCCGGGAAGTGAAACTCGTGGATGGCACGACGGTATCGATGCCCGACACGGCGGCCAACCAGGCGAGCTTTCCACAGAGCCGGACCCAGAAGGCGGGACTGGGATTCCCGCTGGCCCGGCTGGTGGCAATCGTATCGCTGTCCTGCGGCGCGGTCCTCGATTGGGCAGTCGGCCCCTGCGAGGGCAAGCAGACGGGAGAGACGGCGCTGCTGTGGCAGCTGGCAAAGCGGCTGCGTCCCGGCGATGTGGTCATCGCGGATCGGTGCTACGCCGGCTATTTCCTGATTGCGATGTTGGTCCAGCTGGGCGTTGATGTGGTGATCCGGCAGCATCAACGCCGGCACACTGATTTCCGGCGTGGGCAACGTCTGGGATCCCGCGATCATGTGGTCATTTGGCCCCGGCTCCAGCGTCCCGGATGGATGGACAAGGCGACCTATGAAGCCCTACCCGAAACGCTCAGGATGCGCGAACTGCGGGTGGGTGGCTGGACACTAGTGACCACGCTCATCGACGCACAAGAAGTGAGCAAGCGGGAACTGTTTGTGCTGTATCGCCTCCGCTGGCAAATCGAGTTGGACCTACGTTCGATCAAGACGGTGATGCAGATGGGGGTGCTGCGCTGTAAGAGCGCGAAGATGGTGGAGAAGGAGATTGCCGTGCATCTGCTCGCCTACAACCTGGTGCGTGCCGTGATGGCGCAGGCGGCCTATCTGGGTCACTTGCTGCCGCGCCAGTTGAGCTTCAAGGGGGCGCTGCAATTGCTCAACGCTTTCGAGGAGAACTTGCGCCACTGCCCGCGCGGGCGGCTTGCGTTGCGGCATACCTTTTTGCTTGCCGGCATTGCGCAACTGAGGTTGCCCCATCGACCAGGGCGGGTTGAACCCCGTGCGGTGAAGCGACGGCAAAAGCCCGCGTCACTGCTCACGGAGCCGCGTTCCCTCTTGCAGGCACGGCTCCTGGAACAACAGCAACGGCAGATTGCGGCATGCTTAAGTTAGTGCCATTGG
>NZ_DF967549.1 GCF_000971475.1 Sulfuricella sp. T08
GCCTTGATCACCGGATCATCCACCCCGCCACCACTGGTATAGACCGCATTGGGGTTGGTCCAGGCAGCCCCGTATTCCGCATAGATGTCCTGCCCGTCATACAGCCATTGGGTGGTGATTCCACCCGTGACTTTGCGGATGCGCCTGCCATCCGCATCGTAGCCGTAGGCCACGGTAGTGGCGCCCTTGCTAACTTGGCTCAACTGGTTGAGCGCATCCCAGGTGTAGCTTCTGCTGCCGTCGTTGATGAGGTTGCCGTTGTTGTCATAGCTCAGGGTACTCAGCAGCGTGCCGGTAATGGTGCCGTTGTGAATCTCGGTGAGCTGGTTGGCATCATCGTATTTATAGGCCAGCGTGCTGGTGGCCGGGTTGCCGATGCTTTTCAGGGTACGGTTGTTCCACGGGTCATAGCTGTCGTTTTCCTGCTGTGCCGCCGTGCCGTTGGTGATTTGCGTCAGACGGCTGAGTTCGTCATAGCTGTAGGCGTAGTTGAGCGTGCTGCCGCCGATGTTCTCGGTCTGGCTGGCGCGGTTGCCTACGCCGTCATAGGTGTAGTCGTGCTGGGTCAGGATGGTGCTGGCGGTGCTGCGGTTGACGAGCTGCTTGAGGCTGTTGTCGGCGTTGTAGGCGTAGCGGGCCGATGCGTTGTTGGCCAGCCACCTTTCAGTGAGGCGCCCGCCCGCGTCGAAGCGGTAGGTGACGGTGTCGTTGTTGGGCGCGGTGACGCCGGCCAACCGGCCTACCGGGTCGTACAGGTAGCTGGTGATGCGTCCGTCACTGTCGGTGAGGCGGTTCAACAGGCCGCCGGGGCTCCAGCTGTAGCTGAGGGTTTTGAGGCCACGACTGTCGATGACTGAGGTGAGGCGGTGG
>NZ_DF967548.1:0-62248 GCF_000971475.1 Sulfuricella sp. T08
GGCCGGGGAGAAAGAACTGCTGGGCATCTGGATCGCCCAGACCGAGGGGGCCAAATTCTGGCTACAAGTGGTGACTGAACTCAAGAACCGTGGCTCGTTCCCGAGCGACGAGTCGTTGCTGAAGCTGTTCTACCTGGCCCTGCAAAACATCAGCCAGAAGTGGACCATGCCGATCCGGGATTGGAAAGCGGCGCTAAACCGGTTTACTATTCAATTCGATGACCGGATGCCGCAACGTTAAACGAAACTCCGTTTACACAAAATTCAGGACACCCCCAGCGGCAGAGTCGCTCGCGCCCCTTACCTCTACGTTGACGTTGTAGAAAAATCATCTTTCCGGTAATCCACTCGCTGAACAACCGTTGCTCACCATCTTTCAGACTGTCATTCACGGTAGCTCGACCGTCTGTTCATGGCACTTCGCAGACCATTAGGTTCCGATTCTATCGGACATACCCTGAGTTGAAATCCACGTGAATCAGCGCTGATCCTGGTCGAATTTCAGACTGCCCGCACAATCCATCGTGGTGGGCTCTGCACTGGCTATGGGGCATAATGATGCCTCCTGATTAGCTCCGCCATGACATGAATGTGATCAACTCCCTTTCACACCGGTTGAAAAGCGCCCAAACCCGCCTTTCCGCCTTGCTGGCGAAAAAGTGGAAGCGCGGCTTCTATCTCTATCTGGCCGGAATATTCACTGTCCTGATCACGGCAGATGCGCTAGTTCTGCATCTCGCCACCGACATGAAGCAGGCGGCGTTCGACATGATGGTGCGCTACCGCATTGTCGTGCCCAAGCCCGACCCGGACATCGTCATCGTCGACATCAACGAGGCGAGCCTTGCCGCAATGGCAAAGGACTATGGGCGCTGGCCGTGGCCGCGGCAGGTGCTGGGGGAGTTTGTCGAGCAGATCGAGAAGCAGCAGCCGAAAGCCGTCGTGTTCGACATCCTGTTCAGCGACCCGGACGTGTACAACCCTGACAGCGATGCCTACTTCGACGCAGCTATCGCCGCCACCAGCAACACTTTTTTTTCGATGCTGCGACTTGATCCGGCAGACGACACCTTAAGCCAGATCAAGCCGGCCATGATCCCGGGCGTAGTTGCACTGAGCGATGAGGCGCAGCGCGATGCCACGGTGGCGATGGTGCTGCCGCACTTCAAGGCGCTGCTGGAAGGTGGCCGGCTCGGGCTGCACAACATCTACCCGGACATTGACGGCATCGTCCGCCAGTACCCGGTTTACCGCGACGATTATGGCTGGAAAATTCCCTCGCTGCCGCTGCGCATTGCCCAGCAACTGAAATTTCCACAGCCCGAGGCGCAGCGGGTGCTGCTCAACTGGCGCGGCCAGCCCTTTACCTACCGCTCGGTGAGCTTCAGCGACGTCTTCGCCGACCTGACCAGCAAGAACAAACAGCGCCCGCCGGACGAATTCACCGGCAAGATCGTGATCATCGGCTCGACCGCGCCCAGCCTGTTCGACATCAAGCCGACACCGATCAGCCGCATGCATCCCGGCGTGGAAATTCTCGCCACCGCCATCGACAATTTCAAGCACGGCGACTACCTGCGCTTTCCCGATGCCCGCATCGCCTACCTGCTGCTGACGCTCTCCATCGTGTGGGCGACCGCATGGGGGTTCTACCGCAGCGTTGGCCAGGACAAATTCGACAAGCTGTTCGGCGCTTCGCAGTTCATTCTTCTGGCCGTCTCCTACGCCAGCATCAACTTCACCACCACCTACATCAATCTGACCGGCCCGGTCACTCTCGGACTGGCCTACTTCACCCTCGCCCGGCTGTATGCCTTCGCCACCAGCGGTGCGCTGGAGAAAAACACGGTACGGACTTCGCAGGAACACAGCGGCGAGTTGCACGGCGTGCTGATGCTGATCCGCCTGGGAGGACAGGCAGATGCATTGAGCGAAGGCGCGCGTGAAAAAATCCGCAGGGGTCTGGAAAAAACCGGCAGCGTAACGAAGAGCGTAGAAATCCTCGATGGCCGGCAAAAAGGCATCTGGAACCTGTTTGAGAACACCCTGGCGATTTCCTGGCTGCGTCCGGCGGGCGACGAGGACGGGCGGCTGCGTATAGTTCGCGATATCAACGCGATAGCACAGGCGCTCGAACCTCTCTTGCAAAAACACGCTGCAACTGCGGATAATGACGCGGACTGGTTCGTCCACGAAGGGCTGATTACCGGCGGAGAGCAAGCGCGCGACAGCTGGCGCGCACTGTTCGCCGAAGCGCTGCTACGCTGGAAAGAGACGGGAAAAGGAAAATCATGACGCACACGACACGCTACTTTCTGCTGGCCGCCTTGCTGCTGGCGATGCCAACCGCCTACGCCGGCGAGAGCGGCGCCGCGGTCAAGGCGGATGAACTCAAAACGGAACCGTTCCGCGACGCCAAAACCGTCGGCAAGCTGACATCTGGCGACAAGGTGGAAATCCTGAAAAAGGACGGCGGCTGGTTTCAGGTAAAAAGCACCCGTGGCAACGGCTGGGTACGCATGCTCAGCATCCGCCGCGGCGAAGCGCGCAAGACCTCGACCGGCAGTGAAATCACCGGACTGGCCGGCCTGGCTTCGGGGCGGGCCGGGACTGGTCGGGTAGTCGCCACCACCGGCATCCGCGGCCTCAACGAAGAAGAACTCAAAGCAGCTAAATTCAACGAGGCTGAACTGAAGCGGGCGGAATCCAGTCTCACCAGCCGGGCGGAGGCGAAAAAATTCGCCGCCAAAGGCAAACTGACGGCGCGCAAGCTGGATTACCTGCCCGACCCGGAACAGGGAGAACAGCCATGAAACCGATAGCCAATTGGCTGACCGGGCTGGGGCTACTGCTGTGCCTCGGTGCCGCACACGGCTTCAATCTCGGCCAGGAACTGAGAAATGCGGCGAGCGAGTTGCAGAAACCGGACAAGTCATCGAGGCTGGGCGGCTATTCCGAGGAGGAAGAAACCGCCATCGGCCGCCAGATTGCCGGCAGCCTGCTCGGCGCTGCACCGCTGGTGAAAGACCAGCAGCTGCAGAAATACGTCAACAACGTCGGTCGCTGGGTCGCCAGCCAGAGCGAGCGGCCCGATCTCGCCTGGCACTTCGGCGTAATCGAATCGCAAGACATCAACGCCTTCGCTGCGCCCGGCGGCTACATCTTCGTCACTCGCGGGCTGTACCGACTGCTCGACAACGAAGCTGAACTAGCGGGCGTGCTGGCGCACGAAATCGGCCACGTGATCCGCAAGCACCACCTGAAAATTCTGCAGCAAAGCAAGCTGGTAGATCTGGGCGGAAAACTGCTGGCGAAGCAGGTAGGTGGCGACGAAAAAATTCACAACCTGATCGGCAGCGGCGCGGAAATCGTCTCGCGCTCGCTCGACAAGAACGCCGAATTCGAAGCCGACCGCATCGCCGTGGTGCTGGCGGCGCGCGCCGGCTACGACGCCTTCGGCCTGCCTGAAGTCCTGCAGGAGATCGGCCATTCCGCTGCGGGCAACAGCGGCAGTGTGGCGCTGCTGTTCAAGACCCACCCCCACCCCGACGAACGTCTGACCAAACTCGGCGACGCGGTGGGAAGCAATTTCGACGGGCTGAAAGGGCTGACCTTGGCTAATCGCTTCTACCGCCTGAAGCCTTAACTTTTTTCAACCAACTCTGGAGAGAAAATCAATGAAAATACGCCTGGTTACCCTCGTTTGCGGGCTGCTGCTCAACCTGAATGTTTACGCCGCCAATCCCATGGTAGAGATGAAAACCAATCTTGGCAGCTTCACCCTCGAACTCTACCCGGACAAGTCGCCGAAAACGGTCGAAAATTTTCTCAAATACGTCAAGGGCGGCTTCTACAAGGGTACGGTATTCCACCGCGTGATCGATAACTTCATGATCCAGGGAGGCGGTTTCGATACCAGGCTAATGGAAAAGGAAACCTTTTACCCGATCCGGAACGAGGCCACCAATGGCCTGAAAAACGAGACTTACACCATCGCAATGGCACGCACCAATGACCCGCATTCCGCCAAGGCGCAGTTCTTCATCAACGTAAGGGACAACGCCTTCCTCGATCATACCGTTCCCAAAATGCAAGGCTGGGGCTACGCAGTGTTCGGCAAGGTTGTGAAAGGCCAGGATGTGGTGATGAAGATTTCCAAGGTCAAAACCGGCCCACGCGACCCCTTACCCTCGGACGTACCGCTGGAGAATGTGGTGATCGAGGACGTAAAACTGCTGCCTTAACCCAATGTCTGCCGCTTATACCTGGACCTCCATCCTCGGCATCGTCCGCAAGCATAAGAAGGATCTGATCAGCGCCCATATCGTCGCCATCCTGGCAGCGGTGGCGAGCGTGCCAATTCCGCTCCTGATGCCGCTGCTGGTGGACGAAGTGCTGCTGCACCAGCCGAGCCGAATGGTGGCTTGGCTGAACAGCCAGTTCCCCGCCACTTGGCACGGGCCGGTGCTGTACATCGGCGCGGTGCTGGCGTTGACGCTGGCACTGCGGCTGACAGCGCTGATCCTGGGTGTATGGCAGGGCCGCAGCTTCACCCTGATCGCCAAGGACGTGGTCTTCCGCATGCGCGAGCAGATGCTGCTGCGTTTGAGCCGCATCGCCATGTCGGAGTACGAAACGCTGGGCAGCGGCGCAGTCGCCTCTCACTTCGTCAAGGACCTCGACGCGGTGGACAATTTCATCGGTGCCTCGGTGTCCAAATTCCTGGTGGCGCTGCTGTCCATCATCGGCACCGCCATCATCCTGCTGTGGATGCACTGGCAACTGGCGCTGTTCATCCTGCTGCTCAATCCGGCGGTGATCTATTTCACCACGGTGTTGGGCAAGCGCGTGAAGGATTTGAAGAAGCGCGAAAACAGCGCCTTCGAGCTGTTCCAGCAGGCGCTCACCGAAACCCTGGACGCGATCCAGCAAATCCGCGCCAGCAACCGCGAACGCCATTACATTGGCCAGGTGATCGAACGGGCGCGAGGTATCCGCACCCATGCCGCCGCTTTCTCGTGGCAAAGCGATGCGGCAGGGCGGCTGTCGTTCATGGTATTTCTGTTCGGCTTCGACGTATTCCGCGCTATCAGCATGCTGATGGTGGTGTATTCCAATCTCAGCATCGGCCAGATGATGGCGGTGTTCGGCTACCTCTGGTTCATGATGGGGCCAGTGCAGGAAATCCTCGGCATCCAGTACGCTTTTTACGCCGCCAAGGCGGCTCTGGGGCGCATCAATCGCCTGCTCGAACTGAAGGAAGAGCCGCATTATCCTCACCTGAAGAACCCTTTCGCCGGCAAGAACACGGTCGGCGTCGAGGTGGAGAACATCTGCTTCAGCTATGGTGAAACGCCAGTGCTCAACGGCGTCAGCCTGACTATCCGGCCGGGCGAAAAAGTGGCGCTGGTGGGCGCCTCCGGCGGCGGAAAATCGACCCTGGTGCAAGTGATTCTGGGACTCTATCCGCCCGACTCAGGCACGGTGAATTTCGATGGCGTGCCGATGACCGAAATCGGCATGGAAGTGGTGCGCAGCCATGTCGCCACCGTGCTGCAACATCCGGCGCTATTCAACGATACCGTGCGCATGAACCTGACCCTGGGCCGCGATCTCACTGACGAACAGCTGTGGCAGGCCCTGGAAGTGGCACAACTGGCCGATACCGTGCACGAATTGCCGCACGGCCTCGATACCATCGTCGGCCGCCAGGGCGTGCGCCTCTCAGGCGGCCAGCGCCAGCGCCTGGCGATCGCGCGCATGGTGCTGTCCGACCCTCAAGTCGTCATCCTCGACGAGGCCACCTCGGCGCTCGACGCCGAAACCGAAGCAAAACTCCATGACGCGCTGCGCGGGTTCCTCAATAATCGCACCACCCTGATCATCGCCCACCGCCTCTCCGCAGTAAAACAGGCCGACCGGGCCTATGTCTTCGACGATGGCCACATCATTGAGGAAGGCGTACACGAGGAACTGATCAAGGGTGACGGCCTGTACAGCCGGTTGTATGGGCGGCTGCAGCACTGATCGGACATCATGCTTAGGACAATAAAATCCCTCATTCTGATCGCAGCCCTGGCCGGCTGCGCGGCCATGCCGTGGACCGCCACGCGGCAGGAAGCGCTGCGGCAGGAGGCGGGATACCTGGCCGGGCTGGTCAAGAAAAACAAGATCACCAAGGTGCAGGCCGCGGACCGGCTCGACATCAAGCGCATCGGACTGGTCGGCCAGAATCCCTACGACGACGAGGTGTTCGCCTATTACCGCCATCTTGCCGGGGAGCGCGACCACAATCGCATCGTCCCCTCCGAGGCCCAGTCGCTGATGCGGAAAAAGCTGGCCGAGGTGCGCACCCGCTACCGGCAGGATCCGGGCAAACCCGGCAAGACCCCGGTTTTCACCAATTTCATGATGGAGATGTACGGGCTGCCGCCGCTGTGACCACTTTTGCGACTACGGTATTGCTGATCATCGCCGCAATGGCCGCCACCTTTCCCTTGCTCGTCCGCATCGGCTTCCGCGCACCGCGCATCATCGAACAGGGCAGCCCGGAACAGTACGGCCTGAGGTACCGTGAAGTCTCGATCCCGACCGAAAACGGCAAGCGTCTCTTTGCCTGGTTCATCCCGCCTCCAGAGAGCGGCCCCGCCCCGGCAGTGGCCGTGCTGCACGGCTGGGGCAGCAACGCTGAGATGATGCTGCCACTGGCACAGCCGCTGCATAGTGCCGGCTATGCCGTACTCCTGTTCGACTCGCGCAACCATGGCAAGAGCGATAGCGACGGATTTTCTTCCCTGCCGCGCTTCGCCGAAGATCTGGAGCACGCACTCGACTGGCTGGCATTGCAGCCAGATGTGGACGCCAGCAGGCTGGCCGCGCTGGGACATTCGGTGGGGGCCGCAGCGGCGCTCCTGGTCGGTTCGCGCAGCCACGATCTGGCTGCGGTGGCGAGCATTGCCGCCTTTGCCGATCCGGAAAGCATGATGCGGCGATTCCTCGCCGCGCATCACATTCCCTATTTCCCGCTCGGCCGCCCTGTGCTGCGCTACGTCCAGCACGCAATCGGCCACCGCTTCAGCGACATCGCCCCGCGCAACACCATCCGGCAGATCCGTTGCCCGGTGCTGCTGGTGCATGGCAGCGACGACGTCACCGTGCCAGTCGAGGACGCCATGGCGATCTACGCCCGGCGGCCCGGCAACCAGGTGCGTTTGCTGATCCTGGCCGGCGACCACGACTCGTCCCGCGAGGCAGAGCGCCACGCCGGTGAATTGATTGATTTCCTCGATCAGGCGATCGGCCAGAAAAACGCCGATCAGTTCAAACTCAGCGCCACATAATTGTGTCTGATCCCCGTAACGTCGCGTTTGAGCGTCGGGAATTTTTACAATCTCGCTTGAAACCCTTCCAGACGAGCTGCCTCCACCACACCGATAACATTCAACATACTGAAGTTAAATTGAATTTAAGCATTATCCACTCTAGTGGCATGGGTAATGCTTAATGATTGGAAAGGGCAATACAATAGTGATTAGGGAAGTGTGGAAATCGTGTCTGACCCATTTTTAGACCCCTTTTTAGCATTTATTGTGTCTAAGGGAGAGATGATCATGTTTAAATTGCGCCACTTGGTTTTAAGCTTCGCATTGATGACCATTGCTTCGCCAAATGCTCTTTCGACGCCGCTCGTCGAGACGCCGCTTCCGTCCAACGCATACATCACGAAGAACGGCTACGAGTGGGCGTGGATCTTCGCTGTGGCGCCCGATGGGTCCTACTTTGGGTTCGTTCCCGACTTCTCCTTCCAGGCACCGTTGGGATGGCGCCTGCCCACCGCCGAAGAGATGATGCTCGCTCCGACGGCAGGTGACTTCCAGTTCCCGGGCGCCAATGTGCCGTTCGGCGCGGGCGATCCTGTCAGCGGCGCTTACTTCACTTATCCCACCCCCACGTTGACCAGTAACGCGGCGTGCGCTACGGCATACTTCGTTGGCTCGGCGAATGCGCCCGGTTCAGGCCCCGGGGCGAATCACTGTGACTGGGCGAATGCGCCCGGTTCAGGCCCCGGGAACAGTGATACCGAGGAACATCCTTGGTGGGGGCAGCCTGGTGCCGTGAGTTACTCTGAGACACTCGCCATCCGCGCCGTACCGGAACCGGGGGCCCTCATGCTGCTGACTGTGGGACTGGTCGGGCTGGGTGCCATGCGTCGCAAGGCCTGAAACACTCACTATCGGAAAATCTGACAGTCAACGGCGGCCAGCAGGCCGCCGTTTTTATTGTCTGGCCGAAAAGTTCCTCACTGCCATTGGTGCATTGCCATTTGGATCAGACACGATAAATACCCCAGACAATAATCGTACCCCATTGACCCTATTTACACTTTCTTGTGGCGGCTCCAGCCGAGTCCCACAAGCCCAAAACCGAGAAGGGCGAGGGTCGCGGGTTCTGGAACCTGTCCGGGAACCTGCGTAAGGAAGCCGCGGATCTCGCCACCACCGAACAAAGTAGTGTGAATGTTGAAATAGGATTCATCGAGAGACATGCCGTTGAACAAGTCCGCCTCCGCTAACGCAATCGTCCCACCATGAGCTGTGACGAAACTCGGGTTATACGAAGAGGCCAGTGTCATGTCCAAAATATTGTCATAGGTTCCTGAAGTAACCCCTAGCGGAAAACCCGCGAAGGTTGGCGTGGTCGTGGCCACTCCGGCCGTCCCTGTCAAAGGATTTGCTGTACAGCAGTGAATGTGCGCAGCGGTTGTATTCCCGAGCAAGCCAGAAAACATAACCTCTACGCGCATGGTGTTAGCCACGTCATCAATAGTGACAACGGCAGAACCCGTTCCGGGCGACGCAGTTGCGGGAGTTTCATTCGGGCCACTCAGATTGGCAGTGTATTGGATGATCGTCGCGTGAGAGAACGGGGCAGCGGCCAGCATGGATACCGCCATCGCCAGGACAAATAATGAATGTTTCATTGAAATATCTCCTGTCATTCGTTGGACGCAGCCTGTGTAGCTAATGCGGTACCGGTCAGTTATCACAAGCACACAAACGGAAATATAAGATAAAGCAGGAATTGGTCCAGAAATAAATAATTCTATTCAATCAATTTGTTGAAAGTTTTGACAATGCTTTTGAAAACCTGATTGTAAAATTTTCAGACACTCCTCTCGTAGATATCCGCTGTTGTTCCATGCGCAATAGCTTCGCTTCTTGGCACCCTGCCCAGATTGTGCCTTACGAGTGTTTGGGCGACAGGAAAGCTTTGTGAAACAGGTGGTGAACGAGCAACCAAGGGGACATGCGCAGCCAGTGGGCGCGCACATAGAGCAGCCAGCGGGCAGTGCCTGTCAGCCAGTCGGAACAGCTCGGGTGGACAGGGGCAAGCGCTCGACCGTAAAGTGCGTCCATGACTGCTACCAATGACCAATGAGGCCTGACGACTGTCTGGTTGATAGTGGCAGATTCGGGGATGGGCGTGCCAAGTACCAGGTTGGCATAACGCAGCGCATAAAAAAGCGGTCGAGTGAGTTCCAGTTCCTGCGCTCGACTCATTAGCGCTGACCAGAATGACGGCGATTCGCCGAAGTACCGCAACAGGCTATCCATATCTGCAAGGTCGCGCAGCCCGTGTTCCAGCTCGCCTTCATGAAACAAATGGGTGGCACTATGCAGCACCATGTCTACCGGCGCGAGCACTTTAACGGACTGATCTTCCCCAGCCGGCACTGCCGCTTCAATTAATTTACGGGGATCCGGATGAACGCGCGCGCTTTCCGGCAGGATATTGTGGTGCACATCCAGTACGCTTTGGCGCTTGAGGTGCATCATGGGCGGCAGTTCATGCATCCATATCCGGTAATAGCGCTGATCGTAGGCGTCGTGGTGGCTGCTGGCCCAGCCGTGAAGGCGCAGGGCGGCCTCTACCTGATTGAGATGGCCTTTGGGGACGAGAATGTCCACATCTGAAAAAATGCGGCCTCTCGCCGGCGGCAGGTCAGCCATGAGGTAGGCCGCGCCTTTGAGGAGAATGACCGGAAGGTCGATAGTTGCCAGCGCCTTACGAAGACAGTGAACTTCCCGCCGTATGGCTTGCGCATGCCGTTTGACCACAGTGTCCGCCGATTCCAGGTGTGCGCGCGGCTTTGCAGGAATGCTGTCGATCAGGCCTTGCTCATCAAGCATGGCGTAGATGCGCGCCAGCAAATCGGCATGCCTTGCCTGGCGTATCAGCAGGTCCCATTCGGCGAGGCCAAGCAATACCGCAGTTTCTGGGTGCCGCAGTACTTGTGCCACCAGGCTGTATGCGGCCTTCATGGGGCAGGGAGCTTCAGGTCGGCAAAGACAGCGACAGCCTCATCGAGATTGCTGTATGTGAACTCGTAGCAATCGCACGCGTCGACCAGGTTTGCCATCATTTGAAAACCCTGTGGGCCAAGCAAACTATAGTTGAACGCGCTTTCCACCATGTGCATGAAAGCACGGGCCTTGGGTTGCGGTTCCAGGCGCGTCGGTGCTCCGGGTTGGTACTTGGGAAAAACAATCCAGGCGGGCCGAGCGGTTACGTGGCGTTGCGCGACGCTCTCGGCGGGCGGTTTCATGTGGGCGACCGTGCCTTTCATCGTGTCGCGCACCTCGCGGCCAAGGACCGCGTCCGGCTCAAATTTCCGGATCACGTGTATGGATTCGTTCTTGAGACTCACGGGCCGGCACAACGGGACGAGCGCGTTGTCCGCTTTGTCGATCAGGGCGAGTTCATCGGAGAGCAACCGCCACTCACGGTTTACCAAGGCAGCGCACAAGGTGCTTTTCCCGGCGCCGGGCGGCGCCGGCATAATCACGGAGCCGCCCTGTTTTTCCATGACAGCCGCGTGCAGGATGAGATATTGATGTGCATGTCCCGATACACACCAGTTCATTCCCCATTCGAGCATCGGGAAGGCTTGGTCCAGCGGCAGGGGCTTGAAGGGAATTCGGCCGTCGAAAGAAAACAGAACCTGAGGACGAAACCAGCGCCGCAAGTTTCCCGGTGAGATAAGGCGGACGTGGAAATCTGCAAAGCCCACATCTTCGGCCAGCGGGTAGTCGGCATAGAGCAGACCGATGCCCTCCGCCACGCTGCGAATCGAGGTTTTCACGTGGATAACAAAGGCGCCGATTTGGAGGAATATCCCCGCCTCTTTGAGCCGGGACCTAAGCTCTGAGGGCGTTAACGCGGAAACATTCAAAGTCGGGAATGTTCGATAATGCCAAGGCTATCGAAATTTGTAAGAATTTGTTCAATGAAAAGCACGAACTCATCATCCGGCTCGATTTGCTGCAATGGGGCAACCCATTCGGCAAGGCTTACTGCATCCGTTGGCGTTTGTTGCAATTTCAACATCACCTGCGCCGCGACCAGACCGAGCAGATGGGTATCCCCCGTAGCGCCATTGTAGACGACGAACTCATCGTCCCAGGAGCGGAGGAGAAATTCGTTCTCGTCTGCAACTTGCCACTTCGGGTTTAAAGGCATCTTGAATCTCAATATTGGCTGACTGGCCGCTATTGTCTTTGCGAATGGGAGCCGGATCAAGCGTTTGTTATAGCGTCATCGTGGTTTGCAGGTAGGTTACGATGTCTGCGGCGGACCACTTTACGCCGGCGTTCGGCTCATAATAGCCTTTCGCAGCCCATTCGTTGAACATGTTTTTCACGGCCGGTACTGTCAGCACCGGCGTCCAGCCCATTTGTGCATTCAGGAGCGCTGCGACGATGTGCGCGCCCAACTGGTAAGGATCAAGACTGCCGCCCAACAGAAGTACCTGCATAAGCGAAAGCGGGGTAGTCTGTGTGCAGCCATTCTTGGAGGGCAGGCAAGCGCTCCGATACCGAGTGCCATTTCCCCCGCAATTGAAGATGTCTTTGAAATAGGTTCCCCCCTTCCAATCCAACGGGTTATTCGACGAGGGAAAATCTTTGTTGGTGCATGTTCCCGTCGTATACGGGCTCGGCCAATTTTTGTTGGGGGCTTGCCAGTAGCCCGGCGTGCGGCCCATACACTGTGGAGGCAGTCCATGCGGGCTGGCATTGCCCGACTGGAAGCCGGATGGCGACTGACAGGCCCAATTCCCAAGCACAGGCTGGCTGGCGAGGGTAAGAATCACCCCCGATGCCGCCAACCCCGATTTGCCAAAGCGCCTGCGCGATTCATCAACGGACTGCGCTGGAGAGCTGGCACCCTGTGGCAGGTTTTGCTCCGCCATCTTGCCATTCGGATGTTCTTTTGTGGTCATGACGTACTCTCCTTGATAAGGTCACTTCCTAACCCCGCGTACTTTGCCATGTATGCCTATGAGTCATGATTATGAAGATATATTGCATTAATATTGAATTTATATGCAAAATTCGTGCCATTTGATTACATAAGCCCACATCACTTAGGCAATCAGACAGTTATCTATGTACTTCATTCCGGATTTCGCATCCTACCCCAGTGAGTGTAAGTTTTTTCGACACTCACATATGAGAAGAATTTATCCAATACGCCTAGAGACGGGTTGAGCCATGGGTAACTTAGTACATGCCCATGCCATCGCTCAACAGTTTATTGATTTAAATGTAGTCATATTTAGATCGTCATGCAAGGTAGATATCGGGTCGTGGATACCGGATCGCTGGCAATCCGGTATGTAAAAAAACAGCCCTTGCACAACTTAACTGAGGTCGAGTCCAGAGTGTAGACCATCACATCCGAGATCCATGCATTTCTGTTACTTGGTCTAAGACATGGACTCGCACGATCAGGCGCTGGCCAGCACCTGATCGTGCGCCAGTCGCGCCGATACATAGATAAAACATCACCCATGCCCACATAAAACAAAAAAATCATGTCCTGAAATTGCAATGCATCAAATATTTTATCTACAGCCAATAGCCACTTGTCGTGAAAGCGTCCCAGCAAAACTGTAAAAAATATCGACACTTAAACGCATATCAATGGGGTCAATCTCCTCTCCCATTGCGGGTGTATGACAGGGATGAGAAAGCGTTGGACTTGTTCAGCGCTTCCCTAGGCAGCTAAATTCGTATTCACAGTCACGTAGCGCACCTCAAGGATTTCCATCTCATCCACCCCACCTGGAGTGCGCAACGTCACCGTGTCGCCCTCGCGCGCCTTGAGCAGCGCCCGCGCCAGCGGCGAAACCCAGCTGATCATCCCCCGTCCGGCATTTGCCTCGTCCACGCCGACGATGCTGTAGGTATGTTCAATCCCATCCTGGCCGCACACCGTCACGGTGGCGCCGAAGAACACCTGGTCGCATTCCTCGCGCTCACCTGGGTCGACCACCTCGGCGTTGTCGAGGCGTTTGGAGAGAAAACGGATGCGACGGTCGATTTCCCGCAGCCGCTTCTTGCCGTAGATGTAATCGCCGTTTTCCGATCGGTCGCCATTGGAGGCGGCCCAGGTGATGGTTTTCACCAGAGCTGGACGCTCCACTTTCCACAGCTGGTCGAACTCGTCCTTGAGGCGCTGGTATCCAGTCGGGGTGATGTAATTCTTCAGCCCCAGCGGCAGTTGCTGCGCCGGTTCAAGATCTTCTTCTTCCGCATCATCGTTCTCGCGGGTAAAAGCTTTGCTCATTGATTCTGTTCCAGTTCTTCCAGTGCCTCGATGGCGATTTCGCGCACCTCTTTGTCTTCGTCGTCAAGGCAGGCGCGCAACCATGGCACGACTTCCTGGCCACCGATCAGAGACAGGAAATGGCAGGCATCGGCGCGAGTGAGCGCGTCCCCATTCCTGGCCAGCGCCCCCAAATCGGGAATCATTGTTTCGGCAAGCCCACTACCGCTTAGTTCCTCAAGCACCGCCCCTATCCCCAAGCGCACCGCCATGCTGGTATCCGGCCGCTCCATCAGGAGAACCAGAGCCCGCAACCGTGACGGCTCCTGCCGCGCCATTTCCTCTACCCTGGCGCGACGGCCGCTGGTCAGCATCTGAAAGAAATAGTCTGCCATACCGTCAAGGCTATCAGCCTGTTCGGCCCAGCGACGCAGTTCGGCGGGCGTCTGCGCACCCTCCAGCTCGAACGGGCCGATCCTTGCCCAAGGCACCGTTCTCACTCCCAGCTCTGCCGCGCGCTGCGGGTAAATCGCGATATTAACCGCTTCCAGCCGCCCGATAACGCCCTCCTTGAGCAGGCCACTCAAGCCCTCCAGCACCGCCGGGCAATGTGGGCAGCCAGGCGCGAGCAGCAGCAGGGCATCGGGAATTGCGTTTTGATTCATGGCGTTCACCTGACAACAGTCTCGAAAGCCGCATAGATGCGACAGTAGATCATATTAGCATTTAATGATATTCTGCCGAAATGCGCTGGGGAGCCTAGATCTCCCCCTCCTCGGCGCCCATCATTTTTCTGGAGAAACGAGCATGGCAACAGTTGACCTTAACCAGGGCAATTTCGAGGGCACCGTCATTGGCAATGATATCGTAATCGTGGACTTCTGGGCGCCGTGGTGCGGCCCGTGTCGCTCTTTCGCCCCCACCTATGAGCAAATGTCGGAGAAACACCCCGACATCACCTTTGCCAAGGTCAATACTGAAGCAGAAACCGATCTTGCCGGCTATTTCCAGATCCGCTCGATCCCGACCCTGATGGTCTTTCGCGAAAAAGTGGTGATCTACTCCGAAGCCGGCGCCTTGCCTGCTTCCGGGCTGGAGCAGCTGATCGAACAGGTGCGGGGGCTCGACATGGTAGAAGTGCATAAGCAGATCGCGGCCGAAGAAGCCCAGCGCTCCTAGCTCAGCAAATCCTGCAGAAAATCCGCGGCCTGCGCTATCCCTTCGGGCGCGACCGGCGCTGTAGGCGGCAACGCCCACAGCGCCTCCAGTGGTGCGGCAATGGCGCCCTGTTCCAGCGCCGAGCGCTCCACTTCCATGCAGCGGCCCTGCCGCTTCAGCCATTCCACCAGATACGGCGCCTCCGGCCAGTCCTTGCGGTCGAGATACAGTACCGGCACCCCATTGCAGGCCGCCTCGGCAAAACTGCCGTAGCCCGGCTTGGTAAGCAGCGCATCGCAGGAAGCCAGCACATCAGTGAAATCCATGTCCAGGGATTCCAGTTCCACCGCGTCAGGATGACGCACCTGCCAAGAGGATAGCACCACCCAGCGCACGCCGGGAATGCGTGGCCAGCTATCCAGCGACAGGCGGAAGGCGATGCCGCCCATGGCGATCAGCACCAGCCGGTCGGCGGGCGAAATCCTCAGCCGGGCCTCCATTTCGTTACGGCGGTTGCGTCCCAGCCGGGCGATGGGGCCGATTGAGCGACTATTCACCAAATTCCCCATCGGCATACCGGGCAAGGGCCTGAGAAAACACGTCGCGTTGTTGTAGGCAGCGAGCATCTGGCTGTGAATTTCTGGTGCTTCCGGCTGATCATGACAGTAATGGGCGTAGATGTCCGCCCAGTTGAGGGAACACATCGCCACCGCGGGGATTCTAGCACTGGCTGCGGCTGCAAGGCTGAGGTAGGGCACGTTGGCGAACAGCAGATCAGGTGCCAGCGCAGCCATATCCTCTGCTTCACGCGCCACCCGGCCCTTCCAGTCACGGTGAAAGTTCCGGTAGGCCTCGGCGCTTTCCACCACATTTACCGCCACTGCATCCACCATCTCCATACCGAAATCGAGTGCCTTTGAAATCAGCGTAAAACCGCAGTGAAAACGCTGCGCCAGCACCTCGTGCGGAGCCCTGCTGCGCAGCGTCACTCGCATGCCGGGCAGGCGTTCTGCCAGCGCGTTGACCACCGGTGCGGTCTGGGCGATATGACCGAAGCCATGGTAGGAAAGATCAACCAGCAGATGGGGCATCAATCGGGATCAGACTTCCATCTGCAGCGTTTCACGCAACAGCGGTACGGTGATGGGGCGCTTGGTTTCGAGGGAATAGCGGTCGAGCGTATCCAGCGCCCCCAGCAGCGACGGCAGGTCGCGCCGCCAGTGGCGCAGCAGGTATTCCGCCACTCCTGCCCCGAGCCTAAAGCCGCGGCTTGCGGCGTGGGCGTGCAGCGCCTGCACCTTCTCGTCGTCGCTGAGGCCATGAATTTGATATACCAGCCCCCAGCCGAGCCGGGTCACCACATCCGGGCGCATCGGGAGTTGCGCCGGGGCGCACGAACCGCTGGTCAGGAGCCTCCCCCGCCCTTCGCGCAGCCGGTTGTAAAGATTGAACAACGCGATCTGACCCTCGCCGTCTAGCTGGCCGACATCGTCCAGCACCACTACGTCGTAACCATCCAGATGATCCGGCAGCGCCGCACCGCACTGCACGTAAACCGATTTCAACCCGCGCCGCGAAACGGCCTCCACAAAAGCATGCAGCAAATGCGTCTTGCCGCCACTAGGCTCGCCCCAAAGATAAATGAAGCGCTCCGACTGCGTACCAGCGGCACTTTCACTCAGAGCTTGCAACACTTCAGCATTGCGCCCGGCAACAAAGTTGTCCAGCGTGGGAGTGAAGCCAGAGGAGATTTCGAGCAGTAGCTGTTTCATTTTTTAATGGAAAATCAGGTTGTCGCTATTCTATCAGCTTGAGCAGTGCCTGCAGAGGTTCGCAAAAACCGGGTATGATTCGGCGTTTCATTCATCCTGTTTTCTCGCCGATGGATTTCACGGATTTGCTTTTCATCCTGTTGCTTGCCGCGCTGGCTGGATTCTGGCTCGACAGCCTACGCGCCCTCGAAACCGCGCGAAATGCGGGCAAACGCGCCTGTAACAGCGCAGGAGTCCAATTTCTCGACGACACAGTGACTGTTACCTCTTTGGCTCTGCGGCGTAACGCAGCGGGGCACATGGCGATCCGGCGGACCTACCGTTTCGAATTCAGTGATACCGGAGATAACCGGCTGGAAGGCACTCTTGTATTGCTGGGCGCACGGGTTGAATCAGTGGAGATGGAACCGTTCCGGTTCATGCAGTAACCCCCTTACTATTTCGTGTCGCCAAAAACTTCGCGTAAAAATCAAAACTTACCTTGACCCCCGCCCACTTCGACCCTCCCTGTAACGTACTGCCAAAAATGAAACAAATTTCACCCCAGGACTAGCCATGAAATTGTTCAGATTAATAATCGCTTGACTTGTCAAAATATAAGGCGTAAAAACTCTCTGGTGTTTGGATTCAAGTTTTTTGCACTATCGGTTTCGCCGTTTGCAGTCTTGGAATTCAGGCATTTTCGCGGGATTTCCCGTTTTTTTATTAGCAAGGGACTACGTAAATGGCAACTGGTACTGTAAAATGGTTTAACGATTCCAAGGGTTTCGGCTTCATCACTCCGGACGACGGCAGCGAAGATCTGTTCGCGCACTTCTCCGCGATTCAGATGGGCGGATTCAAAACCCTGAAAGAAGGTCAAAAGGTGCAGTTTGAAATCACCCAAGGCCCCAAGGGTAAGCAAGCTTCCAACATCCAAGCCGCCTAAGTATTAGCGCTTGAATGCTACGCCCCGGAGCCACGGCTCCGGGGCGTTTTTACTTGTACTCACGGGTAAAGACTGAAGTCTGTTTTACCGATACAAACTACTTTTCAGATAATTCTTCCGCAACAACCGCAACCCCACCAGCAGCACTGCGCTCATCGGCAAGGCCAGTAACACGCCGAAGAAACCGAACAACTGTCCGAACGCCAGCACTGCAAAAATCACTGCGACCGGGTGCAAGCCAATGCGGTCACCCACCAGCCAAGGCGTCACCGCCACGCCTTCCAATACCTGGCCCACACCGAATATGATCCACACCGGAATCATTGCACCCAGGCTCTGGAACTGCATCAACCCCGCCAGCGTAGCCATGGTCAGCCCAATGATCATGCCGAGGTAAGGCACGAACACCAGCAAGCCGGCGATAATACCAATCGGCAAGGCCAGTTCCAGCCCGACCAGTCGCAGTCCGAGCGCGTAAAACAGGCTCATCAGCAGCATCACCGAGATCTGGCCGCGCAAAAAGCTGCCCAGCACGTCATCCACCTCCCGAGCCACCGCACCGACTTGTTCGTGCCAGCGGCGTGGAATCACCTCGTCGATACGGGCGACGATCAGGTTCCAGTCGCGCAGCACGTAAAACAGCACCACCGGTACCAGCACAACGTTGGCGAAAAAACCCACCAGCGCCAGTCCGCCGCTTCCAAGTGAAGGCAGGAACTGTGAGGCGAAGCCGCCAGCGCTTTGCCAATGCTCGGCCAACGCCTGTTTGAGATATGCGCTGTCGAGTTGCAACTCAATATCGAACTGGGCTTTCAGCCAAGGAGCCAGATGCTGCCTGAACCAGTCGAGGTAGGCCGGCAGGCGCTCCATGAACAATGACACCTGCTTCTCGAACAGCGGGATCATGATCAGCAGCAGAGCAGCAAACAAACCGAACAGAAATGCCATGGCCAGAATGGTGCCGAGGGTACGGGGAATCTTCAGGCCAGCCAGCCAGTCCACCAGCGGGTTACAGATATAGGCGAGGATGGCCGCGAACAGGAACGGCGCGAGGATAGCGCTGAGCAGGTAAAACAGTCCTCCCACCGCGACGACCGGCAACAGCCACCACAGGTGGTTGAGATTGAGTTCTTCAAGGCGTTTCGTGTCCATTTGGGATAAACCTAGAAACGGCAGTTAACCGCTTCATTATGCATTTAATACAATGATTATAAAAACTTCTTTATTAGCTCCGCGTTCACCTGCTTAGTGAGTACGCTACGAGGCGAATTGCACAATTTTTTGAACACATGGCTGCGTTATAACTTCTTGGAATGGAACAACCATTCCGCGTCGTTATGCCTTGCCCTGTATCCAAAAAATCGCACACTTCACCCCGTCCAACTGCTGTTTCTAGGTTAAAATACCACAATTTCCAAATTTACGCGGGAGCCCCCCTTGAACCAGCCCGATGCAACCAAAAATTCCCTTAGCTACCGCGATGCTGGTGTCGACATTGACGCCGGCGATGCCCTTGTGGAAAACATCAAGCCGTTCGCCAAGCGCACCATGCGACCCGAAGTGCTCGGCGGCCTCGGCGGCTTCGGCGCATTGTTCGAAATCTCGAAGAAATACAAAAATCCGGTGCTGGTCTCCGGCACCGATGGCGTCGGTACCAAACTCAAGCTGGCCTTCATGCTCGACAAGCACGACACCGTCGGCATCGACCTGGTGGCGATGAGCGTCAACGACATCCTTGTGCAGGGCGCGGAGCCGCTGTTCTTCCTCGACTACTTCGCCTGCGGCAAGCTCGATGTCGCCACCGCCACCGATGTCATCAAGGGCATCGCGGCTGGCTGCGAACAGGCCGGCTGCGCGCTGATCGGCGGCGAAACCGCCGAAATGCCCGGCATGTACCCGGCCGGTGAGTATGACCTCGCTGGCTTCGCCGTGGGCGCGGCGGAAAAAGACAAGCTCATCAACGGCTCCACCATCGTCGCCGGTGATGCCGTGCTCGGATTGGCCTCTAGCGGCGCACACTCCAACGGCTATTCGCTGATCCGCAAGATCATCGAGCGCAGCGGCATCGATCTGAATTCGGATTTCCACGGCCGCCCCCTGCGCGACGTGGTGCTGGCGCCGACGCGCATCTACGTCAAGCCGATGCTGGCGCTGATGGAACAACTGCCGGTCAAGGGCATGGCCCACATCACCGGCGGTGGCCTGCTCGAAAACATCCCGCGTGTGCTGCCGGAAAACCTGACGGCGGTGCTGAACAAAAACAGCTGGGACATGCCACCGCTGTTTTCCTGGATGCAACAGGAAGGCAACGTGGCCGAGAAAGAAATGCACCGCACTTTCAACTGCGGCATCGGCATGGCGGTGATCGTCGCCGCTGCGGATGCCGAACGCGCCATGCAGCTGCTGCGCGACGCGGGCGAAACAATATGGCAGATCGGCAGCGTCGAGAAGCGCGCCGAAGGGCAGCCGCAAACCGTGGTGCAATGAAGTCCATCGTCATCCTCATCTCCGGACGCGGCAGCAACATGCAGGCGATCCTGGAGGCCAGGCTGCCGATCAAGATCGCCGCAGTCATCAGCAGCAATCCCAACGCCCCCGGACTGGAAATTGCCAGGCAGCACGGCATACCCGCCCATGCGCTGAACCACCGCGACCACGAAACCCGCGAGGAATTCGACACCGCCCTGGCCGCCAGAATAGATGGATTCAACCCCAACCTGGTGGTGCTGGCGGGCTTCATGCGCATCCTCACGCCGAACTTCGTCAATTATTACAATGGTCGGCTGATCAATATCCACCCCTCGCTGCTGCCGGCGTTCACGGGCCTCAACACCCACGCCCACGCCCTGACCGAGGGGGTGAAAATCCATGGCTGCACGGTGCATTTCGTCACGCCCAACCTCGACAAAGGTCCGATCATCGTCCAGGCAGCCGTGCCGGTACTGCCCGGCGACACCGAAGAGACACTGGGGGCACGGGTGCTGGAACAGGAGCACAAGATCTATCCCCAGGCGATTCGATGGTTTGCCGAAGGCAGGCTGACCGTCACCCCGGATTGCAACGTCATCCTGCAAAATCAGCAGCCTGTTGATATGGCATTGCGCTCGCCGTGGGAAGTGCAATGAAGAAACTATTGGTCATGTTGTGCAGCCTGTGGATGGGCGCGGCACTGGCAGCTGCCCCGCACCAGGTAGCCGCCACCTACAGCCTCACCAAACAGGGCCAGCAAATCGGCACCGTCACGGAAAGCTTCAAACAGGCTGATGGCCGCTATCAGCTCGAGAGCGTCACCTCCGCCATCGGCATCTACGCCCTGTTCATGAAGGGGAAAATCCGCCTGATCAGTACGGGGGAAGTGACGGACCATGGCCTGCGCCCACGGCACTTTGAGCATCATCGCGCCGCCGATCCGGCCAAGACCGTCCAAGCCGATTTCGACTGGGAGAAGATGAACCTCACCCACAGCTTCGACGCCAGAACTGAAAGTGTTGCCCTCGAACCCGACACCCAGGATCGCATCAGCCTGCAGTACCAGTTCATGTTCGCGCCGCCGGGCAAAGAGGATATCCGGCTGTTCATGACCACCGGCAAGAAACTCAACCTCTACCAATACAAACTGGCCGGGGAGGAAAAAATTACCACGCCGGCAGGGCAGTTCCAGACAATTCACCTGGTCAAGCAGCGCAGCGCGGACGAGGATGGCACGGAAATCTGGCTGGCGAAGAAGCGCCATTTCTTCCCGGTACGTATCCTCGTCGAGGAACACAATGGTGGCAAGCTGGAACAGAACCTGACCTCCCTGGCCTTCGAGGGTGAGTAATTCAGTGGGCAGGCACGTTAAGCCATGCCGGATCCGGTAAAAAAACTTCTTTGGGTGCTGGGGCTTTCCTTGGCAGTGCACCTCACCTTGTTGTTGGGCCCGCAAGTTTCCCTGCCGGTCAAACTGGCCCCCGCTCCAGTTCTGGAAGCCAGGCTCAGTCCAGTTCAACCGACGAGACTGGAAAAGCCCAAACCCAAACCGCCGCGTGCCGCAAGACCAAAACCAAGCCCCGTGAAAAGAATTCCCGCACCGCCCGCGAAAGCCACACCTGCGCCCGAACTCCATCCCGATGCAGCACCATCGCTCGCCGAATCGCCTCCGCCTGCCGTGGAGTCCAAACCGGTCGTGGAATCCGAACCTGCCAACCCGGCACCACCCGCCATGCCGCAGCGGGTGATAACCCGGTTCACCGTATTCAAGGGACTGAATGGCATGAGCGTGGGCCGTGCCGAGCAGGTCTGGAAGCTCGACGGAGAGCGCTATACGATTTCCAGCGTGGCCGAAGCCAGCGGCCTGTTCTCCCTGTTTGCTTCCGGCAAGTTCGTCCAGGAAAGCCAGGGAGAAATCACGCCGGCCGGGCTGAAACCCTCGAACTACCGGGTGGAGCGGGGGAAAGGCGGCGCTGACAAGACCGATACCGCACAGTTCGACTGGAATTCCATGACACTCACCCTTGCCGGCGGCGGTGGCAAACAGACACTGAAACTGCCGGAAGGAACCCAGGATCTGTTAAGCTTCATGTACCAGCTCGCCTTCGCCCCACCGCAGAGTAGTATCGTGAAATTGCAGGTGACCAATGGCAGGAAACTCGACAGCTATGCCTACTGGGTCGTGGAAGAAGCACTGAAAACCCCGATGGGGGTGTTGAATACCCTGCACCTCGGCAAGCAGCGCGAAGAAGGGGAAAAAGACACCGAAGTCTGGCTCGCCGCCGACTACCATTACCTGCCGGTCAAAATCAGCCAGATCGACAAGGACGGCGATGGGCTGGTGCTGCTGGCGAACGAGATCGCAATTACGCCATAGCATAAACAGGAAAAAACATCACCACAGAGTTAAAGAACAAGAAAAAATCCAACGCTCATTCTTCACCCCAAAGAACTAAGGATGATTTGAACGCACCCCGATTTTTTCTGTGCCTCTGCGGTTAACAGCTTTTAGGAAAAAACATGCAACTCTCCACTACTCGCCTCGGCCACGCCGTACACGCCCTGATCGATATCCTGCCGCTGACCCATCCGGCCGATGCGAGCTTGAGCCGCTATTTCCGCAACAACCACGAACTGGGCCCCAAGGATCGCGCCTTTGTCGCCGAAACGGTCTATGCTGTGCTGCGTCGCAAGCGCCTGCTGGAGCACCTCGCCGCGCCCCACACCTCGCCGCGCCACCTGATTCTGGCCTTGCTGGCGAAGGTGCAGGGCCTTAGCCTGCGCGAACTGGAGCCGCTGCTGCACAAGGAAGAAAACGAGTGGCTGAAGCTGGTCAAGGCGGTACCCACCGACAATCTGCCATTGGCGGTACGGGTGGACTTCCCCGACTGGCTGACGGAAAGACTGGTCGCGCGCATGCCGGAAGAGGAAATTCTCGCCCTGGCGCGCGGCATGCAGCATTCCGCCCCACTTGATTTGCGCGTCAACACCGTGCGCGCCAACCGCGATGAAGTGCTAGCGATACTGAAGCGTGACGGCATCCCCGCCGAAGCGACACCCTATTCCCCGGTCGGCGTGCGTATCATGGAAAAGCCGGCAATCAACCGCCATCCCCTGTTCCTCACCGGCAAGATCGAAGTGCAGGATGAGGGCAGCCAGTTGCTAGGCTACCTGGTTGCGCCGAAACGCGGCGAGATGATCGCGGACTTCTGCGCCGGAGCCGGAGGCAAGACCTTGCTGCTGGGCGCGCTGATGCACTCCCAGGGACGAATTTATGCCTTCGACGTGTCGGAAAAGCGCCTCACCCAGCTCAAGCCGCGCCTGAAACGCTCCGGCCTGTCCAATCTGCACCCCCAGCTGATCAGCAACGAAAACGACATCAAGATCAAGCGCCTCGCCGGCAAGCTCGACCGCGTGCTGGTCGATGCACCGTGCAGCGGGCTCGGTACCCTGCGCCGCAACCCCGATCTCAAATGGCGCCAGAAACCGCAGGATATCGAGGAACTGACGCACAAACAGGCCGCCATCCTCACCGCCGCCGCCCGCCTTGTCAAAGTCGGCGGACGCTTGGTGTACGCCACTTGCAGCATCCTGGAAGAAGAAAACGAGCACATCGTCGAAGCCTTCCTCGCCACGCATCCTGAATTCGAGCTAAGTGCCGCCAGCGAGGTACTGGCGCAGCAGAATATCCCTCTGGACACGGGCAAATACTTCAAGCTCGCGCCGCATCTGCATGGCACGGATGGGTTCTTTGCTGCGGTGATGGAAAGGAAGAGCCAGGCTAAAGCTGGATAGACCGGATGTTTCTTAAATTCGCGTGATGATCACCCAAAAATGGTATTCCGCACACAGCAATCATGCCCGGTTACGGTAGTAAGCGTCGAATTGCTCTTTCGGCAGCGGCTTTGAATAGTAATACCCCTGGAATATGTGGCAATCGTAACGGAGGAGAAAGTCGAGCTGCTCGGCCGTCTCCACTCCTTCGGCCACGATTTTCAGTTTAAGAATATTTGCCATATTCAGAATAGTCACAACCATCACCCGATCCCCCTCTTTCTGGTCAAGCGCACCGACGAAGGCGCGATCGATCTTGATCTCGTCAAGAGGAAGCCGATTCAGATAACTGAGGGATGAGTAGCCGGTACCGAAATCGTCCATGGAGAAACGGATTCCTGACTCCTTCAACCTGTTCATTACCGAAATGACGCGATTAATATCCTCGGCCACTATCGACTCTGTGATTTCGAATATGAGCTTGCAACACAATTCGTCGTCGAGATAACGTTGCACCAGATCTTCGACCTGCGCCACGAAGGCGTGGTGGGTGAACTGCCGCATGCTGATGTTGATGGAGAACTGATCGAGATAGATACCTTCATCTCGCCACTCGCGCAGAGTCCTGAATCCTGTTTCAAGGATATGGCGTCCCAGTTCAACAATCAGTCCTGTCTGTTCAGCGATGGGAATAAATTGGGCGGGCGAAACGGAGCCGAGTGTCGGATTGTTCCAGCGTGCCAGGGATTCGGCGCCGATGATGCGTCCCTCGCGGTCGATCTGGGGCTGGAAGTGAAGCGTGATTTCATCCTTGGCCAGGGCAAAGTGAAGCAGGCGTTCGATCTCCAGATGGCTCTCGACCCGGCTGGACATTTCTTCATTGAACATGAATACGCCATCGCGCCCCTTCGCCTTTACCTCGTACATCGCAATATCGGCTTCCTTGATGAAGCTGTGAGCGTTGGCGATGCGATTACTGAGGATGCTTACGCCGATGCTGGCGCTGATGTACAGGTGATGTTGGTCGACCACATACGTCTCTTTCAGCCTGGCGATGAGTTGCTCGGATATTTCTAGCGCAGCGCGCTCACACTCTTCCCGATCGACAAAATCGCTCCCGGCAATGATGAACTCGTCCCCCCCAAGGCGCGCGACAATACACCCTTTGGGAACACGTTCCTGAAGACGCGACACAACGCTTTGCAGGAGCCGATCTCCGACATCGTGCCCCAGTGAGTCGTTGACGTTCTTGAAGTGATCCAGGTCGATGAGCAAAAGATAGGAGAACTCGCCGCTCTCATTCAGGGAGTTCATCCGTTTCTGCAGGTGTTCGATGAAGTATTGCCGGTTATGCAAGCCCGTGAGCGCATCGTGCGTGGCTTGATGGTTCGCCTGCGTCAGCAGCTGGTGAGCGCTGTTGGCTGCGTAGAGCAAAACCCAGGTGAGGGTGCAGGCAAAGATCGTGAGGACATAGCCATACCACTCACCGAGGAAGAAAAAGTAGATGATCAGCGGAACCATCAGGATAAAGATGATCGGCCTGTAGAGTCGCTTATCCGAAGCCAGAAGCGAAGAAGCGACCACCGAGGCGCCGATTTCGGTGAAGATGGCGATGTAGTGGAGCTTGTAAGCGTCCTGCCTCACATAAAGCAGAAAAATCAACGTCCACAACAGAAAAAAAGCGTAGAAAAACCATGAGCAGTGGCGGTACCAGCGATCACGCCGGCTCTCGCTCATCGTGTCAAAGTCGAAACCGCGGTAAAGGAAATACCCCCAGACCGACGCCGCAATGACCAGCAGATACCAGACGAAAGCCGGAGCAAAAACCCCATTCAACCAGCCGAGAAAGAGATAACCCAGGCCGGGCAAGAGAGAAAGCGCCATGAACACCGGAATCTGGCGGTGCAAAAATATATAGAAGCACTTGTCTCTCATGGAAATAAGTATCAAGCCATTTTGCTTATTGATGTGGTAAATATACTTTATCTGCTTGGCTGGAGGCCACAACTTATTGTGCCTGCAACGTGTTGCACACTGTAGCCTATCCTCTGTTGTCGCATTTTTTAAGCTGTGCCATACGCGTCAAACTGGAAAATACCCTGATGACGTCGTGCTTATTCAGGCTTAATATTCCAGATGTGAATATTCCCGCATTTTCGACTCTCACTCAAGGAGCAATCATGAAACGCAGATTCCATACTCGTAGCCTCGCCTCTCTGCTGCTTCTCGGCTTGGCTGCCGCCTCGCTGGCAGGAGGTGCGCTCGCCGCCGATACGCCCAAGCGCAAGTCGGGCCTGTGGGAAATAAACACGCAGATGGAGGGAATGCCCAGCATGGGCGCCATCCAGCAGTGCATCGACCAGAACACCGACGATCTTATGCAGCAGCGCGCGAAGAAGGAAAAAATCGACTGCAGCGTGATGGACGTCAAGCCCCAAGGCAACAAGGTCGCCATGCATTCGGTCTGCAAGTTCGAGGGCACCACGGCAACGACCGATGCAGTGTTCATCGGCGCCTTTGATTCAGCCTACAAGGGCGACATGAAAACTCGCTACAACCCGCCGATGCATGGCGTAAGCGAATCGAAAATGACCATGGAAGCCAAATGGCTCGGCCCCTGCAAACTCGGCCAGAAGCCCGGTGACATGATCATGCCGAACATGAAAAACATGAACATCAACGAAATGATGAAGGACCCGAAAATTCAGGAGATGATGAAACGGCAGAAATAAGGGGCCTCGCAGGGCTGAGCGGCTTGTCGCCCTGTAACGAAATATCTTGAATCACTGCGGTCTGCTTCTGCCGTTTTTCAATCCCGCAGGGCCAACCGCGCCATTTCAGTAGCCCCGTCTTTGGTCTTGTGTCCTGCGACAAAGCGCCCTCTGTGGCAGAACACGCAGCCTTGCATGCCGATGACGGCGTCCAGCTCTTCACCATCCAGCCCGGCCCAGGCTAAAGGCAGGGATTTTCGGTTATTGAAGCTTCCGGCACGATCCGGAACTGCAGTCACATGCCATTTCGCCTGGGCATCAGGGGTAATCACGTACAGAAGGTGCTCGTACTCAGGCGATCCCAATACGGCATCCTTCCACGGCACGTCGTGCTCCAGCACCAGCACCCGCCCGGCTTCCTGCAAAACCCCTTGCGCCACAGCGCCACGCGCCTTTTCAAATCCGTTTGCGTCCCTGATCGTATTCTGCAGCACGGCCATTGCCATGCTGATGGCACGTTCAAAGGCCTCGTTCCTGGCTGAAGCGGACGTGACATCCTGCCAGCCGGGATTGAAACCCCCAAGGACCGTGGAAATCGACATCAGCGTGACGGGCAGGGTTTCCTTGCTTAAGGTAATGCCACAATCCATTGCATCGACGCCTTGCACCAGCCAGCGATCGACCCTGGACGCCGCGGCTGCCGATTCACAAAGCTGCGCCCCCAATTCACGCCATACCAGACCAAACGAACTGTACGGGATGCCGTTTTCGCGCGCTTCCTTGTATTCCAGCTGATGATGGTCGAAACGGCAGGTCGCCAAATCAAAAACTCGTCCCACATCAAAGATGACATCCGCTGCGTCCAGTTGCTCCTGGTCGCGCGTACGCAGGATGGGCAAAGCCGGATTGACTAGCCGCAATGTCGCCGCCGCCAACACATCATCGGCATGAAAAGACCCGGAGTGGGTCGCCGCAACGGCGCCAGGGCGCTGGAGGATAGTATAAAGATTCGACACGTTACCTCTTTCTGAATTTCAAGAATGCAGGTTAGGCTTCAGCCTGGCATGCCAGGCTGAAGCCCAACCTGCAATAGACGGCATTTCTTGTTCACTTAAAGACTAATAATAACCTACAGAATGACAAATCAAGTTGCGAAACCAGCAACTCTGGATGCCAGGCATTGATATACTTTAGCTATCCGGGACGTAATATAGGTCACATTCGCTGGAAAATTATCCCTGACTTGAAGAAATCGTTTTGAAAAAAATACTCATCACTATACAGGGCAAGACCCTGATCCTTCACTACCAGGTCAAGCATGGCCTGGTGCGCAAGGGTTCCGGCTGGGCAACCTATATCGAGGTTTTGCCTTCCGCCGAGTTGGCCCGCTTCGACCTGAAAGGGCTGACCCCTGAAATGTTTTGCGTGAATATTTCCGACATGGTGAATATTCGCGGTCTGTTTTCCGGGCAGGTTGAAAATGAACGGCAGGTTCCCGTTGCGCGATGGGACATGAATTACGAAGATTACCTGCATGCGACCAGCTCCCATGTGGCGAAATTGACGCATCTGCAAATTGTGGATTTGCTTGCCTCATTGCCGGGTTACATTCAGGAAATGGACAACCAGTTTATCGATTTCGCAGGCAGCGTCGTCCCTCACGAAACGGGAGAACCCGCCACTTTCAGCGGTTATCGGTTGACTATCGTGACAGAAGACATCGAAGACAAGGTCGCTCCTTACGCCGATTACAACCTGGACACCCACACGCCGGAAGGATGGCAAGGCTACCCGCCACCGCAAGCGGATTACGAGCCGATACGAACCGCACTGGAGAACCAGCTTCAGGCCATCAGAGACGCCGGCGTGCAGCTCACGCAGGTTTATGATGAAACCGATTACGCCATAGCAAGTTAATTGCACATCCGTTTATTTACTTTTGGGCTGTATAATCGCCCCCTTTTTTCGAGCACCCTGCCATGTGGTTTAAAAACATCTTCCTTTATCGCCTTCCTACCGACTTGGCCATAAGCGCCGCCACGCTGGAGGAAAAGCTGTCCCGCCAACCGCTGCAGCCCTGCGGCGGATTGGACAAGCAAAGCCGTGGCTGGGTTTCCCCTCAAGGTAATGGGCCTTTCGTCCACGCATTGAACCGGCAGCTGTTGATCGCCATGGGCGTAGAGCAGAAACTGCTGCCCGCCTCCATCATCAACCAGTTTGCCAAGGATCGCATCGCCGAACTCGAAGCGCAGCAGGGCCACCGCGTCGGGCGCAAGGAGATGAAGGAGATCAAGGAACGTGTCACCGACGAGCTCCTCCCTCGTGCATTCGCGCTTCGACGCACAACCTTCGTCTGGATCGATCCGGTCAATGGTTGGCTGGTTGTGGACGCGGCCTCCCCGGCCAAGGCGGATGAAGTCCTGGAGCTGCTCGGCAAAACCCTGGACGACCTGCCGCTCAAGCTTCTGCACACCCGACTCTCCCCCGTCACGGCCATGACCGGCTGGCTCGCAGGCGGTGAAGCGCCGCCCGGGTTCACCATCGATCGCGAACTGGAGCTCCGCTCCATCGACGAGGGCAAAGCCACGGTCCGCTATGTCCGCCATGACCTGGAGGGAGATGAAATCCGTGCGCACATTGCTGCCGGCAAGAGCGCCACCCGGCTGGGAATGACCTGGAACGACAAGATTTCCTTCGTCCTCACCGAACAGCTCCAGATCAAGCGCCTCGACTTTCTGGACATACTCAAGGAAGAAGCCGAATCCGAGGCCGAAACCACCGATGAGTTATTCGATATCGACTTTACCCTCATGACCGGCGAACTGGCCCGCTTACTGGCCGATCTGGTCGAGGCGCTGGGCGGCGAGAACCTTCAGCAGGCGTGACCCCGCCTGGGGTTTGCCCTGACCTTTACGCATGAAATCGCCTGACAAATCCGAACCCCAGGAATTGCGCCAAGCGGCGCTGTTCTGGCTGTCACAGCCGGACCCCGCCCGCAAAGCCGAAGGGGTGCGCCTCTTGGCGCGAGCATGGCAGTCTGGTGAAGTCATGCTGGACGCACAAGCCGGATTGTCGGCGTCATCTCCCATACCCGGCCAGCCGCTCAAGCCCGAACTGGTATCGCCGCGCCTGGTCAAGCACCGCTCGATGAACACCCTGGAGGGTCGCGCCATCTTGATCCATGCCTTGGTGCACATCGAGTTCACGGCCATCAACCTGGCGCTGGATGCACTCTGGCGATACGCAGGCATGCCGCGCGAATATTACGCGGACTGGCTACAGGTCGCGCAGGAGGAAGCACTGCATTTCTCCCTGCTTGCAGACCACTTGCACGAACTAGGCTACGCCTATGGTGATTTTCCGGCGCATAACAGCCTGTGGGAGATGGCGGCCAAAACCCAGGACGACATCCTGGCCCGCATTGCGCTGGTGCCCCGAACCATGGAGGCGCGCGGACTGGATGCCGCCCCGCCGGTGCGGGCCAAGCTTGCCCAGGTGGGCGACATGGCCGCCGCTGCGATCCTCGACATCATCCTGCGAGATGAAATTGGTCACGTCGGCATCGGCAACCGCTGGTATGGATGGCTGTGCGAGCAACGCGGCCTGGATCCGGTAAACACCTATGCCCGCCTGGCCGCCGAGTACCATGCGCCGGTCATGCGCGGTCCGTTCAATCTTGCAGCGCGACGAGCAGCGGGTTTTAGTGAGGTGGAATTGGCTGCGTTGAATTTGTGCGCTTCGCGGGTTGATTGATTGCCGGGGGCAGCCCGGCGGCTGATTACCTTTCTTGCTTCGCCAAGAAAGAGTAATCCAAAGAAGGCGACGCCCATCCACCGCCCCTTCGGGGTTCCCTGCGCTGCTCGCCGAGCCGGGTGGCTGCGCAACTCGCCCTAGCAGGGCACACAAACCGTGCCCTGCCGCGGAGCTCAAACAGTGCTCGCCGACTGCCCCCGGCCCGGCTGTGCTGCTCGGCGGCGAATCAAGGGGACGAAAAGCAAAACAAAACCGCCCCACCCAGCCCTCCCCAACGGGGAGGGTATCTAAACATGGGCTTTGCCCACAAGACCCAAATCCCCTTCTGCACCGCTTCGGTTTGACGGACAAATTGGGATGAAGGCGAGCACTGTTCGAGCTCCGCAACAGCTTGCGGTTTGGGCAAGCTGTCAGGGCGAGTTGCGCAGCCGCCCAATTTGACCGTCAAACCGAAGGTAGCCCGCAGGGCCGGCGCGGCAGGGTGCCTTTTTGTTTGGTTACTTGTATTTTGGGCAATGCAAAATAAAGTAACCTGCTGCCGGGCAGCCCCCGGCATCAAAATATCTGCGCGTAGCGCACACAAGACCTATCACTCCTTGTAACAACCTGAACAAACACCTATAGTGGCCCAATTGTCATAAAACGCACAGCAGATATCTAACATTCCAACACAAGATTTAATCGTGTCTGGCTCCTTTGATCTTAGGATGCACACTAGAAGGCGAAAATCGCAAATGGCAGCGCAAGATACAGACAGTTCGTCTCACCACGTCCAGGAAGCGTGGGATTGGCTGTCCGTGAGCTGCGACGCTGCGACGCGTGCGGAATCTCGCTTTCGGAATCTATTCAACAAGATTGCGCAGCGAGGCATTGATGAGGCGCGTCGCGAAAACCCTGCCCAACCGAGTCTCGTCGACCTCAGGGACATACATTTTCAGCCTACGGAAGAGGAAAAGCAGCAACTTCGAGATGCCTATCTCGAATGGCAAGCATTCAAGATTATTTGGGCAGAAAAAGAAGAAGCATATAGTTTTGTCAAGGATACTGGGAGGCCTTTCTCTGCTTCAGAAAAAGCGAGCCGCGGCGTCGACGAGGCGAAGTTGAAATTATTGCAATTCTTTGTAAAGCCCGCTTTTTATATCCTCGTAACGATTGCTGCGTTAATTGTTATCGCACATGCCACCATCTAACCCAACGCCCACATGGGCGCGCGGCCAATGCCGCGCCAAGTTCGGGTATCATGTGCATGCTCCGATAGGCGTGAATGTTAGAGGACACCGGTGAGCACCGTTGCAAACGAGGCGCACGAGCTTATTGCAGAGGCTGGAATGTCCGCATTTCGGCCAAGGGAAGCTGCGTACTCGTACGCAGCTTCCCCTACAGCCATCTTTCCGACGGAGCTCATCCCAATTGTCCAAGTCTTGCCATTGGTCCGCGGAGCTGGAGTCCATAATTTCGTCAGAGGTCGTGCACTAAGCATTCTCGAAGCAATCGAGAGAAACCAGCCACTCCCGCCAGTCCACGTAGATCGATCGAGAGCGCTAGCCGAACCATTTCGATTTCGCCTGTACGACGGCTTTCACCGATATCACTTGTCTGTGGCCTTAGGCTTCACGCACGTATGGGCATACGTCAATCCATCCACGGAGCCATAGTGCCTTCTAACCCTTCCATCGAGCAGACAGCCCACGGCTTGCCGTGAGCTGTCTGCTCATGTCAAACGTTGACGCTTTAGAAAAAACTTTTTTCTCCATTTTCAGAATAAATCCCCCAAATAATTAATGGGGTCAGCGTGTCATGATGGCCAAGACAGCTTGCCGCACAGATCAACATGCGTCAGGTACAGCCGCAGATCAAATTCAATCTGATGATATTCCGGTTCCATGTGGATACAGAGCTGATAGAAGGCCTTGTCATGTTCTTTTTCCTTCAGGTGCGCGAGTTCATGCACGGCGATCATCCTGAGAAACTCCAGCGGCACTTCCCTGAATAAAGAGGCAATGCGTATTTCACGATTGGCCTTGAGCTTGCTGCCCTGCACGCGGGAAATGGCGGTGTGCAGCCCAAGCGCGTGCTGAATGACCTGAATCCGGCTGTCGAAAGCTACTTTGTTGATGGGTGCAGCGTTGCGCAGGAAACGGTTCTTCAGAGTGAATACATAGTCATACAGCGCTTTGTCGGTGCGGATATCGTGCGCGGCGCGGTATTTTTTCTGCAGGATGTCGCCCAGGCGGCCCTGCTGTATAAGCTGCCGAACCTGGACTTTGACATCCTCGGGGTAGCCGGTGAGGTATTTCAGGGTAGGCATCGGTTTTTATGCGGTACATTAAAGAAAGAAATAACATCGAAAATTTGCTTTACACTTACGTCTAATTTCGCTCAAATCATCGCCCTGATAGTATAACCATGGCAACCCTGTGCTGCTTGATGAACAATCGAAATAACAGGCAGGAGATCCCCCTCTATTTTATTATTTTGGGAAGGTTCGGTTAAAATGCCTGTCCCGATGCAGATCAATGCAAACATTGCCTCGATTAAAGTTCCGATAACAGTGGGTTGCGACCATGACGAGACGACATGAAAATAACGGTCAGTGAATTAATCGTAAGATATTTGGAGCGCCTGGGGATAGAAGTAATCTTCGGGATACCGGGCGCACATATCTTGCCAGTTTATGACAGCTTGTATGACTCGAACATCAAGAGCGTATTGGTCAAGCATGAACAGGGAGCGGCGTTCATGGCCGGGGGCTATGCCAGAGCTTCAGGGAAGATTGCTGCCTGCATTACCACTGCAGGGCCTGGGGCGACCAATCTGGTCACGGGGATCGCCAATGCCTATGCGGATAAGCAGCCTATCCTGGTCATTACTGGCGAAACATCGACCCATATTTTTGGCAAGGGTGGACTGCAGGAGAGTTCTGGCGAGGGCGGCAGCATCGACCAAGTCGCGTTGTTTGCCGGCATCACGCGCTACCACAAACTGATCGAACGCACGGATTACCTGCCCACTGTGCTGAATCAGGCGACCAAACATCTGCTTTCCAAGACACCCGGCCCCGTGGTGTTAAGCATCCCCTATAACGTACAGAAAGAAATGGTGGATGCATCCGTCCTCGATCAGGTTTCCTTCACACGCATGACCGGCGGATGCCTGCTCGCCGAGCAATACATCGACAAGAGCGTGGAGCTGATCCGCGAATCGAAGCGCCCACTGATCATCGCAGGCTATGGCTGCATCCGTTCGGGTGCGCAGGAACACTTATGCCGCATCAGCGAGCGTCTCAATATTCCGGTGACCAGCAGCCTCAAGGCTAAAGGCGCGATCGACGAACGCTCCGCGCTGTCGCTGGGCAGCCTCGGCGTCACCTCCGGCGGTTACGCCATGCGCTATCTGGAACAGGAAGCCGACCTGGTGCTGGTGCTGGGGGCGGGCTTCAATGAAAGAACCAGCTATGTCTGGGACAAGCATCTGTTGGCGGGCAAGAAGCTCATCCAGGTGGATAACAGCGACCAGCAACTGGAAAAGGTCTTCCGCGCCGACCTGGTGGTGCATGCCGACCTTGGCACCTATCTGCAAACGCTGGATTCAGCCATTCAGGCGCAAAAGGTGGCGGAGAAAGGCCCTGTGGATATCGCCGCTTTTATCGCAGCCGCGCAAGCCCAGGCCGATGCCGCCGGCAAGACGATTTTCAACCGACAGTTCGACCACGTGCGCGCCTTTTATGGCTGGCTGGAACTACGGTTTCCGGACGGCCTGGTCATGTTCGACGACAACATCGTTTTCGCTCAAAATTTCTACCGTGTGTCCGCCAAGGACCGTTTCTACCCCAACACCGGCGTCTCCTCGCTGGGCCACGCCATCCCGGCGGCCATTGGCGCCGGCTACGAAGTCAACCAACCCCTGTTCGCCATGATTGGCGACGGCGGGTTCCATATGTGTGCCATGGAGATCATGACGGCGGTGAATTACGACATCCCGTTGAACATCATCCTGTTCAACAACAACACCATGGGATTGATCCGCAAGAACCAGCACCATCTCTACCAGGATCGCTTCATTGACTGCGATTTCACCAACCCGGACTTCGCACTGCTGGCGCAATCCTTCGGCATCAAGCATTGCCGAGTGGACAGCGAGCAGGACCTGACCAAGTTGGAGGCGATCGATTTTCATCATGGCATCAATCTCATCGAGATCATGATCGATCAGGATGCGTATCCGAATTATTCCTCAAGACGCTAGTTCCGCATGACCGATTTCGTAACAATGCATCTGGCGGAATGCATCTCGCGCTACCAATCCGCCATTCCCGGCCTGGCCGATCTCGGCAAGCAACTGCAAGGCCTTTCCCCATCGACCGAGTCAAGCACGGCCGATACGCTCATCGACCTCTATGAACGGTGCTACCCCTTGCTGGAAAAGGCGATGTGGTCCGCCGAGCCGGATTTTTACCCGCTGCTGGCCTGCTATCAGGCCCTGTTCCGTGAACAAGAGGCTCTGATCCAACAGAGGGGAGGCGATGATCGCCATCACTTCATCCTGAGCATCCCGGTGGCGGATCGCCCGCCCCACCTGCATGCCTGCCTGGAAAGCATTAACCAGGTCTGCACGCTGTACAACTATGGCGGGAACGCGTCTGGTGTTTGGGACAAGATCAAGATCATCGTCGCCGAGGATAGCCGCGATGAAAACAACATCCGCCGGCATATCGAGCTGGTGGAAGAATACCGGCAGAAAGGCTTGCAGGTCTTTCACTTCGGATTAACTGAGCAGTATGAACTGCTGCAATCACTGCCCCGGCACCAGCGTGAGCAATTAGGCAATCTGCTCACCACCCAACCCAGGGGAAAGTTTTATCTCAAGGGGCAGGCCGCCAACCGCAATCTCAGTTACCTGAAGTTTCTGCAGTTGACGGAAGATAAAAACAGAACACTGTATTACCTGGTCGATAGCGACCAGAGTTTTTGCGTGAACCGGCAGACCGAATCCGGCGAAGAGGTGGTGTATGCGCTGAATTATTTTCACACCATCGACAAGATCTTTCGCACCACTGACACCCTGATGCTCACCGGCAAGATGGTGGGCGACCCACCCGTCTCGCCCTCAGTGATGGCTGCCAATTTCCTCGATGACGTGACGGCCTTCTTTACCCGCCTGGCCACGCTGGCCGGCGATCAGGCCTGCCAGTTTCATGGCTCGCATGGACCACTTGCGGGCGATGCCGCCTATCACGACATGGCCGGGCTGTTCGGCTTTGAAAACAGGCAGGCGACATTTTCCTACCCATGCCGGCTTTCAGGCGAGCATGACCATGGCGCGTGCCTGATAGATTTCGCCCGACGGCTCAACGCCTTCTTCTTTGGCGAACACCTCACGCGCAAGACCTGGTTTTCCTACGGTAGCGGCTTTGCTCAGCTCTCTCCCGCGCGGACGATTTACCCCGGCAATTACATCGTCAACTACGCGGGGCTGAAATACATCATCCCTTTCGGTCACCTGCGGCTGCGCATGTCCGGCCCCACGGCCGGGCGAATGATCGCCGTCGAGATTGCAGGGCGCTTTGCCTCTTTCAACATGCCCAATCTGCACCGGCGCACCACCGAGGCGGGCCTGGACGACGATTTCCGGCCCGGAGTGGAACTGGACGGGGAGCAGCAGAGCGTCGATCTGTCCAGCGAGTTCGAGCGCCAGTTCTTCGGCGACCTCATGCTGTTTTCAACCGAAGAGCTGGTCAAGCAGGCGGATGTGAACCAGCCCTTTGCCCAGGAGGTGATTGAGGCAGTCATCGCCCGGAAAGAGGCCGAACTGCTGGCGCTGTACCAGCAAAAACATGAAGCCATCGTCGCCAAGAACAGGCAATTGCATGACCTCGTGTTCAACGCCGGGCATTGGTGGTTGCGCTCGCCCGGGTTGGCGCTTTCCTTACGGCAAATCCAGACTTTCACCGACAACATCGACCGCAATTTTGGTGAGCACGCCCTGGCTTGGCGCCAGATCCAGTCAGCCGAGCATCGCGCCCAGCGCAAATGGCAGATCGTCGAGGCATTGATGAATTACCGGGCGGAGCGGGATGCCTGGGATAGGCTGTTCTAAGGAGTTGTCTAACCGGGCTCAGATAGCAATGCACTATCGGTCACATTGCTAAAACCAATTAGATTAATTGATTCCAAGAACCTACACTGAATTGTGCATTCAATTAACTAGAGGAGAATACCATGTCCGACAGCAAATGCCCGTTTGTACACAAAGCCGGGAGCGGTACGTCGAACCACGATTGGTGGCCGAACCGGCTAAGCCTCGAAATCCTGCACCAGCATAACCCCGAGTCCAGCCCGATGGGCGAGGATTTCAACTACGCCGAGGAATTCAAGACCCTCGACCTCGCGGCGGTGAAAAAGGACCTGACTGCCCTGATGACCGACTCGCAGGATTGGTGGCCGGCGGATTACGGCCACTATGGCCCTTTTTTCGTCCGCATGGCGTGGCATAGCGCTGGCACCTACCGCACCGGCGACGGTCGTGGCGGCGCAGGCCACGGCAACCAGCGTTTCGCCCCGCTCAACAGCTGGCCCGATAACGTCAACCTCGACAAGGCCCGCCGGCTGCTGTGGCCGATCAAGCAGAAATACGGCAAGAAAATTTCCTGGGCTGACCTGATCATTCTCACGGGCAACGTGGCCATGGAATCGATGGGCTTCAAGACCTTCGGTTTCGCCGGCGGACGCGAGGACATCTGGACGCCGGAAATCGACATCTACTGGGGCAATGAAGAAAAGTGGCTGGACGACAAGGCACGCTATTCCGGCGAACGTGACCTCGAAAATCCGCTCGCTGCCGTGCAGATGGGCCTGATCTACGTCAACCCGGAAGGCCCGGGCAGCAACCCGGATCCGGTCGCGTCCGGCCGCGACGTGCGCGAGACCTTCGCGCGCATGGCGATGAACGACGAAGAGACTGTTGCGCTCACCTGCGGCGGCCACACCTTCGGCAAATGCCACGGCGCCGGTCCGGCCACGCACGTGGGGCCGGAGCCTGAAGCCGCACCCATCGAGCAGATGGGCCTGGGCTGGAAGAGCAGCTTCAAAAGCGGCAAGGGTGGCGACCAGATCGGCAGCGGTCTGGAAGGCTCGTGGACGCCGACCCCGATCAAATGGGACATGAGCTATCTCGACATGCTGTTCGACAACGACTGGGTGCTGACCAAGAGCCCGGCGGGCGCCTGGCAGTGGACACCGAAACAAGCGACCGACAGCAATACGGCACCGGCCGCGCATGACCCGTCGAAGCGGGTGCCGATCATCATGACCACCGCCGACATGGCGATGCGCATGGACCCGGCCTATGAAAAGATTGCGCGCCGCTTCCGCGACAACCCTGACGAGTTCGCCGACGCCTTCGCCCGCGCCTGGTTCAAGCTGACCCACCGCGACATGGGTCCCCGTGCGCGCTACCTGGGCCCCGAAGTGCCCAAGGAAGCGCTGATCTGGCAAGATCCCATCCCCGCTGTCGATCACCCCCTGATCAACGACCAGGACATCGCCGCCCTCAAGGCTAAAATACTGGCGTCCGGGCTGTCTGTCTCGGAGTTGGTCTCGACCGCCTGGGCCTCGGCGTCGACGTTCCGCGGCTCCGACAAGCGTGGCGGCGCGAACGGCGCGCGCATTCGTCTCGCACCGCAGAAGAACTGGGAAGTCAACCAGCCGAAGCAACTGGACATCGTGCTTGGAAAGCTCGAAGGCATCCAGCGTGAGTTCAATGCTGGCGGCAAGAAAGTCGCGCTAGCCGACCTGATCGTGCTGGCAGGTTGTGCCGGTGTCGAAGAGGCTGCAAAGAAAGCTGGCCATGCAGTGGCGGTACCTTTCACGCCGGGCCGCATGGACGCCTCGCAGGAACAGACCGATGTGGACTCCTTCGCCGTGCTCGAACCGATCGCCGATGGCTTCCGCAACTACCAGAAGGGAAAGTACTCCGTCTCGGCCGAGGAACTGCTGCTCGACAAGGCGCAATTGCTGACGCTCTCCGCGCCTGAGATGACGGTGCTGGTCGGCGGCATGCGCGCGCTGAACGCGAATGTCGGTCAGTCCAGGCACGGGGTCTTCACCAAGCAGCCGGGGGCGCTCACGAACGACTTTTTCGTCAACCTGCTCGACATGGGCACGACCTGGAAGCCCGTTTCGGACGCCGAGGACGTGTTCGAAGGGCACGACCGCAAGACTGGCGAAGTCAAATGGACCGGCACCCGCGTCGACCTGATCTTCGGTTCTAACTCCCAACTCCGAGCCATCGCGGAAGCCTACGCGTGCAGCGACTCGCAGCAAGCGTTCGTGCGTGACTTTGTGGCAGCCTGGAACAAGGTGATGAACCTGGATCGCTTCGACCTTGCGTGATCTTGGAAGATAGGTCTTAAAATTCTATATCGCGCAGCCTCGGCCTGGCATCGGGTTATCCCGAATCAGGTTGAGGATGCGCGAATCTCTGTCCGCGGCTGAGCACCAAGAGCCTGTTTCAGTATGCTCTAATCCAAGCTGACCGAATCCGCCGCATTCCCGATAATCTGTCGGCGGCATTCCCGGTAAACCTCCCGCGCCGTATGCAGCACGTCCTCCGGAATGGCGATATGGGAGTAATCGACCGGTGTCCTGTCGATTACTCCGCTATGCATGCGCTTGGACGAGTCGCCTTTTCTGGCCTGCCCAGTCTGGCTTAAAATTTGATACCGCTCGCTTAACGGCGAGTCCAGCTCCAGCCAGTCCGATAGCCGGGGAAGCAATTTCTCCGGCGCGCGTTGAAACAGCTCGGCATCGAAATAGTAATAGGGCTGATTGGCCGTGCGGCTAAAGTCGGCGAGTGCCTGGACGCGCGCGATATAGTAGTTCGCCGCCTCAACGGGCGAGGCATAAAGATCCTCGATTTCCTTTTGCGCAAAAAGATGGACGATACTTTTGATCGTGTGTTCCGGCTCCAGCAGGGAGATCAGTATCTTCATATTCGCCAGACCAAGCTGCCCGGGCTTCAACAGATAGTCGTTGTGCAGCAGCTTGTCGAAAAGATAACGGCTGTTCTCCTTGAACACATCACCTTCCAGGAACACATCAAGCTGCTTGTCCAGCGCGGATGCGTCCTCATAGCTGATATGCATTTCATAGTAGCCATTGATCTGCGGGTGCGAACCGAGGATATGCCCTGCCAGACTGGTAAAGGCGCGCATATGGCTCAGCAGGAAAATTCTGGAGAGGGGGTCAGACGAAGCATTCATACAATCAAATAGGTCGGTTCACTTAAACACTTGCTACGAGTCTAGCATTCGGAGAGCAGCGCAATCTACATCGACAGCATCGAGGGGGTTCTTTGGAGTTCAACTCCGGCAAGCACCGCTTCGTCATCTGCAACCCGGCCTGACTATCGCAGCAGGATCAGCCGTGGCGTTGCATCGCTGCCTGCGTAAACGAACCCGTTCTGGCGGAATTGTCTAGCCAGCTTTTTGGCAGCCTCCAGCGAAATACCGAAGACCAGAAAACTCGGTTCCCCGGGCCATCGCCCTGATGGATCCCTGCCCTCCCCATCCAGATAAGGCAAACCCAGGGCCTTGATCTCGGCAAGCAGTTCTTGCTGGGCGGCATGATTGTCCGAATCTGATGTCAGTTCACCGAAGGGATTCCATGCGGTGATGTAGGCAGCGCTGTCTGTCCGGTCAAGATTGAATCTTAGCGCAAGTTCGGGGCTGGCACGGCCAACATTCAGGACAAATGACTCTGCAGCCATCACCTTGTAGTCAGTCGCAAGGTAGGCCTTGATGGTTGCGGCGGGGATAGCCGTTTCAGAAAACAATCGATCTCCCGCCGGCTAGGCCGACCCGCTCTTCAGCCTGGCCTTGAATTTCTCCTTCAGTTTTGCCACCTTGGGAGCAACCACGGATCGGCAATACGGTTGATTGCTGTGGCCTCTGAAATATTCCTGATGATAGTCCTCAGCCACGTAAAAAATTCCGGCGGCCGCAATTTCAGTCACGGCGGACGGAATCCCGGCAACCATCGCCTCCGCAACAGCTTGCTGTTCCGGGCTGTGGGTGAATATGGCGGAACGGTACTGGGTACCCGCATCATTGCCCTGGCGATTCAGCGTGGTGGGGTCGTGGATCGTAAAAAAAACTTCCAGCAAATCCCGGAAGGAAATCACTGCCGGGTCGAAGGTGATCCGCACCGCCTCGGCATGGCCGGTGGTGCCGCTGCAAATCTCCTCGTAGCTGGGGTTTAGGGTGTTGCCGGCGGTATAGCCAGACTCGACCTTCTCCACGCCATCAAGCAGTTCGAACACCGCCTCCAGACACCAGAAGCACCCGCCCGCGAGGGTGGCGGCTTCACTGTTTTGACTCATCACTCATCCTTCGCTGTTATTCCGTATCATGCATAATAGCCGATCTTCGGGTGTTCGGCGCCACCCGGGAACCGCACCCAACAGTCAAGGAAAATCCCGATGAAAAAAAGCTCCCTGCGTATTCTGCCGCTCTTGTCCCTGGCACTGCTTTTCACCACTTCGGCTCCCGCCTTCGAGCAGGCGCAAGACATCAGAAGTCACGCCGCCGCTGTCAGCGGCACGGTGCAGGTGCTGTTCACCCCGGAGGACGACGCCGCCGGCCAGATCGTACAAACCATCGAACATGCGCAGAAGCAGGTGCTGGTCCAGACATTCAGCTTCACCAGCCGGGAAATCGCCCAGGCGCTGATCAGCGCCAAACAGCGCGGTGTGGATGTCCGGATCGTCACGGACGCGGAACAGGTACGGAAAATGGAGCGCAGCAAGGTGCCGACGGTTGCGGAAGGCGGTGTGCCGGTATTCGTCGACAGCCAGCACGACAGCGCCCACAACAAGGTGATGGTGATCGATGCCGGCAGCGCCAACCCGGTGGTGATCACCGGCAGCTTCAACTTCACCCATGCCGCACAGTTCAAGAATGCGGAGAATCTGCTGATCTTCCGCGGCAATCGGGAACTGACAGCCGCCTACCTGGAAAATTGGCGGCGTCACCGCGAGCATTCGCTGCCGCTCGCAAAGTAAAAAGGGTTAAAAATGTAGGTTGGGTTAGCGGCCTTATCGCGTAACCCAACAAACCCAAACTTCAAAAACAGGTTTTGTTATTTGGGTTTGTTGGGTTATGGCGCAAAAAGACGCGCCTAACCCAACCTACATGACACCCTTCCCCACTTGCGAGCCTTTACTTCAGCGCCGCCTCGATTCTTTCGCACAGGGTCTTCAGAATCTTGATGCGGGCAAAATTCTTGTCGTTGGCCTCAACCATGATCCATGGCGACATTTCCGAACTGGTGCGGTCCACCATGTCGCATACCGCCATCTCGTAGTCTTCCCATTTCTCGCGGTTGCGCCAGTCCTCGTCGGTAATCTTGAAACGCTTGAAGCCGGTCTTCTGGCGCTCTTCGAAGCGCCTGAGCTGCTCTTCCTTGCTGATCGATAGCCAGAATTTCACCACAACGGTGTTGTTCCGCACCAACTGCTCCTCGAAATCGTTGATCTCGCTGTAGGCGCGCATCCAGTCGACATTGGAACAATAGCCTTCGACCCGCTCAACCAGCACACGTCCGTACCAGGAACGGTCGAAAATCGTGACCCTGCCCTTGCGCGGAATATGGCGCCAGAAGCGCCACAGGTAGGGCTGTGCGCGCTCTTCCTCGGTCGGCGAGGCGATCGGGATAACCTGGTAGTAACGTGCGTCCAGCGCACTGGTCACGCGGCGGATGCTGCCGCCCTTGCCGGCCGCATCGTTGCCCTCGAACACCGCGATGACGGTCATCTCCTTGAATTTCGGATTGCGCGTCAGCAGGTTCAGCTTGCCCTGATATTTTTCCAGATCCAGGTCGTATTTCTTCTTCGTCAGCTTCTGGTTGAGGTCGAGGGTTTTCAGAATATGCAGCTTGTCGATCGAGGGCAGCAGCGGTGGCGCATGAACCTCATGGGGTGGCAACTCCGCTGCGTCGAGGCGCTTGCGGATCGCTTCCAGGATGACTTTCCCCACCGTCAGGCTGCGGTAGCGCTCATCCTCGCCCTCGACGATCATCCATGGCGCTTCGGCCGTGCTGGTCTGGCGCATGACCCGCTCCGCCACCTTGCGAAACTTGTCGTACATCTTGAAGTGTATCCAGTCGCGCTCGGTCACGCGCCAGCGTGTCTTGGGATTTTTCTCCATGGCCTTGAGGCGCTTTTCCTGCTTGTCCTTGGACAAATGCAGCCAGAACTTGATGACCAACGCACCCTCGTCGTTGAGCATCTTTTCAAAACGCACTGCGCGATCCATGCTTTGGTCGAGTTCGGCATTCTTGATTCTGTTGAACACCCGGTTGAGAATGTCCCAGGTATACCACGAGCCGAGAAAAATGCCGATCTTGCCCTTGGGCGGCAGAGCGCGCCAGAAGCGCCACATGATCGGGCGCTCCAATTCCTCGTCCGAGGGAATACCCATGCCATGGCTCTGGATATGGCGCGGGTCCATCCACTCGTTGATCAGGTTTACGGTCTCCCCCCGACCGGCGCCATCCACCCCGCCGATCAGAATCACCACCTGGAAATTTGCTGTCTTCGCCAGATCGAGCTGAGCTTCAAGCAGCGCCTCGCGCAGAGCTGGTACTTCCTTGTCGTAGGTGGCTTTATCGATTTTGTGGCCTAGTTCCGCTGACTCGAACATGATTACCCCTTTTCCCAGAAAATCCTGCAATGCCTGAAGCGCTTCCACTCCTGTGCCATATCAGCAAGCTGGACATGAGTTTTACAGGCATACCAGCCGATTATCACGCCGCTGCCGCGATCGCGCAATCGACTCCCCGAGCTGATCTGCGCCAGCAAAGTCCCGGCCACGGCCTGGTCGTTGAGCGCACCGAACTCGTCTTGCAAGCGCGACAGTGCCTGTATATAACGCTTTGTCGCCTTGCCCGGATAAAGACCGAAAAAAAATTCGGCGGCGTAGCGCAGCTTCTTCACGGCGATCCTCAGTACATGGCGCTGTGCCACCGTCAGCGCATTGAGGTGCCGGCCACGACGGGACACTTGGCGGCAACGCCGGTCCAGCATTTTTGAAGCAAAGGTTGACACAGGCATATCCAGGTCTGCGGCGACAGTCGTTGTGCGCCAAGGAGCGCGCCACAGCCAGGCACCCAGCCTCAACATGATTTCGTTATAACGTTGCCCGGCCGCCGCCACGCACGCCTGCTCACGCTTCTCACGACAAATCTTTTCGGCCTGCCTGTGTAACCAGACCAGCCCTTCTTCTCTTGGCAAGGCCGTGACCACCGGTGGTAACATTTCGCTGAGAAATACATCCCAGTCCCTCGCCGGGCCGAGTTCACCGACGAGCCAGCGCAGCTCTGCGGTCAACGCTGCATCCTTGATGCCTTGGGCGGCAGCGCCGAACAGGCTGAGCGCACTGCGCAAGCGCCTCACTGCCACCCGCATCTGGTGAACAAGCTCGGGATCGTAACCTTGCCGCAGCCGATTCCGGTTGTCCTGTAGCTGGTCGATGCAATTCCAGGCAATGGCGCGAAACGCGGCGTCCACGGTCATTTCGCACCCCATTTCGGGCGCCGTCGCCTTGACCGGCAGCGGCGCATCCTGCGGTGCGCATAAAGCGTATCCGCGGTCGGCCTTGCTGGCATTCTCCGGATGCAGCGGCACCGCTTCCAGCAGCGCCAGCGCCAACTCGTAAAGCACCGCCGGATTACCGACCCTCAGTTCCAATTCCACTTCACAGATAGTCGCGCTGCTCTGGTCGGAACGGATTTCACCCTGATCCAGCGCCATCTCGACCTGATCGCCAGCTTCTGTTTTCAGCAGCCAGACAGTGCGGTTGAACTCGGTCACGAATACGGAATGCAGACGCTGGCGCAGATCGTCACTGGCGAATAGCCGGATCAAGCCAGGATCGACGATCTTGGTAAAGTCCGGTGTACTGTGAGCCACCGGCTCCTCCCATTCATCACGCTGGTGCAGCCCGGCCTGCACGCTGCCGCCGCCCTTGACGGTCTGGATCCACTGCCGGCCACTGCGGCGCACACGCAGCGCGATATCCTGGTTCTTCAGAACAAAATCATCGGTATCGAAGTAGACGCTGGTGAGCTTGCGGGTCTTCGGCCCGGACGGACATAGTGCCTTGAGCAGGGGATGGCGCCGCAACCTGGGAATATCTGCGGGGTCGATCAGGAGCTTGAGTTCGACTTCGATGTTGTTCACGCGTCTAGCCAGTCCAGCAGCGGCTGCCACTGCTCCATCTCCCTGACGATCCGCGACGGCGCCATATCGAACAGGCTCAAACCCTCGCCGGCAGCCTGGACATAGATTTGCGCGTCGCGCAGCAGGGTGAGCACGGGGAAACCGACTTCATCAAGGAACGAGGAGAGATCGGCCGCTGCACGAGTGCGCGCATCCACACGCATACCGATCATCGCCACTTCGATCTTTTCCTTGCGCACCGATTTCTGCGCACGCAGTTCTTCGAGAAAATTTCGCGTTGCTTCCATATCGAATGAGGACGGCTGCACCGGCACGATCACGCGCTCGGCGCGCTTGAGCGCATTGGTCAGCTTGTCGCCGTGCATGCCTGCGGGGGTATCCACCACCAGCCAGTCCGGCCTGGTTTCGCCCATGGATTTCTTGTCGAGCTGACTGTTCCAGCCGTGTATGGTGGGCAGAAATTCCGGCCGGCGCCCCAGCCAGTCGCTGGCGGAACGCTGGCGGTCGAGATCGACCAGAAGCACGCGACCACCCCTGCTGGCCAGATAACCGGCCAGATTGGTCGCCAGCGTGCTTTTACCGCTGCCTCCCTTGGGATTGGCGATCAGGATTGTTTTCATAGAAATTCAGGCGACATCACCGCCTTCAGGATGGTTTGGGTCTCGTCCAGGCGAGCGCGGTTAGTGAACCACCATACTCCGCCTTTTTTCACGCTCCAGCTTTCTCGCGTATTGCTGAGCAGATAAGCGGCCACCTGCCCCAGCGTCGGTTGATGGCCCACCACAACCACCGCTCCCTTGGCATCCGGCCAGCCGGCGGCGCCTAACAGGGCGGCCACGGATGCGCCGGGCCCCACTTCCTTGACAACGACTCCATCCCGCGTCAGCGCCACAGCAGTCTGTTGGGTACGCGTGGCTGGGCTGACGATAATGCGCGTTTCCTCCGGCAGGTGCGCTTTCAGCCAGGCGGCCATCTTCGCTGCTTGCCGTTCGCCCTTATCGGTCAGCTTGCGCCCCTGGTCGGGGAATCCATCCTCGGCCTCGGCATGCCGCCAAAGAATTAAATCCATGCTCGCTCCATAGTATATTTACAGGCTATCAGTTTTATTAGAATCATGGAATAATTCATTGATCACATACAATAACAATCGATAATAACCGGGCAGTTCGATGAAACTATCATTCTGGAAAGCAGACTGGTTTCTGGGTCTTCTGATCGCCCTCGCTTTTCTGTTCGCCGCCCGCTCCGATCTGTTGCAAAGCCTGGAACGCAAGGCTTACGACCTGGGGGTACAGGCATCCAACCGCATCCCCAGCGACCAGATCGCAATAATCGCCATCGACGAGCAAAGCATTGCCAACCTCGGACGGTGGCCCTGGCCACGAGATATCCACGCCAGGATGATCGACATCCTGTCCGCCGCGCAAGCCAGGGTGGTCGGCAACACCGTGCTGTTTCTCGAACCACAGAGGGACCCCGGGCTGGCCTATATCGACCGGCTGCTCCAGTTCTACGACTCCTCCACCTTCAAAACCAACACCGACCCTGTCCTGCAGGCCGAAGCCGCCAGCCTTGAAGCGCTGCTACGCGAAGCGGAACGAAAGCTGAATACCGACCGCACCCTGGCGGCAAGCCTGGAAAAATCGAAAACCGTGCTGCTGGCAATGCTGTTCCAGCTGGGAAAGCCGCACGGCAAGCCGGATCAACCCCTGCCGGACTACGTCGAGAAAAACACCCTCACCAACGTCAAGGACAACATCGGCGCCGAGGCCGCCGGTTACCTGCCTCTGCCGGCAATGGCGGCAGCTTTTCCGATCTCCGCCATCGGCAGCCATGCCGCCGCCATCGGTCATCTGAACACTCATGTCGACGTCGACGGCGGCATCCGCACCGAGCCGCTGGTGCTGCGCTACTACGACCAGTACCTGCCGTCCCTGTCGGTGATGCTGGCAGCAAAAAGCCTGAACCTGGAGCCGAAGGACATTAAAGTCAACCTGGGTCAGGGCGTCAGCCTGGGCAATCTGAAGATCGCCACCGACCCGGCGTTGCAGATGCACACTTTCTTCTACAAAGACACCGAGGGCAAGCCTGCTTTCCAGGTGGATTCGTTCTACGACGTCTACAGCGGCAAGATTCCCGCCGACAAGTACCGCGGAAAAATCGTCCTGATCGGCGCCACCGCAGCCGGCATCGGCGCTTCCCAGGTCACCCCGATCTCCCCGTCGATGGCGCCGGTGCTGACCCTGGCACACTCGGTATCAAGCATCCTCAAGGAGGATTTTTACGTCAGCCCGAGCTGGTCTTTCTGGGCGGAAATGGGTGTATTTCTCTTCATCGCCCTGTATCTGATCCTGTTGCTGCCCCATCTCAAGGCCAGGATGGGTGCGTTCGTCACGGCCTTTCTCTTGATCGCACTGCTGGCGACCCACTTCCTGCTGATGATTACCCAGGCAATGTGGTTGCAGTTGATGGCACCCGCCGCGCTGCTGCTAACCGGCCACCTGCTGCTGACCACCAAACGCCATTTGCTGACCGAACAGGGGAAAACCAGATCGGATGCGGAATCGGCGGAATCCAACCGCATGCTGGGACTGGCCTTCCAGGGGCAGGGACAGCTCGACATTGCATTCGAAAAATTCCGCAAATGCCCGCTCGATGAGTCCCTGATGGATGTGCTCTACAACCTGGGCCTGGATTTCGAGCGCAAGCGGCAATTCAACAAGGCCGAATCGGTGTTCCGCTACATGGCCGACTTCAACCCCGAGTTCCGCGACCTGAAACAGCGCACCGAACGCTCCAAGGCAATGCAGAACGCAGTCTTTCTCGGAGCTAGCGGAGGACAAACCAATGCCAGCATGATCCTCGAAGGCGGCGCCATGGAAAAACCCATGCTCGGCCGCTACCAGGTCGAGAAGGAACTGGGCAAGGGCGCGATGGGCGTGGTCTATCTCGGCAAAGATCCCAAAATCGGACGGGTGGTAGCGATCAAAACCATGGCGCTGTCGCAGGAGTTTGACGAAGACGAACTGACTGAGGTCAAGGAGCGCTTCTTCCGCGAAGCGGAAACCGCCGGCCGGCTCAATCACCCCAACATCGTCACCATCTACGATGCCGGTGAGGAACACGATCTCGCCTACATCTCGATGGAATTCCTGAAAGGCCAGGATCTCCTGCCCTACACCAAACCCGGCAACCTGCTGCCGCCACAGACCGTGTTCTCGATTTTCAGCCGGGTGGCGGATGCGCTGGATTACGCCCACTCCCAGCACGTCGTGCACCGCGACATCAAACCGGCGAACATCATGTACGAACCGGAAAGCGACAGCGTCAAGGTAACCGACTTCGGCATCGCGCGCATCACCGACTCCAGCAAGACCAAGACCGGCATGGTGCTGGGCACGCCATCCTACATGTCGCCGGAACAACTGGCTGGCAGAAAAATAGAAGGAGGTTCCGACCTGTTCTCTCTGGGCGTGACACTCTACCAGATGCTGACCGGACAATTGCCGTTCCAGGGTGATACGATGGCACAGCTCATGTTCAAGATCGCAAACGAGCCCCACCCGAATCTCCTGTCCATCGACCCCAGTCTGCCACCATGTGCCAGCGCAATCATCGACAAAATTTTGCAGAAACAGCCAGAAAAACGCTTCCACACCGGGGCTGAATTGGCGCGCGCCATCCGGGCATGCGCTGCCTACGCGGCCAAGGGGAAATAATGGATCTACGCCTGGCCCTCGAAATCGTCAGCCTGACCGACTCCGGCAAGGTCCGCTCGCATAACGAAGACAACATCACCACGGACAATCAAGCCGGCTTCGCTATCCTGGCCGATGGCATGGGCGGCTACAATGCCGGCGAGGTAGCTAGCGGCATTGCCGTGACGATGCTGGCAAACAGCCTGAAAACAGCATTAAGTGTCGGGCTGCCAGATCAAGACCCGGGTCTGCTGGTCAAAAGCGAAATCGAAAAAACCAACGGCGCGATCTACCAGACGGCACAAAGCCAGCCGCAGTTCTCGGGAATGGGCACCACACTGGTGTGCGCACTGTTCCACGACAATCGCATCATAGTCGCCCATGTCGGCGATTCGCGACTGTACCGCTATAGGCAAAAGGGTACTGAGCATTCACTGTTCGAACAGATCACGCGCGACCATTCCCTGCTGCAGGAGCAGATCGACAGCGGCATGATCAGCCGGGAAGATGCGCGGCTGTCCAGCAACAAGAATCTGGTGACGCGCGCGCTCGGCGTTGACCCCATGGTGGATGTGGAAGTCCAGGAGCACGAAGCCCTGCCCGGTGACGTCTATCTGTTGTGCTCCGACGGGCTCAACGACATGGTCGGCGACGAGGAAATCCAGCTGACCCTGAGCGTACTCGGTACCAACCTAGAACTGGCCGTGCAACGACTGGTTCAGATGGCCAACGACAATGGCGGACGGGACAACGTTTCGGTTATTCTGGTACGGGTATTGCGTCATTTTCCAGCCAGACGCGGCTTTTTTGCCTGGCTTTCTGCGTGGTTCAAGAAATAGATTTAGAAGCGAGGTAAACACATGGCGAAGCTGATTATCACCTTGGACGGCCTGCTGCTCAGTGAATTCGAGCTCGACAAGGAGCGGATCACCATTGGACGCAAGCCGGAAAACGACATCCCGATCGACAACCTGGCGATCAGCGGGGAACACGCCGCCATCACCATTTTCAACAATGACGCTTTCGTCGAAGATCTGGGCAGCACCAATGGCACTCTGGTAAACGAGCAACCAATCACTAAACACGTACTGCACCACGGTGATGAAATTGAGATCGGCAAGTACCGCCTGAAGTATGTCAACGTCGAGGAGCTCGGCAGCAAGATAGAAGCCCACGAAAAAGAGGCACACGAATTTGAAAAGACCCCGACCCTGCGCCCGAATCAAATTCCGACAACGCTGTCAGGCGAAAAACCGACCAGTGACATGATGGCGCACACCATTCCCCTGATCATGCCCGAAGCGGCACGGCGTGTCGAAACAACCGCCGCGTTCGGCTCGACCTCCGCCGCAGCGGCGGAATCCCATGCCGTCATCCAGATCCTGAACGGCCAGAACGCCGGCAAGGAACTGGATCTGACCAAGACGCTGACCTCGCTGGGCAAGCCCGGCGTTCAGGTCGCGGTCATCACCCGACGCCCCCACGGCTACTTCCTCACCCACGTTCAGGGCGATCACTATCCGATAGTGAACGGCCAGCCACTCGACGCCCACCCGCGCCAACTGGCGGATCATGACGTGATCGAACTGGGCGGAGTGAAAATGGAGTTCTACCTGAAGTGAATCTGGGGCCAGCCCTGAAAAAAAACGCCATCCCCATTGCCTTGGGCGTGGCGGTGCTGCTGGTTTTTCTGCTGCATGCCACAAGAGTGGTCAACATTCCGCTCATCCAGCATATCGAGGCCATCAGCTACGATGCACGCCTGCAGCTGACTATGCCGAAAACGCTGGATCGCCGCATTATCATTGTCGACATCGACGAGAAAAGCCTGGCCGAAGAGGGCCGTTGGCCGTGGGGGCGCGACAAGCTGGCGACCATGCTGGACCGGCTTTTCGATCAATACCATGTAGCCGTGGTCGGCTTCGACGTGGTGTTCGCCGAAAAGGATGAAAGCTCCGGATTGAAAGTCCTGGAGCAGCTGAGTCAAAAAGAGCTGAAAAACCTCCCGCAGTTCCAGGCAAGTCTGTCGCAGTTGCGCCCGCAGCTTGACCACGACAGCATATTCGCCCAGAAGCTGGCGTCCCGCCCGGTGGTGCTGGGTTACTATTTCACCAGCAATGAGGACAGAATCTCTGGCCTGCTGCCTGCTCCCACTTTTCCCGCCGGTTCGTTCAAAGGCAGCAACACTGCCTTTGTCGGCGCCACCGGCTATGGCGCCAACCTGCCTGAATTCCAGAAAGCTGCTCATAGTGCCGGCCATTTCAACCCGCTGACGGATTTCGACGGTGTTGCCCGACGGGTGCCGATGCTGATGGAGTACCGGGGCGCCTTCTATGAATCCCTGTCTCTTGCGGTGTTCCGGACACTTTCCGGTAATTCCGCAATTCAGGCGGTTTTCGAAGAAGGTGCCGGCAATATCGGCGATTCGATGGAATGGCTGCGCGTCGGAAAACTGAAAATCCCGGTGGACGAAAACATCAGCGCTCTGGTTCCCTATCGCGGCAAACAGGGCAGCTTCCCCTATGTTTCCGCCACGGACGTGCTGCATGGCCGAGTCAGTGCGCAGGAACTGGGGGGAGCCATCGTTCTGGTCGGCACCACCGCACCGGGCTTGATGGACCTGCGCTCCACGCCGGTCGGCGCGGTGTATCCGGGCGTGGAGGTCCATGCCAACCTGATCACCGGCATGCTGGACCACAACATCAAGCAAAAGCCGGCCTTCATGATGGGGGCGGAAATTACCGAAATGCTGCTGCTCGGCCTGGTGCTCGCCTTCACGCTGCCCCTGCTCGGCCCTGTCAAGGCATCGCTCACCGCACTTGCTGCCCTGCTTCTGGTGGTCGGCATCAATCTCTCGCTCTGGCAATCCGCCAATATGGTCATGCCGCTCGCCGCTGCCATGCTGATGATCATCGCGCTGTTCATGCTCAGCATGTCTTACGGCTTCTTCGTCGAGTCGCGTGCCAAACGCCAGATCACCGGTCTGTTCGGACAATACGTGCCGCCGGAGCTGGTCGACGAAATGAGCGAAAACCCGGGCAACTTCACCATGGAAGGTGAAAGCCGGGAAATGACAGTGCTGTTTTCCGACGTGCGCGGGTTCACCACTATTTCCGAGGGTTTAAGCCCGAAGGAATTGTCCAGGATGATGAACGAGTACATGACGCCGATGACACGCATCATCCACAAACACCGTGGCACTATCGACAAATACATCGGCGATGCCATCATGGCCTTCTGGGGCGCCCCGCTTGCCGACCCAGAGCACAGCCGTCATGCCCTGCTCGCCGCAATGGAAATGCAGCAAACGCTTACGCAGTTACGCGAGCAATTCAAGACCAAGGGCTGGCCCGAAATCCGCATCGGTGTCGGCATCAACACCGGCACCATGAGCGTAGGCAACATGGGTTCGGAATTCCGCATGGCCTACACCGTCATGGGCGACGCAGTGAACCTGGCTTCGCGCCTGGAAAGCATCACCAAGCAATATGGGGTCGGCATCATCGTTGGCGAGAACACGCACAAAGCAGTGCCGGATGTAGTATTTCGGGAACTCGACCGAGTCCGGGTCAAGGGCAAGGACGAGCCGGTAGCCATTTATGAACCACTGGGCGCAGCCGGACAAGTCGACAAGACCACGCTGGACGAACTCAAGCTCTTCCAGCAGGTGCTCAAACTGTACCGTGCGCAAGACTGGGACTTGGCGGAAGTGCAGTTGCTCAACCTGCAAAAAGCATCGCCCGAGTGCACCCTGTACCGGCTGTACCTCGAGCGCATAACCTATTTCCGTGATCATCCGCCCGGCGTAGAATGGGACGGCGCGTTTACATTCAAAACCAAATAATGGCCGCCCAATGAAATTAAAAGTATTAGGTTGCAGCGGAGGGATAGGGGGCAATTTGCGCACCACCTCTTTTCTGCTCGACCATGATGTTCTGATCGATGCAGGAACGGGTGTGATGGATCTGACCGTTTCCGAGTTAAAGCTGATCGATCATATTTTCATTACGCATTCCCACCTCGACCACATTGCCAGCATCCCCTTTCTGGTCGATACGGTGGGATGGATGAGGGACAAGCCCATTACCCTGCACGCCACCGAAGAGACCCTGAATATCCTGAAACAGCATATCTTCAATTGGCTGATCTGGCCTGATTTCAACGTCATCCCGACAAGCGACAAGCCTTTCATGGTTTACGCACCCTTCTCCGTTGGCGAAACCATAGCTCTTGGGGGACGCAAAATCACCTCCCTGCCAGCCAACCATGTAGTTCCGGCAGTGGGCTTTCAGCTTGATAGCGGCCGGCACAGCCTGGTATTCAGCGGGGACACGACAATCAATGACGCGCTGTGGCAGGTAGTAAACGAAATCGAGAACCTGAGCCATCTGATTATCGAAACCGCGTTCTCCAACAAGGAGCTTGACCTGGCGGTGGCAGCCAAGCACCTGGTTCCCAGCCTGCTCGTTGAGGAACTCAAGAAACTGAAAAAAGCCGCTCAAATTTACGTGACACATCTGAAACCCGGCGAAATCGAACTCATCATGTGCGAAATCGAACGGGACGCGGCCGAGTTCAAACCGCGCATGCTGGAAAACAACCAGGTCATTGAATTCTAGCCGCTAAAATTATTTCTCACTCGGGGAAAACATGAAAAAAACGCATCAATATCCAGTCCGCCTGACCGCCTTGACATGGCTGCTATGCTCCAGCATCGCTGTCGCGGCAGAATTCGACCTGGGTAAGGCGAATGAATTGCTGAAGGCAGGCAAGTCCAAAGAAGGCTATGCCCTCCTCGCCCCGCACGAGTACGAAATGGCAGGCAACGTCGACTATGATTACCTGCTCGGCATCGCCGCGCTTGACAGCGGCCATCCGGACAAGGCATCGCTGGCGCTGGAGCGGGTGCTGGCGGTCAATCCCCGCCACTATGGCGCAAGACTGGATCTGGCGCGGGCCTACTTTGCGCTAGCCGATTTCGAGCGCGCCCGAACCGAATTCAGCCGCGTCATGGAACAGAATCCGCCACCGCTGGCCAAGGCTACCATCGAAAAATACCTTGCCGCCATCGACGACAAGCTCAATCCCAAGCCCAGCTTCACCGGCTACCTCGAAGCCACCCTTGGCTACGACACCAACGTCAACGCGGCCACCAGCAGCAGCACGATGTACATCCCGATTTTCGGCGCGACCTTCTCGCTGGCCTCGTCCAATCTGGCCGAACGCGACAACTATCTGACCCTGGGCGGCGGTGGCGAGGCGGTTTTCCCCCTGCGTCAGGAACTTTCTCTATTCGTCGGCGTGGATGGCAAGAAACGGACTAACTTTTTCAAGGATATTTACAACACCGACAGTTTCGACGGCAAAGTAGGGCTGAACATCGGCAACGGCAACAGCGTTTTTCGCCTCTCCCTGCAAAAGGGGGCGTTCTATCTGGATGACAAATACAACCGCGACACCCAGGGTCTGAGCGGCGAGTGGCGCCTGGTACCGGATCCGCGCAACCAGTACAGCCTGTTTGGCCAGTACGCCGAACTGCGCTACGGGCACGACAAGACCGGCGCCGACCTGTCCGCCAATGACGTTGACCAAACCATCCTCGGTGGCGGCTGGCTGCATGCCCTCGACGAAGGTGGCAAAGTCGTTCTGTTCGGCAGCGTCTATGCTGGCAGCGAGCGCACCCATGCACAGTTCCCGCGGATAGACGGTGACCAGAATTTCATCGGTTTTCGTGCCGGCGGCCAGACCAGGCTCAATGACCATTCCAGCCTGTTCGCCACGCTCGGCTACAAGGAAGGCACTTACAACCGGCGCAACCTGCTGTTCCTCGATTACCGGCGCGACACCCAGTACGACCTGAATGTCGGCGTAAACTGGATGCCGGCGCAAAACTGGACGATCCGGCCGCAGTTCACCTACACCCGGAATGACTCGAACATCGCCATCAACGACTATGACCGCAAGGATCTCTCCATGACCGTGCGGCGCGACTTCAAATAGGCCCACGATGAAATCCAATTTATTGACCTTGTACCGTATCCTCGCTCTGGCGCTGCTGCTGGCAGCGGCGACCATCGCCAATCCAGCCTTCGCCTCGGCCGGCCGCTTCCAGTTCGTCCACGGCGACATCCGCATTGTTGCAGCCGACGGCCGTGCGCGCCCGGCACAGAAGGGTGAAGAAGTGAACGAAGGCGAAGCAATTATTTCGGCCAGCAACGCCTCAGCGCAGATGCTCATGGTGGACGGCGGCATCGTGGCGATCCGGCCCGATACTCACATGAGAATTGACGAATACAAGTTCAGCGGCCAGGAGGACGGCAGCGAGCGCAGCTTCTTTTCACTGCTGAAAGGCGGCTTCCGTTCGATCACCGGCCTGATCGGCAAACTTCACAAGGAAAATTACCGCATCACGACACCAGCCGCCACCATCGGCATCCGCGGCACCGACAGCGAAACCATCCATGTCCTGCCGACTGCCGGCTTGCCGTCCGACGTGCAACCCGGCACCTACAACAGGGTCAACACCGGCGCGACTGTAGTCAACGGCACGATAGTCGGTCCCAACCAGGTGGCCTTCACTCCCAACCTGGCGACCCCGGCTGTACTCCTGCCCAGAATGCCCTCGATATTCGAGCCGCCCAAGGCACCGCAGGCGCCGGCCACGGAGGGTCCAAAGCCTGACAAAAAAGCCGACGACAAGGAAGGGGAAGCCCCAAGCGGCGACAAACCTGCTCAGTCGCCACCCCCGCCGGGCGGAATCATCGCCGGAGAGAATGTGCAACTGCCGCCCCCGCCACCGCCGACAACCGCACTGGTGGGCGCCGCCTCGACTACCGGGGACGTGGCGCCAGCGGGCAGCGTCTATCCGGCTCCCTTCGGCTACGGCGGCGTCGGGGCGGATATCAGCTGGCGCAGCGTGTGCCTGAACCCACCCAGCTGTAGCAACAATTTCACTGGCTGGGTCGGCGGTGGTGGGTCAATGGTGCTCGAAGCCAACACCAACCGCACGATCCTGCTTAATAGCAGCGGCTTCCCCGTTCTGATCGCGGAATCCGACCAGTACGGCAGCATGAAGTACACCGCCGGTACTGCGACGCTGCTCGACTACGGCCAGACCAGCATCGCCGGCACAACCGTGCGCTGGGGGCGCTATGTCGGCCCGGACTCCTTCGTCGACGACCAGGGCACGCGCGACTCGATGGTCATGCACCTGATGTGGGCGGACAACGCGCTGAGCTATGCACAGGCCGGTCCTGTGCTGTCGTCGCTCGGCGCCCTGAACTTCACCCCGGTGGCGGCCGGCACCATCAGCGACGAACGCGGCGCCAGCTACCTGCTGGCTGGCGGCAGCGGTCTTAATGTAGCCGCGGCGGGCGCAACCATCACTCTGAATATCAACACCAATACCGTAGCCGGCCGGCAATGGAGCCTGACCTACAGCGGCACACTGGACAAGTTCTATCAGGCCGGCACGGTGGGCGGCATGCCCATGAGCCTGGGATACCTCAATGGTTCGCCGATTACCCAGGGTGAAGCCAGCGGCGTATTCATCGGTGCCGGCGCAAACGGCGCATTGACCTCCTTCTCGGCCAACGCCGGCGCCGCGGGGGCACTGACCGGAACCGCCGCCTTCATGCGCTAGCGCCAGCGCTTACAGGCCAATTATGATGAGTCCAGAAACGAGCACAAAGTCCCCGGAAAACCTGGCTGAGATCAGCAGCAAGCTGGCTTTCACCAAGAAGCTGCAAGCGGTCACCAACAAGATCCACTCGACCCGCAATATCGACGAGATCATGCTGGAGCTGAGCGCCGATATCTGCGCGCTGTTCGAAGCGGACCGCCTGACGATCTACGCCACCAGCGAAGACGGCAAGTCGATCGTTTCGAAGATAAAAACCGGCCTGACCGGCTTCAAGGATCTGAATCTTCCGATTTCGCCTGCGAGCATAGCCGGCTATGTAGCGTTCCACAGACATGTCATCAACATCGCCGATGTCTACGATACGCAGGAACTGGCCAGCTTGAGCCCGAAAATCCGCTTCCTCAAGGAGGTCGACCAGAAAACCGGCTATCGGACCAGGCAGATGCTGGTCGCCCCGATTCTGGGCGAAGACGGGGAATTGCTCGGCGTAGTTCAGCTGATCAACTCGCTGACCGGACTGACATTCTCCCCGACCGCGGTGGAAGGGGTTGGCGAACTGGAAAAAACGCTGGCGATCGCCTTTGAGGTACGCCGCAAGCCCCAGCCCGGAATCAAAACCAAGTACGACCATCTGGTCGGCGAAAACCTGATTTCTGTTCAGGAACTCGAATTAGCCTCCCGCTCGGCACGAAAAAAGAGCAAGAATCTGGAAGACGTGCTGGTGGATGAGTTCCAGATCAAGATCAGCGATCTTGGCAAATCCATTGCCTCTTTCTACGGGGTGCCCTATGAGCCGTTCCGTGCCGACCGCATCAAGCCGATGGATTTGCTCAAGAACCTCAAGCGCGAATACGTGGAAAACAGCCTGTGGCTGCCCATCGAGGAAACGCCGGAAGGGCTGGTGATCCTGACCCCCGACCCGGAAAGGATCAAGGGTTCGCACATCGCCGGCAACGTATACCCCAACCACAAGCTGACATACCGGACCAGCACCCATCGCGAGTTCCTGCAAACGGTCAACCTGTTCTTCGGCGAGGGCGTCGACAGCACCTCCATCGGCGACATGCTGTCCAATCTGGAAGATGAAAGCGGGGAAGAAGCCTCCGCCGACGAAATCAGCGCCGCTGCCGACAACGAACTGGTCAAGCTGGTCAACAAGATCATCATCGACGCATACCATCAGGGCGCGTCCGACATTCATATCGAACCCGGCATCGGCAAGGAAAAAACCGTGGTTCGCTTCCGGCGTGACGGCACGCTTGGCCTTTACATCGAAGTGCCCGCCAGCTACCGCAACGCTATGACCGCCCGGCTGAAGATCATGTGCGACCTGGATATTTCCGAAAAAAGGAAGCCCCAGGACGGCAAGATCAAGTTCAAGAAATTCGGTCCGCTCGACATTGAGCTACGGGTAGCCACTATTCCTTCCGCCGGCGGCGTGGAAGACGTGGTGATGCGGATACTCGCGGCCGGCGAGCCGATCCCGCTGGAAAAGCTGGGGCTGAGCCAGCACAACTACACCACGCTCAAGAGCGTGGTGGACAAGCCCTATGGCCTGTTTTTCGTATGTGGCCCGACCGGTTCCGGCAAGACCACCACTCTGCACTCGGTGCTGAAATATCTGAACACGCCGGAAACCAAGATATGGACGGCGGAAGACCCCGTCGAGATCACCCAGAAAGGGTTGCGCCAGGTGCAGGTGAACCCCAAAGCGGGCCTGACCTTCGCCGTCGCCATGCGCGCCTTCCTGCGCGCTGACCCGGATGTGATCATGGTCGGCGAGATGCGCGACAAGGAAACCGTCTCCACCGGCATCGAAGCCTCGCTCACCGGCCATCTGGTGCTGGCCACCCTGCACACCAACAGCGCGCCGGAATCGATCATCCGCCTGCTCGACATGGGCATGGACCCGTTCAACTTCGCCGATGCCCTGCTCGGCATTCTGGCCCAGCGACTGGCGAAACGGCTGTGCGTGAAGTGCAAGAAAGCACGCGTCGCCACGGCTGACGACATCCAGATCATGCTCAACGAATACGGTCTTGAGCTCACCAACCTGGAAAGCTGGAAAAAAGACCCGAAAGCCGCGGTGGAAGGCATTTACAAGGAATGGCTGAAGTCATTCGCCAACGGCAAGGGGCAGTTCACCCTGTACGACCCGGTCGGCTGCGAGACCTGCAACAACACCGGCTACAAGGGGCGGCTCGGCCTGCACGAGTTGCTGGTAGGAACCGACGCGGTCAAGAAGAATATCCAGGAGCATGCCCGCGTTGCGGAAATGCTTGCCACCGGTCTCGCGGAAGGCATGCGCACCCTGAAGCAGGACGGCATTGAAAAGGTATTGCAGGGCATCACTGATCTGAAGCAGGTGAGAGCGGTGTGCATTAAATAGGTGGCAGGGAGTATGCCGAGCAGTTTCTGGATGCGGAGAAAATCGACGAAGTGAACGTAACCAAGATTCCAGGGTTTGCCGCTTGATGCATGACGTGACGAAAAACGTCACATTGTGCCGAATACCAACAGCAATTCTGCGGCATCAATCCAGACATTCCGCCGCAACATGCTCTACACGCAATAAAACAAGGCATTCAGACCATACCAATCAAACTGGCACACAGATTGCAGGTAGTTATGCCAGACACTTCCAAGTGTTGGAAATTTGATCATTCAACAAGGAGCTCGACATGAAAAAAGTACAACAAGGTTTTACCCTGATCGAACTGATGATCGTGGTCGCGATCATCGGCATTCTGGCTGCAGTGGCGATTCCGGCTTACCAGGATTACACCATCAAGGCCAAGTTACAGGAAGTGACCAGTCTGGCCAGTCCGGCAATGACTGGAGTGGGCGTTGCCTGTAGCGAAGGCAATTTGTTCCCAAGCGGCGCCTCCCTCACCAACGCAGGTATTGGCATTGCAACCGCAGCCTCTATCACGGGCAAATACACCGCCTCTGTTACGGCAGCGAGCACATCCACCACATCCGCGACTGTAACAGCTGTGCTTGGTGGAACCAATCCCGTCCCTAATGTATCTGGGAACATCGTGTGGACAGGAACCTGCAATCCATCAGTCGGTATGACATGGGGAGTTACCGGAACAGTCCCAGCCAAGTACCTGCCTAAGTCTTAAGCTCATCTCATCTGATCTGACTGAAAAAGGAGGCCATCTGGCCTCCTTTTTTATCTGTATGTCTAGACGCCACACTCTCCCTGTTTTTCTGTTCGCCTGTAGTCTGGTGCTAGCATTTTTTTGCTTTCGCCCGGGACTGCAAGGCCCTTTTTTGTTCGATGACACCATCAATATCATCGAAAATGCCTACCTGAAAATTAATACGCTCGACACCGCTTCGCTTAAGGCGGCAGCGTTTTCCATGGGGAATGGAATTTCTGGGCGCCCGCTCAGCATGGCGAGCTTCGCCCTCGATTATTATTTCAATGGGTCGGAACCTTACGGTTTCAAACTGACCAACCTCGTCATTCACTTGCTGAATGGCGTCTGTATCTTTGTCCTGACCACGCTGGTTCTGGAAATTCACCGGCGACGACACGCGCCGGAATTCAGCCCTGACCGCGTGCGCTGGGTCAGCCTGGCAGTCGCCTCCGCCTGGTTGTTGCATCCTCTCAACCTTACCAGTGTGCTGTACGTCGTGCAACGCATGGCCAGTCTGTCTGCGCTGTTTACCCTGCTCGGGTTGATTACCTATCTTTACGGGCGGCGGCGTCAGCTTGATGGCCATGCCGGATGGGGCTGGATACTCGCCGGCTTTTTCCTGTTTACGCCGCTGGCGGTGCTGAGCAAGGAAAATGGCGCACTACTACCGGCGTTCATGCTGCTGACAGAAGTCGCTCTGTTGAATTTTCAGGCACCGGCAATGAGAACGCGCTTGATGCTGACGGCACTGCTCGCTACCACGGTCGTCTTGCCGGCAATCGTGTTGGCAGTCTATTCCATATATAAACCGGCCTGGTTGCTTGTCGGCTACAGCATACGCGACTTTACCCTGCCGGAGCGGTTGATGACCGAGGCGCGTGTGCTGTGGTTCTACCTACGCTTAATTATCGTGCCGGACATTTCGCAACTAGGCTTGCAGCACGACGACATCGCGATTTCGAGGGGGCTGCTGGCTCCCTATTCAACGCTGTTCGCGAGTATTGGTATCGCGCTCCTGGCGGGGGTAGCAGTCCTGCTCAGGAAACGACACCCTATCGCGGCTTTTGGCATCCTGTTCTTTTTGCTCGGGCACAGCATCGAGTCTTCTGTGATCGCGCTGGAAATCGCGCACGAACATCGCAACTATCTGCCGATCTATGGCATTCTGCTGGTGGTGTTTTACTACCTGTTATCGCCCACGTGGTACAAGGACACGCTCAGGTTGCGCCAGCTACTGGCCTTGATTTTGGTTCTGATTTTCGGTGCCGTCACCTCTATCCGCGCAGAGCAATGGGCCGACCCAAATGGTTTGAAGCTGATGGAAGTAACGCACCACCCCGATTCGCTGCGGGCAAATGCCGATGTTGCCTACATTTATGCTTTTCTTCCTGCGTTTTCGCCGGAACAGGCCGAAGAGTACTACCGATTTGCGCTCAGCTATTACCAGAAGGCCGCTGATCTTTCCCCTACCGATACGTCCGGGTTGCTCGGGCTGATCGGCCTCAATGCCATGCGCGGCAAACCTATCGAGGAACGTTGGGTACGTGAACTGGAGTACCGGCTAGAACATCGCCCCTTCGCCCCCGCTGCCGCCAATTCGCTAATGCACCTGGAAAAATGTCTGACAAAGGGCATTTGCAGACATTCACCGCAGGACATGGCGCGCCTGTTGCAGGCGGCATTACGCAATCCGACGTTATATGGCAATGGGAGGAGCAGTATGCAGTTCGCGTGGAGCAACCTTCTGTTTCTGACTTTTCACGACCGTGATGCCGCGCTCAAGGCTGCCCATAAAGCTATGGAGGCAGACCCAGCCGATCCCGACACCCGGATTACCTTTATCAAATTTCTGCTCAATCTGGGCAAACCTGACGATGCAAAAAAGCAAATCGTCCAACTGCGCCAGCTCGATGACATGAAAATTTACGGCGATCAACTCGACGAACTGGAAAAGCTGGCTACAATGCTGAACCAGACAGCCCCTTGATCAACAGTTATCATGACAGACACTATATCCATCATCCTTCCGGCAAAAAATGAAGCGGCCAGCCTGCGCGCCCTGCTGCCAAAAATCCAGGCACAGATGCCGGGCGCAGAAATTATCGTCGTCAATGACGGTTCAACGGACGATACTGCCGAGATATGTCGCCAATATGGTGCGAAGCTCGTGACACACCCTTACGGCATGGGGAACGGAGCGGCAGTCAAGTCTGGAGCACGGGCTGCGCAGGGGGAAATCCTGATATTCATGGATGCCGATGGGCAGCACCAACCTCAGGATATCCCCCTGTTCCTGGAGAAACTCAGCCAGGGCTACGACATGGCGGTTGGCGCACGCAGCAGGCGTTCTCAGGCGGGCGTGCACCGGGCGGCTGCCAACGGCTTCTATAATCGGCTGGCGAGCTGGATGGTCGGGCAAAAGGTGGCTGACCTCACTTCCGGTTTCAGGGCGGTCCGGGCCGACAAGTTCCGCAAATTCCTCTATATGCTGCCGAACGGTTTTTCCTACCCGACCACCATCACCATGAGTTTTTTCCGGGCAGGCTTTGCCGTGGGTTATGTGCCAATTCACACACCCAAACGTATCGGCACCAGCCACATGCGCATCGCGCGCGACGGAGTGCGATTTCTGCTCATCATTTTCAAGATCGGCTCGCTGTATTCGCCGCTGAAACTATTCTTTCCGATCAGCGTGGCTTTCTTCTTGCTGGGTTGCGGCAATTATCTCCATACCTATCTGACCTTGCATCGCTTCACCAACATGAGCGCAATGTTGCTCATTACGGCGATGGTCGTCTTTCTGATCGGGTTGGTTTCGGAACAGATCACTATGCTAGCCTACAGGGACAGTGAGCACTAGAAAACGTATTCTGGTACTGACCTCCACTTTCCCTCGCTGGCAAGGTGACAATGAACCGCCGTTCGTTTTCGAGCTTTCCCGAAGATTGGATGAGCAGTTCGATGTGGTGGTGCTGGCGCCGCATGCGTCGGGCGCCAAGCAGTTCGAAAAAATGGACAATCTCGAAGTGCACCGGTTCCGCTACTGTTTCACCTCCTGGCAGAGCCTTGCCTATCACGGCGGCATCATGGCGAACCTGAAACAAAAGCGGTTACGCTACTTTCTGGTTCCTTTTTTTCTGCTTTCCGAACTCGTCAGCCTGATAACCCTGATCAGGAAACAACAATTCGATGTGATTCATGCGCACTGGCTGATTCCTAATGGGCTGGTTGCTGTTATGGCACGTGCATTGGTTACAGGCAACAAACCCACCATCGTCTGCACGGCGCATGGCACTGACTTGTTCGGCCTGGGGGGGGGGGTGTTCAGATGGTTGCAGAAACACGTCATTT
>NZ_DF967548.1:62327-151543 GCF_000971475.1 Sulfuricella sp. T08
TAGACAGATTGACGGTGGTCAGCGCGGCTTTACGCACGCATGCATTCAGCCTGGCAAGCCGGGATGATGTGGAAATCATCCCGATGGGGGTCGATTTAGCCGAGACTTTTACGCCCCCCGTCGAATCGGGGCGCAGCAACGCTGAACTTTTGTTTGTCGGGCGTCTGGTTGAACAAAAGGGGGTGCAATACCTGATCATGGCCATGCCGGAGATTCTAAAAAAACACCCCAGGACGACGCTGGTCATCGCCGGCGACGGGCCGGAACGTGAGAATCTGCTGCGGCAGGCCGCCGCTTCGGGCGTGGGCAAACATGTCCGGTTTCTTGGCGCAATGGAGAATGCCACACTGAGTGAGTTGTATGGAAATGCCGCGATATTTGTGTCGCCTTCTCTGGCGGAAGGGTTTGGTCTGGCTCTCGTCGAAGCGTCGGGCTGTGGGTGCCCGGTTATCACCACAGACCTCCCAGCCATCCGGGACTTAGTCATCGACGAGGTCACCGGATTGTTATGCCGGCAAGCGGATAGTGCCGACCTTGCCGCCAAGATAGACTTTCTCCTCGAACATCCCGAACTGCGCGAATCCATGGGGCATGCGGGTCGGCAACATGTACTGGAGCAGTTCGATTGGGAAACAATTTCCCGCCGGTATGCCTCCCTGTTCGAGGGATTGTTGCGGGAACGCCCATGAAAATTTGCGCCATCGTCCTCAATTACCGCAATGCCGCACGCACAGAAGCCTGTTTATGTTCATTAGCCGGCGAGGGACTGGACGCGGTGCTGGTCGTCGACAATTCAGCCGATAAGCACGCTGCCGCCGAGCTTGCCTCCGTGATGGCGCGGCAGGAGGGGTATGTGGACTGCACGTTGCGCCTGCTCAACCCTGACCGCAATCTTGGCTTCGCGCGCGGCGTCAATCTGGCGCTCAATGACGAGGCCGCGCGACACTGCGACGCCTTCCTGCTAATCAACAACGATGCCGTCGCCCTGCCTGGTATGCTTGCGGGTCTCGCAGCCGCGCTTGCCGACACCGGCGCGGGTTTGGTTGCGCCCACGGTGATCGATGCAGAAGGCAAGCCACAACCCATGTTCTGGTACCAACGCTTCTTCGGCTTGCAGACTATGCGCCCGCTGCCCGGCTCATTTCCCTACCTGAGCGGTTGCTGCCTACTGGTACGCCGCGACATGCTGGAGGAAGGCAAATTGTTCGACGCGGAGTTTTTCATGTATGGAGAAGATACCCTGCTCGGCTGGCGTCTTGCATGTGCGGGGATAAAGCCGCTTCGCCTAGACGATGCCTTTGTACGCCATGATAGTGCGGGGTCTTCACGGCGTGGCCAATTTTTTTACGAATACCACATGGCACGCGCCCATGTCCTGCTCGCCATGAAAACCTGGCGTCACCCGCTGGAGATACCCCTGCTGCTGGCAAGCAAGTGTGTTGGCCTGGTCTTGCGCGCCTTGTGGCGCAGCCTGCGTTTTGGAAGCCCCATTCCGCTCAAGGCATTTTTCATGGCCTGGGTGGCACTGGACATTCGCGAACCCTGATGGAAAACGAAAGAATCAAGGCTTGGCTACCGGCGATCCGAGCGGGCAGCGGTACCGACGTTTATACCCGACGCCTTGCCGCATCGCTGGAGCGCCACGGCATAATGGCGCAAATCACCTGGTTCCCGTTGTCCCATGAACTGCTGCCAGCCTTGCTGCAGCGCACGCAACCGCCCCTTGGCACAGACATTATCATCGCCAATAGCTGGAACGGTTTCGCCTTCGAGCGCAACAACCTGCCGCTGGTGGTGATCGTGCATCACTGCGTGTTTGATCCCGGGTTGCGGCCATACAAAAGCGTACTTCAGTCTCTTTATCATCGCTTCTTTGCGGAACCCCGGGAAGTGCGGTCGATGCATGCCGCAGATGCCGTCGTGACGGTCAGCCACTATGTGGCGAATCATCTGCGGCAGAAGATAAGCATGGATGGCGTGGAAGTCATTAACAACTGGGTCGATACCGAGTTGTTCAAGCCGAAACCACAGGAAACCCACGAAAACAGGCCATTCCGATTACTGTTTATCGGGAAGCCCACACGCCTCAAAGGGGGCGATCTGCTTGCGCCACTAATGCGCAGACTGGGAACTGATTTTGAGCTCCGCTTCACAGCAGAACCGCAAGACTGCCGAAGAATGAATCTTCCGGCCAACATGATTCCGGTGGGCAAATTTACGGAACAGGGTATGGTTCGAGCCTACCAGGAATGCGATGCGGTACTGCTGCCCTCGCATGCCGAAGGTTTTGGCTATGCAGCACTGGAAGGCATGGCGTGCGGCAAGCCAGTCATTACCAGCAACAATACGGCCCTGCCGGAAATAATCATAGACGGTGTTACGGGTATCCTTTGCGAAACCAATGATATTGAAGCTTTTGCCAGAGCCGGCCAACTGCTTGCGCAAGACTCAACTCTTTGTTCAGTTATGGGCAGTGCAGGTCGTCAGCGAACTATGGAAACCTTCTCTGAGAGCATGTTAATCGATAGGTATATCCGCTTGATACACCAGTGTTTAATGCCGAAAAAGGATTCTCTTACCTTACCATCCTCTTCATTTCCGTGACTGAGGTTCCCTCGGTATTTCGTCTTCCAACGAGTGGGTTTGATGCTACCAATTTTTTATTTTATTGTTTGATCCAGTCCGCCAGAAACTACGCTGGTGACTTGTAGCCAAGTATTCAACACTCAAGGCTTGCACCGATAAATTCGGTCGTAAATAGCAGCATTAACGGCAATCTCAGGAAGGCCAGCGGCCAGCCAACCAAGCTTTAATCATCTTGCGGTTATACGGAGAGAGAATCTTCCCGATTTTTCTAACAACTGGGACTATAATTTTCACCAATCGTAGCAATGGGTTAAGTATTACCCTCAAGTCAAGAAGCATACGCTCAAGAAGTTTGAAAGGTGGTCGGCAATACGCCACTAATAAATGGCGCACCACAGAAAGGTCGCCCTCTGCCAATGCTGCACATTTGCCAGTTCTAACATAATCCTGATATCGATAATAGGTGGAACTTTGTGCATCATTCGTGACGGCGGGGCTAACATTAGCTAAAAAATTGGCTTCCCTCACCCGCACAAAAAATTCATTCCATTCAACTGCCGAACAATCCCAACGGCATACCCATGACCATGGGCGTTGGCTTACTCTTTCTGTAAATGCACCAATATTTGGCACAATTATTGGAAATTCGCTCATCAATGCTGTGCTGAGTGTGTAACTGTAGGTTTCCGGCCATTGAGCAGGGAACCAGATAACATGCGGTCGTGAGTCTAAAATCAATTGCTGCAAATCCACATCTTCATATTCGCCATGGATTGAAAGAACCTCAGCAGGCAATCCTGCCATATCCTTGTAAGCGTAGCCAATTAAATGAAATTGCAGCGGTAAATTATATTGATTAGCCAATATGGCACAGCGATCCAATATATCCGCACCTTTGATTTGACTCATTGCACCAATAACAACGATGCGTAATCTTTCATTTGTGCTCAGTGGTAGTGCTTTCGGAGTTGGCAAGGTGCTTTCTGGCCCAATGTCCAAGTGGGGAGCTAACACGACCTTTGCATCATTAAAATAGGTTCGAATTCGCCGCGCTGCATCTTCGCTTGGGACAAACACATGCATTGCTTTATTGAACATGGTTCTATTTTCATCACGCCAATTTTGGATATTTGCTGAGCCAACTCGAGGCTTTATATTTAGACATGCATTGCATTGCTGCAAGTCAGGTTCCCCGCAGTAGCGATAATTAATCGAGGTTAGCGAAATTCTTGGACAAATTGCGTAATAGTCATGAACAGTAAAGTCGAAAGGGACGCCAATATCCTCAGGAATGTTCCTTATTTTAATATTGTGTCCAAACAAATGATGAAAATGTACCTGACCGATGCGTGCCAACCTGAGAAAGCTCAGTAATGCTTGATAGTCGCGATCCATATGGAAATAAAGTTGGAACCGCTCTCCTGGTCTTATCCATTCAAGCGTAATTACACCCCAAAGATAAGGGCGTAGCATTAACACTTCCGCTGCATGATCGAGATGCATGGAAAGCTCTCGCACATGCCTTTCTGTGCCTCCGCCTCGTCTGTGGGTAACAAAGAGAATAACGGGGCGACGACCGACACGTATCCGCATAAAATCCACCATCAGTCGGTAAGACCGTGCAGGATCTTTCTTGAGATGCCATGACACCAAAGGCATGTAATGCGGATAACGCCGCCGCAGAATGGACATGGCATTTTCCTTGCGCACATTCTGCGTTTCAGCGAAGCTCACACCGCCAGCATGGTAAACAAAAGTATCGGCGCACAATATGTGCCGCCAACCACGTCTGCGCGCGCGCATGCAGAAATCATTTTCTTCCCCGTACCCCTTACCAAAAGTTTCCGTATCAAACAAACCGACCGCATTCAGACAGGCGCGTTTTATATACATGCAGAAGCCCACCGCCGTGGGAATTTCAACGCTTTTACCTGAATTGACTTGGTGAAAAATAGCATCGAGTTTGGCGGCATCCCACCCTTCCGGAAGGGTGTTGTCCTCGCAAAACTTCGGGTAACTACATATCGTTGCGTTATTCGAAAATGGTGTGACCGTGCCGACATCAGGGGCACTGTAGGCACAGCGATGCAACCTGTCGAGCCAGTCTCCAGCAACCTCCGTGTCACTGTTGAGCAAAATCACATCGGCATTCGGATCAAGCTCCATGCCACGATTGACCGTTGCCACAAACCCAAGATTCTGTTCGTTGCGTAAAAGCTGCACCATCCCACCCTTCGATAGCTCGATGAGATAATCCGTCAACTCTGGATCGGGGCTGCAATCGTCAATGATGGTAATGCGGTGATCCAGGCTATTGCCAGCGCGAAGTACGCTTTCAATGCACTGTCTCGTTTCCGCAATTCCCCTATAGACAGGAATAATGATGTGAACCATATCGTTTGTTATTTGGTGGCTATTTCAGCAGGCTATGGGCAGGTTCCGTTTATATCACCGATTTTTCAACAAGCTCAGCATATTCAATTTTTCATGGTTTTCTTGTGCCAGGAATGATCAGCCGTATCAAATACTGGACCAATCTTAGTGGTTTGGTAATTTGCCAAGAAGCCGTATTTTTGACTCGCTTTATTTCTGAATGCAGCAAAGCATTCTCCGATTCAAGGCGGGCAAGATTGGTGCATGAATCTTGATTTTTTGTCTCACTAGACCTAAGCAGTTTTGACAATGGAGCAACGATACTGACGAGTTCTACGGTCTGAGCGCGCATACGATCAAGTTTCGCTGGGTCTGGCGATTTAGCCAAAAGGAGTTCGAACACTTCCTGAGCCAAGCGGCACACCGGATGGTCAGGCAGTGTGGCATTGTCGACATAATGTCGCAGAGAAGGGTCGATGAATGCCTCAATGCTAGGGGCGGCATCTTCTACGGTGACAGGCCAAGTCAAACCGAGGGTTTGGCCGATTGAAGCCACAGTTTTCCGCCAATCAGCCAATAGGCATTCATAATTAACGAAAGCTCGTGGCTGGCCTCTAGTCTGGTATTCAGCTTCCAGCATGTGGGTGAGCCACAGCAGGCAGGATGTTACTTCTGAGAAATTGTCTCGTTTACGTAAGGAATGCGCCACTTCGGCTGGTTTCCGTAGCATGAGGATAAACAGCGGTTGGCAGGCCAGTTCACGGAACACCTCCTGCCACAGAGGCAACAGGCGGCACATGCGTGGGTCTTTGATGAGCCAAAGGGGGCTGTTGCTAAAGTCACGGCGCAGCACGCTAACGATCCTGTCGCGAAAAACGTCAACGGGGGGTGAACGCCACCACTGGTCGGGCAAAGAGGTTTCTTCGTACCATGAGGAATCGAATGCCTCCAGTATCTGATCGTGAATGGTCACAACTTCTGCATGCTCCCAGAAGCCTTTGGGGTTAATACCTTCCATCGCTGGCAGGAGAGAGTAGCCAGGATGAATGCCCAGCATGTGCAGCACGCCAGCCAATGCAGAGGTGCCGCTGCGGTGCATACCCAGAACAACAATGCCGGTTTTTGGCGCGAGTTCTTGTATCAAATTCACTTCAGTGATTTCCTGAACAAAACTAGAAAGTGCCGTTGATGGGATGGACGAAATCCATTATGTATAGGTTGAGACATGTCTATCGATTTTATGAGATCGATCTGTCAGGGCATGAGGCCTGAAAATGAGGAGGATATATCCACTGTTCCTGATCGTATTGAACCATTTTCCTGTGTGATTTTGAACATGGCTGCATCAAGCACTCTGTGCAAATACACTTCGCCCTTGTCAGGCATAAGACAGGTAATGCCAGCATTAAGAAAATAAGTACCCGATAGCAGGTTGCATCGAAAACGAAACCGTTGAGAAAGGGTTGTGCCACACTCAACCGAAATACCAGTGTCCGCGGGGTGAGAGAGAAGACCGCCTAGTTCGTAGCCTGTAACTGTTTTGATCATCATGCCGAAACGTACGCATTTTGCGGGCACGTTGAACTGGGCTTCATAAGCATAGATGTATTCCTCACCACTATGCAGCAGATTTACACATTTCCCATCAAGGGAAAGAATGCGAGGATTGATGATTTGCGCACCCAAGGAGGTGTATGAAACGGTACTTTCCGGAATTAGTGTTTGGTCAAAGCACGCCGTTTCTTGCTCTTGGTAAGCTAGCTTAGGGTTATTTTTCACCTCATCTGTGGCGTACGGACGATTGAGATTTTTCAAATAACTCGCTGAAACAAACTTGGGATTGCCGATTACAGTGAGTTTACCTTGTTCCAGAAGCAATGCATGATCACAGAGTTCAACCACGGATGCCATGTTATGAGAAACGTAGATGATGGTACATCCCTGCTCGCGGATTTGGCGAATGCGTTCAAAGCATTTTCGCTGGAATGGTTCATCACCCACAGATAGCGCTTCGTCAATAATTAAAGTATCAGGTGCACTGTGGATTGCGGTGGCAAATGCCAATCTCACATACATTCCACTGGAATAAATCCGCACTGGCTGGTCAATGAATTCGCCGATGTCTGAGAAGGTGGCGATGTCGTCGAAGCGTCGCACCATCTCTTTTTTGGGGATACCCATGACAGCCCCCTGAAAGTAAACGTTTTCTCGGCCAGTAAACTCCGGATTGAAGCCTGCCCCCAGCTCCAGCAGGGCCGATACCCTGCCATTGACTTCAACCTCACCCGAGGTGGGTTTGAGAATACCGCAAATCAATTGCAACAGAGTGCTCTTACCCGACCCATTTCGCCCAATGATGCCAACGGTTTCCCCTTTTTTGATTTCAAAGGAAACGTCCCGCAAGGCGGTGAATTCTCGATGAAAGCGCATTCTGCCAAAAGTAAGCGCCTGCTTGATGCGGTCGCCAGGGTGGCCGAAGATACGGTAGGTCTTTGTGAGGTTTTTGACAGAGATGGCGATTTCGTTCATGGAATACTTAGAGCCCAGTTTTCTGGATAACAGCCTGAGCAAACTCCTTGAAATCAGTTAGGTGACTGGTTGCGATGGCATGAACGATTTGCCAGTTGATTGCTTCATAATTATGGACGGCGATATTGCGAAAACCCAAGGTTTTTTTCATGCGTATTGCCAGTTCGGTGTTGATGCATCCAAGCTCGGCAAGCACGTCGAAGGTTTGACCCATTGTGGCAGGAGGAGGAGTGTCCTTGCCGGCGATAAGGTGCGCTCCGATGTCAACGCAGAGTTGGATGGCTCGAGTCAGATTGAGCGCGAGGATATCTTGCAAGTCGACATCTCTGCCAAGGGTTTCGGAGGATGGCGGACATTTTTCCTGGATTCGCTGAAGGCAACGGCGAAGAGACTCCAGTTTTTGTTCGATCACTTCTCTATCCATGCGCTGCGCCTTTCCCTGAGAATACGACGATAGTACGGCATGAAATCCGCCTCATCGAATACGTGCCTCTTGATGAGTTCAGCATAGAGGCTATCTTTACCGAGGAGGCGCTTCCCGTGCCTGAGAATCTGCCCCAGCAGTGGTTCGCCGACGGTCTGAAGATCGATTAAGTCAACAGGACAGCCTGTGGATTCTGCAAGTTCCGCCATCAATGACATTGATTCTTTAAACCCAAGAGGCTGCCCCGCATCAATTGCCAGATCGACATCGCTGTCATGATGCCCTTGGCCGGTGGCCAACGAGCCAAAAAGAATGGCCAGCCGAACTTCGGGATGGTTTGCCAGGGTGGCCTGAATTAGGGTCTCGATGGTTGTCATTTATCTATGGCTGCGCAGTATTTGTGTAATGGCTAGTTTAACGATGAACAGTTTCGCATTTCTCGCTGGCATATGTCATTCTTTCCTCAGCATTTTATGCAGTGATGTGGCCGCCTTCTTATAGCGCATCGGCAAACTCCTCGCGACTATGCTGAAAAAAGGCATAACCAAGAATGGCCGCTGCCAAACCGATGACCAGAGCAGTGACCCAGTGAGTCCACGAAATCGGCGCGCCCAAGGCTGCAGTCCGTCCAGCCTCTATCACCGCTCCGAGTGGGTTGTGCAAATAGATGGGGCGCAGCGCTTCAGGCACCGCGCTCACAGGGTAAAACACTGGCGAAAGGAACATCAGCATTTGAACGAACAGCGGCACGATCTGGGTCATGTCCTTGATGAATACTCCCCACGCGGCCAGGAACCAGGAAAACCCCAGAGCGAGCAGCAGGACGGGGGCCAGTAGCAAAGGAAAAAGCAGTATCTGCACATGCAGATTGCCCGTCCAGGCCAGTGCGGCCAGCAGAATGAGAAAATTGAATGCGCCATGCACCAACCCTGCTCCAAGAGGAACCAAGGGCAGAATTTCCACCGGGAAGATGATTTTTTTGACAAAGCTGGGGTAGCCGCGAACCGCAGAGGGCGAGCGGGATACGGCTTCGGCAAAGATATTGAAAACGATCAGACCGCAATACAGATTCAGCCAGAAGGGCAACCCACCCAGTTGCTGGGACCAACGCGCCTGAAAGATATGGCCGAAAACGAAAGCAAAGATACTCAGCATCAATAGCGGGCTGAGAAAAATCCACAGCAAGCCGAACATCGCACCCCGGTAACGCAGCAGCACATCCCGCTTGATGAGTTGACCAAGCAGGTAGCGGTTGCGCCCGATATCGGCAAAGATGCGCAGGGGATTTAAAATCATATGCTCATATTGTCTTTGGAATTACTCCACTTTTATTCATAGCGCAACGCCTCCACGGGCTTGAGCATGGCCGCGCGCCGTGCCGGGTAATAACCGAAAAACACGCCGATCGCGGCAGAAAAGGCAAACGACAGCAGGATCGACCACACCGTGACCACCACGGCCATTTCCGCCATCGAACTGACCAGCCAGGCACCACCTACACCAAGGAGCACTCCAACCAACCCACCGACTATGCAAATAATCAGCGCCTCAAGCAGAAATTGCAACAGGATGTCGCGGCGGCGCGCACCGATCGCCATGCGGATGCCGATTTCCCGGGTGCGCTCTGTGACCGACACCAGCATGATGTTCATAATACCGATTCCGCCCACCAGCAGGGAAATGGAGGCGATAGCACCGAGCATGAAGGACATGGCTTGCGCCGATCCGGCGGCAGATTGCGCCACCGATGTCAGGTTGCGGATGGTGAAGTCGTTTTCCGCATCTTCAGCCAGATGATGGCGCTGGCGCAGCACTTGGCCCATCTCCCGCTCTGCCTCATCCATCGTCTCGGTCGATCGCGCCTGCACCATGAGATAGCGCACCGTGCCCGGAAACTGGTTACCGAAAAGCTTGCGCTGAGCGGTGGTGACCGGCACCACAGCGGTATCGTCCTGGTCGCGCCCGTCCAGGCTTTGTCCTTTTGCGGCAAGCAATCCGACCACCAGAAAAGGCATGTTCTTGATGCGAATGGTCTTGCCGGTGGGGTCTTCCTCTCCGAACAGGTTCTTCGCCACTGTCTGGCCAAGCACAACTACCCGGGTCGCACCGCGCACATCGCTTTCCTCGAAGGGGTGGCCGGCATCCAGTGTCCAGTTGCGCACCGTAAAGTAATCTGGCGTAGAGCCAGTGACGATGGTGCTCCAGTTGCTTGAGCCATAAGCCAGCTGGGCGTTGCCTGGGTAAGAAGGAGAGACTGCCTTGACCGACGGGATTTGAGCGAGCGCCTGCGCGTCGCTGACTGTCAGGGTAGGCACACTGCCCGAGCCGAAGCGCAGCCCGCCTGAAGTACTGGCACCGGACAGCACAATGAACAGGTTGCTGCCCATCGAGGCGATGGACTGGCTGACGGTGTATTGCGCCCCCTGACCGACGGCAAGCATCAGTACCACTGCCGCCACGCCGATCACCATGCCGAGCATGGTCAGGGCGGTGCGCAAGCCGTTCATCGCCATGGCGCGCCAGGCTTCGGCAAAGATCGCCAGGATCTTCATGACACCTCCCCATCCCGTTCCACCCGCCCATCCACGAAGCGCACCATCCGGTGAGCATAGTGGGCAATATCCGGCTCGTGGGTTACCAGGATGACGGTCATGCCCTGTTCGCGGTTGAGGCGGGTAAATATCTCCATGATCTCCTGGCTGGTGTGGGTATCCAGGTTGCCGGTGGGCTCGTCCGCCAGGATCAACGGCGGACGGTTGATCAGCGCGCGGGCGATGGCGACGCGCTGCTGCTGGCCGCCGGAGAGCTGATTGGGCAGCGATAGGGAAAATTTTTCCAGCCCGGTCTGGCGCAGGACCTCCAGGGCGCGCTCACGCCGCTCAGCCTGCCCCAGGCCGGCGTAAAGCAGCGGCAGCGCGACGTTGTCCAGCGCGGTGACGCGCTTTAACAAGTTAAAACCCTGGAACACGAATCCAATCAGGCTATTGCGCAGATGAGCGAGTTCATCCGGATTCAGCTTTGCGACATCCCGGCCATTAAGGAAATAATGCCCGCTGGTGGGCGTGTCGAGACAGCCGAGAATATTCATGAAGGTGGACTTGCCCGAGCCGGAAGGCCCCATGATGGCGACAAATTCGCCGGGGGCGATGCTCAGGTTGACGTCATGCAGCACCGGAGCGACTCGCCCGCCGGTGATTTCATACTGCTTGTGCAGGCCCTCGACGCGGATCAGGGGATCGGCCATTACATCATCCTGAGGCTGAAGCCGGAACCTTTGTCTTTCTTGGCACCCATCTCCCTGACTACCAGCGACTCCCCAGGTTTGAGTTCATCGCCCAGCACTTCAGTGTAGGAACCATCAGAGATGCCGGCCTTGACCCTCACCGGCTTCGGCTCCCCTTGATCGAGCCGGTAAACGGTAGCGCCGCCGCGCCCTTTTTCTTTCCTGTTGTTCTTGCCAGCAGCCTCGCCACCCTCTTCCCTCAGAGGCTTGAAGCGTAGCGCTGCATTCGGCACGCGCAGTACATTTTCGTGGCGGCTCACGATGACCTGAACGTGGGCGGTCATGCCAGGCAACAACACTTCATCCGGGTTATCCACCGCCACCACGACATTGTAGGTCACTACGTTCTGCTGCACGGTGGGGTTAAGTCGGACCTGCTTAACCTTGCCGGAAAACTGCCGGTCCGCAAAGGCGTCGACGGTAAATCGCACCTCCAGGCCAATGTTGAGATTGCCGATATCCGCCTCGGCCACGCTGGTTTCGATCTGCATCTGCTTGAGATCGCCGGCGATCTGAAAAAGAACGGGGGTCTGGAAGCTGGCCGCAACCGTCTGGCCCACATCGATATTGCGTGCCACCACTACGCCGGAAATCGGGGAACGGATCACAGAATAATTCAGGTTGGTGCGGGAGCGCGTCAACTGGGCTTGCGCCAGCTTGAGCTGCGCCAGAGCGGAGTCCAGCTGCTGCCTGGCCTGGTCGACGGCATCCAGAGAAATGAAGCCCTTCTTCTGCAACAAACGAGCACGCTCCTCCTTGGCTCGCATCAGCACAAGATTGGCCTCCGCATTAGCGATGTTGGCCTGGTCCTGCCTGAGCTGGGCATCGAACAGGGCAGGATCGAGTTCAGCCAGAATCTGTCCTTCTTTCACCCGGCTGTTGAAATCCGCGTTGAGCTTTTTCACCGTACCGGACACTTGGGTGCCCACGTTCACCAGCACCACAGGGCTCAGGGTGCCATTGGCCGAGATACTCTGGACAATATCGCCGCGGTCAACCACTTGGGTTTTGTACTTTTCCTGGGGTGAGTTGGCGCTCTGGCTCTTCCAGTAATAAACGCCGCCAGCAGCGACGATGAACGCGAGAATAACAAGCGGGATTCGGATGGAACGGATTGAGGGCATAGGCGTCTTCTGCAAAGAAAAAATTATAGCAGTTGCCCGCCTATCTTACCCTATATCAAGCGATGCCGGCATTTCCCTCCACCCCGATCAACCTGGGCAGATTGAGCTTGCGCGGCGTGATCACCTTCTTGTCACGCAGGTAAGACGCAACAACATCCCATACCGGCTCGCCTGTAGCACCTTCGGCCACCGGCGCCCAACCCGCCACCTTGTATTTCTTGTTCGGGTCAAGCGGCTTGCCTTTCATGATCATGTTATTGATGCGCTTGCCGAATCCCTGCCGCAAATCGCAGGTATAGCTGATGCCTCCGACGCGCACCATGTCGCCGCCCTGCTGCTTGTAAGGATCGGCATTGAACAGGTTATCGCAGACGTCTTCCATGATGGTCTTGATCATTTCGCCGGTCATTTCGGTCAGCGTGGTATAGGGATAGGTAATGGCGGTCTGGTCCATCACATGCTCCATGGTGATGGTGTCGCCCGGCAACAGTGAAGTACCCCAGCGGAAGCCTGGAGAGAAAGCGGCGTCCGCGCCTTTCACGTCCATCAGGGCATCCAGAATCAATTGGTCGAATGTGCCATTGAAGTTGCCGCGGCGGTACAGCGTTCCCTCCGTTACGGCCAGTTTCTCCGCCAGCTTGGCTTCATAGGGCGCGCGAACTTTCTTGATCAGCCCCGCCATTTCCGCATCCGGCTCGATCAGGTTGGCAAACACCGGCAGCAGCTTGTATTTAAAACCAGCCACCTTGCCATTCTTGACGTCGAAATCCAGCACGCCAAGGAACTTGCCATTGGAGCCGGCGTTAGTCACCAGAGTCTGCCCTCTGGCATTCTTGATTATGGATGGAGCAGGCATGCCGTCGTGGGTATGGCCGCCAAGGATGGCATCGATGCCGGTGACACGGCTCGCCATTTTCAGATCCACATCCATGCCGTTGTGGGACAGCACCACCACGACCTGAGCACCCTTGGCGCGAGCCTCATCCACCATCTTCTGCATATTGTCGTCCTGGATGCCGAAGCTCCAGTCCGGGGTCATGTAGCGCGGGTTGGCGATCGGCGTGTAGGGGAATGCCTGGCCGATGATCGCAACCGGAATGCCATTCATCTGCTTGATGACATAGGGCTGAAACACCTGGTCGCCAAAATCGTTGGTCTTGATGTTCTGCGCCAGAAAATCCACCTTGCCCTTGAAATCGTTATCCACAATCTGCTTGACGCGCTCCGCACCCAGAGTGAATTCCCAGTGGCCGGTCATGATGTCCACACCGAGCAACTTGCAGGCATCCACCATATCCTGGCCATTGGTCCACAGTGCGGTAGCAGAGCCCTGCCAGGTATCGCCGCCATCCAGCAACAAGGCCCCCGGACGGTTGGCGCGAACTTTCTTTACCAGACCGGCGAGGTGGGCAAAGCCGCCGACCTTGCCGTAGGTGCGGGCGGCCTTTTCGAAATCGAGGGAAGTGAATGCATGGGCATCGACCGTGCCGGGCCGGATACCAAATGCCTTGAGCAGTTTCTCGCCCACCAGGTGCGGCGCCTTGTTGTGGCTGACACCCAGGCCGATATTCACGTTGGGCTCACGGAAATAAATCGGCATCAACTGGGCATGGCAATCGGTAATATGCAGCAAGGAAACATTGCCGAAGGAGGGCAGATCATAGAAACCGCCTGCACTGGCCGCAGATAGCGCAGAACGGCTGTTCAGCGCAAAGCCTGAGGCAGCTGCAACCGCCAGCATCTGAAGGAATTCTCGGCGATTCATGGACATGGGGGAAACTCCAAATCGGGTAAACGGCATGAAACAAGGGCCGAGAGAAAAGGAATCACTTCCAGCCTCTCGGCCCTCTCTTGGGGAGACTTATTTGCGGAACACCGGGGTCTGCATCGGCAGGCCTTTGCTCATGTAAGTCATGAAATATTCGAGGTTGTTGTACTCTTCACTGTTATATTCCAGCGGCGCTGCCCGAACATTTTTCTGGCACTGACGAAAACGCCCTTGCAGCGTAACCAGTTCGGTTCCGGCACGGAATTCCGGCCAGTGAGCCGCCTGCCCGATCATCGGGGACAATTGCTCGCTGCGAGTGAACTTTCCGGCATTGTCGACATGGCATATTGCGCAGGAGAAATTCAACTGGCCGCGCCGCGAATAGTAATAATCCTTGCCATTTTCATAAGCAGCCAGGGCATCTTTACCTTCCACCTTGATATTCACCTTCATGCCGTCAGACAGGCTTTTGGCATAAGCCGATAGCAGACCAAGCTCATTACTGCCATATTTCAACTCCGCCTCATCGTTATGGCGCAGACAGGCATTCAAGGCATTCTCAAAGGTAATCACCTTGCCGACGCCGTTATCGAAGTAGGGATAACTGCCCGCCACGTTCTTGCCACCGTTGCGGAAACAGCTGGTGAAGGTTTTCCCATTCTTGAAAGGCTTTTCCCACAGCTCCCTGCCCACATCCACATCATTGACGAAGGGCGGGAACATCATGATGCTGTCGTACTGTTCCTTGGCATCCGGATTCAGGGCCAAAGCGCCCAGAACATAATCGGCCTGCTTCACATTCGGAAGAATCTGCTTGTAATGCTTGAGCAGGGCCTTGCGGTCATCCTCGGGACTAGCATATGCGCCAATATTGGCAACAACCAGCAAGCAGCCAAGAAAAATAGAAAGTCTCCGCTTCATTAGTCTCTCCTCATAATTCTATTTCTTGTTTTCATCCCGGCCGGACGCCACTCGTCCGGCCGTGCAGATGTCAGGCTACGGTTGTTTCGCCGCTGAGCTTTTCGCCTTTGTTGTCCACCGCATTTATGGTGATCTTGTCGCCAGCCTTTGCTCCTTTTACCCGGAAACCCAGAAACGGGTTTTTGGCAACCGCAGCGCCCCATTGCGCCTCCAGCACCGTCTTGCCGTTCACTGCTGCAACCACGCTATTGATAAAGTGCGCCGGAATCAGCTGCCCGGTTTTCGCATCCTTGCGCAGACCGGTTTCCATAATATGATTCATCAAAACTTTCACGTCGGCGGTATCGCCTTGCATCGTTGCCCGCATTTTCATTGCATCAGCCATGTTCGTATCCTCGTCAAACAGATTGAATATTCAAGATCAGGAAATTTTTTATCAACCGCCGCAGCCACCGATTGTCACTTTAACCTCCTTGCTAGCGGTATAGGCCTTACCGCCGGCTTTCACCGCCACCTTGACGTGAGATGTCGACGCCATCTTGATACGTGTAGAAACGAATCCTTCAGCACCATTCGAAAACTCGAAATCAGCGATCAAGGGATTCTGGTTCTTGTCTACAAAGATCATGATGGAAGTGGTGCCTGGGATTTTACTGGTTACTTCTACCGGAACAACCGCACCATTCTCGGCAATGTCCGGTGCCTTGATCAGGATGTCCTTGCTCTCGACGGCACCCGCAACATTCAAGCCCTTCATCGCATCCGCCGTGGTCGTGGCATCGAAGGCCACCTTGTTCCATTCCGCTGCCAACACCTGACCAGGCTTGAGCAGGCCCGCCGCAATCGCGATGGCTACGGTACCCGCGGCACCCGTTCCTCTCAAAAATGTTCTACGCAGATAATTCATCGCTCACTCTCCTAAAATTGGTTAAAGACTTTGAACAAAATCTACAACAAGATCAATTTCCTGCTCGCTCAGGATACGATGCTTGCCAAAGGGCGGCATTGCCGTTTTCGGATTGGCCTGAGTCGAGTCCCAAATCTGCGCACGCAACTTCGCACGATCAGGATAGCGCTCCTTCATCATGATAAAAGGAGGCGCAATATTGCCGGCCGCCACAGCCTTGGGGTCGTTGGGAACCGCGTGACAGGAAAGGCAGTTGCCCTTCTTATTGTCAAAAGCGATGTCCCGGCCGGACAGCTCTTTCCCCTTGCCGTCGTCAGCCGCCATAACCGGGCCGGCCGAGGCTGCCAGCACAACAGCCAGCACAGTCAGAATGGATGATTTATTTTTCAACTCGCTCCTCCTTCTCCATTTTGCTCATTCCGAGCCGAGTGGATGCATTTCCTGGGAGATGCATCCTGCTTTGCAACGTAAATCAAGCATACTCAATTTCACTTGCTGAGCGCAAGCATTTTTTACAAAATTTCTTTATTTTTCCGATAGTTAGTACAAATGTACTAGGTAAATTAGCATATGGCCAATTACCGATTAATCCGGAGGCAATATTTTTTCGCGTGAAAAACCGTCCTGTGCTATATTTCAGTTCAAGAATTTTATTTTTAATGGGTAAATTGCCATGGATATCTCCAGCGCATCGTCTGTCAGTGCATTCTCTGGCCAATCGGTAGGCACCTCGGTCGAGAATGAGGTTTTGAGGAAGGCCCAGGAAATTCAGGCGCAAAGCGCCGCAGCACTTATCAATTCCGTACCGCAGCCGACAAAATCTTCCCCCGCAAATATGCCCTCCCATCTGGGGCAAAACGTCAACACTACGGCCTGACTTCAGGCCTTACCACTGCGGCGCGGGGCTATGCTGCCTCGCTCAAAAGCTTTTCTATCATCCCTTCTGCTTGCCCAAGATAACCTTCACCAAACATATTCAGATGATTGAGTATGTGGTACAGGTTGTATAACGTCTTTCGAATCGGGTAGCCGGAATCTAGAGGAAACGCCTCACGGTAGGCCGCATGGAATGCCGCGGGGAAGCCGCCGAACAGCTCGGTCATCGCCAGGTCCGTTTCCCTGTCGCCATAGTAGACCGCCGGATCGAAAATAACCGGCTCACCGGCAGCGGAGTAAGCATAATTGCCGCCCCACAGATCCCCGTGCAATAACGACGGCAACGGTGCATAGCCGGTAAAAAATCCAGCCAGCCCCACCAGTAACCTCTCTCCCTTGCGTTGCAGTGCGCCGCAGTAACCGTTGCTTGCCGCCAGCGCAAGCTGCCGTCCAAGACGCTGCTCACGCCAAAATTCCGGCCAGTTGTCGGCAGGCGTATTGATCTGGGGGGTGGAACCGATCGTATTGTCGCGCCGCCAGCCGTATTGTGTGGCACTTACCCGATGCATGTCAGCCAGTTGGCGTCCCAGATATTCTGGCCGCCCCTTTCTGCCAGCACTGAAATCACCAGAATTGAAATCAACGGCCTCGAGCACCAGAAATGCCGAATCCACAGCGACTCCGGCACATACCGGATAGGGCACGCGAATAGTACCGCTACCCGCAATTTCGCACAGCCCGTCGGCCTCCGCCTCAAACATGGCCAGACCAGACACGCGGTTAAGCTTGATGAAGAAACGGCGCACACCGTCCTCGACCAAATACGTCGAATTGATGCATCCGCCCCCGATAGCGCGGAATTTCTGGACGACGAAACCCTTCCCAGTTGCAACCCGGATTGCTTTGCCGATTGCCTGCCACCTCGCTTCATTTTCCATGGTTCATTTTACCCACAGAAATTCGCATGTAAAATTCCAACCACTCCTGTCCAACATCTATTACCATAAAAACATGAAACCTTACGCCGAGTCCTGCGAGCAAAATCAGGGCCCCATACTCGAAGTCCTGCAGGATATCTTTGCCGACCGGCAACGCGTGCTGGAAATCGCCAGCGGTACCGGACAGCACGCCGTTTATTTTGGCCGGGCACTGCCTCACCTGACTTGGCAGACCAGCGAGCTGGCGCAGAACCATGCGGGCATCCAGGCATGGCTGGATGAATCTCTGCTGCCGAATGTGCTGCCGCCTGTTGCCATCGACGTTAGCGACCCCGAGTGGCCGATCGAAAGCGTGGATGCCGTGTTCAATGCCAACACCGTGCACATCGTTGCGTGGCAAGAAGTAGAAACGATGTTTGCAGGCATAGCACGCATTCTGGACGAAGGCGGGCTTCTCTGCCTGTATGGGCCATTCAACTACGGGGGAAGATTTACATCCGAAAGCAATGCACGATTCGATGCCTGGCTCAAATCACGCGACCCGAACAGCGGTGTCCGGGATTTTGCAACCCTGAATCGGCTCGCCGAATCACAAGGGCTGCTGCTGCAGAAAGATGTGGCCATGCCTGCCAACAACCGTATCCTGATATGGCAGCGCGCCTAAGCCGTCACGACGAACAGCTCACCGAGATATGCTGCGCCCAGTCCGGCGGTGACGCGGCATAATCCGCCATCTCCGGTTGCTCGTCGAAGGGGCGGCCCAGCAACTTCAGCAAGCGATCCACTTCTGAAAAATCGCGCTCCTTCTCGGCCTTGTCGATCGCGACTTGCGCCAGATAATTGCGCAGGATGTACTTGGGATTGACCCTGTCCATGCGCACCTTGCGCTCCTCATCCGTGCCCGGCTCATTTTGCAACCGGGCGCGATAAGTTTCGGCCCAGGCATCGAACGCTGGACGGTCGATGAATTGATCGCGCACCACGCTGTTCTGCTCGCCCGAAGTGGATTTGAAATTGCCCAGGCTGCGGAACAGATGGGTATAGTCCACCTTGTTTGCGTGCATCAGCCCCAGTAGCGATTCTATCAGCGGAACATCGTCTTGGCCTGCATGGGTCATGCCCAGTTTCTGGCCCATCAAGTCCACGTAGTGCTCGGCATAAGTCGGGCCATAGTGACCTAGCACCGCTCTGGCTTCCTCCACCGGAATAATCGGCGTCAAGGCCTGCGCCAGACAGGTCAGATTCCACAGACCGATTTGCGGCTGCCGGTCAAATGCGTAGCGACCGCCATGGTCGGAATGGTTGCAGACGTAGCCCGGATTATAGGCATCCATGAAACCGAATGGGCCATAGTCGAAAGTCAAACCGAGGATGGACATGTTGTCCGTATTCATCACCCCATGCGAGAAGCCGACCGCCTGCCATTTGGCCATCAGCCGTGCGGTGCGGGTAACCACTTCGTTCAGAAAGCGTGGATATTTGTCAGACGCATCGGCCAGCTCGGGAAAATGCTTGGCGATCACATAATCGGCAAGCCGGGCAATCGGTTCAGGCTGATCCCGATAGAAAAACACCTCGAACGAACCGAATCGTACGTGGGAAGGCGCGATACGAGTCACCACCGCGGCACTTTCAACGGTCTCGCGCCAAATCTCTTCGTCGCTGCCGACGATGCACAAGGCGCGAGTGGTTGGAATACCCAGGCCATGCATGGCCTCAGAACACAAGTATTCACGGATGCTGGAACGCAACACGGAACGGCCATCGCCACTGCGCGAAAACGGCGTGGCCCCTGCCCCCTTCAGCTGAAGATCCCAGTGCTCCCCGGCGCGATTCTTTACTTCACCCAGCAAGATCGCCCTGCCATCGCCCAGCTGCGGCACGAAATGGCCAAACTGGTGGCCTGCATAGAGCATCGCCAGCGGGTCGCTGCCGGGCAGCAAACGGTTGCCGATGAAATACTCGGCAAAGTCGGCGCGCATCGCTTCGTCCGGATCCAGATCGATCAATTCTGCCGCATTCGCGTTGAAGCTGACCAGGTAAGGCTCGGGCAGAGGCGTGGGGTGCAAGCGACTGTGAAAAGTCTCCGGCAGATGAGCAAAGGTATTCTGAAAATTCAGCTGATCGAGTTTCTTCATGGAGCGATTCAATCCCGAGTGTATTACTGGGAGAATCGGGCCGACTCGGCTAGAATCAAGAGGATCTCATAAAAGGACTGGTAAATTGCCCCCCTCCCCTGATCTCAAGATTATCGAAACCATCGCGGACATCCCCGAGGCGCAGTGGAACGCACTGGCAGGAAACAATCCGTTTCTGTCACACGCCTTTCTGCGCGCACTCCAGGAAAGCGGATGCGCCACGCCGCGCACCGGCTGGCAGGCACAGTTCCTCACCCTCTGGCAGGGCAACACCCTCGCTGGAGCCATGCCGCTGTATCTCAAAAATCACTCCTACGGCGAATTCGTTTTCGATTGGGCTTGGGCGGAGGCTTACCAGAAACGGGGGCTGAACTATTACCCCAAACTGCTGTGTGCCATCCCCTTCACCCCGGTAGCGGGGCTGCGGCTGCTGGCCGCATCGTCCGAGATCCGGGCAGAGCTGATACGCTCAGCCCTGCAACTAGCAAAAAGCTCAGGCGTCTCTTCCCTGCATTGCTTATTTCCCTACGAAGACCAGGCGCTGGAGATGCAGCAGCAAGGCATGATGTTGCGCCAGGGCGTGCAATTTCACTGGCGGAATCCCGGTTACACCGATTTCGATTCCTTCCTATCCGGCATGAGCCACGACAAGCGCAAAAAAATCAAACAGGAAAGACGCAAGGTAAAGGATGCCGGCATCAGCTTCGAACACATCCGAGGAAAAGAGATTACAACAGAACAATGGACGTTCTTTTTTAGTTGTTTTACTCACACTTTCCGGCAATACAACTCGCCGCAACCTTTGAATCTGGATTTTTTCCGGCGCATCGGCGCGTCCATGCCCGAAAACATTCTGCTCATCATCGCCTCACGCAATGGCGAACCGATTGCCAGCGCACTCAATTTCTTCAACAACGACGCCCTGTATGGACGCTCCTGGGGAGCGCTTGAATACCACCCCGGCCTGCACTTCGAAACCTGCTACTACCAGGCGATAGAATTTTGCATCGAACGGAAAATCGCCCTATTCGAAGGTGGCGCTCAAGGCGAGCACAAGATCGCACGGGGATTTTTGCCCGAGGCAACCTGGTCAGCACACTGGCTAGCTCACCCCGAATTCTCGCGTGCCGTGGAAGATTTTCTGCAGCGCGAAGCAAAAGGCATGAGCCAGTATGTTGATGAATTGAACGACAGCAATCCTTTCAAGCAAAAACCCAGTGAATGATGCTTTCACCAGCATTGCCATCAGATTGGATCCGTTTTCGTCAAGTTCAAAAAAACAAATAGCCTAGGGGTGTTATCACTAAGCTATTATTTTACATTATTAAAAAGCACGGACCGAACCGTGGAACGAAGGATTATGAATCAGTTCATCGCGCGGGGCGTGCAAAACTCGACCCGTTTCTGGCCCAGCGCCAAAGTGACAGTCATGCGCATCCAGCGGCGGGGCATCCGGGTCGCTGACCAGGTAGGTTCAACATCGCGCAGCCAGTGCCGGTGATTTACCTCGGCGAACACACCCTCAGATCATCGCGGTTCGGGCTACGCCTCCACTAGACCGTCCAGGCGACATCCTGGGATGCCAGGACGCCACCCAACCGGGTAGTTCCACCGCCGACATCGGGCGGGCGATACCGTAGCCCTGCGCCAGTTCGCAGCCCAGCGATATCAGCAGTTCTCCGTGGGGCCCCGTTTCCACGCCTTCGGCGATCACCTCCAACCCGAAGGCCGTGGCCAACCCTATCAAGACCTCGACCATGGCAAGGTCATCCGGATCGTCGAGCATGCCGCGCACGAAGCTCTGGTCGATCTTGAGCAGTTTGGCCGGCAGGAACTTGAGATTGGTGAGCGGGGAATGGCCAGTGCCGAAGTCGTCCAGCGCGAAGCGCACGCCGAGTGCGCGGCAGGCGTGCATGACTTCGGACACCTGCGCCATGTCCTCCAGCGCGCTGCTTTCCCGGATTTCCAATTCCAGACGACTGGGCTGAACATCGGGATGCGCGGCGAGCAGCGCGGCGAGGCGCGGCACGAAGTTGCCCTGCTGTAACTGCATGGTTCCGACGTTCACACTGACCGGGATGTCCAGCCCTGCGGCACGCCATTCGGTCATCTGGGTCAGCGCCGTTTCGATCACCCATTCACCCAGTTCCACGCTGATTGGGAGGTTCTCAATGATGGGCAGGAAGACGGCGGGCTGAAGCAGACCGCGCTCCGGGTGCCTCCAGCGGATCAAGGCTTCGGCGCCGATTACCTCGCCGGTCTTCATGTTTACCTTGGGCTGGTAATGCAGCACGAATTCTTGCCGGTCAAGGGCGTGGCGGATGCGCTCCAGGCCCTCGCGCAGAGTCTTCACCGCCGCGTCCTGATTCACATCGAACATCTGATAGCGGTTCTTGCCCGCCTGCTTGGCGACATACATGGCCTGGTCGGCATGGCGCAGCAACAGGTCAGCATCGGCCTCATCCTGCGGGTAGAGCGTCACGCCGATGCTGGCGGATACTTGCAGCACAGCATCGCCCACCGTCGCCGGATCGGCGGTGGCCTGCAACAGGCGAGCGAGCACCGGCTCACAGTCCTTCTGCTGTTCCAGATCGACCAGTACGGCGATGAACTCATCGCCGCCGATGCGGGACAGCGTATCGCCCTCGCGCAGCGCCTCCTTCATGCGTTGCGAGATGGCGATCAGCAACTCGTCACCGACATTATGTCCATAGGTGTCGTTCACCGCCTTGAAGCCGTCCAGATCGATATAGGCCACGGCCAGCGACTGGCCTCGCCGCTGGCTCTGGACGATGGCGTGCTGCAGGCGGTCGGCGAGCAGCACACGGTTGGGCAGGCCGGTCAATGAATCGTAGTGGGCGATGTGTTCGAGCTGCCGCTGTTGTTCCTTCATCGGCGTGATGTCGCTGAACAAGGCAACATAGTGCTGCGTCTTCCCGGTGGCATCGCGCACGGCGCTGATGGTGAGTAGTTCCGCGTACACCTCGCCGTCCTTGTGCCGGTTCCAGATTTCGCCGTGCCAGTGGCACTGTTCGGTGAGGGCATGCCACATCGCCGCGTAGAATTCCGGTCCTTGCCGGTCGGATTTGAGCATGCGCGGGTTCTGGCCCAAGGCTTCTTCGCGGCTGTAGCCGGTGATGCGGGGGAAGGTGTCATTGACATCGAGGATGCTGCCGTCGGCATCGGTGATCATGATGCCCTCGTTGGCGTGGGTGAACACGCTGGCGGCGAGCTTCAGCTTATCCTCCGCCTGCTTGCGCTCGGTGATATCCATCACCACGCAGCGACATTCCTGTCCATCGGCGGCGAGCGTGGCTTCGATCTGCACGTTCCGCGGCGGTCGGCCTTTTTCCGCCAGTGCCACTTCGCAGGTTTGCTTGGTACCGGTAGCAGAGACCTGCTGGAGAAAGGCGTTGAAAACGGGCCGATCTGCCATTGCCACGAACAACTCGAATCGGTCGCCGGCCAACTGGGCGCGCTCCCTGTTCAGTAGGCGCGCAGCGGCGAGATTCACCTGGATAATCGCTCCATTGCGTTCCAGACTGACGAAGCCCATCGGGGCAAAGTCGTAGAAGTCGGAGTAGCGCGCCAACCCCGCCCCCACCTCTGCCCGTGAGTTTCTCAGTTCCTCGTTCTGCATCTCCAGTTCAACCTGATGGATCTGCAGTTCGCCGAGGAGACGCTGCACTTCATGCGCTGATTGCAGAGCATAGTCGGGTGGCGCCTTGCTCTGCAGGTGCTCTTCCGCGCGGCGGCGCAGTTCGGCTGCATCGGGTGGTGTGTCAGGTTTCACATTTTCCCCACCGCACGCCCTCCACTGGCAAAAATCGGGGTCCAGCGCCGCTTAGCAGGCACTTTCCACATTCAATGGTTAATTGTAGGCAATTTTGAGAGATCAGTTTTTTCAAATATTGTCCCGCTTGCCGCCCCGATTGAATTTTTCAACGGAAAGGGTCAGGAACCACCTTTCGCTAATGCCTGCTTGGCGCCAATACGACCTTTCAGGATGGATACTCATCGCAGGGGTTTTCATCAGAATTTGCTGAACCGATCCAGTCGCCGTTCGTCGCAAAAGTGCCACGAACAGTCATTAGGAGTCTGATGGAATTGGACTGTTGATTGTCAGCTTCCACCTCATTGGCCGCCATCAACGGTTAAGCGTAGGCCATCAATTCCTTACGAGATATATTGGAGGTGGCACTGATATGATCTGGTCCATTTCCCAAGACGAGGTCACCAAGAGTAACTTATTTTACGAGTGTTGGAATAAAAACAGGCTTGTTCCCGTTTATGCATGTGTAGGACCCAAATACCAACGGAGATCATCATAAAAATACATAATTTAGCGCTCGCCCTGATTTTATCCGCCACTCTCGCGGCTTGCACCGCTTATGAAATCCGACCTGCCGCACCTGCCATGGTGTCCAATGGCATACTCATCGGCAACAACAGCATGACGCTTTACACCTTCGACAAGGATGTCGCCGACAGCGGCAAGAGCGTTTGCAATGGCCCGTGCGCCACCAACTGGCCGCCGCTGTACGCTATGGATGGCATTAGCGCCAGCGGCGATTACAGCATCATCACTCGCGATGACGGCAAGAAACAGTGGGCGCTGAAGGGCAAGCCACTATATTACTGGGCCAAGGACCAGAAGCCGGGCGACAAGACCGGTGATGGCTTTAACAACGTCTGGCACGTCGCCAAGCCCTAGGTCGCAGAGTGGAAAGCAGCGCGATCCTGGCCGAGATTCCCCGCCTGCGCCGTTATGCGCGGGTGATGCTCGGTGATCGCGCGGCCGCCGACGATCTGGTGCAGGACACTCTCGAACGGGCCTGGTCCCGGCTCTCCCAGTGGCGAGCCGGTAGCGACATGCGCGCCTGGCTGTTCGGTATTATGCACAACCTTCGGGTCGACCAATTGCGCCGCCCAACGCTGCCCACGCATTCCATCGACGAGGATGATTTCGAGATGCCGACGCGTCCCACCCAGGCCGACAAGCTGGAAGTGAGGGATATCGAATCCGCCCTGAGCGGGCTCCCGGACGAACAGCGCGAAGTTCTGCTGCTGATCGCGCTGGAAGAAATGACCTATGCAGAAATCGCCGCGACGCTTGGCATCCCTGTCGGTACTGTCATGTCCCGCTTGTCACGCGGGCGCGAAAGGCTACGCATGGTAATGGATGGCTGGCATCCGACAGTCAAGCTGAGAGTTGTGCGATGAGTAAACCTCCCATTACCGAAGCCGACCTGCAAGCTTACGTCGATGCCGCCCTGCCCGAAGCGCGCTACGGAGAGGTAGAGGACTACTTGGCCGCTCACCCGGAAGAAGCCGAGCGTGTGCATGCCTATCAGGCCCAGAAGCAGGCTCTCAGGGCCTTATTCAACCCGATACTCGACGAGCCGTTGCCGGAAAATCTACGCGCGCTGGCATCTCCACCTCCCATAGCCGGGGTCGACCGTCCCCCAAGGCCATTTTTGGCCCGCTGGTCGCTGGAGCGCATTGCCGCCGGTGTCGTCATTGCTGTGTTCAGCAGCGTTGCCGGCTGGATGGCGCACGGCCAGTACCAACCGGCGGAGAGCATGGCCAGAGCGCCGCTTCTCCCCCGGCAGGCTGCGGTGGCCCACGTGGTGTTCAGTCCCGATGTGCGCCGTCCGGTCGAAATCAGCGCCGAGCATGAAGACCAGCTCGTCGCCTGGCTTTCCAAACGTCTCGGCACACCAGTGCACCCTCCTAAATTGGGAGCGCTCGGTTATGAACTGATCGGCGGCCGCCTGCTGCCAGGCAACAGCGGCCCCGTCGCCCAGTTCATGTACCACGACGCCACGGGTCAGCGGCTGACCCTCTACGTCTCCACCGAAAACACCGCCAACCACGACACCGCTTTCCGCTTCGCGCAGGAAGGCCCGGTCAATGTCTTCTACTGGATCGATGGCAAGTTCGGCTACGCCCTCTCGGCCGGGATAGACAAAGGCGAACTGGCCCGCGTCGCATCGGCGGTTTACGACCAGATCGAACACAAATAACACCCTCAACCCAAACAAAAAGGAATCAAAATGCAGAAGAATACTTTGTCGCAGTACGCGCTCGCCGGCCTGCTAACCCTCGGCACCCCGCTGGCCATATCAGCGGAAAACCAAGTGGCGCCCGACCAGGTGGTCACTGCCATTGAAGGCGCCTTTGGCGTAACGCCGGGCGAACGCCGCAACCACATCAAGGGTACCTGTGCGGTCGGTGAATTCGTCGGCAGCAAGGATGCCGCGCGCTATTCCCGCTCTGCCCTGTTTTCCGGAAAGCCTGTGCCGGTCATCGCCCGCTTTTCGCTCTCCGGCGGCAACCCGAAAGCGCCGGATACGGCAAAAAGCGGTCGCGGCATGGCGCTGGAATTCAAATTGCCAGGCAACCAGCTACACCACATTACTATGCTCAACACGCCCGTTTTCGGCGCCGCTTCACCGCAGACCTTCCTCGACATGATGCTAGCCCAGCAGCCCGACCCCGCTACTGGCAAGCCCGACCCGGAAAAGATGAAGGCCTTCAAGGCCAGCCACCCGGACAATCTTGCTCAGACTCAGTTTCTGGCGAACAACAATCCACCCGTAAGCTATGCCAACAGCTCCTACTTTGGCATCCATACCTTCAAATTCATTAACAAGAAAAACAAGACGACGCTCGTGCGCTGGCAATTTGTGCCTCAGGACGGAGAAAAGAGACTGTCTGATGAAGAGCTGAAAGCCGCTGGCCCCAACTTCCTGGAACAGGCGCTGATCAGCCGCGTTAAGCAAGGCCAGGTGCGCTGGGATATGGTGGTGTCGATCGGCGAAGCCGGCGATTCCGAAGACAACCCCACGCTGGCCTGGCCGGATGAGCGCAAAAAAGTGAAGGTCGGCACGCTGGCTATCAACACCGCCATGCCACAAAAAGGCGCCGTGTGCGAACCCATCAACTTCGACCCGTTGGTCATGGCTGACGGCATCGCCCCGACTAACGACCCCGTGCTCCAATTCCGTTCCCCTGCCTATGCGGTTTCGTTTGCCAAACGGCTCGGAGGGCTTTAACAAGTAGATATTTCATGCCGATTGACGCGATATCAGGCAGCCGCCCTTCGGGGTGGCTGTCGTTTCGTTGCCTAGGCGCTGCATCGCAGGGATGAAATCAATAAGGTGGTGGTCTTGTATCCTGAATCACTAGAAACATTGAAACGGAAGACTCATCTTTACACCACCTTCGCCGTATTCTTTTCACTGATACAAGGTAACTATGTTCTCGATCCAGCTAAAATTGGTGAAAAGTTGAGCACATGGTTTTCGTGGACAGATAAATAGAAGGATGTCGACAAAGAGTGGGAGGAGCTCATTAAAGAATACCGTCGTCTCAGTCAAGAAGGCGTGCAAAATAAGGCTAACAGGTTCCGTCGCTTCGAAATATTGCGCGCTTATATATTAAGCCCCGCATAGATATTGTGGTCGATACCACTCCCCGCCGCCGGCCAGTCAGCCTTGCTAAAAAGAAAAAACACAACCGGGTAGAGTTGAGGTTTTCGTCACGTTCCAAAAACAAAAAGCCTAGGGGATTATCCCTAAGCTATTGTTTTTTATGGTGGGCCCGCTCGGACTTGAACCGAGGACCAAAGGATTATGAGTCCTCTGCTCTAACCAACTGAGCTACAGGCCCAATAACTCTGTGCTACGCCAGCATTGGATCAGACCTCGTTATCCAGGAAGCTGCGCAGGCGCTCGGAGCGGGACGGATGACGCAACTTGCGCAGAGCCTTAGCTTCGATCTGGCGGATACGCTCGCGGGTGACATCGAACTGCTTGCCGACTTCCTCCAGGGTATGGTCGGTATTCATCTCGATGCCGAAGCGCATGCGCAGCACTTTGGCTTCGCGCGGCGTGAGCGATTCCAGCACTTCCTTGGTGGCTTCGCGCAGGGATGCATACAGCGCCGCGTCGGCTGGAGCCAGGGTTGTTGAGTCCTCGATAAAATCGCCCAGATGAGAATCCTCGTCGTCGCCGATCGGGGTTTCCATGGAGATTGGCTCCTTGGAAATCTTGAGGATTTTGCGGATCTTCTCTTCAGGCATTTCCATTTTTTCAGCCAGCTCGGATGGGTCAGGTTCCTGCCCCGTTTCCTGCAGGATCTGCCGCGAGATGCGGTTCATCTTGTTGATGGTCTCGATCATGTGCACCGGGATGCGGATGGTGCGCGCCTGGTCGGCGATGGAACGCGTGATCGCCTGACGGATCCACCAGGTGGCGTAGGTCGAGAACTTGTAGCCGCGGCGGTATTCGAATTTGTCCACGGCCTTCATCAGGCCGATGTTGCCTTCCTGAATCAGATCGAGGAACTGCAGGCCGCGGTTGGTGTATTTCTTGGCGATGGAGATCACCAGGCGCAGGTTGGCCTCGATCATTTCGCGCTTGGCGCGACGCGCCTTGGCTTCGCCGGTGGACATCTGGCGATTGATTTCCTTGAGGTCCTTGATGGGTATCCGCACCCGCTCCTGCAAATCCAGCAAACGCTGCTGCTGGTCGACAATGGCATGCTGGAAACGCGACAGCTTCTCGCTGTAGGGCTTCTTGGTGGCGATTTCCGTCAACACCCAGTCCAGGTTGTTTTCGTTACCGGGATAAGTCTTGATGAAATGCGGGCGTGGCATGCCGGATTTGGTTATGCACAATTCCATGATCTCGCGCTCATGGCTGCGAACTTCTTCCACCAGGGAGCGCAGGCTTTCACACAGAAATTCCACCTGCTTGGCGGAAAAACGGATGGACAGCAACTCAGTTGAGACTTGTTCCTGCCATTCCTTGTAACCCTTGGTCTTGGGACCGTTCTTCGCCAACGCCTGCTGCATCTTGTCGAATGCCTTGCGGATCACTGCGAAGCGCTCCAGCGCATCAGACTTGAGCTGGGCCAGATTGGCCGCTGCCACTGCGGCGCCGGCTTCTTCTTCCTCTTCTTCCGTCAGCTCCTCGCCCTCTTCTTCCGCTTCCACGGCAGAATCAGCCACGTCCTCGGCAAGCTCTCCATCTGCGTTCATCAAGCCGTCGACCAGCTCGTCCACACGCATTTCGTCGCGCTCGACCTTGTCTACCAGCGCAAGAATCTCGGTGATCGTGGTCGGGCAGGCAGAAATCGCCTGCACCATGTGCTTCAGACCATCCTCGATACGCTTGGCGATTTCAATCTCGCCCTCACGGGTAAGCAGTTCCACCGAACCCATCTCGCGCATGTACATGCGCACCGGATCAGTGGTGCGGCCGAAATCGGAATCCACGGTAGATAGCGCCGCCTCGGCCTCTTCCACGACATCTTCGTCGGTCACTGTCGGCGCGGCATCAGACATGAGCAGGGTTTCCGCATCCGGCGCCTCGTCGCACACGGAAATTCCCATGTCGCCGATCATGCTGATGATGCCCTCGATCTGCTCGGCATCGAGCATGTCATCCGGCAGGTGGTCATTTATCTCGGCGTAGGTCAGGTAGCCACGCTCCTTGCCCAGTACGATCAGGGTCTTCAGGCGCATCCGTCGCGCATCGACGTCGCTCATGCGTGATTCGGTTTTGTCGTTTTCTGTCGCCATAACATTCTGTTCCAGCAAAGGATTTCGTTGCAAAAAAGTGCTAAATTATATACTATTTTTGGGTTGATTGGGCACTATTTGTCGGAGCGGAACCACCCTGTAGCAGGCGCTGCAACTCCTGCTTCTCTTCCGGAGACAACCCCTGTACACGGGAGAGCGCAAGCAGCGATTCGATCCGCCGCTGACGGCCCGACTTTTTCAACTGCTCCAGCGCGCCAGCAAATTCCTCTGCCACTTCGAATTCCTCGTCCCACTGAAGAATCTCGCCCGACACCTCACTCAACAAAGCCTCATGTGACGTACCGCGAAAACTCTCCAGTACGGCTACCGTCGTCGTTGACTGTGAATGGCTGGCGGCGACGAGACCAAGCAGTGCCGACAAGGTCTTCAGTTCCTCCGAACCCTCACCCAACAGGCTCAGGTCGAAGTCTGCCCCCAGTTCTGGCTGGACAAGCAACAACTGAAGCAGCTTTCTGGCCAGCGAGGGCGGCTTGCGGGAAGGACGGGATCGAGTAGCAGCAGGTTTTACCGTCGATTTGACCGGAATCAGTCCTTCTAGTTCATTCCGTGTAACACCTGCCAATTCCGATAGACGCTGCTGCAGCATCATGCGTAGCGCCGGTGCAGCCACCTGCTGCACCAAAGGCTGCGCCAGTTTGAGAAAGTGCGCCCGTCCTTCCATGGTTTGCATGTCCACCCCGGCGGCCAGTTCACGCAGGAGAAACTCCGACATTGGCATCGCACTTTCTAACTGCGCCTCGAATGCCGCCTTCCCTTCCTTACGGATGTAACTGTCGGGGTCCTCGCCCTGGGGCAGAAACAGGAACTTGATGCTTTTTTCGTCCCCCACCAGCGCCAGGCTGTTTTCCAGGGCACGCCACGCCGCCTTGCGTCCCGCCGTGTCGCCGTCGAAGCAGAACACCACGTTATCGGTCTGCCGCAACAACTTTTGCACATGCACCGGCGTGGTCGCGGTACCCAGCGTCGCCACCGCATATTCGACACCGTGTTGCGCCAGCGCCACCACATCCATGTAACCTTCCACCACGATCACTTTGCCGGCGGCCCGGATCGCCTGGCGCGCCTGGAACAGGCCGTAAAGCTCACGACCTTTCTCGAACAGCGGTGTTTCCGGAGAATTAAGGTACTTGGGTTCCCCCGTTTCCAGCACCCGCCCGCCGAAACCGATCACCGCACCCTTCTGGTTGATGATGGGAAACATGATACGGTCGCGAAAACGGTCGTAGCGCTTGCCTTCGCCCTCGATCACCAGCCCCGCCTGCACCAGCGATTTTGCCTGGTAATCGGAAAAAACTGTGGCGAGGTTTTGCCAGCCTCCCGGCGCATAACCGATGCCGAAGCGCGCCGCGATTTCGCCGGAAAGACCGCGCTTTTTCAGGTATGCGATCGCCCCTTCTGAGCGCTTTAGCTCATCGCGGTAATAATGGGTCGCATGCTGCATAGCCTCGGTCAGGGCCTCAAAATCACCCTCTGTCTTGCGCTCATAATGCCCGGATTCCTCTTTCGGCACCGTCAGGCCAGCGCTTCTGGCCAACTCCCCCACCGCTTCGACGAAGCCCAGACCCTGATGCTCCATGACAAACCCAATGGCGCTGCCGTGCGCGCCGCAACCGAAGCAATGGTAAAACTGCTTGGTCGGACTAACCGAAAATGATGGGGATTTTTCGCTGTGGAACGGGCAGCATGCGACATAGTTCGCGCCCGCCTTTTTGAGCGGGACGTAACGGTCCACCACGTCAACGATATCCAGGCGATTGAGAAGATCCTGGACGAAGGACTGCGGAATCATGAGCCCCCCTGCTAAAGCATTACACCAAAACAGCACCGCCCACTACTGAATACGGGAATCGGAAACGGCGGTCGGACGGATGAAACTGTGGAGTTGAAACGCTTAGTCGCCCAGCTTGGCTTTAATCAGGGCGGACACCTTGCCCATATCGGCACGGCCGGCCATTTGCGGCTTGACGATCGCCATGATCTTGCCCATGTCCTTCACGCCAGCCGCCCCGGAGGAAACAATCGCGGCAACAACCAGCGCCTCGGTCTCGGAGTCCGTCAGGGGCTGCGGCATATAACCCTGCAGCACCGACACCTCGAACTTCTCGATGTCAGCCAGGTCCTGTCGTCCAGCGGATTCGAACTGGGAAATGGAGTCGCGCCGCTGTTTGAGCATTTTCTCGATCGCCGCGATCACCTGATCATCGGAGAGCTCGATGCGCTCGTCCACCTCGCGCTGCTTGATCGCGGCCATAAGCAGCCGGATCGCCGCTAGGCGTGACACATCCTTGGCACGCATCGCCGATTTCATATCCTCGGCGATTTGAAGCCTGAGACTCATTGCTCAGTAAAGCTTGGGGGGGAGCATCTGGCTGCGCAGGCGCTTGAAGTGACGCTTGACGGCAGCAGCCATCTTGCGCTTGCGCTCGGCAGTGGGCTTCTCGTAAAATTCGCGGGCGCGAAGTTCAGTCAGCAGACCGGTTTTTTCCACAGCGCGCTTGAAGCGGCGCAGAGCTACATCGAACGGCTCGTTTTCCTTGACACGTACACTCGGCATGAGTAAATCACCTTAAATTTAGTAATGAGTTTTGAAGCAAGTCGATAATTATATCGGCTAAATAATCTTTTTCATAGCCAAATTTACCGTTGCCTGCAAAACCGCTATGATGGCGGCCTTATGCTCGTCCTCGGAATCGAAACCTCCTGCGATGAAACCGGCGTTGCTCTGTACCATACGGAACGCGGCTTGCTCGCCCATGCACTGCACTCGCAGGTGGCGATGCACGCTGAATATGGCGGAGTGGTGCCGGAACTCGCTTCGCGTGATCACATCCGGCGTGTACTACCGCTGACCCGGCAAACCCTGCAGCAAGCCGGCTGCACCCTGGACGATATCGGGGCCATCGCCTATACCGAAGGGCCGGGACTGGCCGGGGCGCTGCTGGTCGGTGCCAGTATTGCCGCCGCGCTTGGATTCGCGCTCAAGGTGCCGGTTATCGGCATCCACCATCTTGAAGGCCACCTGCTCGCACCATTGCTCGAACCCAATCCGCCTGCCTTCCCGTTCGTCGCCCTGCTGGTTTCCGGCGGCCACAGCCAGCTGATGAAAGTTTCCGGCATCGGCGCCTACGAAACCCTGGGGGAAACCCTGGACGATGCCGCCGGCGAAGCCTTCGACAAGACCGCCAAGCTGCTCGGACTGGGTTATCCGGGTGGGCCGGCCCTGTCCATGCGGGCCGAGCGGGGCGTGCCGGGACGTTTCAAGCTGCCGCGTCCCATGATCAACAGCGGCGACCTCAATTTCAGCTTCAGCGGCCTGAAGACTGCGGTGCTGACCCTGGCCAGGCAACAGACGCTGGATGACCAGACCGTGAATGACATCGCCCGCGCCTTTCAGGACGCCATCGTCGAAGTGCTCGCCGCCAAATCACTGGCCGCGCTGAGCCAGAGTGGCCTGGACCGGCTGGTGGTAGCCGGCGGAGTGGGCGCCAACCGGCAGTTGCGCGAACAGCTCTCCGCGCTTTCCGCCCGCCGGGGCTTTGAAGTGTTTTATCCGAAGCTCGAATTCTGCACCGACAACGGCGCCATGATTGCCTTTGCAGGCGCGATGAGGCTCAAGCTTTCTCCCGCCAAGAGCTGGAAATTCAACGTGCGGCCGCGCTGGGATCTGGCGACTATTTGATTCCATGCAATCCGCTCACCCAGCGGATCAGGGATTCATTGCCGATCATCTGAGTCACTTCCAGCGGAAAAAACAGCACCGCATAGAACGCGATCAGGATCAGGATCAACAGCACGTGGCCAAACACACTTTCAGGCCGCAGCACACCCCAGTACTTCATGGCGAGGAACACCAGATCCTTCTTGTGTTCCGCCATGCTGCGGTATTTCAACACCAGCTTGACCAGCAGATAGACGGCGTAGCCGCCGCTAAGCGACAGGAAGACCACGCGAAACAAGCTGTACATGTCCATGCCGCCAAGCAGGGCGCGGTGATACATCAGCGAAAGCCCCCCCATGACCACAGAAGCAACCACCGCGATCAGGATATTGGCGATCAAGCGCCGACGTTCGCGTGCCAGATCCTGCTGGCGCTGAATGAAGAAGTTGTCTACCTCGCGCTTCAGATACTCGACGCGGTCCTGCACCAAGGCGGTGATTTCCGCCTTCATCACGCCCACACGAGCATCAACAGTGGCGCCAAGCCTCTCTGCTGCGTAGTCCACCAGTTCGATCACGTCGTCCTTGGTGAACTGGCGCTGGCTATGCAATTCAGCGGAAATCTTGTCAAGCTTGTGGTCAACTTCCCGGCTCGCGCTCAACACTGCCTCACGCAGTTCGCCGCTAGCCTCTTTCACCCCATCCTGGACAACGACATTCAACTTCTCCGCGGCCTGCTCGATGGCCGTGCGAGATACCTGTTCCAGGCTTTCCCGTGCGTAATCCATTTCCTTTTCGAACCAGGCCACAGCCACACCTCCAGTATCTTAAGTATAGAGCCTACGGTGGCGGCGCATCGCCGGGCTGAGTCTTGCCAATCGCATGCTCCTTGCCGGAAAGCAGGTTCTGGATATTACTCTTGTGCCGCCAGATCAGGAGTAGCGACACCACCGCCACCGCCGCCACCAGCACACCGGATTTCAACCACAACCAGCCGTAAAACGGCGTGAACACCGCCGCGATCAAGGCGGACAAAGAAGAAATTCGCCACATGTAGGTCGCCAGCAGCCAGGTTGCCAAGGCAGCGAGGCCCAGCCAGGGATTAAGCGCCAGCAGGATGCCCAGCACCGTGGCAACGCCCTTGCCGCCGTGGAAGCCAAAAAAAACCGGGTAGGCATGGCCGAGGAACACCGCTATGGCCGATGCGGCGACGACCGTCTCGTTCAGGCCATAAACGGGTGCCAGGCGCAACGCCAGAAAAACCGCCAGCCAGCCCTTGGCGCCATCGCCCAGCAAGGTCACTGCGGCGGCCAGCTTTTTGCCGGTGCGCAAGACATTGGTCGCACCCGGATTTTTCGAGCCGAAAGTGCGCGGATCGGGCAGGCCGAACACTTTGCTGGTAAGTACAGCAAAGGAAACCGAACCAATCAGGTAAGCGGCGAGGATGAAAATTACCGTATTCATATCAAATCACTTAAAATGGCCACTTTTAGATTTTACGGCAAATTGCCCGCCCTAACACCCGATGGACATCGTTTTCCTGGAAGAAATCAAGCTCGACATCGTCATCGGCATCTATGAGTGGGAGCGCAAAGTCCCGCAGACTATTCGCATCGACATCGACATCGGCCTGCCGCACAGCCGTGCCGGCGAAACCGACAGTATCGCCGACACCATCGACTACGGTGCGGTGATGGCTCGCATCCGTCAAACTGCGGCCGCACAGCACTTTTCCCTGGTAGAAGCCCTGGCGGAGCATATTGCCGCCCTGATCCGCACCGAATTCGGCGCACCCTGGGTCAAAGTCTCTGTCGCCAAACTGGGCATGCTGCGCGGTGTCAAGCGGCTGGGAATCGTGATTGAGCGCGGGGAACGACCATCAGCCTAGAAGCATTAGCGGTCGCACTGCTGATCCTCCTTCTCGCCTACTTCATCCGCGGCATCACGGGTTTCGGCTCCGGACTGATTGCGGTACCCCTCCTGGCGCACTTCCTGCCTCTCCAATTCGTCGTGCCGTTGGTGCTGGTGCTGGATTTTTCGGCTTCCATTGCGCTCGGCGGCAAAACCCGCAAGCATATCAACTGGAACGAACTAAAACCCTTGCTGCCCTTCGGCGCGATCGGCGTGATCCTGGGAGTGACGCTGCTCATCCACACGCCGCGCGAGCCGCTGCTGATCGGACTGGGAATTTTCGTGCTGATCTTCGGCGTGCGCAACCTGCTCAACATCCACGGCGAAGCCACCATCTCACGCTGGTGGGCCATACCGACGGGACTCACCGGCGGCACCGTAGGCGCACTGTTCGGCACGGGCGGTCCGCCCTACATCATCTATCTGTCCCACCGCCTGAAAGACAAAGCCGAACTGCGCGCCACCTTCTCCGGCCTGTTCACCTTCGAGGGCGGACTGCGCATCATTTCTTTCCTCGCTACCGGCCTGCTGCTGCAGAACGGAATGCTCACCGCCATCCTCACCGCCCTTCCGGTCATGGCGCTTGGCCTGTATCTCGGCCACCGCGCCCACCTCGGCATCTCCAGCCAGCAAATGCTCAAGCTCATCGGCGTGCTGCTCATCAGCAGCAGCGTCTCACTGATCTGGAAAGCCTTGGCCTGACATCCCATCACCCGCGTGGGTGATGGCTTGCATGCAGCTGCTTCAGACGTTCCCGTGCCACATGAGTGTAGATTTGAGTGGTAGAAATATCGGCGTGCCCGAGCAGCATCTGCACCACGCGCAAATCTGCACCATGGTTGAGCAGATGGGTAGCGAAGGCATGGCGCAGGGTATGTGGTGACAACGGTTTCCCGACCCCGCCCTGGACGGCGCGGCGCTTGATCAAGTACCAGAAGGCCTGACGCGTCATTGCCCCGCGCCGGGCAGTGACAAACAGAGCGTCACTGGCTTTACCATTGAGCAGATGAGGGCGTGCTTCGGCCAGATAGTGCTTTAGCCAGCCGACAGCCTCTTCGCCCAGAGGGACCAGTCTTTCCTTGCCACCTTTACCCATGACGCGCACCACGCCCATATCCAGGCTCGCTTCGGCCACCTTCAGCGTCACCAGTTCGGAAACCCGCAGGCCGGTGGCATAAAGCGTTTCCAGCATCGCTTTGTCGCGCAATCCCAGCGCGTCGCCAATATCAGGCGCATTCAACAAAGCTTCCACATCCGCTTCGGTCAGGCTTTTTGGCAGTGCCCTGACCTGTTTCGGCGAGGAGATATTGAGCGTCGGGTCGGCGCTTATCCGGCCTTGGCGCAGCAGGTAGCGGTAAAACCGCCGAAAGCTGGAAAGCTCGCGACTCGCCGTACTGGCACGGGTTTTCACCACGTTGTACTGATGCGACAAAAAACCCTCCAGCTCGGCATGGCCCGCTTCCTGCAAGCTCTTGCTGCATGTTCCCTGGAGCCAAACGGCGAACTGCTGCAAATCACGCCGGTAGCTCTCCAGGGTGTTGCGCGCCAGGCCTTCCTCCAGCCATAGCGCATCGCAGAATTCGTCAAGCAGGCTGTCTGTGCTCATGCTGTAACAGCCAACGTTTGATCGCCAGCGGATCGCCGCCGGTACTGTTCATGAACCCGCCCAGACCGTCTCGCGCCAGCACGCGGTGGCAGGGGATGATCACCGGAATGGGATTAGCGCCGCAGGCTTGCCCCACCGCGCGCGGCGCGGAGTGGAGTTGCTTGGCCAAATCACCGTAGCTTTGTGTAGAGCCGCTGGGAATTTGCCGCAACGCCTGCCACACCCTGGACTGAAACACGGTGCCATGCAACGCGAGGGGCAAGTCGAAGCTAAAGAGAGGATCGGCGAGGTAAGCCTGCAACTGCGTGCAAACCTGACTGGAAATGGCGTCCTGCGGCTCCAGAACCGGCGTTCCAGGCGGCAGAAAATCAAGGGCGGCCAGCGCCGTGCCGTCGGTCATGATGCCGAGCACCGCAAAAGGCGCAGGAAATCTCGCCTGGTAAGCCATCACCTCGCAACAGCGCCGCAGACGGCGCTTGTGAACGGGGAAAAAAGCGGGTACATCAGAACCAGATAATGCATAGCATCATTCTAGCCGATCAAAACAACAAAGGCCACGATGGCAATGCCTTCGTGGCCTTGGACTACAGCGTACAGGTTTACTGTGCCGGCTTCGCCGTCTGAGTACGGGCGACCAGCTTTTCCTTGATACGTGCAGATTTGCCGGAGCGATCGCGCAGGTAGTACAGCTTGGCGCGGCGCACATCTCCGCGACGCTTCACTTCGATGCTGGCAATCAGCGGGGAGTGGGTCTGGAAAGTACGCTCCACGCCTTCGCCATTGGAAATTTTACGGACGATAAAGGCGGAGTTGAGCCCCCTGTTGCGCTTGGCAATCACCACACCTTCAAAAACCTGAACCCGCTTGCGGGTACCTTCCACGACGTTAACGCCGACGATCACCGTGTCGCCTGGCGCGAAATCGGGGATGGTTTTGCCCAGGCGGGCGATTTCTTCCTGTTCCAGCTGCTTGATAATATCCATTTAAAACTCCTTGCTTCGTTATTTATTGGATTCCTGTTCCTGCTGGTTTTCTGCTTTGAATGCAGCCAGCAGCCCGGATTCCTCTTTTGTCAACTGACGGGCGGCCAATAAGTCCGGCCGCCTCAGCCAGGTTCTGCCCAACGCCTGCTTCAACCGCCAGCGTTGAATTTCTGCATGGTGACCGGACATCAAAACTTCCGGCACCGTCTCGCCCTGATAAACCTCGGGGCGGGTATAGTGGGGACAATCCAGCAGCCCATCCACGAATGAATCCTGTACTGCCGATTCGGCATCGCCGAGTACGCCCGGCAACTGCCTGACGACGGCGTCGATCAGCACCATCGCCGCCAGTTCCCCGCCGGACAGCACGTAGTCGCCGATCGAGATTTCTTCATCCACCTGATGGTGCAACAAGCGCTCGTCCACACCTTCATAACGACTCGCCAGCAGCACCAAACCTGGCTCCTGGGTCAGTTCCATCACACGCTGGTGGGTTAGCACCTTGCCTTGGGGAGAAAGATGTATCACCCTCGGGTTTGCCACACCGGCCTGCTTCTGCCGCTCTTTCGCAGCCAGAATCGCCTTTCCCAGTGGCTCGGCCAGCATCACCATGCCTGGCCCACCTCCGTAGGGGCGATCATCTACCGTACGATAGTTGTCCTCGGTGAAATCGCGCGGATTCCACAACTGCAACTGGAAACGCTCCTGCTCCAGCGCGCGCCGCGTGATGCCGTGTTTGGCAAGTGCGTCGAACATCGGCGGGAACAAGGTGATGACGTCGAAATTCAATAATCCGCGCCCCAGTCCACGTCGATCCGTCCCGCCGCCAAGTCGACTTTGAGGATGACCTGGGCAGTAAACGGCAGCAGTCTTTCGCGCTCGCCCTCTACCACCAGCACGTCGTTCGCCCCGGTTTCCAGGAGTTCCGCCACCTTACCCAGCACTTCACCCTGGACATTCACCACTTCCAGCCCGATCAGATCGGACCAGTAATATTCATTTTCAGGCGCTTCCGGCAGCGCCTCACGCGGCACTGCGACTTCAAGACCCTTCAGCGCCGCCGCGGCATCGCGGTCATTACACCCATCCAGCCTGGCAACCAAGGTCTTGTGGTGGGCTTCCATCTCCAGAACCTTGACTTCGCGCCACTGCTCGCCTCGCCCAAGATTCCAGACAGGAAAATCCAGCAGTCCACCGATTTTTTCGGTAAACGGCTGTACCTTGACCCAACCGAGGATGCCAAAGGGGGCGGCGATGCGCCCCATTACCACCAGATTCTTAAGCTGCGGCACGCTTGACGAGTTTGGCCACAGCGTCAGACAGCAACGCACCGTGTCCCTGCCAGTAGCTGATGCGCTCGCTATCGAGGCGCACAGCCTCCTGACCTTCACGCGCAACCGGGTTATAGAAACCTACGCGCTCGATGAATCGGCCGTCACGGCGATTGCGGGAATCAGCCACGACTACGTTGAAAAACGGGCGCTTCTTGGCACCACCACGGGCAAGTCGAATCACAACCATAATTAAATGTCACCCTTAAAAAATTCGGTCTAAAAAGCCGGCCATTTTACGCTAAGTTTTGGAATAAACGCAAGAAAGATATTCATCACATGCCGGGCAGCATGCCCTTCATGCCCCTCATCATCTTCGCCATGCCGCCCTTGGCGACCATCTTCATCATTTTCTGGGTTTGCTCGAACTGGTTCAACAACCGGTTCACTTCCTGTACCTGCACCCCGGCGCCGGCAGCGATGCGGCGCTTGCGCGAAGCCTTGAGAAGTGCCGGATTGCGGCGCTCTCCCGGTGTCATCGAGTTGATGATGCCCTCGATCCGATTGATCGACTTGTCGTCCGCCATACCCGCCGCTGCCTGTCCCATCTGTGCCGGCAACTTGTCCATCAGGGCGGCGACACCGCCCATTTTTTTCATTTGTTGCAGCTGCGCCTTGAAATCCTCGAGATCGAAGCTCTTGCCGGACTTGATTTTCTTTGCCAGTTTGACCGCTTCTTCCTGGTCGACGCCGCGATGGGCTTCTTCAATCAGGGACAACACGTCGCCCATGCCGAGGATGCGAGAAGCCATCCGCTCCGGATGGAAGGCTTCGAGACCACCTACTTTTTCACCTACGCCAGCGAACTTGATCGGCTTGCCGGTGACCTGGCGCACCGACAGCGCTGCACCACCGCGTGCATCGCCGTCGAGCTTGGTGAGCACCACGCCAGTCAGCGGTAACGCTTCACTGAAGGCCTTGGCGGTATTAACCGCATCCTGCCCCTGCATGGCGTCGACCACAAATAAGGTCTCTATCGGCTTGAGGACTTCATGCAGGCGCTGGATTTCGGCCATCATGGCTTCGTCTATCGCCAGACGGCCCGCAGTGTCTATGATCAGGACATCGTGGAAATGCTTGTCGGCGTAATCCCGTGCCGCCAGCGCGATCTGCTCCGGGCTCTGCCCCGCCTCGGCAGGAAAATAATCCGTCTCGATCTGCTGCGCCAAGGCACGCAACTGTTCCATAGCCGCCGGACGGTAAACGTCGCAACTTGCCAGCAACACCTTTTTCTTCATCTGCTCACGCAGGTATTTGGCCAGCTTGGCCGAGGTGGTGGTTTTACCTGCACCCTGGAGGCCTGCCATCAGTATCACCGCGGGTGGCAGCGTAGTGAAATTGAGCGCGGCGTTCTGGCCACCCATCAGTCTGGCCATTTCCTGATGAACGATACCTATCACGGCCTGACCCGGTGTCAGACTGGCGAGTACCTCCTGGCCCTGTGCACGCTCCTTGACGTGGGCAATGAAATCCTTCACCACCGGCAAGGCAACGTCAGCCTCGAGCAGTGCCATGCGCACCTCGCGCAGGGCGTCCTGGATATTGGCTTCGGTCAGGCGGGCCTGGCCGCGCAGAGTTTTTATTACACCGGAAAGGCGATTGGTGAGATTGTCGAACATGGCGGCAAATTGTCCTGCTGAATGTTAATCCGAATGCGGATAGTGTAGACTTGTGTTTAGAGAAACAATAACGCCGACAAGTTTACAACACAATGAGCGGTTCACTCCATTTCCTCGCCTTTCTGCTTTACAGCGCGCTCGGCCTGCTTTTCTGGCGCTCGGTCTGGCGCCCCGCCGGCCCAGAAAGGGCACACCACGCTGCCGAAGCCTCAATGGCCGGGCGGCTTGCCATACTGGTGCCACTCGCGCTGCATGGCGCACTGCTTTATCCCTCCCTACTTCCCGGCGCGGGCCTGAATCTCGGCATCGGCAATACTGTATCGGCAATCTCCTGGCTCACCGTACTGGTCTACTGGCTCGCCAGCTTCCATTACAACATGGAAGGCCTGCAAACCCTGGTATTGCCCGGCGCTGCGATCTGCCTGCTATTGCCGCTGATTTTTCCGGAAGCGCATACCATCGCCCATACCGAGCTACCGCTTTTCAAGGTTCACTTGCTGATTTCACTGCTCGCCTACAGCCTGTTCACTATCGCGGCAGTGCACGCGGTGCTGATGGCACTGGTGGAACGCCGTCTTCACGGCCACGCCCTGTCACGCATCCAGGGTAAATTGCCACCCTTGCTGGCAATGGAGGCGTTGCTGTTTCGCATCATCACCGTGGGATTCATACTGCTCACCCTGTCTATCCTGAGCGGCGTGATGTTCTCCGAGGAACTCTTCCACAAACCCCTGCAGTTCAACCACAAATCGCTGTTCGCACTGCTTTCCTGGGGTATTTACGCAGCCCTGCTGGGAGGACGGCAAATTTACGGCTGGCGTGGTCGCACCGCCATCCTCTGGACGCTCGCAGGATTTTCTATGCTGCTGCTGGCTTATCTCGGCAGCAAGTTCGTGCTGGAAGTAATCCTGCAACGCTGAAAATGAATGAAGCGAGGAGTAAGGGGTTAGGGGTGAGGAGTAAAACCAGGCTCGGTGGCGTTTTTGACTTTACTCCTCACTCCTCACCCCTCACTTCTACCCCCTAACTCATCACCTCGAAAAATGGATGACATCCCGTTAAGCGTTCTGCTGGCTGTGCTGGCACTGATTCTGATCGTTTCCGGATTCTTTGCCATCGCCGAAACCAGCATGATGGCGCTCAACCGCTACCGCTTGAAGCATCTGGTCAAACACGGCCACCGCGGTGCAAAGCTTACTGCCCATCTGCTCGAAAAAACCGACAAGCTGCTCGGCGTAATCCTGCTTGGCAACAACCTCCTCAACGCCGCCGCCGCCGCACTGGTCACGGTCATCACTATCAGGCTGTTTGGCGACAACGAGTGGTCGTTAACGTTGGGTACACTTGCCGTCACTTTCCTGATCCTGGTGTTTAGCGAAGTCACCCCCAAGGTACTCGGAGCAGCCTATCCAGAACGCATCGCGATTCCCTCCAGCTATGTTCTCACGCCGCTGCTCAAGTTGTTTTACCCGGTGATATGGTTCATCAATCTGTTCGTTCGTTCCCTGCTCTGGCTGCTACGCCTGAAACCTCCCGCCACGGCAACCGCCCTCAACATGGAGGAACTGCGCACGCTGGTGCTGGAAGCAGGCCATTACATTCCGCCCAAGCACCAGAGCATTTTCCTCAACCTGTTCGAGCTGGAAAACGTCAACGTGGACGATGTCATGATTCCGCGCAACCAGATCGAGGCGATCGACCTTGACGCGCCCGAGGAAATGATCCGGGAACAGCTCGCTACCAGCCACCACACGAGGCTGCCGGTGTACCGAGGCAGGCTGGACAATATCGTCGGCGTGATCCATATCCGCCATGTCCTGCACCAGGTTCGCAACAACGAAATCAACACTGAGTTGCTGCGGGAAATCGTGCGTGAACCTTATTTCATCCCCGCCGGAACTTCGCTTTTTTCCCAACTGCAACACTTCCAGGAAAATCGCCACCATATCGGACTGGTGGTGGACGAGTATGGCGAACTGCTCGGATTGGTGAGCCTGGAAGACATTCTGGAAGAAATCGTCGGCGAATTCGCCTCACGACCTACTGCCCACGGCGGCATTTACCCGCAGGACGACGGTAGTTGGCTGGTCGATGGCGGCTGCTCTCTGCGTGACCTGAACCGCAAGCTCAAACTCAATTTACCGCTGGATGGCCCTAAAACCCTGAACGGCCTGATTCTCGAACATTTCGAGGATATCCCGGAAGCCGACACCAGCTTCAAAATCAACGGACTTACACTGGAAATCGTCCAGACTCAGGATCGCATTGTCAAAGTCGTGCGTATTTTCCCACTCTTATCCTCCTCGGAATAGACTTCGCCGTCTTTACAAAAAAACTTGCCAAGTGCATTATTGGGCTGTTTTTAATCCCTAGGCGGACAATCCCAGATGGCAGCAGCAACAACTTCGAGCAAGCTTAGCGGACTGGCCAACGCACTGGTACAAAGCGGACGCCTGCTGGAGGCCGATGCCGAAGCCATTCAGTCCCAGGCCGGCGCCGATGAGACTGGCTTTGTTGCCCAGTTGGTGCAAAGCAAAAAAATGAGTTCCCTGGAAGTTGCAGAATTTGCTGCGCGGACATTCGGTTTTCCCCTGCTGGACTTGGCTGCCATCGATGTGGATCACCTGCCCAATGATGTGCTCGATGCCAAGCTGATCAGAAGCCGGCGCGTTCTAGCCCTGCAAAAGCGCGGTAATCGCCTGTTTATCGCCACCTCCGATCCAGCCAACTTGCGCGCCCTGGACGATGTGCGTTTCAAAACCAGCCTCACGGTTGAACCGGTGGTGGTAGAGGACGACAAACTCGGCAAGCTGATAGAAAAAATTGCCGAAGCTACCGACACTACACTACAGAATCTAGCTGGCGAAGACATCAACCTCGAATTTACCGACGAGGAAGCGCTGGCGCAAAAAGATGAGGGCGCCAGCGCCGAGGTTGATGACGCGCCAGTCGTCCGTTTCCTCCAGAAAATCCTGCTGGACGCAATCAATGCCGGCGTTTCAGATATCCATTTTGAACCCTACGAAAAATACTACCGCATCCGCTACCGCCTCGACGGCATACTCTCTGAAGTAGCGCAACCGCCCCTGGCGATCAAGGAAAAGCTCTCGTCCCGCATCAAAGTGATTTCCAAGCTCGACATTTCAGAGAAACGGGTGCCCCAGGACGGTCGCATGAAGCTGGTGCTGTCCAAGAACCGCGCCATCGATTTCCGCGTCAGCACTCTGCCTACTCTGTACGGCGAGAAAATCGTGATGAGGATTCTTGACCCGACCAGCGCCACGCTGGGCGTTGATGCACTGGGCTATGAGCCGGACCAAAAAGAGTTGCTGCTCAACGCCGTCCGCCGTCCCTATGGCATGGTGCTGGTAACCGGACCGACTGGTAGCGGAAAAACCGTATCGCTTTATACCTGCCTGAATATCCTGAACGAACCAGGCGTTAACATCTCCACCGCGGAAGACCCTGCCGAGATCAACCTTCCCGGCGTCAACCAGGTCAACGTCAACGACAAGGCAGGACTGACCTTCGCTGCAGCACTCAAGTCTTTCCTGCGTCAAGACCCGGATGTCATCATGGTGGGCGAGATCCGCGACCTGGAAACGGCGGACATCTCTATCAAGGCGGCGCAAACCGGCCACATGGTTCTGTCCACCCTGCACACCAACGATGCCCCCGGCACCTTGACCCGCCTGATGAACATGGGAGTCGCCCCTTTCAACATCGCCTCCGCGGTAATCCTGATTACCGCACAGCGCCTGGCGCGGCGTCTGTGCAAGTGCAAACAGCCCATCAACATTCCCAGGGAGGCGCTATTGCGTGCAGGCTATACCGAAGAAAACCTCGACGGCAGCTGGCAGCCTTATGGCCATATCGGCTGCGATATCTGCAAGGGTACCGGCTACAAGGGGCGCGTCGGCATTTACCAGGTAATGCCGATCAGTGACGAAATGAGCCGCATCATCATGAAAAATGGCACCGCGCATGACATCGCCGACCAGGCAAAGCGCGAAGGTGTTCGTGATTTGCGTCAATCCGGCCTGCTCAAGGTAAAAGCCGGACTGACAACGCTGGAAGAAATCGAAGCCGTCACCAACGAGTAAAGGGATAAGCATGGCCGTCGCAAAAAAAAAGGTAGCAGTGAAAGATCTCCTCTACGCTTGGGAGGGTACGGACAAAAAAGGCAAAACCGTAAAGGGCGAGATGAGCGCACCGGGTACAGCGGTAGTGCATACCATGCTGCGGCGCCAAGGCATCACCGTTCTCAAGGTTAAAAAACAAGGCGGTTTCGGAAAGGGCAAGAAAGTCACCGACAAGGACATCTCCCTGTTCACACGGCAACTGGCCGTCATGATGAAGGCGGGTGTGCCGCTGCTCCAGTCCTTCGACATTGTCGGCAAAGGGCACAGCAATCCGGCCGTATCGAAGCTGCTTGGCAACATCAAGGCCGATATCGAAACCGGCAGCAGCATGAGCCAGGCCTTCCGCAAATATCCTTTGTATTTCGACGCACTGTACTGCAACCTGGTCAACGCTGGCGAACAGGCAGGCATTATCGACACGGTACTGGATCGCCTTGCAACCTACAAAGAAAAGATCCTCGCCATCAAGGGCAAGATCAAATCCGCACTGTTCTATCCCATCTCCATTCTGGTCGTCGCTTTCGTCATCACGGCAATCATCATGATCTTCGTGGTACCGGCGTTCAAGGAACTGTTTACCAGCTTTGGCGCCGATTTACCCACCCCAACGCTGGTGGTGATGGCCATCTCGGACTTTTTCGTTGCCTACTGGTGGGCAATTTTCGGGAGTATTTATGGCGCGTTACAGTTCTTTTTCTACACCTGGAAACGCTCAAAAAAAATGCAGTATTTCATGGATCGCCTGTCTCTCCAGCTACCTATTTTCGGCCCGGTAATCGAGAAAGCCACTATCGCGCGCTGGACTCGCACCCTGTCGACCATGTTTGCCGCCGGCGTACCCTTGGTTGAAGCACTGGACTCGGTCGGCGGCGCTGCCGGCAACGCCTTGTATTTTGACGCCACAAAAAAAATCCAGAGCGAAGTCAGCACCGGTACCAGCCTGACCGTGGCGATGCAGAACTCCAATCTGTTTCCCAACATGGTGCTGCAAATGGTCGCCATTGGCGAGGAATCAGGTGCTTTGGACTCCATGCTCTCCAAGGTGGCCGATTTTTATGAAGCAGAAGTGGACGATGCCGTGGAAGCGCTTTCCAGCCTGATGGAACCGATAATCATGGTGGTTCTGGGCGTGATTATCGGCGGCCTGGTTATCGCCATGTATCTGCCGATCTTCAAGATGGGCCAGGTCGTTTAAAACCAGCCCTGAGCGCGGGGTGCTGAGTCCTGAGTGGACTGCGCTCAGCGCTTAGGTCTCAGCACTCAGGACTCAAATGATCTTCGAACCCCTGCAATCCTCCCCGGCACTGTACGTTAGTGTGGCCGCACTCCTCGGCCTGATGGTCGGCAGCTTTTTGAACGTCGTCATCCATCGTGTGCCCCGAATGATGGAACGCGAGTGGCGCGAGCAATGCAACACTTTGGACGGAGAAGAAGCCGCGCCCGCCACACCCTATAACCTGGTTGTTCCGCGCTCGGCCTGCCCGTCCTGTGGCCACATGATATCGGCATGGGAAAACGTTCCGCTAATTTCCTGGCTGATCTTGCGCGGCCGCTGTGCACACTGCAAGACCCCGATCAGCCCACGTTACCCCATAGTCGAGGCCCTTACCGGCATTATCAGCGGCTACGTCGCCTGGCGTTTCGGTTTTGGACCGACCGCCCTGGCCGCCATGCTCTTCACATGGGCGCTGATCGCACTGACATTCATCGACTTCGACACCCAACTGCTACCGGACAGCATCACCCAACCCCTGATCTGGCTCGGTCTATTGCTCAATCTCAACGGCTTCTTCACCGGCCTGGACTCCGCCCTGGTCGGGGCAGTGGCAGGTTACCTGTCGCTCTGGAGCGTTTACTGGCTGTTCAAGCTGGTTACAAAAAAGGAAGGCATGGGTTACGGTGATTTCAAGCTGCTTGCCGCGATCGGCGCATGGCTGGGCTGGCAGATGTTGCCGCTGGTCATCCTGCTTTCTTCGCTGGTCGGAGCGACGGTCGGCCTTTCACTGATCCTGTTTGCCGGCCATGGCCGCCAGATTCCGATCCCCTTCGGTCCCTACCTAGCGGGTGGCGGCCTGATCGCCCTGCTGTGGGGAAAGCAAATCACCCAGGCTTATCTCGGGCTCTAGATGATGCTGGTGATCGGCCTCACTGGCGGCATCGGCAGCGGAAAGAGCAGCGCCGCCAGAATTTTTTCCCCCTTGGGCGCCGCAGTTATCGACACCGATGAGATCGCGCATCGCCTGACGGAAAAAGGCACTCCGGCACTTGCCGCCATCATCGAGCAGTTCGGTTCCTGCTACCAATTACCGGACGAAAACCTCGACCGTGCCAAGCTGCGCAAACGGATATTTTCCGATCAGGCCGCCAAGGAAAAACTGGAAACGCTACTCCATCCTCTGATCAAACAACAGCTCGTCTCGGAAATAGCTAAGGCACGAGGGCCCTATCTGGTGCTAATGATCCCGCTGTTTTTCGAGACCGGTGCATATCGCGATCTGGTTGACCGGGTACTGGTAGTGGATTGCGATGAAAATCAGCAAATTACCCGAACCATGTCCCGTAGCAAGATTTCCGCTGATGAGGTTCGAGCCATTATGGCGCACCAGGTTCCTCGCACAGAGCGCATCAAACAAGCCGATGACATCCTGTCCAACCTGGGTAACCAAGCTGATCTTGAAAAACAAGTCCAGGAACTGCATCAGCATTACTTGACACTGGCATTGCAGCGGCAGGTCTGATACCGCTTTACTAAAAACCAAAACAATTCAAGGTTTCATGTAATTATGTTAATACAAATTATTGTCAGATCGCTTATAATTCGGCAGTATTGAACTTTGCCGACCCCAGACCCGACAGTGATCACCTACGACCACCCTCTTAACGAGCGGATTCGCACTCTCCTGCGACTGGAGGATCTCTATGCCAAAGCGCATTACTTTTCCTCCCAGTCGCATCAGATGGATCACCACGCCGCACTGCTGGTTGTGTTCGAAATTCTGGAAGTTTCCTGCCGTGCCGATCTAAAATCCGACCTGCTCCAGGAACTGGAGCGGCAGAAGCAAACCCTGGAAGCCCTGCGCAACAATCCCGCCATTTCGGAAATAGCCTTGAATGAAGTGCTGCGCGATATCGACAATGTCGCCGGCCTTCTGCACAGCCTGCCTGGCAAGATCGGCCAGCACCTGCGCGAAAATGAATGGCTGATGAGCATCAAGCAGCGCACCTCCATCCCCGGCGGAGTGTGCGAATTCGACCTGCCTTCCTATCATTTCTGGCTGAACCAGGATGAAAGTCTGCGTCGCTTGAATCTGACGGAATGGCTGGCACCGATGCTGCCAATTCGAGATGGATTGAGGATCATCTTGCGCATGCTGCGAGACAGCGGCAAGTCCAGCCACCACTCCGCACCGCAAGGCGCATTTCAGCAGATGCTGAGCGGCAGAGTGGCACAGATGCTGCGCATCTCAGTCGCACGCGACTTACCCTGTTTCCCAGAAATCAGCGCCAACAAATACGCGATCAACATCCGCTTCACCGCTCTGGGCGGCCCCCAGAAGCCACGAGGATGCGACACTGACGTCGAATTTGATTTAACCCTTTGCAACCTTTAAGGCCAGGCAATCATTAGTTGGCATTACCGCACATGAATACCCCTGCAAAACCCTCACCCTCCGTCCCGTGCCCCGTTTGTGGCAATCCTGCGCTCTTCAGCCCTAAAAATCCATTCCGCCCATTCTGCTCGGAGCGTTGCAAGCTGATAGACCTTGGTCAGTGGGCAACGGAGGGCTATCGTATCCCGCTGGACGAGGAAGAGACGGAAAAGGGCGAGAATCTCAACTAGCCCAATGGGCTAAACCCTACTGCTTGACTGCGACAAAGGGGATTTGCCGCTTTACGCCATCCAGTTCCAGGGTCATAGCCCAATTACTGGCACCGCTAACGCACACCGGCAACAGAATCTTTCCTTGCCATGCCCCATCAGCTTTACGCTGCAACACATAATGGTTTGGCCCCATGTTCATGCCCTGCATGGCAAAATCGGCGGAGACCTGACCGGCATCGGGCGCCTTCACCACCAGATCGAACCGCTTGAGCGGTGTTGGGGCGGAGAGGAATCGGACCTCCACCGTCCGCTCCCCGAATGCCACTCGGCAACCTTGAACCAGGTCTGAGCAGTGCGCCATTAATATCGGCCCTCCGACATCACCGCCAATAAAGCGGGGCAAGCCCAATGCCAGCAGCACCGGCAGGAGCAAGAGCAGGAAAGGCCAGATTTTTTTCATGTTCATTCTATCGGCTACCATGCCCCGCGCAACATGGCGATTCCATGAGCCCCATGCTGCCACGCTTCGTCCAAGTCTGCACCTGAGACCCCACCCAGCGCATAGACTGGCATCGGCAAATCCTTTACCAGGCGCGCAAAACCATCCCAGCCCAAAACCGGTGCTCCGGGATGGCTCAGAGTCGGCCGCACCGGCGACAGCAACGCAAAATCCAGCTCCAGTTCGGCAGCCTTATCCAGCTCACGTCTGTCATGGCAGGAAGCGCTCACCAACTCCACTTCCGGCCGGGCCGCCAACGCCATCAGCTGTGCTGAATTCAACTGCACCCCATCCGCACCGACCTCCCGGGCCAAGGCTGCATCGCCATTAATCACCACACGAGCACCGTGAGAATGCGCCCGCTGTACCACCTCGGCAGCGAAAACACGCAATGTTGCCGCATCCATGGCCTTCTCTCGCACCTGGATCAGTTTGACTCCCTGCTGCAGCGCAATCTGAAGCCGCTCCAGAAATGGCTCTATACCAAGCTCGTTGGCATGAGTAATTGCACACACTGGAGGCAATATAAGCGAGCGCAGAATCGGCCCATTGGCCGGCAATAGCGGCGTTACACTTACCGCGTCGGGATATTGCCAGGAAAGACGCTGGTTTTCCTTACCGTGTGGCTCGCCGTGCCAGTTCACCACGCGAAAGAAATGCAGCCGCACCGTGGCATGCGGGTAAGTATAGACGCGGGTCAGCCAGGGGTGAGCCACCGCTACCTCGATCCCCAGTTCCTCGCGCAGTTCACGCTCCAGAGCATGGTAGGGCGACTCGCCCTCTTCGATCTTGCCGCCAGGAAACTCCCACCATCCGGCATAAGGCTTGCCCGCCGGACGTTCTGCCAAAAGAAATTCGCCATCGGGCCGCTGCAAGACAGCGGCGGCGACCTCCAGAATTTTCGTCATCAGCTTCGGTACTCGGCATTGATCTTGACGTAATCATAAGAGAAGTCGCAGGTCCATACTGTGGCCAAGGCCGAACCCCGGCCAAGCTGTACCCTCACGGTGATCTCGGGCTCCCTCATCACCCGCTGGCCATCCTGCTCCTGATAGCTCGCCGCGCGGCAGCCATTTTCCGCCACCAGCACATCCCCCAGATAGAGCTTGAGCCTGTCCACATCCAGATCGGCAATGCCAGCATAGCCAATGGCGGCGAGTATCCGCCCCAGATTGGGATCCGAAGCGAAGAAAGCGGTCTTGACCAGGGGCGAGTGTGCAATGGCATACGCCACCTGGCGGCATTCCGCTTCCGTGGCTCCACCCTCGACGGTGATGGTCATGAACTTGGTCGCGCCTTCGCCATCCCGGACTATGGCCTGGGCCAGCATTTGCGACACTTCGGTGACAGCATCGCGCAGAGCGGCGTAGTGAGTGCTTGCGGCATCGGTAATTTCTGGCACACCAGCCTCGCCGGTCGCAATCAGCATGAAGGAATCGTTGGTAGAAGTATCGCCATCCACCGTGATGCAGTTGAAGGAACGGTCGGCGGCATGGCGCACCAGCGCTTCCAGCAGGGGCTGGCTGAGCGCCGCGTCAGTGGCGACATAGCCGAGCATGGTCGCCATATTGGGATGAATCATGCCGGAGCCCTTGGCTATGCCGGTGATGGTGATAGTCGCATCGCCCAGCCTGATCTGCTTCGACACCGCCTTGGAGACTATGTCAGTGGTCATGATCGCCTGCGCAGCGTCGAACCAGTTGCCCTCCTTAAGGTCGGCCACTGCCGCCGGCAGGCCGGCAATAATTTTTTCTACCGGCAGCGGCTCCAGGATCACGCCAGTAGAGAAAGGCAACACTTGTTCCTCCACGCAACCCAGCAGCTTCGCCACCTCGGCACAGGTCCGCCGGGCTCGATTCAGACCCTCCTCACCCGTGCCGGCATTGGCGTTGCCGGTGTTCACTACTAGCGCTCGGATGCCCTGGCCGGCTGCCAAGTGGCTCTTGCACAGCACCACCGGCGCAGCACAGAAGCGGTTCAGGGTAAACACGCCCGCCACGCGGGCCTTTTCGCCCAACCACATGATCAGAAGATCCTTGCGGTTCGCCTTTTTGATGCCGGCTTCGGCAATACCGAGGTTGATGCCTTTAACGGGCAGCAATTGATCGGGGTTGGGCGGAGAGAGATTAACGGGCATTAAGAAATCCTGAACGGTGAAGTTAACGAATTGGGATTATTTTAAACCAAAAAACCAGCGGAACGCCTATCGGCATCAAGGTTTCAGATTTCTGTTGCTGAACCCGCCCGCAATGTCTGCAGTTCAGCGAGACAGAAATGAATATAGGCAAGGCCAATGTAGATCGGTAGAAACAGGTTGAGGAAAGGCACGAACTGCACCAGCCCGAGCAATCCACCCAGGACATACATCCGGCCTCCCGCACGCTCCACGACCTGCAGATACTCATCGCGGGAGGCATGGTCAGCGAGCGCATCGTAGCGGAACAGGCGCTGGTTCAGGTAAGCGGAAAGAAAAACCGGCACAAGCAGCGCGAACGGTCCAAACAGCCACAACGGCAGCGCAAGCAACCATAACACTGCAAACACGAAAACCCCAGCCAGCCCGTTCCAGATAGACCCTAGCACGGTGCCACCTCGCTTCATCTGCATACCGGGGTAGTCCTTCTCGGCAACGAAGCGCAACATATAGGGCATTGCCACCACTGCGGCGATCAGAAGCGCGGTCACCACGCTTAGCGGGACTAGCACCATGAAGGCCAGCGTGGTTGCGGCGGCTCGCGCCACCCAGGCAAGCTCGTGCCGCCCCAGGAAATCGTGCACGGCGGCGTGATCAATCAAGCCTTGCAGCCCGGCCACCCAATCCGACCAGAAGAAGAAAGCCAGCCCACCCCACAGAATAGCGGCCAGCACCACCGGCCACAGCACCAAAGCCAGCATCTTCGGGTGAAACAAGCTTTTTAACGCCTTCAACAAGGCGTTCAGGATTTCTTGCATAGCACCATCCCCTCCGCCATCGCGCCCTTCAAAATACATTGTAGCAACGAATTCTAACCAAAAAAAAGCCGGCAATCCTGCCGGCTTTTGCGCCCATCAAATTTTCCTCAGCTGAGCTTGCCATGGCACTGCTTGTACTTCTTGCCAGAACCACACGGGCAGGGATCGTTGCGGCCGACCTTGTCGCCGGCGCGGACGAAGGGGTGATGCTCCTCACCCTCGGCATCCTCGTCAGCTCCTCCCAGCGCCTCGTCGTAATCGGCGTGGTGGTATTGGACATTGGACGGTTGCGGTTGGGCTTCAACCGCTTCCACATCCTCTTCGCTGCGGATCTGCACGGTCAGCACGATCTTGGTGACTTCGCGCTTGATGCGATCGAGCATGTCGGAGAACAACTCGAACGCTTCGCGCTTGTATTCCTGTTTCGGATTTTTCTGAGCGTAACCGCGCAGATGGATACCCTGGCGCAGATGATCCAGCGCCGCCAGATGCTCGCGCCAGTGTGTATCCAGGCTTTGCAGCATGACTGCGCGTTCGAAGTGGTGCATGGTTTCGACGCCGACCGATTCCAGCTTGTGCTGGTACTGTGCGTTGGCTGCATCGATGATGCGTTTGCGCAGACCGTGTTCGTCCAGGCTTGATTCCTTATCCAGCCACTCGCGTAGCGGCAGATCAAGCTGCCACTCAGCGTGCAGCGACTTCTCCAGCCCCGCCACGTCCCATTGCTCTTCCATGCTTTCCGGCATGATAAACTGGCTGATATGGTCGTTGATCACATCCTCGCGCATCGCCTGGATGGTTTCGGAAATATCGGTGGCCTCCAGCAACTCGTTGCGCTGGGCGTAGATCACCTTGCGCTGGTCGTTGGAGACATCATCGTACTCCAGCAACTGTTTGCGGATGTCGAAGTTGCGCGCCTCCACCTTGCGCTGGGCATTCTCGATGGCACGAGTCACCCACGGATGCTCGATCGCCTCGCCCTCCGGCATCTTCAGGCGATCCATGATGGCCGCCACGCGGTCGGAGGCGAAGATGCGCAGCAGCGGATCTTCCAGTGACAGATAAAAACGGCTTGACCCATCATCGCCCTGTCGCCCGGCGCGGCCGCGCAACTGGTTATCCACCCGACGCGACTCATGGCGCTCGGTACCGATGATGTGCAGGCCGCCCGCAATCAGGACCTGGTCATGCACGGGCTGCCATTCGCTCTTGATCGCGTCGTGACGTTTGATCTTCTCCTCTTCGCTCAGGCTCTCGTCGTGGCGAATCTTTTCGAAATCGCCTTCGATGCTACCTCCCAGCACGATGTCGGTGCCGCGGCCTGCCATGTTGGTGGCGATGGTAATCGCTTTCGGCCGACCTGCCTGCGCCACAATCTCGGCCTCGCGAGCGTGCTGCTTGGCGTTGAGCACCTGATGCGCAAGCTTTTCCTTCTCCAGCAGATTGGAAATGTATTCCGAAGTTTCGATTGAGGTCGTGCCGACCAGAACAGGCTGACCCCGGCTCTGGCACTCCTTGATATCGTTGATCACCGCCTGGTATTTTTCTTTTGCAGTACGATAAACCTGATCCATGCGATCCTGGCGTATCATGGGCCGGTGGGGCGGAATCACCACGGTTTCCAGCCCGTAGATCTGCTGGAATTCGTAAGCTTCGGTGTCGGCCGTGCCAGTCATGCCGGAGAGCTTCAAATACATGCGGAAATAGTTCTGGAAGGTAATCGATGCCAGCGTCTGGTTTTCCTTCTGGATCGCCACGCCTTCCTTCGCCTCCACCGCCTGATGCAGGCCATCCGACCAGCGTCGCCCGGACATCAGGCGACCGGTAAATTCGTCGACGATGACCACTTCACCATCCTGCACCACATAGTGCTGGTCGAGATGGTACAGGGCATGAGCGCGCAACGCCGCATAGAGGTGATGGACCAGGCTGATGTTGGCCGCATCGTAAAGGCTGGTGCCGGGCAGCAGCAGGCCGGCCTGCGTCAACAACTGCTCGGCGTGCTCGTGTCCCTCTTCGCTGAGCAGAACCTGGTGCGACTTTTCATCGACACTATAATCGCCAGGCCCATCTTCCTGTTCTTGCTTGACCAGTTTCGGCGCCAGATCGTTGATACGGTAGTACAGATCGACGTTGTCCTCGGCCTGACCGGAGATGATCAGCGGGGTGCGCGCCTCGTCGATCAGGATCGAATCCACCTCGTCGACGATAGCGTAATTCAGACTGCGCTGCACCCGCTCCGTGGGCTGGTACACCATATTGTCGCGCAGGTAGTCGAACCCGAATTCGTTGTTGGTACCGTAAGTGATGTCGGCAGCGTAGGCAGCCTGCTTTTCCTCGTGGTCCATCTGCGACAGGTTGACGCCAACGGTGAGTCCGAGGAAATTGTGGATACGGCCCATCCACTCGGCATCGCGCTTGGCCAGGTAGTCGTTCACCGTAATCACGTGTACGCCCTTGCCGGACAATGCATTGAGATACGCAGGCAGAGTGGCAACCAGGGTTTTGCCCTCGCCGGTACGCATTTCAGCAATTTTTCCATAATGCAGCACCATGCCGCCGATCATCTGCATGTCGAAATGGCGCATCTCGAGCACACGCTTGCCGGCCTCGCGCACAACGGCGAAAGCCTCTGGCAATAGCGCATCCAGGGATTCCCCGTTCTGGTAGCGTTGCCTGAATTCATCGGTTTTGGCACGCAGCTCCGCATCGGACAGCGGGGCGATTTTCGGCTCCAGCGCGTTGATGGCCTGGACTGTTTGCGTGTATTGCTTAATTAGCCGATCGTTGCGGCTACCAAAGATTTTTCTGACCAGACGGGATATCATGAGTTTTCAGGAAGTAAAATAAACAAAAAGCCAGCGCCGAGCCGGGCGATGGCCGTCAATTTCAAAAGGGTGTCTCTTGTCGAATTCTGACTCCAGAGGCTCCCATAAAGTACCAAGTCAGCCCAGATGCAGGTAATGCTCCGGATTCTGTGGAGCGCCACGGTGACGTACCTCAAAGTGCAAGTGCGGCCCGGTGGAGCGACCCGTGCTGCCGACCTCACCAATTTCTTGCCCTTTCATCACCACGTCACCGACCTTGGCCAGCAATTTCGAAGCATGTGCGTAACGGCTGATCAGTCCGTTGCCGTGATCAATCTCTATCATATTACCATAGCCGGCATAAGTATCGGCATAAACCACGATACCACCCCCCGCCGCATGGATAGCCGTACCTTGATCAGCCATGAAATCCACACCTTCATGAAAGGCTTTCTGGCCGGTGAAAGGGTCGATGCGGTAGCCATAATTGGAGGAATACCAACCCGTGGTCACCGGCCGCGTGGACGGAATGGCGACTTTCTTCGCCTGCTGCTGAACCAGCACCGCCTCCATCAACCCAAGCTGATCGGATCGATCGTCGAGTTTTTTCATTAAACCGTCAAGCTGCTGACCAAACTCGCTCAGGGTCATGTCGCGTGCCGGCAGGCTGGACTCCGCGCCGCCCTGGCCCGGTTTTTTGTCAAAATTAAATTCCTGTTTGCCCATATTTGTCAGCGTCGCCAATCGCTCGCCCAGGGAGTCGAGGCGCAGCACATGCGCCTGCATCTGGCCAAGTTTCACCGCCATGGCGTTAAGATTCTCCCGCAAGTACACCTGATTCTTCGCCGCCTCGGTGCGTTGCGAGCTTAACACCAGGGATTGCAGGTAGGGGTGTGGAATGTCTGCGGCGTGAAACAGCAACAGATAGGTGAAGGTCATCGCCAGCAACAACGGGAAAACCAGAAGCGCCATACCCAGGGTCATCACTTGGGCATGGCTCAATGCCACGGTCTTTCCCTTTGCCAACTTACCGGAAACTAGAATAATATTCATAGATCTCCCTTTAGTTTGTTCGTATCTTATGCCCGCCCATCCAGCACATTCATTCCTGAGCGCCGCGCCCAACCTGCAGGCACTCCTTCAACAGGCGCAAAAACTGCTGGTATTGCAGAAGGCCTGGAGTGAAGTCGCGCCCAAACCGCTGGCCGCTGCATCCAGGGTCGGCGCGGTGCGCCAGCAAACGCTGATCGTCTATGCGAACAATGGCGCGGTTGCCGGCAAACTTCGGCAACTCGTGCCCAGCCTGCTGGAAAAAATTCAAAATCGGGGGGTTGAGGTTACTGCAATTCGAGTGGACGTGCAAGTCGAGGCTCCGCCTCCGGGGAAAAAACCGAAAGACCTGACGGTAAGCACTAACGCCTTGAGCAGCCTTGAGAAACTGGAACAAAGCCTGGAGGACTCACCTCTGAAAAACGCCCTTCATACCTTAATCCGGCGGCATTCAGACGCGGTAAAGGATTAAACGTCCCATCATTAGCAGGACTGCGAAAACCAGCAGGAATACCAGAGAGAACTTGAAAATCTGCCAGGCGAAGCGAAGATAGCGGACATCGCGGGTGAACAGGAACATTACCACTGCAACAACGATGGCAATAAGACCGAGATAGACAAATAACCTGAGTATTAACAAGCGGTCAAACAGCCAGGCTGTTCAATCGCAACAATGCGGCCGGAGCATCTTCCTGGCGTTCAAAGCTGACGAATTCCCACGCCTCGGCATCCGCCATCAAACAGCGCAACAGACGGTTATTCATGGCGTGTCCGGATTTGTAGCCGGTAAATGCGCCGATCAGCGGGTGGCCGAGCAAGTAAAGATCGCCGATGGCATCCAGCACCTTATGCTTGACGAACTCATCCTCGTAGCGCAGGCCATCGCTGTTGAGAACGCGATATTCGTCCATCACGATCGCGTTATCGAGGCTGCCGCCCAGCGCCAGACCTTGCGAACGCATTGCCTCCACCTCGTGCATGAAGCCGAAGGTTCGGGCACGTGCAATTTCCTTGATGAAGGAGGTGTCGGCAAAATCCACCGTGACGGACTGGCCGGAATTTGACAATACCGGGTGATCGAAAGCAATGGTGAGGTTCAGCCTGAAGCCTGGATGAGGATCGAAGCGCACCCATTTGTCGCCGTCCCTGACCTCCACCGGTTTTTTGACGCGGATGAATTTTTTCGCTGCCGGCTGCTCTTCGATGCCTGCAGACTGCAGCAAAAACACGAAGGGCGAGGCGCTGCCGTCCATGATCGGCACTTCCGGCGCAGACAGGTCGACATAGGCATTGTCGATACCCAAACCGGCAAAGGCAGACATCAGATGCTCGACGGTAGACACCTTGACACCATCCCGCACCAGCGTCGAGGACAACCGGGTTTCTCCGACACTGTACGGTTCCGCCTTGATCTCCACAGGCTCAGCCAGATCGACGCGACGAAACACGATACCGGTGTCGACCGCGGCCGGACGCAAGGTGAGGTACACCTTCTCGCCGGTATGCAGCCCCACCCCGGTGGCGCGTATGATATTTTTCAGTGTCCGCTGTCTAATCACGAAATTTCCCATGAGCATCATGGTGTTGTCAGGGCCGGCAGTTTAGCACAGCGAGTGGGGCAGGCCAACCCTCGCACCGAAATCGACACCCCGCGCGCCCCGTAGGCGCCGCCATTCAGCTCATCAGCGCGGGTCAGTCAGCCTGCTTGCGCAGGAATGCCGGAATATCAAGCAATTCCACGCCGGACTGCTTCATCGCCTCGACTTGGGCATCACGCCGACGCCGCATCACTGCAGGCTGTTCCAACTCGGTGTAATCCACCATCATCGGCTCATTGTCGGTACCGGTCTTCGATATCACTATGCTTAACGGCTTGCTCTGCTGACGGTTGACCGGCGAACCCAGACCGGTAGCTACCACTGTCACGCGCAATTCGTCCTGCAGTGTGCTGTCGAACACCGTACCAAAAATCACAGTTGCATCTTCTGCGGTGAAACTGCGGATGGTGTTCATCACTTCGTAGACTTCCTCGAGATTCATGTCCTCGCTGGCACTGATGTTGACCAGTACGCCGCGCGCGCCGGAGAGGTTGACATCTTCCAGCAGCGGACTGGCCACTGCCTGCTCTGCCGCCATGCGGGCACGGTCTACGCCGGTTGCCTGGGCCGAACCCATCATCGCCATACCCATCTCCGACATCACAGTGCGCACGTCGGCAAAATCGACGTTGATCAAGCCAGTGCATTTGATCAGCTCGGCAATACCTGCCACCGCGCCGTGCAACACGCCATCGGCAGCCTTGAAGGCATCGCGGAAACCAATCTTGCCGCCCAGCACTTCCATCAGCTTGTCGTTGGGGATCACGATCAGGGAATCTACATGCTGCGTCAGCGCCTCAATACCTTCGAGCGCCACTTTCATGCGCTTGCCCTCGAAACCGAACGGCTTGGTCACCACCGCCACGGTCAGGATGCCCAACTCCTTGGCCACCTCGGCCACCACAGGCGCGGCACCGGTACCGGTGCCACCGCCCATGCCGGCGGTGATGAACAGCATGTCGGCACCGTCAATCAGCTCGGCGATACGCTCTCTGTCCTCCAGTGCCGCCTCGCGCCCGACTGCGGGATTTGCGCCCGCGCCCAACCCCTTGGTGATGGCCGAGCCCAGCTGCACGGTAACGCCAGCCTGATTGCGCTTGAGTGCCTGAGCATCGGTATTGACGCAGATAAACTCGACGCCACCCAGGCCACTGGCGATCATATGATCCACTGCATTACCGCCGCAGCCGCCCACGCCGATTACCTTGATTACCGCTTCCTGTGTTTGTGTGTCCATGATCTCAAACATGCCTGTCTCCTTTGTTGTTATACCCAAAGTTTAAAAAACCCAAAAATTACCTGCTTAAAAGTTCCCTTGAAACCAACTCTTCATCCGATTGAAAATCTGTGTCACCGAGCCGTTCTGTAGCGTTGCCAGGTGATGCCGCTGGTGCTGATCCATACCCGCGAGCAACAGCCCAACGCCGGTGGCGAAACGCGGATTGCGCACCACTTCGGCCAGCCCGCCCACGTACTGTGGCATCCCCAGCCGCACCGGCATGTGAAACACCTCCTCGCCCAGTTCCGCCATACCTTCCATGGCGCTGCTGCCACCGGTGATGACAATGCCGGAAGAGAGCAGCTCCTCGAAACCGCTACGGCGCAATTCCGCCTGCACCAGGCTGTACAGTTCCTCGACGCGCGGCTCGATCACTTCGGCCAAAGTCTGGCGAGACAGCTGGCGCGCAGGCCGGTCGCCGACCCCGAGCACCTCGATCATTTGCTTCGCGTCAGCCAGCTGACGCAGCGCACAGCCGTATTTCACCTTCAGGTCCTCGGCATCCGCCGTCGGCGTCCTGAGCGCCATGGCCACATCGTTGGTGATCTGGTCGCCGGCGATCGGAATCACCGAGGTGTGGCGGATCGCACCACCGGTGAATACCGCTATGTCGGTGGTGCCGCCGCCGATATCCACCAGGCACACACCCAGGTCTTTTTCATCCTCCGACAATACCGCCATGCTGGATGCCAGCGGCTGCAGGATCAGGTCGCGCACTTCCAGCCCGCAGCGGCGCACGCACTTGATGATGTTCTGGGCCGCGCTGATCGCGCCGGTGACGATGTGTACCTTGACCTCCAACTTTACCCCGCTCATGCCGAGCGGCTCGCGCACGTCTTCCTGTCCGTCGATGATGAATTCCTGGGTGAGGATGTGCAGCACCTGCTGGTCGGTCGGGATGATCACCGCGCGCGCCGTTTCGATCACCCGGTCAACGTCGGATTGATTCACTTCCTTGTCCTTGATCGCCACCATGCCATGCGAGTTGATACTCCTGATATGGCTGCCGGCGATGCCGGTGTAGACCTCGCGAATCTTGCAGTCGGCCATCAGTTCGGCCTCTTCCAGCGCGCGCTGGATGGCATTGACGGTGGACTCGATATTCACCACCACGCCCTTCTTCAGGCCGCGTGACGGCGTCTGCCCCATGCCGATGATCTCCAGCCGCCCTTCCGGCAGGATCTCTGCGACAATGGCGACGATTTTCGAGGTTCCGATATCCAGCCCCACGATCAGATTTTTTTGCTCTTTAGTCTTGCTCATCCCTTGTCTCCCTTGTCAGGCGGCAGTTGCCAGATAATTGGCATCACGTCGCCACCCGACTTTTTTCTTCAAATTTCCCTGACCCGGCCTTGCTGCCGGCTGCGCCTTCTTTGCTGGCGTCGAAGCTATCTGCGGATAGCGCACCGCGAACCCGTTGGGGTAGCGCAGGTCGGCATAGGCGACGGCAATCGTGAGCTTGGCGACGGTCTGGTCGTACACCCCGACGAATTTCTCCAAGCGCTCGTGCACCTTTTCCCGGCCCAATTCCACCACCAGTCCATTATTCAGTTTGAGCTGCAGCGCACGGCGATCCGACAGAGTCATGCGGGTCAAAGCCAGGTTGAGCGGCTTGAGCAACCGGCTGAATTCCTCATAATGTCCGGTCACTTCCCTAGCCGCGTCTTCCGGGCCGTTAAACTCTGGCAGCAGCGCGTTCGAGGCCGCCCTGAACAGCTCGCCGTGGGTATTGACCAACGCCGAACTTCCCCAGCGCGCCAGCACCATATGTTCCTCTATCGCCACTTCCAGCCTGTCCGGCCAGCGCCGCCTCACGTTCACGTTGCGCACCCAGGGCAGCTTCTCGAACGCCGCGCGGGTACGGTTCAGATCCAGGGTAAAGAAGTTCCCCTTCATCTCGCGTGCAACGATGAACTGCACTTGCTCGCGATTGACGTGCTGCAGCTCTCCCTTGACGTCCACCTTGCGCAGCGGAAACACCGGCAGATGCACCACCAGGAACAGCACGGCATATACAAGCAGCACCGCTGCCAAGGCGTAAAGCGTGTTCGCTAGCCACAGTGTCATCTGGGTTTTATCCCACACGGTTCAGCTCCAGTTCCTGAAATCAGGGTTCATGACGTTCATCCCGCTCGCGCCAGTTCAAGAACCTTGATCACCAAATCTTCAAAGCTCAGGCCTGCGGCCCGCGCCGCCATCGGCACCAGGCTATGGTCGGTCATTCCGGGCGAGGTATTGGCTTCCAGCAGGTACGGCTTGCCCGCCGCGTCGAGCAGGAAATCCACCCGCCCCCAGCCGGCGCCACCGATCACCGCGTAGCCCTGCTTTGCCAAACGCTGAATTTCGCTCTCCTGTTCCGCTGACAGCCCGCACGGGCAAAGGTAGCGGGTGTCGTCGCGCAGGTATTTTGCCTCGTAATCGTAGAACTCGTTGGCCGGCTCGATCTTGATCACCGGCAGTGTCTCGCTGCCGAGGATCGCGACGGTGTACTCTCCGCCACCGACGAACTGTTCGGCGATCACCAAATCGTCGTAGCGCGCCGCCAGTTCGTAAGCAGCGCGCAGATCTGCGACTGTCTTCACCTTGCTGATGCCGACGCTGGAGCCCTCGTTAGCCGGCTTGACGAACAGCGGCAAGCCGAGGCGCGCGGCGACAGCCGCGAAATCGCTGGCGGCATCAAGCAACTCGTAGGCGGGTACCGGCAATCCCGCCGCCTGCCACACCAGCTTGCTGCGCCATTTGTCCATGGCCAGGGCAGACGCCAGCACACCGCTTCCGGTATAGGGAATATCCAGCAGGGCCAGCGCGCCCTGCACCGTACCGTCCTCGCCTTGACCGCCGTGCAGGGTGATAAAGACACGCTGGTAACCATCCCGCTTCAGTTCACCTAACTCCCGCTCGGCCGGATCGAACGCATGCGCATCGACGCCGCTGCGCTTGAGCGCCGCCAGCACCGCATTGCCGCTTTTAAGCGACACCTCGCGCTCTGCGGATTTTCCGCCCAGCAGCACCGCGACCTTGCCGAATTCCTCTGCTTTCATTAACCTTCTTCTCCGATAACACGCACTTCCGTGACCAGTTCAATGCCGTGCTGCTCCTTCACCGTTTGCCGCACCCTGGCGATCAGCGCCTCGATGTCCGCTGCCGTGGCTCCGCCGGCGTTGACGATGAAATTTGCGTGCTTGGGCGACACCATCGCCCCGCCGATCGTCGTTCCCTTCAGGCCGCATGCCTCGATCAGTCGCGCCGCATAGTCCCCAGCCGGATTGCGGAACACCGAGCCGGCGTTGGGCGTACCAATCGGCTGGCTCGCCACCCGCTTTTCCAGCAAGCCCTTGATCTTTTTCCGCGAAACCTCACCGTTGCCGGGCTTGAAAGCGAACCATGCGGCGACGAACCATTCGCTTCCTATCCCTGCCTTGAGCGCCACGTGACGGTAGCTAATGTCAAAATCCTGCGGCGTACGACGGCGCAATTCGCCAAAACCGTCGATGGTCAGCACTTCGGTCACGTGTTGCCAGGTTTCAGCTCCGTAGCAACCGGCGTTCATCGCCAGCGCGCCACCCACCGTGCCGGGAATGCCAGCGAGAAACTCGGCGCCCTCGAAACCGTTCAAAGCTGCAAATCGCGCCACCTTCGGGCTGGCCACCCCGGCCTCGGCGTAAACCCCGGCTGGCTCGCCCGGCTTTCCGTGCCAAAGTGTGATCTGGTTGAGCGCACTGTGCAGAAGCACTACCGTGCCGCGCACTCCGCCATCGCGCACCAGCAAATTGCTGCCCAGTCCAATGAAGTGCACTGGCTCGTCCGCTGCCAGCCCCTGCAAAAACTGCGACAAATCGGCGATATCCGCCGGAATGTAAAAACGTTCTGCCGGCCCACCGACGCGCCAGCTGGTATGTTTGCTCATTGGCTCGTTGTACTTCAACACGCCGCGCAACCGCTGAGGTGAATGCGCCAATGCCATATTCATGTCCTTGTCCTCCTCACCTTTCATATACGATCTTTCATGCAACTTGTTGCATAGTAAAGTCGGAATCCCACGTTAGAGGGACGCCCCGCCCCGCGTCAAATTGCCCGCCACCTGGCCGATCGAGCCGGCACCCATGGTCAGCACCACATCGCCGTCCCGCGCCGCATTCAGAATTTCACCCGGCAGTTCCGCCACTGTTTCCACGAAAATCGGCTCAACCTTGCCCGCGACCCTGATGGCACGCGCCAATGCTCTGCCGTCTGCGGCTACGATCGGCGCTTCGCCGGCCGGATAGATTTCGGTCAGCAACAGGGCGTCGACGGTCGACAGCACCTTGACGAAATCCTCGAACAAATCGCGAGTGCGGGTGTAACGGTGCGGCTGGAATGCCAACACCAGCCTCCGACCCGGGAATGCACCTCGCGCCGCCGCCAGGGTCGCCGCCATTTCCACTGGGTGATGGCCATAATCGTCAATTAAAGTAAAACTTCCACTCCCGCTTGCGGGAGCGGAAACGATCGCCCTTTCTCCCGCTTGCGGGAGAGAGTTGGAGAGAGGGTGATCAGGCAATATGACCTCGCCATAACGTTCGAAGCGCCGTCCAACCCCGCTGAATTCGGCCAATCCCTTGACGATGGCCGTATCCGGCGCACCCACTTCCATCGCCACCGCAATCGCCGCAAGCGCATTCAACACGTTATGCTGGCCGGGCATGTTGAGCGTCACCGCCAGTTCCGGCAGACCGGCTCGTTGCACCTTGAAATCCATCCGGCCGCCGCAATGACCAAGATCCGTACCCCGAACCTGCGCGCCTTCTTCCAGGCCATAGGTAGTCACCGGCTTGGTAATGCGCGGCATGATTTCGCGTACGTTTGCATCGTCTGAGCACAATACCGCCATGCCGTAGAAAGGCAGGCGCTGGACGAAGTCGACGAAGGCCTGTTTCAACCGGTTAAAATCATGGCCGTAGGTTTCCATATGGTCGGCGTCGATATTGGTCACCACCGCCATCACCGGCATCAGGTAGAGGAAGGAGGCATCGGACTCATCCGCCTCGGCGACGATGAATTCGCCTTGGCCCAGCCGCGCATTGGCACCGGCGGCCTCCAGCTTGCCGCCGATAACGAAAGTCGGGTCCATACCTGCCTCGCCGAGTATGCTGGCGATCAGGCTGGTAGTTGTAGTCTTGCCGTGGGTGCCGGCCACTGCAATGCCCTGTTTGAAGCGCATCAGCTCCGCCAGCATCATGGCGCGAGGCACCACCGGGATGTTGCGCTCCCGCGCAGCCGCCACTTCCGGATTGTCGGCCTGGACCGCGGTGGATATCACCACCACATCGGCGCGCTCCAGATTGCTGGCGGCATGGCCTTGGTAAACTTGGGCACCGAGCGCTTTAAGGCGGCGGGTAGCGACGCTGTCGCCCAGATCTGAACCGCTCACCTCGTAACCCAGGTTGAGCAGTACCTCGGCGATGCCGCTCATGCCGACACCACCGATACCTACGAAATGAACATGTTTGACTTTATGTTTCATCCTGCCAGCTCCATGCATACTTGCGCCACGGTCACGGTCGCCTCCGGCTTAGCCAGTTTTCTTGCGGCTTGCGCCATCGCCAGTAATTTTTCTCGGCTGAAACCTGCCAACAAATCAGCCAGCCCTTCCGGGGTCATATGCTGTTGCGGCAGCAGCACCGCCGCGCCGTTCTCGCTCAGGAAGCGGGCATTGCCGGTCTGGTGGTCGTCCACCGCATGCGGGTAGGGCACCAGCACGCTGGCCACGCCGGCGGCAGTCACTTCGGCCAGGGTCAGCGCGCCCGCCCGGCACACGATCACGTCGCACCAGGCATACATCTGAGCCATGTCGTCGATGAAGGCGCGGGCGTCGGCGGCAACACCGGCAGCGACATAGTTGGCCCGGAGCTTTTCCAGGTTCCTGGTGCCGGACTGATGGATTACCTCGGGACGGTCGGATTCTGCAATCAGCGCCAGCGCCTGCGGCACCGCTTCGTTCAACGCAGCCGCACCCAGGCTGCCGCCAACCACCAGCAGGCGCAGTTTGCCCTGACGCCCGGCCATCCGATGTTCTGGAGCGGGCAAGGCGGCGATATCGGCGCGCACCGGATTGCCGCACCAGATCATTGCCGGTTTGGAGCAACCAATCGGCTTGTCGCCGGGATTGTTGAATGCTGACGGGAAGGCCACCAGGACGCGATCTGCGAGGCAGGCCAGCACCCGGTTGGTCAGCCCGGCCACCGAATTCTGCTCGTGGATCACCAGGGGCTTGGCCAGCAGGGAAGCCATCAGGCCGCCGGGAAAAGCCGTGAAACCGCCCATACCAAGCACCACGTCGGGGCGGATACGGAAAATCGCCGCCGCGCTCTGCCACATCGCCAACAGCAGCATGAGCGGCAGCGCCGCCCAGCGCAGCGCGCCCTTGCCGCGCATGCCGGCGAACTTGACCCAGGCCATTTCATAACCTTTTTCCGGCACCAGCCGCGCTTCCATGCCGGCGCGAGTGCCCAGCCACACCACCCTCCAGTCCTTCTGCCGCAGTGTGTCGGCCACGGCCAGGGCCGGGAACACGTGTCCGCCGGTGCCGCCCGCCATGATCAGGATGGTACGTGATGGGTGATGGGCGATGGGTGATGGATCACCGCCGATGCGCCTTTCATCACTCATCACCCCTGACCCGTTACTCATACGGAGTACCCCTTCATAACCTGCCGGTTTTCCCAGTCCACCCTCATCAGCACGCCGATCGCGGTGCAATTTGCGGCGATTCCGCTGCCGCCGAATGACAGCAGGGGCAAAGTCAGGCCCTTGGTCGGCAACAGCCCCATGTTCACGCCCATGTTGATGATCGCCTGCACTGCCAGCCAGATGCCGATGCCGTAGGCCACCAGCGCGGCAAAATGGCGATCTATCCCGGCCGCCTGGCGGCCGATGGAGAATGCACGGACAGTCAGCCAGACGAACAGCAGGATCACCACGGCCACGCCGGCGAACCCGAGCTCTTCGGCAATCACTGCGAGCAGGAAATCGGTGTGCGCTTCCGGCAGATAGAACAGTTTTTCGACGCTCGCGCCCAGACCGACGCCGTACCACTCGCCTCGCCCAAAGGCGATCAGCGCGTGAGAAAGCTGGTAGCCCTTGCCGAAGGGATCGGCCCATGGGTCCATGAAGCCGATAATGCGCTGCATGCGGTAGGGCGAGGTCCAGATCAGCAGCAGGAATCCCACCAGCAGCATGGCGATGAGGCCGGCGAACAGCCGCCAGTTCATGCCGCCGAGGAACAGGATCGCCATGGCGATGCTGGTGATCACGGCAAAGGCGCCGAAATCCGGTTCCCGCAGCAGCAGGCCGCCGACCAGCAGCATCACCATGAACATCGGCATAAAACCCTTCTTGATATTGTCCATGTAAGCCGCCTTGCGCACCGTGTAATCGGCGGCGTACAGCACTGCGAACAGCTTCATGAACTCGGACGGCTGCAAATTGATCACCACCAGTGACAGCCAGCGCTGGCTGCCGTTGACCTCGCGACCGACGCCGGGAATCAGCACCAGCACCAGCAGCACCAGGCCGGAAAGAAACAAATAGGGCGCGGTTTCCTGCAACACCTTGTTCGGCACCTGGAAGGCGAACAGGCCGAACAGGGTGCCGACGCAGAGGAAAACTCCCTGCCGCACCAGGTAATAGCTTTCCTGGAAACCGGTATGCTTATCTGCTGCGGCGATGGCAATCGAGGAGGAATACACCATCACCAGTCCGAAGCCGAGCAACAGGATCACCAGCCACAGCAAGGTGCGGTCGTAGTCGGGTCTGGCGTGCGGGGCAACGACCGGCGAATAGGAGTTCATGCTTTCGCCTCCACCAGTTTTTTGACAGCGGCGATGAATACCTGAGCGCGATGTTCGTAGTTGCGGAACATGTCGAAACTCGCGCAGGCCGGTGACAACAGCACTGCATCTCCCGGCTGGGCCTGCTCGAATCCCAGCATCACCGCCTCCTCCATGCTTGCCGCGGAGAGCAGGGGCGCGCCACAGCCGGCCAGGGCCGCACCGATTTTCTGCCCATCGCGGCCGATCAGCACGACGGCACGAGCATGGGCGGACACAGCCGGTTTGAGCGGGCTGAAATCCTGCCCCTTACCATCGCCGCCGGCAATCAGCATCACCTTGCACGGCATGCCGTTAAGCGCCGCTACCGTGGCTCCTACATTGGTCCCCTTGGAATCGTCATAGAAAGTGATGCCGCCAATCTCCGCCACTTTCTCCACCCGGTGCGGCAGTCCTTTGAAGTCACGCAGCGCCTCGATCAGGGGCTGGAGCGGCAGGTCGATGGCGCGGCACAAGGCAAGGGCGGCCAGCGCATTGGCTGCGTTGTGCAAGCCGGCAAGCGGCAGGTCGGCTACCGGCATCAACCGGTTCACGCCCTGCGACAGCCATGAGCCATTCTGGCCACCCAGCAATCCCCAGTCCTCTGGGTTTTGTGGCGCATCCAGGCCAAACGTCATCACCCTGCGATCGGGCCTCACCATCGCCAAGCTGTAGTGATCTTCCCGGTTCAGCACCTGGACGCCGTTGCCGGCAAAAATGCGCGCCTTGGCCGCGGCGTAATCTTCCATGCCGTGATAGCGGTCCATGTGGTCTTCGGTCACATTGAGCACAGTCGCTACAGCCGGATGCAGGGTGTGCGTGGTTTCCAGCTGAAAACTGGAGAGTTCGATCACGAACACGTCGGCTGTCTCGCCGCGCTGGTCCAGATCGCTCAATGCATCCAGCACAGGCAGACCGATATTTCCCGCCACTATCGTATGCAGGCCTGCCTTCCTGCACATCGCACCGACCATCTCGGTCACCGTGCTTTTGCCGTTGGAGCCGGTGATGGCGATTACCTGGGTTCTGAGCGTCAAGTCCTGCGTGCTGAGCGCCTGTGCGAACAACTCGATATCCCCGACCACTTCCACGCCGTGCGCCAGCGCATCGGCAACGGCTGGTTCGCGCAGGGAAACGCCCGGACTGACCGCGAGCAGGTCGGCATTGCGAAACACCTCTTCCCTGAGCTTGCCGGTGAATAGCGGCACACCAGGCAGCTCGGCCTGAAGGCGCGCGGCATGCGGCGGATGGTCGCGCGAGTCGGCGACAGCCACCACCGCTCCTCTCGCGTCCAGCCAGCGCGCCATGGAGAAGCCGGTGACGCCTAGCCCCACCACCAGCACTTTTTTATGTTCGAGGTTCAAGCTCATCTCAATTTCAGTGTCGAAAGCCCAACCAGCACCAGCATCATGCTGATGATCCAGAAACGAACTACAACTTGATTCTCTTTCCAGCCCTTCAACTCATAATGGTGATGCAGCGGCGCCATGCGGAAGATGCGCTTGCCGGTGAGCTTGAACGACCCCACCTGAAGTACCACCGACAGGGTTTCCACCACGAACACCCCGCCCATCACGAACAGAACGATCTCCTGCCTCACAATCACCGCCACCACGCCGATCGCGGCGCCCAGCGCCAGCGCGCCCACATCGCCCATGAACACTTCGGCGGGGTAGGCATTGAACCAGAGGAAGCCCAAGCCAGCTCCGGCCAGGGCAGTGCAGAACACGGCCAGTTCGCCGGCACCCGGTACGTAGGGAACGCCGAGGTAACGTGAAAAAACGAAGTTGCCGGCAACGTAAGCGAATAGCGCCAGCGCGCCCGCCACCATCACCGTCGGCATGATGGCCAGGCCATCCAGCCCGTCGGTGAGGTTGACCGCGTTGCTGCTGCCGACGATGACGAAATAGGTCAGCACGACGAAACCCACTCCGCCGAGAGGAATCGTCACCAGCTTGAAGAAGGGCACGATCAGTTCGGTATGGGCCGGCAGCGTGGCAGTCATGGCAAGAAACACGGCGACACCGGCACCGATCAGTGACTGCCAGAACAATTTGGTCTTGGCCGACAGACCCTTGGGATTACGATGCACCACCTTGCGCCAGTCATCGACCCAGCCGACTGCACCGAACCCAATCGTGGTGACCAGCACGACCCAGACATAAGGGTTTTTCAGATCCGCCCAGAGCAGAGTGGAAATCGTCAACGCAACCAGGATCAGCGCCCCCCCCATAGTCGGCGTCCCGGCTTTGATGAGGTGAGTCTGCGGGCCGTCGTCGCGCACCGACTGGCCGATCTTGTAGGCGGTGAGCTTGCGGATCATGGCCGGACCGACGATGAACGAGATCATCAGCGCAGTCAGCATCGCCAGCACCGCACGCAACGTGATATAGCCAAACACGTTAAAGGCCCGAATATCGTGCCCCAGCCATTGGGTCAATGCGAGCAGCATGTCGAATCCTCCTCCAGCACGAAACTCTTCACTACTCGCTCCATCTGCATGAAACGCGACCCCTTCACCAGCACCGTCACATCCGGAGCCAGCAGGTTTTCGATATCGTGCAGCAGGTCCTCGATATATTCGAAATTCCGTCCTCCCTCGCCGAAAGCCTGTGATGCAGCGGCACTCAGATCGCCCAGGGTAAACAACAAGTCGACCCCGGCCGCCTTCGCAACCGCGCCGATTTCGGCATGCAGCGCGCGCGCGTTTTCACCCAGCTCTCCCATGTCGCCGAGCACCAGCACCTTCTTGCCTGGCAAGGCGGTGAGCACGGCGATCGCCGCGCTCACCGAGCCAGGATTGGCATTGTAGGTATCGTCTATCATGGTGGCGCCATGCAGGCAGGGATTTTTCTGCAGCCGGCCCTTGACGCTGGAAACCTTTGCCAGCCCCGCGGCGACGGTTGCGTTGTCGACCCCCAGTGCCTGAGCCACGGCGGCAGCCGCCAGAGCGTTGCGCACGTTGTGCTCGCCCGGCACCGGCAATACGACTGCAAATTTACCTGTGGGCGTAACCATCTCGATTTCGCTGCCGAAAGGCTGCAATTTGAAGCTGGCCGACACTTCTGCTGGCTGATTGAGGCCGAAGCGGATAACGCGATGAGCACCTGCCAGTTTCTGCCACAGCGGCGCATGCGGGTCGTCGGCATTGATCACGGCGACGCCGTTCGCTGCCAAGCCCTGGAAAATTTCGCCCTTGGCTCGTGCCACCGCTTCCACCAGATCAAAACAAGCGCCCTTCACGTTTACACCCTCTCCCGCTTGCGGGAGAGGGTTGGGGAGAGGGAAACCTGCCAGATGAGCGGCCTGGGCATTAATGATCAGTGCCACATCGGGCTTGGCGATCGTGGACAGATACGCGATCTCGCCCGGATGGTTCATGCCCATCTCGATCACGGCATAGCTATGGGTGTCGCGCAATCCGAGCAAAGTCAGCGGCACGCCGATGTCGTTATTGAGGTTGCCCTTGGTCGCGAGCACTTGATCGGCTGCGCCTGCCTGAGCCCGCAGGATCGCGGCGACCATTTCCTTCACCGTGGTCTTGCCGCTGCTGCCGGTGAGCGCCACTACGGGAATGACGAAGCGGCTGCGCCAGTGACCGGCCAGTTCACCCAAGGCAAGGCGCGCATCCTTGACAAGCAGCAGCGGGAAATCGCCCCAGGCCGGGTCGCGCCGCTCTACCAGCGCGGCAACTGCACCCTGTTCCATCACCTGCTTGACGTAATTGTGACCATCGAAACGCTCACCCTTCAGCGCCACGAACAAATCTCCGGCAGCCACCGCACGGCTGTCGGTGGTGACGCCGGAGAACGTCACATCCGCACCGCTGGTTTCAGCGTTCAACGCCCTGGCTGCTGCACTCAGACTTAACATGTTGACGCCTCCTTCAACCTGCTCCACAAATGTTGCTCCTCGCAAGTCGGCGCCCGGCGCCATTCGCGGCCGGTCGCACCTTCCTTCGGAAGGCACTGCTCCCTGCTCATGTCGCCATCCTTTCCAATACTCGCCGAGCCACGTCGGCGTCGGCAAAGGGCAGTTTCACGCCCTTGATTTCCTGGTAATCCTCGTGGCCCTTGCCGGCGATCAGCACCACGTCATCCGGCTGCGCACCGCGCACAGCGGCGTCTATGGCCGCAGCGCGATCATCGATCACATGGTAGTTGGCACCCATGCCGGCGATGATTTCGTCGATGATGGCGTGGCCATCCTCGCCACGCGGGTTGTCGCTGGTCACGATCACGCTGTCCGCCAGGCGCGATGCCACCGCTCCCATCAGCGGGCGCTTGCCGCGATCGCGTTCGCCGCCGCAGCCGAACACGCAAATCAACCTGTTTTTGTCACTCATGATTTCGCGCAAGGTTCCGAGCACCTTTTCCAGCGCATCCGGGGTGTGAGCGTAGTCCACCACCACCAACGGCTTGCCCTCGCCGCCCAGGCGCTGCATGCGGCCGGCAACCGATTCAACCTTGCCCAATTCGCGCACCGCCTCTTCCAGTGCGATGCCGCTCACCAGCAGTACCGCCAGCGCTGCCAGCAGGTTGGAAGCGTTGAAGCGGCCGAGCAACTTGCTGCTCAGCTGTGCCGTCCCCCATGGCGTAATCGCCTTGAAACGGATGCCTTCAGCGTCCGCCACCAGATCGCGCGCCAGAACGGCAAAGCGGCAACCCTCATGCTTCCCTGCCAGGCTGTAACCCACCGTCTGCACCCCGCTGCAACCGAGCTTGCCGGCCAGTTCGACGCCAAACTGGTCATCCATATTGAGCACCGCGTATTGCAGCTCCGGCCACTCAAACAGGCCGGCCTTGGCGGCGGCGTAGGATGCCATGTCGCCGTGATAATCCAGATGATCACGCGACAGGTTGGTGAGCACGGCAATGTCAAAATGCACGCCGTTGACCCGGCCCTGTGCCAGACCGTGGGACGACACTTCCATCGCCACGCACTTCGCGCCGTTCGCCAGATAGTCGCGCAATAAAGCATGCAGACTGACCGCATCCGGCGTGGTGTTGGCGGAAGGGGCCAGGTCGCTGGGAAAACCGTTGCCGAGAGTGCCGACCATTGCGGTTTTTTTACCCAGAACGGTCAGGCATTGGGCAATCCAGTGGCAGCACGAAGTCTTGCCGTTGGTGCCGGTAATGCCGATCGTCCACAGCTGGCGCGAAGGTTCGCCGTAAACCTGGCTGGCAATCTTGCCGATTTTGTCGCGCAAGTCATCGACCGGAAGATTCGGCACTTTCCACTCTGAATTCCACTCGAATCCTTCTCGCTCCCACAGTACCGCACTGGCGCCGGCCGCGACTGCCTGTGCTATGAACTTGCGCCCATCTAGCCGCTCGCCCGGGTAGGCGGCGAAGGTGTCTCCCTGCCGAACTTGCCGACTATCGACAACCACATGCTTCACCTCTGCGCCCGGTAGAGCCAGGAAGCCAGCTTCCTCGCCACCCCTCACTCCTGACGCCTCACCCCTCACCGAAGCACTCATACCACCTCCTTCACTTCAGGAGCGCCTTCCAGCGGCAGGATATTGCTGATCGGTGCATCGGGCGGCACGGAAAGCAGGCGTAGCGCACCCGACATCACCTGACTGAAGACCGGAGCTGCCACAGTGCCTCCGTAATACTGGCCATTGGAAGGCTCATCGATCATCACCGCAACGATCAGGCGCGGGTTGGACGCCGGCGCGAGACCGACGAATGAAGCAACATATCGATCCGATGCGTAACGCCCATTTTCTTCCTTGTGCGCCGTACCGGTCTTGCCCGCCACGCGATAGCCCATCACTTGTGCGCGCGGCGCCGTACCGCCTGGTAGCACCACCAATTCCAGCATGCTGCGCACTGCTTTCGATGTTTCAGCCGCGATCACCTTCGCCCCTGTCGGCGGGACATCCAGTTTAAGCAAAGAGACCGGCCTGATTTCGCCATCTCCGGCAAATACCATATAGGCGTGTGCCAACTGCAGAAGGCTTACGGAAATGCCGTGACCGTAAGCCATGGTGGCCTGCTCGATCGGCTGCCAGGATTTGTAGGGGCGCAGCCTGCCTGACGCCTCGCCAGGAAAGCCTGCATGGGGCGGCTTGCCGAAGCCGAGATGGTCGAAGGCATTCCACAAGTATTCGGGTTCGAGCGACAACGCCATTTTGGCAGCACCGACGTTGCTCGATTTCTGGATCACCTGCGCCACCGTCAGCACGCCATTGGGGTGCGCGTCGTGGATCGTCGCAGAACCGATAGTGAAGGTGCCGGGCGCGGTCTGAATCGGTGAATCAGCCTTGAATTTTCCCGCCTCCAACACCGCAGCCGCCGTAAAAGGTTTCATCGTCGAGCCCGGCTCAAAGGTGTCAGTAACAGCGCGGTTGCGCGTGCTATTGCGGTTGAGCTTGGCACGGTTATTGGGGTTGAAAGCTGGCAGATTGGCCAGCGCCAGGATTTCGCCGGTTTTCGCGTCGAGCACCACGATTGCGCCCGCCTTGGCCTTGTGTTCGGTGACCGCTGCTTTCAGCTCGCGGTAGGCAAGGTACTGGATCTTGCGGTCGATGCTTAGCGCCAGGTCATGCCCGTCCTGTGGTGAACGCACGCTTTCCACGTCCTCCACGATACGGCCAAGTCGATCCTTGATCACATGGCGGCTGCCAGGCTTGCCGGCCAGCTCGTCCTGGTATGTCAGCTCGAGCCCTTCCTGACCGTTGTCATCGACGCCGGTAAAACCAAGCAGGTGGGCCACCACCTCCCCGGCAGGATAGTAGCGACGATATTCACGCCGCAGGAACACACCAGGCGCATCGACCTGCATCACCCGTGCAGCAGTTTCCGGTGGCACCTGGCGCTTGAGGTAAACGAAATCGCGCTGACTTTGAGTGAAGCGGCTTTTCACGTCGCTTTCGCTCATATCCAGGATCTTGCTCAACTGACGGATGCGTGCCGGGGTGATCTCAAAATCCTTCGGGCTGACCCACACCGATTCCACCGGCGTGCTGATCGCCAGCGGTTCGCCGTTGCGGTCGGTGATCATGCCGCGGTGCGCGGTCAGTTCGATCACCCGGCTATAACGCTCGTCGCCCTTGTGCCTCAGGAAGTCGGTGTTCAGACCCTGCAGGTATAGGGCCCGCGCAATCAAAACCAGAAACCATACCAGCAACAGCCAGATCAGGATGCGAGCACGCCCTGCCGGCAACTTAAGCATTGGCACGCTGCGTCCGCGTGTAGCCCCATTGTTCAGCCCGTAGCTCATGGCCGCGCCGCCTTGATTGCCGCCGGCTGCACCACCTGAATGCGCGAGGAGTCAGGCACCTGCATCTGCAGATAGGCCGTAGCGATTTTCTCGATACGAGAGTGCATCGCCCAGGTACTTTGTTCCAGCTGCAGCTGCCCCCACTCCACTTCCATCTTTTTCGCCAGTTCCTGCTCCATCTGCAGTTCGATGAAAATCTTGCGCGCCTTGTGCTGGGCGGTAACGATCCCCAGCGCGCACATCACCAAAAACAGCACCAGCAGCAAGTTGAGCTTGGTCATGCCGTCTCCTCAAACGGACAGCACGAACCGGCAAGACCGCATGTCGGCACCCGGCTGCATACGATCCCGCACGAGCCGGTTTCATGGCTCGCAGCGGGTCGGAGTCCCCTTGTGGGGCAATCGCGTTCGGTCGCACCTTCCTGCGGAAGGCACTGCTCCCTGCTCATGCCGCTGCCTCCGTCCGCTCAGCCACGCGCATTACTGCGCTGCGCGAGCGCGGATTGGCGGAGACTTCCGCCCCAGAAGGCCGGGCAGCCTTGCCCACCAGGCGCAATCGCGGCGCCGGCAGTTCCGCAGCGCGCAACGGCAGCCGAGCTGGATAAACAGCCGGTTGCGCGCCATCGCGCATGAAGCGCTTGACGACCCGATCTTCGAGGGAATGAAAGCTGATGACTACGAGGCGGCCGAACGGCGCCAGAACATCGACGCACTGAGGTAACACTAGCGACAACTCCTCAAGCTCCTGATTGAGGTAAATCCGTATAGCTTGAAAGGTGCGCGTCGCCGGGTCTTGATGTGGCTCGCGGCTTTTGAAGGCCTTTGCCACGATCTGGGAAAGTTGGCGAGTGGTAACAATTGGCTCCCCCGATCGAGACGCAACAATCGCTCTTGCAATCTGTTTAGCATACCGTTCTTCACCATAATTTTTTATCACCTCCCCTAGTTGTTGTTCTGTAACGCCAGCCAACCATTCCGCAGCGGTTTGTCCATGGCTCGTGTCCATGCGCATATCGAGCGGCCCATCAAAACGAAAACTGAAACCGCGCGCCGCTTCGTCGATCTGCGGAGAGGAAATCCCCAGATCAAGCAAAACCCCATCGACGTGCGCCACGCCCAGCTCCCTCAACACATCGCGCAAGCGGCTGAAGCTGCTGTGCACGATCTGAAAGCGCGGGTCGGTTATTTTTCTGGCCTCTTCCACTCCGGCCAGATCCCTGTCCAGTGCGATCAACCCGCCACGCTCGCCGAGCTTTTCCAGTATCAGCCGGCTGTGGCCGCCGCGGCCGAAGGTGCAGTCCACATACACCCCGTCCGGCCGGATATTCAGACTGTCGACCGCCTCATCCAGCAGAACCGTCTTGTGGCGGAATTCCTCGCTCACAGCGAGAAGTTTTCCAGCGCAGTCGGAATGGCATTGCCAGGCGACAGCGCCTGCTCCATCTGGGCACGCCAGCCCTCCATGCTCCACAGTTCGAAATAGCCACCCTGACCGATCAGCATGGCTTCTTTCTCCAGTCCGGCAAGTTGACGCAGCACGGGGGAAACCAGCAGGCGGCCGGATGCATCCAGTTCCAGCTCTTCGGCATGGCCCAACAGCAGGCGCTTCCAGGAACTCGACACGGGGTCGAAACTCGGCAATGAATTGATTTTTTCTTCGATGGGCAGCCAGGCAGGCTGAGGGTAGAGCAGCACACAGCGATGGGGATGCGCGGTCATGACCAGCCGCCCGGCAGATTGAACCAGCAGCGCGTCACGATGCTTGCTTGGCACTGCCAAGCGTCCTTTCGCATCGAGATTCAAAGCTGTTGCACCGCGAAACATGTCATCCCCTTTTTTTATTTTCCGGCAGAAAGGGCTCCCACAAATTCCCACTTCTCACCACTGTTTCCCACTATAGGCAAAAAAAAGTGAAGGGTCAAGCTAAATTTCGGGTTTTTCTCTTTCGTGACAATGAGTTAATTAACAAATCACCGAAAAACCAATATGCTTAAAAAGCAAATAGATACGTAAAATACCGAAAGTGATTTATTAGGACTTTGAGGGGTGTAGTTGAAGAGTGGAGCAAGGAGCAGGAAAGCAAATCTTCGTAACGCAGCAGCTACCCCCTCTCCCCTTGCGGGAGAGGGCTGGGGAGAGGGGTAAACAGCCCAGACTCCCTCGAAATGTCGCCCTCTCCTCAATCCTCTCCCGCTAGCGGGAGAGGAGGCAAACGAGAAAGGCACTTGTTTTGATTTGGGTGAAGCTGGCCGATAAGCCGGGTTCTGTCGTGGACAGTCATTCCTCTAGGCGCACGGTTACCCGTGAACTCAAGCAACCTACCCGCAGACTCGACGAGCCGCCTCAACGTCTGCCTATTTGGTCTTGCTCCGGATGGGGTTTACCCTGCCACTCCTGTTGCCAAGTGTGCGGTGAGCTCTTACCTCGCCATTTCAACCTTACCTGATCCACCCCTTGCGGAACGGCCATCGGCGGTATATTTTCTGTGGCACTTTCCATGGCCTCACGGCCTCCGGTCGTTAACCGGCATCCTGCTCTATGGAGCCCGGACTTTCCTCTCCGCGCTTGCGCGCGCAGCGACTGTCTAGCCAGCTTCATGGTCATTGTACCACGTTGCTCTTGATAATTCCCGAGCAATTTGGTAGGGTATTGCCATTCCACCAAGGAAACCTAATGGACAACCACTTGCAAGCCTTGAGCGCCGCAGTCCAGCACAACTGCGATATCGCCGACGCCCAGCACGCGCGCAACTTCACCCTGTGCACCTATCTGCTGAAGATGCGCGAGCTGTATCGCTGGGAAAAAGGCTACTCATTCCAGGCGTCGCTACCCAAGGACGAACTCGGTGAATGGCTGACCCGCCGCGAGCAACGCTGGGAAGAGCTGGAAGACCAGTCTTATGCGCCCATCCCCATCGGCGACACTGCATTCAACCCATTCGACACCGAAGCCATCAACCGCGCCCTTCTGCCCAGCGGGCTGGTTTACAGCGGCGGTGTGGGCGGACGCTCGGCCCCGCATTTTTTCCTGGCCGACCTGCTCAGCGCCGAACAGCGCGATGGCTACCCGGTACTGGTCGCAAACAACGAACATGCCCGCGACCTTGCCGCCCCGCCCGCCATGATGCTGGGTGGCACGGTGTTTGTCCGGCGCGAATCGCTGCGCCGCATGCTGTGGGAAAAAATCGAGGAATGGAACTGGAAAAAGAAAGGCAGCGCCATGGCCCGCTCGCTTGGCCATTATGACTTCGAGCAGGACTTTACCGCCGCCCTGGAACAAATGACCGACGCGGAAACCGAATCGGTGATTTTGCATGAAATCGGTGAATGCCACGCCGGTGCGCAACTGGGTCCGGACTGGAGCGACATGCTGGCCACCGTATCCGGCTCCCGCGCCGAGATCGTGGCGCGCGCGGTGCGCGACCACGTGGCAGACTGCAGCGTCGCCTTGCCGCGCCTGCTGGAGCGCCACAACACCGCGAGCCTGCACTTCTACTTCGCCAACTTCACCGCCATGCGCCGCGCCACCTTCCCCGAACTGAATGAAGCCTACCGGCGCTGGGCGGACGACGGCCAGCTTGCGGCACTGGCAAAAGAAGTGGCAACGGGGAAGGATCGCTGGACTGCCACAGCTCTGCAGATGCTGGATAGCTACAGGAAAGCACCGGACAACTGCGCGAATCAGATTATCGAGCTGGCGCCGATTTCATGTGGGGCATAGTAGAGAAAGGCAACCCCCTTTCAATCCAGCATCCGCCACTGCAACTGCTCCCCTGCCCTGAGTGGCACCAGAACATCGCCGCCAAATTTCATTTCCGCCGGCACATCCCAACTTTCTTTCACCAGCGTAACGCTGTCCGTATTGCGCGGCAGGCCGTAAAAATCCGCGCCGTAAAAGCTGGCGAAGGCCTCCAGCCTGTCGAGCGCGCCCGCCTGCTCGAACACCTCGGCATAAAGCTCGATGCCGGCATGGGCGGTATACATACCGGCGCAGCCGCAGGCGGATTCCTTGGCGCCCTTGGCATGGGGCGCGCTATCGGTGCCGAGAAAGAACTTCGGATCGCCGCTGGTCGCTGCCGCGACCAGCGCGCGGCGATGCTCCTCGCGCTTCAGTACCGGCAAGCAATAGTGATGCGGGCGGATGCCGCCGGCGAACATGGCGTTGCGGTTCATCAGCAGGTGATGGGCGGTGAGCGTACCGGCAACGCGCGTTGATGCCGCCTTAACGAACTCCACACCGTCACCTGTGGTGACATGTTCCAGCACCACGCGCAGGCCGGGAAAGCGCCGCACCAGCGGCGCCAGCACGCGATCTATAAACACCTTTTCGCGGTCGAACACGTCCACCTCGGGATCGGTAACCTCGCCATGCACCAGCAGCGGCAAATCCTGCTTTTCCATTTCCTCCAGTGCCGCACTGCACTTGCCGAGCAGATCGGTCACGCCCGAATCAGAATTGGTGGTGGCCCCGGCTGGATACAGCTTGACCCCGTGTACCATACCGCTCGCCTTGGCCAGTGCGATTTCGGCAGGCGCCGTGTTGTCGGTCAGGTAGAGCGCCATCAGCGGCTCGAAACGAGAATTTTTCGGCAGGGCTGCAAGAATGCGCTCGCGGTAGGCCAGCGCAAGCTCGGTAGTAGTCACCGGTGGCCGAAGGTTGGGCATGACAATGGCGCGTCCGAAACGGCGTACTGTGTCCGGCAGCACCGCCCGCATGTGTTCCCCATCGCGCAGGTGCAAATGCCAGTCGTCGGGACGGATAAGAGTTAATTTTTCCATTTGAATATATCCTAGAAAAGCCATTGAACCGCCATTTTCAAGATTATACGACGCTTCAGGAAACTCGCCCTTTCCGGTTTCAGTTATAATTTTTCCCATGCATAAAATCATCACACTGACTCTGCTTGTGCTCGCGGGGAGCTTTCAAGCGCAGGCCGCATCAGACGGCGCCAGGCTCTACGCCCGCAATTGCGCAGCCTGCCACGGCGAAAATGGCGGCGGCGGACTCGGCGTTCCTCTCTCGCTGCCCTCGTTTCAGGCCACCGTCAGCAACGATTATCTGCACCAGACCATCCGTCTTGGCCGGCCCGGCAGGGTCATGCCCACATCGGCACTGCCCGACACCGACATCGATGCCATCGTCAGCCACATCCGCAGCTGGAACAAGGCACCGGCGCCGCAATTTTCCACCACGCCCGTCAAGGGAAATGCCGAGCATGGCCGTGCGCTCTACGCCGCTCAGTGCGCCGCCTGCCACGGTGCCGGTGGAGAAGGCGGCAAAGGCACCGGCGTGACCTTCTCGCGCCCGCGAGACCTGCCGATCATGGCGCCGGCCCTGAACAACCCCGGCTTTCTCGCTGCCGCCAGCGACAGCATGATCAAAAAAACCCTGATGAACGGGCGCGAAGGCACCCCGATGGTCTCCTTCCTGAAACAAGGGCTCAAGGAAAAGGATATCGACGACATCGTCAGCTTCATACGCAGCTTGGAAAAGATTTCCAGACCCAGGCACGCCGAAGTACTCGAAACCGAACAAGCCGTATTGACCGTGGATTCCCCCTACGACCTCAAGACCACAATCGAAAACGTGAAACGGGCGGCCAGCTCGAACAATTTCCTCTTCATCCGCGAACAGCCGCTCAGCCACGGACTGGCGCCGACAGGCCAGGAAGATCCACGCCAGCAGATCATCTATTTCTGCAACTTCAGCATGCTGAACGCGGCGCTGGCGACCGACCCCAGAGTCGGCCTGTTCCTGCCCTGCCGCATTACCGTGGTGGAGCAGAACGGCAAAGTCAAAATGATGACGGTCAACCCCAAACGCCTGAGCAAAATCTTCAACAACGCCGAGCTCAACACCCTTTGCGACGAAATGACCAAGCACTACCTGACGATCATGGAAGAAGCGGCGATATGAAAAGAACGATGCGATTCCTGATCACCGCCCTGCTACTAGGCCTGGCCTCTGCCACCAGCGCCGACCAGTTGCTGATGATCCGTTCCGGCCTGTCCTTCCCAGAAGCGATGATGGCATTGCAAAACGCCATCACGACGCGGGGCTACAAGGTCACGCACGTGCAGAACGTGGACATCGGCCTGACGAAAATCGGTTACAAGACCGATCAATACAAGGTGGTGTTCTACGGCAAAGCGGAAGAGATCGCGCAGCTCACCGCAAAACACCCCGATCTGATCCCCTATCTGCCGCTCAATGTGGCAATTTTTGCCGAACGGGATAACACCATCCTGGTCACCGACCGCCCCAGCGTCCTCGCCGATTTCTTCCCCGACCCCGAGCTGAAAAACGTGTTCATGCACTGGGAAAAAGACCTGACGGAAATCGTCAACGAGGTGCAGGAGGCAAGGTGAGGAGCAAGGGTTGTAAGATGCCGACACGGCATTCGCAGGTTACTATTTTGGAATGTAGGATTTGCGCCCCACAACCTGCCTACCAATGCCTGATGAGCAATGACGCTAGCCTTCCGTGCCGGTCAACACCCCGCACCTGAAAAACATGCTTTGCCAGATCAAGGCCAATTCGTGTAATGTTCATTTCGGACCCCTTACCCTGTTGGCTGGTTGATAACACCCCCGGTTTGGCACAGCGATGCCGATAGGTGGGAGGATCCCATCCCACTGAGTTAGATCGACGATGCAGAATTCATATTTTTCAACGATGGAGAAAAAATCATGAGCAAAGGCCAGGACTCGAAGAAAGCGGTCAAGAAAGAACCCGCTAAAACAACAAAGGAAAAAAAGGCTGACAAAAAAATCAAGCAGGAGGAAAAGAAGCGCCAAGGACCCTGATGAATTGCCAGAATGCTGGAATGCTGTTGAATCTAAATCTGACATTCTGGATGTGTTTTTTTGATCTCATAATCGAAAAACGACTTTCCAGCCATTCCTCTTGCGTATCACGCACAAGGGATGGTGTTGAGTGGATACCTATTTGATCAACTTGATACTGAAATCACCGATTTATTCAACAACGCCGGTTATCAAGGAATATGGGTAAAAAACAACCCTCACTTCACCACAAGCGGTGCCTGAGCATCTGCTTCTGGCACGCTTCGACTTCACCCCTCATCCTTTTTTAGCTGCAACGCCAGTTCATACAGCGCGTTCTTCTTCTCCCCGCTGATCTCGGCGGCCAGCTTCACCGCCTGTTTCAGCGGCATTTCCGTCAGCAGCAATTGCAGGATGCGTTGCGCTTCCTCGCCTACCCCCTCTTCCTTTGCCACTTCCGCTCCCGACACCAGCAGGACAAATTCGCCCTTTTGCTGGTTAGAATCGGCTTCCAGCCAGTCCGGCGCCTCTTCCAGCGTGCAGGTATGAATGGTTTCAAAAACCTTGGTCAACTCACGCGCGATGGTGACTGTGCGTGCGCCGCCCAGGACTTCCCGCAGATCGGCCATGCTGGCAAGGATGCGGTGGGGCGATTCGTAGAACACCAGGGTATGCGGTGTAGCCTTCAGCGCGGCGAGCTCGCGTTTGCGCTCCGATGCGGTGTGCGGCAAAAAGCCGTAAAACAGAAAATGCGGCTCCGTAATCCCCGCCGCCGAGAAGGCGGCGATCGCTGCATTCGCGCCGGGGATTGGTACAACGCGCAAACCAGCCTCGCGCACCTTGGCAACCAAATAGGCACCCGGATCGCTCACCGCCGGGGTGCCGGCATCGGACACCAGCGCTACCGACTTGCCGGACTGGAGCATTTCGATCAGCCGCGTAGCGGCTTGGTATTCGTTATGTTCATGTACAGCGATCAGCTTGACGCCAATGGCGAAGTGGTTGAGCAGGCGGGTGGTGTTGCGGGTGTCCTCGGCGGCGATAACGTCGACGCTGCGCAGGATTTCCAGTGCGCGCAGGGTAATGTCCTGCAGATTTCCAATTGGTGTGGCAACTACATATAATATGTTTTTGCCTGTCTGGTTATTTTCCTGATGCAACGGTTCGCCACCTTTCTGATTATCCTGTTTGCCGCATTCAATAGCGGCTGTGCCACCTCGACAAAACCTGCACCGGTAACTGAAGCCCGACCTATCGCCGCGCCCGCGCCAAGCGCCCCGATGCCGGCCATGCCCGCCGCCCTGCCCGAAAATCAGACGGCGAAAGCCACCCCGCTCATTGCGCCCCCCCCGCCAACGGCGGTGGCAATCCTACAGAGCAGCGGTTTAAAAGCGCACATCGCGCTGCTGTTGCCACTCAAGTCAGCATCGTTCGGGCCGGCTGCCAAGGCGGTCAGGCAGGGTGCCGTTGCCGCTTCCATCATGCAGATACCGGCAGTGCTGCCGCTGCAAGTCTATCCTACCGGCGACCAGGTTGAAGATATTGTGTCCGCATACCAGCAGGCATTGCAAGCCGGTGCCAAAATCGTGATCGGGCCATTGACCCGGAATGCCGTCACTGCACTGGCGAAAAGCGGTCTGGTTGAGGTGCCGACCCTGGCCCTGAATTATCCGGAGGGGGAAGAGGTTCTTCCTGAAAATCTCTACCTGTTCGGCCTGACCGCGGAGGGTGAAGCGCGCCAGGCTGCACGCCGCGCGTTTAACGACGGGTGGCGCACCGCCCTGACCGTTACCGCCAATACGCCGCTAGCCAAACGGGTACAGCTGGCATTTTCCGATGCATGGCGCGGCTTGGGCGGAAAGTTGGTGGCGCAGGCCAGCTTTTCCCCCGAGCAGACCCAATTCCCCGCATTGCACGATACGGTCATCAAACATCGGGCGGACATCATCTTCCTCGCCGCCGACGCCGAACGGGCTCGCATGGTCCGCCCCTATCTGGACCCCAACACGCCGACCTACGCCACTTCGATGGTCTTCGGCGGCAACCAGATAGGCCGGAACGTCGACCTGAACGGCGTGCTGTTTGCCGATATGCCCTGGCTGCTGGTGCCTGACCATCCCGCCGTAATGGTGTACCCGCGCGCCGAAAACTTCAGCATCGAGCAGGAGCGGCTTTACGCGCTGGGCATCGACGCTTTTCGTATCGCCACTGTAATGGCGCAGAACCCGCGCCTGGGGGATGGCAGCATGCTAGACGGCGTGACCGGCCAGATCAGCCTTGCCAACCACCAGTTCCAGCGCGAAATGGCGGTCGCGCAATTCAGGGAGGGAACAGCGGTAGCGACTGAGTTCGCCAACCCGAAAAATCTTGGCGACCCCCAGTAATACAGGCGCCGAAGCAGAGCAACTGGCCGCGACCTTCCTGCAGCGGCAGGGGCTGAAGCTGGTCGAGACCAACTACCGCTGCCGCTTCGGCGAAATCGACCTGGTCTGCAAGGATCAGAACACACTGGTGTTCGTCGAAGTCCGACTGCGTGGAAACGACGCATTCGGCGGGGCAGCGGCCAGCATCACTGCCAGCAAGCAACACAAGCTGGTACTCGCCGCCCGGCATTATTTGCAACAGCTGCGCACTACCCCTGCCTGCCGCTTCGATGTGGTATTGTTGCGCGGCCTGCGGGATAATGACATCGAGTGGATCAGGAATGCCTTTGGCGAATAGAGAATAGCTGTCAGTCTTCAATTGTCAGCTATCCGAAAAAAACCGTGCGGCTTCGCCGTCCACAATACCAAACTGAATACTAACAACTGACAACTGACAACTAATTAACATGGATCTCATCAGCCGAATCAGCCACCACTTTACCGAAAGCGCCCATCTCAAGCTGCAAGCGCTGGATCTGCTTGCAGCCCCGATTGCCGATGCGGCGGAACGCCTTGTACAGTGCCTGATGGCCGACGGCAAAATTCTTGCTTGCGGCAATGGCGGCTCGGCGGCGGACGCCCAGCATTTCTCCGCGGAAATGCTCAACCGCTTCGAGATGGAACGCCCGGGACTCGCCGCGATCGCCCTGACCACCGACACTTCGACTCTTACCTCGATTGCCAACGACTACGATTTCGACCAGATTTTTTCCAAGCAGATACGCGCCCTGGGGCACTCCGGCGACCTGCTGCTCGCCATATCCACCAGCGGCAATTCCCGCAACGTGATCCAGGCTGTAAACGCTGCCCACGACCGCGGCATGAACGTGATCGCGCTGACCGGCAGGGGCGGCGGCCAGATGGCCGAAATTCTGATGCCGGGCGACATCCACCTGTGTGCGCCGGGCGACCGCACCGCGCACACGCAGGAAATCCATATTACGGCCATCCACTGCCTGTGCGATGCCGTTGATTGTCTTTTACTAGGAGTTGAATAAATGCCAAACCATAAAAATACACCGAAGGTGAACCATTGCCCCCTCTCCTGCGAGCGGGAGAGGGTTGGGGTGAGGGGGACTAGCCGTAGTATGGCTAGTTATGTCTATCTGATTGCCCTGGCCTTTTCCGTCATCAACCTGCAAGGGTGCTTCCCGGTTGTAGCAACCGGCGCAGGAACGGGTGTTCTTATGGCCGAGGATCGCCGCACTTCAGGCACGTTTATCGAGGATCAGGGTATCGAGCTGAAAGCTTCCAACCGCCTCGACGAAAAGTTCAAGGACACGGTTCATATCAACATCACCAGCTACAACCGTACCATCCTGATGACCGGTGAAGTTCCGACCGATGCCGCCAAGCAGGAAGCAGAAAAAATCGTCCACGAAGTTCCCAATGTCAGCAACGTCCTCAACGAACTCGCCATTGCCGGTGTCAGTTCCTATACCTCGCGCAGCAACGACACCTATCTGACCTCCAAGGTCAAAGTACGCTTTGTGGAACTGGGGAAATTTCAGGCCAATCACGTCAAGGTGGTTACGGAAAACAACGTGGTCTATCTGCTCGGCATGGTGACCCACAAGGAAGCTGAAAATGCCGTTGAAATTGCCCGCACCACCAGCGGTGTGCAGAAGGTGGTCAAGGTGTTCGAATACATCGACTGATGACTCCTTCCTCAGCACCACTGTTCGAGAACAAGATTTGCACACCCGGCAATCTGGCTGAGCGCATTGCCGCCCTGCCGCGCCCGCTGGTGTTCACCAACGGCTGCTTCGACATTCTCCATCGCGGCCATGTCACCTATCTGACGCAGGCGCGGTCACTGGGCGCCAGCCTGATCGTCGGCGTCAACACCGACGCATCGGTGAAGCGCCTGGGTAAAGGTGACGAGCGCCCGATCAACAATCAGGATGACCGCATGACGGTGCTGGCAGCACTGGAAAGCGTCAGCCTGGTCATCGGGTTCGATGAGGATACGCCGCTCAACTTGATCCTTGCCTGCAAGCCGGATGTGCTGGTAAAAGGCGGCGACTGGGCCGTAACCGACATCATCGGTGCACGGGAAGTGCAAGGCTGGGGCGGGACAGTCCATTCGATTCCGTTCCTGCATGAGCGCTCCACTACCGCGACCCTGGCCAAGATCCGCAGTCTTTGATGCTCCCCACCGATTTCATCAGTCGGCTTCAAGCCATTGTCGGCCGGGACAATCTTTTCACCGATCCGGTGGACTGCTATGCCTATGCCTACGACAACAGCCGCAAGATATTTCCGCCCGAAGCGGTTGCGTTTGCGCTGAATACCCAGCAGGTGCGGGACATCATCCAGCTTTGCAACCAATGCAGTGTGCCGGTCACGCCGCGTGGCAGGGGCACCGGCACTGCCGGCGGCAGCATTCCCGAATGCGGTGGCCTGGTAATGTCGCTGGAGCGCATGCGCAACATCATTCTCGTCGACCCTGCCAACCGGCTGATCGTCGCCGAGCCCGGCGTACTCAACCAGGAAATCCAGGAAGCCGCAAAGCAGCACGGCTTTTTCTGGCCTCCCGACCCTTCCAGCAGTGCTTATTGCAGCATCGGTGGCAACCTCGCCACCTGCGCCGCCGGCCCCCATGCCGTTAAATACGGAGTCACCCGCGACCATGTGCTGGGATTGAAGGCGGTAACCGGCAACGGCGAAATCATCAAGACTGGCTGCGCTACCACCAAGGGCGTTGTCGGCTACGATCTGACGCGGCTGATCATCGGTTCGGAAGGTACGCTTGCAGTGATTACCGAGGCCACCCTCAAGCTCACCCCGCTACCACAGTCGGTGGGCGGCATCACCGCACACTATGCCGACATCACCCACTGCGCCAGGGCGATCACCGCGATCATGGCGCAACCGCATATTCCCAGTGCACTGGAATTTCTCGACAGCGCGGCGCTCGACCTGATACGCGGCCGTCACCCCGGCCTTCTGCCGGAAAACTCGCGCGCCATGCTGATGATCGAGGTGGATGGAGGAACTGCGGAAATTGCAGACAGCGCAGAATCCATCCGCCTGGCCTGCAGCAACGACGGCCTGATTACAGCAGAAGCCACCGCCAATCCAGCCGGGCTGTGGGCAGTGCGCAAGGCGCTTTCACCATTACTGCGCGACATCGCCCCGAAGAAGATCAACGAGGACATCGTCGTGCCGGTTTCAAGGCTGCCGGAACTGCTGCAGGGGCTGGGAGAGCTGAGCCGGAAATACCGTGTGGCCAACGTGAATTTCGGCCATGCCGGTAACGGCAACATCCACGTCAACCTGCTGATCAACCCGGACGATCCGGATGAAATGCGGCGAGGAGAAGCCTGCCTGGACGAGGTTTTTGACCTGGTATTGAAGCTCGGCGGCACGCTTTCAGGTGAGCACGGCGTGGGCCGCGAAAAGCGCGCCTATGTGGGGCGCGAGATTGATGCGCCAACCATGGCGCTGATGAAACAGATCAAGTTGGTATTCGACCCCAACGGGATACTCAACCCCGGCAAGCTGTTTCCCTAACTCTTTGGGACTGTTCCGGCAGTCTTGGCTGCCACCTTGCGCGCTATCTTGTCAGTCACCTTCTTGCCCAGCAACACTGCCAAACCCAACAGCGCTTTCTTGATCATTGCCCCTCCTTGACCGGTTTGCGGCACTCTACGGCCTTCAGCTCGCTCCCGGGAAAATTCAGTTTCAATTTTGTCAGCTGCGCGGTCATGGACTCGCCGCTATCCTTGATCTGAAATACGCTAGCGTCGACTTCCTGGGTGCGCGGACCGGAAACAGCCGATTTCACACCTTTCTCGCGCAGCTGATTGAGGTATTTGGTAGCCGCCTCGGCAGTGGAAAAAATACCCATGAAAACCGCATACTGCATCACCGATGGTTCACGGACGATATGGCTATCCTGCACCCCCATCTGCTTCAGTTCATCTACCTTCTTTTGCGCTTCCTGCAGCGTCTTGCGCGGCGTGACGTAAACCCAGTAGCCCCCGGGCTTTTCCGCTTTGTGCTGGATGAGCTTCTCGCCCAACTGCAGCTTCTCCAGCACCTGCGTCACGCGCTTTAGCGTGTCGCCAGAAAATTGGCCCCACTCGAGGCAAATCTCTGGCTTGGCTTCGACCGGGACGCTGTCTCCTGACTTTGCCGGTGACTCCGACGTGGTCAGCGCCATCACCGGCGCTTTCTGAGGCTCGGCCAATAGCTTGATTTTATCCGCTTGGACCGGCTCGTGCCCACGCATGGGCTCCCTGCCATGACTGCTATTGAGCTGCAGCACGGTAAAAAACAAGATATTGATAACCAGCAATATTGCGAATATCCACTTCATGCCAATGCAATCCTGATCAACCCATCCAGCACCAGATTATCCACCATCCTTGTCTTACCGGACAGTAGCGGCAGAAGCAATTGAGCATCGCCACCGCTCAGCAAGCAGGTCGGTGCCCGCTTGATCTCGCCGGCGAGCAATGCATTCATGTGCCAGACCGCCCCCACCATGGCGGACAGCGCACCGCTGTAAACCGCATCAGAAGTATTTTTGGGAATATCCCTGTAGTGCCCCCCTCCCTCTTCGATAGCCGCCGTGCTTACTGCTAGTGCTCGCAGCATAGTTGCCACCCCTGGAACGATCAATCCTCCTAAAAACACACCATCAGCAGTCAGGGCATCTACGGTCATCGCAGTACCGGCATTGACCACTACGCATCCTTCCGGCACGATGTGACGCGAGGCGATCAATGCCGCCCAGCGGTCGCTGCCCAGCTGCGAGGGAATTTCATAGCCGTTGCTTACGCCGCACTGGTTTTCGACTGCAACAACCCATTGCATCTTGGCAGGCCAGCCCTTGCAGGCTTCCTCTATCTGCATGGCCACATGCGGCCCGGCAACGTTCGATGCCACGATCCGTTCCGGCGCAATCAAGCCTCTCCATGCATCACCCAGCCCTGCCACGTCCGAAGTTTCAATCCCGCCTTGAGACAGCCACGAATTTCCATCATGCATTCCCCATTTAATCCTGGTATTACCAACATCCACTGCTAGTATCATGCTACTGTCCTTAAACTGATTTCACCGGAAGTGAAACGTTGCTTCCCAATCGCGGTGCGCACCAGTAGTGCGCCATCATCGGCCACATCCAGTAAATATCCTTCGTGCTGACTACCGTCGGGCAGCAACAATAAAACCTGTTTTTCATGGTAAGCGTGGTGCTTCAACCACTCTTCACGCAGACTTGAAAATCCGCCCTCATCGAACTCATTCAGGACATCAGCCAAGTGCAGCAGAATGTTAGCCAGAAAGAAATTTCGCTCTAACACGTCCCCGCCTATAGAGTGGAGATCCACCACCGCCTGATCGATCCGGTTCAGCACCTTGCCGGACAGCTTAAGATTGATACCGATGCCGATCACCGCGGCGCTCGGCCCCAGCATATCGCCCTGCAGTTCAATCAGTATGCCTGCCAGTTTGCGATGCTGGTGCAGCACATCGTTTGGCCATTTCAAGCCTGCGCCTGAGACGCCAACCTGATTTAGCGCACGCATCAGCGCCACGCCGACCGCCAGGCTGAGACCGGAAAGGAATCCCGCCCCCTGATTAAAACGCCACAACAGGGAAAACGTCAGGCTGCCGCCCAAGTTGGCATGCCATTCCCGACCGCGCCGTCCGCGACCGGCCGTCTGCATCTCCGTGATCACACAGCTGCCATGCGGCGCACCCTGCACCGCCTTCTCCAGCAGCCGGCTGTTGGTAGAAGCCAGACAGTCGGCAACCTCCAGATCGAAAAACCCGGCTTTATCGCCCAGCCCGGCGTGAATTTTATCCTTGTCGATCCAGTGCAAAGGCTCGCGCAGCCGATAGCCACGGCCCGGCACTCGAAACAGATCGACACCGGCTTCATCAAGATTGCGCATCGCCTGCCAGATGGATGCTCGGGATATGTTCAACTGCTGCGCCATTTCCTCGCCGGAATGAAATTCTCCGTCGGAGAGCAGTCGCAGAACGGCAAAGGTCAAGGGTTTCACAGCGGCAGATTCTGGTTAGGATGATCGCATGTTAGCACATGCGCCAGAGAGAAATAAAAGCGCCCGCAGCTTGCAGAATGTGCGCTATATAAAAAACGAAACCCCCTGCAGCATTCGCTGAGGGGGTCTGTCTTGTTGGGAGCCTGGCGGTGACCTACTTTCACATGGGTAATCCACACTA
>NZ_DF967547.1 GCF_000971475.1 Sulfuricella sp. T08
AATTCTGTTGAAAAACTCTTGCCGAATTCAGTTTCAGATCTAGACGAGAGTGAAATGTCGAAACATTGACCCCTTTGGGGCCTGTAACCGGGTCTCAATGCCCGGCTTGTTGGTTAATTCATGTGATTTCGCCTCATGCGGGCGCACCTATCCCCTGATCCGGTGGTGGTTGCGCGACAAACTTGGCTAAACGTCGCAGATTTTGTGCGGCAGCAGCCAAGGTAAATTCGTCAGTCGCACCGCTAAGCCCTCGTAGTCTGAGCCGGTCGAGTCTGAGGATGCGTTTAAGATGGGCAAACAACACCTCGACCTTCTTGCGCTCGCAGCGTGATCTTTGATATTCCGGCGTAGTGGCGATGCGACGGGCCACATCACGTACGGACTCATGGATACTGCGTGCAATCTTGCGCCTCGGCGTATTCGGACAGCACGGTGCTTTCATCGGACATGCGGCACAGTTCGACTGGCTTGAACGATAGATGACGGTATTCGCATTCGTGATGTGCGTGCGGGGGTTTTTGAAGGGGCGCCAGTCACTGCGTAGCGCATGGCCTGCGGGACAACGGTATTCGTTGGCCTGTTCATTCCACTTAAAATCGCTGCGCGAGAGCGTGCCATCTTGTCGCTCCGACTTATCCCAAACTGGCACATGCGGCTCAATCCTCTTCTCTTCGACCAACCAGGCTAGCATTGGCGCAGAGCCGTAAGCGGTATCCCCAATCAGACGCTCTGGGATGAGATTGAAATTCGCCTCGACACGCTCGATCATTACTTTAGTGGATTCGACTTCCGCCGTGCGGTTAGCCGGTGTGGCTTCTACATCGAGGATGACGCCATTGGCAGTGTCGATCAGGTAGTTCGTCGAATAGGCAAAGAAGGGGTTGTCGCCAGTGGCACCAGTCCAGCGTGACTGCGGGTCGGTTAGTGAAATCCGTCGGGGTAATGCCTCGACAAGCGCTTCCTCATCCAATGCCTCCAGATACTCGCGCACAGCACGGTTGTTGAGTGCCGGGTTTGTCCAGTCGATTTCCTCGCCTCGCGATATGCCGCGCGGACCACTAGCGTCAGCCGCCACAATACTGGCATCGACTGCAAATCCTTCACCCTTGACCAGACCTGCCGCCATGCAACGTCGAACGACTTCGTCAAACACCCAGCGGAAGACCTGACTTGACCGGAATCGCCCATGGCGATTCTTGGAGAAAGTGGAATGCTCTGGCACCGCGTCATCCAGGCTGAGGCGACGGAACCAGCGATAGGCCAGGTTCAGATGCACTTCCTCGCACAAGCGCCGTTCGGAACGGATGCCGAAGCAGTAACCGATGACCAGCATGCGGATCATCAACTCTGGATCAATCGAGGGGCGGCCGGTATGGCTGTAGAAGTCAGATAGATGTTGGTGCAGATCGCGAAGATCAAGATGATGATTGATTCCGCGAAGGAGGTGATTGGAGGGAACGTAGTCTTCCAGGTTGAAGGAGTAGAACAGCCTGTCCTGAGCTGTTGATTGATGACCCATCATGGCGTGATTCCTTGTATCCATAATATGTCTATATCATATCACAAACAGGGGGCTAAAGGGTGGGGTTTTTCAACAGAATT
>NZ_DF967546.1 GCF_000971475.1 Sulfuricella sp. T08
GGAAGCCCTGAACAAGTCATCATTCAGGACCTCGAATTAAACATATTGCGGCATCAGGCTTTTTTCCACCGGAATTAGCCTGAAACAGCCCGATTCGTCCCGGAATCACCCGATTTTCAGGTGATTTACCGTTTTCCGGGCGGACTACGCCCTTGGCGCCAGTAAGGCGCGCCTGACCTGAAACAGATTACCCAGCGCAAACAGGGTGAAGAGCTGTGCGGTGTTCTTGGCCAGCCCGCGATAGCGAACCTGGGTATAACCAAACTGCCGTTTCAATATCCGGAACGGATGTTCTCCGATGGCGCGCACTTGGGCAATCGCATGGTTGAGTCCTTGTGCCCAGGCACTCAAGCCCTTTCCGGGTTTGCCTTTGAGCGCGACCCAGTCCTCGATCAGGTTCTCTTGCAGGTGGCGGTGTATCTGCGGATAGTCATAGCCCCGATCCGCACTGACACGTTCTTCTTCACCATGGAGCAACTGGGTAAATTGTGACATGTCGGAGACCTTGGCAGTGGTGCCGATCAGGCTATGTACCAGGCCACTCTCGTCATCCACACCAATGTGCGCCTTCATGCCGAAGTACCACTGGTTGCCTTTCTTGGTTTGACTCATCTCGGGATCACGCTTGCCTTCCCTGTTCTTGGTCGAGGGCGGTGCTGCAATCAGGGTGGCGTCAACGGTCGTGCCTTCACGCAACAGCAGGCCCCGTTCCAGCAATAGACCGTTGACCTCGGCAAACAGGGCGCTCGATAGAGAATGGCGCTCCAGCAGGTGGCGGAAGTTCAGGATCGTGGTTTCGTCGGGCATCGTATCCGTGCCGGCATCCAGTCCGGCGAAGTGCCGCAGCAATGGCACTTCGTGCAGCGCTTCTTCCATCGTGGCATCGGAGTAGCCGAACCACTGTTGCATGAAGTGGATGCGCAACATCGTGGGCAACTCATAAGGCCGACGGCCATTCCCTGCTTTGGGATAATGCGGCTCGATCACCGACATCAATCGTGACCACGGCACCACCGCGTCCATTTCCAGCAGAAACTTCTCCCGTCGCGTCTGCTTGGGCTTCTTGGCAAATTCACGGGCTGCAAAACTGAGTTGTTTCATGGGCAATTTCAGTCGATTGATGATGTCCGCTATTTTACAGGTTCAGGAACTTGTTCAGGGCTTCC
>NZ_DF967545.1:0-31617 GCF_000971475.1 Sulfuricella sp. T08
GGCTGTTTCAGGCTAATTCCGGTGGAAAAAAGCCTGATGCCGCAATATGTTTAATTCGAGGTCCTGAATGATGACTTGTTCAGGGCTTCCTTAGTAGCTTTGGTTAGCTTTTCATGGATCAAGCCGATGGATTCAACTGCCATCAAACAAATTGATACCGGGCTAAATAGGGCACTGGTTAGCTATGCTGCTGCAAGAACATTAAATGCCGTAATTTCAGTAGCGCAAGGCACTGAGGTTGCCATCGAGCCTGGGGGCGTTGGGGTTGTTCTTACCCCTGGACAAGCGCTCGACCCCATTAACGATTTGGTTGAACGGTTTTCCGCTCTAATGCTGGTTGCCTGTGTTGCTTTCGGTATTCAGAAGATATTGATTCACATTGGCGGATTTTGGATTATTTCGCTGGCTCTGACAATTGCCGCATTCGGCTGGGCATGGCTCTATTTCGGACAGAAAAAACCTCCTGTGTGGCTCACCAAAATACTGGTAATTTTATTGATGATTCGCTTTGCTATACCGTTGGTAACTCTTGGAACCGATATAGTATTCCAGAAATTTATGGCTACGGACTACGTAGCCAGTCAACAGGCAATAAATGCAGCGCCTGGCCAAGTAACAGAAATCAATCCACCTAATCCTAGTCCACCTATGGATCAAGGAATTATTGAAAAAATGAAGGGGAAAGCAAATGTCTTGTGGAACCAAACTACGTCTGCGGTAGATATGAAATCGCATTTTTTAAAATTGAAACAAACGGCAGAGCAATGGGCCGAGCACATCATCAAGCTAATCGTGATTTTCTTACTTCAAACATTGATCATTCCTGTCCTGCTAATCTGGGCGTTGTATGCTGTTGCGAAGGGCGCATTTGAGTTGCCACTGAAGAGGTCTCATGTGGCCGACAATTGATAATTCCCGCATTTTTATCAGACTTTTTTCATCATTTTACAAAACCACTTTCTCCGAACATTTGACCAACCGTTTCGGATGAACGATCAAACGACCGTAGTGGTCGAGTTGAATCGCACCGGTTTCCTTAGGCACCTGTGAGCGGCTGCTTTTCGCGGAGCCGACTGACCGGAACGGGTCGATTGTGTGAATTCGCCAATGTCCGCTGTCGAGGTGTTCAGTTTGAGGTGCTCTAGAAAAATTATCATGCTCTGAAGCAGACGTCCGGCAATCGTCACTTTCGACCCGGAACAGCCGGTCATGGCTTAGTTTCAGACGGTCCGTTCAGCAGCAAAAACCGGTCATCCAGTCCCAGTTGTCAGGCCCCATGATGTTCACTCCTAGATGGTCTATATTAAACATAATGCAAAATGAATATCTGGGCATGGGATGTCAGCTTTTTCATAAATAGGCGGAAGGAGTTTGAAGTATCCAATTAACAATCAAAAATATATGGCCACATCGTGGCCGTCTGTATTATTAAAAAACGTACGGACCGGTGGGTCCGCCTAAATAACTGTTAGGTGGCGCGACGGTTCACCGCCGTGTCCTGCGAAAGCAGTGAAGTAGCGTGGATTTCGTGCGAATTGGCAGGTGGAACCGCGATCCGGGCTCAACCCGTTCACGAGGACGGGCGAGACAATGTGGCAGGAGGACTGAACCATGACCAGTTGGCTGCTCGACGAGACGGAGGCCATAGACTCCGCCACGGTTGCATCGATTACCACGACCCTGCAGAGCATCGGGAAAGGCGTGCGCGGCGGCAAAGGCGGCATGTCGCTCGCGATGCGGATGAACGACGTGATCATCCACGACGCGAAGAAATGGTTCGGCGGCGCCGACATCCGCGTGGATGCGATCGTCGTGACCGGCGCACCGCCCGAGGGTGAGGGCTTTTATCAGCCGACGACCTTCCGATTCACCGGCGTGCACGACGGCGACCGACTGCCGATCGAAGCACCTGGACTGGTCTTCTTCTACGGGAAGCCGAGTCACTTCCTCGATGTCTCGATTATCGTCTCGCGCGACCGCAAGGACACCAAGGACCTCGGCACGTTGATCACAGAGCGTGTCGCCTCGGCGGAGTGGAAAACCGCGGCCGGAGCGCTCCTTGGACTCGCAGTCGCAGCACCCCAGGCCGTGGCCGTGACGGCGGCGATCACGGCGGCGGCGGCGATCGGAAACTTCGCGTCCGACATACTGCAGCAAGTCACGGGCGCGACCGTTGGGCTCTATCGTGCATCGTGGCTGCAGGGACGCGATCGCTTCGGCTTGGGACGCCATCCGGCAACAGGTTCCTTTCGGCAGAAGGATCTCGAGTTCTGGTTCGAGATCGTGTCGGATCGGCGGGAGAGAGTGGTTAACACCCCGATGCAACCCGCATGGGGGTTGCCCTCGAAAGGGAGGATGTAATCATGCCCATGCGCCAACCGAAGCGTCGCGAAGCCCAGGTGTGGCTCGTACAGTTCAACCAACACCTGATGGAATGGCTGAAGTCTTCCCGCTCGAACGAGCAGCACCTGCGGGAAGCCTTCATCGCGCTTCGATCGATGTTGGAGCGCGAGCCGGAGGTCGCCGAGACGGTCTCCAATCTCTGCGCGACACTGCTGCATCAGCATGCTTCCGTTCTCCAGCCGGACCTGATCGAGGATCTGGCGCGGTTGGGCCTGGATGCGCAGCAGATGCGTTCAGACGATCACCCCCTGCGGTGGGCGGAGCACGCGATCCTGCAGCTCGCGCTCGCCCGCGCGGCGAACGCGCAGCACCGGCGCTACGACGCGCTCCGTGCCGTGCGCACCATCGAACTGCCGACGCAACAGGATCTGTCGCCCGTGGGTTGCCTGAAGCGCTACCTCGGCGCCAAGGTCGATGGCGAACTCGCAGCGCTGTTCGAAGAGGTGCTCGATCGCGTGCAGGCGGAGAAGCACGCTCGCGCGGCAGTCGAAGCGTGCGACTGGCTAATCCCATCGGACGAAAATCTGGTTGGACTCCTGCGCGCCTTGACGCAGCTTTTCTACGGCGACGCTCAATTGCCTGAGCAAGCGATGGAGGCGGCCATGCAGGCTATGGCGTACGATCTGTATGAGATCGAAATCCAGAACGCGGTGCGCATGACCCGCTGTGCGATCACCGCCGATCCGGCAGGTGTTTCGAGCGAAACGCTCACGGCGCTCGTCGAGCAGACGATCGATCGAATCACGAAGCGTGGCGTCGCAGATCTGACGGCGGTGGATTTCATCACCCTATTCCGGCAAGCCCCAGAGAAGCTTTGCCGCACGCTCATCGAGAAGGTCGCTTCCGCCGCGGAAGCTGTGCAGATCGACCGTGCGCCTTTCGATGCCCTGCTGCCCGCGGCGGCGGCCGCATACGCCACCTGCGTACCCGCAGCGCGGCGCAAGTTCCTGAAGAGTGCCGCCGCTCTGGAAGACCTCGATGATCCGGTCATCCGTTGCGTCGGTGCGGGCCTCCTCGTGGTCGCTGAAACGCGCACCGGGGGTAGCGATGATCCGCCACACGGCGCGGCTTTCCTCCAGGCACTGGATGGGCTGATCCGCCGGAACGATAAGGCGATGCACGATTGGCGGATCCGTGCCGAGTTCGATGATCCGATCGGCGTACTTGTAGCGACTGCCGCGAGTCGGCTCACGGACGATGCCGACGGAAAGCACCGCATTCGCCTGGCACAGTTGCTGGACAGTCTGCGTGTCGCGCCTTCTCAAGCGTTGGATTGGCTCGAGCTCCTTTCAGCCGATGAAACGCCGCCATTGCTGGAGCACGCGCGCCGTCACACCGACGATCTCTTCGGACGGCTCGTCTTTGCATTGCGGAGCTGGCCCAGGACTGTGGCGATCGTCCTTCAGGCGGCCGGCGACAAGATACTCTTCATCTGCACAACCGCCGCCGGCGTGAGGGTCTTCGAAGATGGAGAAGAGTTCCGAAGCGCGGCCTTCGAGGCCGCGCAATGCGTCGCTGGGCAGATGGCTGACTATACCGGCCTGCAGGTGCCCCCGGATGATGCGGTGGTGAGGCGGGCGGCACACGCTACATTCGATGCTCTCCCCGTCGGCGTGCGCGCGCTCGTAACCGAGAGCGACACCGTGCTCGTATGCCCCGACTATCGGGTGAACGCGGACTCGATCCCATTCGAGATCCTCCAGTGCGGCGACGAATGGCTCGGGATCGCGAAGGTCGTGACCCGGCTGCCGTCGCTGGAGGCAATGGTGTTCGCGGCGGAGGGCTCCCGGCGGCGAGTTCTGGAGCGTCGGCTGCTCTCGATCGCAATCACACAGGCGCAAGGGAGCAACCCGCCGTTGGCAGCGGCGGGAGAGGAAGCGGAATCGGTGCGGGCGAGCCTGGCGAGCGCCGGATGGGACGCGCCTCCGATTCACGAGTCGCGCGTCGATCCACCGTTCATTCTCAACCGGACGCCCTTTGCCGCTCACCTGCACATCGCCGCGCACGGCGACGTGGATGGCGCGTCGCACGCGGTCTTGCTGTCTCGCGGCACGCGTCTCACGCCGGAAGATGTCATCGACGGTTCGCACGGTTGCACGCCGACGGTCTGGTTAAATACGTGTGTGCTCGGCCAGAGCAGCTATCTCGGTGGAGGAGCAGTGCGAGGTGTCGCGCAGGCATTCATCGCAGCGGGAGCGCCGGCGGTCATCGCCAACCTCTTGCCGGTGGACGACCAAGTATCATCGCGTTTCGCGGAGCGCTTTTATGTGCATGCCGCCGCGCACGGCTTCGGCGAGGCGCTTCGGCGTGCGCGGCGTGACTTGGCGGACGATGGTGTATCTCCCGTCCTCTGGGGCTCGACCGTCTTGATGGGCGACTCGAGGGTCACGCTTCAGCCAAACGCGATGAAGCCGGCCGCGTGGCAGCAGGAGCTCGTTCAGGCGCTCTCGCAGCGCGGGGATCTGAAGGTGCTCGCTGTACTGGGTGATGCACTCGATTTGGAATCGCAGCGCGAACCGGACGACCAGCGTCTCGCCTGCGCCGCGGAGATCGTCCGTACGCTGAGGCACGCCGATTCGGGATCTCCACAAGATTACGCCATGCTCCTCGCCGAAGTGTGCCGCCTCTGCCTTCGGATCCAGGCCGCGGATGCCGCGGCGATTGCGGCGTACGCGATATCGGAGCTCGCGCAGGGGGCGGACCGGCTCGTCGAGCTACTGATCACGCAGGGTGCGATTGGACTCTTCCGTCCGGTCGAGGCGATGAATCCGGGTTGGAGCGAGTTGACCAACCAACTGCTCATCCGGGCCGAGCAGCTTCGCCGAGGCGATCGTGCGTTCTCTGTGAACGTGCGCGCCCCCGAAGGCACCCACAACGCCGATCTGGATGAGACTCGGCGCATCGGACAATCGATCACGGAGACGAAATTGGCGATCGACCTTCGGAGCGCCTGGTACGGGCTCACTCCCGCGCCGCGGCCGTCCGAGACATCCGCTGAAGACATCCTATGGAACGCCGTGATGGCATCGCGGGCCAAGTCGTTCGAGGACATGCCCGAGACGATCGCCTACGCGCGTCACGTCGCGGCCAAGCTCGCCGGCTGCAGCGCCCTGCCGCCGGAGCGCGTTCATTTGGCGGCGACGATGCTCGCCGGCTTGCTGAAGTGGATGTGGGACAGTCAGAATCTCGTGGCCGTCGAGAAGGAGATGATCGAGAGCCAAGCCCGCGTCGCGCAGCTCGCGCTCGCCAGTCTGCTAAGCAATTGGTCGACTGACGCGGCGTGGATGGCACTAGTGTCGGACTACGCGAAGCGCATCGAAGAGTGGCTGGGCGCGCTGGACGAACTTCCCTACGACGAGAAGCTGAATGCCGCGATCGATTCTGCGATCGGGTGCGTGCGCGACGACGCCTCGGCGCGGTTGAAGCGTATCGAAGAACAGTTCCCGGACCGCGTTCCCGATGCGATCACCTTCCTTATGGGCACGCTCGTGGAGAGCAACACGTATTCGTACACCGAAGGCTCTGTGCCCGAGGATATCTGCGAAAAGCTGAAGGGGGTTCACCACCAGCTGAGCATGCAAGCGGAGAGATGCCTCATGCCCTGGCTCATGGAAGGCTTTCGCGTCGCGCGTGAGTCGGAGCTGGACGAGCTCCAGCGGTGGTGCTATGCCATCGGCGCCGCACCGACTGCTTAGCTGCCTCGTTTCATTCTCGCGGTCAAGTGGGCCAAGGCTGTGCAGCAGAGCCTCGGCCGTGTGTCCGCTCTTGGATTCCGGGCTCATAGTTCTCACCGGGCAAGAGCGACGGTAAAAGCTCCGCCACATATTAAGACACGGCAATATGCCAGAATCGTCAATAAGTGGGTTGCTTCAATCGGATTGGACCCATCGGCGTATGGCACTCACACGATGCGCAGAACAAAGGTCACATTGATTTATCGACGTACCAAGAACTTGCGTGCTGTCCAACTGCTGCTCGGACATACCAAACTGGAGAGCACCGTTCGGTATCTTGGCATTGAGGTCGACAATGCACTGGAGATTGCCGAACAGACCGAAGTATAAATTTTTAAATCAACAACCGGCTGCCTGGATTGGCGGTCGCTAATCGCTAACGCGGACGATTGGTATTACATGCCGCAAGCAACTCGTAGTCCATCGTCTATGCTGAATGAGTGTAATCCAGAAGGTGCGCGTGGCGCCATGAGCTGTCGTTACGTCACGTCACCACATTAAGCAACCAAATTGAGCCATAACTTTTTCAACGAGCTGACCCAGAACCACATCGCTGGTTTCGGTCCGCAAATGCTAAGCATAATCCTAACAGGAGAACATGATGCCGAACCAGAATACGCCATTTCACCCTATCATCTACGTGCGTGGCTATGCTATGACTCCTGCGGAGATTGACGAAACCACGGCCGATCCATTCTGCGGATTCAATCTCGGCTCGACCGTCTATCGTGCGGTCCCCGACAAGACCCGCCAGCCGCGTAAATATATCTTCGAATCTCCAGTAGTGCGGCTGGCGTCGGACTTCAACTATAGCGATGTGTACGAGGACGGCTACGATATTCTCGATCCCGAGTGGAGTGCCGACCCAGATAATAAACTGGCGAGCCGATCGATCATTATCTATCGCTATTACGATGGGGCCTCGCACCTGATCGGCTTAGGCAAGACGCCGTCTATCGAGGAATTCTCTGCCGAACTCGGTGAGCTGATCTTACGCGTACGCAAACTGGTTTGTGCGAACCCTGATAATGGAGTAACGCCCGACGCATTTCGCTGCTATCTGGTCGCTCATTCGATGGGTGGACTTGTCTGCCGTGGTCTGTTGCAGAACACGAAAAACGATAAGAATAATGCGCGCCAGTATGTTGATAAGTTTTTCACTTATGCAACACCGCATGACGGTATCGAGATGGCAGGTGTGAATGTGCCATCTTGGCTGAGTCTTGCCGATATGGACAACTTCAATCGCAAGGAGATGGCGCGCTACCTTGACCTTGAAAAAGAATACTCCAAGACCAAGAGTGTTGCCTGGATACCCGAAGACCTCTTCCCGCCTGACCGCATCTTCTGCATGGTTGGCAGCAATCGCATGGATTACGAAGTTGCTAAGGGCTTATCGCGCACCTTCGCTGGCCATGGCAGCGATGGTCTGGTGCGTATCGAGAATGCTACTCTGAGCGGGATTAAGGCTGACGGCACGCAGGGAACGCCTTGCGCGAAGGCGTTCGCTTACCGCTCACACTCGGGTTTCTTTGGTATCGTGAACAGCGTAGAAGCCTACCAGAACCTCACGCGATTCCTGTTTGGCGATGTTCGCGTCGACCTCTGGATCGATGTGGAGGAAATTCATTTGCCAAGCGAAGTACAGAAGGCTGCTGACGCTGGAAGCAAGATTAATGCGCTCTACCAGTTTGAAGTACTCGCATCGCCGCGTGGCAAACTTTGGTATCTCACGCGCCGCACCGCCGAGGAAGATTCGGTTGCATGCCTAACGCATGATGAATGGACCACTGCACCGAAGAAAAATGGTTCGCAATACGTGTCGACCGTGTTCCTCGCCAATCGCTCGCGGGTGAACAAGAATCGCCGGTCGCTGGCTTACAGTATGTCACTCGGCGTACGTGTACCCGACTACGAGATTGATCGCATACTCTGGGTCAATGAGCACTACGAAGGCGGCTATCTGTTCCGCAATTCGATCGTGCTCGAAATGGTTCCGCCCTTAGACAGGGGCGATAAGTGGAAGGTCAACTTCGCTTGGCAGGATCAGGGCACGAGCGCAACCGATACTGAGATCGACGCCAAGAGCATCAAGGGTGGAAAAGTTGAGGTACGTATTCCTTTTGATAGTGCTACCACTCCCGGCATTAAAGGCAAGATTCGCTTCGTTGTGTCGGCGTGGAATCCGGATGCAGTAATGGATGAGTGAAGTGAGCGTAATCCACCTGATGCAGAGATCAACAGGACCGGACTGACCGAGGTGCTCGTCAGTCCGCGCTGCAAGCTTACCGTAACCAAGGGGTGATCCGTGAGTATGGCGGGCATAGTAGGAACAGTAAAGGCGAAGAGCCACGAGAAACTGATCCAAAGGGTTAGACCGTGTGTATGAGAGCATCAAAATGGACGAGAAGAGCATAGTCAAGAGAGCAGCCCGACAAGGGTCATCCTGCCTGGAGGGCATGGCACAACATATCAAATCGGCGGCTCTACGGGAGGACTTGGCATTTCCCCAAAACGTGGTGACCAAGCTCAGGGAGCTATGCACTCAAGTCAAACATAGCGACGGAGTGTCTAGCCAAGGGTCCCACCCTGGTAAGGGCCTGATAGTGCTTTTTACAGGTCCGTGTGGAACAGGCAAAACCAAGGCGGCTCAAGTTATTGCAAACGAACTGCACTTGGATCTCTACCGTATCGACCTCTCTACCGTTGTGAGTAAGTTCATTGGCGAGACCGAGAAGAACCTCAGCAGACTGTTCGATGCGGCGAAAGCCGCTAACGGGATTCTGTACTTCGACGAGGCCGACGGACTCTTCGGCAAGCACACTGAGGTGAAGGACGGCCATGACCGGTACGCCAATATGGAGATTAACTACCTGCTCCAGAGAATGGAGGACTTCGAAGGCATAGCGATCTTAGCTACCAACAGTAGGGATACTGATGAGGCATTTATTCGGCGTTTGAGCTACATAGTCGAATTTCCATTACCGAAACCGGAAGAGAGAGAGTGTCTCTGGCGGGACGTGTTTCCTGTTGATTCCGAGTCGTCTGAGCTTCCCCCTAAAAATCGTCGTCCAAGGGTGCTGTAAAACAGAGGGTATCTCAGCCAATATAAGAATGTGCATCCCTGAAAGGAAAGCCGAACCATCTAACAATAACTTTCCATCAATGCTTGAAAGATTGCCTCAATGAGGACTGCAGCCCAACAAGTACAGATTTGATCAGGCATTCATGTCAGATCAAGCCTGTACTTTTCCCTATTAGTAAACCAACCTGCGATTACTGCTTTTCCCCTCCAGGCATATCTTCCCGCACCCGCATGAAACTGGCGAACCGGGGAATGCCACTGTCTTCGTTCAGTCCGATATGGCGATACGTCACCCAGCTTCCCGGCGCAGGCGGGTTTCGCCGCTCGGCGTCGGAAAACCCCGTTCCGATGCGGAATCGCAGCCCCTCCGCCGTTTCCACCAGCAAGGCTCCGAGCACACCTTGGTGCTTGCCCTTGCCCGGCAGATGCGCAATGACCCTCGCTTCAGCATCCTGATACGGTTTCAGCTTGAGCAAGTCGTCGCTGCGCCCGGCCTGGTAAAGGGACGCGGCGCGATGGAGCATCAACCCTTCACCCCCATTCCTGACGACCCGGTCCAGCGCGATGCGCAATCCGGCCCGGTCGGCCACCTTGAACTGCTCGACCGGACGCACCCAGGGCAGCGCAAGCCCGTCAAGCAAGGGCTTCAGCGCCGCGTTACGTTCAATGAAGGGGCCCGGATGGCCCGGCAGATCGAACACCATGAAACGCAGCGTACGCCATGCGGCGTCATCCGGCGTCCGCTGCCGCACAATGGATACGGCACTGGCAAACTTTCCGCGTCCGACCCACAACTCGCCGTCCAGGGGAAAATCCGGCCACCCCGCAGTGAACCAGCCGGGCGCCTCGATGCGTTCCCCGCCGCGTGTCAGAAGCTTTTCGCCGTCCCAGTAACCGCGTACCCCGTCCAATTTCTCGCTGACCAGGTAGTCGGCCAGCGGCGTGTCACTGCGATAGACATTCGCCAGCATCACCGGTGGCGGCGGAAAATCCGCCGCGCGAGCACCGGGTGCCTGCATAACAAGCTGAAGGCATAGGCCAAAAAGCACCAGCACCAACAACACCCAACTGCGACCACGGCGGGCGACACCCGCAATACGCGTCCACCCCATCATGTCTTTTTTCCCTCAAGTAGCCAGGCATAGGAGCCGGCCTGGACTTTTAAATTTTTTCCCACGACGCGATTGCACCTTCCACGATACGAAACAGGGGATGCGCTTCGGGCACCTTTAGATTAGAAAATTCGGCCAGTCGCAATGGATCGCGCACGGCGAGCTTGCGGCACAAGTGAGCCCATTCATAAGCCAACTGGCCAGTGGTCATTTCGATTTGCTCCGGCCAGCGTGGCGCAACGATTTTGGCCGCATCGAAACGATAATTCCGGCGTAGAGCCTCGGCGTGAACCCCGGCGAGGTAGGAAGCGATGCCGGCAACAGGGTCGTGCAATGCTCGGAAGCGTGCCAACTGGGGATGATTGCGGTAGCCGCAGGTCTGGCCGAGTAGCACCTTCTGCGCCAGCAGCGCTTCGCGCCACAGGGCGACCAGCCCTTGGGCATCCAGGTATTGCGGGTGCAGCGTCCACAGCCTCATGGCATCAGCACCCCATCACGGCTCAATGCGCCGGGATACCCCCGTTGCGCAGCAGGGCATAAATTTCGTCCTTCAGGTGCAGCCGCTTCTTCTTCAGGTCTTCGATCAAGATATCGGAAACCGGTACGTCTTCCACTTCGATGCGATGGACTTCGCGTTCGGTCCGCTCGTATTCGTCGAACAGCCGGGCGAAGTGGGTGCTGCTAATTTTGAGCTTGTAAATTTCGTCCTTGAATTCCGGGAATTCATGGGCGAGGTCGTGGTGGTCTACTTGCATTTGCAGTTCTCCCTTTTTTACTGAAGCTCACTTCTCGACGCTGCCCGGAATCCGCGGCGTGTCGACCGCCACATCGGCGTTCTGGGCGCGGTGACGCAAGGCATGGTCGATCAGCACCAGGGCAAGCATCGCCTCGGCGATGGGCGTGGCGCGGATGCCGACGCAGGGGTCGTGGCGCCCCTCGGTAGACACCATCACCGGCTCACCCGCCTTGTTGATCGAGTTACGCGGAATGCGGATGCTGGAGGTCGGCTTGATGGCGATGTTGGCAACGATATCCTGGCCGGTGGAAATGCCGCCGAGGATGCCGCCAGCGTGGTTGGAGAGGAAGCCCTGCGGCGTCAGCTCGTCGCCATGCTCGCTGCCCTTCTGCGCCACCGAGTCAAACCCGGCGCCGATCTCCACGCCCTTGACCGCGTTGATGTTCATCATGGCGTAGGCGATCTCGGCATCGAGCCGGTCGTATACCGGCTCGCCCCAGCCCACCGGTGCGCCTTGCGCCACCACGGTGATTTTTGCGCCGACCGAGTCGCCGGACTTGCGCAGGGCATCCATGTATTCCTCCAGCTGCGGCACATAACTGGCATCGGCCACGAAGAACAGATTTTCGCCTACGTCCGCCCAGGATTTGAACGGCACCTCGATCGGGCCGAGCTGGGAAAGGTAGCCACGAATTTCAACGCCATAGCGCTCCTTCAGCCACTTCTTCGCCACCGCGCCCGCCGCCACCCGTACCGCCGTCTCGCGCGCGCTGGAGCGTCCGCCGCCGCGATGGTCGCGGATGCCGTATTTGTGCCAGTAGGTGTAGTCGGCGTGGCCGGGGCGGAAAGTCTCGGCGATATTGCCATAGTCCTTGCTGCGCTGGTCCTCATTGCGGATCAGCAGGGCAATGGGAGCGCCGGTGGTCTTGCCCTCGAACACGCCGGAGAGGATTTCCACCGTATCGGACTCGCGCCGCTGGGTCACATGGCGCGAAGTACCGGGCTTGCGCCGGTCCAGTTCGCCCTGGATATCTGCCTCGCTCAAGGCCATGCCGGGCGGGCAACCGTCCACCACACAGCCGATTGCTGGGCCATGGCTTTCGCCGAAAGAGGTCACACAAAAAAGTTTGCCGAGGGTATTTCCGGACATTTTATTTCATCTCTCGAAATCAACCTGCTAAGTTTAACATAAGTGCCCACCACCGGCTTTTGGCCATGAAAATCCACCACCTCACTGTCGAAGAAGCGATCAGGAGTCTAAACAGCTGCTCTGAAGGGCTGTCCACTCGCGAAGCCGCGCGCCGACATACGGAGTTCGGGCCGAACCGCGTGGAGCACGTCAGGAGGGAGCCGCTGGCGCTGCGCTTCCTCAAGGAGTTCACCCATTTTTTCGCCCTGATCCTGTGGCTGGCTGCCGCGCTCGCCTTCGTTGCCGAACGACTGCAAGCCGGCCAAGGCATGGCGATGCTGGGATGGGCCATCCTAGGCGTGATCCTGATCAACGGCGTGTTTTCCTTCTGGCAGGAGTATCGCGCCGAGCAGGCCCTGGCAGCACTGGAAAATCTGTTGCCACACCAGGTCAAGGTCATGCGCGACGGAACAGTTAAAGAACTCCCGTCAGCCGAACTGGTGCCGGGCGACATCCTGATCCTGCAGGAAGGCGACAATATCCCCGCCGACTGCCGGCTGACCGAGGCTTTCGGCGTCAGGGTGAACAATGCCACGGTCACCGGCGAATCGCTGCCCAAGGCGCGGGACGCTCACCCCTCCGTTGCCGACGACCTGCTCTATGCCAAAAACATACTGCTCGCAGGCACCTCGCTGGTTTCCGGCGAGGCCAGGGCGGTGGTGTTCGCCACCGGTATGCACACAGAATTTGGCAAGATCGCCCACCTCACGCAGACGGCGGGCGAGGCGCTGTCGCCACTGCAACGCGAGATCGCCCGCCTGAGCCGGCTGGTCGCGGCCCTGGCAACGCTGCTCGGGGTGGTTTTCTTTGTCGCCGGCCAGTTCATCGGGCTGACTTTCTGGGAAAGCCTGATCTTCGCCATTGGCATTATCGTCGCCAACGTGCCCGAGGGCCTGCTGCCCACCGTCACCCTGGCGCTGGCCATGGCCACCCAGCGTATGGCCAAGCGCAACGCCCTGGTGCGCCATCTGCCGGCGGTGGAAACGCTGGGTTCCGCCACCGTGATCTGCACCGACAAGACCGGCACCCTCACCCAGAACCGGATGGCAGTCAAAGAGGTGTTCCTCGCTGGCCGGTTCAGCAACGCCGGCGAACTGGCACCTGACGAATCCAGCCGCGCCTTCTGCGAAACCGCGCTGCTCTGCCACAACCTCCAGATTACTGAGAACGGCGAACTGCTCGGCGACCCGATGGAAATCGCTCTGGTGCGCATGGCCCGGCAGATGCTGCCGGCATCCCCGGCCTATCCGAAGGTGGATGAAGTGCCGTTCGACACCGACCGCAAGCGGCTATCCACCCTGAACCAGACACCCGGCGGCCGCGTTCTCCATACCAAGGGCGCGCTGGAAACCGTGCTGCCGCTGTGCACCCAGGCGCGGATTGGCGGCGAGACGCTGGCGCTCGATGCCGAACTGCGCGCACGTTTCATCGCCGCGCAGGAAACCCTGGCTGGCAAAGGCCTGCGCGTGCTGGCCTTTGCCAGCCGCGCGGTAGCGGAGCATGAAGCGAAGGGCTCCCTGGAGAGCGGCCTGATCCTGCTCGGCCTGGCCGGACTGGAAGACCCCCCGCGCCCTGAAGTCGCGGACGCCATCCGCAAATGTTTCGATGCCGACATCCGCGTCATCATGGTCACCGGCGACCACCCCCACACCGCTCTTGCCATCGCGCGCGAAATCGGCCTGATCAGAAGTGACACGCCGGTGGTAATCAATGGCGAGGAATTGCGGAGGATGTCCAGTATCCAGCTGCAGCTTGCACTGAGCGCGCCGGAAATCATCTTCGCCCGGGTCGGCGCCGACCAGAAGCTGCACATCGTGACGGCACTGAAACGCAAGGGCGAAACTGTTGCCGTCACCGGCGACGGCGTCAATGATGCGCCGGCCCTGAAGCACGCCGACATCGGCATCGCCATGGGGATCTCGGGCACCGACGTGGCTCGCGAATCGGCCGACATCGTCCTGCTCGACGACAACTTCGCCAGCATCGTCGCCGCAGTCGAGGAAGGCCGCGCAGTGTACGAGAACATCCGCAAGTTCCTCACCTACATCCTCACCTCCAACATTCCCGAAATCGTGCCCTACCTTGCCTTCGTCCTGTTCAGGATTCCGCTGCCGCTGACCATTATCCAGATCCTGGCGGTGGATCTCGGCACCGACATGCTGCCCGCGCTCGGCCTCGGCACGGAAAAACCGCACCCCGGCATGATGCAGCGGCCTCCCCGCGCGCGCCATGAACGCCTGCTGAACTGGCCGCTGGTGGTGCGTGCCTACCTGTTCCTCGGAGTAATGGAAGCGGCGGCGGCGATGGCGGCCTTTTTCTACGTGCTGCACACTACTGGCTGGTACTACGAGCAACCGCTGGCCTCTGCCGATCCGCTCTATTTGCAGGCCACCACCGCCACGCTCTCCGCCATCATCGTAATGCAGGTAATGAACGTCTTCCTCTGCCGCAGCGGCACAGAGTCGGTGTTCACCGCCGGACTGCTCGGCAATCGGCTGATCCTGTGGGGCGTCGCCACCGAAATCGCGCTGATCCTGCTCATCGACTACACGCCCTGGGGAAATCTGCTATTCGGCACCGCGCCGATCGGCCTGAATGTCTGGCTGTTCGTCATCCCCTTCGCCTTCGCCATGCTGGTGCTGGAAGAAGGCAGGAAATGGCTGGCGAGAAAATATATACTTGAGCCATGAAAGCCAACGACCTATTACGCGAACTGCTGGCCGCCAAACAGGAAGGCCTGCGCCGCAAGCAGGCGCAGAAACCCGCCAACAAGCTGGCGGACAAGCAAAACCGCTGGCAGCGGTTCAACCGCTTTGTCTGGGATAAGCGCCAGGGATAGGAGATACCATGAAAGCCGTTCTGATGACTGCCCCAGGCGGCCCCGAGGTGCTGCAACTCGGCGAACTGACGCTGCCGGAACTGCCCGGCCCGTCGCACCTGCGCGTGCACCTGCATGCCGCCGGGGTGAACCCGATCGATACCAAGCTCCGCAAGAACGGCACCTATTTTCCCGACAGGCTGCCTGCCGTGCTCGGCTGCGATGGCGCCGGAGTAGTGGATGCCGTGGGCGCCGCGGTCACGCGTTTCCGGCCTGGCGATGAGGTGTATTTTTTCAACGGCGGCATCGGCGGGGAGCCTGGCAATTATGCCCAGTACACCACCGTCCATGAAGACCATGCCGCCGCCAAGCCGAAGAACTTATCCATGGCAGAAGCCGCCGCCGTGCCGCTGGTACTGATCACCGCCTGGGAATCGCTCCATGACCGCGCAGAACTCAAAGCCGGTCAGAGCGTGCTGATCCATGCCGCCGCCGGCGGTGTCGGCCATGTGGCGGTGCAACTCGCGAATGAAATGGGACTGCGTGTCGCCGCCACCGTCAGCAACGAAGAAAAAGCCGCCTGGGTGAAAAATCTCGGCGCCGAAAAAACCATCCTCTACACCCGGGAAGATTTCATTCAGGCCGCCCTCGACTGGACTGAAGGCGACGGCGTCGACGCAGTACTCGACACCGTGGGCGGAGAGACCTTCTGCCGCTCCTTCGCCGCCATCAGGATCTACGGCAAAATCGTCACCCTGGTACAGCCCGAATGCAGCACCGCACAGGTCAAGGTGGCACGCAGCAGATGCCAGAGCATTCACTACGAACTGATGCTTGCCCCTGCCTATTTCGGCCTGCTTCCGGCGCGCATCGCACAAACCCGCATCCTCGAAGCCGGCGCGCGGCTGATCGAAGCGGGGAAACTGAAAGTCAGGGTCAGCCAGACCTTCCCGCTGGCACAGGCGGCGGAATCACATCGACTGATAGAGGAAGGGCATACCGCCGGCAAGATCGTGCTGACTATCGATTAGGAGCTGGTCTTTCAGTACCATTGCCGGACAGGCGGAGCAGTGCCACAATCCGCGCTTTAAGCTTGTTCAAGGCGAAGACCGATGCTGCGATTGACTACCTTTCTCCTGCTCCTTCTCTTTTCGGCAGCAACCCTGGCGGGCGACGACATCCCGGTCACAGTCGAAGTCAAACCGGTCAAGCTGAGCCCCCACTCTTATTATGTCGAAGGATTGGCCGGCGCTGCTTCCTCCGAAAACCAGGGCTTCATGTCCAACGCCGGCTTCGTCGTCACCCCCGGCGGGGTGGTGGTGTTCGACACGCTGGGCTCCCCGCCGCTGGCCACCGAACTGATCCGGCAAATTCGAAAAATCACCACCCAGCCGATCCGGCTGGTCATCGTCAGCCACTATCATGCCGACCACATCTACGGTCTTCAGGCATTCAAGGCACTGGGCGCGGAAATCTGGGCACACCAGCGCGGCAGGGAATACCTGGCATCCGATGAAGCGACCAACCGCCTTGCGCAGCGGCGCGAATCGCTCTTTCCCTGGATAGACGAAACCACCCGCCTGCTGCCTGCGGACAAATGGCTGGACGGCGATACCAGTTTTGAAATGGGCGGACTGCATTTCGATCTGGTTTACATGGGGCCGGCGCATTCGCCGGAAGATATGGCCATGATCGTCAAAGAGGACAAGGTGCTTTATTCCGGCGACCTGGTTTTCACGGGCCGCGTTCCCTTCGTAGGCAATGCCGACAGCAAGGCATGGCTGAATTCGCTCGACCGCTTGCTCAAGCTGCAGCCGAAAACCATGGTGCCGGGCCACGGCAAGGTTTCAACGGAAGCCACCGGGGATCTTGCCCTCACGCGCGACTACCTGCGCTACCTGCGGGAAACCATGGGCAAGGCAGTCGCCAGCATGGAACCATTCGAAGAGGCCTATGCCAGGACGTCCTGGAAGAAGTTCGAGCAGTTGCCGGCATTCCAGGCCGCCAACCGGGTCAATGCCTATAACACCTATCTCCTGATGGAGAGCGAAGGGATGCAGAAGAAATAAACCTAGAAAAGGCTATTGAACCGCGGAGGGCGCAAAGGACGCGGAGGAGTTCAAATGCTTATGCGTCATTGCACACTCACCAGAACGGAACTTCGGCGTAAGTCCATAACTTATTGTTTTTGCGAGTTGGGCAACAGGCAGCCCATCCCTGCGAACCCCATTTCCTCTGTGTCCTCTGCGGTTAATTACAGTTTCCAGGATAATCCGCCTGCCGGGGAATTGCTCCCCAGCTACTTTCATTTCAATCCGCGCAACAGTTCCATCCCCCACCCGACGCCAAAGCCGTTGACGTCCGACGCCACCGCGCCCAGGCCGCCCTTGCAATTGCTGGCGGAAAGATCGACGTGCAGCCACGGCGCGTCCTCGATGAAGCGCATCAGGAAACGCGCCGCAAGGATATGGTCAGCCTCGCCTTCCATCGAGCATTGCTTGATGTCGGCAATCTGGCTTTCCAGCCCCTCTTCGTAATCCGCGTCGAGCGGAAAGGCGCACACTCGTTCGCCGGAAGCTTTCCCTGCCGCAACAGCCTGCTCGACAAACTTTTCGCGGTTGGAAAAAATACCGCTGTAGCGAGCCCCCAGCGCCGTAGCCATGCTGCCGGTGAGGGTGGCGAAATCGACGATCAGATCGGGCTTCTCGCGCGCCGCCAGGGTCAGGGTATCGGCCAGAACCATGCGCCCTTCGGCGTCGGTGTGGATGATTTCTATGGTGGTGCCGTTGAGCGCGGTCACTACATCGTTCTGCTTGTAGGCCTTGGGGCTGATATGGTTCTGCGCCAGAGCCAGCCAGCAGTCGATATTGAGCGGAAGGCTGGCGCGAGTGGCCGCGAGCAGTATGCCCAGGCTGACTGCGGAGCCGTTCATGTCTTCGTGCATGCCGTGCATGTAACGGGCAGGCTTGAGGTTGTGCCCCCCGGTATCAAAACAGATACCCTTGCCGACCAGGGCAACGGTTTTTTTGGCATCCGGATGGCGGTAGCGCAAGTGAACGATGGCCGCATCATCCTCGCTGCTGCCCTGAGCCACGGCAACGAACGCCCCTGCCCCGATCTTGCGCAGCTTCTTCATGTCGTATTCAGCGCATTTCCAGTCATTCTCCCTGACCAGCTTGCGGATGCGCTCGCGGTACAGGCCCGGCGTCAGCTCATTGGCGGGCAGCATGGTCAGTTCCCGCGCCAGCTCGTTGCCTTCGGCCTGCCCGCGCAACAGGGCGAAGTCGTCTTCGGCCTTGTAACCGTGCAGTGAAATTTTTTGCAGCGAGCGGCGCTCATCCTTTTTCTTGCGCTGCGGCAGCACGGCGCCATTGACCAGAGCCGCATAGATTGCCGCTTCAGCGGCCAGGCGACGCTCCCCCGCACCGCCGAAGACGACGATGGCAATTTCCTTGGGTTGCTCATCCAGCAATGGCATCAGCGCCTTGCGCATCAACGTATGCCGCTCGAATGTGGACTGTTTGGCATCCAGCATTACCCAGACCGCCAGCGCACCCGGTTCCAGGTCGCCGCTCAGCGGGGTCTTGGCCAACTCGTCAGGCTTCATATGGCGGCGCGTCAGGCGCGCCTGCAGGGTATCGACTCCGGGCAGGGTCACGGCAAGGCTTTTCGCTTTCGGCATGACGAAAAGCACATGCGATGCCTTGGCAAGTGCATTGCCCGATACCGGGGATGGGTTCTGTACTATCTTTATCATTTCCGCTCCAAATAACTATCCTGACTGTTTACACATTATCGCCGGAGTTGATCAATCAATAAAAAATTAATTCACTTTCCAGCCCGGGTAAAAGATAATACCTACTTACCAAGTCGAAAAATTTCAAGAAAAGCTATAAGACTTACTGATATAAAAAATATTACGCTGTTTAATCAGGAGATTAAAAATGTCAGAAATTCCGGACATCGATCAGCAGGAAACGCAGGAGTGGCTGGAAGCCCTCGATGCGGTGCTGGAACGGGAAGGCGCGGAGCGCGCCCACTTTCTGCTGGAAAAACTGACCGAAAAGGCCCGCCGTTCCGGCGCGCACCTGCCTTTTTCCGCGAACACGGCATACCTGAACACCATCCCGGTACACCAGGAAGACCGCTGTCCCGGCGACCTCGCCATGGAACGCCGCATCCGTGCCTTTATCCGCTGGAATGCCATCGCCACGGTGATGCGCGCCAACAAGCAAAGCCCCGGAGTCGGCGGCCATATCGCCAGTTACCAGTCCGCTGCCACGCTTTACGAAGTCGGCTTCAACCATTTTTTCCGCGCCCCGACGGAAGATCACGGCGGCGATCTGCTGTATATCCAGGGTCACCTGGCCCCCGGCATTTACGCCCGAGCCTTCCTCGAAGGCCGGATCACGGAAGACCAGTTGCTCAACTTCCGCCAGGAAGTGGATGGCAAGGGCTTGCCCTCCTACCCGCATCCTTGGCTGATGCCGGATTTCTGGCAGTTCCCCACGGTGTCGATGGGACTGGGGCCGCTCACCGCGATCTATCAGGCGCGCTTCATGAAGTATCTGCAGGATCGCGGCCTGGTCAAAACCGAAGGCCGCAAGGTGTGGGCCTTTCTCGGCGACGGCGAGACCGACGAACCGGAATCCATGGGGGCGATCAACCTCGCTTCGCGCGAGAAACTCGACAACCTGGTGTTCGTCATCAACTGCAACCTGCAACGACTGGACGGTCCGGTGCGAGGTAATGGCAAGGTCATCCAGGAGCTGGAAGCAGGTTTTCGCGGCGCTGGCTGGAACGTCATCAAGGTGGTCTGGGGCCGTCACTGGGACTCGCTCCTGGCGATGGACAAGAAAGGTCTGCTGAAGAAACGCATGGAAGAATGCGTCGACGGCGACTACCAGAACTACAAATCCAAGGATGGCGCCTACGTGCGCCAGCATTTCTTCGGCAAATATCCCGAGCTACTGGAAATGGTCGCCCACATGTCGGATGAGGACATCTGGCGCCTCAACCGCGGCGGCCACGATCCTCTCAAGGTCTATGCCGCCTACTCCGCGGCGATGCAGCACACTGGACAACCGACCGTGATCCTGGCGAAGACGGTAAAGGGCTACGGCATGGGCATGTCCGGCGAGGGCCAGAACATCACTCACCAGGCGAAGAAGATGTCCGAAGCGTCGCTCAAGCAGTTCTGCGACCGTTTCAACATCCCCATCCCCGACGACAAAATCGCCGAGGTGCCTTTCTACAAGCCGGCCGAAAACAGCCCGGAAATGCAGTACCTGCGGGAACGCCGCATGGCGCTGGGCGGCTACCTGCCAGCGCGACGCAAAGCCGCCGAGGCGCTTGCCGTGCCCGATCTCTCCGCCTTCGAAAGCCAGCTTGCCGGCACCGGCGACCGCGAAGTTTCCACCACCATGGCCTTTGTACGGGTGCTTTCCACCCTGCTCAAGGACAAGGCCATCGGCAAGCTGGTCGTGCCGATCATCCCGGATGAAGCGCGCACCTTCGGCATGGAAGGCATGTTCCGCCAGCTCGGCATCTACTCATCGGTCGGCCAGCTCTACGAGCCGCAGGATGCCGACCAGGTGATGTACTACAAGGAAGACAAGAACGGACAGATCCTCGAGGAAGGCATCAACGAGGCCGGCGCGTTCTCCTCCTGGCTGGCCGCGGGCACCAGCTACAGCAACCATGGCCAGGCCATGATCCCGTTCTACACCTTCTACTCGATGTTCGGCTTCCAGCGCATCGGTGACCTCGCCTGGGCGGCGGGCGACGCCCGTGCTCGCGGCTTCCTGATGGGCGGCACTGCGGGACGCACCACCCTGAACGGCGAAGGACTGCAGCATGAGGACGGCCACAGCCACATCCTGGCCTCGACCATCCCCAACTGCGTCACCTATGACCCGACCTACGCCTACGAACTGGCGGTGATCATCCAGGACGGCTTGCGCCGGATGTACAAGGATCAGGAAAGCGTCTACTACTACATCACCATCATGAACGAAAACTACGTTCATCCGCCCATGCCCAAGGGTGCCGAGGAAGGCATTCTGAAGGGGATGTATTTGCTCAAGCGCGGCGCACCGAAGAAGAAGATGAGGGTGCAACTGCTGGGCTCCGGCACCATACTGCGCGAGGTGATCGCGGCTGCCGATCTGCTGGAAGCTGATTTCGGCGTGTCCTCCGACATCTGGAGCGTCACCAGTTTCAACGAGCTGCGCCGCGAAGGCCTCGACGTGCAACGCTGGAACATGCTCCACCCGGAGCACACCCAGCGCACGACCTACGTCGAGAAATGCCTGAAGGACGGCTCCGGTCCGGTGATTGCTTCCACCGACTACATGAAAGCCTACGCCGACCAGATCCGCGCCTTCGTGCCGCGCCACTACATGACGCTCGGCACCGACGGCTTCGGCCGCAGCGACAGCCGCGAAAACCTGCGCCGCTTCTTCGAGGTCGACCGCTTCCATGTCGTGCTGGCTGCGCTCAAGGCGCTGGCCGACGAAGGCGTGATTCCCGCCGCCAAGGTAGCCGAAGCGATCGCCAAATACGGCATCGACCCGAACAAGCCCAACCCCGTAACGGTTTAGGGAGGAACTCAAGTGCCCACAATAAAAGAAGTCCGTATTCCCGACATCGGCAATTTCGACTCCATCGACGTGATCGAGGTTCTGGTCAAGGAAGGCGACATCGTCAAGGCCGAAGACGCGCTGATTACGCTGGAAAGTGAAAAAGCCACCATGGACATCCCCGCACCCTGGAGCGGCAAGGTCACCGCTGTACGCACCAGGGTGGGCGAAAAGGTTTCTGAAGGCAGCCTGATCCTGATGATGGAAGTCGCAGAGGAAGGCAAGGCTGCAGCAGAAAAACCGGCGACCGCCGCACCACAGCCGGCGGCTCCTGTAGCAACCACAGCACCGGCGGCCATTGCGCCTGTCAAAACTGTGGTCCCAGTCGCTCCTGCCGCACCGGTTGCCCAGGCACCGCACGCCGATATCGGCGAAAATACAAAAGTACACGGCAGCCCGTCGGTGCGTGCCTTCGCCCGCGAACTGGGCGTTAACCTCGCCCTGGTCAACGGCTCCGGCCCGAAACGCCGGATCCTCAAGGAGGACGTACAGGCCTTCGTCAAAGCCGAGCTGTCGCGCCCGCGTGGCGGTGCTGCCGGCGGTACCGGCCTGTCGGTACTGGAAATGCCACAGGTGGATTTTGCCAAGTTCGGCGCGATCGAAGTCAGGCCACTCACCAAGATCAAGAAAGTATCCGGCGCCAACCTGCACCGTAACTGGGTCACCGCGCCCCACGTCACCCAGCACGAGGAAGCCGACATCACCGAACTGGAAGCCTTCCGCAAGGCGATGAGCGACGAGGCTCAGAAACAGGGTGTCCGCCTCACCCTGCCGGCCTTCCTGATCAAGGCCATGGCAGCGGCGCTGAAAGCTCATCCCAACTTCAACACCTCCCTCTCCGCAGACGGCGAGAGCCTGGTGTTCAAGCAATACATCCACATCGGCATGGCGGTAGACACGCCGGATGGGCTGGTGGTGCCGGTGATCCGCAACGCCGACCAGAAAGGCGTGCTGGATCTGGCGCGCGAGCTGATGACCATCAGCCAGAAAGCGCGCGACAAGAAACTCACCCCCGGCGAAATGCAGGGTGGCAGCATCAGCATTTCCAGCCTGGGCGGTATCGGCGGCAGCTTCTTCACGCCCATCATCAATCTGCCTGAAGTGGCGGTGCTCGGCATCTCACGCGCCACCATGAAACCGGTGTGGAACGGCAAGGAATTCGTGCCGCGCCTGATGCTGCCGCTGTCGCTGTCCTACGACCACCGCGTCATCGACGGTGCCCAGGGCGCGCGCTTCATCACCGACCTGAGCCAGATGCTGGCAGATGTGCGCAGGCTGCTGCTTTAAGAGTGAGGAGCAAGGAGTGAAGAGTGAGGAGAACCTCCCTCTCGCTTCCGCCTCACTAGGATGAAACTTGGGCCAGGAGGTTTTACTCCTCACTCCTGACCCCTCACTCCTCACGGAAGAGAATATGAGCAAAATCATCGAAGTAATCGTGCCGGACATTGGCGACTTCAACAACGTCGAAGTCATCGAAATCCTGGTGAAGCCGGGTGATAAAATTCAGAAAGACGACTCGCTGATCGCGCTGGAAAGCGAAAAATCGACGATGGAAATTCCCTCGTCCCATGCCGGCGTAGTCAAGTCGCTCAAGCTGAAGGTGGGCGACAAGGTTTCCCAGGGATCGCTGATTCTTACTCTGGAAGCCGAAGCTGAAATCCCCCCCAGCCCCCCTTCTGTGAAGGGGGGAGAGGTAGCCACCGAGACCGCTCCCCACATTGAAGGGGGAGGGATTTCCCCGTCCGAAGCGGAAATCCAGGCCGATGTGGTGGTGCTGGGCGCCGGTCCGGGTGGCTACACTGCTGCCTTCCGCGCCGCCGACCTGGGCAAGAAGGTGGTCCTGATCGAACGCTACCCGAGTCTCGGCGGCGTCTGCCTCAACGTCGGCTGCATTCCCTCCAAGGCGCTGCTGCATGTCGCCAAGGTCATCTCCGAGGCAGAAGAGATCAGCCACCACGGCGTCAGCTTCGGCAAGCCGAAAATCGATATCGACCAGATCCGCGCCTGGAAGGAAAGCGTGGTCACCAAGCTCACCGGTGGACTGGGCGCATTGGCGAAGCAGCGCAACATCCGGATCATTCACGGCGTCGGCCAGTTCGTTGCGCCCCATCACATCCGTGTCGAAACCGCGGAAGGCGAAGTCACAATAACCTTCGATAACGGCATCATCGCTGCCGGATCGCAGGCGGTGAAGATCCCGACTTTCCCGGTCGACCCGCGCGTGATCGACTCGACTGGCGCGCTTCAGCTGGCTGATGTACCAAAAAGAATGCTGGTTATCGGCGGCGGCATCATCGGCCTGGAAATGGCCACCGTCTACCATGCGCTGGGCGCAAAAATCACCGTGGTTGAGCGTGGCCCGCAACTCATGCCCGGTGCCGACCCGGATATCGTCAAGCCCCTGCTCAAGCGCATCGAGAAACGCTACGAAGCCATCCTGCTCAACACCAGCGTGGCCGGTCTGGAAGCGAAGAAAGACGGCATCCTTGCTACCTTCGGCGGAGACAACGCACCGGCACCGCAGCTGTTCGACCGGGTGCTGGTTGCGGTGGGTCGCAGCCCCAACGGCAAGCTGATCGGTGCCGAACATGCCGGCATCCGGGTCGACGAACAGGGCTTCATCCCGGTGGACAAGCAACAACGCACCAATGTGCCGCACATCTTCGCCATCGGCGACATCGTCGGCCAGCCGATGCTGGCGCACAAGGCGGTGCACGAGGGCAAGGTGGCCGCCGAGGTGATTGCCGGCCACAAGGCGGCGTTCGACCCCGGCACCATCCCCTCTGTCGCCTACACCGACCCGGAAATAGCGTGGATGGGGCTGACCGAGACCGAAGCCAAGGCGCAGGGCATCGCTTACGAGAAGGCATCGTTTCCCTGGGCAGCCAGTGGCCGGGCGCTATCCATCGGCCGCGACGAGGGCATCACCAAGCTGATCGTCGAGAAGGATACCCGCCGCATCCTCGGCGCCGGCATCGTCGGCAGCAATGCCGGCGAGCTGATCGCGGAGGCTGTGCTGGCGCTGGAAATGGGCGCGGATGCGCAGGATATCGGCCTGACCATCCATCCCCACCCGACCCTGTCGGAAACCCTGGGTTTCGCGGCGGAAATGGTGGAAGGCACCATCACCGATCTGTACATAAAACGTAAATAGCTACTGCCGGAACACTGCTACCTGATTGACGGACAGAACGGATAAGGACATTATTCATTCATATGCCCGACAGCCTCCATGACATCTTTATCGGCCGCCAGCCTATCCTCGACCGCGACCAGCAAATCGTCGCCTACGAACTGCTGTTCCGCTCCTCGGGACAAAGCACCAGCGCCAACATAACCAACGACCTACTGGCCACAGCACACGTCATCACCCACGCTTTCAGCGAACTCGGAATCGCCAGCGTGCTCGGGGACAAGAAAGGTTACATCAACGTCAATGCTGATCTGCTGCTGTCCGACATGATCGAGCTGCTGCCGCAAGACAAGGTCGTCATCGAGTTGCTCGAAACCATCCAGGTCGACGAGCAAATCATCAGCCGCTGCCAGGAACTCAAGGCGATGGGCTTCAGCCTGGCGCTGGACGATTTCGGCGGCGACTCACAATTCAAGCCGCTGTTTGATATCGTGGAGGTAATCAAGATCGACCTGCCGCAGATGGGACAGGAAGGACTCGAAATAAACGTCAAGTATCTCAAGAACTGGCCGGTGAAACTGCTGGCAGAGAAAGTCGAGGACATCGATCAGGCCATTCAATGCAAGGGCCTCGGTTTCGACCTGTTCCAGGGCTACTATTACGCCCGCCCTGTCATCCTGAGCGGCAAACGTGCCGATTCCTCCAAGCTGATGCTATTGAAGTTGCTCGAGCTGATTCTGGGTGATGCTGAAACGCATGAAATCGAACAGGCTTTCAAACACGACCCGTCGCTCAGCTATAACCTGCTGCGCCTGGTAAATTCGGTCGCGGTCGGGTCGCACTACAAGATCAGCTCGCTCAAGCAGGCGATTGTCGTGTTGGGGCGGCAGCAGTTGCAGCGCTGGCTGCAACTGCTGCTATTCGTCAACCAGGGTGGCGACATGCATAGCCCGCTGCTCGAACTGGCTGCCACCCGCGGCAAGCTGATGGAACTGCTGGCCGTGACTCAGTCTGAGCGGGACAAGGATCTCCACGACCGCGCCTTCATGACCGGCATCATGTCGCTGCTCGACACCCTGCTTGGCATGCCGATAGAGGAAGTGGTCAAGCAGGTCAACCTGGCAAGCGACGTCGAAAACGCGCTGCTGAAGCATGAAGGAAAACTGGGAAAGCTGCTGCTGCTGGTGGAGAAAATGGAGCAGAACGATTTCGATGCCGCCGAAGGCTTGCTGGCGGACATGCAGCTTAATCTGGGCAACTTGATGCAAGCCCAGATCGAAGCCATGAGCTGGGCAAACCAGCTCAACAAAACAGCGGAAGACTAGCAACTCACAAGCGGCCGGCCACCCAATCCCTCACTGAAGCCAATGCTGCCGGCAGCTTGGCCGGATCGGTACCGCCAGCTTGAGCCATGTCCGGCCGACCGCCGCCCTTGCCACCGACCTGCTGTGCGACGAAATTGACCAGTTCCCCCGCCTTGACCCTGGCCGTCAGATCCTGTGTCACGCCGGCGATCAGGGTGACCTTACCACCCTCCACCGCCGCCAGCACGATCGCCGCCGATTTGAGCTTGTCCTTGAGCTTGTCCAGCGTTTCACGCAAGGTTTTGGCATCACCCCCTTCGATGGCTGCTGCTAGCACTCTGGCACCCTGGATATCCGCCGCCTGCGCGGCAAGATCGTCGCCCTGGCTGGAGGCCAGCTTGGATTTGAGCCGGGCCAGTTCCTTCTCCAACACCTTCACATGATCGAGAACCTGGACGGCACGGGCTTCGACTTCCTGCGGCTGGGCCTTGAGCGCCTCGGCCACGCCCGCCAGCAGCATCTGCTGCTGCTGCACCAGCGCCAGCGCGTTATCGCCGCAGACGGCTTCGATGCGCCGCACCCCGGCGGCCACTCCGCTTTCCGCCACCACCTTGAACAGGCCGATATCGCCGGTGCGGGCCACATGGGTGCCGCCACACAGTTCGCGGGAGCTGCCGATGTCGAGCACTCGCACTTCATCTCCGTATTTCTCGCCGAACAGCATCATCGCACCCAGCGTCTGCGCTTCATCGATGGGCACGAGACGGGTCTGAGTGGTCGCATTGGCGAGAATCTCGGCGTTGACGATCTGTTCCACCCTGCGGACATCCGCGGCACTCATCGGCGCATTATGAGCAAAGTCGAAGCGGGTCTTGTCCGGATCCACCTGCGAACCCTTCTGCTGCACGTGGGAACCTAGCACTTCGCGCAATGCTTTGTGCATCAGGTGGGTGGCGGAGTGGTTGCGCATGATGCGGGCGCGCGCCTGGGTGTCCACCCTGGCGGTCACGTTGTTGCCGACACTGATTTTGCCGGTCTTCACCACGCCGTGATGGCCGAACACGCTGGCCTGAATTTTCTGGGTGTCTTCCACGGCGAAGATGCCGTGCATGCTTTGCAGCGCGCCTCTATCCCCCACCTGGCCGCCGGACTCGGCGTAGAACGGGGTGTTGTCCAGCACTACCACGCCCATCTCGCCTTCCACCAGCTCGTTCACCGGGGAGCCATCCTTGTACAAAGCCAGAACGTTGCCCTTGGCTTCCTGAGTTTCGTAGCCGTGGAAAACAGTGGCCGGGCCAGCGTATTCCAGGTTGGCTGCCATCTTGAATTTTCCGGCAGCGCGCGCCTGCTCTTTCTGACGCGCCATGGCAGCATCGAAGGCTACACTGTCTACTGTCACCCCCCGTTCGCGGCAAACGTCGGCGGTGAGATCGAGAGGAAAACCGTAGGTATCATGCAGCTTGAAGGCGGTCTCGCCATTGAATATCGCGGTGCCGGACTGCTCCATCATGCCGAGTTCCGCCTCCAGGATCGCCATGCCATGCTCGATGGTGGCGAAGAAACGTTCCTCCTCCAGCCTCAGCACCTCGCTGATGCGGTCCTGATTCTGCTTCAGTTCCGGATAGGCATCACCCATTTCCGCCACCAGGTCTGGCAGCAGTTTATAGAAAAAAGCCGCGCGGCCGCCTAGCTTGTAGCCGTGCCGGATGGCGCGACGAATAATGCGGCGCAACACGTAGCCGCGGCCTTCGTTGCCGGGGATGATGCCGTCGGCAATGAGGAAGGAGCAGGCGCGGATATGGTCAGCCAGCACTTTCAGCGAAGGGCTGTCGAGGTCGGCGCAATGGGTTTCCCGTGCGGCGGCCTTGATCAGGGTCTGGAACAGGTCGATCTCGTAGTTGGCATGCACGCCCTGCAGCACGGCGGAAATACGTTCCAGCCCCATGCCGGTATCCACGCTGGGCTTGGGCAGGGGGTGCATGACGCCCTGTTCGTCCCGGTTGAACTGCATGAAGACGTTGTTCCAGATTTCGATGTAACGGTCGCCGTCTTCGTCCGGGGTGCCCGGCAGGCCGCCCGGAATGTGCTCGCCGTGGTCGTAGAAAATTTCAGTGCAGGGGCCGCACGGGCCGGTATCGCCCATCATCCAAAAGTTGTCGGAGGCATAGCGCGCGCCCTTGTTGTCGCCGATGCGGATGACGCGCCCGGCGGGCACGCCGATCTCCTTGGTCCAGATGTCGTAGGCTTCATCGTCCTCAGCGTAGACCGTAACGTAGAGCTTGTCTTCAGGCAGCTTGAATACAACGGTCAGGAGTTCCCAGGCGTACTGGATCGCTTCGCGCTTGAAATAATCGCCGAAGCTGAAATTGCCCAGCATCTCGAAGAAGGTATGGTGACGGGCAGTGTAGCCGACGTTTTCCAGGTCGTTGTGCTTACCGCCGGCGCGCACGCATTTCTGCGAAGAAGCAGCTCGGGTGTAGGGGCGCTTGTCGAAGCCGAGGAATACGTCCTTGAACTGGTTCATCCCGGCGTTGGTAAACAGCAGCGTCGGGTCTTCGTGCGGCACCAGAGAGCTCGACGCCACCACGGCATGCCCCTTGGAAGCGAAGTAATCGAGGAATTTCTTGCGGATTTCGCTGCTTTTCATACTTGCTTCCCCAAAACACAATACCCTTGAATGTGCGCATGACGCGCCAGCCACGCTAGAACCGTTTCTTTTCCTTGATACGCAGGCCAATCGACTCGCCACCCATGATGGCCATGCTTTCGACGACACCCTTGACCGTAACGGTTTCATTCACTGCCGGCAGACTCTCACCAGCCACAACCGTCACCTCGCCACTGCCGTCATCCAGCACGTACAGTTTAAGGTCGACCAGCGGGACTTTGACAATGTCTTTGACCTTGCCCTTGACTCTGACTTCCTTGCCTTCGAACTGCGCGGGTGAGGTCACGATTTCCTTCACCGGAGTGAATCCGAACGGCAAATAATCGCAGCCGGACAATGCTAATAGACCCGCCAACGCTACACCCAACAACAATTTATTCATTGCCAACCCTCTTCAAATCCAACTGTCTCAGATTTCACCTGTCGCTGCCATACAGCAGCTTGCCGATCACATCCAGACCGAACCCCCTGCTTTGCAAAAAACGCATCTGTTTCGCGCGTTCCTTCGCATCCTCCGGCAGCTTGCCGAATTTTTTCGCCCAGATTGTGCGGGCGGTTTCCAGATCGTTATCCTTCAGCTGCGGCAGAGCCTGCGCTATCAATTCTTCGGCGACTCCTTTTTCCCTCAGTTCGTGGGCAATATACCGGCTACCATAGCGGCCGCTACGCGCATGAACCACCTGCTCGACGAAGCGCTGCTCGGATAGCCAGCCGCGTGCCTTGAAATCAGCCAACAGGTCTTCGAGAGAGTCCGATTCCTCGGTGTAAGGCAGCAGCTTGCGATACAGCTCATCGCGGGTATATTCGCGCCGAGCGAGGCAGTTCAATGCCCGCTGACGCAGACTTAGATCAGGCATCCACCGTATCGGGATCGACCGTCGCCGGCAGGCCGCTCACGCCGACGGCAGCACGCACCTTGGCTTCGATTTCGGCGGCGATGTCCTTGTGCTCCTTCAGATACTCGCGCGAGTTGTCCTTGCCCTGGCCGATCTTCTCGCCCTTGTAGCTGTACCAGGCGCCGGATTTCTCGACGATTTTGTGCACAACGCCCAGCTCGATGATCTCTCCCTCGCGCGAGATGCCTTCGCCGTAGAGAATGTCGAACTCGGCCTGCTTGAAGGGTGGCGCCACCTTGTTCTTGACCACCTTGACGCGGGTTTCCGAGCCGACCACTTCATCGCCCTTTTTGATCGCGCCGGTACGGCGGATGTCCAGGCGCACCGAGGCGTAGAACTTGAGCGCATTGCCGCCGGTAGTGGTTTCCGGGTTGCCGAACATGACGCCGATTTTCATGCGAATCTGGTTGATGAAAATCACCAGGGTATTGGTGCGCTTGATGTTGCCGGTCAGCTTCCTCAGCGCCTGCGACATCAGCCGGGCCTGCAGGCCCATGTGGGAGTCGCCCATTTCGCCTTCAATCTCGGCCTTGGGGGTCAGTGCTGCCACCGAGTCGATCACCACGATGTCCACCGAACCGGAGCGTACCAGCATGTCGGCGATTTCCAGCGCCTGTTCGCCAGTGTCGGGCTGGGAAATCAGCAGATCGGAAACTTGCACGCCGAGCTTCTGAGCATACTGTGGATCGAGAGCATGCTCCGCGTCGATAAAGGCGGCAGTGCCACCGAGTTTCTGCATTTCCGCTATTACTTGCAGGGTCAGCGTGGTCTTGCCTGAAGATTCCGGCCCGTAGATTTCCACCACCCGGCCACGTGGCAAGCCGCCGACGCCCAAGGCGATATCCAGCCCCAGCGAACCGGTCGACACCACCTGGATGTCCTTGACCACTTCACCGTCGCCCAGGCGCATGATGGAGCCTTTGCCGAACTGTTTTTCGATCTGGGATAGTGCAGCAGCCAGCGCCTTGTTTCTGTTTTCGTCCATGGTGATTCCCTAAAAAACAATCGTTGAATTATGGCACAAGTTAAAGCCAGTTTGTATGCCAGAATCGCCCGTCAATCCGGGCATTCCGGCGATGCCAGCACTTCCTGCTCAAGCAGTTCGAGCGCATCGAGCAGCGCGTCCGAAGCTTGAGCCAGCTCCAGCAACCTGCCTTGAGCCTCCTTGATGTTGTGCTGCATGGCATGATCGTGAATCTGCCGGTACACGGCATGCATCACCTGATGCGTTTCCAGTACCAGCTCGTAGTGTTTGAGGAAACTCAGGCACGATTTGCCGGGGCCGGAAAACCACTTGCCGAATTCACAGCAACTTCCATCGACCGGCACCTTCGCATCGCTCAACTCCATGCCCTTGATCAGATGCTCCGCGTGAGCGCGCCACTCCAGGTGCACCTGTTTGGCCTTCAGCAACATCATCAGCACTTCAGTCTTGCCCATCGCATCCTCCCTTGAGGCGTTCCAGCAGCCCCTGCAATCCGCATTCCACCGCCTGGCGCCGTACTTCGCGGCGGTCGCCGGAAAAATACCGCCGCTCGCTGGTGACAGTTCCTTTCGCAAAACCCCAGGCAAACCACACCGTGCCCACCGGCTTTTCCAGGGTACCGCCGCCCGGTCCCGCGATGCCGCTGATCGCCAGCGCCGCCTGACCGCGGCTGTTGGTCAGCGCTCCGGACACCATTTCCCGCACGGTTTGTTCGCTGACCGCACCATGCTGCTCCAGCGTTGCCGCGGAGACACCCAGCATCTCCTGCTTGGCCTCGTTAGTGTACGTGATAAAGCCCCGGTCGAACCAGTTGGAGCTGCCCGGTACCGCCGTCACCGCTTCTCCGACCCAGCCCCCGGTGCAGGATTCCGCCGTTGCCAGCATCATGGCGCGCATTTGGAGTGCCGTACCA
>NZ_DF967545.1:31686-42472 GCF_000971475.1 Sulfuricella sp. T08
ACCTGTTCTGCCAGCTCAAACAGGGCGCGCTCGGCTAATTGGTGATTATCCATAATGCCCCTTTCAAGACGATCACGGCATACAACGCCGCCAGCAGATCGTCCAGCATCACACCAAAACCGTTCTTGAGCCGCTGGTCAAACTGACGGATGGGAAACGGTTTCCAGATATCGAACAGGCGGAACAACAAGAAAGCTGCCACGTACCAGACCAGCATCGGCGGCGTGACGCAGAGCACCAGCAGAAAGGCCACGATCTCGTCCCAGACTATGCCGCCGTGATCCGGCACCCCAAGCGCCTGGCCGGTGTACTGGCAGGCCCACACACCTACCACGAACATCAACAGGATAACCGTCAGAATTGCGGTCCCACTGAGCCATTGCTGCATCAGCCAATACAGCGGGAACGCCACCAGCGTTCCCGCTGTGCCCGGCGCCATGGGACTCAGCCCGCTGCCGAAACCGAAAGACAGGAAATGGGCCGGATGGCTGAATACGAATTTAGGCGAAATGGTCAAATCCGGTCGCCTTGATGGTCATGGCCTGGCCAGCTTGGAGGACGCTCAACCCTGTCGTATCCTTAATGTTTCCGATGCACGCAAGCGGCAAACCGATACGCTGCGCGATGGACAGAATTTCAGCATGTCTTTCAGGTGGTGCGGTAAAGCACAGCTCGTAATCGTCGCCCCCGGCCAGTACACAGTTTTGCACGGCTTCCTGCTCGATATAACATTGCGCCACTTCGGAAAGCGGCAAGGCCTCGAAATGAATTTCCGCACCCACTCCGGAGCGTTCAAGGATATGCCCCAGATCGGCCAGCAGACCATCGGATATATCAATAGCAGCACTGGCCACGCCGCGCAGGGCCAAGCCCAGTGCCACCCGCGGCATCGGCACGCGCAGCCTGGGCAGGCAGGATGCCGCTTCAAGCGGCATCAGCTCGACCCGGCGCTGCAAGTTGGCCAGCGCCAGTGCCGCGTCGCCCAGCACGCCGGACACCCAGATTTCGTCCCCAGCGTGCGCACCATCCCGACGCAACGCCATGCCCGACGGCACTTCACCGATGATCTGCACGCAAATATTCAACGGCCCGCGCGTGGTATCGCCACCCACCAGTTCCACGCCGAATTTTTGCGCCAGGCTGAAAAAACCACCGGCAAAACCGCGCAGCCAGACTTCGTCAGCACCCGGCAAGGCGATCGCCAACGTAGCCCAGCGCGGTGTCGCGCCCATGGCCGCCATGTCGGACAAATTCACCGCCAGAGCTTTATAACCGACCGTTCCAGGCCCATCCTGAGGGGCGAAATGTTGCCCTTCCACCAGCATGTCGGTGGAGACCGCCAGCTGCATGCCTGGAGTGGGCGCCAGCAACGCCGCATCATCCCCCACGCCGAGCTCGGCACTGGGCGTTTCGCGGGTGAAATAACGGCGTATCAGGTCGAATTCAGAGGGCACAGCATTCCCCAGGAAAAACTTTTTCACCGCAAAGGACGCAAAGGGACGCGAAGGAAAACAAGACTTACCCTTGCGTACCTTTGCGGTTAAACATTCTTTCTTACCGCCGACTTGACTTCCAACGCCCGCACCTGAGCTGCAAGTTTGTCCAGTACGCCGTTGACGAACTTGTGGCCATCGGTACCGCCGTAGGTCTTGGCCAGTTCGACGGCCTCGTTGATGACGACGCGGTAGGGAATTTCCGGGTGATGCTTCATTTCGTAGGTGGCCAGCAGCAGGATGGCATGTTCCACCGGGCTCAGATCTCCGGCAGGCCGATCGAGGTAGGGAGCGATCAGCACATCCAGTTCCTGCGCCTGAGCAATCACCCCGCGCACCAGGACTGCAAGATGTTCTTCGTCGATCTTCGAGTATTCCTTTTCCTCACGCAGCTGACTCAGGATGGTATTGGCATCTCCACCCGTCAGCTTCCACTGGTACAGGGCCTGCACCCCGAATTCCCGCGCCTTGCGCCGGCTCTTTTTCGGTGCCTTGTCCGCTCTTCTTTCGCTGCTCATAGACGCTTCATCAGGTTGGCCATCTCGATTGCAACCAGGGCCGCATCGCTGCCCTTCTCGCTCATTCTGGCCAGCGCCTGGTCGTCGTCCTCGGTGGTAAGGATAGCGTTGGCGATGGGTATGCCGTTATCCAGCGCAACGCGGCTCACGCCGTTGCCGGATTCGTTGGCGACCAGTTCGAAATGGTAGGTCTCGCCGCGGATCACCGCACCGAGCGCGATCAGCGCGTCGAACTTGCCGCTCTTCGCCATTTTTTGCAGCGCCGTGGGAATTTCCAGCGCACCCGGCACGCTCACCAGCGTAATGTCGCCATCGGCCACGCCATGTTTCTGCAAGGTGCAGGCGCAGGCGGACAGCAGACCCTCGCATATGTCGATGCTGAAGCGGCTCATCACGATGCCGATGCGCAGCCCCTCTCCCGACAGGTTTTTCTCGATTTCCACGTAGTTGTTACACTTTTTCATATTCATTCCTCCAGGATTTATTTCTTCGGCTCGACGTAGCCCGTCACTTCCAGGTCAAAGCCGGTCATACTCGGCATCTTGCGCGGCGTGGCCAGCAGGCGCATCTTGGTGACGTTCAGATCGCGCAGTATCTGCGCCCCGATGCCGTAATTGCGCAAATCGACCTTGGCGGGCGCCTTCGGCTGGGTGCGCTGAATGCGCTCGAGCAGATCCGCGGAAGTTTCCGGGCGGCGCAACAGAACGATCACCCCGCTGCCCGCTTCGGCTACAGCCTTCATCGCCTCATGCACGCTGAAGGTGTGTTCGAGACTGGCCACATCGAGCAGATCCAGCGTCGACAAGGGCTCGTGTACCCGCACCAGCACCTCCTCGCCGGGCTTGATCTCTCCCTTCACCAAGGCAAGATGCGCCTCGTTGGCGGTCTTGTCCAGATAGGCGATAAGTTTGAATTCGCCGTAGCAGGTTTCCACTTTGCGCTCGGAAACCCGCTCCACCAGACTCTCGGTCTGGCTGCGGTAGTGGATCAGATCCGCGATGGTGCCGATCTTGAGGTCGTGATGTTTGGCATATTCGAGCAAGTCCGGCAAGCGCGCCATCTCGCCGTCTTCCTTGAGGATTTCGCAGATCACCGCCGCCGGCTCCAGCCCCGCCAGACCGGCCAAGTCGCACCCCGCCTCGGTATGACCGGCGCGCACCAGCACGCCGCCCTTCTGCGCCTTGAGCGGAAAGATATGGCCGGGCTGAACGATATCGGATGCCTTGGCGTCCTTCTTCACTGCCGCCAGGATGGTCTTGGCGCGGTCGGCCGCAGAGATACCAGTGGTCACCCCTTCCGCCGCCTCGATCGAAACGGTAAAGTTGGTGCCCAGCGCCAGCTGATTGGCCGACACCATCAGCGGCAGATTGAGCAGGCGGCAACGCTCCTCGGTCAGAGTCAGGCAGACCAGACCACGGCCATGCTTGGCCATGAAGTTGATTGCTTCGGGCGTGACGAATTCCGCCGCCAGCACCAGGTCGCCCTCGTTCTCGCGGTCTTCTTCATCCACCAGGACGACCATTTTTCCGGCCTTGAAGTCGGCGATGATTTCCTGGGTTGAGCTGATTGTCATATCTATTCCCTAATTTAATCTATTAACCGCAAAGGACGCCAAGGCACGCAAAGGAAAACAAACAAATGGGGTTACCTCGCGCTACTTTACGTCCTTTGCGGTGAAAATCATGGTTGATTAGTACTGTTCCGGGTGTAGCAAACGATCCACGTAACGCGCCAGCATGTCCACTTCCAGGTTGACCCGGCTACCGGGTTGGATATGCTTAAGCGTGGTCACATCCAGCGTATGCGGGATAAGGTTGATGGAGAACGCATCGTCGCTCACCTCATTCACGGTCAGGCTGACGCCGTTGACGGTGATCGACCCCTTAGGTGCGATAAAGCGTGAAAGCTCCCTGGGCGCGCGGATCATCAGTCGGTGGCTCTCCCCCACCGGCTCGAATTTCACCACCTCGCCGACGCCGTCCACATGGCCGCTGACGAGGTGACCGCCAAGCCGGTCTGACAGGCGCATCGCCTTTTCCAGGTTGACCTCGCCGGGTTCGCTCAAGCCTACAGTGCAGTTCAGGCTTTCCTGCGACACGTCCACGGTGTAGGCGTTGCCGGCCAGAGAAATCACGGTGAGGCACACGCCGTTGGCGGCGATGCTGTCACCGACGGCAACATCGCTGAAATCCAGCCGGTCGGAGGCGATGGTCAGACGCACGCCTTGGTCGCGTTGCTCAACCTGCTTGATCTGGCCCACCGCCTCGATAATTCCGGTAAACATTGTCACTCTATCCTTAACGTTTTTATGCCACAGGCAGGGCGCGGATGCGCACATCCCTGCCGACCATTCCCACGTCGGCAATGCGCAGTTCGCGCCGCCCTCCCATCTCAACCAATTCAGGCAGATCGAACATGCCACGAGCCCGGTCGCCCAGCAACAGCGGCGCGAAATAAATCACGAATTCGTCCACCAGGCCTTGCCGTACCAGCGCACCATTCAGACCGCGCCCTGCTTCCACCGTAACTTCGTTGATACCACGCTTGCCCAGCTCATCCAGCATCCTCGCCAGATCGACCCGGCCATCCAGCGGCGGCAACACCAGCACTTCGGCACCGGCGTCACGCAAACATGCTGCCTTGGTCGGGTCACTGCTCGCCGTCACCACCAGAACATCCTCCCCCAGCAGCATTTTCGCTCCGGGAGGCATCCTCAATGTACTGTCCACCACCACCCTGAGCGGCTGGCGCGGTGTTTCCACCTCACGCACATTGAGCATCGGGTCGTCCGCCAGCACCGTGCCGATGCCGGTCAGCACCGCACAGGAACGGGCGCGCAACCGGTGCGCATCGCGGCGTGCATCCGGGCCGGTGATCCACTGGCTGACACCATTGTTGAGCGCGGTCTTGCCATCCAGACTGGCGGCGATTTTCAGCCGCAGCCATGGCCGCCCGCAGGTCATGCGGGAAACGAAACCGATATTGAGGTCGTGCGCCTCTTTCTCCAGCAGACCAATGTCAGTCTGGATACCGGCCTGTTGCAGTTGCGTCAGCCCCTCTCCCGCCACCTGCGGATTCGGATCGACCATCGCTACCACTACGCGGCCCACACCAGCCTGGATCAGAGCCCCGACACACGGCGGCGTGCGGCCATGGTGGCTGCACGGCTCGAGCGTGACATAGGCTGTTGCGCCCTGCGCCAGCTCGCCTGCCTGTGTGAGTGCATGGATCTCGGCATGGGGCTCGCCGGCACGCTCATGCCAGCCGGAACCCACCACCTTGTCGTCGTTTACTATCACACAGCCGACGCGCGGATTCGGCGTGGTGGTGTACAACCCCTTCTCTGCCAGGCGCAGCGCTCGAGCCATAAATTCGTGGTCGGCGGCGGAGAACATTTGTTTCACCGCAGGGGTACGGAGACGCGAAGAAATTCGTGTTTGCTACCAACCGCAAAGCAGGAGTTCCTGTCATTGCCCCCGAACAGCGTCGTTCTCTGTGCCTCTGCGCCTCTGCGGTTCATTTATCCAAATCCCGGATGACATCCCGGAAATCATCCACATCCTGGAAGCTGCGATAAACCGAGGCAAAGCGGATATAGGCCACCTTGTCGAGCTTGTACAGCTCGTGCATCACCATTTCGCCCATCTGGCGGGACGGCACCTCGCGTTCGCCCAGACTCAACACTTTTTGTGCGATGCGCTCGATGGCCTGATCCACAAATTCGGTTGGCACCGGACGCTTGTGCAGCGCGCGCATGAAGCTGGTGCGCACCTTGGCGCGGTCAAATTCCTCGCGGGTACCGTTCTGCTTGACCACCTGCGGCATACGCAACTCGGCCGTTTCGTAGGTGGTGAAACGCTTGTCGCAGGACGGGCAGCGACGGCGGCGACGTATGCTGTCCCCTTCCTCGTTGACGCGGGAATCTATCACCTGGGTGTCGATGGCACCACAAAAAGGGCATTTCATTTTTTAGCGAGGAGTGAAGTGTGAGGAGTCAGGAGCAGAACTACCCCATGACAACCCCCTCACTCCTCACTCCTTACTCCTCACTTTCCGTAAACGGGAAACTTCGCACACATCGCCTTGGCCTCATTCGCCACGCGGCTGATGACAGCCTCGTCGGCGGGTGCATCAAGCACGTCGGCGATCAGGTTGGCGAGGTGCTCCGCTTCGATTTCCTTGAAGCCGCGCGTGGTCATCGCCGGCGTGCCGATGCGGATGCCGCTGGTGACGAAAGGCTTCTGCGGGTCGTTCGGGATGGCATTCTTGTTCACGGTGATGTGAGCGAGGCCCAGCGCCGCTTCGGCTTCCTTGCCGGTAAGGTTCTTGGCGCGCAGATCGACAAGGAACACATGCGACTCGGTGCGTCCGGAAACGATGCGCAAGCCACGCTCCTGCAGCACCTTGGCCATCACGATGGCGTTTTCGATCACCTGCTCCTGGTAGTGCTTGAATTCTTTCGTCGCCGCTTCCTTGAACGCGACCGCCTTGGCGGCAATCACGTGCATCAGCGGGCCACCCTGGATGCTGGGGAAAATCGCCGAGTTGAGCGCCTTCTCGTGCTGCAGGCTGGACAGGATGATGCCGCCACGTGGCCCGCGCAGGGTCTTGTGGGTAGTACTGGTCACGAAATCTGCAATCCCGACCGGGTTGGGGTACAGACCTGCAGCGACCAGACCGGCGTAATGCGCCATATCGACAAACAGATAGGCACCAACCATGTCGGCGATCTTGCGGAAGCGTTTCCAGTCGATGATCAGAGAATAAGCTGAAGCACCGGCTACGATCATTTTCGGCTTGTGCTCCAGGGCCAGGCGCTCCACCTCGTCATAATCGATCGCTTCGGTTTTGGGATCCAGGCCGTAGGTGATTGCATTGAAGAGCTTGCCGGAAAGATTCACCGAAGCACCGTGGGTGAGGTGGCCGCCATGCGCCAGCGACATGCCCAAAATGGTGTCGCCAGGCTTCAGCACCGCCATGTATACCGCCTGGTTGGCCTGGGAACCGGAGTGCGGCTGGACGTTGGCATATTCCGCGCCGAACAGGGCCTTGACCCGGTCGATCGCCAACTGTTCTGCCACGTCCACGTACTCGCAGCCGCCGTAATAGCGCTTGCCGGGATAGCCTTCTGCGTACTTATTGGTCAGTTGTGAGCCCTGCGCTTCCATCACCGCCGGGCTGGTATAGTTTTCCGAGGCGATCAGCTCGATGTGGTCTTCCTGACGGCGGGTTTCATCCTGCATCGCCTGCCACAATTCGGGATCGAACTTGGCGATGGTCTGTTCTGCGCTAAACATAACGGGCTCTTTCCAAAAAGCAAAACGGCGATTTTACCACGATCAGGACAATCCTGAGTAAAACCCCACGAGCTCAGTCCCCCGCCACCGTCATCCTCTCGATCAGCACTGAACCGCACTGCTTCGAACCCTGAACCAGGATGTCGCTGCCGACCGCCGCAATCTGCCGAAACATGTCCTTGAGGTTGCCGGCAATGGTGATTTCCTCGACAGGAAACTGGATTTCGCCGTTTTCCACCCAATAACCGGCGGCCCCGCGGGAATAATCGCCGGTCACCGGGTTGATGCCGTGACCAAGCAGTTCCGTCACCACCAGGCCCTTACCCATCATTTTCAGCAATCCGTCGAAATCCTGCCCGCTGCTCTCGATGATCAGATTGTGGTTGCCGCCGGCATTGCCGGTGGAAGTCATGCCCAATTTGCGCGCCGAGTAGCTGCCGAGAAAATAACCCTGCAGTACGCCGTCCTTGATCAGGTCGCGTGCGTGAGTGGCGACGCCTTCATTGTCGAAGGGGCTGCTCGCCAGCCCTTTGGGGATATGCGGCATCTCGCGGATCTGGACGAACGGGGCAAAAATTTGCTGGCCCAGGCTGTCGAGCAGGAAAGAGGATTTGCGGTACAGACTGCCGCCACTGACAGCACCGACCAAGTGACCGATCAGGCCGGAAGCAATCGGCGCTTCGAACAGCACCGGGCACTCAGTGGTCTTGATCTTGCGCGCCGCGAGCCGGCGCACGGTGCGCTCGCCGGCTTGCCTGCCGACGGCCGCGGCGCTTTCCAGATCGGCCGCATCGCGCCGCGAACTGTACCAGTAATCGCGCTGCATTCCTCCATCATCTTCGGCGATCACCGCACAACTGATGCCATGACGCGAAGAAGGGTAGCCAGCGAGGAAGCCCAGGCTGTTGCCGTACATGAACAGCGATTCCTGCGTAGAAACGGAAGCGCCCTCGGAATTGTCGATCCGCTTGTCCACCGCGAACGCAGCGGCTTCACAGGCTTTTGCCTGTTCAATCGCCTGCTCCACCGACAAGTCCCACGGGTGATAAAGACTGAGATCGGGTATCTCCCTGGCCAGCAGGCTCTCGTCGGCGAGCCCGGCGAATTCGTCGCTGGCGGTATATCTGGCAATGCTCACGGCGGCCGCAACAGTATCCTTGATCGCCTGGGGCGACAGGTCAGAAGTGCTGGCATGGCCGCGCTTATGGCCGAAGTAAACCGTTACACCCAGACCCTTGTCGCGGTTGTATTCAATGGTTTCGACCTCGCCGCGACGCACCGAGACGTTCTGGCCGAAGCCTTGCGACACTTCCGCCTCGCAGGCCGTAGCGCCGGCCAGTTTCGACTGGTTCAAAATATCGCGAGTAATCTGACTCAGGGTTTCAATAGAATGGGAAAAACGGGAATCTGACACATGCACCTCGAAAATTTCAGCAGCGGCAAGACCCGGGAACAATCACGAGCTGGCCCTATCTTGCTGAATACCGCATTAAAAAGGTTATCATAGCAACTTTGATTCCATTTGCGAAACCATGACGGATACAGAAGACAACGCGCCTGACGACAGACCGGAACCCCCGAGCAAAACCAGGCGCAAGCAGGAAATGCACGCATTGCAGGATATCGGCGAACAACTGGTAGGGCTGAACAAGGATCGGCTGGCACAAATAAATCTGCCCGAGACTTTGCTGGATGCTGTTATTGAAGCCAAGCGCCTGACCGGTCACGAAGCCCGCCGCCGCCAGATGCAATACCTCGGCAAATTAATGCGTTTTGTTGATGAGGAACCAATCCGGGCCAAACTGGATGAGTGGAACAATGTCACACGCGTTCAAGGGGCAAAATTCCACCTGCTGGAGCGCTGGCGCGAGCGCCTGCTAACGGAAGAGCAAGCCTTGAGCGACCTGGTGGTGGAATATGCGCGGGCCGACATCCAGCAGATCCGCACCCTGATCCGCAATGCGCAGAAAGAGGCCGCAGCCGGCAAGCCGCCAAAGAGTAGCCGTGCCCTGTTCAAGCTGCTGCGTGAAATGATCCTCGAAGGAAAAGAAACCGAACCGGGGGAAGATGAATAACGAACAGCCCGTGCTGATTGGGCTGGTCAGCATCAGCGACCGCGCCTCACAGGGCGTTTACGAAGATCAGGGCATCCCGGCGCTCAACGACTGGCTAGCCAACGCGCTGACCACGCCGTGGCGTGCCGTCACCCGCATGATCCCGGATGAACAGGCGCAGATCGAAGCCACACTGCGCCAGCTGGCGGATGAAGAAGGCTGCTGCCTGGTGCTCACCACCGGCGGCACTGGCCCGGCGCCGCGCGATGTCACCCCGGAGGCGACGCTGGCCGTGGCAGAAAAGGTACTGCCCGGCTTCGGCGAGCAAATGCGCGCCGTCAGCCTGAAGTATGTACCCACCGCCATCCTCTCCCGCCAAGTCGGCGTCATCCGCAAGCAATGCCTGATCATCAACCTGCCCGGACAACCCAAGGCGATCAAGGAAACCCTCGACGGCGTGTTTGCCGCCGTGCCTTACTGCATCGACCTGATCGGCGGGCCTTATCTGGAAACTCGGGAAGAAGCGATCAAGGCATTCCGCCCCAAGTCTGCTATCCGGGCCAAGGATTGACATGCGCCGCAATGCGCTTCGCTTATTGAAACCCTACGCCTTACGCGGGTTACATGCCCAATAAAATGACCGACAAAGAACGAGCAGCCGAATTCATCATCTTTGCCATCAAACAGGCCAACGATGCACAAGCATTTGGTTTTACCCGTAACGAATGCTGCCGCAACCTAAAGATTGCAATCCACCAATACTGGCAGAACAAGATCCTCGGACACCACGGCCAAGCACATAAAGCAAGGATTCCACGATCTAAAGCCGCTCTGAATAAACCAGACAGCGAGTGCATAGTTGAACACGTCATGCCCCAAATGGAGATTGTGAACCGTCTCATGGACATGCGCCCACTCACCAAAGCGGGCGTAATCGAACTCTTGACCAATTATCTTAGAGTCATGGTTGTAACCTGCGACGAACACGCGCTGCTCAACGCCTCTGGACGACGCTCTACGATGCCTCCAGACTGGGATGGTAACGATGTTTTTGCCCGATATGCCGCCATCGGCATCGAAGTCGCACCAACAGAAATCTGCAATGAACGAAACAAAATCGAAGAGGTCAGCAAGTAGCCCGGATGAAGCGCAGCGCAATCCGGGAGCTCCTGCCAAGGCGCATGGACAGAGGCAATCATCCGCCTGGCAACCATCCCACTCCACGGCAGGATGCCCCGGATTCCATTTCATTCCATCCGGGCTACGCCTGCTCCGATCAAATCGATGGGTCAAACTCGATTGATCCTGCGCGGCAAGAAGTGAAGGCAGCCCCTAAGGAAGCCCTGAACAAGTTCCTGAACCTGTAAAATAGCGGACATCATCAATCGACTGAAATTGCCCATGAAACAACTCAGTTTTGCAGC
>NZ_DF967544.1:0-88477 GCF_000971475.1 Sulfuricella sp. T08
CACTCGTTCCCGAGTAGGTCAGTGTATAAACGTGGGTCAAAATTCCATGCAAATCTCTATGGTTAGTGGGTCAGTTTTAAACGCAAATCAACAGTCTGGGCACGCTGTTGCATGTGCATGAGTTGGATTCCGCCGACAACCCGATTGGCCCGGAAGCAATCGGTTCAGGCTTCATGGAAGCGCTCAAGGAGCTGGACAGCAGCGTGAAGGTCAAGCTGCTGCTGGTCATGATGTTCAACAAGTACATGCCGGATCAGATCAAAAATATGTACCAGGACATCAACCAGCATTTGGTGGATAAGGGCGTGCTGCCCAAAATTCGGGTTGGCATGAAGAAACACGGCGGTTCTGCTGCCCGCCAGCCTGAATTCAACGCAGCTGGTGCAACTGGTGCCGAGCCAACGGCGAATGGGCCGGATTTATTTGCAACCTTGCAACAGCTTGTCTCGCTTGGCAATTCGGGTATGGCGGGAATGGGCTTGCCACAGCAAGCCGGTCAGCCTGGAGCTATTGGAGGCGCAATGGCTTCGGGCGGCGCAGCCGTACAAAGCGCAGGAGTAATGAGCACGCTGACCAAGTTGCAACAGGGTCAGTTTGAAGGAGTATTGGGTGAGGGTGTCATACTCGACCCTGCACTGTTGGCTAATGGGCGTACGAATGTTCTACGTGAAATAAAATCAAGCGGCATGGCCAGCGTCATGGGGCACGTCGACGCCATGACGCTGGATATTGTCGCCATGCTGTTCGACTATATTCTGGATGACCGCAATATCCCGGATGCCATGAAGGCGTTAATCGGCAGGCTGCAAATACCGGTTCTTAAAGTGGCCATGCTGGATAAAACGTTTTTCTCAAAAAAAATGCATCCAGCCCGCAAGTTCCTCGATACGCTGGCAGATGCTGCGATTGGCTGGAATGAGGAAGAAGGTCATCAGGGAGGCTTGTACAAGAAGGTGGATCATCTGGTACAGCGCATCCTGAACGAGTTTGAAGATAAGGTCGGTGTATTCGCCGATATGCAGGAAGAACTGGAAAGCTATCTTGCAGCGGAGAAAGAGCGTGCTGACGAACTGACTGGGCGCAGTGCCCAGGTAGTGCAGACCCGTGAGCAGGAAGAGATCGCCAGGATCATGGCGCACGACGAAGTCAAACGTCGCATCGAATCGCGCAAGCTGCCGCAGCTTATTCGTGAATTCCTGTCCCACCAGTGGGAGTCCGTGCTCAGCTTAACCTATCAGAAATCCGGCGAAGACAGCCAGGCATGGAACGAAGCGCTGGAAACAATGGATCAACTGATATGGAGCGTGGCCGCCAAGGAAGTGCCGGATGACCGTAAAAGGCTGGTTGGTCTGCTGCCGAATCTGCTGAAACGCTTACAGCAGGGCATGGCCGCCATTGACGTGACAGGTGACGAACGCGACCAATTCTTCGCCAAGCTCATCCGCTGTCATGCGGATGCAGTGAAATCCGGCCTGCACGCTGAAGATGAAGAAGCATGGCAAGACTCGGACATAGACAATCTTGCGGAAGAGACGGATGCCGTGGTCGAAGCGCCGGCAGATTTCGAAGAAATCACCCCCTCGCCGGAAGCCCCTGCACCGGATATCGCTCTTATTCAGCAGATTTCTGCGGAACATGTTCCAGCCGACCTTGATCTGGAGGAAGTACCAATCAGTGATGTGCCGTGGCAGGCAAATGAACTTCATAAAGACGACTCTGGAGCGTTAGTGGCAAAACTCAAGCGTGGTACCTGGATCGAATTCCTCCAGGCGGATGGCACCACCTCGCGCAGCAAGCTGGCGTGGGTGAGCCCGCTCAAGGGACTGTACCTGTTTACCAACCGTCTTGGCTCAAGAGCGCTTTCAATAACGCCTTCCAATCTCGCGGAGAAATTCCGCAGCGGGCAGGCGCAAATCATCAACGACGAAGCATTGATCGACCGTGCAGTCAGCGACATGATGGAACGTCTCCAGCAAGCGGCCTGATTTGGCCGTGGCAACACGTTTCCCGCGAACATTTACAAAGCATGCGGGTTATTGCATGCTAGCGCTCTGTTGCAGGTTGTTACGCGAAGAGCCCACATGCTAGAGAAATATCTCAGACTTATCACCGGCGGCCGCGATAAAACGGTCACCCCTCTCCCCGCCGGAATCGAAACCTTTCTGGACAACCCGGGCCACGAGACCCGTGCAGCTGCAAAAGCCACGTTACAGCGCTTTCTCGGCCGCCAGCCGATCCTGGACGATTCATCCCGGATTGTTGGATACGAGCTGAAGATAAGAAGCGGTGTGTTGTCCCCGGAAGAACTAACTGAAGGCGCACGACAACAGACACAGCATGAAATGCTGGTGATCGGCGTCATCGACCTCGCTTTCCAGAAAGCGCTGGGCACCAAGCTGACCTTCATCAGTCTGTCCCCTGCCATGCTGGACAACCCCCTGGTGAATGAGCTGCCGGCAAAAAATATCGTCGTCGCTATTTGCCCTGAAAAAGCTGATATTGAAGAACTGGTTGAGCGATGTCGCGAACTCACTGCCCGTGGCATCCAGATTGCACTGGAAGATTTCGAATACCGCCCTGAGTTGAATCCGCTGCTAGAACTTTGTCGTTACGTCAGGATCAACACACGTCAATACGATGCGTTGCAACTGAGTGAACAGGCTGTCGCACTGCTTAAAATGCATGGGCCCACTCTGATTGCCACTCAAGTAGAAACGGAAGAAGCATTCGAGGCTTACTGCAAGCTCTCATTCAGCCTGTTCCAAGGTTACTACTTTACCCGCTTGCAGCCCGCCGCACCTCACCGCATCGACAGCAATCGGATGCGCGTGATGGAACTGCTCAATCTGGTCATTAACCGTGCTGACATCCTCGCACTGGAAGAAAAGGTCAAACTGGATGCGGCCTTGTCCTACCGCTTGCTGAATTACATCAATTCCCCGGCAAATGGCCTGCAGCATCAAATCCAGTCGATTGGGCATGCCATCACGCTCATCGGTTACGACCAGTTGTACCGTTGGCTTACCCTGCTGATGTTTGCCAGCGGGAAAGCTGATGAACGCAGCCGTTCGCTACTCAAAAACGCACTGGTGCGCGGTCGTTTCTGCGAGTCGCTCGGCAAAACCAGGCTGCGGCCAGCCGAGCTCGGCGGCTTGTTTATCGCCGGCATCTTTTCGCTGCTGGATGCCCTGCTCAATATACCCATGGGGGATGCACTTACCCGCCTGAACCTGCCGAAATCGGTCGTCGACGCCCTAGTCCGGCGCGAGGGTATATATGCGCCGTATCTACAGCTGGCCATTGCCTGCGAGAATTTTGACCAGGATACCATCGCCCGCTATTCCTCCGATTGCGGCCTTGATGCAGATGCGGTTAACGTGGCGCATGTGAATGCTTTGATCTGGTCTGAGCAGATCGAAGTGTAGAAGCAACTGCAGTTTCTAAGCAAAACAAGGAGCCAGCTGCCGGGCTGCCCCCGGCAAGTAATATTCATGCGTAGCGCACAAAAAAGCCTCGCGAAGAATGGTTAGGGGCAATCAACGTATATCACCCTCAGCTAACCCTTCCATGGATTTACTACCACCAACCCCGGAATCTCAAAATCCTTGCCGTTGCGCGTGACTATCCGCAAGTCGTGATACAGGGCGGTGGCCGCCAGCAGGCTATCGACAGCGGGAAGGGGGTGAGCTGTTTCGGCCAGCAGGCGGCCCCACCGGTCGGCGACGGTGGCGTCCACGGATAACAGATGATCGCCGAACCAGGCGGGCAAGTCGTTTTCCAGCCACAACCGCAGTTTTTCACGGCGGCTTGCATCCGGCAATTTTTCCACCCTTTTGCGCAACTCCCCCAGAGTCAAGGTGCTCAAGTATAGGGCGGAATCCGGTATGGCATTAAACCATTCCACCACCCGTGGATCGGGCTTGGTCCGGCCGAGTTCTGTAACGACGCTGGTGTCGATGAGGTAGCTCACAGCCCAGCCAGGCGAGTAGGGGTGGTGTCCCGCTCCAGTTCGAGCTCTACGCCATGCAGGGGAGATTCGCGCAGAAAGGCGGTGAAGGAGGGCTTGGGCCGGTTTAGCATCGCGTAATCGGCATGAGAAAGAACCACTGCCGCCGGGCGGCCCCGCAGAGAAATGTCCTGTGGCCCTTCGTTTATCGCTTTCTGAATCACCTCGCTCAGGCGGGCTTTAGCTTCTTGCAGTTGCCAGGCTTGCATGACGCCTTCCTATTAGGACTAGTCAGTCTAGTCAGTATAGGACGATCAGGCTGGTTTCGCAAATGAGAATGTTTGCGTGAGCGCCAGTATCCGAGCTATCGCTGCTTCCTGTATCTGTAGTCTGTCGAGCGCGGCTTCCGTTTCTTCTTTTCGTGTATCCAGGATGGAGATCTGGTCACGGATCATGTTGATGTTTTCCTCGCGTTTCTCCAGCGCGATTTTTTGTGCCTGGATCTGGTCCTGGACGGGGACGGATAGTTCACTCAGCCGCCAGTCGGTTTCTGCCTTCAGTTGCGTGAACAGACCGCGCAGAGGCGCCACCACTTCCATGCCAAATTTCTTTGCCAGGCTGGTCTTGTCTGTCATCAGATTGATCGGGCGGCGGCAGAATTCTGAGGTTTTTTCGCCGAGTTGCTCCAGGCCCTGACGGTAATTTTCCAGGGCGGAAAGTTGGGGTGAGGCAAGCGTAAAGCCAGGCAGTTGATTGAATCGGGCGTATACGGCTTCGACCATGCTCATGACTTGGCGATTCTGGCGCTCAAAACCTTCAAGCAAGGTGGACGCCTCGCTGATCAGGGAAAGCATTGCCTGGGTAAGCGCGCCTGTAGTGGAGCTACGCAGAATTTCCTTCAGGTTTTTTGCCACCAGTTGTTCGACGTGTTCGCTGTCGAGGAGGTTGAGAAGTATGCCTCCCTGCCGCGCAATAAGTTTGCGCGCGATGTTGAAGCTTTGCCATGCTTCCTGGCTCTGGTACTGGTCTGCCTGCAGGCTTTGCTCCAGTCGATCAGCGACCTCGCGGTTTTGGCTGATCAGGCTGCTCAATGTGTCTTGTTCGTGCAGCAGTTCGCCGTGTCGACGCTGCACGGCTGCGCTGCCCGCCTCCGTAACCAAGCTGATTTGGGAGAAAACGTTGGTATCCGGCGGCGTGGCTTTCAGGGTGTCCAGCAGTTCATGGGCACGCAGCTGCAACTGCGGGTCGAGCAACTCGGGTGTACCCGGCAAGGCCAGCCAGGTTTCCAGCATCGTCGCCAGCTCATTGTGCGGCAGCAAGGTGTCTGTCATGGCGTGTCCATTCCGGGCAGCAATATTTCCGGCGCAAGGGGCGAACCCAGGATTTCCACCACTTTGCGGCGCGCATGTTCGCCGTGCTTCAGGCTAATCCGGCTGGCCGGAACCTTGAATGCCTTGCGCAAAAAATCCAGTAGCCTGGTATTGGCCTGCCCTTCCACGGCGGCGGCAGCGACCCTGATTTTCAATGCATCGCCGTGCAGTCCGATCACTTCGGTACGCTTGGCTCCGGGCTGCACGTGCACGGTGAGGGTGAGACGGTCTTCCCTGAGTTGATACCAGTCAGCCATGTCAGGCAAGTTGCATGGCGAGGCTTTCCAGCCACGCTAAAGGCACCATCAGTAGAAGTTCGCAGATGATGAACAGCACCAGCGGAGAAAGATCGACATTGGCCAAAAGCGGGACAACCCTGCGCAGTGGCAGGAGGAACGGGTCGGTCAGCCGACTTAGCACCGGTGCCAGGGGTGTGTGCGGGTTGGTCCAGGACAGGATCGCCTGGATGAGGACCGCCCCGAGCAGGATGTAAATGCTGATCTTCAACAGCTTGATCACTGCCAGGAATGCGATAGCAAGAAAAACGGAAGGTCCGGCCTTCAGCAGGAACAGGCCGCCCAGCCAAAACAGGGCGAGCAGTATGACGTATTCCACCAGCCAGGCCAAGAACAAGGAGGCCAGATCCAGTCCGAACAGCCCGGGAATGAATCTGCGCAGCGGTTTCACTGCAAAATCGGTGAGCGCCGCGATGAACTGCGAGACCGGGTTGCGGAATGGTGCCCGTGCCCATTGCAGGTAGAAGCGCAGCAGCACGGCCAGCACAAACAGGCCGAGGAGGGTTTCGATAAGGAACTGCAGGGCTTGGTTTAGCATGGTCAGATTATCCCCCCGGCACCCATTTTGCCCAGTTCGTCCCCTAGCTCGCGCGAGCGCTGGCAGGCGGCCTGCGTGGCCTGGATGATGGTTTGCTTGATCCCGGCAGCCTCCATCGCAAGAATGGCACGTTCTGTGGTGCCACCCTTGGAAGTGACGCGCGCACGCAGGGTGGCGGCATCCTCGCTGCTCTGGCTGGCGAGTTTTGCGGCACCGAGGAAGGTTTCCAGGCTGAGGATGCGTGCATCATCCGGGCTGAGGCCCAGTTCCACAGCGGCTGTCTGCAATGCTTCGATGAAGAGGAACACGTAGGCCGGACCGCTACCGGAAATGGCGGTGACGGCGTCCATTTGCTCTTCCTTCTCCAGCCACAGTGTCGTGCCCACCGCACCGAGTATGATTTCGGCCTGCTGGCGCTGGTATTCGGGTACCCCGGGCAGAGCGTAGAGGCCAGTGACCCCCGCCAGCACCATCGCAGGCGTATTCGGCATGGCGCGGACGATCACGCCATGGCCGCCCAGCCACAGGGAGAGATCGGCGCTGCGCACCCCGGCGGCGATGGAAATGACCAGTTTGCCGTCGATCAGCCCATGTAGTTGCGCGGCAACGCCATGGAGTTGCTGCGGCTTCACTGCCAGTACGATGATGTCGGTGGCAACGGCGGCTGCGCTGATTGCCTCGTGGGTAGCGATGCCGAATTTCTCACTCAACTGGGCTCGGCTTTCCGCGGAAATTTCCACCACGCCGATGCTTGTCGGATCGAAGCCTTTTTGCAGCAGACCGGTGATGAGCGCTCCGGCCATGTTGCCGCCGCCGATGAAGGTGATGTGCATGAATTATTCCTTGTTGTATTCTCTTGCGCCGAAGATCGCCGAACCCACCCGCACGATAGTCGCGCCCTCGGCAATTGCAGCTTCAAGATCGTCCGACATGCCCATCGACAAAGTGTCGAGCTGAAAGCCTTCGGCATTGATCTGCTCCAGTAGCTGGCGCAGGCGGGCGAAGGCCCGACGCTGATCCACGGGGTCGTCGGTCGGTTCGGGGATCGTCATCAGCCCGCGCAATTTCAGGCGCGGCAGGGCCAGTACGTGGCGTGCCAAGGCCGCCAAATCTTCCGGCGCAACGCCGCTTTTGCTGGGTTCTCCGCTGACGTTGACCTGTAGGCACACCTGCAGGTCGGGCAGGTTGGATGGCCGACCTGCGGAAAGCCGGTCGGCGATCCTGGCCCGATCCAGACTGTGCACCCAGGCAAAACTTTCGGCGATCGGACGGGTCTTGTTACTCTGGATCGGGCCGATGAAATGCCACTTCAGCGGCAAATCGTTGAGCGCTTCGACTTTCTCTACTGCTTCCTGTACGTAGCTTTCGCCGAAGGCGCGCTGTCCGGCCGTATAGGCCTGGCGCACCGCTGCAGCGAGAAAGGTTTTGCTGACCGCCAGCAGCTGGATGTCCGCAGCCGGCCGTCCAGCCGCTGTGGCGGCCTGTGCGATGCGCTGCCGCACTGCTTGCAATGAGTTTGCGATAGTTGTCATAATGGTGGGACGCGTTTGTGCATAAGGGAAATTATAATGGAAATCTCGGATTTGCTTGCCTTTTCGGTAAAAAACAAGGCCTCCGACCTGCACCTGTCATCCGGTCTGCCGCCGATGATCCGGGTGCATGGCGACGTACGCCGCATCAACGTGCCGGTGCTGGAGCACAAGGATGTTCACGGCATGGTGTACGACATCATGAATGATGGTCAGCGCAAATTCTACGAGGAAAATCTGGAAGTCGACTTCTCCTTCGAGATTCCCAACCTGGCTCGCTTCCGCGTCAACGCCTTCGTCCAGAACCGCGGCGCCGCTGCGGTGTTTCGTACAATTCCATCGAAAGTGTTGAGCCTGGAAGAGCTGAAATGCCCGGAGATTTTCAAGGAAATATCCGAGCAGCCGCGCGGTATCGTGCTGGTGACCGGACCGACCGGCTCGGGTAAGTCCACTACCCTGGCAGCGATGGTCAATCACATCAATGAAAAGGATTTCGGCCATATCCTGACAGTGGAAGATCCGATTGAATTCGTTCATGAGAGCAAAAAGTGCCTGATCAACCAGCGCGAGGTCGGGCCGCATACCCTGTCTTTCAACAATGCGCTGCGTTCAGCCTTGCGTGAAGATCCGGACGTGATTCTGGTGGGCGAGCTGCGTGATCTGGAAACCATCCGCCTGGCACTGACCGCAGCGGAAACCGGCCACCTGGTGTTCGGTACCCTGCACACCAGTTCCGCCGCCAAGACTATCGACCGGATCGTGGACGTGTTCCCGGCCGCGGAAAAGGATATGGTGCGCTCGATGCTGTCGGAATCCCTGCGCGCAGTAATTTCACAGACCCTGCTCAAGACCAAGGACGGCACCGGGCGGGTGGCGGCGCACGAAATCATGATTGGTACGCCCGCGATCCGCAACCTGATCCGTGAGGCCAAGATCGCCCAGATGTATTCGGCGATTCAGACCGGCGGGAATATCGGCATGCAGACGCTGGACCAGAATCTGACCGAACTGGTCAAACGCAACGTCGTGTCCTCGGCTGAGGCACGCACCAAGGCCTCAAACAAAGACACCTTTTCAGGCTAAGGAAACGCATTATGGAACGCGATCAAGCAGTCAAATTCATGCATGACCTGTTGCGGTTGATGCTGTCGAAGAAGGCCTCGGATCTGTTTATCACCGCCGACTTCCCACCTGCCATCAAGGTGGACGGCAAGATGACGCCGGTATCCAATCAGAAGCTGACGCCGCAGCACACCAAGGAACTCGCGCGCGCGATCATGAACGACAAGCAGTCATCCGAGTTCGAGTCGAGCAAGGAGTGCAATTTCGCCATCAGTCCGGCGGACATCGGGCGCTTCCGGGTCAGCGCCTTTATCCAGCAGGGGCGGATCGGCATGGTGCTGCGCACCATCACCACCGAGATTCCCAATTTCGAGGATCTGGGGTTGCCTGGCGTGCTCAAGGACGTGGCGATGACCAAGCGCGGCCTGGTGGTTTTCGTCGGCGGCACCGGTTCGGGTAAATCCACCTCCCTGGCGGCGATGATCGGCTACCGTAACCAGAACAGCTACGGCCACATCATCACCATCGAGGACCCGGTCGAATACGTGCATCCGCACCTCAACTGCATCCTGACCCAGCGCGAGGTCGGCGTGGATACCGATTCTTGGCAAGCAGCGCTGAAAAATACCCTGCGCCAGGCGCCGGACGTGATCCTGATCGGCGAAATACGCGACCGGGAAACCATGGAATATGCCATCGCCTTCGCCGAAACCGGTCACTTGTGCATGTCCACTCTGCATGCCAACAGCGCCAACCAGGCGCTCGACCGGATCATCAACTTCTTTCCCGAGGAGCGGCGTCAGCAGCTGCTGATGGACCTGTCCCTCAATCTCAAGGCGTTCGTGTCACAGCGCCTCATCCCCAAGGTTGGCGGCAAGGGACGGGTGGCGGCGGTCGAGGTCATGCTCAACTCGCCGCTGATTGCCGATCTGATCTTCAAGGGCGAGGTACACGAGATCAAGGAGCTCATGGCCAGGTCCAACGAACTCGGCATGATCACTTTCGATCAGGCGTTGTTCAAGCTCTACGAGGCCGATCTGATCAACTATGAGGATGCGCTCAGAAACGCCGATTCGGTCAACGATCTGCGTCTCAAGATCAAGCTCCACGGCAAGGCTACCAAGGATGCCGACCTGATGAGCGGACTCGAGCATCTGGATATCGTTTAGCCACCAGCCGGTAAACGGTTTAACCCAGAAATGGCATTTCACCGCGGAGGACGCGGAGGTCGCAGAGAAAACAGGGGAGGCGGGAGGGCGACTTTGCGGGTTGCTTCGCATACCCGCCAGAACCTGTTCGCACAACTCGCAAAATCAGTGATAGCCGAGTTATAGCAAGTTACCCAACGGGTGATGTACTATATTCTAAGCATTTGAATTCCTCCGCGTCCTCTGCGGCTAAATTGTTTTTTGGCGGAACCTATGGCCAATCTCGCCAGCTTGCTCGAGCAGCATCGGGCCACCCCGGAAAAAATCCTCTACCGCCAGTGCATCGACGATGTCTGGTGCGACTTTTCCGCTCAGGATGTCTTGGCCCTGGCGGCTCGCTGGCAGCAGGCCTTCCGCGCCGCGGGTTATGAACCGGGCGACCGTGTGGCGCTGTGCCTGAAGAATGGCGTCGACTGGGTGGCGATCGATCAGGCAGCACTGGGCTTGGGTCTGGTAGTGGTGCCGTTGTATGCGGACGATAACCCGGAAAACCTGGCCTGGTGCTTGAACGATTCCGGCGCGCGCCTGCTGGTGCTGGAAAATACCCGCCTGTTCGGCGCCTTGGCCCAAGCGACTCCCTCCCTTCCCGTCATCGTCTGTCTGCAGGGGGACGCGCCCGCCCCAGCCATCTCTGCCAGCGGCTGGCTGCCCAAAAATGGCGGCTCGTTCGAGGCGCTCGAGCTGGACGAAAATACGCTCGCCACCCTCGTTTACACTTCCGGCACCACCGGACGTCCCAAGGGCGTGATGCTGTCCCATCGTAACATTTTCAGCAACGTGGCGGCGGCGCTGGAAGTGGTCAGCCTGCATCCGGGCGATCTGTTGATTTCGGTGCTGCCGCTTTCCCACATGTTCGAGCGCACCTGCGGCTATTACGTACCGCTCAAGGCCGGAGTGCCGGTTGCCTACGCCCGTTCCATCAATCAGCTGGCCGAGGATCTGGCATTTCTCAAACCGACAGTGATGATAGCCGTGCCGCGGGTGTTCCAGCGCTTCCTTGCGCGGATCGAGCAGGCGTTGGCCGCCTCACCGCTCAAACGCGCGTTGTTTTCACTCACTGTGGCGCTGGGCTGGCGCAAATTCGAGCGCCGCGCCAGCAAGGTGGAATTGGCGATTTTCCGGTTGCTGCAACCCCTGGTTGCCGGCCCGGTGCTAAACAGGCTCGGCGGGCGCCTGCGCTTGGCGGTGGTGGGCGGCGCGCCGCTGGAGTTGCGTGTGGCGCGATCATTCATTGGCCTTGGGCTAAGCATGATCCAGGGTTATGGCCTGACCGAAGCATCGCCGATAGTGGCCGGCAACCGCGAGCATGACAACGACCCGGTTACGGTCGGCGCACCCTTGCCGGGTTTGGCGATCAGGGTCAACGAGGCCGGCGAGCTGCTGGTGCGCGGCCCCTCCGTGATGCTGGGCTACTGGCATGATACGCAGGCCACCGCGCAAGTGCTGGACATGGAAGGTTGGCTGAATACCGGCGATCTGGCAGAAATCCAGGCGGGCAAGATCATCATCAAGGGCCGCACCAAGGATATTATGGTGCTATCCAACGGCGAGAAAGTGTCACCTCAGGATGCGGAAATGGCGTTACTCGACGATCCCCTGTTCGAGCAGGTGATGCTGGTGGGTGAAGGGCGCGCCTATCTCGTGCTGCTGGCCGTGACCCAGGAAAGCGATGAAAGAACTTTGGTCAAACACGCCAATGCCCGACTCAAGTCTTTTTCCCGCTGGGTGCGGGTGCGCCGGGCGATCGCCTTGCAGGAGTCCTGGACGCTGGCGGAGGGTCTGCTGACGCCCACCCTCAAAGTCAAGCGCAACGCGGTGTATGACAAGTATCGCGAGCGGATCGAGGGCGTGTACCGCAACGGAATCAGAATGGTTTGACGACGACCAGGATCACCACGGCTATCAGAATCAGCACCGGGAATTCGTTGAACCAGCGATAAAAAACATGGCCATGACGGTTGCGGTCATCACGGAAATCCCGGAGCAGTTTGCCGCAATACACGTGGTAAATCAGCAGCACCGTCACCAACGCCAGCTTGACGTAAAGCCAGCCGCCCGAAAAACCAAAGCCGAGCCACAGCCATAAGCCGAGGGAGACCGCCACCATCGCGCTGGGCGTCATGATGCCGCGGTAAAGCTTGCGCTCCATTACCTTGAAACGCGCGATGCTGACGGCGTCATCGCTCATGGCGTGATAGACGAACAGTCTCGGCAGGTAGAACAGCGCGGCGAACCAGGTCACCACGGCGATGATGTGAAAAGCTTTGACCCAGAGCATGTCAGGTTCCAATGTTAAAATCCGGGGCAACTATAACGTATCGGGAGCGAGGGTGAAAGCAGGCAACATGTGGGTGCGGGTCAAAAAATACCGGCCGGACTGGCTGACGCTGGTGCTGCTCGGGCTGATAGTCTACGTCTGGTTCCGTCCGCCGGCGTGGGTGTCGGACGAAAACCGCGCGGTCCCGGAGGTGAAGGTGACGTTGCTGGACGGTAGGCAAACCAGCCTGGAACAGCTGCGCGGCAAGGTGGTGCTGGTCAACTTCTGGGCTACCTGGTGTCCCTATTGCCGCCACGAAATGGCCGACATGGAGCGTTTTTATCGCGATTACCGGGCTCAGGGCTTCGAAATTCTGGCCCTGAGCCAGGATGACGTGCCGGAACCGGTGCACCAGTTCATGGCGAAGGAAGGTTACCATTTTCCTGTGGCGATGGCAGAAGCCCGGCATGCCGTTGCTTTTGGCGGTGTGAGCCGGCTGCCGACTTCTTTTCTGATCGACAAACAGGGCCGAATTCGCAAGAAAATCAGCGGGCAGGTCCATTATGTCCGGCTGGAGGAGTTGGTCACGCCCCTGCTGGCCGAGTAAGTATTAAGGAATAGCGGAATCCCTATGGATTCCTAGGAGGGGCTGATTTTATGCCTCGATGCCCTGGCTGTGCAGGTATTCTTCGTAATCGCCGGCAAAATGCTTGAAGCCGCCGTTGCCGTCGAGTTCCAGCACCTGGGTGGCGAGCGACGAGATGAGCTGGCGGTCGTGGCTGACGAAGATCAGCGTGCCCTTGTACTGCTCCAGCGCGAGGTTGAGGGACTCGATCGACTCCATGTCCATGTGGTTGGTCGGCTCGTCCATCACCAGCACGTTGGGCCGTTCCAGGATCAGCTTGCCGTAGAGCATGCGGCCCTTTTCGCCACCGGACAGCACTTTGACCGATTTCTTCGAGTCGTCGCCGGTAAACAGCAGCCGGCCGAGAGTGGCACGGATGATCTGGTCGTCGTCACTTTTGCGCCCCCAGCGCTCCATCCATTCGAACAGGGTCATGTCATCCTCGAAGTCGGAGTGATGATCCTGCGCGAAGTAGCCAATCTTGGCCTTATCCGGCCACTTGACGTTGCCTTGGTCGGGCTCGATCTCGCCCACCAGCGTTTTCAGCAGGGTGGATTTGCCGGCGCCGTTTGGGCCGATGATGGCGAGGCGCTGACCAGCGTCGAGAAGCAGGTTGAGGCCGTGGAATAGCACCTTGTCGTAGCCTTTGGCGACATCCAGTAGTTCCACCGCCTGGCGATGGAGCTTTTCCCGGTCGTCGGTTTCGAAGCGGATGTAGGGGTTCTGCCGGCTGGAGGGCTTGACTTCGACCATGCCCGACTTGAGCTTATCGACCTGCCTGGCGCGACTGGTCGCCTGGCGCGCCTTGGATGCATTGGCGGAAAAACGGGCGACGAAGGCCTGCAATTCGACCACCATTTCCTTTTTCTTGGCGTTGTCGGAAAGCATCCGCTGGCGCGCTTGCGTCGAGGCGATCATGTACTCGTCGTAGTTGCCGGGATAAATACGAATCTCACCGAAATCCAGGTCGGCCATGTGGGTGCACACGCTGTTGAGGAAGTGCCGGTCATGGGAGATGATGACCATGGTGCTGGCGCGCGCGTTGATCATGTCTTCCAGCCAGCGGATGGTGTTGATGTCGAGGTTGTTGGTGGGCTCATCCAGCAACAGGATGTCGGGATCGGAAAACAGCGCCTGCGCCAGCAGCACTCGCAGCTTGAAGCCGGGGGCGACTTCCTTCATCGGGCCAGTGTGCATCTCGACCGGAATGCCGACGCCGATCAGCAGTTCGCCGGCGCGCGATTCGGCAGTGTAGCCGTCCAGTTCGCCGAACTGGATTTCCAGTTCGGCGGCTCGCATGTAGTCATCCTCGGTGGCTTCCGGATTGGCGTAGATCGTGTCTTTTTCCAGCTTCACTTGCCACAGTTCGGTGTTGCCCATCATCACCACGTCGAGCACCACGCTGTCCTCGTAGGCAAACTGATCCTGGCTCAGCTTGCCGAGGCGTTCGCCGGGGTCGATCGAGACGTTGCCCGCAGAGGGTTCCAGATCGCCGCCGAGAATTTTCATGAAGGTCGACTTGCCGCAGCCGTTGGCGCCGATCAGGCCATAGCGGTTGCCGTCGCCGAATTTGACCGAAACGTTTTCAAACAGGGGCTTTGCCCCGAATTGCATGGTGATGTTGAAAGTGGAAATCAATGTGGAGCTGTCCTGAATTGTGCTGTAAAAACCAAGTATTATACCAAACGGAGAGCAACACGGCAGCCCTTTCTCACGTCGGAGCCGGTTCTCCTACCGGAGTCCTGACGAGTCCGGCCTTATCCGCTACAATCACAATCACCCCCGAACTTTTCATGGACAGTCATGGTTCCCCATTTAACTACCGCGCTCACCGGCCCCCTGCTCACCCTGGAGCAGCACATCCTGGATGCACAGCCACAGATCGAACACTGGTTCCGCACCCAATGGCAGGATCACGCCGCGCCGTTCTATGCCTCGGTGGATTTGCGCAACAGCGGCTTCAAGCTCGCCCCGGTGGATACCAATCTGTTCCCCGGCGGATTTAACAACCTGAATCGTGACTTTACGCCGCTCTGCGTGCAGGCGACGATGTCGGCCGTGGAGAAGGTTTGTCCTGTGGCGCAGCGATTTCTGCTGATCCCGGAAAATCACACCCGTAATACCTATTACCTGCAGAACGTGGCGGCGCTCGCCTCCATACTGCGGCATGCCGGTTTGCAGGTGCGCATCGGCAGCCTGCTGCCGGAAATCACCGCGGCCACCACACTCGATTTGCCGGATGGCTCGATCCTGACGCTGGAGCCGTTGAAGCGTGAGGGCGACCGTTTGAAACTGGATGGCTTCGATCCCTGCGCGATTTTGCTCAACAACGACCTTTCGGCGGGAATTCCCGACATTCTGAAAGACCTCGATCAGCCGGTGATTCCGCCGCTTCATGCCGGTTGGTCAACGCGGCGGAAATCCGACCATTTCGGCAAATATGACCGGGTCGCCGAAGAGTTCGCGCACATGCTGCATATCGACCCCTGGCTGATCAACCCGATGTTCGCCACCTGCGGCGAGATCAATTTCCAGGAGCGGCGCGGCGAGGAATGCCTGGCCGCCCATGTTGATGATCTGCTCAAGGATATCCGCGAAAAATACCAGGAATACGGCGTGAACGAAGAGCCCTTCGTCATCGTCAAGGCCGATGCGGGCACTTACGGGATGGGCATCATGACGGTGAAGGACGCCTCCGAGGTGCGCGACCTGAACCGCAAGCAGCGCAACAAGATGGCCGTGGGCAAAGAGGGGATGGCGGTTTCCGACGTCATCATCCAGGAAGGCGTATACACTTTCGAGAGCATCGCTGAAGCGGTGGCCGAGCCGGTGGTGTACATGATGGATCATTTCGTGGTGGGCGGTTTCTACCGTGTCCACACTAGCCGCGGCAAGGATGAAAACCTGAATGCGCCGGGAATGCGCTTTGAGCCGCTGGCCTTCGAGACCGCGCTCACCCTGCCGGACTGTGCCGCTGCCCCTGATGCCGAGCCCAACCGCTTCTACGCCTACGGGGTGGTGGCCCGTCTGGCGCTGCTGGCCGCCGCGATGGAATTGGAAAGCCTGGCGCCATGAAGCTGGCGATTGTCCTCGACCCGCTGGAATCCATTAAAACCTACAAGGATTCGACCTATGCCGTGATGCGCGCGGCGCATGCCCGAGGCCACGAACTCTACGTCATGGAGCAGCATGAGATGGTATTGCGTGATAGCGCGGTAAGCGGCTTCATACGCAAGCTTGATCTGGTGGATGACGAACTGCGCTGGTACACGCTGGAAGCGCCGGTCTGGCGCGCACTTTCCGACTTCGACGTCACGCTGATGCGCAAGGACCCGCCCTTCGACATGGAATACATCTACAGCACCTATTTGCTGGAGCTGGCGGAGGAGCAGGGTGCGCGGATTTTCAACCACCCGGCAGCGATTCGTGACTTCAACGAAAAGCTTTCCACCGCAAAATTCCCCGAATTCATGCCGCCCACGCTGGTCACCAGGCAGGAAGCGCTGATACACGAGTTCATCAAACAGCACGGCGACATCATCCTCAAGCCGCTGGACGGGATGGGGGGCAGCTCGGTGTTCCGCATTCAGCGCAACGACCCCAATCTGAACGTGATCATCGAAACCATGACGCAGTTGGGAGCCAGAACGGTGATGGCGCAGCGTTACATCCCGGAGATTTCCCTGGGCGACAAGCGCATTCTGCTGATCGACGGCGAGCCGGTGCCTTATGCACTGGCGCGCATCCCGAAAGAAGGCGAGACCCGTGGCAATCTCGCTGTCGGTGGCAAAGGCGTGGCCCAGCCGCTTTCTGACCGGGACAAGGAAATTGCAGCCGTACTGGGGCCGAAACTCAAGGAAGCCGGGCTGTTCCTGGTCGGCCTCGATGTGATCGGTGACTGGCTTACCGAGATCAATGTCACCAGCCCGACCGGGATGCAGGAAATCGCAAGCCAGACCGGCTTCGACGTGGCGGGTATGTTTGTGGATGCGTTGGAGAGGAAATGCGCTTGAATTTTTTTAGCGCGGAGGCACGGAGGCGCAGAGGGGTTTTAACAAAGGGTTTTCTCCGCGCTTCCGTGCCTCCGCGGTTCAAAACCGCCCTTGTTTTTTCCGCGCTTGTAATTCTGGCAGGCTGCGCCAAGGAAGTCCCTGTCTACCACGAACAGAGCTTCGTCTTCGGCACGATGGTGGAGGTGACGATTGCAGGCGAGGAACCGGCGCGTGCCAGGGAGCTGGCGGGCAAGGTGCTGGCGGACTTCGATTATTTGCATCGCACCCTGCATGCCTGGGAGCCAAGTGCGCTGTCGCGGATGAATGCGGTGTTTGCGCAAAGCCCGTCGAAAGCGGCGGTTGTGCCCGGCCTGGTTCCGATTATCCAGGATGCCGCGCGCCTTTCGGAAATGTCGGGCGGCTTGTTCAACCCCGCCATCGGCAAGCTGATTAAACTCTGGGGGTTCCAGGGTGATGAATTCATGCCACAACAGCCCGACCCCAGGGAAATCAAGGCGCTGGTCCAGGCCAATCCGCGCATGACCGATATCGTGTTCGAAGGGATACTGTTCTACAGCAAGAACCCGGCGGTCCAACTCGACCTTGGCGGCTACGCAAAGGGCTATGCACTCGATCTGGCGGCTGAATATCTGCGTGCCCAAGGGGTGAAAGGCGCGCTGATCAACGTCGGCGGCAATATCATCGCGATTGGCAGCCGCGGTGGTCAGCCCTGGCGCGTCGGCGTGCAACATCCGCGCAAGGCGGGAGCCATTGCTTCGCTGGAGCTTCACGACGGCGAAGCAATTGGCACTTCGGGAGATTACCAGCGTTACTTCGAGTTCGACGGCAAACGCTACTGTCACATCATCGATCCGCGCACCGGCTACCCGGCGCAGGGCGTGCAGGCGGTTACCGTGCTGATTCCCAAGGGAAGCCATGCTGGCACATTGTCCGATGTTGCTTCCAAGCCAGCTTTTATCGCCGGCGTGAAGGGCTGGCGCACGGCGGCGAAAGGCATGGGAGTGGAGAGCGCCATGTTGATCGATGGACGCGGCGAAATCTATCTGACAGCGGCGATGAATAAACGTCTGGAGTTTCAGGAAAAGGGGCTGGTCTTTCATGAAGTTCCCTGATTCAGCGGATCGTCTTTGCGGTAAAATGGCAGTTTTGTGTTTGTCAGGAACCAGGGACTCTCAATGATCGGCATTCTAATTATCGCGCATGGCACTTTGGGCGACAGCTTGATTCACTGTGCCAGCCATGTATTCGGCGGACCCCAGCCGCGGTTGCAAGAGTTTGGGGTGGCGGTCCAGGACGACCCAGGTCGGCTGTTGCCTCAGGTGCGGGAAATTATCGAGGGGCTTGACGATGGCAGCGGGGTGCTGGTTCTTACCGACATGTATGGCGCCACGCCGAGCAATATCGCCTGCCGTCTGGTCGAGCATGGCCAAGTGGAGTGCGTAGCCGGGGTCAATCTGCCGATGCTGGTGCGGGCGATTACTTATCGTAACGACCCGCTGGAAGCGGTGGCGGAGAAGGCGCTTTCCGGCGGCCGCGATGGTGTGGTTCACGTTACCAAGGAATGCTGAGATGTTACAGCAAGACATAGCGATCGTTAACAAGCTCGGCCTGCACGCGCGCGCCTCCGCTAAGCTGACCCAGATGGCAGGGCAGTTCAAAAGCGAAATCTGGATTACGCGTAACGAGCGCCGGGTTAACGCTAAGAGCATCATGGGCGTGATGATGCTGGCGGCGAACAAGGGCAGCACGATCCATCTCGAGATCGACGGTGCCGACGAAGATGCGGCGATGCAGGCTCTGGCGGCCTTGATCGCCGATCGTTTCGGCGAGGGGGAATGATGAAAATGGTCGTCAGCCATCGGTCGTCAGTCGTTAGCAGGAGCGAGGCGCAATGAGTTTTGCCATGCATGGCGTCGGAGTGTCTGGCGGTATCGCCATCGGCTATGCTCATTTAATCTCCCATGCCGTTCTTGAGGTTCCTCTTTACGCCCTGTCATTGGAGCAAGTGCCGAATGAGATCGCTCGTTTCGAGGCGGCGATAACCGCCACCCGCCTCGAACTGGAGGCGCTACGGGTGAATATACCCGCTGGTTCCCCGGCGGAATTCGACGCTTTTCTTGACCTGCATTTGCTGATTCTGGCGGACGGCACGCTATCCAAGGCGCCGATCGGCCTGATCCAGAACCAGCGTATCAACGCGGAATGGGCGCTGAAGCAGCAGATGGACGCCCTGCTCTCGCAGTTCGAGCAAATCGAGGACGACTACCTGCGTGAACGCAAGGCCGACGTGGTGCAGGTGGTAGAGCGCGTGCTCAAGGAACTGCTCGGCCATCCTGGTTCGGTCAGCCAACCGTCAAGCACCGATGTGAGCCGGATCTTGGTGGCGCACGATCTTTCCCCCGCCGACATGATGCTGTTCAAGCAGCAGTCTTTCGCCGCATTCATCACCGATGTCGGTGGAGCGACTTCGCACACCGCGATTGTTGCCCGTAGTCTGAATATTCCCTCGATCGTGGCGCTGCACCATGCCCGCCAACTGATCCGCGAAAACGAGCTGTTGATCGTGGATGGCCAGCAGGGCGTGGTGATCGTCAACCCGGACAAGCAGATTCTGGCCGAATACAAGCTGCGCCAGAGCCAGTGGGAGATCGAGAAGCAAAAGCTCAAGCGTCTCAAGTCCACTGTCGCCACAACCCTGGACGGTACCGCGGTGGAACTGCACGCTAATATTGAATTGCCGCAGGATATCCCGCAGGTAAAGGCCTCCGGCGCCACCGGCATCGGCCTGTTCCGCAGTGAATTCCTGTTCCTCAACCGCGACGATTTGCCCGATGAGGAGGAGCAATTTGCCGCCTACCGCAAGGTGGCGCAGGACATGAAGGGGCTGCCGGTGACCATCCGCACCCTGGACCTGGGTGCGGACAAGCAGCTCAGGTTCGCCGACCGCAGCGGCGACAATCCCGCCCTGGGTCTGCGCGCCATCCGACTGTGCCTGTCCGAGCCGCAGATGTTCCATACCCAGTTGCGGGCGATCCTGCGTGCCTCGCACTATGGCCGGATTCACTTACTGATCCCGATGCTGTGCAGCCTGTCCGAGTTGCGCCAGACCATGCACCTGATCGGCCACGCCAAGCAGGAGCTGGCAGCGGAAGGGGTGCCCTTCGATACCCACATCCTGGTCGGCGGCATGATAGAAATCCCGGCGGCGGCGCTTGCGGTGCAGGCATTCGCCAAGCAACTCGATTTTCTGTCGATCGGCACCAACGACCTGATCCAGTACACTCTGGCGATCGACCGTACCGACGATACCGTGGCGCACCTCTACGATCCCCTTCACCCGGCAGTGCTGCAGTTGGTCGCCATGACCATTGCCGCCGCCAACAAGGCCGGCATTCCGGTTTCAGTATGCGGCGAAATGGCGGGTGATCCCAGCTTCACCCGCCTGCTGCTCGGGTTGGGGTTGCGCCAGTTTTCCATGCACCCGGCTCACGTGCTCACGGTCAAGCAGCAGATCCTCAAGTCCGACCTGCCTCACATCACCGCCGTGGCGCAGAAAATGCTCAAGGCGCAGGAGCCGGAGAAGCTGCATCAGTTGCTGGCGCGCCTGAACGCCTGAGCGCCCGAAATCACGCTATAATTTCCGCCATGCACACGCAAACCAACTCCGTCGGCATCGTAACGCCACAGACCGCCCACTTCGATACGCCGATTATCCTGAAAAGCGGTGCGACGCTGGACAGTTACGATCTGGTTTATGAAACCTACGGCACGCTGAACGCGGACAAATCCAACGCCATCCTGGTTTGCCACGCCCTGTCCGGTCACCATCACGTTGCCGGCTACCATTCCGAGCAGGAGAAGCGGCCGGGCTGGTGGGACAATATGATCGGCCCTGGCAAACCGGTGGATACCGAGCGTTTTTTCGTTATCGGCCTCAACAACCTGGGTGGTTGCCACGGTTCGACCGGTCCCTCCAGCCCTGATCCGAAAACCGGCAAGCCTTACGGCAAGGCATTCCCGTTCGTGACGGTAGAGGATTGGGTGGAAACCCAGGCGCGGCTGGCCGACCGGCTCGGCATTGAATCTTTCGCCGCGGTGATGGGCGGCAGCTTGGGCGGGATGCAGGCGCTGTCGTGGACCATCCTGCATCCGCAGCGCGTGCGCCATGCCCTGGTGATCGCTTCGGCGCCAGGCTTGACCGCGCAGAACATTGCCTTCAACGACGTGGCACGTCAGGCTATCCTGACCGACCCGGATTTCCACGGCGGTGATTTCTACGCCTACGGCGTTGTGCCCAGGCGCGGCCTGCGTCTGGCGCGCATGCTCGGTCACATCACCTATCTGTCGGACGACGTGATGGGTGAGAAATTCGGCCGCATCCTCAAGAATGATGTATTCCAGTTCGGCTATGGCGTGGAGTTCGAGGTCGAATCCTACCTGCGCTACCAGGGCGACAAGTTCGCCGACAGCTTCGACGCCAATACGTATCTGCTGATGACCAAGGCGCTCGACTATTTCGATCCTACCCATCATCATCGTGTCGGCCTGAGCTCGGCGATGAGCCCGGCCCAGGCCGATTTTCTGGTGATCTCATTCACCAGCGACTGGCGTTTTGCGCCGGGTCGCTCGCGCGAAATCGTCAAGGCGCTGCTGGATAATGACCGCCGCGTCAGCTACGCGGAAATCACCGCAGCGCACGGTCACGACGCCTTCCTAATGCCCGACCCGCACTACCATGCCCTGGTACGCGCTTACATGAACAACGCGGCCAAAGGGTTGGGGATATGATCGCAAGAGCCGATTTCGCCGCCATTGCACGATGGGTGGAGCCGAATGCCAAGGTGCTTGATCTGGGCTGTGGCGATGGCACTCTGCTGAAATACCTCAAGGAGGCCCGCAACGCGCACGGCTACGGCATCGAGATTGCCGACGCCAACATCCTCGCCTGCGTTGAAAAAAACGTCAACGTGATCCAGATGGACCTGGAGGCGGGGTTGTCCGGATTCGAGCCGCAGTCGTTTGATTTCGTCATTCTGTCGCAGACCCTGCAGGCGATGCGCAACATCGAACTGGTGGTGAAGGAAATCCTGCGCGTCGGTCGGCAGGGCATCGTCACCATACCCAATTTCGGCTACTGGCGGCGGCGTATCCAGATCATCGGCGGGCGAATGCCGGTGTCGAAGGATTTGCCCTACCAATGGTACGACACGCCCAATATTCATCTTTGCACCTTTGTCGATTTCGAGGCGTTCTGCCGCGATCAGGGGGTGCGCATTCTTGAGCGCCATGTCATGTGCGATGGCGACGATGTAAGCTTGCTACCAAATCTGCTGGGGAATTTAGCGGTATATCGTTTCGAGAAGGCGTAGGGGCTAAATGCTTTACCCGTAGAGGTGAAGCATTACTGGGTTTTCTCCGCGTCCTCTGCGGTGAAAAGACTTTCATCGAAAAACGAACACATCTGGGCTACAGCATCGCCAGCCGGTACAGACCCAGTACACCGAAGCCCGCCACCAGAAGCCCGGCGGCGAGGCGGACCCCTTTGTGCTGCATGAAGCCTTTGAGTTGTCGGGCGAAGTAGCCCATCGCCAGCAGGTTGGGCAGGGTGCCGAGACCGAAGGCGATCATGATCATGCCACCACTGGCGGCGCTGCCGCTGGCCATCGCGGCCACCAGCACGCTGTAGACCAGGCCGCAAGGCACCCAGCCCCACAGTGCTCCCAGGGCGAAAGCCTGTGGTACCGAACGCACCGGCAGCAGCTTTTTCGAGTAAGGCTGCAGGCGCTGCCAGATGACGCCGCCGAGGCGCTCAAGCTGCACTATGGCATGGGAAAGACCGGCCAGATAAAGGCCCAGGAAAACCAGCAGCAGGTTTGCAATCAGGTACAGGGCCTGCTTGACCGGCAACATGTCGCTCAGCATCATGCTGCTCGCCCCGGCAGCGCCCACCAGCACACCCGCCGCGCCGTAGCTGACGATACGGCCCAGGTTGTAGGCCAGATGGAAACGCCATTGCGGGACATTGGCCGGCATTTGCAGGCTTAATGCGCCGACGATGCCGCCGCACATGCCGACGCAGTGGGTGCCGCCGAGCAGGCCAACCAGCAACGCCGAGATCAGGCTGACTTCAGGCATGGTTTTTGGGGATGAAATGAGTCATGACCGGCCATTTTGACACAGCCGGCACTGACCCACCAAGTTATGTAGGGCGGAAAAGCGTAGCGCCTTCCGCCGTACGAGTTGCCCGCACATCGCTTCGGTGGATTGAACATTCGGCGGATAACGCTACGCTCATCCGCCCTACGTGACTACGTGGCTATTTCTGCCGCGCCTTTTCAGGTAAGGTAGCGCGTCTGATTATTGTTATTCCTGTATGTCTGAAAAATCCTCTCTCTGGCGGGCGATCTTCACCCGCAAAATGCTCATCTGCGTTTTTACCGGCTTCAGTTCCGGCCTGCCGCTGTATTTTCTGATCAGCCTGGTGCCGGCATGGCTGCGCTCAGAGCAGGTCGACCTCAAGGTGATCGGCCTGTTTGCGCTGATCCAGCTGCCCTATATCTGGAAGTTCCTGTGGTCGCCGCTGCTCGATCACTACGCTTGGCCGAAGCTGGGTCGGCGGCGGGGCTGGATGCTGTTTACCCAGATTGCACTGCTGCTTTCTGTGCCACTGTTCGGCTGGTTCGAGCCGAAGCTGGATCTTTGGAGCATCGCCTATCTGGCCCTCGCGGTCGCCTTCTTTTCCGCCACGCAGGACGTCGTGCTCGATGCCTTCCGGCGGGAAATCCTGTTCGATGTCGAGCTCGGCCTGGGCAACGCGATCCACGTCAATGCCTACCGCATTGCCGGCCTAGTGCCGGGCTCGCTGTCCCTGATCCTGGCCGACCATTTGCCCTGGAGCAGCGTGTTCCTGATCACCGCGCTGTTCATGCTGCCCGGTGTCATCATGACGCTGATGGTGGCCGAGCCCGATCTCGTCAAGTCCGGTCCGAGAACGCTGCGGGCGGCGGTGGTCGAGCCGTTCCGCGAGTTCATCAACCGCCAGGGCTGGCGCGAGGCCTTGCTGATCCTCGGTTTCATCTTCCTCTACAAGCTCGGCGACAGCATGGCCACCGCCCTGGCGACGCCGTTCTATCTCGACATGGGCTTCACCAAGACCGACATCGGCCTGATCGCCAAACACGCCGGCCTGTGGCCCAGTGTCATCGGCGGGCTGCTGGGAGGGGTGTGGATGATGCGGCTCGGCATCAACCGCGCATTGTGGCTGTTCGGCGTGGTGCAGGTCGTGTCGATTCTGGGTTTCGCCGCGCTGGCGCTGGTCGGCCACGACAAGGTCGTGCTCGCCCTGGTGATCGGCTTCGAGGCCCTGGGCGTAGGCTTGGGCACGGCGGCCTTCGTCGCCTTCATCGCCCGCACCACCCACCCGCTTTACACCGCCACCCAGTTCGCCCTGTTCACTAGTCTGGCCTCGGTGCCGCGCGCGTTTATCAATGCTTCTACCGGGTTTCTGGTTGAGCAGTTGGGGTGGTTTGCCTTCTTTTTGCTGTGTACGGTGCTGGCTTTGCCGGGGATGGCGCTGTTGATTAAGGTTGCGCCCTGGAAAGATGGAGAGGATCGGTATTTGTAGGCATCGGCTAGAACGACCAATCGTAATCCACCGTCAGCGGCGCATGATCGCTGAAGCGCTGCTCCTTATAGACCACAGCGCCTTTCGCCGTCGCGGCGATGCCCGGCGTGGCGATCTGGTAGTCGATGCGCCAGCCGACGTTCTTGGCCCAGGCCTGGCCGCGGTTAGACCACCAGGTATAGGCTTCGCCGGTAGCTTCCGGGTGTAGCTGACGGTAGACGTCGACCCAGCCGATTTCGTCGAACACCTTGGACAGCCAAGTGCGTTCTTCGGGCAGGAAACCGGAGTTTTTCTGGTTGGATTTCCAGTTTTTCAGGTCGATCTCCTTGTGGGCGATGTTCCAGTCGCCGCACAGCACCACTTCCCGCCCTTCTGCCTTCAGTGCTTCAAGGTGTGGAGCAAAATAGTCCAGGAAGCGAAATTTCGCTGCCTGCCGCTCCTCGCCGCTGGAACCGGAGGGCAGGTAGAGCGAGATCACGCTCAGCTTGCCAAAATCGGCTTGCAGGTAGCGGCCTTCGGCGTCGATCTCGGCGATGCCCATGCCTTCGACCACATTGTCTGGTTGGCGCCGGGCGTAGATGCCCACGCCGCTATAGCCCTTTTTTTCGGCGGCATGGAAGTAGCCGTGATAGCCTTGTGGGGCGCGCATTTCCGGCGTCAGGTCGGGCAGTTGCGCCTTGAGTTCCTGCAGGCAGACGATGTCGGCCTGCTGCTTGGGCAGCCATTCGAGCATGCCTTTGCTGGTGGCAGAGCGGATGCCGTTAAGATTCAGCGTTATAATGCGCAATAGATTTCTCCAGGATAAGGTTAAGCATGCAGGATTTTCGTCAGGATTTTATTCGCTTCGCCATCGAGCGCAATGTGTTGTGCTTCGGCGAATTCAAGACCAAGGCCGGAAGGTTGAGCCCCTACTTTTTCAATACCGGCCTGTTCAACGACGGAGCATCCCTGGGGCAGCTGGCGCAATTTTACGCCAAAGCCATTCTTTCCGCTCCGTTCCCGTTCGACATGCTGTTCGGCCCGGCCTACAAGGGTATTCCGCTGGTGGCGACGATCGCGGTGGCGCTGGCCGGGCACGGCCGCAACCTGCCTTTTGCGTTCAACCGCAAGGAAGCCAAGGATCACGGCGAGGGTGGCGCCATCATTGGTGCGCCGCTGGCCGGGCGGGTGCTGATCGTGGACGATGTGATTTCGGCCGGCACTTCGGTGCGCGAATCGGTGACCCTGATCAAGGCAAACGGGGCCGAGCCCTGTGCCGTGATGATCGCGCTCGACCGGCAGGAACGCGGCACGGGAGAGTTGTCCGCGACCCAGGAAGTGACGCAGGGCTACGGCATTCCGGTGGTCAGTATCGCCACGCTGGACGACATGATCGGCTACTTGCGGCAGAAGCCGGAGATGGCGCAAAATCTGCTGGCGGTTTTAGAATACAAGAATCAATATGGCGTTTCTTAAAGGAGTCTCTATGCGCATTCGCTTCTCATTGTTGTTGATTCTGCTTGTCAGTTTCCCGGCTGTAGCGGGGAAAGTGTATTCCTGGGTGGATGAGCAGGGGAAAACTCATTATGGCAACGCCATTCCGCCCCAGTATTCTCAACAGGGCAACACCGAGCTGGACAAGAAAGGCGCGGTGGTCAAGAAAACCGATGCCGCCCTGACGCCGGAGCAGCGCAAGGCCAAGGAAGATGAGCTGGCGCAGCAAAAGGAGGAAGAGAAAAAGAAACTGGAACAGAAACGCCGCGACAAGGCGCTGCTCAATACCTATACCACGGAGAAGGAAATCGACCTGGTTCGCGACCGCAATCTGCAACAGGGTGAACTCCAGCTCCAGAGCATGGAATTGCGCGCCAAGCAGGTGCAGCCGCGCCTTGATCAGGCCCGGAAGCGGGCGGGAGACCTGGTTGCCAAGAAGAGGCCGTTGCCGCCTGATTTGCAACAGGAGATTGAGGAAGCCGAAAAAGAGATGCAGCGCCTGCAGGAAATGATCAAGCAGAGACGCATGGAAATGGATGCGATTCGCGCCAGGTTCGAGGATGACAAGAAGCGTTTTCGCGAACTGCGCCAGGTCGAGGATACTGCGAAGAAGTAGGCGGCTGGCCCCTGGATGCCAGCAATAGTGGGTAATACCTGTTTGACGACAAGGGTTTCTACTATATGATGCATCTAAATTACTTGATAAGGGTCAACCCGGCCGAAAGGTGGGGGCGCAAAGTTCCGGTCTAAAGGGCGCTGCCTCATGACTGTGGAATTGCCAGGAAGGAGACAAGGCGTTCGCGCTTTCGTCGCTTTACTATGATTTGGTCAAATTCAGGCAATGCCAAAAGTCGTCCCAGTTCTATTCCATGTCTGTCCCGACGTCGTTGTTTTGACGTGCTCCGGCGTCGCCGCCATTATTCAGCTTTTCTTCATCAATGCAGGTCTGCTGCTCCGCGACATAGTGGAGTGCTGGCTTCCTGCGCGCCATGCCTAGGGAATAACAATGAAAATCAACTTGCCCGTCACCCAAACCGAGAAACCCTATATCAAGGGCGAATACCTGGTCTCCAAGACTGACCTCAAGGGTATCATCACCTATGCCAACGATGCTTTCGTGGCGATGAGCGGCTACAGCCGCGAGGAGTTGGTCGGCAAGAGCCATAACCTGGTGCGCCATCCCGACATGCCGCCGCAGGCTTTCGAGGATCTGTGGAAAACCGTCAAATCCGGCCGACCATGGCGCGGCGTCGTGAAAAACCGCTGTAAGAACGGTGACCATTACTGGGTGGACGCCTTTGCCGTGCCGGTACGCAGGAATGACGAAACCATCGGCTACATGTCGGTGCGCAGCGAGCCTTCGCGCCAGGCTGTGGCCGTGGCGGAGGCGCTGTACCGCACCCTCAACCAGACCAAGGCGCCTTTGCCCAAAGGGGGGCGATTTAAGTGGCTGCACACCATTAAAGCCAGATTAACCGGTGTTGTCGTTCTGCTTTCGTTGATCATGTTGGCGGTCGGCGCTGTTGGCCTGATGGGGATTGTCCAGTCCAACGAGGGGTTGCGTTCGGTGTACCAGAACCGTGCCCAGCCTATGGTTGAGCTTGACCAGGTTGCCCGGCTCTCGACACGCAACCGGGTGATACTGATTGATGCAATCATCAACCCGAGCGAACAGAACGTGGCAAAGCGCCTGGAGGAATTTCAAAAGAACCGTGACACCACACAGCAAAGCGTTGATGGCTTGGAAAAGCTGGTGGTTGAAGAGGATAAGCCAGCGGTTGCTACACTGGCAGCCGATTACGCCAGGCTGCTCAAGGAGGGCTTTGACCCGGCGGCCACGGCGATTCGGGCGGGAGACTTCAAAGAGGCGATCCGGATCAGCAAGGAGCATATCAGCCCGCTCAACAAGCCGGTTAGCGACGATCTGGATGGCTTGATTCAGCACCAGGTTAAGGGTGCTAAAGATCAGTACGAAACCGCCCAGCAGCGTTATGGCAGTACGCGCAACCTGGTCGTGATGCTGGTCGTGATCGGCCTGCTTGGTGCGGCCTGGCTCGGCTATCTTCTGGTCCGTGCAGTACTGGGGGCAATTAATACGGCCATCCATCATTTTGACCATATTGCCCAAGGCAACCTGACCGACGACATCGATATCTCCGGCCAGGATGAAACCGGCCAGCTGTTGTATGGGCTGGCTACCATGCAGGTGCACCTGAAGACCATGCTGGACGAAATCATCCATGCATCGAGGAGCATAGAGGCGCGCAGCCAGAACTTGCAGGAAGAGATGCTCCGGGTGGTGGAGCACTCCGATACCCAGCATGACCGCACCCAGGAAGTCGCCGCGGCGATGGAGCAGGCCAGCGAATCGGTATCGGAGGTGGCGGCTTCGGCCTCGCGCGCAGCGGAGGCGGCGGTCAGTGCGCAGGAAGTGGTGGACGCAAGCAACGCTACCATGCAGCAGAGCGTGACCGCTTCCGAGCAGGTGGTGCGGGCTGTTCAGACCTCAAGCCAGGCCATGCTCGAGCTGTTCGAGTCGATTCACCGCATCGGCCAGATCACCCTGGTAATCAAGGAAGTGGCCGATCAGACCAACCTGCTCGCGCTCAACGCCGCCATCGAGGCGGCCCGTGCCGGCGAGCAGGGACGCGGCTTTGCGGTGGTGGCCGACGAGGTGCGCAAGCTGGCCGAGCGCACTGCGGCCAATACCAAGGATATCAGCGAGACCGTCAATGAAATTCAGGCCGGCACCCAGCGCGCAGTGGCGTCGATGGATGATGCCATGGCTCAGGTCAGCAATAGCACCGGGTTGATGCAGGTGACGCGCGAAGGGCTGGGGAGGATTACTGCGAAGAGCGGAGAAGTCACTGACATGGCGCAGCAGATCGCGGCCGAGGCACAGCAGCAGTCGGCCGCCAGCCACGACGTGGCGCGCAACATGGAGACGATCGCCGAGCTGGTGGAGGAAAATACCCGTGCCGCCCAGAGTGCATGGCGTGCTACTGAGGATCTGGCTCATACCGCCGAGGGACTCAAAGCCCTGGTCGGCCACTTCGAACTGCTCAAGAAGTAAAACGGGCGAAAGAACAGGGCACGGGCTTGTCTGCCCGTGCCCTGTTCTTTTATGGCGGAATTAGCCGGCCAGCTTCTTCTTCAGGATTTCGTTGAGCTGGGCAGGATTGGCTTTGCCTTTGCTGGCTTTCATCGCCAGACCGACGAAGAAGCCGAACACCTTTTCCTTGCCGCTGCGGTATTCGGCGACCTGTGCCGGGTTGGCCGCAATGATCTCATCCACGATCTTTTCGATCGCGCCGCTGTCGGATACCTGCTTTAATCCCTTGGCTTCGATGATCGTGTCGGCATCGCCTTCGCCTGCCCACATCGCAGAGAATACTTCCTTGGCGATCTTGCCCGAAATGGTGCCGTCCACAATGCGCTGCAGCAATCCGGCGAGTTTACCAGCGGTGATCGGGGAGTTCGTGATCTCGAGCCCCTCTTTGTTGAGCTGGGCAGACAGGTCGCCCATGATCCAGTTGGTGGCCATTTTCGCCTCACCTCCCAGCGCCTTGACCGTATCTTCGAAATAGCCCGCCAGTTCACGCGATGTGGTCAGAATGCCGGCATCGTAAGCAGGCAGGCCCTGGTCACGCACGAAGCGCTCGCGCATCGCCTGCGGCAACTCCGGCATAGTGGCGCGGGCCTGATCGAGGAAAGCTTCGTCCACCACCAGCGGCAGCAGGTCGGGGTCGGGGAAGTAGCGGTAGTCGTTGGCCTCTTCCTTGGAGCGCATCGATCGCGTTTCGTCCCGGTCGGGGTCGTAGAGGCGGGTTTCCTGAATGATGCGGCCGCCGTCCTCAAGAATCTCGATCTGCCTGCGAACTTCATATTCGATGGCTTTTTCCATAAACTTGAAGGAATTGAGGTTCTTGATTTCGCACCGGGTGCCAAGCGTTTCCACGCCCATGGGGCGCACCGAAACGTTGGCGTCGCAGCGGAACGAGCCTTCCTGCATGTTGCCGTCGCAAATGCCAATCCAGCGCACCAGGGAATGCAGCTTCTTGGCATAAGCCACGGCTTCGGCGCTGCTGCGCAGGTCGGGCTCGGTGACGATCTCGACCAGCGGCGTGCCGGCGCGGTTGAGGTCGATGCCGGTCATGCCATGGAAGTCTTCATGCAGTGATTTGCCGGCATCCTCCTCGAGATGAGCGCGGGTGATGCGTATGGTTTTTTCGTAAGCCTGTCCCGAGCCTGTCGAAGGAGTTACCTGGATCTGCAGCGTTCCGCCTTCGGCCACAATGGGCAGTTCGAGCTGGGTGGTCTGGTAGCCTTTGGGCAAATCCGGGTAGAAATAGTTCTTGCGTTCAAACACCGATCTGCGATTAATTCGTGCGCCGATGGCCAGGCCGAATTTGACGGCTTTTTCCGCCGCCGCGCGGTTGAACACCGGCAGCACGCCGGGCAGGGCGATGTCGACAGCGCAGGCCTGGGTGTTGGGCGCAGCGCCATAGGCGGTGGCCGCACCAGAGAAGATCTTGGAGTGTGTGTTGAGCTGGGCATGCGTTTCCAGCCCGATGACGATTTCCCACTGCATATTTATATCCCTTGCGGCATGCGAGTATGCCAGTCGGTCGCCTTCTGGAACTGGTGCGCGACGTTGAGCATTTTCGCTTCGCTGAAATAGTTGCCGATGATCTGCAGGCCGACCGGACGGCCGTTGGCGCCGAAGCCGGCGGGCACGGACATGCCCGGCAAGCCGGCGAGGTTGACGGCGATGGTGTAGATGTCCGACAGGTACATCGAAACCGGGTCGTCGCTTTTCTCGCCCAGGTTGAAAGCGGTGGTCGGCGCGGTTGGCCCCATGATCATGTCGCACTGCGCGAAGGCGTTGGTGAAGTCCTGCGCGATCAGGCGGCGCAGCTTCTGCGCTTTCAGGTAGTAGGCGTCGTAATAGCCGGCGGACAGCACATAGGTGCCGATCATGATGCGTCGTTTCACCTCCGCACCGAAGCCCTGTGCCCGGCTCTTGCCGTACATGTCGGCCAGGTCCGTGTATTCCGGGGCGCGGTAGCCGTAGCGTACGCCGTCGAAGCGGGCTAGGTTGGAGGAGGCCTCCGCGGGAGCGAGGACATAATAAACCGGAACAGCCAGCTTGCTGTTGGGCAGCGATATTTCCACGGTCTCGGCACCCAGCTTGCGGTATTCCGCCAGGGCGGCTTCGATGGCTTGCGCTACGTCGGCGGAAAGCCCTTCGGCAAAGTATTCCTTGGGCAGGCCGATACGCAGCCCCTTGAGCGGTTGTTCCAGGTCTCGGCCGTAGTCTTCTTTTTCCCGTTCCAGGCTGGTCGAGTCGCGCGAGTCGAAGCCGGCCATCACGTTGAGCAACAGCGCGCAATCCTCGGCGCTCTTCGCCATCGGGCCGCCCTGGTCGAGCGAGGAGGCGAAGGCGATCATGCCGTAGCGCGACACCACGCCATAGGTCGGCTTGATGCCGGTGATGCCGTTGAGCGCTGCAGGCTGGCGGATGGAGCCGCCGGTGTCGGTGCCGGTGGCTGCCGGGCACAGCCGTGCCGCGACTGCCGCGGCCGACCCGCCCGAGCTGCCGCCGGGAACGGCATTGAGATCCCAGGGATTCTTCACCTTGCCGAAATACGAGGTTTCGTTGGACGAGCCCATGGCGAATTCGTCCATGTTGGTCTTGCCCAGGTTGATCGCGCCGGCGCGATTGAACTGTTCGATTACATGGGCGTCATAAGGTGAGACGAAATTGTGCAGCATCTTCGAACCGCAGGTGGAGAGCCAGCCCTCGGCGCAGAAGATATCCTTCTGCGCCACCGGAATGCCGGTGAGTGGCCCGGCCTTGCCGGATGCGATCAATGCATCAGCGGTCTTGGCCTGCGCCAGACTTTTGTTTTCATCTATAGTGATGAAGGCGTTGAGTCTGGGATTCAGCTCCCTGATGCGATCGAGGAAGGTCTGCGTCAGTTCGACACTGGAGATCTTCTTGGAGGCCAACTGGGCCGAGAGTTCTTTTAGCGATGTGTTGAACATTATTTTGGTCAGGAGTGAGGAGTGAGCCGAGAAGAGTCCGAATTTGACTCCTCACCCCTCACTCCTTACTCCTTACTCCTTACTCAATAACTTTGGGAACCAGATAGAGGCCAGCTTCAACTTGCGGCGCGACGGCCTGGTAGGCGGCGCGGCGGTCGGTTTCGGTGGCAACGTCGTTGCGCAGGCGCAGCACCACGTCCTGGGCGTGCGCCATCGGCTCGATGCCGGTAGTATCGACGGCTTGCATTTCCTCGACCAGGTTGAGGATGTTGGAGAGTTGCTGCAAATAGCCCGGCATTTCGTCCTCTTCCACCGCAATGCGGGCAAGATGGGCAATGCGCTTTACATCGGCCAGATTCAATGACATAAAAATTCACCCGGAGAACTTCAAAGCGATACGCATAAAATGGTATCATGTTTTATTTAACCGACGCACCTCAATCACTGGAATTAAGCAATGATGTTTGGATTCTTACGCGGATATTTTTCCAACGACCTGGCCATCGATCTGGGTACCGCCAACACCCTGATTTTCGTACGCGGCAAGGGTATCGTGCTGGACGAGCCCTCGGTGGTGGCGATTCGCCAGGAGGGCGGACCTTCCTCGAAGAAGACCATCCAGGCGGTGGGCATAGAGGCGAAGCAGATGCTCGGCCGCACGCCGGGCAACATTACGGCGATCCGCCCGATGAAGGACGGTGTGATCGCCGACTTCACCATCACCGAGCAGATGCTCAAGTACTTCATCAAGAAAATTCATGATTCGCGCATGCTCAGCCCTAGCCCGCGCATCATCATCTGCGTGCCCTGCGGATCGACCCAGGTGGAGCGGCGTGCCATCCGCGAATCCGCGATCGGAGCCGGCGCGCGTCAGGTATACCTGATCGAGGAGCCGATGGCGGCGGCAATCGGCGCTGGTCTGCCCGTGGCCGAGGCGACCGGTTCGATGGTGGTGGATGTCGGCGGCGGCACCACCGAAGTTGGGGTGATTTCCCTGGGCGGCATCGTCTATGCCGCTTCGGTGAGGGTCGGTGGCGACAAGTTCGATGAAGCCATCATCAACTACATCCGCCGCAACTACGGCATGCTGATTGGCGAAGCTACGGCCGAGAGAATCAAAAAAGAGATCGGCTCTGCCTTCCCCGGTTCGGAAGTGCGCGAGATGGAAGTAAAGGGTCGCAATCTGGCCGAAGGCATCCCGCGCAGCTTTACTATTTCTAGTAACGAAATCCTCGAAGCCCTGACCGATCCGCTCAACAGCATCGTCAGTGCGGTCAAGTCGGCCCTGGAACAGACTCCGCCGGAACTGGGCTCTGACATAGCAGAAAAGGGCATGGTCCTGACTGGCGGCGGCGCCTTGCTGCGCGATCTGGATCGGTTGTTGATGGAAGAAACCGGACTGCCGGTGATCGTCGCCGAAGACCCTCTCACCTGCGTGGTGCGCGGCAGCGGTCGGGCGCTCGAGGAAATGGACAAGCTGGGTGGCGTCTTCACGAATGATTGATGCAGGGCGGAAAAGCGAAGCGCTTTCCGCTGTTGTGCGGACAGACGCCGGATAAAGCCACACTTTCCAACCTACGAGACTGAATGGAACACCAGCCTTTTTTCAAGCACGGCCCCAGCCCGCTGGCACGTTTCGTCTTTTTTGCCTTGATTTCCCTGGTGTTTATGTTGTTGGATGCTCGTCTGAACGCACTGGATTCCCTGCGCCAGATAATTTCAGTTGCAGTTGCTCCTCTGCAGCGTCTGGCCATGACTCCCGCTGAACTTCTCGACCGGACAGGCAGTTTTTTCGTTACCCAGGAACGCCTGCAAAACGAGAACGCCATGCTCAGGCAGCAACAACTGGCGCAGGCGGCGCAATTGCAACGGATGCAGGCGATGCAGGCGGAGAATGCCCATCTACGTAACATACTCAATGTTCAGAGGCTGCGCGGCGAAAGCGTAGTGGCGGCTGAAATCGTCTATGCCGGACGCGATCCGTTTTCCCAGAAAATTACCGTGGACAAGGGCTCGAATCATAAAGTCCAGGCCGGGCAGCCGGCGCTCGACGATATTGGTGTAATTGGGCAGGTCACTCGAGTCTATCCGTTCAGTAGCGAGATTACCCTGCTCACCGACAAGGACCAGGCAATTCCTGTTGAAATCGTTCGCAATGGCGCTCGTGCCATCGCTTTCGGCCATGGCCAGGATGGTGCGCTTGAGCTGCCTTTCATGGCTGCCAATGCGGATATCCAGAACGGCGACACCCTGGTCACCTCCGGTATCGATGGTGTATATCCTGCCGGATTGCCGGTGGCGGTGGTAACGAAAATCGAGCGCAACTCAGCTTTCGCCAAGATTACGTGCATGCCAAGTGCGGGCGTGAACCGCCACAGGCAGCTTTTGATACTGATCGGCGAAGTGCGGCAGTTTCAGAAACCTGAATCCGCTCCGGCGGGTACAGGAACGACAGACGGCAAGACGCCCGTATTGAGAAAGAAGAGGGGCTGACGACATGCATTACGCCGGAGCACCGGAACTGCTCAAACCCGCCAGCTTGAAATTCATCTTGTTGACGCTGGTGAGTGGGTTACTGCTCAACCTGTTGCCTTGGCAAGGGCTGGCACTGTCGTTTCGCCCTGATTTCGTCGCCCTGGTGCTCCTGTTCTGGGCTATTCGTGAACCACGAAAACTGGGGTTCGCCGCGGCCTGGATCGCCGGACTGATGATGGATGTCGGTGATGGTGTGTTTTTGGGGCAGCATGCTTTTGCTTATACCCTCGGCGTCTATGCTGCAATCGTGCTGCATCGGCGTATTCAGCGTTTCACCCTGTGGCAACAGGCGTCTCACGTGTTACTGCTGCTACTATTGTTGCAGGCCACGATGCTGATCATTCGGCTTTTCGGCGGCGGCATTTTTCCAGGCCCCGGTTATTTTCTTTCCTGCCTGACCGGCGCGATGCTATGGCCGGCTTTGAGCCTGCTTTTTCTGCTTCCTCAGCGCGGCAGGCCGGATGCTGACTCGGTGTATTCCGCAGGTCATAAGGGCCTGTAAATGAATAAGCTGAATCAGCATCCGGCCAGCACACCCATGTGCCTAAGTTATCCATTTGCAGGCCCTAAGTGAATCGCCCGACCGAACTCAGAAACCATCAGAGGGAGCTGTATTATTTCAGGTGGCGGCTTGGCATTGCTGCCGCTGGTGCCATACTGTTGTTTACACTGCTGGCAGGACGCTTTTTTTTCCTGCAGGTAGTGCAGCATGAATATTTCCATACCCTGGCTGAAAATAACCGGATTTCCATCGTTCCCGTCGTTCCCAATCGCGGTTTGATCCTCGACCGCAATGGCATCGTTCTGGCGCATAATTATTCTGCTTACACTCTGGAAATCACGCCGAGCAAGATCAAGGATCTGGAGGCAACAATCAATGGACTGGCAGCACTGGTCGACATCCAGCCGCGCGATCGCAAGCGCTTCAAAAAGTTGCTTGAGGAAAGCCGCAATTTTGAGAGCCTGCCGATTCGCGCTCGCCTGAACGATGTCGAGGTTGCCCGCTTTACCGCCAACCGCTTCCGTTTCCCCGGTGTGGACATCAAGGCACGGCTGTTCCGCCATTATCCCAAGGGGGAACTGGCTTCCCACGCCATTGGACATATCGGGCGCATCAACGAAGCCGACCTTGACCGGCTGGAAGCCTCGGAAGATATGGCGAATTACCGCGGTAGCGACCATATTGGCAAGCTTGGCATTGAGCAGAGTTATGAAAAACAGTTGCATGGTGTCACCGGCTTCGACCAGGTGGAAACTGACGCCGGCGGCCGCGCGATTCGCACCCTGAGCCGGCGCGCGCCGGTTTCAGGGAGCGACTTGACCCTCACGCTCGACAGCCGCTTGCAGGAAGTGGCCGAGAAGGCGTTCGGGCAATACCGTGGTGCACTAGTGGCAATCGACCCGAAGAGCGGCGAGGTGCTCGCCTTCATCAGCAGGCCCGGGTTTGACCCCAACTTGTTTATCGATGGCATCGATCCGGTTAACTGGGATGCCCTCAACAATTCTCTCGATAAACCGCTCAACAACCGCGCCTTGCGCGGGCAGTATCCGCCGGGTTCGACCTTCAAGCCGTTCATGGCGCTGGCCGGGCTGGAACTGGGAAAGCGCACACCTTCCTACACCATTTCCGATCCCGGGTTTTATACGCTGCCCGGCAATGCCCATCACTACCGCGACTGGAAGAAGGGTGGACACGGCTCGGTGGATTTGCACAAATCCATCGTGATTTCTTGTGACACTTATTACTATGGCCTGGGTGTCGATCTGGGCATCGACAACATCACCAACTTCATCGGCCAGTTCGGTTTCGGCAGGAAAACCGGCATCGACATCGAGGGGGAAACCTCCGGCCTGATACCCTCGCGCGAGTGGAAAATGAAGCGCTACAAGCAAAAATGGTACACAGGCGATACCGTGAGCGCCAGCATCGGTCAGGGCTATAATCTGGCCACTCCCCTGCAACTGGCCTTCGCCACGGCGGTGCTGGCCAATAACGGCATCGTTATCCGTCCGCACCTGGTGCGCTCGATTCTGGATGCCGTCACTAACCAGGTGAGGACGGTGCCTGCTGCCAAACCCGTTGCCACCCTGGCCTTCAAGCCGGAGAACCTGGAACTGGTAAGGAAGGCGATGATAGATGTCACCCAGCCGGGTGGTACGGCGGCGCGGGTCGGCGTGGGTGCTCCATACCTTACTGCCGGCAAGACCGGCACAGCCCAGGTGATCGCCATCAAGCAGACCGAGAAATACGTGGAAAGCCGGGTGTCTGAGCGCAATCGCGACCACGCCCTGTTCATCGCTTACGCCCCGGCCGACGATCCTAAAATTGCCATGGCCATCCTGGTGGAAAACGGCGGACACGGCGGCTCGACCGCAGGGCCTATCGCCCGAACAGTGCTGGACTATTTCCTGCTCGGCAAGGAGCCTCCGCCGCCTGTGCCGCTAGTGCCGCCAACCGAGGCGCCGGAGGAGGAGCATGATTAAAATCGACCCGCGGCGAATCTGGCTGTGGCTGACTGCGCATATCGACAGCCTGCTGCTGAGTTTTATGCTGATGCTGATGCTGATTGGCCTGATCGTGCTGTACAGCGCCACCGGCCAGGACCTTGGCAAGACCACCGGGCAGATGCTCAATATGCTGGTGGCGCTGGTGGCAATGTGGGCCGTTGCCAATGTGTCGCCGCAGCACATTGCGCGCGCGGCGTTGCCTGTTTATGGCTTGGGCCTGCTGCTGCTGATTGGCGTAGCGTTGTTCGGAGACGTCAGTCACGGCGCACGGCGCTGGTTGAATATCGGTATCCGCATCCAGCCCTCGGAGATGATGAAACTGGCCGTGCCGCTGATGCTCGCCTGGTACCTGGACAGGCGCGAAAAAACCCTCAACCTCAAGGACTTCGGCGTCGCCGTCCTGCTGTTGGTGGCCCCAGTGGGGCTGATTGTAAAACAGCCGGATCTCGGCACTGCCTTGCTGATCTCTGCTTCCGGCTTCTATGCGCTGTTCCTGGCCGGGTTGAGTTGGCGCATTATCCTCGGGCTGGTTGGAGTGGGGGCAGCGAGCGCACCAATTTTGTGGTCGCTGATGCACGACTATCAGCGCCAGCGTATCCTGACCCTGATCGATCCTTCTCAGGACCCGCTCGGTGCGGGTTATCACATCATCCAGTCGAGCATTGCATTAGGGTCGGGCGGAATTTTCGGCAAGGGCTGGTTCAACGGGACACAAACACACCTCGATTTTCTGCCGGAGCGTACCACCGACTTCATATTTGCCGTTTATGGCGAGGAATTCGGCCTGGCCGGCAACCTTATCCTGCTGGCGGTGTACATCCTGGTGATCGGCCGCGGCCTGGTAATCGCCGCCAAGGCGCCGACTTTGTTCAGCCGCCTCCTGGCGGGCAGCATCACGCTGACCTTCTTCACCTATGCTTTCGTCAACATGGGCATGGTGAGTGGCATCCTGCCCGTGGTCGGCGTGCCGCTGCCGCTGATCAGCTATGGAGGGACTTCCATGGTGACACTGCTGGTTGGATTTGGTATGTTGATGAGTATTCAAACCCACCGGAAACTGGTGCAATCATGAGAATATCAGGCGAAAGGCGAGAGGCGAGAGGCGAGAGGCGAGGCGGCGGCACGATGTTGGCTGTGTTGTGCCTGTTGCCCGTATTTCTGATTGGCTGCGGCAGCGTCGCGCCACGGCAGGATGCTCCCGTTGTTTCCAAGCAGGAAAAATCGGCTGTGGTGACCAAAAAAGGGGGCGGCTATTATCTCAACGACGGCCCGGGCGACAACCCGCCCGCCAATCTCGACGCTATTCCCGATGCCGAGCCGAAAGTCGAGCCGCTGCACAAGTTCGCCAACCGGCCTTACTCTGTTCTGGGCCAGACCTATACCCCCGACACCCGCCTCAAGCCCTATAAAGAAACCGGCGTGGCTTCGTGGTATGGCAGGCGATATCATGGTCAGAAAACCTCGATCGGAGAGGTTTACGACATGTATGGCATGACGGCGGCACACCCAACCCTGCCGATTCCGAGCTATGCGCGCGTCACAAACCTGAAGAACAACAAGTCGGTGGTGGTTCGGGTCAACGACCGCGGTCCGTTCCTTAGCGACCGCCTGATCGATTTGTCCTACACTGCGGCCTACAAATTGGGCGTGCTCGCCGGTGGTAGCACCCGGGTTGAGGTGGAGGCTATCGACCCAGCTAATTACGTTGCTGCAGCAAAACCGGCTGAAGTACCGGACGCTGCTCCGCTGGCCGACAAGGGATCCGTTGTCGCAGTGCAGGAGGCGGATTTGCAACCGGCCGCGAGCAACGGCCACTATGTCCAACTCGGTGCGTTCGGCGCACAGGAAAATGCAGAGTCCTTCCGCAGCAGGCTCAAGATTGAGCTGGCCCAACTCACCGACAAGTTGCAAATCCACCCGTCAGGCGGGCTGTTTCGGGTGCAGGCCGGCCCATTTCAGACCTTGGCTGAAGCCAGCCAGGTTGCCACCGAGATCAAGAATTCGCTCAATATCAAAACAGTGTTGACTACCCGCTAATTATCAAATGGTTTCCATGATGAAAAAATTCCTTACGCTTGCATTGCTATTTGCTGTTCTTCCGGTGTTTGCAGCACCTCCCGCCATTTCCCTGCCTCCTGCGCCGGACATTGCTGCCAGAAGTTACATTCTGGTGGACTTTTCCAGTGGCCAGACGTTACAGCAGCGGGGTGGGGACGAACGGATGGAGCCCGCTTCGCTTACCAAGCTGATGACGGCCTACCTGACTTTTGCTGCCCTGCGCCAGGGAGTGATCACAAAAACCCAGACGTTGCCGGTGTCGGAGAGGGCATGGCGCGCCGAGGGGTCTCGCATGTTCATTCAGCCGAACACACCTGTTGCCGTGGACGATCTGATTCGCGGCATGATCGTGCAATCCGGCAACGATGCCTGCATCACCTTGGCTGAGGGCGTCGCCGGCAGCGAAGAAGAGTTTGTTCGGCGCATGAATCTGGAAGCCCAGCGTCTGGGCATGAAAAATACCCATTTCATGAATGCCACCGGCCTCCCCCACCCACAGCACTACACCACAGCCCGGGATTTGAGCCTGTTGGCTCTGGCGATCATCCGCGATTTCCCCGAATACTATCCACTCTATTCGATGAAGGAATACAAGTACAACAACATTACCCAGGCCAACCGCAACCGTCTGCTGTGGCAGGACCCCACCGTCGATGGCATGAAAACCGGGCATACCGAATCCGCCGGCTATTGCCTGATCGCCTCGGCCAAGCGCGATTCGCGGCGGCTGCTTTCGGTCGTGCTGGGCACGACATCGGAAAGCATGCGCGCCAGCGAGAGCCAGAAACTGCTGAATTACGGTTTCCAGAATTTCGACACCCACCATCTGTACCAGAAGGGCCAAGTCGTTGCCACCCTGCCGGTGTGGAAGGGTGGCGAAAATACCCTCAAGGCCGGCGTTGCCCAGGATTTCTATGTCTCGTTGCCTAAGGGCCAATACGCGCATCTCAAGGCCTCGCTGGTCAGCAAACAGCCTTTGCTGGCGCCGCTAGCGGCGGGGCAGGAGGTCGGCACTATCCGCTTGATGCTGGATGACAAACCCTATGCGGAATACCCGCTGGTGGCGCTGGAGGCCGTGGCCAGGGCGAACTTCTTCAAGCGCGGCTGGGATGGCGTGAAGCTGTGGTTCAAATGATTTTCCTCAACGGCCGGTTCATGCCCATCGAAGAAGCCTGCGTGCCGGTGCTCGACCGTGGCTTCATTTTCGGTGACGGCGTCTACGAGGTGATCCCGGTCTACTCGCGCCGTCCGTTCCGCCTGCGCGAGCATCTGAAACGACTGCAGCACAGCCTGGACGGCATCCGTTTGGCCAACCCGCATAGCGAGGATGAATGGGAGCGCCTGATCGGCGAGCTGGTCGAGCTCAACGAGGAACAAGACCAGTCGCTCTACCTGCATCTCACCCGCGGCGTCGCCAGGCGTGACCACGCTTTCCCGCTGGGCGTGGCGCCGACGGTTTTCATGATGAGCAATCCGCTGGTAACTTCGACGCCGGAACTTGTGGAAAGCGGCGTTGCCGTGGTGAGCGCGGCGGACAATCGCTGGCTGCGTTGCGACATCAAGGCAATAGCCTTGTTGCCCAACGTATTGTTGCGCCAGCTGGCGGTGGATGCAGGTGCTGCCGAAACCCTGCTGCTGCGCGACGGCTTCCTTACCGAGGGCGCCGCCAGCAACATCTTCGTGGTGCGCGATGATGTCCTGCTGGCTCCGCCGAAAGACAACCTGATGCTGCCCGGCATCACCTACGACGTGATCCTGGAACTCGCTGCTGCCGCATCCCTCAAAACCGAGGTGCGGCGCATTAGCGAGCATGAAGTGAGGACGGCGCAGGAGCTGTGGCTCACCTCCTCAACCAAGGAAGTGCTGGCGATCACCCACCTGGACGGCAAGCCTGTCGCGGATGGCAAGCCGGGTCCACAATTCCGGCAGATGTACCGACTTTATCAGGATTACAAGAACACCGTGATGCGCAAGGAAAGTTGAGATGGAAGAGCGCACCACTCTGCTCGAATTCCCCTGCGCCTTCCCGATCAAGATCATGGGCGAAGCGAGAGAGGGTTTCGCCGATGCCATGCTGGAAATCGTGCTGCGCCACGCGCCGGATTTCGTCGCCGCGAGTGTGGAAATGAAGGCGAGCAGTAGCGGCAAGTATGTTTCCCTAACCTGCACCATTACCGCTGTTTCGCAGTCCCAGCTCGACGAACTGTATCGCGAGATCAGCGGCCACCCGATGGTGTCGATGGCGCTTTAAGGCCGGGAGGAGTGAGGGGTGAGGGGTCAGGCGGAAAAAGCGAAGGGCATGGCGTTACTCCTCGGCAGAAATTTGGGTCTGGTCGAATACCTGCCGATCTGGAAAGCGATGCAGGATTTCACCGCCACGCGCGGACCGGATACGCCAGACGAGATGTGGCTGCTTGAGCATCCGCCGGTCTATACTTTGGGATTGGCGGGGAAGTCGGAGCACCTGCTGCGCGCCACTGATATCCCGGTTGTGAAGATCGACCGCGGCGGCCAGATCACCTACCATGGGCCAGGACAGATCGTCGTTTACCTGTTGCTGGATTTGAGGCGGCGCAACATCGGCGTCAAGGAACTGGTGCGGCGCATGGAGCAGGCGGTGATCGACCTGCTGGCAGGATATGGCATCAGGGCCGAGCGGCGCGACAAGGCGCCGGGAGTCTATGTCGGCAATGCCAAGATCGCCGCGCTTGGGTTGCGCATCAAGAATGGCTGCTGTTACCACGGCCTGTGCCTGAACGTGGATATGGATCTGTCCCCGTACGCGGCGATCAACCCCTGCGGCTACGAAGGGCTGGCGGTGACCCAGACCCGTAATGTCGGGATTCAGGACGGTATTGAGATCCTTGGCGAGAAGCTGGTGGAACATTTGCGCAAGAATTTATCGTCTCAGTAATCACTGTGGCGAGTTTATAGGAATAAAAATGGCTGAAAACAGACAAACAGGCGCAGCGAAAACCGCGCGCATCCCGATCAAGATCATCCCTTCCGAGCCGTTGCGCAAGCCGAGCTGGATCCGCGCCCAAGCGCCAACCTCGGCCAAATACCAGGAGATCAAACAAATCCTGCGCAGCCGCAACCTGCACACGGTGTGCGAGGAAGCCTCCTGCCCCAACATCGGCGAATGCTTCAGCCACGGCACCGCCACCTTCATGATTCTGGGCGACTTGTGTACGCGCCGTTGCCCGTTCTGCGATGTCGCTCATGGCACACCGCTGCCGCCCGATGTTGATGAGCCGGCGCAGATCGGCAGCTCGGTCGCGGTGATGGGCCTGAATTACGTGGTGATCACCAGCGTCGACCGCGACGACCTGCGCGATGGCGGAGCTGGCCACTTTGCCGCCTGCATCCGCGCCACCCGCGAGCAGTCCCCACATACCCGCATCGAAACCCTGGTGCCGGATTTCCGTGGCCGGCTGGAAGTCGCGCTGGATGCGCTGGCGGCCGACTTGCCCGACGTCCTCAACCACAACCTGGAAACCGTGCCGCGCCTGTACAAGCAGGCCCGCCCCGGCGCCGACTATGCTCATTCATTGAAGCTGCTGCAGGAATTCAGGCAGCGCTACCCGCACATACCCACCAAGTCCGGCCTGATGGTGGGGATAGGCGAAACTGATGAAGAAATTCTGGAAGTGATGCGCGATCTGCGCGCTCACGGTGTGGAGATGCTGACCGTCGGCCAATATTTGCAGCCGACCCGACATCACTTGCCGGTGGTGCGCTTCGTCGAGCCGGCACAGTTCGACAGGTTCGCAGCAGCTGCCGCAGAGATGGGTTTCACCAATGCTGCCTGCGGGCCGATGGTGAGATCCAGCTATCATGCCGACCAGCAAGCGAAAGAGGTGGGTATGAAGATATCACTTAATCCTGAGATATAATCAAAGCTATATTTGAATTTATAAATCATCTCAATGGCCGCTGTTACTCCCAAAAAGAAACTCTTCGAGAACTTCGCCCTCGTCGCGAAAGCACTTGCCAGCGCCAATCGGCTTGAATTGCTGGAGGCCCTTGCACAAGGCGAGCGTGGCGTGGACGGGTTGGCGCAAGCCAGCGGCATGTCGGTCGCCAACACCTCCCATCACCTACAAATCCTTCGTGGAGGTGGACTGGTCCAGTCGCGCAAGGAGGGTACCCAGGTTATCTACAGTTTGACCGACGAAAAGGTGCTTTCACTGTTAACGGGTATCCGTAATGTGGCTGAACAACACTTGGCTGAAGTGGAGCGCATTGTCCGCGAAAACTTTGAGAGCCGGGACAATCTGACCCCCGTCCGTCGTGATGAGCTTCTGGGATTGGTGCGCTCCGGGGAGGCGATGGTGATTGATGTTCGTCCCACCGCTGAATACGATGCTGGTCATATCGAAGGGGCGGTCAATATCCCTCTTGAGTCCCTGCCAGAACGGTTAAGCAAATTGCCTCATGACCAGGAGATTGTTGCCTACTGCCGTGGCCCCTATTGCATGCTGGCCTTCGATGCAGTTGAACAGTTGCGCCAGCACGGCTATCGTGCCCGCCGACTGGAAGACGGTTTCCCTGAATGGAAGGTCGATCACCTTCCTGTCGACCGCTAATCCCCTCTTAAAAGTCCCTCCAAATAAGCATCGATCTCCAGGTCGTCGAGCCACCCTAAAAATTAGCTTGACGACTTTAGAGGACACTCAACGAATTTCGTCTGCGCACGGCATGGCCGCTGCCCATCCGGACAGATGATGGGGTCACGAAACTGAAAAAAATTGTACGCTAAGGAGTCTTATTCCAATGTACTCCTGCCGTTGGCACGATTGGCTGTTACATCAGCCCATGCAGGCCCTGGTAGCCAACATAGAAACCCACCAGCAAAATCAGGGCACCGGAGAAGTATGGCGCTTTACGGGCGAATTCGCCGAAGCCGCTCCAGCGTTTGGAAACGTGCTTTACGCTCAAGGCGGCTAGTACGCCCGATGCCACCATCGTCAATGCCAGGCCGATACTGAAGCTCAGAACCAGCGTTGCTCCCAGTGCTATCTTCTTCAATTGCAGACATAGGAGTAGCACGGTGATGGAGGCAGGACAAGGAATTAGCCCGCCAGTCAGTCCGAACATGACAATCTGCCCGGTCGTCACTTCTCGATTGGCGAAACGGTGGCGGATGTCGTTTGCGTGGGCCAGTTCGTGAGGGTCTTGGTAGCCAGGAGCTGACACATCCAGCCCTTCATAGTCCTTGATGGCGTGGTGATGGTGGTCGTGTTCGACAAACTCCACGTCATAGTCGTGGCTGTGGTTCTCATGGCCCAAACGCAGACGTGCGACGAACTCGTGCGGCTCTGGAATCTCTTGCTCTGACTCTACGAAGCCATCGCGTTGCACAAAGGTGAACGACTGGCGGCTGCCGTTCGACCGCTCCGTCTCGATTTTCACCTGATCGACTGTCCAGACGTGGCCGTGTTTGCTTTCGAGGAACAACCGGAAACGTGGCGGCACACCGTCCTCGAATACGTCTAGGCGCACCACGCCGTGACCGGTGTCGATATGTTTGGTTTCATCGTGGTGGTGATCGTGGTCATTATTGTGATCATGAAAGCAGGCGCTCTGCTGACGCCACGTCCGCCAGATTATCCAAATAGCCGTGCCGACGATCAGCACGGCGGATGCGACTTGCAAGTAAGGTTCGCTGGTTTCCGCACTCCACCGCTGGCCGAAGTACATCCCGCCTAGCGCGATGGCCCACACCACGGCGGTATGGGAAAGCGTCGCCGAAAGTCCCAACAGAACGGCTTGCGTCAGCGTGCCACGAATGGCAATGATGAAGGCGGCCATCATGGTCTTGGAGTGGCCGGGTTCGAGACCGTGCAGCGCACCTAGCAGGATCGCGCTTGGGATGAACAGCCAGGCGTTGGATGCGCCCTGCTGTAGCAGGGTAGAAAATTCAGTCATAAGGCAGCTTTATAGATATTTTGTGATTTCTTTGAACTCGCGGATGGTGTCGTCTGCGCTCTGCGTACCATCCCGCACTGCATGTTCAAGGCAATGGTCGATATGGTCATGTACCAAAGTTTTCTTGGCGTTGCCGACAGCACTTTCTACAGCCTGTAGCTGTTGGGCGATGTCCAAGCAACCGCGCCCCTCTTCCAGCATGACGATGATGCTTTTTAGGTGGCCTTCGGCTCGCTTGAGCCGCTTAACGATGTCGGGGTGTGAGGTGTGTGTTGTCATGTCGTATTATCCTATCCTAGGGGATAGGATAATACAGCAAGAAGAAAATGACCGCCATTCGTTGTGCGATCAGAGTTGTCTTAGCGTGCTTTATTTTCCGAATTCTGAGGTGACCACTTTTACAAAGCACCTCCAATAAGCATTGATCTCCAGGTCGTTGAGCTCTCCAGAAAATTAGCTTGACGACTTTAGGTTAAGGCTGAATAATATATTCAAACATTCATTTGATTATATTATTAACCATAATTCAAGGAGGAGACGAAATGTTTTTCAGACAACGTTTAGCCAAGGAAGCCACCCTGTCTTATCTACTCGGCTGCGGATCATGTGGTGTTTCGGTTGCCATAGACCCGGTTGCGGGTGACGAGGATTGGTTCATTGAAGAGGCCACCAGGCAGAACGTCAAGATTACTCATGTCTTTGACACCCACGTTCATGCCGATCACTACTCGGGCGGGCGAGTGCTGGCAGAGAAGCTGGGCGCCCAATACTGCCTGCATGAAGCCAACCAGGGACGGGTGCAGTTCCCCTTCCATGCGCTTTCCGATGGCGAGACCATCGAAGTGGGCAACGTCGCGGTGAAAGTGCTGCACACCCCTGGCCATACTCCTGACAGCATGTGCCTGACGGTCACCGACAAGCGCCGCAGTGCCGATCCCTGGTTCGTTCTCACGGGCGACACCCTGTTTGTGGGCAGCATCGGGCGTCCCGATCTGGCGGGCAAGGGCAAGGAATGGGCGGAGCAGCTATTTGATAGCCTGCACGCGAAGCTGATGTCCCTTCCTGACGAAGTGGAGATTTTTCCCGGCCATACCTCAGGCAGCGCTTGCGGTGTGGGTATTTCCGGCAAGCCATCCTCCACGGTCGGTTTTGAAAAGCGCTTCAATCCTGGCCTGAAGATGACCAACAGGGACGAGTTCGTCAATTACATCCTGTCCGACATCCCTCCCCGCCCGGCGGAAATGGAACGCATCGTGGCTGTCAATCTGGGGGCGGCATGAACAGGAAGCCGGGGCCCCGCATAGCGGGGATGCGACCGCCCGTGAATGCCGCCAGCCACCGACGCGGCAGTGAAAAAATTGGCACAGAGATCAATGAGGTGACCGCATGAGCCATACTTTGCGCAATGAATACCAGGAGTACCGCCATGGTATTCGCGAGAACTTTGCGCAATTTTCCCACCAGTTGTTACAGGTATTTCTGGTCGGGATGACCATCGGCATGATGCGCACCGTAGTGCCTGCCTTGGGCGAGACCGAATTCGGCGTGCCCAAGGGTTCTTTCATGCTGCTGACCACCTTCGTGGTGGCTTTTGGCTTCGTCAAGGGAACGCTTAATTTCGTGGCCGGCCGCCTGTCTGAGCGCATCGGGCGGCAGAAGGTACTGCTGTTGGGCTGGGCAGCGGCATTGCCCATCCCGTTCATGATTCTTTACGCGCCCAGTTGGAACTGGATAGTCGCCGCAACCGTGCTGCTGGGTGTTAACCAGGGCCTGACCTGGTCCATGACACAGACCGCCAAGCTGGACATCACCCGGCCCGATCAAAGAGGCTTTGTGATTGGACTGAATGAATTCTCCGGTTACGTGGGTCTGGCGGTCGCAGGCATCATTACCGGTTACATGGCGACTGCCTACGGGCCACGCCACGGGCTGCTGATATTTGGCGTCGCGGTGATTGTTCTGGCCGCGCTGCTCACCATCCTGTGGGTAAAAGACACCTTATCCTGGGCCAAGGCAGAAGGTGCCAAACACGCCGCAGGGCAGTCCACCGGACCAAAACCGCGTTATCCCACCAACATCTCCGACAAACCCACCACTTGGGAGGTGTTCTCCCTCATGTCGTGGCGTGACAAGCGCATGGCGTCAATCAGCCAGGCAGGACTGGTGGAGAAATTCGTGGATGCCCTGGTCTGGGTGTTTTACCCGGTTTTTCTGTATCGCCACGGATTGTCTTTAGCCAGCATTGGTTGGGTGATCGGCGTGTACGGCTTCGTCTGGGGCGGCTCCCAGTTCTTCACCGGCAAACTATCCGACCACATTGGCAGGCAGAAGCCGATCGTGTGGGGTATGTGGGTTTGTGGTGCGGGGGTGGCGTTGATGCTCCTGGGCCAAGGCGTCGCCTGGTGGTCTTTATCGGCAGGCGTTTCCGGTTTCGGCATGGCGCTGTTGTACCCCAATCTTTCCGCAGCTGTATCTGACATCGCTCATCCCAACTGGCGTGGCTCGGCCATCGGCATCTACCGCTTCTGGCGCGATCTTGGCTATGGCATTGGGGCCTTGGCGCTCGGGATCGTGGCGAGCTTTAGCGGTGCCATCGAGGAGGCCTTCTGGTTCGTCGCAGTCTCCATGCTCCTCTCCGGTCTGGTCGTACAGATTTGGGGGGAAGAAACACATCCGCGTCTTAATCCAGCCTAATTTACTGGCAAGGAGAAAATGATGAAAACTCTTTTCATACTCAATGACCCACCCTATGGCACCGAGCGCAGCTACAACGGTTTCCGTCTGGCGCGAGCCTTATCCAAGCACGATGGCAATGAAATTCGCCTGTTCTTGCTGGGCGACGCTGCACTATGCGCCAAGGCGGGGCAGAAAGTGCCGCAAGGCTATTACAACATCGAGTTTTTCGCCCAGAGCATTTTGAAGCGTGGCGGACAAATCGGAGTGTGCGGAGTATGCATGGAAGCACGCGGGTTAAAGGATGAGGAGATGATCCAGGGCGCCGAGCATTCCACGCTGGAGCATCTCGCAGAGTGGACGGAGTGGGCAGACAAGGTGCTGGTATTCTAGCCCCTTTTTTTTACGCCTTATTCAATTGATATTTGTCAGTCAATATTAGTAAGGAACAGCACCATGATTATTATTGCCATATTCGCCGGAGCCATCACCGGCATCGTGTTGGGTTTGTTCGGCAGCGGCGGTTCCATCATCGCCATGCCGGCGCTAATGTATCTGCTCAACGTGGAAGCCAAATCGGCCATCGCCATGAGCATGGGCATCGTGGCGGTTACTGCCACTGTTTCGGGCTGGGACAACTGGCGACGCGGGAATGTCGATCTCAAGGTGGCGGCGATGTTCGGCTTTTTTGGCGTGATCGGCACCTACGGCGGCGCCCGTCTCGGGGTTTACACGCCGGTGCAGGTGCAGCTCACTTTGTTCGCTTTGGTGATGTATGCCGCTGCCTGGAAGATGTTGCAAAGCAAAAAGCAGCCGGTAAGTCAGTTGGCCACAGCAGGCGGGCCACCCTTGTCGGAAGATGAGGTCATTTCAGCGCACATGGGGCATATCGCCGCGCACGGCGTCGGTGTCGGCGTGCTGACCGGACTGGTGGGCGTGGGCGGCGGATTCCTGATTGTACCGGCGCTGGTGCTGCTGTCCGGCATCCCGATGAAGCTCGCAATAGGCACCTCGCTCGTCATCGTCGCCGCCAAGTCCTACTCCGGTTTCGCCGGTTATGTTGGGGCGGTGCCGGTGGACTGGACGACCATGGCTTTGTTCACCACGGTGACGGTGGCCGGCAGCTTTGTTGGCACACGCATTGCACACCGATTCTCGCAGGCGACGCTGAAGCGCAGCTTCGGCATATTCCTGGTGTTCGTGGCGAGTTACATTCTGCTCAAGAGCGTGGTGTAAAAAGGGGGGCAATTAAAACTGGTAGCTGGCACAAGCGGTGTAGCCTGGATGAAGGCCAAAGGCCGTAATCCGGGGCATCCCGCCGAGTAGCGGGATGGGTCGGTGGAGGGATTGCATGCTCTATTGCGCCCTGCCGGGCACTCCCGGATTACGCTACGCTTCATTCAGGCTACGCACCGACTGAACCCTTTTTCAATTCCGACAATAAGGAAGAATCATGCCGCAACCGATCAAGGTCCATTCCCAACATCCGCCCGGTGGGCGCTGCACGCTTTACGCACTTTATGCCAAAGAGCTATCATCCAGCCTTGGCCTGGACCGGCGCGTCGTTCATACTGACCGCCGCGACGCGCATGGCGAGGGCTTTCCCGCGCTGCTGGTGAAGGGGGTGGCGCTGCAACCTTCTGATGGCGTGATCCTGTCACCGGAAGATATCTGCGCCGGGCTGGCGAGCGCCGGGCTGGATTTGAGTGCCGTACCGGACTTGGCCGCGCGGCTGGAAGCCATTCAGGAACGCTTTCTCGAGGGGGTTGAATGTAACGACAAAAACGAGGGTCTTTCCACCCGCTGCATCCATGCCGGGGAAATCAAGGATGCCCACGGCTCGCCGCATACGCCGATCTACACGACCACCACGTTCAAGTTCGATTCCACCGCCGACCTGCTCGACGTGGTGGAGGGGCGCAAGGCGGGCAGCCTGTATACCCGCTACGGCCTCAACCCAACCCTCTTCAGCCTGGAGGAAAAGCTGGCCGCTCTGGAGGGGGCGGAAGCCGCTTGGGTATTTTCTTCCGGCATGGCTGCGGAAGCCTCGTTATTCTTTGCTCATGGCCGCAAGGGCGTGGTCTGCATCGGCGACGCCTACGGCGGCACCATGGAGTTTCTTTCCAGCCAGCTGCCGGAACTCGGCATCCCCACTTATTTCCTCCTCGGCAGCGAGCTGGACGGGTTGAAGACCTATCTGGAAGCGGGCGCAGGCCTGGTGTTTTTCGAAACGCCCACCAATCCCACCCTGGAGGTGCTGGATATCCGGAAAATCAGCGCTATTGCCCACGAGTATGGCGCCCTGGTGGCGGTGGATAACACCTTCGCCTCACCGGTGAATCAGAGCCCGCTTGCTCTGGGCGCAGACTTCGTCGTTCACAGCGCCACCAAGTATCTCGGCGGCCATAGCGATATTACCGCCGGCGCCCTGATGGGATCAAAACACCTTTTAGCCTCGGTATGGGGCTGGCGCAAGAACCTGGGTCAGATGCCCGCGCCTGAAACCGCATCGCTTCTGGCTCGCAGCCTGCGCACCCTGGTCGTGCGGGTGGAGCGGCAGAACGCCACGGCGCAAGCTGTGGCCAAAGCCATGTCGCGCCATCCCAAGGTGGCGCGGGTGCTTTACCCCGGTCTGCCCGATTTCCCCGGCCATGTCGTGGCCAGGTCCCAGATGCAGGGCTTCGGGGGCATGCTGACGATAGCGGTCAAAGGCGCTTATGAGGATGCGGTGTGGGCGGTGGACAAGCTCAAGCTGTTCGCCATCGCGCCCAGCCTGGGTGGAGTGGAAAGCCTCGTCACCATGCCGGTGACCACCACCCACCATGGCTTGGCGACTGAAGAACGAGTGCGACGCGGCATTTCTGATACCATGATTCGGCTCTCCATCGGCCTGGAAGACGCTGCCGACCTGATCGCCGACCTGGAGCAGGCGCTCGGATGAGTTTCTGAAAAAACATCCATGCTTAACGGAGCTTACTGACGATGTGCGAGCTTTTCGGGATGTCTGCCAGCTGCCCCGTGACAGCCAAGGGAGCCCTCGGTGATTTCCGTCTGCGTGGCGGACTGGTGGCGGACAATCCCGACGGATGGGGACTCGCCTGGTGGGAGAGTGGTGTTTTTCGTCTTGCCAAGGAGCCTCTGCCGGCACACGAGAGCGTGCCGTTCGCGCGTTTGTGCGAAACCACGCTCTCGAACCTGATCGTCGCTCATGTGCGCAAAGCCCGGTTTCCGCCCGTCAACACCATGGACAATACGCATCCGTTCAAGCGGGTGTGTTGCGGAAAAGAATGGGTGTTTGCCCACAATGGGCTGGTACCCGATATCGTGGAGATGGAGCGCGCAAATAACGGTTCGGTCTGTCAACCTGCAGGAGAAACCGATTCGGAATATGCCTTTTGTCACCTCCTGAGCCATATCTCCCAGAACATCCTGGCCTCCCCTGCCGCGAATGCAAACTTCTCGTTCCCCATCGTGGCGATGATCAGTGAACTGATCGCATCGCACGGCAAGTTCAATTTTCTCATGTCGGACGGAGAGCATCTGATCGCATACGGCCATGACAGGCTCCACTATCTGGAACAGAGAGGATCGGATACCCAGGGCGGCACCTGTGCCGACAGCGCCATGATCGCTACCGAGCCTTTGCCTGGAGATGGAAATTGGATCGCTTTCGAGCCGGGGGAACTGCGTATTTACCGACTCGGCAGGATAGTGGGGCGAATCCTGACGCGGCCGTCCGGCCAGATAGTCGAACTGGAGCGGTTGCCCGTATGAACGATCCGGTCTATCTCGACTACAATGCCACCACCCCGGTAGCGCCGGAGGTGGCTGACGCCATCGAGCCTTACCTGCGCGAACACTTCGGCAATCCGTCTTCAAGCCACATTTACGGACAGAGGGCGAATGAAGCGGTGGAGCAGGCAAGAGTGGGGGTGGCGGCCCTGATCGGCGCCAGGCCGGAGGAAATCGCCTTCACCGGTTGCGCCACCGAGGCTAACAATCTGGCTATCCAGGGTACTGCGCGGGCGCTCGCCGGAACGAAAAGACATCTCATTACCAGCGCCATCGAGCATCCCTCGGTGATGCAGCCCTTCCTCAAGCTGCGCGAAGAGGGCTGGGAGGTGACGATCCTGCCGGTGGACAGAAACGGACGGGTCGCTCCAATTGCGGTGGAGCGGGCCATAAGGCCTGACACAGCCTTGGTTTCCATCATGCACGCCAACAATGAAGTGGGCACCATCCAGCCCATCGCGGAGATCGCGCAGATAACGCGGCCGAAAGGCATTTTGCTGCATACCGATGCCGCCCAGTCCGCTGGCAAGATACAGGTCATTGCACAAAAACTCGGTGTTGACCTGCTGACGCTGGCCGGGCACAAATTCTATGCCCCCAAAGGCGTGGGAGCGCTCTATGTCCGCATGGGTACGCCGCTGATCCCGTTGCAGGTGGGGGCCAACCATGAGCAAGGACTGCGGCCGGGAACCGAAAATGTGCCCTTCATCGTCGGCCTGGGCGCTGCGGCAAAACTTTCTCGCAAGCGGTTACCCAAGGTCCAAGCCCATTTAAAAAAGTTGCGCGACCAGCTGCATGCGCAACTGCACGCAGAAATTCCCCATCTTGCCCTGAATGGCCACGTTGAAGAGCGTCTGCCCAATACCCTGAATGTTTCATTTCCCGGCGTGAGCGGCCACGAGCTGCTGGAAGCTGTTGCGCAAGACTTGGCTGCCTCCACCGGCTCCGCCTGTCATTCCGGAGACCATGCCGTGAGCGGCGTGCTGGGGGCGATGAAAGTTAGCGCCACACGGGCTATTGGCGCGGTGCGCCTGTCAGTTGGAATCTACACTACGCCAGCCGATATCGACCGGGCGGCACGGGCATTGATTGCCGCCTGGAAGGTGCTGCGTGCCTGATGGGGCGCGCAGTTGGCATCGGAATCAGCCTTGGGCGGCCAGTTCTCCACTCCCCCTGCCGACGAACTCAGGCTACAATCTTAACCGCAACCTATAAAACAATTCCGGCCCTTTTTTTAAAAACCACGCCTGAATAGATTGGTGATTTTATGTTGGTTTCTTGTATAGACTGTTTGCGGATGAGGTGTGAGAAATGAAAAAACTTGAGTTACGTTTCATGAGTTTTTTCAGTGACAGGGGCCATGAAAAAACGTGGTTAGGAAAGATCCGGCATGGACGCTAACCATTCCATCTCGTTTTTCGATAATCAGTTTCAGAAGCAGGTCCGCGAGCAGAGCTTTGCCCTCAACCCGTTCGAAGAGGTGGCATTGCCGTATTTGACGGGCAGCGTGCTGGATTTGGGCTGTGGCTTGGGCAATCTGGTGGTTGAGGCTGCGCGTCGCGGCGCGTCGGTGGTGGCTGTTGATGCCAGCCCTACGGCCATTGCGCGTATTCAGCAGGTGGCGGCAGAGGAAAAGCTGGCGCTCCGGGGTGTGCAGGCCGATTTGAAGAATTACCAGATCGACGGGCAGTTCGATTCCATCGTGGCGATCGGGCTGCTGATGTTCTTTGACCGGGCGCGGGCGCTGGCCTTGCTCGAAGAAATTCAGCAGCACGTCAAACCCGGCGGCCGTGCCGTGATCAACGTCCTGATCGAGGGCACAACTTTTCTCGGCATGTTCCAGCTCGGGCATTATTATTTGTTTGGCCGTGATGAGCTTGAACAGTGCTTTGCGGGCTGGCACGTGCTGGCATTGAATTATCAGGCCTTCTCCGCACCGGAAAACACCGAGAAGGTGTTTGCCACGCTCATCGCCGAAAAAATCTAGTTTTCAGAAGTCTTCCTAATTTGCCGGTCATGCATCCTGCCCAGCAAAGCCTGCGCGGCGATGGCGCCGATCAGCGCATAAGCCATATCCGACTGGGTGTCCCAGACGTAGCCCTGGGTACCGAGGAAAGCTTCAGCGGCTTGGTCAGAGGCCAGCGCCACCCACCACTCGATCAGTTCGTAAAACGCACTGATCGCCAGGCAGATGCAGACGACAATGAAGAACAGCCATTTCCCCGATGCGACTACAGCATTGCGGAGAAGGATTTCCCGTGCCACGATGGCCGGGACGAAGCCCTGAGCGAGGTGGCCAAGCTTGTCGTAATTGTTGCGCTGCCAGCCGAAATAATCCTTGAGCGAGTCGAACAGGGGCACTTCGGCATAAGTGTAATGCCCGCCGACCATCAGGATCAGGCAGTGTATCAGGATCAGGAAATAGGCCAGGGGCGTGAAGGGGAAACGGCGGCGCGTGGCCGCCAGCAGCACGAAGGCGGTCAGTGCCGGCATGACTTCGAGCAGCCAGGTGAGGGTGTCCTTGGGGTGGATGCCCGACCAGATCAGGGTAGCTAAATAAACCAGGACCCAGAGTGCGGTCATGGCAGGAGTGTGCTTATTCGGTCGGGTCAACGCTGTCCCACGGCTCCAGTTTGTAGCGCGGCGGCTTGCTCATCAGGTAGAGCACGATGCCGCAGCTGAAGAAGAACAGGGTGGTGGCGAACATGCTTGCGGTGGCGACGTCGCCGCTGCCTCGCGTGACCATGAAGTAGACCAGGACCACAAGGCTCACGACCATGCTGACGAAGGAGAAGACGGCGAAGCCGAAAGCGATTTTTCTGCCGGTATTGCGGGGAGTCATTAGTGTTCCTTGAGTGGGTGAATAAGTCGGTTCAGGCTTCGTAATCGACGACGCGGCGCTCACCGCGAACCGACTTCACGAAGGGGGCGACCTCGTTGTGCGCAGGGTGCACCTGGTAGGACTGCAGTGCGGCATTGCTCTCGAATTCAGAGTACAGCACCACGTCGGAGGACTCGCTTTCCTGGCTGAAATCGATGCCGACTTCCAGCTTGAGCAGGCCGGGAATCCGGCCATTAAGGCTTTCCAGTTGCCGCTTCAGTTCCTGCGCGTTGGCGGCCTTGTCTCCAGCCCCTTCCCGCAACCGCCACATGACGATGTGTTTGATCATTGTCATTACCGCCCTTCGGCCCTCCGATTTGCCAGATCGAGTCGCTTATCCGTGGGGCAATCGGCTTATTTTGCGGCCAGGATGGTCAGCGTTGACTGCAGAGCTTCCGCCACTTCGCGCCCGAGCGCGGTGAGGTAGCCGCCGTCCGCCAGCGTCACCAGTTTCTTGTCGTGCAGCCGCTGCACTGCTGCGATTACTGCGGGCTCGGCGTCTTTGTGTACCTTGATGCCTTCCTGCATGGTGTCGAGGTCGTAGTGGGCGAGGAAGTTCAGCTCAGCAACGAGGTCGGGGGTCAGTTTGGGAGGTGGAGTTAACATGGAGTGCCTTTCTTCTGGAGTGGTTTTGACTATTGTGGCACGGAATTGGGGACTGCTCCATCCGATTTTTTCTCTTTCCGGTTGGAACCGGCCACCATGTCGTACACGAACAGGCGGCAATCCAGTGCGCCGTTGTAGAGCGGTATGCGCCGAGACACGGAAAGCCGGATCAGTTTGGCCAGGCGCATGTCCGCGCTGAGGAAGCAGGCACGCCAGCCGCCGAATTTCTGTTTGAGCAGGTCGCCGATCCTGGGATAAAGCTGTGCCATTTCTTCCTGTTCGCCGATGCGTATGGCGTAGGGCGGGTTGGTGACCAGTACTCCAGTCGGCGCGGGCGGCGTAACGTCGAGCAGGTTGATCTGCTTCAAGGTCACCACTTCTTCCAGCCCGGCGGTCGCCAGGTTGGCGCGCGCCGCCATCAGTACGGTGCTGGAAACGTCGCTGCCGTAGATCGGCAATGGCGTTTTCGGCAGTTCCGCTATGGTGGCTTCCTGGTAGATTTTGTCCCAGGTGGCGGCATCGAAATTTTTCATGTGCTCGAAAGCGAACCAGCGTTCCGATCCGGGCGCGATATTGAGCGCCATCTGGGCAGCTTCGATGAGGAAGGTGCCGCTGCCGCACATCGGGTCGAGCAGCGGCATCCCCGGCTGCCAGCCGGCGAGATGCAGAATTCCCGCTGCCAGGTTTTCGCGCAGCGGCGCTTCTCCCTGCTCCTTGCGGTAGCCGCGCTTGAACAGCGGTTCGCCCGATGTGTCCAGGTAAAGCGATACCCGGTCCGCAGTGAGAAAAGCATATATCCGCATGTCTGGCGCGGCGGTGTCGATACTCGGGCGTTCGCCGCCCGAGGTGCGGAACTTGTCGCAGATGGCGTCCTTGATTCTCAGGGTGACGAAATCCAGGCTGCGGAGGGGGCATTTGATCGCGCTGACCTTGACGCGAAAAGTTTGTTCGACGTTGAAATGGCTCGGCCAAGGCAGGGCCAGCGCGGCGCGGTAAATGTCTTCCTCGCTGCGGTAGGACTGTTCTGCCAGCCGCCACAGGACGCGGCTGGCGACCCGGCTCCACAGGTTGACGCGATAGCATAGCGCCAGGTCGCCGGCAAAGCCGACGCCGCCGTCGGTGGGTTCAATACTGGCTGCGCCTAGTTTTTCCAACTCAGCAGCCAGTGGGCCTTCCAGGCCGCGCGGGCAGGGGGCGAAAAATTCTTGGGTAGTGGTCATAAGTTATTTCAGTAGTCTGCGCCGGGTCAGTACCAGCGCAATATAAAAACCGACGCCGCCATAGGCGAGCAGCGCCACAACATGAGCGAGCACTTGCTGCGGTGCGCCGCCCTGCACCAGAGGGCGAGCCAGTGCGATGGCATGGGTCAGAGGGAGCCAGGCTGATATTGCTTGCAGCCACGTCGGCAACTGGTCGACCGGGTAGAACACGCCACATAACAGCACCATCGGCGTGATCACCAGGGTGAAGTAATACATGAAAAAATCATAGTTGGGCGAAAGCGCGTTCATGACCAGCCCCATGCCGGCAAAGCAGAAGCCAATCACGATGATCAGCGGGATCAGCCACAGGGTCTGGCCGAAATCCGCCAGGCCCAGCGCCCAGACGATGACCAGGATGGCGAGGCCGGAGAGCAGGCTCTTGCTGGTGGCCCAGAGCAGTTCGGCGAGCAGCACGTCGTCCAGGGTCAGCGGGGCGTTGAGGATGGCCTCCCAGGTTTTCTGCACATGCATCCGCGAGAACCCCGAGTAGAGCACCTCGAAGGTGGCGCTGTTCATGGTGCTGTAGCACACTGTGCCGGCGGCGAGGAAGGTCAGGTAAGGCACGCCACCCACTTCGGGCAGCAGGCCGCCCAGCCCGTAACCCAGACCCAGCATGTAAAACGCCGGGTCGGCCAGATTGCCGAGGATGGAGGGGATGGCGAGCTTGCGCCATACCAGGAAGTTGCGCCGCCATACCGGGATGAAGCGCAGGCTCAGGGTGGGCAGCGCCCAGTATCCGGTCATGGCAGCGGCTTCTTCATTTCAGTTCCGAGGTGCAGTGGCCGCAACGGGTGGAATTGAGCGGAATGGTGTTAAGGCAATAAGGGCACTCCTTGGTCGTCGGTGCGGCCGCCTCTGCCACGGGTTCCTTTTTGAGACGGTTGATCTGGCGCACCAGAATGAAAACGGCGGCTGCGACGATGGTGAAATCAATCAGGGTGTTGAGGAACAGGCCGTAATTGATCGTCGCGATCCCGGCGGCCTTGGCCTCCGCCAGGGTAGTCACCGATTTGTCGGAAAGATTGATGAACAGGTTGCTGAAGTCGAAACCGCCCAGCAGCTTGCCGATCGGCGGCATCAGGATATCATTGACGAAGGACGTGACGATCTTGCCGAATGCCGCGCCGATGATGATGCCGATAGCGAGGTCCACGACGTTGCCCTTGACCGCAAATTCCTTGAATTCCCGTAAAACGCTCATGACTTTTTCTCCTTATTCGCTGTTTAAGAGTTAATCACGCAAGTCGCGCCCGGTCAGCTTGAGAAAGACATCTTCCAGGCTGGCCGGGCGGTTCAGATAGCGCAGATCGGTCCGGTTGCACAATTGCTGTACCAGCGCCTCGCTGTTGCGGGTGTAGCAGAACACGGTTTCGCCTACCTTTTCAACCCGTTCGCAATAAGCGCTGCTGTGCGCCGCCGTCCAGTCGGCCACTCCTTCACCATAGACTTCCACCACCTGAGGTTCAATGTGGTTTCCGATCAATTCGTGCGGGCTGCCCGTGGCAATGATTTTGCCATGATCCATGATCGCGATCCGGTCGCACAGGCGCTCCGCCTCTTCCATGAAATGGGTGGTGAGGAGTATGGTCTTACCCTGGTTGAGCAGCCGCCGCAAGCCCTGCCACATCATGTGCCGCGCCTGGGGGTCGAGACCGGTGGTCGGCTCGTCCAGAAAGATCAGATCGGGGTCGTTGACCAGTGCCCGCGCCAGGGTAAGCCGCCGCTTCATGCCGCCGGAGAGGGCGTCGATGCGTGCGTCGGCGCGGTGCTCCAGGCCGGCGAATTCGAGCAGGGCCGGGATGCGCACGGCAGTCTCGGCATCCTTCAGGCCGAAATAGCGGCCATAGGCGAGCAGATTTTCGCGCACCGTGAAGTCGGGATCGAGGTTGTCCATTTGCGGCACTACTCCCACCCGCATCCTCGCCTCGCGCGCTTGGTCGGGAACTGGCAGGCCGAGCATGGAAATTGTGCCGCCATCCGGCGCGGTCAGCCCCAGCGCCAGGCGCAGAGTGGTGGTTTTGCCCGCCCCGTTCGGCCCGATCAGGCCGAAGCATTCGCCCTTGTTCACGGCGAGGTCGATCCCGGCCACCACTTCGAGCGGGCCATAGGACTTGCGCAGGTTCTGGATGTTCAGCAGCGGCATGAGCAGGGAGCGGTGCTTTCCGAAGGAAGGTGCGACCATCCGTGATTGTCGCTGGACGCCGACACGAGGAAGTGAAAATTCATGATATCAATTAAAGGAGGCGGAGGCATGCGTTGTTCACGATCCTGGCGAGCAGGTTGAGCTGCCCGTGGAAAAAATGCCCCGCGCCCGGCACCACGGTAAGCGGCAGATTCTGCGGCCGCGCCCAGTCGAGCACGTCGGCCAGTGGCACGACTTCGTCCCGTTCGCCATGGATCACCAGGGTATCAGCCGGTACAGCGCCGACTTCGAAGCGCTTCACCGCCGGTGCGACCAGCACCAGCCGTTGTACTTCAAGCCGTTCCAGCATCCGGGTCTGGACATAGCCACCAAAGGAAAATCCGGCCAGCATGATGGACAGATTGCCCAGTTCACGCCGGGCATGACCGGCCAGCGCCAGCATGTCCTCGGTTTCGCCGATGCCGTGATCGAACTCCCCCGCGCTTTGCCCGACGCCGCGGAAATTGAGGCGAAACGCAGCCAGCCCGAGGCGGCTGAAAGTCTTGGCTAGGGTGGTCACCACCTTGTTGTCCATGGTGCCTCCATGAAGCGGATGGGGATGGGCGATCAGCGCGATGCCGCGGCATTCATCGCTGGGCATGGCGACGGTCGCTTCGAGTTGGCCGGCAGGGCCGTCGATGAAAAAGTGCTGCGAGGTCACGGATGGAAGATGAGCAAGTTGCCGGAAGGAGGCCAATTATACGGGGTGGCGTATTGCTTAGGGAAGGACTGAACAAGTCCTGCGCCCCTTCCGTCTTGCAGCTACTGTATGCGCAGATCTCGATTGGATCGTCATTCCGGCAATAGCCGGAATCCATTATCCGGGGCGATTGTGATTTTTTTTCAAGCACACTGTGCCGCAGACGGGGATAATTGCGCATGACCAATCTTACCCCGTCCCCCTCCCCGTCCTCAGCAAGTGCTGCCAGTCACTCTTTCAACGACTTGCCGCTGCCGCCCGGCATACTTTCGACATTGCAGCAACTCGAATACCTGACGATGACACCCATACAGGCGGCCAGCCTGCCGATTGCGCTCGCCGGGCACGACCTGATCGCGCAAGCGAAGACCGGTAGCGGCAAGACCGCCGCCTTCGCGCTGGCCCTGCTCACCCGGCTGAACCCGCGCCGCTTTGCAGTGCAAGCCATGGTACTGTGCCCGACGCGTGAGCTGGCCGATCAGGTCACGCAGGAGATCCGCCGCCTGGCGCGATTCGCAGACAACATCAAGGTCGTTGCCCTGTGCGGCGGCACGCCCATGCGTCCGCAGATAAACAGTCTGGAGCACGGTGCGCACATCGTCGTCGGCACGCCAGGCCGCATCATCGATCACCTCGGGCGCGGCAGCCTGAATCTGGATGCGCTCAACACCCTGGTGCTCGACGAAGCCGATCGCATGCTGGACATGGGTTTTTACGACGACATCGCATACGTGGCGACAAGATGCCCGGCAGAGCGCCAGACCTTGCTGTTCTCCGCGACCTATCCCGATGGCATCGCACGACTGGCGCGCCAGTTCCTGCGCAAACCTCAGGAAGTGAAGCTGCTGGAACAGCATGATGACAGCAAGATACGTCAGCGCTTCTACGAGGTGAAACCCGAGGAGCGTTTGCAGGCCGTCGGCCTCTTGCTCAAGCACTACCGCCCGGTCAGCACGCTGGCCTTCTGCAACACCAGGCAGCAATGCCGCGACTTGCTGGAGGTGCTGCATGCGCAGGGCATACATGCGCTGGCCTTGCATGGTGATCTGGAACAACGCGAACGCGATCAGGTGCTGATCCAGTTCGCCAATCGCAGCTGCTCGGTGCTGGTGGCCACCGATCTGGCGGCGCGCGGCCTGGATATCGCGCAACTCGAAGCGGTCATCAATGTCGATGTCACGCCCGACCCGGAAATCCACATCCATCGCATCGGCCGCACCGGCCGCGCCGATCAGGACGGTTGGGCGCTGAGCCTGTGCAGCCCTGCCGATCAGCGCCGTGTCGCCGCCATCGCACAGATAATGGGCAGCGAACCGGAGTGGCATGAGCTTGGCGAACTGCAAAACGGAAATGACTCGCCGCTGGTGCCGCCGATGGTGACGCTGCAGATTCTCGGCGGGCGCAAGGAGAAGATCCGCCCCGGCGACGTGCTGGGCGCACTCACCGGCGAAGCGGGATTCACGCGCGAGCAAGTCGGCAAGATCACGGTGACCGATCTATCCACCTATGTTGCCGTCGCCCGCAACATCGCCAGTGTGGCCGTGCGCAAATTGTCGGCAGGCAAGGTAAAAGGAAAGACGGTGAAGGTGCGCGCGCTGGAGGATTGATCCACCCCCGGATTTACGCGGTACCGTAACGAGAATTCAGGCACAGGGTGATGCCGAACAGGCAGGCCTGATGGAGTGCTCGAATTCGATGCGCTTCCCTTTGATTTGATATAGCAGGCGGCTCTCCTGCGCATGAATTTCTGCCCGCAATTCGTTTTCGAGTTCGGCTATCTGGTTGCTGATGCGGCGAATTTTTTCATTCATGAGTTCATCATTTTCCCCGAGTGTTGGAGTCGCCAAATACGGTAGCTAAAGGATCAATGCCGCAAGTTGGAACTTTAGCCGAAACATTAGACCTTGGCTGATTAAATTCCGACCGCCAGCCTGTATGGCCGCTTCTGGCAATCAGAGATTCGGCATCTGGCCGAAGCGGATCGTTGCCGGCAGCCGGTTTCAAGCCCAGGCAGCAGCATAACCTATACTGAAAACAGTTAATTATTCTTTGGGCGAGGCCTGCTTTCATGCATCCGATCACGCTACGCTTGCCGGTCAAGATGCTGCCGCAGCCGGACGAGACTACCTGCGGCCCCACTTGCCTGCATGCCGTATACCGCTACTGGGGCGAGGACGCGCAGCTTGCGGAGGTGATCGCCCGCACCCGCAAGATGGAGCTCGGCGGTACCTTCGCAATATTTCTGGCTTGCGATGCGCTGCGCCAGGGCTATCAGGCCACCATTTACACCTACAACCTGACGGTGTTCGACCCCACTTGGTTCGTGCCGGGGGTGGCCATCGCCGAGCGCCTGCAGCGGCAGCGGGAGGTAAAGCAGGATGCCAGGCTGCAGCATGTCACCGAGGGCTACCTGGAGTTTCTCAGCCTGGGCGGGCGGTTGCGCCTGACCGACCTTTCCCGCCCCCTGATACGCGGCCTGCTGCGCCGCAATCTGCCCATCATCACGGGCTTGAGCTCGACCTATCTGTATCGCGCTGCCAGGGAATACGGGCCGGACGACGAGCCGGACGACGTGCGCGGCCTGCCAGCCGGGCACTTCGTCGTGATTGCGGGCTATGACCGGGCAAAGCGCACCGTATTGGTGGTCGATCCCTATGCGCGCCATCCCTACGGCCCGTCGCACGAGTACTGGATTAACATCGACCGTGTGCTCGGCGCCGTGCTGCTGGGCATCGTGACCCACGATGCGAACCTGCTGGTGATTCATCCGCCCAGTTCGCGACAGCGCGGGGGTGCACCGTGAGCATCCTGATCGTGGTCAACAACCCGCGCGACTGGCCGCTCGACGTTCCCGGCGTGACCGTGGTGCCGGCGCGGGCCTACCTGACTGATCCGGCCTATGGCGGCGACCGCTACGCCCGGGTGTTTAACCTGTGCAAATCCTACCGCTACCAGAGCCTCGGCTATTACGTCTCGCTGCTCGCCGAGGCGCGCGGCCACAAGCCGCTGCCGCGCGCCAACACCATCGAGGACCTGCAATCCCGGAACATGGTGCGGCTGCTCACCGAAGGTCTGGACGAACTGATACAGAAATCGCTGGCGCCGATCAAGTCGGACGCCTTCGAACTCAGCATCTATTTCGGCCGCAACGTGGCGAGCCGCCACGACACGCTGAGCCGGCAACTGTTCAACCTGCTGCAGGCCCCTCTGCTGCGCGCCGAGTTCGAGCGTAGAGGCCGTCATTGGCGCATCCGCTGCGTGCGACCGATTGCCGCCAGCGACATCCCGCCCCAGCACCAGGAATTCGCGATCCAGGCCACTACGGAATACTTCATGGGCCGCAGGCGGCGGCCGCGCAAGCGTATTGCGCCGCGATACGACCTTGCCATCCTGCACGACCCAGACAATCCCGAGCCGGCGTCCAATGTCCGGGCGCTGCAGAAGTTCGAGAAGGCGGCGCAGGCCTTGGGCATGCACGTGGAGTTCATCACCAAGGCGGACTTTGGCAGACTGACCGAGTTCGACGCCCTGTTCATCCGCGACACCACCTTCGTCAATCACTACACCTACCGCTTCTCGCGGCGGGCTGCCGCCGAGGGGTTGGTGGTGATCGACGATCCGGACTCAATCCTGAAGTGCAACAACAAGGTCTATCTCGCCGAGATTCTGGCCCGGCACCGTATCCCGGCACCCAAAACCCTGCTGGTGCACCGCGACAACGTGGACCGGATCATCCCCACCCTTGCGCTGCCCTGCGTGCTCAAGCAGCCGGACAGCTCGTTCTCCCTCGGGGTGGTGAAGGTGGAGTCGGCGGAAGAGCTGCATGCAAAAGTGAACGCCCTGCTGGATAAATCGGAGCTGATCGTTGCCCAGGAGTACTTGCCCACCGAGTTCGACTGGCGTGTCGGCATCCTCGACCGGCGGCCGCTATTCGTGGCAAAGTACTTCATGGCTCCCGGTCACTGGCAGATCATCAAGCATGGCGACCGGAAGCAGGATTTTGTCGAGGGGGCAACGGTGGCGCTGTCCATCGGCGAAGCGCCGGATCGGGTGGTGAAGTTGGGGCTCAAGGCGGCCAACCTGATCGGCGACGGATTCTATGGCGTGGACATCAAGCAGATCGGCGGCCGTTGCTGTGTTATCGAAATCAACGACAATCCCAACGTGGATGCCGGCAACGAAGATGGCGTGCTCAAGGACGCGCTCTACCGCGAAGTGATGGGCGTGTTCCTGAAGCGCATCGAAGCGCGCAAGCGGGGCGCTTCACGATGAGCATCCCACCATTGCTTCATGCCTTCACCGGCTACGGTATCGAGCTCGAGTACATGATCGTGGATCGGGAGACGCTGTCGGTCATGCCTGTCGCCGACGAACTGCTGCGCCGGGCAGCCGGAGCCCGCGTGGCGGAAGTGAAGCGGGGGAGGTTCTGCTGGTCCAACGAGCTGGTGCTGCATCTCGTCGAACTCAAGAACGCGATCCCCGACCCTGCTCTCGAATCCCTTCCCGCCGCTTTTCAGGCCGAGGTTCGATACATCAACCGGCTGCTCGAACCCCTTGGCGCGCGGCTTATGCCTGTCGCCACGCATCCGTGGATGGATCCCCGCACCGAAACGCGGTTGTGGCCCCATGATAATGCGCTCATCTACCAGACCTACGACCGCATCTTCGGTTGCAAGGCGCACGGCTGGGCCAACCTGCAGAGCATGCATCTCAACCTGCCCTTTGCCGATGACGCCGAGTTCGCCCGCCTGCATGCCGCCATCCGGCTGGTACTACCGATCATCCCGGCCTTGGCAGCGAGTTCGCCCATCGCCGGAGGCAGGCCGACTGGCTTCATGGATTTTCGCATGGAGACCTACCGCACAAATCAGGCAAAAATCTGGTCGACCATTGCGCGGGTGATCCCGGATATGGTCACCAGCCGGGCAGAGTACCAGGCAACCATCCTGGCGCCCATGTACCGGGACATTGCGCCCTTCGACCCTGAGGGCATTCTGCAGCACGAATGGCTCAACGTCCGCGGCGCAATTCCGCGCTTCGACCGCAATGCCATCGAGATCCGCGTGATCGACCTGCAGGAATGCCCGCAGGCCGACCTCGCCATCGCCGCCGCCGTCACTGCCGTTGTTCGGGCGATCTACGATGACAAATGGTCGTCGTTCTCCATGCAGCAGGCAATCGGCACGGACGCCCTGGTGGAGATCCTGCACGCCTGCATCCGCGACGCCGAGCAGGCGGTGATCGGCGATGCCGGGTATTTACGATTATTGGGCTTCCCCGGGCGACAATGCCAGGCCGGCGAACTCTGGCGCCACCTCATCGCAGCGGCGTCGCCGGACGGTTCCGCGCACTGGATCGAGCCGCTACGCATGGTGCTGGAACGCGGACCGCTCGCCCGCCGTATCCTGCGGGCAGTGGGCTCGGATTGCTCGAAGACGCGCCTGGATGCGGTTTACCGGGAGCTGTGCGACTGCCTGGAAGCGGGGCGGATGTTCGTGTGCTGATATGCCATGGCTAAAAAAACAGACCACTTTTTGATTACCTGCGAGCATGGCGGCAACCGCATTCCGCACCGCTACCGCCATCTGTTTGCGGGTTTCGAGGCGTTGCTGCAAACTCACCGCGGCTACGACGCCGGTGCGCTTGCCTTGGCCAGAGAGCTGGCCAGGGCATTGGCCGCGTCCCTGTTCGTCTCCACCACCAGCCGTCTGCTTGTCGACCTCAACCGTTCCATCGGCCATCCGAGACTGTATTCCGAGGCCACGCGGGGTGCCCCCGCCACGGTTCGCAGCGAGATGCTGGAAGGGTATTACCGGCCTCACCGGAACAAGGTCGAGGCGGACATCGGCGCAGCGGTTGCACACGGCAGCCGGGTGATCCACGTCGCCTCCCACAGCTTCACTCCGGAACTCGACGGCGCGGTGCGCAATGCCGATATCGGCCTGCTCTACGACCCGGCGCGACCCGGAGAGCTTGATCTGTGCCGTCGCTGGCAGGCGCAACTCAAGGTGCTGGCGCCGCATCTTAAAGTACGCCGCAATTACCCCTACACTGGCAAGTCCGACGGCTTCACTGCCTACCTGCGCCGCCGTTTTCCGGCCGAGGCATACATCGGCATCGAGCTGGAAATCAACCAGAAGCACGTTTCTAACGGGAGCCGCAACTGGCGTGACGTGCGGGGCTGGGTGACAGAGGCTTTGCGCCAGGCGCTCAGATTTTCAGGCGCTCGACGATCTTGCCGTTGACCAGATGCTGGTCGACGATCTCGTCGATGTCTTCCTGGTCCACATAGGTGTACCAGACCGCTTCAGGATAGACCACCAGCACCGGGCCTTCGTCGCAGCGGTCGAGACAGCCGGCGCTGTTGATGCGGATCTTGCCCTCGCCGTTGAGGTCGAGCTTCTTGATCCGGCTCTTGGCGTAATCGCGCATTTCCTGCGCGCCATGCTGGCTGCAGCACTGCCCACCGTCCTCACGCACGTTGGTACAGAAGAAAACATGTTTTTCGTAGTAGCTCATAAGTTATCGTTCCTGTAAAAAAACAATCTTAACTGCTAAGTATGTAGGATGGGTTGAGCGCAGCAATACCCATCCTACGGTTTAAATTTGGCAGCGCTGCCGCGGGCAAGTTCAGCCGGGTATTTTTCGGCATTGATCACCATCTTGTCATGCGCTGCGGCAACCGGGTCGATGCCCAACTGATCGGCGATGCGCGTCAGGTAGATCAGCACGTCGCCGATTTCCTGGCGCACTTCCTCCAGCTTGGAAGCGTCGAGCGTTTGGCTTTGCTCGGCGGTGAGCCACTGGAAGTGCTCCACCAGTTCCGCCGCTTCCACGATCATCGCCATTGCCAGATTTTTCGGCGAGTGAAACTGCTCCCAGTCGCGTTCCCGGGCGAAGTTGCGAAGCTTGTTTTTAAGCTCGGCCAGGCTGTCCATGCGATTCTCCTCGTGGGGTGTGGATGCGCCACCACCAAGGCAGCGACCAGCCGGCCAGTGCCAGCAAAATGTCCGTGATGTCGGCGTGTTGTCCCGGGATGGTCTGCTGCTGCCACTCCAGCACGAACATCAGGGCCAGCACCAGCAAGCCGCCGCTAAAAGCCATCCTCCTGCGCCGATTGGGTCGGGTGGCGAAAGCGCCAAGGCATCCCAGGGCAAGGAACGGCCAGAACAGCGAAAGGATCTCGCTGAAACCGGAGAGGTTGTGCATCTGGCCATGAAAGGGAATCCAGTTGAACGGCTGGAGGGGCTTGAAGATCACGCTGGTCGCCGGTTCCAGTTCGACGAGAGCGAATCCGGCCAGCAAGGCCAGGCCGCCTGCGGAAAACCTGAATGGCTTGGGGGCAGGGCGCAGAACAATCGCCAGGACCATTCCCATGGCGGCGCCAAGCGCCGTTTCCAGCGCAAGATAGCGGCCCATCACCAGAATTTTCACCAGCAGTATGGCGCTGACAAAGCCGATGAATGGCAGTGCCGAGTTCTTTTCGGGGCGGGCGAGTATCGTGCCAAACAAACCCAAGCCGGTAATGGTGCAGGCATAGGCAGCCATCTGCGGCCAGTTGAAGAGCGAGGGAAAGCCGGGAGTCCACAGCGGCAGCAGCCCTTTGCGCAGGTTGTCGGTATCCAGCGAAAGCAGCAACGGGGTGAGCTGTGAAAGCGCCCATAAGCAGATGGCGACCAAACCCAGGTCCATGGCGCGTCCGGGCAGGAACCATTCGCGGCGCAGCGCGGCCAGCCTGCGCAGCGGCCCCGGCGGATTGACGGTCAACCGTGCAAGAAGCGCTCCACCCAGCCCGCCCAGCCCGTTGAGCAGCAGGTCGAGGCGGGATGCAACCCTGTCCGGCAGCAGGGTCTGAAGGCTTTCCATGGTAAGGCTTAGCAGCAGGCACAGCGCGGTGGCGGCGATCACTGCAGCGCCCGGACGCAGCCGGTAACGCAACGCACGTGCGACAAGCAGGCCCATCGGCAGGTAGATCAGGATGTTGATGATAATGTCAGAGCGGATGATGTAGCGCGGCCAGGGTGCCGTCAGGAAGGCCAGCATGTCCTCGGCCGGGACCGGGAGCCAGTCGCTAAAAGGGTACAGGCTGCCGTAAACGATCAGCAAGGCATAGGCTGCTGCCAGAATGGGACTGGCGCTGGGGGCTTTGTATTTCTGTGCTAGCATAGTCGCCGACCTGATTGAGATCTAAAAAATATGACTCATTACGACGTATTCAATGGCGACGCCGACGGCATTTGCGCCCTGCACCAGTTGCGACTGGCTTATCCCAGGGACAGCCAGCTCATTACCGGGGTGAAGAGGGATATTACCTTACTTGAGCGGGTCGTGGCGAAGCCGGGTGACAAGATCACCGTGCTGGATGTCTCCCTGGACAAGAACCGGGAGGCGCTGCTGGCCTTGCTGGAGCTAGGCGCCCGTGTGGTTTATTTCGACCATCATTTTCCCGGCGATATTCCCGCCCATCGGGACTTCGATGCCCATATCGACCGTGCTCCCGGCATCTGCACCAGCCTGCTGGTCGACCGTTTCCTGCACGGCCGGTATCGCATCTGGGCAGTGGTCGGCGCATTCGGCGACAACCTCCACGAAGCCGCGCGACGCGCTGCCGAGCCCCTGCATTTAAGCGCCGACCAGCTCGACGCATTGCAGAGCCTGGGCGAATGCCTCAATTACAACGGCTACGGGGAAACCCTGGCCGATCTCCATTTCCCACCCGATGAGTTGTATCGCTTGCTGCATTGCCACACCGATCCTTTCTCCTTCATCGCCGAGGCGCCCGCGTTTCAACAACTGCGACAAGGCTATGCTGAAGATATGGCTAAAGCCGGGGAGCTCCAGCCGGAAATGGCGACGGAAGCCTGCGCGCTATACATCCTGCCCGACGCACCCTGGAGTCGCCGCGTCAGCGGTTCGTTCAGCAATCGTCTCGCGCAGTCTTGGCCAAACCGCGCCCATGCGATTTTGACCCGGCGTTCAAACGGTTACACCGTCAGCGTGCGCGCCCCGCTTTCCGCGCCGACTGGAGCGGACGAGCTGTGCCGGCGTTTCGACACTGGAGGTGGTCGCAAGGCAGCGGCTGGGATTAACTGTTTGCCTGAGTCTAAGGTGGTGGAGTTTGTGGAGGAATTTCGGGCGGCATGGGGTTCGGTTTAGGGGTTTGGTTACGCTTCGCGCTGTTGGTTTAGGTGCCGGGGGCAGCAGGGCGAGCACTCGCCCACAAGACCTAAATCCCCCGCCACACCGGCGGGGTGCCCATTTGTTTGGTTACTTGTATTTTTGGCAAGCAAAATATAGTTACCTGCTGCCGGGCAGCCCCTGGCATCTAAGCATCCGCGCGTAGCGCACCCTTCGTATCTTTCCTTCCGTAGTTGTTTGCTCCCCGTGTTACTTGAATGGGGGATTTTTCGATTCGGAGTAGATATGCGAAATTTGCCATTAAGGAGACGTTCGCCGTTTGCCAGCCTTGTGCCTGCCAAAGAAGCCTTGATATTTCATTGGGTTCACGGCAGGATATAAAAATGAAATCACTTTTCTCTTATGAAGTCTCTAACGACGCAATCATGCTGCTGACGGAGAAGGGATTTTTTGACTGCAATCAGCGCACCCTGGAAATATTTGGGCTGACGAACAAGGCAGAGTTTATTTCTTGTCATCCCTCCGATCTTTCTCCACCCTTGCAACCAGATGGGCAAGATTCTGTTGCTGCCGCGAATGAACGCATCATGGTGGCTCACAAACAAGGATCAAACCGTTTTGAATGGATCCATCGCCGCAAAAATGGCGAGGATTTCCCCGCAGAGGTTCTCCTTTCTGCCTTCACTTATGAGGGAAAGCGCGTATTGCAGGCGTCCGTTCGCGACATCACTGATCGTAAGAAAGTGGAAGCGGAGCTTCAAACTACTCTGAAACATCTACAGGCCGCTAACCAAAGGCTTGATATTGAGAAGGAACTCAATCAGAAGATCATCGAAACTTCCCCAGTGGGTATCTGTATTTACGACGAACAAGGCGACTGCATAATAGCCAATCCATCCATAGCCCGTCATATTGGCGCTACCCAGGCCCAGGTTGCTTCCCAGAACTTCCATCACATCGAGTCATGGAAACGCTCCGGCATCTACAATTTGGCACTGCAATCGCTCACGAGCGATGAACCCCTATCTAAGGTGGTTACACTCACAACCGGTTTCGGCAAGAATGTTCGGCTTGGAATCACCTTCTGCTCACTGCATAGCAGAGGACAGCATGCCTTGATGCATCTCACCACGGATCTTACTGAATCCATGCATGCCCAGCAGGCGCTTGAAGAAAGTGAAGAGCGCTTCCGCCGCGTGGTTACTGAAGCCCCCGTGCCCATGATGATTCATGCCGAAGATGGGGAGATTCTGGAAGTCAACAAAGTGTGGGCCGAGGTGACTGGCTATTCACGCTCAGATATCCCTACCACAAAAGAATGGACGATGAAGGCGTACGGGAATAATGCCCAACAAGTGCAGCAAAGAATCAAACCTCTTTATGGTCTCGAACATAAAGTTGACCAAGGAGAATTTGCCATCACTTGCAAGGATGGCAGTTCGCGCATCTGGAATTTCAGTGCAGCGCCTGTTGGGAAATTACCGGATGGACGCAGATATGTCATTAGCACAGCGCAGGACATCACCGATCGCAAAGCGGCCCAGGAACGGGTCGAATTTCTGGCCTACCATGATTCCTTGACTGGCCTGCCGAATCGTTTATTAGCCGAAGACCATTTTGAGCTGGCAGTGTCTTTTGCGGATCGTGAACATACCAAAGTCGCACTTGTTTTTCTCGACCTCGATGACTTCAAGATCATTAATGATTCGTTGGGCCACGCGGTTGGCGACGCTTTACTCAAGGCGGTAGCCACACGACTCAAGGAATGCTTGCGCGACACGGATACTCTCAGTCGGCAAGGTGGCGACGAGTTCCTGATCGTGCTCGGCGGGGTGTCTGATCTGGACGCTATTACCCATGTCGCAGAAAAATTTCTGGCGCGACTGACGGAAATTTTCTCTATCGAGGGTAATGAACTTTTCACTTCATTGTCGATGGGCATTGCCGTCTATCCAGACGACGGCAAGGACTACGACACCCTGCTCAAGAAGGCTGATACTGCAATGTACCAGTCCAAGGAAGCCGGGCGCAACACCTACCATTTCTTCGCCGAGAAAATGAACGTCGACGCCGTGGAGCATCTGCAAATACGCAACAATCTGCGCAAGGGATTGGAGCGTGAGGAATTCGTTCTGCACTACCAGTCGCAGATCGATCTGAGCAGCAATACTGTCATCGGTGCTGAAGCCCTGATCCGCTGGAACCACCCTGAGTTCGGCATGGTGCCTCCGGGCCGTTTTATCCCCATCGCCGAGGACAGTGGATTAATTGTTCCGATTGGCGAATGGGTACTGCTTGAAGCATGCATGCAGGCGGTTACGTGGTGCAAGGCGGGGCTGCCTGAGTTAGCGATTGCCGTGAATCTGTCATCGGTGCAATTCAAACGCGGCGATCTGGAGAAAAGCGTAATCCAGGCACTTTCTGCATCGGGCTTAGACCCAACTTTACTTGAACTCGAATTGACCGAATCAATTCTAATCCATGACACTGAGAAAGTGCTGGACACGGTACAACGATTGAAATCGCTCGGTGTGAAACTGTCAATCGATGACTTCGGTACCGGCTATTCCAGCCTTTCCTACTTGAAACGCTTCGCCGTAGACAAGCTAAAAATTGACAAGTCCTTTATTCGTGACATGGCCGATGACCCGAATGATGCAGTCATCGTTCGCACCATCATTCAGATGGCCAAGAGTCTTAACCTGAAGACCATTGCCGAAGGTGTCGAGACAGAAAGCCAGACAGAAATGCTACGTCTGCTACATTGCGACGAGGTACAGGGTTACCACTTTGCACGACCGATGCCAGCAAAGGAGTTTGAGCGCTATTTTTCCACGAGGCAATCAGCTTTGTGAAGCTGAGCGCCACTTAATTCATACTTTGAATGTTTCCTTAAGTGTCTCATCGAGGTGTTGAAAAACTCTGTTTTTGACTGAGACAGAAAAATTCTAGCGCCATCTGTGGCGTGAAGTAGCCGCAAATACGGGGGCTACTTAAATTACTTTCCAGCGCAACCAAGGACGTGCCAACAGGCTCATTCACGCAATTTGAATGGGCTTTTCAATCAAATCTGCTTTCGGCCTGAAATTCAGGGAGTTTGAATTTTTGAGTTTTTCAACACAGTACTAATGGATTGGCAATATGGATGGGGAAATTATCGATTACGCTTTTCACATTTGGACAAAAAAGAAAAAGGACAGAATAATTACGGCAATCCTGTGCCCAGATTTGGTCGAACTGGCGAACCAACCAACCCTCGATATCGACCGGATTGCCAACATGAAAGCGCGGGGCCTAGTCTTGCAAAGCTAGGTGCGAACGCAACAAGCCAGCCATTTGCGCCGCATGAAACGGCTCCTTGCGCACCGATCAAAACCTCACCACCGCCCCCGCCTGCTCACTAGCATACTTCCCCAACGCCGCAAACAATTCCAACCCATCTCTCGTGTCATGCCATGCTCCATCCGTCCACAAAAAATGATACCCCCCCGATTTCGCAGCCACCCAAATTTCCCTTGCCGCCGTCTGCCGATTGACGATGATCTTGCTGCCATTCTCGAAGCTCAGTTCAAGTACGCCGCCGTTCATTTCGTAGTCGATGTCCGTGTCGGAGTCATCCAGTGACTGTTCGATTCTGGCCAATGTTTCGTCAGCCAGTTTGTTGAATTCGCTCTCGGTCATTTCGATATTTCCTTGTGATAAGATGATGCGCAAACTTACAGATTACCGAGAATAATATGCGCTACGTTTTTTTACCAGTTCTGCTTGTCCTTTTGCTCCAGGGTTGCGGCCACAAAGGTCCGCTCTATTTGCCCGCACCTGATCAGGCGCCTGTCGCCCAGACTCCGGTAGCACCGCAACCTGCCGCCGAGGAGAAAAAGCCATGAAATTCTTCTCTCGCCATGATGCTGAATTGTGCGTCGAATCCGTTCCTCTTTCCCGCATTGCGGAAGAATTCGGCACGCCCTGTTATGTCTATTCCCATGCCGCATTAACAGCAGCCTATCAGAGTTTCGACTCGGCTTTTGCCGAGCGCGATCATCTGATTTGCTATGCGGTAAAGGCTAATTCCAGCCTCGCTATTCTGAATCTTTTCGCGCGGTTAGGCGCAGGATTCGACATCGTTTCAGGCGGTGAGTTGGCGCGTGTTCTGGCGGCGGGCGGAGATGCAAAAAAAGTGGTTTTTTCCGGCGTCGGAAAAACTGCGGATGAAATGCGCCAGGCGCTTGAAGCGGGCATCCTGTGCTTCAATGTCGAATCGGAAAGCGAGCTGGAACGCCTGAATAAAGTTGCCGGCGAAATGGGTCAGCGAGCACAGGTCAGTTTGCGTGTTAATCCCGATGTCGATCCAAAAACCCATCCCTATATTTCCACCGGTCTCAAGGGTAACAAATTCGGTATCGCCTATACCGATGCCGTCAGACTTTACTGCAAGGTACGCGATCTTCCGCACCTGGAAGTGGTCGGCATCGACTGCCATATCGGCTCGCAAATCACCGAGGTTACGCCCTTTGCCGATGCGCTCGATAAAATTCTGCTGCTGATCGATGCACTGGAAAAAGAAGGCATAGCGATTCATCACCTCGATCTTGGTGGCGGTCTGGGTATTTGCTACAGCGATGAAACGCCGCCGCCAGTGGCCGACTACGCAGACACGCTGCTGGAAAAACTCGCTGATCGTAACTTCAAGATCCTGCTCGAGCCTGGCCGCGCATTGGTTGGAAACGCCGGTTTGCTGCTCACCAAAGTGGAATATCTCAAGCATGGAGAAACAAAAAATTTCGCTCTCGTCGATGCCGCGATGAACGATCTGATGCGCCCCGCACTTTACGATGCCTATCACGCGATCCTTCCCGTCAGGGAAAATACGGGCGTCGCGCAACGCTATGAAATCGTCGGGCCGGTATGCGAGAGCGGCGATTTTCTTGGCCATGATCGCCACTTGCACCTCGCCGAAGGCGACCTGCTGGCGGTGATGTCGGCAGGGGCATATGGCATGAGCATGAGCTCCAACTACAACACTCGACCGCGCGTTGCCGAAATTATGGTGCAGAAAAACAACACGTTTTTGATTCGTGATCGAGAAAAAATTTCACAATTATTTGCGCTGGAACGGCTGCTTCCCTGAGTGTTTCCCATGTTGCGCAGATCCGCACAAATGAAAAAATATGGTCCATAAACATTGCCCATGGCCGATGTAGGCCATTGGCATTTTAATTATTGTTGTGTCGCGGCCGAAAAAAATTCAGCTCAACCTCTCGTAAGCCTGTCTATTTCCAACGATTTTCTTTTCGTAATGCCGTTTTATCTGTTGTGCATTTCCAAATAATTGGAATAGAATTTGAGCGCAAGGCGGAAACATGCTCTCGGTCATGCAGTCCTAACGGGAGGAACGACAAGGTGATGCAATCAGTTGTTCAGTGCTGCCGCTTTATTTTGGATCTGCTAACAGGGCCAAAATAAAAATGTACTCGAGATAACTTTCTACAATAAGGAGTCAGCAAATGGCAATAAAGAAAGCGACCAAGTCTCCCGCCAAGGCACCCGCCAAAGCGACCGCAACCAAACCTGCAGCCAAGGCAGCACCAGTGGCCGCAGCAAAAACTGCCGCCAAGCCTGTAACAGCAGCCAAGGCCGCACCAGCTAAAAAAGCACCGGCTAAAAAAGCGGTCGCTGCAAAACCAGCCGCCAAACCTGCAGCGAAAAAAACCGTCGCCAAAAAAGCACCGGCTAAAAAAGCGGTTGTAGCTGCCAAGAAACCTGCTGCGGCAGTCAAAAAAGCAGCTCCAACTAAAGCGACTGCAGCTAAAAAAGCACCGGCTAAAAAAGCGGTCGCTGCAAAACCAGCCGCCAAACCTGCAGCGAAAAAAACCGTCGCCAAAAAAGCACCGGCTAAAAAAGCGGTTGTAGCTGCCAAGAAACCTGCTGCGGCAGTCAAAAAAGCAGCTCCAACTAAAGCGACTGCAGCTAAAAAAGCACCGGCTAAAAAAGCGGTCGCTGCAAAACCAGCCGCTAAACCTGCAGCTAAAAAAACCGTCGCCAAAAAAGCACCGGTTAAAAAAGCCGCTGCTGCGAAACCTGCAGCAGCACCTGCAGCCGCTGCGGGAAAGTAGTCAACTCTGGTCCAGCATAACGGCGGGTTTTAACCCCGCCGTTATGCTTTTATTTCTCCCTATCAAGATTCTTTCTCCGCTCTAAAAATATATCCCCCCGCAATATTGACCGGCCGGTCAGTCAGTGCTAATTTGCTTTCTGTTTTCATGACTTAGTGAGACCGGCTGTGCCTCTGGTAGAACCCGCCCCCAACTTGTCTGCATCTGGCCCTGATGCGGTCGAACGTATCCTGGCTTCGGCCAAGGACCTGTTTGCCGAATCCGGCTTCGACGCGGTATCGATGAATGCCATCGCGGAGCGCGCCGGCGTCAGCAAGGCCAATGTTTTTCATCACTTCAAATCGAAGGACGCGCTTTATCTTGAAGTATTGAAAACTGCCTGCAATGAATCCGGCAGTCAGATCGATCAACTCGGCAACGGCTCCGGCACCTTGGTCGAACGCCTGCGCGATTTCTCGCAATTGCATCTGGCCAACATCCTGCAGGATGAAAAAATCTCCCGATTGATACAGCGCGACTTGCTGGAAAACGGCCCGCAACGCGGCAAGGAATTCGCCGAACAGGTATTCGGCCAGAACTTCGCGAGCCTGGTAAATATCCTGCGCACCGGTCAGAAGAAAGGCGAACTGCGCAAGGGCATCGACCCCGCCATGCTGGCCACGTTGCTGATCGGCGCGGACGTGTTCTTTTTCCAGTCGCGCGAGGTGCTGCGCCATTTTCCTGACGTCGGCTTCACCGACACCCCGGGGAGTTACAGCAGGATGCTGGTCGATATCCTGCTGCACGGAATTCTGCCCCACCCCTGATACTTTGGATTAAACAACATGCGAACAACCACCTCGATCCTGATCCCCTGCTTGCTCGGTACTGCGCTGCTGCTACCCGGGTGCGCGAAAAAGCCGGAAGAGCAGAAGAAAGGCCCGTCGGCAGCGATCATCACCGTCATCCAGGCGCAATCGCGCACCATGCAGGTGCTGGAGCAGTCGGTCGGCGAGGCGGATAGCTCAACTGCACCCAAGGTGGGGGCCGAAGTGGCGGGACGCATTATCAAGGTCCATGTCGAAATCGGTGACCCGGTAAAGAAGGGACAACTGCTGGCTGAAATCGATGCCACCGATTTTTCCGCCGATGAGAAGCGTCTGGCAGCCCAGGCAACCAGCCAGCGCAAGCTGACGGAACGCTATCGCGAATTGGCCAGGAAGGGTTTTATTTCGCCCTCTCTGCTGGAAGGCTACGAAGCCCAGGATGTCTCCACGCGCGAGCAGTACACCCGTGCCGCCAAGAATCTTTCCCGCACCCGCATCGTTTCGCCGGTGGATGGGCGGGTCGACAACCGCATGGTTTCGGTGGGCGACTGGATCGATCTTGGCAAGCCGGTGTTCCAGCTTTCCACTAGCGAAAATCTGCGCATCCGCCTGCCTTTCCCTGAAACCTCGGCGCAGCGCATCAAGGTGGGCCAGGTGGTCAATCTTTCCACGCCGACCGCACCGGATGCCACCGTAACAGGCAAGATCGAACAGGTGAGGCCGATGGTGGACAGCACCAACCGCGCCTTCGATGCGGTGGTGGAAGTCAAGAACCCGGGCGGCTGGAAACCGGGCGCTTCGGTCAACGGCGCAGTCATCGTCGAGGAGCATGCGGAGGCGGTTATCGTGCCGGAGGTCAGCGTGGTTCTGCGACCTGCCGGCAAGGTGGTCTACGTGATCGAGAATGGCAAGGCTATTCAGAACGTTGTCACCACCGGCGTCACCCAGAACGGTCAGGTGGAAATTTTACAGGGCATAAGATCAGGTGAAACGGTAGCCGTTGACGGCGCGGGTTTCCTTACAGACAAGGCTGCGGTCAGCGTGAAAGAAGCGAACGGCAAAAAAGGCGAGCAGAAATGACCTTGCCCGAACTTTCCGTCAAACGTCACGTGCTGGCGTTCATGTTGTCCGCGGTGCTGGTGCTGTTCGGCTACATCAGCTACCAGCGCATCGGCATGGATCGCTTTCCTCAAATCGAGTTTCCCGTCGTCTCGATCTCCACTACGCTGAAGGGTGCCAATCCCGATATCGTCGACGCCAGCATCACCAACGTGATCGAGACGTCGATCAACAGCGTACCTGGCATCGAACACATCCAGTCCACCTCCTCGCCCGGCGTATCGGTGATCAACATCACCTTCGGCCTGGACAAGAAAGTCGATGTCGCCTTCAACGAGGTGCAGGCCAAGGTCAACCAGGTCTTGCGCCGTTTGCCCAAGGATGCTGATCCCCCCGTCGTCGCCAAGGTCGAGACCAATGCCATGCCTATCATGTGGCTGGCGCTGCGCGGCGACCGCACCCAGCAGCAACTCAACCAGTACGCCGTCAACGTCATCAAGAAGCGTCTGGAAACCATCGACGGCGTCGGCGAGGTGCGGTTGGGCGGTCGGCGCGACCGCACCATCCGGGTCAACCTGTTGCCGGCGAAGATGACCGCGTTCAAGGTCACCGCTCAGGATATCAACACCGCCTTTGCCAACGAGCATGTCCAGCTCGCTGGCGGTTTTCTGGTGGGCCAGAAAACCGAAAATCTGATCAAACTCGACCTGGAATTCCACCGCCTCGACGACCTGGAAAAAATGATCGTCGCCTACCGCGATGGCTCACCGGTGCGTCTCCGCGATATCGCCGAAGTCGAGGACGGCCTGGCCGATTACCGTCAGCTCGCGCGCTTCATGGGCAAAACCACTATCGGCCTGGGCATCGTCAAGGTCACCAACACCAACACCGTAGCGATTGTCGACGCAATCAAGAAACGCCTGGAAACCGAGATCATCCCGCAACTGCCGCCGGGCATGACACTAAACGTCGTCTCCAACGATGCAATTTTCATCAACGAGATCGTCAATTCCCTGAAAGAACATCTGCTCGAAGGCACGCTGCTGGCCTCGCTGATCGTCTGGCTGTTCCTGCGCAGCATGCGCTCCACACTGATCATCGCCACAGCCATTCCGGTATCGCTGATGGGCGCGGTGGCGGTGATCTACTTCTTCGGCTACACCCTCAATTCGCTCACCATGCTCGCCCTGCTGCTGCTGATCGGCGTGGTGGTCGATGATGCCATCGTGGTGCTGGAAAACATCTTTCGCCACCGCGAGGAAATCGACGCCGACCCGGTCACCGCTGCGGTCAACGGCAGCCACGAAGTGATGTTCGCGGTGATCGCGGCGACGCTGTCGCTGGTGTCGATTTTCGCGCCGGTGATCTTTATGGGTGGCATCATCGGCCAGTTCTTCAAATCCTTCGCGGTAGTGGTGACCTTCGGCGTGCTGGTGTCCCTGTTCGTATCGCTCACCCTGACGCCGATGTTGTGCTCGCGCTACCTCAAGGTGGGAAAGCAGCACGGACGCGTGTATTACATCCTGGATCGCTTCTTTCACGGCATGGACAGCCTGTACCGTTATTTGCTCGACAAGGCGCTACGCCACCGCTGGAAGGTGGTTGCGTTGACCCTGGCGACCGTCGTGGCGAGCAGCTATTTTTTCATCAACGTGGGCAAAACTTTCGTCCCTGAAGAGGATGAAGGCCGCTTCCTGATAAACCTGCGTACCCCGCTCGGCTCCAGCATCGAATACACCGACAGCCGTTTACGCATGGTCGAGAAGCTGCTGTTCAGCCACAAGGAAATCGTCACCGAGTTTGCCCTGATCGGCCTCGGCAATGCGGGACAGGTCAATCAGGGGATGGTGGTGGTGCGCATGGCGCCGCGCGGAGAGCGGAAAATCAAGCAGCAGGACGTCATCCCCGTGATTCGCAAGGAGCTGGCGCAAATCCCCGGTGCACGCGCTTTCGCCGCACCCTATCCGATGGTCGGCGGCCAGCGAGGCGAGCCCTTGCAGTTCGTGATCAACGGCCCCAATCTCGACGAAGTAGGACGCTTGGCCAAGTCGTTGCAGCAAACTCTGTCGGCGGATCCCGGCTTGGGACGCATGGACCTCGATTTGCAGCTCGACCTGCCGCAACTCGTCCTCGATCCCGATCGCACCCGGATTGCTTCTGCGGGGCTGACGACCCAGGACGTGGCGCTTGCACTCAACCTGCTCTCCGGCGGCGTAGACATTGCCAAATTCAATGACATGCCGGGAGATGGTCAGCGCTACGATATCCGGGTCAAGGCCAAGGACGGCGAATTCAGGCAGCCTTCCGATCTGAACAAGGTTTACCTGCGTTCCCGCGATGGGTCGCTGGTGCGTCTCGACACTGTGGCGAACGTGAAGCAGACGCTGGGACCCGCAGTGATCGGCCGCTTCGACCTGCAATATGCCGCCACCTTTTACGGTTCACCGACGATCCCGCTCGGCGATGCTGTAAACAAAGTAAAAGCCGCCACTGCGGAAATCCTGCCGATGGGCTATACCGTAAAAATGATCGGTCAGGCGGAAGAATTCGGCAAGACCATGCAGAACATGATTTTCGCCTTTTCCCTGGCGATGGTCCTGCTGTACATGGTGCTGGCAAGCCAGTTCAACTCCTTCATCCAGCCCTTCATCATCATGGTGGCGCAGCCGCTGGCCATTATCGGCGGGGTGATGGCCTTGTGGCTGTTCAACCACACCCTCAACATCTACTCGATGATCGGCCTGGTGCTGTTGATTGGCCTGGTGGCGAAGAACTCGATCCTGCTGGTGGATCTTACCAACCAGCGGCGCACAGAAGGAAAGGGCATCGACGAAGCGCTTTCCGATGCCTGTCCGATCCGGATGCGGCCCGTGCTGATGACCTCGATGACAGTGATCCTGGCGCTGTTGCCGGCAGCACTGGGCTTGGGGGCCGGCGCGGAAACCAACGGTCCGCTGGCGGTGGCGGTGATCGGCGGCATGATTACCTCGACCCTGCTCACTCTGGTGGTGGTACCGGCGGTGTATTCTCTAGTGGAAAACGCTCTTGAGCGCTTCCGCGCGAAAGCGCGTTTCAGTGAAGGGTAACCTTCAGGTTGGCTGGAACTAAAACGGCCTGCTGCGCTGGCAAACCAGGCGTGCCCGGCACCCTCGTATGAAGGCAGAATGATTATGCGTAAATACGGCAAGTTAAGGCAATTAGGACTGCTGTTCGCGGCAGCCGGGCTTGCCGGCTGTTCGCACGAATCAGCGCAGATTTACCAAGGCTATGCCGAGGGGGAATTTGTGCGCGTGGCAGCACCTTACGCCGGGTCCCTGACGACACTGAACGTGCAGCGCGGCGCGCAGATCGAAGCTGGCACGCCCCTGTTCGCGCTGGAGCAGGACAATGAAAAGGCGGCGCGCGACGAGGCGACACAAGGATTGAAGCGTACCGAGGCGCAACTGGAAAACCTGAAGAAGGGCAAACGCCCCGCCGAACTGGACGCCATCGTCGCCCAGCGAGAGCAAGCGCGGGCTGCCATGAAGCTGTCAGAAGATGACTTTGCGCGCGACGAGAAACTCGCGAAAGCGGGGTTCATTTCCAGCCAAAAACTGGATGCCGGCCGTACTGCGCTGAAGCGCGACCGCGAACATCTAAAAGAGCTGGAAGCTCAGCTTGCTACCGCCAAACTGGCGGCGCGGGCCGATGAAATTCACGCCGCGGAAGCGGCGGTGGCGGCATCCCGCGCAACCCTTATCCGCGCTGACTGGTCGCTCGCCCAGAAGAGCGTGGCAGCGCCGGTTGCCGGCCTGGTGCAGGATACGCTTTACGTCCAGGGCGAGTGGGTGCCCGCCGGCAGCCCGGTGGTGTCGCTGCTGCCGCCGCAAAACATCAAGGTGCGCTTCTTCGTGCCGGAAACCCGGATCGGCGCTTTGAAAACCGGGCAGGCCGTCACGCTGTCCTGCGACGGCTGCGCCGCGCCGATTTCCGCCGCGATCAGCTACATCTCTCCGCAGGCCGAATACACCCCACCGGTAATTTACAGCCGGGAAAACCGCGGCAAGCTGGTGTTCCTGGTCGAAGCGCGCCCAGCCTCGATCAATGCCGCAAAACTTCGCCCCGGCCAGCCGATGGACGTCAGGCTTTAGCTCCATGAATAATGCCACGCTGGCCATCGACGTCACCGGGCTGGTCAAGCGCTTTGGCGATCTGGTGGCGGTGAACAATCTTGCCCTGCAGGTGCGGCGCGGCGAAATCTACGGCTTCCTCGGCCCCAACGGTAGCGGCAAGACCACCACCATCCGCATGCTGTGCGGCCTGCTTACGCCTGACGGCGGGAGCGGCACCTGCCTGGGCTACGACGTGATCCGCGAAACACGCCAGATCAAGCGCCAGGTCGGTTACATGACGCAGCGTTTCAGCCTCTACGAAGACCTCACCATCCGCGAGAACCTGGATTTCACCGCCCGCATCTACGGCATGGACAACCGCAACGAGGCGGTGGAGCGGTCGCTGGAACGGCTCGGCCTGGCCGACCGCCAGAAGCAGCTGGCGGGCACCCTGTCCGGTGGCTGGAAACAGCGGCTGGCGCTGGCCGCCTGCATGCTGCACGAACCGCAGCTGCTGCTTCTCGACGAGCCCACCGCCGGGGTGGATCCCAAGGCGCGGCGGGATTTCTGGGACGAAATTCACCGTCTTGCCGGGGAGGGCATCACCGTGCTGGTGAGCACGCACTACATGGACGAGGCGGAGCGTTGCCACCGCCTCGCCTATATCGCCTACGGCCATTTGCTGGCCCAGGGCACGGTAGCGGAGGTGGTGGAAAATTCCGGCATCGTCACCTGGATGGTGGAATGTTCTGACGTTTACGTGCTGGGCGCGCAACTGCGCGGGCTACCGGGAATCAGCCAGGTGGTGCCTTTCGGCAACGCCCTCCACGTGAGCGGCACCGACAAGGACCTGCTGGAACAATCCATTTCGCCCTTCCGGGAACAACCCGGATGCCGCTGGGCACCGATTCAGCCGGGACTGGAGGATGTCTTCATCCAGATGATGGAAGGGGCCAAACCCAATGTCTGAGCGCTTCGTATGGCACCGCTTCCTGGCCGTGGTCAACAAGGAATTCATCCAGATGCGGCGCGACCGTCTGACCTTTGCCATGATGGTCGGCATCCCGATGATCCAGTTGATTCTGTTCGGCTTCGCCATCAACGCCGATCCCAAAGAGCTGCCCACGGCGGTGCTGGTGGCGGACCACAGCGAGTTTTCGCGCAGCTTTGTGCGCGCCCTGGAAAACAGCGGCTATTTCAAGGTGACCGCGCAGCCGCGCAACGAGGCCGAGGCCGAGCGGCTGATCGCGAGGGCGACGCCCAGTTCGTGGTGAGTATCCCGGAAAATTTCGCGCGCAAGCTGGTGCGTGGCGAGCACCCGTCTATCCTGGTCGAAGCTGACGCCACCGACCCCACCGCCGTCGGCAACGCAGTGGGCGCGCTGAGCCAGCTGGCCCAGACCGCCCTCAATCGCGACCTGCAAGGCGCGCTACAGCCGCTGCAAGGCAAGCCCGCGCCGTTCGACGTGCAAATCCACCGCCGCTACAACCCGGAAGGCATCACCCAGTACAACATCGTGCCGGGCCTGATGGGCGTAATCCTGACCATGACCATGATCATGCAGACCGGCCTCGCCATGACCCGCGAGCGCGAGCGCGGCACCATGGAAAACCTGCTCGCCACGCCGGTGCGACCATTCGAGGTGATGGCCGGGAAAATCGTGCCCTACATCATGGTCGGCTACATCCAGGTGACACTGATCCTGCTGGCGGCGCGGCTGATCTTCGGCGTGCCGATCCTCGGCAGCGTCGTGCTGCTTTATATCGTGGTACTCGCCTTCATCGCCGCCAACCTGGCGGTCGGCCTGATGTTTTCCACCGTGGCAAAGAACCAGATGCAGGCGATGCAGATGACCTTCTTTTTCTTCCTGCCGTCGATGCTGCTGTCCGGCTTCATGTTCCCGTTCCGCGGCATGCCGGAATGGGCGCAGAACGTCGGCAGCCTGCTGCCTTTGACCCATTTTTTGCGCATGGTGCGAGGCATCCTGCTGAAGGGCAACGGCCTGATGGAAACCCTGCCGCACCTGTGGCCGATCGGCCTGTTCCTGCTAACGGTGGTGGCGATAGGACTGAAGCGCTACCGCAAGACGCTGGACTAGTTCTTTTGGCTTAAATAAAGCACCCACATCCGCGCCAAACGATGGTAGCCTAGATTCATCATAATTTTTCGCGCCAACCATGGATGTCGTGCTGATTCTGGCTATCGCCGCGGTGGTGATAGTGCTCTTGTTCGATTACACCAACGGCTTTCACGACGCCGCCAATATCGTCGCCACGGTGATCGCCTCGCGCGCCATGACCCCGGTGCAGGCGGTGGTGATCGTCGGTTTTTTCGAATTCCTCGGCCCGCTGCTGGGCGGCACGGCGGTCGCCAACACCATCGGCAACTTCATCACCCTGGGCGACCTGAAAGCCACGGTATCGCTAACCATCATCCTGTGCGGACTGGTGGGAGCCATCGTCTGGAATCTGCTGACCTGGTGGCGAGGCATTCCTTCCTCTTCCTCGCACGCCTTGGTGGGCGGCCTCGCCGGCGCGGTGGTGGTGGCCGTCGGCGCCGATCATGTCGCATGGGGCTTCGAGGAACTGCTGCTGCACGGCCACTTTACTGGTGTGACCAAGGTGCTGCTGGCCTTGGTGCTGTCGCCGCTGATCGGCTTCTGGGCGGGTTTCTTCCTGCACCGCCTGATGCTGTTCCTGCTGCGCGGCGCGAGCCCCACGATCAATCGCAGCTTGCGCCGCGTCCAGTTCCTCACTGCCGCCGGCCTGGCTTTTTCCCACGGCGCCAACGACGCGCAGAAAAGCATGGGCATCCTCACTCTGGTGCTGCTTCTGGGCGGCTTCATCCACGAGTTCGCCGTGCCATTCTGGGTGATGCTGGCCTGCGCCACGTCGATCACGCTGGGCATCATGTCCGGCGGCTGGCGCATCGTGCGCACCCTGGGTTTCGCCATCTACAAGGTGCGGCCGCTACATGCGCTGGATTCCCAGCTCACCTCGGCGGGATTGATTTTCGCCGCCTCTCTGGTCGGCGCGCCGGTTTCCACCACCCATGTCGTCGCCACCTCGATTATGGGGATCGGCGCCTCGGAGCGCCCCAAGGCGGTGCGTTGGGCGAAAGCGAAAGAGATTTCCATAACCTGGCTGATCACCATCCCCGGTGCGGCAATAGTGGCGATCGCATGTTATTTCATCGTGCAACTGACAATGAACTCGATAGGATAAGCCATGAGCGAACCATCCAAATCCCTCCTCTCAGCGCTCTACAATCGCGTGTTTCCGAAAACGCCCAACTTCTTCAAGTTGCTGACTGAGCAATGCGAGATGGTCAGCCTTTCGGTGGATGATCTGGTTGAATTCATGAAAACCGGTGACGAAACCCTGGGGAAAAAAATCAAGCAGGATGAGCATGAAGCCGACCTCATCAAAATGCGCAACCTCCATGCCCTGAACGAAGCCTTCTCCACCCCGATCGACCGGGAGGACATTTACCGGGCGATCGCCGACCTCGACCGGATCGTGACCTACTGCAAAACCACCGTCAGTGAAATGGACGTACTTGGGGTGACGCCGGACACATTTATCGTCGAGAAGTCCAAGCTGCTGCAGGAAGGCGTAGACGCCCTAGTCGCGGGATTCGGCAAGCTGGGTAGCACCCCCCTGACGGCAGCGGACGATGCCGATATAGCGCGCAAGGCGCAGCGGCGGGTCGAAAGGCTGTATCGCATCGCCCTCGCCGAATTATTCAAGGGCGACGACTACATCAACATGTTCAAGCGCCGCGAAATCTATCGCCACCTCTCCAATGCCGCTCACAACATGGCGCATTGTGCCAATACTCTGCACGATATCGTGGTGAAGATTTGTTAGGGATTAAGCTGGTGGTAAACGGCTTGTGCCACCTTGAGCAGCTCGGACTTTTCAAGGTCGCCGGATAGCGCATAGCCGAGCGGCCCATCGATCCAGTAAAACACCCCGATGTTGTTTTCACGGGCATAACGAAATGCGGTTTCCCGGCTGCCGCCGCCATCCGTCCGCACGTACAGGGTGAGGCGCTGGCCGCGCCCATCCTGGTACATGAACTGCGCCGCCGGGCCGCTGCTGCCGGGCAATAGCCGGCCGCCGACCAGTTCATAGCCGGCCTCGCTCAAGTGAGGCGCCTTGACTGAAACGCCCAGCCGTTTCGACAGCCAGGCCACCAGGTGGGCTTCCTGCTCTGCGCCCACTTCGACCGGGTGGCGCACTTCCGGGGTGTATACCACATGAGCCACAGCCGCCTGACGGACAAAGGCCATGGTGGTGCCGGAACGCACATCCTGCGTGCCATGCAGGAACCAGCCGAGCGTGCCGCCGATGGCCAGCCACGCCACTACCGCAGCATGGCGCAGCAAGGGCATGCTTAGCCAGGAAGCCGGCTCCGGCCTTTGCAGGCGTGGCGGCACCGACTCGTCCAGCACTGGATCGAACAGGGCGTGCAAGGCCTCGTTCTGGCGGCGGTAATCCTCTACCCGGCCGGCCTCGGCAGGATGGTTCGCCAGCCAGGCGCCTACTTCCGCACGACGCGGTTCATCCAGCTGATCATCGGCATAGGCCTGCAATTCGTCCTCGTTCACAGTCTGCATCGGCTCGCTCATTTCACCACCCTCAAAGCCGGTACGGCGCCGCCCGCCATGATCTGGCGCAGGCGCTCGCGTCCGCGCGACAGGCGCGACATCACCGTTCCCAGCGGCACATCCAGTATTTTCGCCACTTCTTCGTAACGCATTTCCTCCAGCCCGACCAGCAGCAAGACTTCGCGCTGATCTTGCGACAGGCAGCCGAGTGCCGCATGCACATCCCGGACCTGGAGCCCGTCTTCCTGGTCGGCGCGCACCGGCACATTCAGCGCATCTTCCTCCAGCGGCAACAGCATGGGCGCAGCACTACTCTTCCTGATGCCATTCACATACACATTGTGCATGATGGAAAATAGCCAGGCGCGTAGATCGCTGCCACGCCGCCACAAATGAAACTTGCCCCAGGCGCGTTCGAGCGTGTCCTGCACCAAGTCGTCGGCACGCGTACGATCTCCTGCCAGCGCCCGGGCATAGCGGCGCAGGCGGGGGATGTGCTCCTCGATCAGGCGGTCAAATTTTTCCACAAAGACTTAGTAGCCCAGCGCGAGTTTCGGGTCAATCTGCCACACTTCATTCACCAGTTTGCCTTCGCGGTAAACCAGCACGTAGCGTACCTTGATTGCGGCCTTGCCCTTGAATTCGACATTGGCAGTGACGGTGCTGCCCTTGGGATTGGCGCTTTCTTCCAGCTTTGCCACGGTCACTTCGAGTGGTGCGTTGGCCTTGGCGAACTTGCTCCAGGTTTCACGGATCTTGTCACTGCCGGCATAAGCGCCGTCGAGCGGACCGCCCACCCATTGCAGGCTGGCGTTGTCGGAATAACCCTGCATGATCTGCTCGACATTGCCGGCGGCGATCGCCTTGAAGTGCGCGCTGGCGTCGTCTGCCGGGCCGGCGAAACTAGAGGCGGAAAGGGAAAACAGAACCGCGGCGGCGAATGAATGGACTTTCTTGTTCATGATTTGCTCCTGTTGAATAAATTTAAGGGGGATTACACTTGGGTAAACACCCTGGCCCAGCGATTTATTCCCGGCACAGAAAAATTATTTTTCAGGTCAGTAGCACAGCCACGATGCCGGTGAGGAAAATCCCGTCGAAAGTCCCTGCCCCGCCGATCGAGGCAAACGGCGTTCCCATTTTGCGAATGTCGTTAATGCGGGAAATATCGGCCCCGATCAATACGCCCAAGGTGCCGCTGATGTAGGCGAGCGGTGCGCTGTAATCCGGGTCGATGATGAGAGAGGCCATCGCCGCAACCAGTGGTGCGACAAAAATGGGAATGCCGATGCCTACGCCCGGTACCGGGCGGCTTGCTAGGCGGCACACCATGGATACCAGCGCCACCGTGCCGATCACGGCCCACAGACTGAGCAGGGGGTTATGCCGCAACAGGTAGACTGAAAAAGCCAGTGGCACCAGACAGCCGCCGACGTTGATCGCAACCACGGTCTTGCCGGTAAATTCCATCGGCGGCAATCTGAGCAGACTGCGGAACGGTTGCGGCATAGAAGGCGGTGGACCCTCTGTCTTGACGCTGAACAGCGGCAGGTTGATCAGGCTGCCGAGCAGTGAGGTGAACAGCAACAATGTGGCGGAATTGGGCGACAGGCCGAGCTTGTCGAAGGCCAGGGTCAGGGCGCCGACCTGGACAAAAACCGCCAGCAGGCCAAACGCGACCAGAAGCAACGCGAAATAGAAAGGCGAAAACGGCATGGTTTCATTTACCGATTAAACCTAGAAACGGCAGTTCACCGTCAAGGACGCAAAGGAACGCAAGGGAAAACGAATGGATAGATGGGCTCTCTTTCCACCGGCTGGGTAGCCCCCAGTAATCAGTAACCTATTTTGTCTTACCTCGCGTCCTTTGCGTCCTTGGCGGTTCAATAGCTTTTTTAGGGCAAACCCATAAAGCACCCTTTTATTAAAGCAGGAAAATCGTGGCCAGGCCGAGAAAAATGAAAAAACCGCCGCTGTCGGTCACAGCGGTGATCATCACGCTGGAACCCACCGCTGGATCACGTCCGAGCTTGTGCATCAGCATCGGAATAAGCACGCCCATCAGCGCCGCCAGCAGGAGGTTGAGGATCATCGCTCCGGTCATCACCACGCCCAGTGCCGCATTGCGGTAGAGGAGCCAGGCGACCAGTCCGATGATGCCGCCCCAGATCAACCCGTTGACCAGACTGACCCCGAGTTCCTTGAGGAACAGCTTGCGGATGCTGCTGCCGCGAATCTGCCCCAGCGCCAGGGCGCGGACGATCATGGTCGTGGTCTGGTTGCCGGAATTGCCGCCGATCCCGGCAACGATCGGCATCAGTGCCGCCAGTGCCACGATCTTCTCGATCGATCCTTCGAATACACCGATCACGCGTGAGGCGATAAACGCCGTCACCAGGTTGAGGGCCAACCAGGTCCAGCGGTTCTGGATACTTTTCCACACCGTGGCGAACAAATCTTCCTCTTCGCGCAAACCGGCCATGGACAGCATCTCGTTGTCGGTTTCCTCGCGGATGTAATCCATCATCACGTCCACTGTCAGGCGTCCCACCAGCTTGTTGTTCCGATCCACTACCGGGGCGGAAACCAGGTCATAGCGCTCGAATGCCGAGGCAGCTTCGTCGGCTTCGTCGTCTGGATGAAAAATCACCGCATCCTCGGCCATTACCGCCGCTACGCTCGCCTCGGGGTCATGGACCAGCAGCCGCTCGAGGGACAGCACTCCCTTGAAGTTGTCGTTGCGATCCACCACAAACAGTTTGTCGGTGTGACCCGGCAACTCGCCAAGGCGGCGCATGTAGCGCAACACGACTTCCAGGCTGATATCGTCGCGGATGGAAACCATGTCGAAATCCATCAACGCACCGACCGTGTCTTCCGGGTAGGACATAGCTGACTGCAGGTGGGCGCGGTTCTGTGCGTCCATCGACACCATCAGTTCCTGCAGCACGTCGTGCGGCAGGTCGGGGGCGAGGTCGGCGATTTCGTCGGTATCGAGCTGCTCGGCGGCGGCGAGGAGTTCCTCACTGTCCATGCTGGCGATCAGGGATTCCCGCACCGCATCGGATACTTCCAGCAAAATGTCGCCGTCTCGTTCGACCTTGACCAGGTCCCAGACCTGCAGGCGCTGTTCCAGCGGCAAGGCTTCGAGGATGTAAGCAATATCGGCGGAATGAAGCTCGTCGAGTTTTTTCTGCAATTCGGCCAGATGCTGCTTGTGCACCAGCGTCTCGACTAGATCATGGCGCGGCATGTCCTGTTTATGGACGAGTCCTTCTACCAGCTGATGCCTGCTCAGCAGTTCGACTACCTGTTGCAGTATCTCCTGCAGACTTTCCTGGACCCTGGTTTTTTCAATTTCCGACATGCCGCCTGTCCCTTTGGTTTCCAGCCATCAACTTTCACCTTCGGCAAAACCGTGCGCGTTGCGCGCACAAGCCAAAAGCTGACCGCTGATTGCTGACAGCTATTTATTAGTAGGGCAAGGAAAAAGGGGGGGGGGGGCGATAACGCCGGCCGGGGCCGGCAGGATCACGATTTA
>NZ_DF967544.1:88570-187060 GCF_000971475.1 Sulfuricella sp. T08
AGCGGAAAAACCGTCAAGGCCGAAGAAGCGTTGAAGGGGTAACCGCTAGAACAAAAAGTTTGGTGCGAAACTGCTACAACTATGACTGTCCAAGGTGATGGACCTTTAAGTATGAAAACACGTGAATTTTAATCGCCATCGGCAACCACTGTCAATTTCGGCTCGCCGGGAAATCGTTAAATTTGGCTGTAAAGCTGGTAGCCGTTGCGCCCGGACTCCTTGGCACGATACATTGCCGTATCCGCATTTTTCATCAGCGTCTGGGTTTCCTCGCCATCTCTCGGGTACAGCGCGATCCCGACGCTGGTGGTGATGTGCAACTCATAGGAGCCGATCGAGAGTGGGAGGTTCACCGCCTCGATCACCTTGCGCGCCACGATCTCAGCATCGCCTGCTTTCGCCGTTTCCGGCAGCAGGATCACGAACTCGTCGCCGCCCATGCGCGCCACGGTGTCTGCCTCGCGTACGCATTCCACCAGTCGGGCGGCGACGGCCTTGAGCAGTTCATCCCCGACATCGTGCCCAAGCGTGTCGTTGATCTGCTTGAAATGGTCCAAGTCGAGAAAGATCAGCGTTAGCAACCGGCCGTAGCGCCTCGCCTGGGCCAGCGCAAGTACTAGTCGGTCGGCCAGCAAAATCCGGTTCGGCAGACCGGTCAGCATGTCGTGGTGCGCCATGTGATGGATGCGCGCCTCGGCCTGCTTGCGCTCGGTGATGTCCTGGAACGCTGCCACCGAACCGGTGATCTCGCCGCCGCGGTGCAGAGGCGCCGCAACGAAGGAAACCGGGAACAGCGTGCCATCCTTGCGGGTAAAATAATCCTCCAGGATACGGTAGGTTTCGCCCGAGTGCATGGACTGGTACACCGGACAATCACACACCGGAACATGGCTGCCGTCCGGCTTCTGGTAATGGAACACCTCGTGGGCGTTCTGGCCGAGCAGTTCGGCCTCGGTCCAGCCGAGCAGGTGCTCTGCCGCCTTGTTCATGAAGGTTAGCTGGCCGTTGCGGTTGAGCACGTAGACGCCGTCGCCAAGTTCCGAGGTGATCTCGCGCAGCTTGGCCTCGCTCTCGCGCAGCGCGGCCTCGGCCAGTTTGCGCTCGGTAATATCGCGGGCGATCGACAGTACGACCGGCCGGCCCTTCAATTCAAACAGGTGCGCGTTGATTTCGACCGGGATTCTTCGCCTGTCGCGGGCGACATGCACGCTCTCGAACAGCGCATGGCCCTCGACCTCGATCTGACGGGAAATTTTTGGAATATCGATGGCGGAAACCGCGTCGTCGATATCGAGTGGCGACAATTGCTGCAGTTCCTCCCGACTATAGCCGAGGCGCCGGCAAGCGAGGTCGTTGACTTCAATGAATTTACCCGGCATTTCGCCCGGCGATATCGGATGGACCAGGATCGCGTCGTTGCCGTTGTTGAACAGCATGCGGAAACGCTCCTCGCTATCGCACAGCGCCGCCTCGATCTGCCGGCGCTCGGTCACGTCTATGCCGGTAGCGATGACAAACTCCACCTCGCCGTCGGCGTCCAGCAATGCCGTATTCGACCAGGCAATCATCCGGCGTGTGCCGTCTTTCGTCAGCCACCAGTTCTCGAATTCGCTGGGAAAATTTCCCGCCACCAGCCGGTCGAACGTTGACCTGACCGGCTGGATCTCCTCCGGTATCAACAGCCGCTCCCAGATCGGCCTGCCGATCATCTCGGCGGCGGAGTAACCGGTCAATTTTTCACACTGGCGGTTAAAGCGTATCACACGGCCATTGCGGTCGAGCACCACCACCAGGGCGCCAATCGTATCCAGTACTGCAGCGATAAAACCATGTTCGTTTTCCACGGCGCCCTCTCTAAATCTCATTGCAGCCTGCAAACGGTTTAAGGTCAAGCACATTTTATCTTAGAAACGGCTTTTGGTAATCCGTGGGCAACTGCTTTTCCAGGTTTATCCCACAACGAGCCAGGAAACGTAACACACCCGCAGATGGAAAACGTAAACGCTGTGCAGGGCCCTGACGAGCAAACTCTATGGCGCCTGTACCTGACCCATGCGCGCCAGAATGATGCCGGTTTTCCGCTCCAGACCACGTGCATTGGGATGGCTGTCGTAATAGCGCGGATTGGGTACCATCGAAGCGAGCCGGGCAGACTGCTCCGCGGACAGGCTGGACGCGCTGGACTTGTAGTAATGGCGCGCCGCCGCTTCGGCTCCGAACACACCGTTGCCCCATTCGATGACATTCAGGTAGATCTCGAGAATGCGGCGCTTGCTCATCATCTTTTCCAGCATCACCGTGATCACTGCCTCCTCTGCCTTGCGCCAGAATACCTTCCGGGAAGAGAGAAACAGATTCTTGGCCAGCTGCTGGCTGATGGTGGAACCGCCGGCGACGATCTTGCCCTTTTTCAGGTTCTTTTCGTAGGCCTTCTGGATGCCCTCCCAGTCGAAGCCTTCATGGTCGAGGAATTTGGAGTCTTCTGCGGCGATCAGGGCGCGCTTGAGATTGTTGGAGATACGGCTGTACGGCACCCACTGGTGGCGCAGTTCGGCATCCGGCTTCTTGCTTTGCAGGACTTCCAGTCGCTGCTCCATGAAGGCGCTGGCGGAGGGATTGTGGTCGACCCACCACCAGATGTGGGCGAAAATCCACAGCTGGTAGACCAGCACCACGGCGACGAACAAGGCGATGCCGCGCCACAGCCAGCGCCATAAGAAACTCAGCATGACTTCAAAAGCGTGATGACGGATAGTGTTTGTGGCCGCACGCCGCGCCACAGGAAAAACGATTCCGCCGCCTGCTCGACCAGCATGCCGAGACCGTCGGCCAGATGCGCCGCGCCGTTAGCCTGGGCGAACTGCAGAAAGGGGGTAAGCCCCTTGCCGTACATCATGTCGTAGGCCAGCGCCCCCGGCGCGAACACGCCCTGCGGCAAGGGAGGCAGGGCATCGCTCAGGCTGCTGGAAGTGGCGTTGATCACGATATCGAACAGGCCCTCCGCCAGTCGCGCATAATCGCCACCCTCGATCCGGCCATAAGCGGCGAAGTGCCGCTCCAGTTCGATGGCCTTTTCCGGTGTGCGGTTGGCAATGATCAGCCGTTCCGGCTTCTGCAGCAGCAAGGGCAGCAGCACGCCGCGGGCCGCGCCGCCTGCGCCCATCAGCAGCACGCGCTTGCCCGCCAAGGAAATCCCCAGGTTATTCCGAATATCCCGCGTCAGTCCGGCGCCATCGGTGTTGTCACCGAGTATCGTGCCGTCCGGCTCGAACTTCAGGGTATTTACCGCTTCCGCCAGACGTGCGCGATCGGTCAGGATGGTTGCCAGTTTCCAGGCCTCCTGCTTGAATGGCACCGTCACATTCAGTCCCTTGCCGCCTTCCGTCTGAAACTTCTTTACCGTACCGGCAAAGTCTTCCAGCGGCGCAAGCATCGCGGTGTAAGCCATATCCTGGTCGGTCTGGCGGGCAAACTCGGCGTGAATTAGCGGGGACTTGCTATGGGCGATGGGGTTGCCGACAACGGCATAACGATCGGTCATGAGTATTCTGCATTTTAAGGACGTCGAATTATAAGGCAAAAGCCCTCTGATTTGCGTATCATAACGTCCCGAACCTATTGCTTCTTAATCCGAATATTCCCGATGCCCCACCACTCTGCCAAACCACACACTGAAATCCACCCAGACCGGATCGGACGCTTTCAAGCCGCACAAAAAGTGACCTGGATCAGCGTCGCGGTGAACGTGGTACTGACCGTACTGCAGATCGTTGTCGGCCTGATCGGAAAATCCCAGGCCCTGGTCGCCGACGGTTTGCATTCCCTGTCCGACTTGCTGTGTGATTTCCTGGTGCTGTTCGCCAACCGCCACGGCGCGCGTGACGCGGATGAGGAGCATCCCTACGGCCATGCCCGCATCGAAACCGCCACTACCCTGGCGCTCGGGCTGATTTTGCTCGGCGTCGGTGGTGCCCTGTTCTGGGGCGCGGCGATGCGCCTGCAAGATCCCTCCGCGCTGCAAAAAGTCCATGTCGCCACGCTGTGGATTGCCATTCTGACCCTGGCCGGCAAGGAAACGCTGTTCCGCTACATGCTGCACGTCGCACGCAAACTGCGCTCGCAGATGCTCGAAGCCAACGCCTGGCACGCCCGCTCCGACGCCGCCTCGTCGCTGGTGGTGGTGGCGGGCATCGGAGGCAACCTGCTCGGCTTTACATCGATGGACATCCTGGCTGCGGTACTGGTTGCCGTCATGATTATGCGCATGGGCTGGAAACAGGCATCTCAGGCGATTTCCGAATTGATCGACACCAGTCTGGACAAGAACGAAGTGGAAGCGATACGTGCCACCCTGCTCACCACCCCCGGCGTTCAGGGCGTACATGAATTGCGCACTCGCCGCATGGGCGACCGCGCACTGGTGGACGCCCATGTGCTGGTAAACCCGCATATCAGCGTCTCGGAAGGGCACTATATTGCCGAAAGCGCGCGTGCGCGCGTACTCAAACAGCACCATGCGCTCGATGTGATGGTGCATATCGACCCGGAGGATGATTCTTCTGCCAAGCTCAACCAGCACCTGCCCGATCGCGAAACCTTGATTGCCCACCTGGAACAGCTGCTAGGCCAGGCGCTGCCTAGTCATGAAAAAGTGGTATTGCATTATCTGGATGGAAAAGCGGAAGCCGAAATCTTCCTTGCCAGCGATGTCAGCCGCGAACAGGTCGGCGCACTCAAAACCGTAATCGCCGATCTGCTCCGGGACGACCCATTTTTTGTCGCTATTCATCTGCACCAACGTCATGCACCATAATGGTGCAATCAGCACCCTTTTTGCACAATTCCGGTGCGTCAAATAAGGGGTGCCGATTTATAACCAGTTATGGCACAATGCTTTTTTTATGTTTTTGCCTGGCATGTTTCATGCTAATTTGCCTCCCAGCAGCAAAAACCCAGAATTCGAAGTCATTATTTTTTGCAAACTTGTAGATAGTTAGGAGATAAACATGGCAGTCGCCGACGTTTTGAAAATGATCAAGGACAACGACGTTAAATTCGTTGACCTGCGCTTTACCGATACCCGCGGCAAGGAACAGCACGTTTCCATTCCCTCCCACGTAGTGGACGAAAACTGGTTCGAAACTGGCCACGCTTTTGACGGTTCCTCCATTGCTGGCTGGAAAGGCATTCAGGCTTCCGACATGCAGTTGATGGCTGATCCGGATACCGCCAACATGGACCCGTTCTTCGACGAATCCACCCTGATCATGTCCTGCGACGTGGTGGAGCCTTCCGATGGCAAGGGCTATGACCGCTGCCCGCGCTCCATCGCCAAGCGCGCTGAAGCCTATCTGAAATCCACCGGCATCGGCGACACCGCTTACTTCGGCCCGGAACCCGAATTCTTCATTTTTGATTCCGTCACCTGGCATGCCGACATGTCCGGTGCCTCGGTCAAGATCGAGTCCGAAGAAGCTGCCTGGTCCTCCAGCGAGAAATTCGAAGGCGGCAACGTCGGTCACCGTCCCGGTATCAAGGGCGGCTACTTCCCGGTTCCTCCGGTCGATTCCTTCCAGGACATCCGTTCCGCCATGTGTCTGGCGCTGGAAGAAATGGGCGTGCCGGTCGAAGTGCATCACCATGAAGTGGCGACTGCCGGCCAGTGCGAAATCGGCACCCGGTTCAGCACCCTGGTAAAACGCGCCGACTGGACCCAGATCCTGAAATACGTGGTGTTCAACGTCGCCCATGCCTACGGCAAGACTGCCACCTTCATGCCCAAGCCTATTGTTGGCGACAACGGTTCCGGCATGCACGTGCACCAGTCAATCTGGAAAGATGGCCAGAACCTGTTCGCCGGCAACGGCTACGGCGGCCTGTCCGAAACGGCTCTTTTCTACATCGGCGGCATCATCAAGCATGCACGTGCCCTGAATGCGATTACCAACCCCGGCACCAACTCCTACAAGCGTCTGGTACCCGGTTTCGAAGCTCCGGTGATGCTGGCCTACTCCGCCAAGAACCGCTCCGCTTCGATCCGCATTCCACACGTGGCCAATCCTAAGGGCCGCCGCATTGAGACTCGTTTCCCGGATCCTTCCGCCAACCCGTACCTGTGCTTCTCCGCTCTGCTGATGGCCGGCCTTGACGGCATCCAGAACAAGATCCACCCGGGCGAGGCGATGGACAAGAACCTGTACGACCTGCCGCCAGAAGAAGAGAAACTGATCCCGACTGTGTGCTCGTCTCTTGATCAGGCGCTGGAATACCTGGACAAGGATCGCGAGTTCCTGACCCGTGGCGGCGTGTTCTCCAACGACTGGATCGACGCCTTCATCGAACTGAAAATGGAAGAAGTTACCCGCTTCCGCATGACCACTCATCCGGTCGAGTTCGCGATGTATTACAGCCTGTAATTCTCGGTGTAGCAATTCAAAAGGGCGGGGTAACCCGCCCTTTTTTATTTTCCTGTCAGCCCATTCATCGCCGAAACGTTGATAAAATTTGACTAATCCCTTAATCTGAACCCCATCACAATTATCGAATCGCCTTATGAAAACCAAGCTGCTGATTTTTATTTCGCTATTCCTGGGGCAGGCCGCCCACGCCGACATCTACATGTCGGTGGATGAAAACGGTCGAAAAACCTATACCAACTTCCCTAAAAAGGGCGCCAAGAAGCTTAATCTCGATCCGCCCTCCACGATTGCAGCCCCCAAGCCTCGAGCCCCGACTGCAACACCGCCCGGCTTCCCTCGCGTTGACGGCGAAACCCAGAAACAGCGCGATGGAACGCGCCGCGATATTCTGGAGCAGGAGTTGGCGACAGAGCGGAACTTGCTGGACGAGGCAAAGAAAGCCCTGGCCGAAGGCGAAGCCACGCGCCTGGGCGGCGAGCGCAACTACCAGAAATACCTGGATCGGATACAGTCCCTGAAGGACAATATTTCTCTGCACGAAAAGAATGTCGAGGCGCTGAACAAGGAACTGGCCGGCGTGAGGTAACCTCCTGCTATCCCTGGCGCGACTCTTGCTTTACTCGTAGCCAACTACCCAGGGATGATGCATCCGTGACGACCCAACTCTTTGCCGGACTGGAACACCTGACTACCGCCGTGATCCTGCTCGACCAGAATCTGCGTGTCGCTTATCTCAACCCGTCCGCGGAAAATCTGTTCAAGCTTAGCCGCAAGCATGTTGCCGGTATGCCTCTGCAGCAGGTTTTTGGCGATGCCGAGTCGCTTCCCAGGGCCGTTGAATCGGCGCTACTCAACCAAGCCTGCTTCACCGAGCATGAAATTCTCCTGACAGTACCCGGCAACCATAGCCTGTCCGTCAGCTGTACCGTCACTCCGGTTAATATCGGCTCCATCAGCCTGATACTGGAATTTCACCAGATCGACAAGCAGCTGAAAATCGCACGGGAAGAGCGCATGCAGGTACAGCAGCAGGCCAACCGGGAATTGCTGCGCAATCTTGCCCACGAAATCAAGAACCCGCTGGGCGGCCTGCGCGGTGCGGCGCAACTCCTGGAACACGAGTTGCCCCGCACCGGCCTGCGCGAATACACGCAGGTGATCATCCAGGAAGCCGACCGCCTGCAGAAACTGATGGACCGGCTGCTTACCCCCAGCCATCTGCCGCATCTCCGCGCCACCAACATCCACGAGGTACTGGAACGGGTGCGCAGCCTCACTCTGGCGGAAACACCCAAAGGCATTACCATCCGGCGCGACTACGACACCAGCCTGCCGGACCTCGTGGCGGATCCGGAACAACTGATTCAGGCGGTGCTCAACATCGTGCGCAACGCGGTGCAATCCATGCAGGGAAAAGGAGAAATCATCCTGCGCACCCGCATCGCACGCCAGGTCACGCTGGTGAAAAAACGCTACCGTCAGGCCATCCAGGTACAAATCATCGACAACGGCCCCGGCGTTCCCGATGCCATCCGCGAAAAAATCTTTTACCCATTGGTTTCCGGACGAGAGGGGGGCAGTGGCATGGGGCTGACCCTAGCGCAAACCCTGATCAACCAGCATCAGGGTACGATTGAATGTGACAGCCGACCCGGTCACACCTGCTTTACGCTGCTGCTGCCGCTTACCAATACCGAAGGAGCTTACAAATGAAAGCCGTCTGGGTCATCGACGATGACCATTCCATCCGCTGGGTGTTCGAAAAGGCGCTAGCGCGGGAACAAATCGAGTTCCGCTCCTTCTCCACCGCCCAGGATGCCCTGTCCGCGTTGGAAACTGACACCCCGCAAGTGGTGGTGAGCGACATCCGCATGCCCGGTACCTCCGGACTGGAGCTGCTACAACAGATCAAGGAACGCCTGCCGGAGGTGCCGGTGATCATCATGACAGCCTACTCCGATCTGGACAGTGCCGTTTCGGCCTTCCAGGGTGGCGCCTTCGACTACCTGCCCAAACCCTTCGATGTTGACCATGCCGTGACGCTGATTCGTCGCGCCCTGGACGAGAGTGTTCGCCAGGCAGCCAAGCCGGAAACCGCGGAATCCGTCACCGAAATCCTCGGCCAGGCGCCGGCGATGCAGGAGATTTTTCGCGCCATCGGCCGCTTGTCCCAATCGCATGTCACCGTACTGATCAACGGCGAATCGGGTACCGGCAAGGAACTGGTGGCGCGCGCCCTGCACCGCCACAGCCCGCGTGCCGACATGCCGTTTATCGCCCTCAACACCGCAGCCATTCCGAAGGATCTGCTCGAATCCGAGCTGTTCGGCCATGAGCGCGGCGCCTTTACCGGTGCGCAGGCCCTGCGCCGCGGGCGCTTCGAACAAGCCGACGGCGGCACCTTGTTCCTAGACGAAATCGGCGACATGCCGCCCGATCTGCAGACCCGGTTGCTGCGCGTGCTCTCCGATGGCCAGTTCTACCGTGTTGGCGGCCACCAGCCGGTCAAAGTCAATGTGCGCGTCATCGCCGCCACCCACCAGAACCTGGAGCAGCATGTCAGGCAGGGGCTGTTCCGCGAAGATCTGTTCCACCGTCTGAATGTCATTCGTCTGCGCCTGCCCCCCTTGCGTGAACGTGGTGAGGACATTCCGCTCCTTGCCAAATATTTTCTGCAAAAAAGTGCACGCGAACTGGGGGTTGAACCGAAAATGTTGTCACCGGCCGCGATGCGTTATCTGAGCACGCTCAGCTGGAGCGGCAACGTGCGCCAACTGGAGAACGTCTGCCACTGGCTGACGGTAATGGCGCCAGGACAGAACATTGAAATCGCCGACCTGCCGCCGGATCTGCGTGAAGATCAGGCGGCAAGCGTCGAGAGAAGCTGGCAGGAAGCTCTAGGACGCGAAGCGGACAAGGAATTCAACCGCGGCGAGCGGGGCGTGATGGACAAGTTCTCCCGCGATTTCGAGAAAATATTGATCACCTGTGCGCTGAAACACACTGCGGGCAGGCGCATCGAAGCCGCCACCCTGCTGGGCCTGGGACGCAACACGCTGACACGCAAGATTCAGGAACTGGGGCTGGAACAGGGCGGGATGGTTGAATAACCGTGCTTATCCGTGGCAAGCGGCAAGACAGCGCAATGCGTCAAGATCCTTCAGCAATATGGTGTCGTTATGCGTTTCGATCATGCCGTCGCTGCGCAGGCGCGCCATGATGCGCGAAAAAGTCTCGGGCTGAATGCCGAGGCGGGAGGCAATCACCAGCTTGGGCACCAGCAGGCGTATGCAGGATGATTGCATCACGCCTTCGGGCACCTGTTCAAGCAGATATTCGGCAAGGCGCTGCGTGCCGCTGTGCAGGGTGAGGCGGTCGATTTCGTTGATCATGCCATTCAGACAATGGCTCATGCTCGACATCAGGATGAAGCACAACTCGTTGTTGTTCTTCAGCAGGGCAATGAAATTCATGCAATCGAAAGCAAACACCGTCGATGGCTCGATTGCCGCGGCATGGAGAGGGTACTTGCCGGTGAACATCACCGCTTCGGCAAACAACTGCTTCGGGGCGGCCAGGTCCATGACCTTTTCCGTGCCATCCACCGAGAGCCGGTAGAGCTTGATCATGCCGCGCTGCACCAGGTAGAACTGGTGGCAGGATTCGCCCTGGGAAAAAATTATTTGGCCCGCATTCAGTTCCACCAAATGCCCATGACTGGCGACCTGCTTCAACTCCGCGTCGGAGAGTGGCGCAAAAAGCGTGCATTGCCTGATTTGCTCGATGTGCTGTTGGGTTAAAGCCATGGCCGAATTATATGTGATATTTGACATACATCAAGGCACCTAAATTTATAGGAACCGATAATTTCAGGTTCATGAGGAGCGTCACATGCATAAACGCAACCGCCTGTTTGTCTCCATAGCCCTGGTCTATGGACTGCTCGGCGGCCTGATTGCCATTGTCCGACTGATAGACCCTAGCCTGATCCCTGGCAACGTGCCCCGCGCCCATGGCCACATCATGCTGCTTGGGTTCATCCTGATGACAATTTATGGCATTGCCCTGCACGTTTTGCCACGCTTCGGCGGCTTCCCCCTGTATTCCGAACAGATGGCCGACTGGCAGCTGTATTTGGCCAATGCCGGTCTGCCATTGATGATTGCAGGATGGCTGGGCTGGCGCGACATGCTGGTAATGGCCGGGGGAGTGCTTACTTACGGCGCAATCGTGCTGTTCGGCCTGAACATGATTCTCACCGTCCGTGCCGGAGGGCGGGGCAGAGCTCTTCACGTGCAATGAAAATCGAATTGATCGTTTCCGGCTCCTGTCCGTTCTGCCTGGAAGCGGAAAAAGTCTGGCGTGCCGCGGCAGCCGATCACGGTTTCGAATTTTCTGTAGTGGATATTGTTCAACCGGAAGGCGCAGCGCTGGCGCAGCGTCTCAATCTGCAAACCGTCCCGGCGCTGCTGATCGGCGGCAAACTGCGGGCAGTCGGCGTGCAAAGTCCAGAGGAAGCACTCACTCTGCTCCTGCCCGCCCGCCAGGAAGCGCACGACCGGATGCAGCAGATGGGGTTCGCCTTTTCCCGGGACAACCGCTGGTTTATCCTGGCAGCTCAGGCTTACCTGATGCTTGCCGGTCTGGGACTGCTGATGAACGGCAGCTTCCTCAGCGACAATGCCGCCCGCCCGGCATTCCTGCACCTGTTTACCCTCGGCTTTATGCTGTTTATGATTTACGGCCTTGCCAGTCACATGCTGCCACGCTTCACCGGTAACCCGATCCGCGAGGGCGCCTGGCCCTGGCTACAGATGGGTCTGGCTCATTGTGGGGTAATCGGCTATGTCGTTGGCTATCTAGCCGGCCGACACACTCTGATTGTCGTGGGGGCAGTGCTAACGTGGCTGTCGCTGGCGACATTCACGTTCAGGGTCTGGCCGGTGCTGTGGCCAGAAGAAGCCTAGAGCTCGACCACCACCGGGGCATGATCGGAGGGACGTTCCGCCTTGCGCGCCTCCTTGTCGATCGTGCAGGACTTGCAGGTTGCAGCCATCGGAGGGCTCAGCAGGATGTGGTCTATGCGCAACCCCATGTTGCGTCGGAAAGCGTTCATGCGGTAATCCCACCAGGAATAGATCTTTTCCGGTTGTTCGAACAAGCGAAAACTGTCAGCCAGTCCTAAATCCACCAGATGCCGAAACGCCTCGCGCTCAGGCCGGCTGAACAACACCTGACCCTCCCAAGCCTTGGGGTCATGGACATCACGTTCATCCGGCGCGATGTTGAAATCGCCCAACAGCGCCAGTCTGGGGTGACGCTCCAGTTCATCGGCCAGCCAAGCCGTCAGGGCCTCCAGCCAGCCCAGCTTGTACTGGTACTTGTCGGAATCCACGCTCTGGCCGTTAGGAATGTAGAGGTTGATGACCCGTACGCCATCGATGGTCGCAGCCAGCACGCGTTTTTGCACGTCAGCAAAATTCGGGATACCGGTCACTACATCAATGGCTGGCGTCTTGCTCAGTATCGCCACGCCGTTGTAGGTTTTTTGTCCGCTGAACTGGACCTGATACCCGGCCGCTGCGATCTCTGCAACGGGGAAATTCATATCCTCCAGCTTGGTTTCCTGCAGACATAGCACTTCCGGCTGATGTGCCGCCAGCCAGTCCAGGACTTGGGGAAGACGAACCTTGAGGGAATTAACGTTCCAGGTAACCAGTTTCATGGAGATTTACGGTTTGCCCTCAGCGCCCACCGTTGCAGGTTTCTGCTCGCTTTTGACGTCGGTTATTGCTGGTTCTTTCGGCTTGGGCCGCAGGAATGGGACGCTCTTGGGGTAGCCGGCCTCGTCCAGCGCCGCATTCCAGGCTCCAGGCTCGTACCCTTTCAGGCGGGTTACCGTGCCAACCACCAGTACCGGCACTTCCAGTGCGCCAATCAGCTTCTTCAGCTCAGCCTGAACCTCCAGCGTGCCGGCGTCTTTTTCGTTGAACGGAACGCCGCGCTTGGTCAGATGTTCACGCGCCTTGGTGCAGGCATCGCCACACCCGGAATTATACAAGGTGACTGGGAAATTCTTTGCCGCCCGGCGGGAAGCATAGGGGAGCTGGCCGTCATCCGCCGGTTGGGTACCGATGTCCTTTTCCTCGATTACCCTGGCCGCAGACGGTGGCGGGGGCTGTTCGGTGTAATGCACCTTGCCCTCGGTGTCCACCCACCGGTAAAGGGAGGCGGATTGCGCTGAATACACTGCAAACATGCAGAGAAGGCAGAAAAAGACAGCGAGTTTCATATTCGAAGTCCATGCAAACGTTTATGGTAGTAAGCCCTGAGAGCCAGGATACCGATCACTACTCCGCCGGCAAAGGCGCTGAAGACCAACAGCAGCAGAAAGGAAGTCGGCACGCTGCCTCCTGGTTGATTATGCTGTTGCTCCACCTCGTGCTGCAGATTCGCCAACTCCACCCGTGCAGTTGCCAGCTCTTTTTGTGCGGCTTCAAGTTCGGCCTGGTTTTGGCTGGAGTTTTCGGCCTCCTTCTTGCGGGTAGCCAGGAATTTGCGTAGCACCCAGCCAGTCTCTCCGTCAGCGGCTTTGACTTTCGCGTAATCCTGATCGATTTCGATCACTTGCACTTCAGTGAGCGGAGGCAACACCCTGATGATGCGGTAATTCTCTGCCTTGCCGCTACGCATGTTGACATTGGCGGTATCGACCACCAACGCCGTTTGCGCCGTTGCCATCCCGCCCCACATCAGCATCGTCAGAAACAGAAAAAGCTTCATCTGCTCAACTTGTTATATGAATATGTTTAAGTAATATCACAGATAAAAGCAATAAATCAAGTTTTTTTTGGGTTGTTTAACCCCCAGCTCAAATCCCGCTCATGCCGTTATGCCTTAACAGCGCATCGATATTTGGTTCACGGCCCCGGAATGCGGTGAACGATTCCAGCGCCGAGCGGCTGCCTCCCACGCCGAGAATCTCGCTCCAGAAACGGTGGCCGGCCTCCGGACTGAGCACGCCGCTTTCTTCGAACAGACTGTAAGCGTCCGCCGATAGTACTTCCGCCCACTTGTAGCTGTAGTAGCCCGCGCCATAGCCGCCGGCGAAAATGTGCGAGAAATTGTTGGGAAAGCGGTTGTAGTCGGGCGGGAACATTACCGCGACGCGGCGGCGGATTTCGTCCAGCAGTTGCAATGCCGTCTTGCCGCTATCCGGGTCGAAATCGTAGTGCAGATGCATGTCGAACAGCGAGAACTCGATCTGGCGCACGGTCTGCATGCCGCTCTGGAAATTTTTGGCGTCTATCATCTTGTCGAACAGCGGCCGCGGCAAAACCGCTCCCGTATCCACATGCTTCGTCATGTGACGCACCACCTCCCACTCCCAACAGAAATTCTCCATGAACTGGCTGGGCAATTCCACCGCATCCCACTCCACTCCGCTGATGCCGGATACGCCCAGATCCTCGATACGGGTGAGCAGATGGTGCAGGCCGTGGCCGAACTCGTGGAACAGGGTGATCACTTCGTCGTGGGTGAACAGCGCCGGCTTGCCGCCGACCGGAGCGGAAAAATTGCAATTCAGATAGGCTACCGGCACCTGAACCGCACCGTCTTTCCTGCGCCGGGTGATGGCATCGTCCATCCAGGCGCCACCACGCTTGTGGTTGCGGGCGTAGAGGTCGAGGTAGAACTGGCCGACCGGCTCACCTTTGCTGTCGCTCAGGGTGTAGAAACGCACATCGCCGTGCCACACTGGCGCAGAGGTTTGCTTGATGCTCAGGCCGTAGAGCGTTTCCACCACCTTGAACATACCAGGCAAAACGACGGTTTCCGGGAAATACTGCTTTACCTCGTTATCTGAGAAGGCATAGCGCTTGAGGCGCAATTTTTCTGCCGCATAGGCCGCGTCCCATGCCTGCAGTTCGACCAAGCCCAGCTCGTCGCGGGAGAATTCCATCAGCTCTCTGAAATCCCGTTCGGCGTAGGGTTTTGCCCGCGTGGCCAGATCATCGAGAAAATCCAGCACCTGCTGCGGCGACTGCGCCATCTTGGTGGAGAGCGAAACATCGGCGTAATGATCGAAGCCAAGCAGTTGCGCCGCCTCCCGGCGCCGCCTGAGGATATCTGCTATCAGCCCGGTGTTGTCCCACTCGGCCTTGCCGAACTCGGAAGCGCGCGTCACATAGGCACGGTAGATCTGCTCACGCAGGCCACGGTTTTCCGCGTACTGCATCACCGGCATATAGGACGGCGCATGCAGGGTGAACTTCCATCCCGGCTTGTCGTCCTTCTGTGCCGTTTCGCGCGCCGCCTGCAATGCATCGGCGGGAATGCCGGACAGCTCGGACTTGTTTTCAACAAACAGGCCGAAATCATTGGTCGCATCGAGCAGGTTTTCCTCGAACCTGGCGGACAGCGCCGACAGCTCCTCCTGGATCGCCTTGAAGCGCGGCTTCTTGTCCTCGGCCAGTTCCGCGCCGCCCAGACGGAAATCGCGCACTTCGTTGTCGATAATCTTCTTGCGCGGGGCGGACAGCGCCTCGAATTCCGGGGCGCTGCGCAACGCCTTGAATTTCCCGAACAGCGCCAGGTTCTGCGACAAGTCGGCGTAGTAGGCGGTGATCTTTGGCAGATTCTCGTTGTACACCTCGCGCAGCTCCGGGCTGTTCACCACCGCATTCAAGTGGGAAACCTGGCCCCAGGCGCGAGACAGACGCTCGTTGGCATCTTCCAGCGGCTGCACGAAACTGTCCCAGCCCGGCGCACTGGCTTCTGCCGCCAGCCTGTCCACCAAAGCGCGGTTTTCCGCCAGCAGGGCGTCCACTGCAGGAGTGACGTGTTCGGGTTTGATTTCAGGGAAACGGGGCAGGCCGGAGAAGTCGAGCAAAGGATTCATGGGTAAGGTCTCTGGTTAGGCGAAACGGGAACGGATTATACTATGGGCATTCACCCCATATTGGCCCGGTATCATGCAAAATCAAGTCGGCTCCAACATCGCGCCCTATCAGGGCAGCACCCCAAAAATCGCAGCCTCGGCCTGGATCCACCCCAGCGCTCAGGTCATCGGCGACGTGGCCATCGGCGAACGCGCCTCGGTGTGGTGCAATACGGTCGTGCGCGGTGACGTCAATTTCATCCGCATCGGCAACGAGACCAACATCCAGGATCTGTGTACCCTGCACGTCAGCCACCGCCGTGCGGACAGCCCCGGCAGCGGCGCAGCGCTGATCCTCGGCGAGCGGGTAACCGTGGGCCACAATGTCATCCTCCACGGCTGCGAGATCGGCGACGAATGCCTGATCGGCATGGGCTCGATTGTGATGGACAAGGTCGTGCTGCAGCCGCAGGTGCTGCTCGGCGCGGGCAGCCTGGTGCCGGAGGGAAAAATACTGGAAAGCGGTTATTTATATCTGGGCCGCCCAGCGAAACAGTTGCGACCGCTGACCGCAGAAGAACTGGCCCACTTTGCCTATTCCGCCGCCCACTATGTCAGGCTGGCGAACAACCACCGCCAGGGCTGATCCCGGAATTTCGCTCGAACCAACAAGGAAAAAATCATGAGCATCAAGACCATCGCCACCACCCCGTTCACCGACCAGAAGCCCGGCACCTCTGGCTTGCGCAAAAAAGTCACAGTTTTCCAGTCGGCGCACTACCTGGAAAACTTCGTCCAGGCGATTTTCGACACCATCTCCGCACCGGCCGGCAGCACGTTGGTACTGGGCGGCGACGGCCGCTACTACAACCGTGAAGCCATCCAGATCATCCTCAAAATGGCGACGGCGAACGGCTTCGGCAAAGTACTGGTGGGCCAGGGTGGCATCCTGTCCACTCCGGCTGCCTCCGCCGTGATTCGCAAATACTCGACCTACGGCGGCATCATACTGTCAGCCAGCCACAACCCAGGAGGGCCTGACGGCGATTTCGGCATCAAGTACAACACCGCCAACGGTGGCCCCGCACCGGAGAAAATCACCGAGGCGATCTATGCCCGCAGCAAGACCCTGACCAGCTATAAGTTGATTGAGGCACCCGATATGGCGCTCGACCAGCCCGGCTCGTTCACCCTCGGCGAGATGCAAGTCGAAGTCATCGACCCGGTAGCCGACTACGCCGAGCTGATGGAATCCCTGTTCGACTTCGCAGCCATTCGCGCCCTGCTCGGCGGCGGCTTTCGCCTGTGCTTCGGCGCCATGCACGCGGTCACTGGCCCCTACGCCCGCGAGATTCTCGAACGCCGTCTTGGCGCACCGAACGGCAGCGTCATCAACGGCGTACCGCTGCCTGATTTCGGGGGCGGCCACCCCGATCCCAACCTGACTTACGCCCATGAACTGGTGGAAATCATGTACGGCGCCGAAGCGCCCGATTTCGGCGCGGCCTCCGACGGCGACGGTGACCGCAACATGATTCTGGGGCGTAAGTTCTTCGTCAACCCGTCCGACAGCCTCGCCATCATCGCCGCCAACGCTGCGCTGGCTCCCGGCTATGCCGCCGGACTGGCAGGCGTGGCGCGCTCCATGCCGACTAGTGCCGCCGCCGACCGGGTCGCCGCCAAGCTCGGCATCCCCTGCTATGAAACGCCCACCGGCTGGAAATTTTTCGGCAACCTGATGGATGCAGGCAAGGTCACCCTGTGCGGCGAAGAAAGCTTCGGCACCGGTTCCAGCCACGTGCGCGAAAAGGACGGCCTGTGGGCGGTGCTGTTCTGGCTGAACATCCTCGCAAAACGCGGCCTTCCGGTGGAAGAAATCGTCTATCGCCACTGGGCGGAATACGGCCGCAACGTCTACTCGCGCCACGACTACGAAGGCCTGCCGTCCGATGCTGCCAACGCCCTGATGGCCCACCTCAAGGCCCAGTTCGAAGCACTGCCGGGCCAGCGCTTCGGCAGCTATCAGGTGAAATTCTGCGACGACTTCAGCTACACCGACCCGATCGACGGTAGCCTAAGCACCGGTCAGGGTCTGCGTATCGGCTTCGAAGACGGTTCGCGCATCGTCTTCCGCCTCTCCGGCACCGGCACCGAAGGAGCCACCCTGCGGATATATCTCGAAGCATTCGAACCTGACCCTGCCAAGCATGGGGAGGATGCTCAGCAGGCGCTGGCCGAACTGATATTAATCGCGAACGAGTTGTCGGAGTTGAAATTGCGGACGGGTCGCGAACAGCCAACAGTGATTACTTGAGCCATTTTACTGCTCCCTCGCCCTATGGGGCTGGGGTGAGAGGGAAAAGTCAGTGCGCTGCGCGCGATTTATTGGATGCCGGGGGCAGCCATACCGGGCAGTTAGAGTTGAAATTCATTTGGGCTACCCTTGATCTCTTCCCGCTGAATGACTGCACCACCCAGTTCAATGCCGCTACATGCCAAATTGCGATGTACTCGCTTCTCTTCACCTTGGATACATGTAAAAAACTATGAGCTCGCCTCAGCCTTAATCATAGGGGGCCGAGCTGAACCGGCCTCTTGCTTAAGTTACATTATCAGTCTCTTCAGTCTCTTTATCTGCCGGATACTGATTGTAGATCGCAACAAACTCATCGATATCGGCGAGAAACATATCCACCAGCCGTGGATCGAAGTGTATGCTGCGCTGTTCACCAAGCCATTCAACCACTTTCTCGAGTGACCACGCTTCTTTATAAACACGTGGTGAATAGAGCGCATCAAAAACGTCAGCCAGCGCCACGATGCGACCAAAGATATGGATGTTTTCACCGGCCAATCCCTGCGGATAGCCGCTGCCATCCCACTTCTCCTGGTGCTGGTAAGCAATAATGCCGGCTGCAACCAGAATATCACGCCGCGAGTGCCGCAACATGGCGTAACCGATAGCAGGGTGGTTCATCATGATATGCCGCTCTTCATCGGTGAAGCGTCCGGGCTTCAGCAATACCTCATCGGGAATCCCAAGTTTGCCGATATCATGCAGTGGTGACGCAGCGGTGATTAACTCCACCTCTCTCGGCGTCAACTGTGACTTCTGCGCCAGCAACTGACTGTAGAGCGAAACACGCCGGGTATGATTAGCGGTCTCCTGGGATCGCTTCTCTTCGATAACGCCCATGGTGTAGATCGTTTCGCGCAGCGTGCTTTCGATTTCGTCATTGAGGGACAGCAGCTCCTCATTCTTTTTCTTAAGCATGTCCTGATGGGCAAGGATCTCAGTATTGAAGAGGTTGATCTCATCGGCGACGTTGGCAAATTCGCGACTATTGAATTGCTCGGAACTTACCGGCTGATGCTGCCTGTAGGCAGTCATGGCGTGATCAATGAGCGTCTCCAGCGGCTGCTGAACATGATTCTTGATGGTGCGAGCGGTATTCACGAAGACCAGAGCAAAAGCCACTATGGACAACACCACCAGCCCCAGCATTACCCAGAGGGCATGATTTCGATACTCTTTGACATCAAGCTCAATATCTATCGCACCAAGCACTGTCCCCTCGGTAACTTTATGGCATGTGAGGCAGTTGAGTCCTCCCTGTCGGGATGCAATATAGGGAATGATGACGCGAACGGTTGGCTGGAGTGAAAACTCATTAAGGATGAATACCGGTTTTTTGGCATCGAAGGCCTGTTTGGTGATTGGATCCGCGACCCGCTCCCTGGCCTTGCCCGGGCCAAACTGCTGCGTAACCGCATCACCACGAATAATATTCAGGGCATTAACATGGTGCAGCTCTTTGATCTCATCCAGATAGTAATCACGCCGATCCATAATGCCCGCCTTCATGTGGGCGGTCAGGCCAGCTTTGACCAGTTCGGCATGTGCCAGTGCCTGATTCTCGATGGCTTGTGTGGAGAGAGAACGGAAATTAAGGCCTGTGATCAGCAGCAATGCCAGCGCCAGAATCGACAGGACATTGATCAGACTTTTAACGGTGATGGTTTTTATACTTGGTTTTTTTATCATCAACGACTACCTCACGCTCAATATCTGGAAGCGCGTATCTCACATGCAGGCATTGCATTATCCAGCAGGGAAAATTCGCGTCCAGAAATTTAATGGACGCGCACATCATAGACCACAAAGATGTTTAATAGGCAACAAACAGAGGGACTTAGTAGCAGATGCCGGAGGTATTTCCTGTCTTCACCTGGCAGGTGGCTGCCAGCTGTGACCAGTATCACTCAAAACAGGGGGGCAGGAATGGGTCGAAAATGGGAGCTCCCGTTCTGAAGGTGCTTGCCAAATCAAGTCTGAATTCTACAGATCAAACTTCTTAAGCCCCATCGTTTTTCGCCTCTACAGCATTTCAATCACCCATTTTGTGACCGTGCCGGTCGCATGGGCGCACTGTTTACCGCGGGCATCATCGAACGCCTTGTATTCTTCGGCATTCCACATGTCGTAAGTACGGCCGGTGAATTGTTGCTGGAGTTCCGCACAGGTTATTCCGCCAAACTCCGCGCTGAAGCGCTCTACCAGTTCCTTGCTTTTTTTGAAGTTATTGATGCAGCGCCCTTTGTCGAGCTTGTCCCGGTCGCGGCCGAATTTGGCGCTGAGCGCCATCAGTCCACCGGTCAAGGCGCCACAGGTTCCTTGCGCCATCAGGCCGCCCCCGCCGGAGAGTCCGTGGCTGGCCTTGATGGTGCTGTCGTCGATGATCCCGACGGTTTCCTGCACGGTGGCGAGCACGCATTGCGGGCAACAGCCGTAATCCAGCTCGTATTGTTGCGCTTTCTCATAGGCCTGCTCGGCCAGCGCACGTTTTTCTTCCGGAGTCATATTGAGCCTCTCATTTCACCGGCCATGCCGGCACTTGCGACAGGTGCCAGATGTCGCGGTTGTAGTCTAGGATGGTGCGGTCGCTGGAGAATTTGCCGCTGGCGGCGGTATTGAGGATGCTCATGCGTGTCCAGTTTTCCTGATCGCGGTAAGCTCGCGCCACTTGCTGCTGCGCATCGACATATCCACGGAAATCCGCTGCTGTCAGCCACGGGTCGTGAGGGCTGGTCACAGCGTGGATGATGGGGTCGAAGATGCCCGGCTCGAACAGATTGAAATGGCCGCTTTCCAGCAATTGCATCACACGGCGCAGGTCTTCGTCGGCAGCGATGATCGCGGCGGGATTGTAATTTGGTCTGGTGGCGTCCACCTCTTCGGCGGTGAGGCCGAACAGGAAGAAGTTTTCCTCGCCTGCTTCCTCGCGGATTTCGATGTTGGCGCCATCCAGCGTGCCGATGGTGAGCGCCCCGTTCATCATGAACTTCATGTTACCGGTGCCGGAGGCTTCCTTGCCGGCAGTGGAAATCTGCTCCGACAGGTCGGTGCCGGGGCAGATCACCTCCATCGCCGACACCCGGTAATCAGGGAAGAATGCCAGTTTCAGCAAGCCCTGCGCGGCGGGATCTTCGTTGATCACTTTTGCCACCGAGGACACCAATTTGATGATGCACTTGGCGATCATGTAGCCGGGGGCGGCCTTGCCGCCGATCAGCACGCAGCGCGGCGTCCAGTCTGCCGTGTCACCACGCTTGATGCGGTCGTAGAGGTGAATCACGTGCAGCACGTTTAGCAACTGCCTCTTGTATTCGTGGATGCGTTTCACCTGTACATCGAACAGTGCCTCCGTATCGAAGGCGATGCCGCAGTCGCGCTGCACCATCTCTGCCAGCCGCACCTTGTTAGCCTGCTTGACGGCGCGCCACTCGGCGCGAAATTTCGCCTTGTCAGCATGGGGGGCAAGTTTTTTCAACCGGGTCAGGTCGGTAACCCAGCCGTCGCCGATGGTGCGGGCAATCAGGTCGTTCAGGCCGGGGTTGCTCCAGGCTATCCAGCGGCGCGGCGTGACGCCGTTGGTCTTGTTGTTGAACTTGCTCGGCCACATTTCGTAGAAATCATGGAATAGATGTTGCTGCAGCAGGTGCGAGTGCAGTTCGGCCACACCGTTGACCGATGCGCTCGACACTACGGCCAGATAGGCCATGCGTATCTGGGCTTCGTCCCCTTCCTCGATAATCGACATGCGCCGCTGCCGGGCGGTATCTCCCGGCCAGCGTTGCGCCACTTCAGCCAGGAAGCGGGCATTGATTTCGTGAATGATGTCGAGCAGGCGCGGCAGCAGTCGGCCGAACATACTCACTGGCCAGCGTTCCAGCGCTTCCGGCAGCAGAGTATGGTTAGTGTAGGCGACGGTGCTGCGGGTGATGGCCCAGGCTTGATCCCAGTCCAGAAAGTGTTTGTCCATCAGCAGCCGCATCAGTTCCGGCACCGCACAGGTAGGGTGGGTGTCGTTGAGCTGGAAACAGTTCTTTTCGGCGAAGTTTTCAAAATTGCTGCCATGGATGTTGACCCAGTTGCGTAGCACGTCCTGGAGGCTGGCGGACGCCAGGAAGTACTGCTGGCGCAAGCGCAGCTCCTTGCCGTTTTCGCTGGCGTCGTTGGGATAGAGCACCATGGTGATGTTTTCGGCGCCGTTCTTCGCTGCTACCGCTTCGGTGTAGCTGCCGGCATTGAATTCGGACAGGTCGAATTCGTCGGTGGCCGCCGCCGACCACAGGCGCAATGTATTGACAGTGCCGTTGCGGTAGCCGGGGATGGGAACGTCGTAAGGCACGGCCACCACGTCCTGGGAATCTGTCCAGCGGGCGTGCAGGCGGCCGTCTCGGTGATAGTATCTGGTGTAGCCGCCGAATTTGACCCGGACGGTGCGCTCGGGACGCTCTATTTCCCATGGATTGCCATCGCGGAGCCAGTGGTCAGGTTCTTCCAGCTGGCGACCGTTGTCGATTTTCTGGCGGAACATACCGTACTCGTAGCGGATGCCATAACCCACTACCGGCAATTGCAGTGTCGCACAGCTGTCCAGGAAACAGGCCGCGAGGCGGCCCAGGCCCCCGTTCCCCAAACCCGCATCGTGCTCCTGGTCGGCGATTTCCTCCAGCATCAGGCCCAGGTTCCTGAGCGCCTCCTCGGTCGGCTTGTCCACGTCGAGGTTCAGCATGGCATTACCCAAGGCGCGGCCCATCAGGAATTCCAGCGACAGGTAATAGGTACGCTTGCAGTTTTGTTCTTCGTAGGCGTACTGGGTGTTCTTCCAGCGCTCCACCAGGCGGTCGCGCAACGACATCGAAAGTGAAGTGTAAACCTGGTAGGCCGCCAGACACATCTTGTCCTGCCCCAGTGTATGACTGAAGTAGCGGATGAAATCGTTGACGATGCTGTTGGCGTCCATGCCCAAGGCGGGCAGATCGGCAATGCCCTGCACAGGCTTGCTGATGATTAGTGGTACGGTATGAATGATAGTTTCTCCCTGGCGGGTAATGGGTTGTCGCAACGAATACGGGAAAGAAGCAGATTATTCCAGTCTGCGTTCAGTGCGCAATAATTCGTGTGACTCAGGCGAAGAGGTTTATATGGTATTTTACTAATATTCATCAATTGGATACAACCTAATTGCGGTTAATTTATCAAAAACGGATAAATAACTTTCTGGTTAGTCCAGGACAAGATGGCGGAATGTGCTGCACAGCGTTATTCTTCGGGGTGTCGCGGAGGGAATCTATAGTGAATCGGAACGCAACTGCTCTTATATTTCTTTTTCTGGGCATGCTGGTTTATGGCTGTGCTAAGCAAGAACAGGCCGCGGAGGGCGTTCGGCCGGCGCGGGTGGTGAAGGTGGCGCTGGGCGTGCAATCGCATCAGGCTAACTATTCCGGCGAGGTGCGCGCGCGCTTTGAAACCGCGCTGGCATTTCGCGTCGGTGGCAAGATCGCCAAACGCCACGTCGAGGTGGGCAGTCTGGTAAAGGCAGGCCAGGTGCTGGCCGAACTCGACTCTCAGGATCTCCGGCTGGCCGAAGCGGCAAGCCGCGCCCAGTTTGCCGCCGCGCAGGCGGATTCCGCGCTGGCCGAGCGCGACCTCAGGCGTTACACCGATCTGCTGGAAAAGAAATTCATCAGCCCCGCCGATTACGAACGCCGCAAGAACCTGTTCGACACTGCCAGGGCGCGGCTTGCCCAGGTTAAGGCGCAGCATGAGGTTAGCGCCAATCAGGCTGATTATGGCCAGTTGCGCGCGGACCACGATGGCGTGATCGTGAGTATCGAAGCCGAGGCTGGCCAGGTGGTGGCAGCGGGCCAGCCGGTGATGCGCCTGGCCCGGCCAGAGGAAAAAGAGGTGGCCGTCAGCGTGCCGGAAAATCGCCTGACCGAGCTGCGCGCCACGCAGGACATCCGCATCAGTCTGTGGGCCGAACCGGGCAAGTTGTATCGCGGCAAGGTTAGAGAAATTTCGCCCGCCGCCGACCCGGTGACGCGCACCTACACGGCCAAGGTGACCGTACTGGATGCCGCGCCGGCCATGCAGCTCGGCATGACTGCCAATGTCCTGCTGGGGGGTAGTGCAGCCTCACCGGCGGCGGAGTTGCCGTTAACCGCGCTGTACCAGCAGGCCGGTGGGCCGGCCGTCTGGCTGGTTGAACCGGCCAGCGGCAAGGTGCGGCTCATGCTGGTCCGGGTGGGGGAATATCGGGAGAAATCTTTTACCGTGCTGTCCGGCCTGAAGGATGGCGATAGCGTGGTGAGCGCCGGCGTGCACAAGCTGGTGCCGGGCCAGCAGGTGCGGGTGGTTCAGTGATAAAAATACACAAGCCACAGAGATGGTGAGATTTCAAACATGAACCGCTTCAATCTTTCCGAATGGTCGCTTAAACATCAGTCGCTGGTGCTGTACCTGCTCATCGTCCTGATGATCGCCGGTTCCTTCGCCTACACTAAACTGGGCCGCGCGGAAGACCCCAACTTCACATTCAAGATCATGGTAATGCGGGTCTATTGGCCCGGAGCCACGGCACACGAGGTGGAGCAGCAGGTCACCGACAGACTGGAAAAGAAGCTGCAGGAAGTGCCCTGGCTCGATTTCTTGCGCAGCTATTCCAAGCCCGGCGAGGCGCTGATTTTCGTCGTGCTGCGCGATTACACGCCGCCCAGGGAAGTGCCGGAGGTTTGGTACCAGGTGCGCAAGAAGATCGGCGATATCCGCGATAGCCTGCCGAAAGGTGTGCGTGGGCCGTATTTCAACGACGAATTCGGCGATACTTTCGGCAATATCTACGCATTTACCGCCGACGGCTACACCCATGCCGAGCTGCGCGACTACGTCGAGCAGGCACGCCAGGATGTCCTGAGCGTGCCCGGCGTGGGCAAGGCGGAGCTGCTGGGCGTGCAGCCGGAGAAAGTCTACATCGAGGTCTCGCACAAGAAACTCGCCAGCCTGGGCATTGATCCGATGCTGATCGCCGCCACCCTGGAAAAGCAGAACACCCTGAGCCCGGCCGGCAGCATCGAAACCGACAGCGACCGCATCAACCTGCGCGTGTCAGGCGATTTCGAGTCGGTGGAGAGCATCCGCGACATCGGCCTGCGTGCCAATGGCCGGCTGCTCCGTCTCGGCGATATCGCACGGGTTTACCGAGACTATGCCGATCCGCCGTCACCGAAGGTGCGCTTCATGGGCCAGGAGGCCATCGCGCTGGGGGTGTCGATGGAAAAAGGCGGCAACGTGATGGACCTGGGCGCAGGACTGGATGGCGCCGTCGCGCGCATTCAGGCGCGCCTGCCGGTGGGCATCGAAGTGCATCGGGTGTCCGACCAGCCGGGGGTGGTGAAGCGTTCCATCAACGAATTCATGAAGTCGCTGCTGGAGGCAGTGGCAATCGTTCTGGCCGTGAGCTTTCTCAGCCTGGGATTCCGCACCGGCCTGGTGGTGGCGCTGAGCATCCCGCTCACGCTGGCGATTACCTTCCTGTTGATGAAAGCGTTCGGCATCGACCTGCAGCGGATTTCGCTGGGTGCGCTGATCATCGCGCTGGGCCTGATGGTGGACGATGCCATCATCGCGGTGGAAATGATGGCGGTGAAGATGGAGCAAGGCTGGGAAAGGACCAAGGCAGCGTCCTTCACTTACACCTCGACGGCTTTCCCGATGCTGACCGGCACCCTGATTACCGCCGCCGGTTTCATGCCGGTGGGCTTCGCCAAGTCGGCTGCGGGTGAGTACACCTTTTCGATTTTCGCCGTGGTGGGGATTGCCCTGATCGTGTCCTGGATAGTGGCAGTGGTGTTCACGCCCTATCTCGGCTACAAGCTGCTGCCGGATTTCAAGGCGCATCCCACGCATGGCCACAATGTTTATCAGAAGCCTTTCTATGTGCGCTTCCGCAGGCTGGTGACCTGGTGCGTGGATCGCCGCAAGACGGTGATCGTCGCTACGCTGGCAATTTTCATCCTGGCCCTTTTCGGCTTCCGTTTCGTCGACCAGCAGTTCTTCCCCTCTTCCAACCGGCCCGAATTGCTGGTCGATCTGTGGCTGCCTGAGGGCGCTTCGCTCAAGGCCACCGAAGAGGAAGTAAAAAAACTGGAGAAGCACCTTGCCGGTGACAAGAATATCGTCAATTTCGTCAGCTACGTCGGCAACGGCTCGCCGCGCTTCTACCTGCCGCTGGACCAGCAGATGGCCCATGCCAATTTTGCCCAGTTCGTGGTGATGACCCAGGACAAGGAGGTACGCGAAGTGGTACGGACCCGGTTGCTCACGCTGTTTCAGACCGATTTCCTGTCGCTGCGCGGGCGCGTCAGCCGCCTTGAGAACGGCCCGCCGGTCGGCTTCCCGGTTCAGTTCCGGGTTCTCGGTCCCGATCCCGCAGTGCTGCGCATGATTAGTGCCGAGGTGGCGGCGGTGATGCGCGCCAATCCGCACGCCAAGGATGTGCATCCCGACTGGAACGAGATGGTCAAGGTGGTGAAGCTCGATGTCGACCAGGACAAAGCGCGCGCCCTGGGCATCAGCTCGCAGGAATTATCCAACTTCCTCAATTCGATTCTGTCCGGCTACAGCGTGACCTACTATCGCGAGCGCGACCAGTTGATCGAGGTGCTGGCGCGGGCTGAGGCGATTGAGCGTCTCAACCCCGCAGCACTCAAGGACATCAATATTTACACCCACGATGGCCGGCATGTGCCACTGGCCCAGATCGCCCATATCAATTACGACTTCGAGGAAGGCATCATCTGGCGACGCGATCGGGTGCCGGTTATTTCAGTGCGTTCCGACGTGGTCGGCAACTATCAGGCGCCCGCGGTGACCAAGGAAATCGAACCGAAACTGGCGTCTATCCGCAGCAAGCTACCACCGGGCTATAGCCTGGAAACCGGCGGCACAGTGGAGGAAAGCGGCAAGGCTGAAGCATCGATCAAGGCGGTAGTGCCGATGATGCTGCTTACCGTGATGACGCTGCTGATGATCCAGATGAAGAGCTTCCGCCGCATGGCGCTGGTGCTGCTCACGGCGCCCCTGGGCCTGATCGGCGTGGCGCTGGCGCTGCTGGTATTCCAGCTGCCGTTCGGCTTCGTCGCCAACCTCGGCTTCATCGCCCTGGGGGGCATGATCATGCGCAATTCGGTGATCCTGGTGGACCAGATCGACCAGGATATTATTGCCGGGCATCCACCCCGGGAAGCGATCATCGAGTCGGCTGTACGCCGCTTCCGGCCCATCATGCTGACTGCGGCAGCGGCGATCCTGGCCATGATCCCGCTCACCTTCAGCACCTTCTGGGGGCCGATGGCGGCGGCCATCATGGGCGGGCTGTTCGTTGCCACGATGCTGACCTTGCTGTTTGTGCCGGCGTTGTATGCGGTTTGGTTTAAGGTGCCGCGGGCGGGTTAAGCTGATTTAGTTGGTTTTGTGCGCTTCGCGCGAATATTTAGGTACCGGGGCTGCCCGGCGGCAGGTCACTTTTCTTGCTTCGCCAAGAAAAGCTAACCAAAAGAAGGCGACCCAACTCTGCCGCCCTTCGCTACGCTACGGGTTCCCTGCGCTGCTCGCCGAACCGGGCGGCTGCGGAACTCGCGCAAGCGCTCAGACAGTCCTCGCCGACTGCCCCCGGCCCGGCTGTGCTGCTCGGCGGCTGAGCAATGGGAAGCCAAACAAAACACCCCATCCCCATCCTGGCCTTCCCCTTGAAAAGGAAGGAATCACAACAACACACAACCACCACAACACCATCCCCTCGCCCCACCGGGGAGAGGGCTAGGGAGAGGGGGAGCAGCGGCGAGACCTCGCCCACAAAACCCAAATCCCCTTCTGCACCGCTTCGGTTTGACGGCCAAATTGGGATGAAGGCGAGCACTGTTCGAGCTCCGCGGTGGGGTGCGGAGTGTGCACCCCGCTAGGGCGAGTTCCCCACAAGGGGATTCCGACTTTCTATCCGCTAAAGCGGATGAAAGATCGTATACCGCAGCCGCCCAATTTGGCCGTCAAACCGAAGGTAGCCCGCAGGGCCGGTGCGGCAGGGTGTCTTTTTGTTTGGTTACTTGTATTTTGGACAAGCAAAATAAAGTAACCTGCCGCCGGGCAGCCCCCGGCATTTAATCATTTTCGCGCAGCGCACCTTAATGCAGTACCTTTTTCCCCGGATTCCATTTCACTCCATCCGGGCACTGCTCTCCTCTAATTCGGATGGTGCTTGTCAAAATGACAAATAAATCGTCTAATCCAATCTAGATATAGCTGTTCAGCACGGGTTATGTAATGCTTTAAACGAATTTTTCCGCGCACCTGATCCAACAAGTGCAGCGAAGCAAACAAGACGGTAGCATCAGTCATTTTTAGGATGCCCACGTTACGTTAGCAGTCAATACATAGGAGCCTCTATGCCAACTCGCTTATTACTGATTGTGTTTTCAATTGTGGCCTTACTGGCAGGCTGCGAGCAAGAATCCAACTTGGATGCGCCAAGGAAGTTCTTTAGCAAAAACAAAATTGGCGGTTCTGCTGATTACGCGGTGATCAAGTGGAACAACCCGGATGATCACGTTGCCACAGTTCACGGGTTCATGGATGACATGAAAAGTTGTTTGATTTTTGCTGAAGCACTTAACAAGGATGCGTGCAACGAAACAGGCGGCCGGGGTTGTCACAATCCATTCTCATGCCAGCCACTCAACAAGTGACCGCTAACCCTACGCTCAAGTGGGACTGCGCAAAAGCGCGCAGCCCCTTAGCTCCACTTCGTTAGCAATCACATATGACACCGGATGACGAAGCCGAAATTCTGGCCCTCATGCGGGCCGCGAGAGCACGGTCGCGCGGATACGCAGATTTCTTTGGTTGGGCTACGGACAGAGATCTCGAAGAGTTGGGCGTAATATCGGCGTTAGCTGAATCACTTGAGGCTGATGGTGCTTCCTTCTTTTCCGGCCTCAAACGGCGCGGGCGGCCGAACGATCCACCCGATTGTGAAGCCCTCAATCCGAATGACTCACGAATTGCCATCGAAGTTACGGAACTCGTGGACGGTGAGGCGATTCGAGCCTTCAAAGAGGGGCGCGTCTACGACTGGGCAGAATGGAGCAAAGATAAGTTCCTGTCAGCGCTTGCTGAGCGCGTAGCTGTGAAGGACAAACGCTTCCCGCACTTAAAGGAACCACCGTACGACGGCGGCTACATAGTGGTCGTTCATACTGACGAACCGGAACTATCACGGCCCACGGTTGAGGGCTTCTTGAATGGCCACCGTCTTGTGAGGCCTACCTACATTGCTAGGGCTTTTCTTGTCCTCTCGTACGACCCTGCGATTGGCCGTTGCCCGTACTTTGAGTTGGCGTTCAATGGCTAACCCATCCATCACACGGACGCAAACGATAAAGCCGCTTGCGCCGGTTATGTCACACGTAATGCGTCATGTAAGGAGTGAACACACATGAAGCCACGCATCAGCATGATCACCCTCGGGGTTCGAGATCTCGCAACAGCGGTCAAATTCTACGAGGCCGGACTGGGCTTCCCGCGCATGGAATCGCCGCCCGAGGTTGCGTTCTTCACACTTAATGGCAGCTGGCTGGGTCTGTATTCTCGTAACGCTCTTGCCGAAGACGCCACTGTTCCGCCTGAAGGAAATGGGTTCGAAGGGTTCACGCTTTCCCACAATGTTTCTTCGGAAGAAGAAGTGGAAAAAGTCATGGGCCAGGCGCTTGCAGCTGGAGCAACGCTCGTCAAGACTGCACAGAAGGTCTTTTGGGGCGGATACTCCGGCTATTTCAAAGACCCGGACGGTCATCTTTGGGAAATTGCACACAACCCTCATTTCTGGGTAGGCCCCCGCGACGATGAAGCATAACCAGCCCGCGCAGGGCGCTTACCCCCTGGTTGATCCAATGGCCTGTTGATTACTACGGTGTGAATGAAAACAGGAGCACAGTAAAATGAGCAGGAGACTGAAATCATGGTTTATTGCCCTTGTGTTTGCCGTCACACCTCTCGCTGCAACCGCTGAAAATAGCGATGCCGTGACTGGTGACAAGGCCACGGATATGGTGGTGGATCTGGTGGTGGTGCGGCCACTGGGATTGGCTGCCACTGTGATTGGAACTGTGATGACGGTGGTGGCACTGCCCTTTACCCTCCCCAGCGGCAGTGTAGAAAGTTCGGCTCGGGAGCTGATTGTCAGGCCAGCTGAATATACCTTCAATCGGCCCCTTGGCGAGTTCCACCGATGCGGAGCGGATCGTCACCCCTGCGGCATGTCTGACCGCTAGCATTCCCGATGCGTGTCTTAATGGATGAATTATTAAACGATGTCATCGAATAGCGTACACGCCCGAACGGTGGCGGTCATCGGCGGCGGCCCTGCCGGACTGATGGCGGCTGAAATATTGAGTCAGAACGGCGTGCATGTCGATCTCTACGACGCCATGCCCTCTGTGGGGCGCAAGTTTCTGCTGGCCGGCAAGGGTGGTCTGAACCTCACCCATTCTGAAACGTCCGAGCTATTCCTGTCACGCTACGGCGCGCGCCGGGCACAAATCGAACCCTGGCTAGCAGCTTTCGGACCAGAAGCCCTGCGGCTATGGGCGCACGGGCTCGGCGTCGAAACCTATGTCGGCACCTCCGGTCGCGTGTTTCCCACCGAGATGAAGGCGGCGCCGCTGTTGCGCGCATGGCTGCACCGCTTGCGTGTAGCCGGGGTGCGCTTCCACATGCGGCACCGCTGGCACGGCTGGAGCGAGGATGGTGCGCTGCGCTTCTCAACACCGGAGGGAGGGAAGTCGGTACACAGCGATGCTGTGGTGCTGGCGCTGGGGGGCGGCAGCTGGGCGCGCCTCGGCTCGAATGGCGCGTGGGTGCCGCTGCTTGAACAGCGCGGGATTTCTGTAGCTGCGCTGCGACCTTCCAATTGCGGTTTTGATGTCGGCTGGAGCGAGCACTTTCAAACCCGCTTCGCCGGCCATCCCTTGAAGTCGGTAGTTGCGACTTTCACGGATAAGGAAGGCGTCACGATTCGCAAGCAGGGCGAATTCATGGTCACGGCAACCGGTGTCGAGGGCAGCCTGATCTATGCGCTGTCTGCGCCTCTGCGCGACGAGATCGAGAGCGCAGGCGCCGCGGTAATTTATCTCGATCTGCTTCCCGACAGGGAACTGTCATACGTGATCGCAGAACTGGCGCGACCGAGGGGTTCGCGGTCGATGGCCAGCCACCTGCAAAGCCGGCTGGGGATCAAGGGAGTGAAAGCCGGCCTGCTGCGTGAGTGCGTGCCGGCGCAAGATTTCTCAGATCCTGCCCGCCTGGGAGCGGCGATCAAGGCGCTGACGGTGCGGCTGATCGCGCCGCGCCCTCTTGATGAGGCGATCAGCAGTGCGGGTGGCGTTACGTTCGAGGAGCTCGACGAGCGCTTGATGATCCGCTCCTTGCCGGGTGTGTTCTGTGCGGGTGAGATGCTGGACTGGGAGGCGCCGACCGGGGGCTATCTGCTTACCGCCTGTTTAGCGAGTGGTCGTGCCGCAGGCTTGGGGGTGTTGGCTTGGAAAGCTGAAAACAATTAGCCACAGAGAACACAGAGAACACAGAGAACACAGAGAACACAGAGAACACAGAGAACACAGAGGCGTCACATGTAGGTTGGGTAGCGGCAGATCGAAACAAGCGCCCTTCACCATTGCCCCCTCTCCCGCTTGCGGGAGAGGGTTGGGGTGAGGGCTGGCGTAACCCAACAAACCCCATTTTCCTTCTAAATGTTGGTTTCGCCTAGAGGCGCCTACTTTTGGTGATGTTTGGGTTTGTTGGGTTACGGCGCAAAAAACCGCGCCTAACCCAACCTACATGTCTAGGATAAACGACGCAGGTAAAGCGAGTTAGTAGGATTCGGGCAACAACAGGCTGAGCCACGGCAGCAACTGTCCCAGCAGGACCAGTGCCAGCAATACGGCAATCACCATCATCCAGCGCCGTTCGCGCGCGTCCCGCGCGCGCAATTCTTCGCGCAGTTGCTGAACCTCGCTATTCCCTTCGCGGCTCAAGGCGCGGTGCACCAGGCGCGGCAGCTGCGGTAGCAGGGTTCCCCATTGCGGTGCTTCGGTCTTGATGGTCCTGATCAGGCCGCGCCAGCCCAGCTGCTCGCTCATCCAGCGTTCCAGGAAAGGCATGGCGGTTTGCCACAGGTCGAGGTCAGGATCGAGTTGGCGACCCAGGCCTTCGATGTTGAGGAAGGTTTTCTGCAGCATGACCAGTTGCGGCTGGATCACTACGCCGAAGCGGCGCGAGGTCTGGAACAGGCGCAGCAGGAAGCGGCCGAAGGAAATTTCCTTGAGCGGACGGTCGAAGATCGGCTCGCACACCGCGCGGATCGCCGCCTCGAACTCGTCCACACGGGTCTGCGGAGGAGCCCAGCCGGATTCGATGTGAGCCAGGGCAACGCGCTTGTAATCGCGCTTGAAGAAGGCGAGGAAGTTCTGCGCAAGGTAGTTCTTGTCGCTGTCGGTAAGGGTGCTCATGATGCCGAAGTCGAGCGCGATGTAGCGCCCTTCCGGGCTGACCAGGATGTTGCCGGGGTGCATGTCGGCGTGGAAGAAGCCGTCGCGGAACACCTGGGTGAAGAAGATCGTCACCCCCTCCCTGGCGAGCTTGGGGATGTCTATGCCCTGTGCGCGCAAAGCATCGACCTGGCTGATCGGCGTGCCAGCCATGCGTTCCATCACCATCACGCTGGTGTGGCACCAGTCCCAATAGATTTCCGGCGCCAGCAGCAGGTCGGAATCCTGGAAATTGCGCCGTAGCTGGCTGCCGTTGGCGGCCTCGCGCATCAGATCGAGTTCGTCTTCAAGGTGCTTTTCGAATTCTGCCACCACCTCGCGCGGGCGCAGGCGCTTGCCGTCCTCCCACAGGGACTCGACCAGGCTGGCACCGGCATAGAGCAGCGCGACGTCGTGGGCGATGACGTGGGCGATGGCAGGGCGCAGGATTTTTACTGCCGCCTCGCGGCCATCCTGAAGCCGGGCGAAGTGAACCTGGGCGACGGACGCGGAAGCCACCGGCACTGGGTCGAATTCGGCGAACACCTCACTGGCGGGCTTACCGTAAGCTTTCTCTATCGCCGCCAGGGCGATTTCAGGCGCGAACGGCGGTACCCGGTCCTGAAGTCTGGCGAGCTCGTCGGCGATGTCGGCAGGAATCAGGTCGCGCCGGGTCGAGAGCACCTGGCCGAACTTGACGAATATCGGCCCGAGCGCTTCGAGAGCCTGGCGCAGCCTTACCGCGCGCGGCTCTTCGAGCGGTCGCCAGAATAGGGCGACCACGACCAGCGGCCTTAGCCAGCGGAAGCGCTCATGGCCGAGGATGAATTCTTCCAGGCCGAAGCGCAGGGTGACATAAACAATTTTGGCGAGACGCAGGAGTTTCATTACTTGGCTGAGAGTTGTTTTATTTTTTGTTCCAGTTGTTCCACCCGGTCATGCATTTCACCCACTTCCTTGAAGAAGGCATGCACCTGCTCGGGTTGGGCCAGCATTGGGCTTTCTTCCTGCCAGTGCTCGGCCCAGGACTTGGCGATGGTTTCGGCGGCGTTCCTGTGCCACTCGAGTACATCGGCTGCGGTGGAAACCAGCTTGTGCGCGGCAATATCGCCGAGCACGCGGCTCAGGTCTTCTTCTGCGTCCCAGCGCATTTTGCCCAGGGTTTCAGCGAGCTCCTTGGCCAGAGCAGTGTCTTCCCCGTCGGCGATGAAGCGTGCATCCGAGGAGATCAGCCAAGCCAGGGGGTTGGGGATCAGCGTGGCATCTACCCGTGCGCCCGGCACGGCGAGTGTGAAGCTGCCATCGTCCTGGATGGTAAAAGAGGCAGATGTCAGCGGCAGTCGCAGTTGCAGGGTTTTACCGGCATGCGGGCGCAGACGCACCATGGCCCAGGAGTGCTGGCTGAGGAGATGATTGAGAAGCCCGGCCAGCGCAGTTTCGGGCAAGGCCGAAACTGCGCTGCCGGGCTGTTTGCTCGGCGTTTCAGGAATCAATTGGATCAAAACAAGCGTCTTTCTCGTTTGCCTCCTCTCCCGCCTGCGGGAGAGGATTGAGGAGAGGGGTTAAACCTGCTGTATGCCCGAGATGAACCAGGTGGCGTTGGGCAGCGACTGGGATTTCTGGATGTGCCAGATTTCGCTGAAGGCTTCAGCCGGGCCGTTGACTTCTTCGCGGATCATGCCGGAGTAGCGCACGCTGGCGATCACCAGGTCGCCTTCAGTGACCACATCGGCGATGTCGGCGTTGAGGGTGACCACTTCAGTTTTATTTACCCGGCCGTTGCGTTCCTGAATTTGCATACTGATTTCGGCATACATTTCCGGCGTGACGTACTCGCGGATGTCGTTGATGTCGCCGCGGTCGTTGGCATCCTGCAGGCGGAGGAACTGCTTCTTGGCTTCGCGCAGGAAGGGTTCGTCCTCGAACCAGGCTGGACGCGTGCTGCTTGCCTGCATCGCTGCGGCGGGCACGGAAGAACCGCTAAGCGTAGCAGAACCGTTAGGCGCGGCCATGTCGGTCACGGCAGTCCGTTCCGTGTGGCCGGCGTACTGCACCGGCTGCGGCTGTGGCTTCTTCAGCATGCGGAAAATGAAGAATGCGCCGCCAACCAGAGCGAGGATCATCAGGATATTGCCCATGCCACCAGCAAGGCCGCCCATGCCGCCGCCCATGAACATGGAGGCGAGCAAGCCGCCCGCTGCCAAACCTGCCAGGGGTCCGAGCCATTTGTTGCCGCCAGCCGGGGCCGGCGCCGGCGCCGCTGCAGGGGCTTGCGCCGGCTTTGGCGGCGTTGCCGTCTGCTGGGATGTGGTCGAGCGCTGCTTGCCGATACTGCTGCCGCCACCCAGGCGCCTGGCGTCGGCATCATGGGCGGTCAGGCCGAAGCTGATCAGCGCAACGAAAAACAGGGTGAAAAATTTGCTCATGGAAACCTCTTGTAATTTGGCTGTTAGCTGAAAGGTTATTTTCTTAAAACTTGAAGCCTTTGTGCAGGGCGACAACGCCCGCGCTCAGGTTAAAATATTCGACACGCTCGAAGCCCGCTTGTTCCATCATCTGCTTCAGCTCTTCCTGTCCGGGGTGCATGCGGATGGATTCGGCGAGGTAGCGGTAGCTCTCTTCGTCGTCCGCCACCAGCTTGCCCATCACCGGCAGCGCCTTGAATGAATAGACATCATACAGGGGTTGCAGCGGTTTCCATATTTTGGAGAATTCCAGCACCAGGAGTCGCCCGCCGGGGCGCAGGACGCGATACATCTCCTTCAGCGCTGCATCCTTGTGGGTCATGTTGCGCAGGCCGAAGGCGACGGTGACACAGTCAAAATGGTTGCTAGGGAACGGCAGCTTTTCGCCGTCGCACTGTGCCGCCAGGGGAACGATGCCATCGTCCAGCAGCCGGTCGCGGCCGACCCCGAGCATCGAGCTGTTGATATCGGTGAGGATTACCTGTCCGCTGTTGCCGACGCGCTTGGCGAAGGCGCGTGCCAAGTCGCCGCTGCCGCCGGCGATGTCGAGTACCCGGCTGCCCTCCCGGGTGCCGCTTTGTTCGATGGTGAAATGCTTCCACAGCCGGTGCAGCCCGGCCGACATCAGATCGTTCATCAGGTCGTAGCGCTCTGCCACGGAATGAAACACTTCCGCGACCTTCTTCGCCTTTTGCGATTCCTCGACGGTCTGAAAACCGAAATGGGTGGTTTTTTCCATGCTGTTCAGGGGGCGCGGCTTGTTAATTGTAAAGTGGAAATCATAACCGACTTAAGGTAAAACATAAACCGGCCTGAGGCAAGTCACGACGGTCGCCGATTTTTTGTCATCAAACTGTCATAATGGCGACATAATATCTGCAATTTTATTCGATCGGTTACGCAGGAATATCTATGTCGGCAATGATACTGGTGGTGGAAGACGAGCCCGCGATTCGGGAACTGGTGGTGCTCAATCTGCAACAGGCAGGGCATCGCCCCATGGTCGCCGATAGCGCCGAGCAGGCGCTGGCCTTGGTGCGCGAGTCGCTGCCCGACATGATTCTGCTCGACTGGATGCTTCCGGGCATGAGCGGGGTGGAGTTGGCCCGGCGTCTCAAGGCCGACAGCCGTACCCGGGGCGTGCCTATCATCATGCTGACGGCGCGGGGCGATGAGCAGGACAAGATCACCGGCCTGGAAACCGGCGCCGATGACTACATCACCAAGCCATTCAGCCCGCGCGAGATGAACGCCCGCATCAAGGCGGTGCTGCGCCGCCGTGCGCCGCAAATGGCGGGCGATGCGGTGGAAGTGACAGGCTTGCGCCTCGACCCTGCGACGCACCGGGTAACCGGCAACGACAGGCCGATCGAACTGGGACCGACGGAATTCCGCCTGCTGCATTTCCTCATGGCCCATCCCGAGCGGGTGTATTCCCGGGCGCAACTGCTCGACCAGGTTTGGGGTAACCATGTGTTTGTCGAAGACCGCACGGTTGACGTACATATCCGCCGTTTGCGCTGTGCGCTCGAAGTGACCGGGCACGACGGCCTGGTCCAGACCGTGCGGGGCTCCGGCTACCGGTTGTCGGTGCATCCCGAGGGATGACGCGTTTTAAGTTGTCAGCACGAAGTTTTTACTGAAAACTGACGGCTGATAACTGAAAACTCATCTAAAATACCCTCGTTCCCATGTTCAGATTCCACACCATCCCTCATGCTTAGTTTCTGGTGGCGCTCATTAATGACGCTAGGCCTGATGGCGGTCGCTCCGCTCGTCCTGTGGGCGGCGGTCGGCGCGGTTCCAGCCTTGATCCTGATGGTCATCCTGCTGTTGTTTTACCTTCTTCATCATTTGCGCAATCTGAACGCACTGGATGGCTGGTTGTGCAAGCCCGATGTCGGAACGGTGCCGCACGGATCCGGGCTGTGGGAAGAAGCCTTTTCCGTGCTTTACCAGCTGGAGCGGCGGCAATCCGATAGCCAGCACAATCTTTCCAATGCGCTGGAGCGTTTCCAGCAGGCTGGCGAGGCGATGCCAGACGGCGTCGTGATGATGAACAGCAGCGGCCAGATCGAGTGGTGCAATCCGGTGGCCGAGACGCAGTTCGGCATCAATCTCGAGCGCGACCGCGGGCAGTGGATGACCTATCTGATCCGACAGGCCCAGTTTACCGATTACCTGGCGGCGCAGAACTATCGCGAACCGCTGATATTCAAATCCACCCGCAACCGCGAACTGGTGCTGTCGATTCAGTTGATCCCTTTTGGAGACGAACAGAAGCTCCTGATCAGCCGTGACATTACCCAGATCGAACGGGTCGAGACCATGCGCCGCGATTTCGTCGCCAACGTTTCCCATGAACTGAGCACGCCGCTGACAGTTGTTGGCGGCTTTCTCGAAACGCTGGTGGACATGGAGCATCTGGACGAAACCCAGACCCGGCACTACCTGAACCTGATGTTCGACCAGACCAACCGCATGCAGCATCTGGTCAAGGATCTGTTAATGCTGTCGAAGCTGGAAAGCACCCATACTGCCCATCGGGAAGAAAAAGTCGACGTGCCACGCCTGCTGCGGGATCTGTTGAGAGATGCCCTTTCCTTGAGCGCTGGACGGCATCGGCTGCGGCTTAACCTGGCTTCGGAGTGCTGGCTACTGGGCAACGAGGACGAATTGCGCAGCGCCTTTGGCAACTTGGTCAGCAATGCCATTCGGTACACGCCGGACGGTGGCGAGATCGTGCTGCAATGGGAAGAGTGGGAGGGGGAAGGAGTATTCAGCGTGCAGGATAGTGGTGTCGGGATCGAGCCGCAACACATACCGCGTCTCACCGAGCGTTTTTACCGGGTGGACCGCAGTCGCTCGCGTGAAACCGGCGGAACCGGCCTGGGACTGGCTATCGCAAAGCATGCCCTGACACGCCATCAAGCTCGGCTCGAAATCGAAAGCACGCCGGGCAAGGGCAGTACCTTCAGCGCCTGTTTTCCAGCGCGACGTTTAATTGCTGGCGAAGCGACCAATTAAGAGATTGTGGAAAATAGCGCTTACCGATCTGGCGTAACCCTGACAAACCCCACCCGTTCATAATCGCTGCCTTTTTCAATCAGGCTGTTCAGCTTGACGGTCATGGACTCTTCGCCGGTACGGATTTCCACCAGTCTGCCCGGAGCGAACCAGCCTGGCGGCAGCACCAGGCTGGTGGTTTCTTTCAGCACAGGCATGTCCGGGAGCAGAAAGGCCTGGACGAACTTGCTGGTGGCGTTCGTCATCAGCGACACTGGACGTACTGCGATGGCGAGTGGTGCGCCGGGCAGGACACGAACGCCGATATTAAGCCCATCGCTCGAGGGAAAGATCAGCCATTTTATAACGCCCAGCGCATAGGTGTTGCTGTCTGCCGGACGTATGGCGATGGGCTGTTTCAGGCTGCTGCGTATGCCACCCTTGTCTGACCGGGCCAGGCGGAAGCCGAGCGCGCCTTCATCCTGAATCTGCCAGGTTTCCAGACCGAATCCCAGCTGTGAAATATTCATTTTTTCCGTCTGATCGCTGATGCGGCCAAAGAATTGCAGATCCTCGATTTCGCGCTTGCTGAGCTTTTCTGTTTCACCCGGCTGCTTGAAAGGTTTTTCTCCGCCCAGGAAAAAGTGGATTGCCGCCATGCCGAGCGCGACTTGCGCCTTGTCCGCACCCGGCCGACGGGTAAAGTTCCTGCGTTTCGGCGCGGCCTCGCACCAGTGCTGGTAGAGTACGGTCAGCAGGGCTTCGCAGTCGGGCTGCACGCAGTCTTCGCCCAGTCCCAGCGCGAAGGGATCTTCATTCTTTCTGAGCCGCTTGATGCGCCGGCGGAAAGAGCTGGCGAGCCGTTCGGTGTCGAGATAGCGAGGGTTGGCCAGTTTCACGTCATCGCGCACAACGACGGGAGGCGCTGACGAGGCGAGATCCACTCCAATCAGAGACAATGAAGAATCTTTCGGCGGAGTGGTAGTGATCGTTACGCGCCCCCCCCATTTGTCCAGCCACCTGTCTACCAATAAGAGCTGTTTAGACGACAAACGGTAAGGGTCGGCCAGGTGGGTGAGCAGAATCTGGGCATAGGAGGCCGCGCAGGTGGCGCTATCGGTTTGCTTGTTCAGGCTGTCTCTCACCGCATCCATGGCGTATCCCCGCTGTTCGGCGAGAGCATACAACTCGTGCGCCTGTTGCCACAAGCGCTTATCGACTTCGCGGTAGATGCGGTAATATTCCAACAACTGCAGGCCCGTGTAGCGCAGGCAACGCTGGGTGATCAGGGCGGAGTGCGCGGCGACGCTGGAATCACCTTCCAGGCAGGCCTGGAGGGAAAGTCGGTAGGCTGCGCCCAGCGCAGCCCAAAGACCGACTACGCTATTCCAGTTATTGAGCTGGACGATCTCGAGTGGCAGGGGCTTGCCGAGGTATTTCCTGGCCATCTCCAGCTGTACAAAGGCGATCGGCTCACGCAGCAGCTCGCTGATCTTGAGACGTTCCAGGGGAGTGAAGGAAGTCCGGTTGAGCAACTCCATCTGGGCGGTGAGGGCGGCGTGTGCCAAGGGTGCATTGGTCAGCGGCAGCGTTTTCAGCCATTGCTTGCAGGTAATGGCGTCGCTGAACTGGGGCGATAGCGCCGGTTCAGGAAGCACAGGTGAGTTCATGGAAGCCTCCTTAGATTCGATCAGCCTGAGGCGGGATGCATTGCCTCATGGATTACAGTACGCAAGCCTTCCGCCAGATTCTCGGGCGTTGCTGGCTGCGCATCACGCTGCATTTCACCCCAGATCGGGCTGGGGAAATGCCGGTCGCCACGCCAGCGCGGAATAACGTGCCAGTGGAGATGCGGAGTCAGGTTTCCCAGGCTGGCCAGATTGATTTTGTCCGGTTGCAGCATCTGCCGAACCGCACTCTCCACTACGAATACCACATCCATCAGGTGCCGGCGCTCCACTACTGGCAGGTCGGTCATCTCCTTGACATGGTTCATCCAGATGACGCGACAGAAGCCGGGGTAGTCACGATCTTCGACCAGCACCACTCGGCACAGTGCATCCTGCCACAGGGGTGTTCCGCCCACATTTTCACACAGCTCGCACATGAATGGCTTGTCTACAGCAACACCCGTTCGATACCACCGTTGTTCGCATTGGTGATGTAGTCTTCCATCCAGGTCGACCCGAGAAGATGCCGCGCCATTTCCACTACGATGTAATCGGCCTCAATGCCCGTATCATCATTGTAGCGGTGTAATCCCTGCAAACAAGAGGGGCAAGATGTCAATAATTTAATCTTCGGGTTTTCATCAGACCCGGTTTCCCGGTTTATTTCGGCTGCTACCTTAATGATTTCCTCCTGCTTGCGGGAGCGGATCTGGGTGGAGATGTCGGGCCGCGTTACTGCCAGCGTGCCGGATTCGCCGCAGCAGCGGTCGGACAACTTGACGCCGCCGCCGAGCAGATCATTGGCTACCTTGAGCGGGTTGTAGGTCTTCATCGGGGTGTGGCAGGGGTCGTGGTACATGTAGCGTGTACCAGTCACGCCTTCCAGTTTCAGCCCTTTTTCCATCAGGTATTCGTGTATGTCGAGCAGGCGGCAGCCGGGAAAGATCTTGTCGAACTGGTATTTCAGCAGCTGATCCATGCAGGTGCCGCAGGACACGATCACGGTCTTGATGTCGAGGTAGTTCAGGGTATTGGCGACGCGGTGGAACAGCACGCGGTTGGCGGTGGTGATGGCCTGTCCCTTGTCGTCGTTGCCGGCCGAGGTCTGCGGGTAGCCGCAGCACAGGTAACCCGGCGGCAGCACGGTCTGCGCGCCGAGATGAAACAGCATTGCCTGGGTGGCGAGCCCCACTTGGCCGAACAGCCGTTCCGAACCGCAACCGGGGAAGTAGAACACCGCATCGGAATCCTCGTTGAGCTTGGCGGGGTCACGGATCACCGGCACGATGGCGGCATCTTCCAATCCGAGCAGGGCGCGCGAGGTTTTCTTCGGCAGGTTGCCCGGCATCGGCTTGTTGATCATGTGGATGATCTGCGCCTTGAGCGGAGGCTTGCCGACGGTGGCGGGCGGGTTCCGGGTCTGTCCGCCGATCAGGCCGAAGCGCTTCGCCAGCTGGTAACCCAGGCGCTGTGCGGCGTAGCCCCACTCGATCATGACTTTGCGGATTGCTTTGATGGTGGTCGGATCGGTCGCGTTGAGGAACAGCATCGCGGCGTAGCTGCCGGGATTGAATTTCTTCTTGCCCTGCTTGCGCAGAAAGTTGCGCATGGCGATCGAGACGTTGCCGAAATCGATGTCCACCGGACAGGGAGCGAGGCATTTGTGACAGACCGTGCAATGGTCGGCAACGTCGTTGAATTCGTCGAAATGCTTGAGGGAAATCCCGCGCCGGGTCTGCTCCTCGTACAGAAAGGCCTCGATTAGCAGGCTGGTGGCGAGGATCTTGTTGCGCGGGCTGTACAGCAGGTTGGCGCGCGGGATATGGGTATTGCACACCGGTTTGCACTTGCCGCAGCGCAGGCAGTCCTTGATCGAGTCGGCAATCTCGCCAATCTCGCTCTGCTCCATGATCAGCGATTCGACTTCGAGCAGGCTGAAGCTGGGAGTGTATGCATTGCGCAGGTCTGCCCCCGGCAGCAGCTTGCCGCGGTTGAAATGGCCATTCGGGTCGACTTTGGCCATGTAGGCGGCGAAGGTTGCTATCGCCTCGGGCTCGAGGAACTCCAGCTTGGTGATGCCGATGCCGTGTTCGCCCGAAATCACCCCGCCCAGATCGATGGCCAGCCGCATGATGCGCGCCACCGCCTGATTCGCTGCCTGAAGCATCTCGTAATCATCGGAGTTGACCGGGATGTTGGTATGCACGTTGCCGTCGCCGGCATGCATGTGCAGCGCCACGAACACCCTGCTCTTCAGTACTTTCTGGTGGATAGCATCGCAGCGCTCCAGGATCGGCAGGTACTCGCGCCCGGTAAAAATGCGGTGCAACTCGGCGCGCACTTCCTTTTTCCATGAGATACGCAGGGTGTGATCCTGCAGCGCATGGAAAACGGATTCGAGTTCGGGATTGGGCGCCTCCGGCTCGAAACCGGAGCCGGCGTAGGGTGCGTCCAGGTTTTCCAGCAGCCACTGCCAACGCTTGCGGGTGTCGCGCAGCAGCGCCAGGGCGGTTTCACGCCGTGTGACTAGCAGTTCGGCGTCAGGCAGCGCTTCTTCGTCGCGGTGCAGCGGCAGATCGCCGCGAATGAATTCTTCCAGCGCATCCAGCAGCTTGAGCTTGTTGCGTGTCGAAAGCTCGATATTGATGCGCTCGACGCCATCGCTGTAATCCGCCAGGCGCGGCAGGGGAATGACCACATCTTCGTTGATCTTGAAGGCATTGGTATGGGTGGCGATGGCGGCAGTGCGGGCACGATCGAGCCAGAATTTTTTGCGGGCTTCGTCGCTGACCGCGATGAAGCCTTCGCCGCCGCGGGCGTTGGCGAGCCGTACGATGTGCGATGCCGCTTCGCCCACTGCGGCTTCGTCGTCGCTGGCGATATCGGCCAGCAGCAACATTTTCGGACGTTCCGCCCGGTTTGCCTTGGTGGCGTAGCCGACCGCCTTGATGTAGCGTTCGTCGAGATGCTCCAGTCCGGCCAGTATGGTTAGAGGGTGGGCATCCAGATAGCTCTTGATCTCGACGATGGCCGGCACGGCCCGGTGTAGCTGGCCGAAGAATTCCAGGCACACGGTGCGGATGTGTTTGGGCATGGTGTGCAGGATGAAACGAGCCGAGGTGATGATGCCGTCGCAGCCCTCCTTCTGAATGCCAGGCAAGCCGGAGAGGAACTTGTCGGTAACATCCTTGCCCAGCCCGGTTTTGCGAAAATGACTGCCGGGAATCTCGAGGATCTCTTCGGGTTTGGCGGATTTGCCGTCCGCACCGAGGCGGTTGATGCGAAAGCGCGCTGTTTCGACGTCGTGGATCTTGCCGAGGTTGTGGTCGAGGCGGGTAATCTCCAGCCAGTTGCCATCGGGGTCGACCATCCGCCACGAGGCCAGGTTGTCGAGCGCGGTACCCCACAAGACCGCCTTCTTGCCACCTGCATTCATGGCCACATTGCCGCCGATGCAGCAGGCATCCGCCGAGGTCGGGTCGACTGCGAATACATGGCCGGCGTCATCCGCCGCCTCCATCACGCGCCGAGTGACGACGCCCGCGCCGCAACGGATGGTGGGCACGGGTTCCGCCACGCCGGGCAGACTAAGCATTTCCACGCCGTTGTGGTAGTCGAGTTTCTCGGTGTTGATCACCGCCGACATTTTGTCGAGCGGCACTGCGCCGCCGGTGTAGCCGGTGCCGCCGCCACGCGGGATCAGGGTCAGGCCGAGCTTGATGCAGGCGCGCACCAGCGGCGCGATTTCATCCTCGGTGTCGGGGTTGAGCACGACGAAGGGATATTCGACGCGCCAGTCGGTGGCGTCGGTGACGTGCGACACCCTCGCCAGGCCATCGAACTGGATATTGTCGCGGCGGGTGTGGGGCAGCAGCAGCTTCAGCACCTTGCGGCGCAGGCGCGCGGTATGCTCGAAATCCGTTTCGAATGTATCAACCGCACGGGCTGTGCGTGCTAGCAGCTGCCTGACTGCCTCGTTGTCCTGGCGGCGCGCCTCGATTGCCCGCAGGCGATGGCGTAGCGCCTCGACCAGCGCCTTGCGGCGCTTGATGTTGGCGAGCAGATCGTCCTGCAGGTAGGGGTTGCGCGAAACCACCCAGATGTCGCCGAGCACTTCGAATAGCATGCGCGCCGAGCGTCCGGTCTTGCGTTCGGCGCGCAGCGTGTTGAGGATTTCCCAGGCTTCCTCGCCGAGCAGGCGAATGATGATTTCGCGGTCGGAAAACGAGGTGTAGTTGTAAGGAATTTCTCTGAGGCGTGCTGTCGTCATGGTCGGTCAGTGCTGCCGTAAAGGGCAAATTCTAGCGCAATTCTGGGTTGAAGTCTTATGTCTGACCAATGCGCTGTAACCGGGTTCACTGAGTGCCCACAAAAGACAGGTCAGCCACAGAGGACACAGAGGGGAACTAAAAGTAGGCGTCTCCAGGCGACAATCGGTTTTAGTAAGCTGACCCTGGGTCTGCATGCCGGCCATCAGAAAGTCAATAACTGCTCCGCATGCAGCTATAGCGACTACAAATCCAGATTGAACAAGGAACTACCGAAAGAATTCTTTGGCCTGAACGGTCGGCCTAGCGTATAGCGATACCAATGCCAACAAAGAAGCGTGGACGATCCGGGGACAATTACCTCGTTAACAAGGCATGGATCCTGTCAGTTAACAAAACCTTCTAAAGCCATTGATCTCTTACGGACCGCCAGTCGTTTCGCCATTCAGAAGGACTCACTCATGAAACTGGTCACTACAATCAACGCACCATTTGGGTAGGGGTGGTGTCAACCGCCATTTTATGACTCATCAGAATTCTGCTGCACATATTTGGTGCAATTTGATACGGTATGCACCACTTTTGCATGAACCCGTTCCAGTCAGACTCCTAATGTGTCTATATCTATATGATTTACATAAATTGACAAGGCTGGCACGGTAAATGCTCTTACTTCTAAACAGAGAGGTGCAGCTTTCACTGCATTTTATGGCGGCTAGGGTTCCGATCCCATTCAGGGATGTCTGGTCCGAGAGCTGCCAGGCCCGCGCTGTTGGTCGGGCTCCACGGAGGGATAAAAGCCCGGGAGGTCGCGCTCAGTAGTCGCTGCGCCCTCTCGATTGTTTTTAACTTTCCAGAAGGAGCTATGACTATGAACCTCAAACATTTTCTCGGGCATTCACTCGCCGCAATTACACTTTCTGTCGGTCTGCTAAGTAGCGCCCACGCAGCACAGCCTTTGAAGATCGGTTACAGCGATTGGCCTGGCTGGGTGGCATGGCAGGTGGCAATCGACAAGAATTGGTTCAAGGAAGCGGGCGTTGCTGTCAATTTCGAGTGGTTCGACTATTCGGCATCGATGGACGCTTTCGCTGCCGGCAAGATTGACGCAGTAACCATGACCAACGGTGATGCTCTGGTAACCGGAGCCAGCGGGGGCAAAAGCGTGATGATCATGTTGACCGACTACTCCAACGGCAACGACATGATCGTTGCCAAGCCCGGTATAAAAAGCCTGAAGGATCTCAAGGGCAAAAAAGTGTCAGTCGAAGTCGGCCTGGTAGAACATCTGTTACTGTTGAACGGGCTGAAGAAGGCCGGCATGAAGGAGTCTGACGTCACCTTGGTCAACGCCAAGACCAACGAGATGCCGCAAATGCTGGCGTCTGCCGACGTGTCTGCGATTGGCGCATGGCAGCCTGTTGCCGGGCAAGCGATGACGGCGTTTCCCGGTGCTCGCCCGATCTACACTTCTGCTGACGAACCCGGTCTGATCTACGATGTGCTCGCAGTGAACCCGACCAGCGCCAAGGCCAATCGCGCCGAGTGGCTCAAGGTCGTTAAGGTGTGGGATCGCGTGGTCAAGTACATCAACGACCCGAAAACCCAGCCAGATGCGGTCAAGATCATGGCGGCCCGTGTCGGCATCACGCCGGAAGCCTATTTGCCGCTACTGAAAGGCACCAAGCTGCTGGATCTCAGCGAAGGCAAGAAAATTTACGTCAAGGCTGCAGGCTTCAAATCCCTGTATGGATCGTCCAAAACGGCGGATGACTTCAACGTCAAGAATGCGGTTTACAAGACAGCCCAAGACCTCAACAGCTACATTGACCCTTCCTTCACCAACGCCAAGTAATTGTTTCTCTCAAGAGCAAACGGAGCAAGAATGAGCAAGATATCCAAATGGTTTGCGGTGCGTGCCGAGTTGGCTTCACGCAAGCGCACACTCCTCGGGATCGGCTCGTTCCTGCTGCCTTTGCTGGTTTGGAGCATCATCAGCTACACCCCCTTCATCTGGCATCCGAAGATTCAGGTCGAGGATCCAGGTGGAGTGGATTATTTCCAGGTCGGCATGCTGGTCGACAAGTCGGTATTCCAGGACGAATTCACCAGCATGCAGGCGCAAAAACTGGCCCTGCCGCGCGGCGAGCCAGCCAACCCAATCTACCTGCCGGCACCACATCAGGTAGCCAAGGCTTGCTATACGGCATTCACCACGGCGCCAGAGCAGAAGGACTTGCCCTGGCTGCATGAAAGCCTGTGGCACAGCATCCAGGTGATATTCTGGGGATTCGTGATCTCTTCGATAGTTGGCGTTCCACTCGGCATTCTCGCAGGTACTTACGCCGCCCTTGGCCGCCTCAGCGAGCCCTTCGTTGAATTCTTCCGCTACCTGCCGGCACCCGCTTTCGGTGCCTTGGCGGTGGCAGTGCTGGGCATCTATGACGGCCCCAAGATCGCCATCATCGTCATCGGCACCTTCTTCCAGCAGGTGCTGATTATTGCCAACACCACACGTAAACTCGACGCCACCATCATTGAGGCGGCGCTGACCTTGGGCACGCGGCGTCTTCAACTGCTGACGCGGGTGGTGGTGCCGGGAATCATGCCCGACCTGTTTCGTGACCTGCGCATCCTGCTTGGCTGGGCTTGGACCTACCTGATCGTCGCGGAGCTGATCGGCACCAGCACCGGCATCACCTGGTTCATTACCCAGCAAGCCCGCTACCAGCATTTCGACAAGGTCTACGCGGCCATCATGATCATCGGCATCATTGGCTTCGGCACGGACCTGGTGTTGGCCAGGCTCGAACGCCATCTGTTCCCATGGGACCGCGGCTTGCGCCGGACCTAGAGCGCAAGTACGAAAGGACACATCAATGAACCGTGAACATAATCTTCCCGACTACCTGCAGCAATCGGAAGTCGTACGCGCTCGTTTTGACAGCCTCAAGCAACGTGAAAAGATTCTCGAAGTGCGTCATCTCGGCAAGCGCTACACCTCGACCCAGGGCGAGGTGGAAGCGTTACGCGACGTCAGCTTCAGTGTGCACCGGCGCGAATTCGTCTGCGTGATCGGACCCTCCGGCTGCGGCAAGTCCACGTTGATCCGCATCCTTGCCGGGCTGGAAAACCATAACGCAGGAGATGTGCTGCTCGACGGCAAGCCGGTCGCCGGCCCTGGGTACGACCGCGGCATGGTGTTTCAGGGCTATTCCCTGTTCCCCTGGCTGACAGTCAAGAAAAACGTGATGTTCGGCCCGGAAGTGAATGGCAGAGGCCGTTACGAGGCGGAACGGGATGCCTTGATGTGGCTCGATTTGGTGGGGCTTACAAAGTTCGCGGACAACTATCCCCATCAACTCTCCGGCGGCATGCGCCAGCGCGTCGCTATCGCCCGGGCGCTGGTCAACGAGCCGCGCATACTACTCATGGACGAGCCCTTCGGTGCACTGGACGCACAGACCAGGGTAAAGATGCAGACGCACCTGATCGACATCTGGAGAAACATCGACATCACCATGCTCTTCATCACCCACGATCTGGATGAAGCAATCTTTCTCGCCGACCGCATTCTGGTACTCAAGGCGCATCCGGGCGAAGTGCAGGAACTGATCGAGGTGCCCGTTCCACGGCCGCGCACACCTGCGCAGTTCATGTCGCCGGAATTCCGTGCCACCAAGGCGCGCCTGGAAGAGCTGATCCACCCTGCCCCGCTTCCAGAGACCGAGGAAGAGCTAGCGGTCAAACCGCACATGATTCGCTTCACCAATGTGGCCGACAATGTTGAATAAGGAAACGCCCATGCGCTGGTCCGAGCTAACCTGGTCAGAAATTCCTGCGGTGCTGGCCAAGGCTGGACAGGCCGCCATCCTGCCGGTGGGCGCCACCGAGCAGCATGGCCCCCACCTTGGCTGCGGCGTGGATACCGTGATCGCGGAGGACCTATGTGCTGCCGTATCCGCCGGTACCGGCGTGCCGATGCTGCCCACGCTGCCTTATGGCTGCTCCCTCGGGCATAGCCGGCGCTGGCCTGGGACCCTAGCCTTGCAGCCGGTCACCTTGATCGAACTGGTCAAACAGATCGGTGACTGGGCTTATCACAGCGGCATCCGCCGTCTGTTCATCGTCAATGCCCACGTAACCAACGCGGCACCGCTGCGTTGCGCCCTGGAGATGTTGCGCGCCGAGCACGATGACCTGATGGTAGCGGTGCTGAATACTGCCACCATCAGCGAACGGGTGCGCCACTTCCATTTCGCCGATGCGGACGACTGGCACGCCAATGATGCCGAAACTTCCCTGATGCTTGCCATTGCCCCGCAAGTGGTTCGCCCTGACAGACTGGCGCAGGTGGACGACCCTGACCGCACCGGCGGTTGCATCTTCGCTCATCCGGTAAACCGCACTAGCCTGAATGGCGTCACCGGCAGCCCGAGCCTCGCCAGCGCCGACAAGGGCAAGCTCTGGTTCGACTGGCTGGTGGAAGACCTCAGCGCGCTGATTCTCAATGGGATCAGTGAAACTCCACCATTGAGCCACTCTTATTTCGGAGACAGTGCCTGAACACTGCCCCCACCAACCCCAACGCATGACTCAAACAACAAGGAACTGCCATGAACTCAACTGAAGAAATCGCCGTATTGGAAAAAAAGCTGTCCGATCTGGGAGTACAACCATCCCCCGGTCAGCCTGTTCCCGGCATCAAGGGAACAACCGTAAGCTACTCGGCGGATGAAGTCGCCCGCCTGCAGAAGGAATTATCCGACAAGGGCGTGAAATACTGCATCGGCGCCTACGTGGATATTCACGGCGTGCCCAAGGCCAAGGTTGTGCCCATCCACCATCTGGGGCATATGGCCAAGGGATCGGAACGCTATACCGGCTATGCGCTGGATGGCCTCGGCCAGGCACCCAACGACGACGAAATCACCTCGGTACCGGATTTCAGCCGCCTCATCCAGTTACCCTGGGAGCCGAAAATCGCCTGGATACCCGCCGACAATCACTTTCAGGGCAAGCCCTATGCGCTGAACACCCGTGTCGCGCTGCAGAACCAGTTAGCCAAGGCGGCGGAAATGGGCTTTGGTCTGAATCTCGGCATCGAGTGCGAAATCTTTCTGCTACGGCAGAACGAGGACGGCAGCCTTACGGTGCCCGATGCCGAGGACAAGTTGACCAAGTCCTGCTACGACGTGCGCGGCTTCACCAACAGCTTCAGCTGGCTGGACAAGATGGCCAGCGCCATCAACGGCCTGGGCTGGGACCTGTATTCCTTCGACCACGAAGACGCCAATGGCCAATTCGAGTTCGATTTCAACTACGCCGACGCCCTCACCACCTGCGACCGACTCACCTTTTTCCGCTTCATGGCCAAGCACTACGCCAAGGAGGAAGGCCTGCTCGCCACCATGATGCCCAAGCCCTTTGCCGACAAGACCGGCAATGGCGCTCATTTCAACATGTCGCTCTACGACCTGGATGGTGGAAGCAACCTGTTCGCTTGCGACCCCAAGGACGATCCGCGCGGCATCGGCCTCACCCCGCTAGGCTACAGCTTCATCGCCGGCATTCTCAAGCACGGCCGCGCTTTGTGCGCCGTGTTTGCGCCGACCGTCAACAGCTATAAACGACTTGTGCGGCGCGGCGCGATGAGCTACTTCTCATGGGCGCCGGTGTTCAATTCCTACGGCTCCAACAACCGCACCAATTCGGTACGCGTTCCTGCCGGCGGTGGCCGCTGCGAATCGCGCAATGCCGACGGCGCAGTGAATCCCTACCTCGCCGCCACGCTGGTGCTGGCTGCCGGCCTCGAGGGTATTCGCGAGCAACTGGATCCGGGCAACCCCAACGAAGACAACCTGTACGCCATCAGCGACGACGAGCGGCGCGCCCGCGGTATCGAATTCCTGCCGCAGACATTGCAGGAAGCAGTGGCAGACTTCGCAGCGGATCCTCTGGTGGCAAGCGCGCTCGGCAAGGAGCTGCGCGACGAGTTCATCCGCTACAAGACCGAGGAATGGGAGACATACCACCTTTCCGTCAGCAAATGGGAAGTGGAACGCTATAGCTACATGTTCTAAGAGACAGATTGCCAAGGAACCACCATGGAAAAACTCGACATGACAATAACTGATCCTCTATCCAACCCGCCACTGGCCGACCCGGTCGACACGCCGCCCCACTGGCGCCGCTTCGCCCCAGATCTGGCGGAAGACAAAGTGCTGTTCTCCGAACTGGTGCCCGGCGGCGGGCATTGGTCTTACTCGCTGCCGCGCGGTACGACCCTGCGTATGACCGCCTTGGAGAATGGCGCCAACCTGAGCCTGGTGCTGTATTCAGCGCGGGAAAAACTGGAACGCTACAACATGCCCGACTCACTCAAGGCTCAGCACACTGCCCACTACACCCGGGGCCATGTATTGATGAGCGACATGGGCCGGTCCATGGCATCCATCACCGCCGACAGCCTGGGCTGGCACGACTCACTCGGGCTGCTGCTGGACAGTCGGCTGCTGCATGAGAAATACGGCGATCACTCCTACCAGAACCACCGCAACGGCATGTACCGCTCGGGCCGTGACGGCCTGCTGATCGAGATCGGCAAGTATGGTCTGGCCAAGCGCGACCTGGTAGCGCCGGTGAATTTTTTCTCCAAGGTCAGCGTCGATGAGGAAGGTCGCTTCAACTTCGTGCCTGATCATGCCAAAGTCGGTGACTACGTCGACCTGCGCATGGACATGGACGTTCTAGTCGCCTTCTCCACCGCGCCGCATCCGCTTAACCCGTCGACGACTTATTCGGCAAAGAAGGTTGGCCTGGCCGCATGGCGTTCCGGCCCAGCGGGCAAGGACGATTATTGCCGCCATTTCCGCCCAGAGAACGCGCGCGCCATTCATAACGCCGACATGCTCTACCTGGTTTAGGAGACAGGACATGACCGCTACCGCCATACGTATCCAGGAAAGCAATTTGAATCCGGCTACTGCCGTGCTTGATCATACGCTGTCTGCTGGCGAACCTTACCTGCTGGAAATTCAGCAGGGGCAGACGCTGCGCATCATCGATGTGGCAGGCAATCAGGCCGTCGACGTAATCTTCTACAACCGTAACGATGGTGCCGAGCACTATAGCGCGACGCAAACCCTGCTCCGTCAGGGCGGCATCTATCTGACTACAGGTTCGGTTCTCTACAGCGACGATGGCAACCCCATGCTCACCATCGTCGCCGACACCTGCGGTCGGCACGACACCCTCGGTGGAGCCTGCGCCGCCGAAAGCAACATGGTTCGCTATGCTCTGCAGAAAAAGTTCATGCACAGTTGCCGCGACAACTACTTGTCCGTGCTACAGCATGCCGACATCGGTTTGGGCAAGCGTGATCTGGTGCCCAACGTAAATTTTTTCATGAACGTGCCGGTCACCGCCGACGGTGAATTGACGTTTGCCGATGGTGTGTCGGCGCCGGGCAAATACGTCGAGCTGCGCGCCGAGATGGATCTGTGGATGCTGGTCTCGAATTGTCCCCAGCTCAACAACCCCTGCAACGCCTACAACCCAACACCAGCCAGGTTTTTGTTGTGGGAGTAATACCAACCCATCGCGGGACGACCCGCGATGTCGCAACAAGAACGTGGGACGTCCCTATAGGAAAGCTATGTTCAACAAAGTCCTGATCGCCAACCGCGGCGCCATCGCCTGCCGTATCATCCGTACCCTGAAAAAGCTGGGTATCAAATCGGTGGCGGTGTATTCAGAGGCCGACGCGCACTCGTTGCATGTCGTGCAAGCCGATGAAGCCGTGTGCATTGGCCCTGCGCCTGCTGCAGAAAGTTACCTGCGTGCCGAAAAGATTCTGGAAGTCGCCAAGCAAACTGGTGCTCAAGCCATCCATCCCGGTTACGGCTTTCTTTCGGAAAACGCCGACTTTGCTGCCGCCTGTGCCGAGGCCGGGATCGCCTTCATCGGCCCGACACCCCAGCAGATGTTAGCCTTTGGCCTCAAGCACACGGCGCGCGAACTGGCACAACAGAACAATGTGCCGCTGTTGCCCGGTAGTGGCCTGCTGGCCGATGTGGGCCACGCCCAAGCCGAAGCGGCGCGCATCGGCTTCCCGGTGATGTTAAAAAGTACCGCCGGTGGCGGCGGCATCGGCATGCGTTTGATCTGGAGCGCGGACGAACTGGTGGAAGCATTTCAATCAGTGGAACGCCTGGCGCGCGCCAACTTCAAGGACGCTGGCATCTTCCTTGAAAAATACGTAGAAGAGGCGCGCCACATCGAAGTGCAGATCTTCGGCGATGGGAAAGGCCAGGTGGTAGCGTTGGGCGAACGTGACTGTTCGGTTCAGCGCCGCAACCAGAAAGTGATCGAGGAAACCCCTGCGCCTGGCCTCAGCGACTCGCAACGTCAGAAGCTGCTGGAAACTGCCGTACGTCTGGGTCAGGCGGTGAACTACCAGTCCGCCGGCACGGTGGAATTCGTCTATGACGCAAGCAACGGCGAATTTTACTTCCTCGAAGTGAACACTCGATTACAGGTAGAGCATGGCGTCACCGAACAGGTTACCGGCATCGACCTGGTCGAATGGATGGTGCGCCAGGCATCAGGTGATTTGTCGCCACTTGACAGTTTTTCCATTGCACCTCAAGGCGCATCGATCCAGGTGCGGCTGTACGCGGAAGATCCGGGCAAGAACTTCCAGCCCTCCAGCGGCGTGCTCACGGCAGCCGAGTTTCCTCCAGACATCCGCGTGGATACCTGGGTGGAGCGTGGATCCGCCATCCCGCCGTTCTACGACCCGATGGTGGCCAAGCTGATCGTCACTGCCGAGACCCGAGCAGCAGCCCTGGAAAAGATGCATGCGGCACTCGAGGAAACCCGTATCGCCGGTATTGAAACCAATCTGGATTACCTGCGCCAGGTACTGCGTGATCAGGTATTTACCGAAGGCCGCCAGACCACCCGCTACCTCAACGCTTTCCACTATCAGCCTGCCACCATGGATGTACTGGAGCCGGGTGTGCAGAGCAGCATTCAGGATTATCCCGGACGTGTCGGCTACTGGAATGTGGGAGTGCCGCCATCGGGGCCGATGGATGGCTTGGCCTTTCGTTTGGGCAATCGCCTGCTGGGTAATCCGGAACGGGCCGCAGGTCTGGAACTCACTGTGGCCGGACCGACCCTGCGCTTCAATTCGAATACAGTGATCGCCCTGACCGGTGCACCCATGACTGCTGAACTGGATGGTTCCCCAGTTAGCTTCTGGCAGGCTGTGCCGGTAAAAGCCGGCAGCGTGCTGCGCCTGGGCAGCATACAGGGCAACGGCTGCCGCAGCTATCTGGCCATAACGGGCGGGTTTGACGTGCCGGATTACCTCGGCAGCAAATCCACCTTTACCCTCGGCCAGTTCGGCGGCCATGCAGGCCGTACGTTCAGGGTAGGCGACGTGCTCCATCTGAGCTCTGCATCTCCTGCGCAAAACGGCCAAATAATCAGCCCGGCACTGATCCCCCAATATCCGAACCACTGGGAAATCGGCGTGCTGTATGGCCCTCACGGCGCGCCGGATTTTTTCACTGACGCTGACATCGAGATGTTCTTTTCCACGGATTGGGAAGTGCATTACAATTCCAGCCGTACCGGGGTTAGGCTGATCGGACCCAAACCGGAGTGGGCGCGCAGCGATGGTGGCGAAGCCGGCCTGCATCCGTCCAACATCCACGACAACGCCTACGCCATCGGCGCGGTAGATTTTACCGGCGACATGCCTGTGATTCTCGGCCCGGACGGACCCAGCCTGGGCGGTTTCGTTTGCCCGGCCACCATCGTGCAAGCCGAACTATGGAAGATGGGCCAGTTGCGCCCCGGCAACACGGTACGATTCTGCCGCATCAGTCTGGCGCAGGCAGAAGCGATGGAAACGGCGCAAGAAGCCACCATTACCACGCTTGAGCCGCTGGAAAACGAAACAGCGCTGACTGCTGGAGTTAATCATTCCTCAGCCAGTCCGGTGTTGCACTGCGTTCCGGCGTCTCAGCAGAGCGTGGCCGTCACCTATCGCCCTGCCGGCGACAAGTACCTGTTGGTGGAATACGGTCCGCTGGTGCTCGATCTCAACCTGCGCTTCCGCGTGCATGCATTGATGGAATGGCTCCAGCAACAACAACTGCCGGGCATTCTCGACCTCACTCCGGGTATCCGCTCCTTGCAGGTGCATTACGACAACCGGGTGTTGCCGCTCAATAACTTGATGACTGCGCTGCAAGCTGCCGAGTCCGAATTGCCTGCCATCGAAGACATGACGGTGCCGACCCGCATCGTGCATCTGCCGCTTTCCTGGGATGACCCTTCTACCCGGCTGGCGATTGAAAAATACATGCAGTCGGTGCGCAAGGATGCCCCCTGGTGCCCGAGCAACATCGAGTTCATCCGCCGCATCAACGGTCTGGATAACATCGAGCAGGTGAAGGACATCGTGTTCAACGCCAGCTACCTGGTGATGGGCCTGGGCGACGTATACCTGGGCGCACCAGTGGCCACACCGCTGGATCCACGTCACCGTTTAGTGACCACCAAATACAACCCGGCGCGCACCTGGACGCCGGAAAACGCGGTTGGCATCGGCGGCGCCTATATGTGTGTGTACGGCATGGAAGGCCCCGGCGGCTACCAGTTCGTCGGCCGCACCATCCAGATGTGGAACCGCTACAAGCAGACCGCCGAATTCAAGGACGGAAAACCTTGGCTACTGCGCTTCTTCGACCAGATTCGATTCTTTCCGGTGTCAGAAAGCGAACTGCTCAAGCTGCGCGAGGATTTCGTCGCCGGGCGCTTCCAACTGAAAGTCGAGGAAACCACGTTCAGCTTGCGCGAATACAACGCCTTCCTGAACGCCAATGCGAGCGAGATCACCGCGTTCAAGGACAAGCAACAGGCATCCTTCGACGCCGAGCGAGAACGTTGGAAAGCCAGTGGCCAGGCCGATTACGCCTCCGATGCCACCGTCGCGGAAGCTGCCACGGACAGCGAACTGGATTTGCCACCCAACAGCCGCGCCGTGGCCAGCCACGTGGCCGGGAATATCTGGAAAATCGAAGTGGCAGAAGGTGACACCGTGCGGGAAGGGGATACCCTGCTGATCATCGAATCCATGAAAATGGAAATCAACGTCACCGCCCCGTCTGCAGGCAAGGTGTTGCGCCTGTTCTGCAAGGAGAGCAGCCAGGTCTCGGCTGGACAGGATCTGCTGATAATTCAGGGGGAATAGGCCATGGACAAATTTTCCCTCGACATCACCACCCTGCGCCGTCTCTACCTGAATGGCGAACTCACCCCGCGCAAGCTGGTGGACAACCTGCTGGCGCAGCATGACGATAGCGACAACCCGATCTGGATTCATCGCCTCTCCCCGGCGGAACTATACCGCTACGCCGATGCCCTGGTGGGCAAGGACATGGCGACCCTGCCCCTGTATGGCATTCCCTTCGCCATCAAGGATAACGTCGACCTGGCCGACGCGCCCACCACGGCAGCCTGCCCTGAGTTCGCCTTTCTGCCGGAACGTAGCGCCAGCGTTGTTCAGCGCCTGATCGACGCAGGAGCGATCCCACTCGGCAAAACCAATCTCGACCAGTTCGCCACCGGCCTCAATGGTACCCGCTCGCCCTACGGTGCCTGCCGCAACGCCTTCAACCCGGACTATATCTCGGGTGGATCGAGTTCAGGTTCCGCAGTAGCGGTCGCCACCGGGCAGGCAAGTTTTTCCTTGGGCACCGACACTGCCGGCTCCGGCCGGGTGCCGGCAGCCTTCAACAACCTGGTTGGCCACAAGCCCACCCTGGGTTACCTGTCTTCAAGTGGCCTGCTACCGGCCTGCCGCTCGCTGGACACGATTTCCATTTTTGCCTTGACAGCCGAGGATGCAGAGCAGGTGCTGGCGGTTGCTGCAGGTTTTGATGAGGCTGACCCTTATTCCCGTTCCGTGCAGGGCCATGGCTTCGATTTTGGCCGGGCGAAGGCATTCCATTTTGGTGTGCCACGTGCGGAGCAACTGCAATTCTTTGGCAACGAAGAGACCAAACGCCTGTTCGGCGAGGCGGTATCACGGCTGCAGGCGCTGGGGGGCGAGGCGCTTGAAATCGACTTTGCTCCTTTTCTGGAAGCCGCCCGCCTGCTCTATGAAGGGCCATGGGTGGCGGAGCGTTACGTTGCCCTCAAGGATTTTTTCGATAACCAGGCAGACCAAATTTTCCCCCCGGTGCGCGACATCATCGCTGGAGCCAGCCGCTTTTCCGCCGCTGATGCCTTCGCCGGGCAATACCGTCTGCGCGCGCTAAAGCAGAAGGCTGACCGGGTATGGGACACGATCGATTGTCTGATCACACCCACCGCCGGTACCCTCTATCCCATCGCCGCCATGCAGGCCGATCCGATTCGGCTGAATTCCAACCTGGGTTATTACACCAACTTCATGAACCTGCTGGATTATGCAGCGACCGCCGTACCCGCCGGATTCCAGGCTGACGGCCTGCCTTTCGGGATTACTTTGGCGGCGCCTGCCCATCAGGATGCCCCGCTGCTCCACTTGGCGGCGCGCATGCAGGCAGCTGCCGCAACACCCTTGGGCGCTACCGGCCTGCCTCAGCCCGAACATGCTGCGCTCAACCCTCTGCCATCCGGCCAGGTGCAAATCGCGGTAGTGGGCGCCCACCTCAGTGGTCTGCCACTGAACTGGCAACTCACAAGCCGCAAGGGACGCCTGATCAGAAGCACCTGTACCGCACCCTGTTATCGCTTCTACGCGCTCCCCGACGGCAAGCGCCCGGGACTGATCCGGATGGAAGAAGGTGGCGCAGCCATCAAATGTGAAGTCTGGGAACTGCCGGCCAGCGAATTCGGCTCCTTCGTAGCCGGCATCCCCGCACCTCTGGGTATCGGCAAACTGGAGCTAGTCGATGGTAGCACGGTGAACGGCTTCATCTGCGAAGGCATCGGTATAACGGGTGCACGGGACATCACCGGGTTTGGAGGATGGCAGGCGTATCTTCAGCAGAAGGCAGGCAACTGACAACCCTACCATTCCAGTGCCTGAACTTTACACCGCCGTCCAGGCAATCACCAGATAGCGCGCCAGCTTGCCGACAGCCATGAACAGCGCGACGTAAACGGCGTTGATCCGTAACCAGCCCGCTGCAACACACAGCGCATCGCCGATCAGCGGCGCCCAAGCCAACAGCAGCGCCGGGCTGCCGTAGCGATGCACGAAAGCCAGCCATTTCGTCGGTTTGCGCTCAGGCAGAATGCGCCCGAGCAGGTAGGAACTCATGCCGCCCAAAGTGTTGCCCAGCGTCGCCAAGGCCAGCGCCGGCCACAACAAGCCGGGATTGAACTTGAGAACGCCGAACAGCACCGCCTCGGAGCCGCCCGGCAGCAGGGTGGCGGCGAGGAAGCTGCTGAGAAACAGGCCGCCGAGGCTGAGTTCGTCGCTAATCAAGGGGCATTCCCTGCGGGGGTGACAAGGCGGGTGAAAATCCAGACAATATCGGCAGTCATCATTAAGAATTTAAAATTCAGGAATACCGGATTTCGCCCAGCGCCATGCCTTGATCGAAAGCGCACTGTAATTCGCGATCAGCGGACCGCGAGACGCCAGAGCGACGTTACCTCCGCTGCGCGCGCAGCATGGAGCGGGTCTGCGGCGTCGGAAGCGCGGGGGTGGGTCGGCCGGGCATCCAGCCGGCCCACGACCTTCAAGCCCGCCCCGTCGAAGAGAGCAAGCAACTCGGCCCGCGTGCGCAAGCCCAGATGCTCGGCCAAGTCCGAGAGCACCAGCCAGCCCTCCCCTCCCGGCTCCAGATGTTCGGCCAGCCCGCTTATGAATCCGCGCAGCATGCGGCTCTCGGGATCATAAACCGCGTGTTCGATGGGGGCGTTTGCCCGCGCTGGAACCCACGGCGGATTGCAGACCACGAGCGGAGCCCGTCCTTCGGGGAAGAGATCCGCCTGCACGACCTCTACCTGCTCGGTCAACCCCAGTCGCGCCAGATTCTCGCGGGCGCACGCCAGCGCGCGCGGGTCCTGGTCGGTGGCCACGACATGCGCGACGCCCCGGCGAGCGAGCACCGCAGCCAGCACTCCGGTGCCGGTGCCGATATCGAAGGCCAGCGCCCGCGAGGGCAGCGGCGCCTCGGCCACCAGCCCCACATACTCGCCGCGGACTGGGGAGAATACGCCATAGTGCGGGTGGATGCGATCTCCGAGCGCCGGGATCTCAACGCCCTTCTTGCGCCACTCGTGGGCGCCGATCAGTCCCAGCAACTCGCGCAGCGAGACCACCGAGGGGGCTTCACCCAGACCGTAAGCCTCCGCGCAGGCTTGCCGCACGTCGGGCGCACGTCGCAGGGGGATGCCATAGTCTTCCTCTAACGGCAGCAGCAACAACCCCAACGCGCGTGCGCGCTGGGCCTGAGTCATGCGATGCAGATGGAATGCCTCGGCAGGCGTCGCGGATGTCTTGAGGGGCTTGCGGTCGGCGCGCCGCGCCATCGACTGCAGCAACTGGCGTGCATTCTGGAAATCACCGCGCCACAGCAGCGCAGTGCCATCGCAGGCCAAACGATAGGCGGTGTCGGCCGTCATGCGGTCATCGGCAATGACCACACGTGTGGGCGGTGCCATCCCGCTCTCCGAGCGCCACAGGGCGGAGCGGGTCTCGCCGGCTTCGGTCCAGGTCACAACCGGGTGGCCGCTCACAGCAACCCCTTCGGTTTGCAGGAACAGGTCTGGAGTTGCGCCATGGGCTCCTCGATAAGCAGGAAAAGTACCACTATGCCATCACCAGCTGATTGCGGCCCCGGTGTTTGGCCTTGTACATGGCGGAATCGGCTTTGGCAATGAGTTCGTCGCTGTCGAGATCCTGATCGGGAAACAGGGCAATGCCGATGCTGGCGCTGATGTGTAACTGCTTGCCCGCCACCTCGAAAGGTGCAGCCAGTAAAGCACAGATTTTTTCGCCGACCAGACGGGCTTCTGCTTCAGCCTCGGCGCGGGCCTGGCTCAGGCGCGGCAGCAAAATAATGAATTCGTCCCCGCCGATGCGCGAAACACTATCCTCAGCACGCAACAGCTGTTGCATGCGTCGTGCCACCTCGACCAGCAAACGGTCTCCCACGTTATGGCCATGGTTATCATTAATGGGCTTGAATTCGTCCAGATCGACAAACAGTAACGCCCCCAACTGGTCGCGCCGCTGGTTGGTCGCGTTGCTGTGTTGCAGCATGTCGAGCAGGCTGCGGCGGTTGGGCAGACCGGTGAGTTGATCCATCATGGCGATTTGGGCGATTTTTTCCTGATGTGAACGCGTTTCGGTGATGTCGCGCATGGTGCCTTCAACACCAGTCACTGCACCATCCGGAGCAAAGGTGTAATGGGTATTGACGGACACCCAGCGCGCTTCCCTCTGTTTGTTGAAAACCTTGATTTCATAGTTGTGCAAGGTGCCGCCTGATTCCTTCAGCGCATTGAATAAATCATTCGCCGAATAGGGCGGCACGAAATAGTCCGCCATTTGCGTGCCGATGACCTCCTTCGGGGTGTAGCCAAAGATGCCCTCAGCGGAGGGCGATATTTGCAACAAGGAGCCATGGGTGTCCGCACGATAGTAAACATCCTGCAGGTTTTCAATGATGCTGCGAAAGTGTTGCTCCGACTGTATCAACAGATGCTCGGCCTCGCGGCTGTGAGCAATCTCGCGCGCCAGGCGCTGATTGAACCGCCACAGGATGAACGCGACCAGACCCGCCAGCACAAACAGGATGGCACTCACGCTGACAGCCTGCCAGAAAGTCGACAAGGCAATTTTTGGATTGGGATCATAGATAAAATCGTCCAGCTTGCGGCCTGCAGCAACCACCTTGAATTGCACCAAGGTGTCGGCCATGCGCTGGAAACGACCGGGATTGATGTTTCCAATCGGGATGAGGGTGGGCTGAATCAGCGATTCCATGGCAGCCGCTTCAAATTCCAGATGGGCGCGGCTTTTTTTCGGACGATAGTGTTTCTCGATCAGATCGATAATTTCCTGCTTGTGCTGCATGGCGTATTCCCAGCCGCGTAACGAAGCTTCGCGGAAGGCTTTAACCTGCTCCGGGTGCTGCCGAATTTCATGCTGTGTGGTAAACAGGATGTCACTGTAAAAGTCCACGCCGTAATTGATGGGCTGGATGGCACGGCCTTCGACATGGTGCTCCCGCAGAAAGTACGGCTCATTGGTGAGATAGGCATTAAAAACATCGGTTTTTCCGTTGATCAGATCATTAATATCGTAGCTGCTGGGCAATATCCGGAGTTTTTTGGGATCCACACCTTCATTGGATAGCATGGCGAGAAAATCTACATCCTCCGTGCCACCGACCATCATGATCTGTTTGCCGATCAAATCCTGTGGAGTCCGAATCCCGCTATCCTTGCGCGTCAGCAGCACCGAGGGCGAATGCTGAAAAATGGCTGCAAGTGCCACCAACGGTTCGCCCTTGAGGTAATGGAATAGCAGTTCGCTATTGGCTTCGCCATATTGTGCCCGCCCTGCCAGCACTTCTTCCACCGGACGACGATCGGGAGCGCCCGCAACGATGGTGACATCCAGTCCTTTTTCTCGATAGTAGCCCTTGTGCAAAGCAGCGTAGTAGCCGGCAAACTGGAATTGGTGCAGCCAGCGAATCTGCATGGTCACTGGCGTAAGGGGTTTGTCGAGTGCAACCGCATTCGCGGCGTGGAGCGCCGGTACTGAAAACAGTAACAGGCTGGCAACGGCTACTATGGCGATGATTCGGGTGAAACACCTCATTCATTTCCCTTATCTGGAACAAACGGTAAATCAGGCTTGGTATTCGATGATGGCCGGACGAGACATAGACCTGTTCTAAAAGGGCTTTATATCAGAAAACCAGCTGTCTCGGGGCGTTTTTGCTGGCCATCTTCGACAGTGGATTCCGGACCCTAATAAAAAAGGGGTGCCCGCAGGCACCCCAGAATCCTACTCAGGATAGTTATCGTTATTCGACGTGCTCGCCGTGCAGGGCAACGTCCAGTCCTTCACGCTCTTCTTCTTCGGAGACGCGCAGACCGATGGCGATGTCGATCACCTTGAGAATGATGAAGGTCATCACCAGACTGTAGGCTACCGTGGCGCCGACGCCCAGCAACTGGGTGACAACCTGACCGCCGTTACCTTCCAGCAGGCCGGCGGTTCCGCCGATTTCCTTGACGGCGAATACGCCAGTCAGGATTGCGCCGACGATGCCGCCTACGCCGTGCACACCGAAGGCGTCGAGCGAGTCATCATAGCCGAGCATTTTCTTGAGGCTGGTTGCGCCCCAGAAACATGATACGCCAGCGACCAGGCCGATGATCAGCGCGCCCATCGGACCGACGAAGCCGGATGCGGGGGTGATGGCGACCAGGCCGGCGACTGCACCGGAAGCGATGCCCAGCACGCTAGGCTTACCCTTGCCAATCCACTCCGCGAACATCCAGGAGAGCGCGGCAGCAGCTGCACCGATCTGGGTCACCGCCATGGCCATGCCGGCACGACCGTCAGCAGCCACCGCAGAGCCGGCGTTGAAGCCGAACCAGCCTACCCACAGCATGGCGGCGCCGACGACGGTCAGTACCAGGTTGTGCGGCGCCATCGGCTCACGGCCGTAGCCAAGGCGCTTGCCGAGGACGATCGCTGTCACCAGGCCGGCGATACCGGCGTTGATGTGCACCACGGTGCCGCCGGCGTAGTCAAGCACGCCCTTGGTGACGAGCCAGCCTTGAATCGCCGGGTCGGAGCTCGTGCCCCACACCCAGTGAGCGATTGGGGCATACACTGCCAACGACCAGATAGCCATGAACCACAGCATCGCCGAGAACTTCATGCGATCGGCAAAGGCGCCGGTGATCAGGGCTGGGGTGATGATGGCGAAGGTCATCTGGAACATCATGAACACGGATTCGGGGATGTTCTGCCCGTCAGTGCCAGCCATTCCATTCAGCCCCATTCCGTTAAGAAAAAGTCGGTCGAGGCCGCCGAGCCACGGTCCGCCATCTCGGAAGGCAATGCTGTAGCCCGCGATCATCCATATTACCGTGATCAGTGCGGTGATCGAGAAGCTTTGCATCAGCGTGGCGAGCACGTTCTTCTTGCGCACCATACCACCGTAGAACAGCGCCAGACCAGGAATGGTCATGAACAGCACCAGCGCCGTGGAGGTCAGCATCCAAGCGGTGTTGCCGCTATCCAGTTTCTGTGCCACCGGAGCGGGTGCAGCCGCCGGTTCCGTTGCCGGGGCTACAGCCGGTTCTGCGGCAGGTGCGGCAGCTTCAGGTGCAGTTACAGCCGGCTTGGCGTCAACCGGAGCGGCCACTTCCTCGGCCAGGGTCAGGCCGGAGAATCCCAGCATCCCCAGTAGGGCGAGCATACTCAACAATCTTTTCATTATGGCTTGCTCCTTTTAAAGCGCATCCGGGCCGGATTCACCGGTGCGGATGCGAACCACTTGTTCCAGATTGAAGACGAAAACCTTGCCGTCACCGATTTTGCCGGTCTTGGCGGATTTTTCGATGGCCTCGATCACCTGGTCGACCATGTCTTCCTTGATCGCTGCCTCGATTTTGACTTTAGGCAGGAAATCGACGACATACTCCGCACCCCGGTACAGCTCGGTGTGACCCTTTTGCCGACCAAAGCCCTTGACCTCAGTGACGGTAATGCCCTGTACGCCTATGGCGGACAGCGCTTCACGCACCTCGTCGAGCTTGAACGGCTTGATGATTGCGGTTACTAGTTTCATGTTGGCTCCTTGAGGTTCACGCAGCGGGCAAGCCCGCTGTGGGGATTAGAAGGTCTTGAGGAATGACAGGGCTAAACGTCCGTCAGCAACATTCTTGGGTGTGCCGGTGCCAAATATGTAGACATTGTTACCGCCAGCGTCGTGCAGCTTGCCGTTTGTATCGGTGTAGGCCAGAGTTACGGTGCCGTAACCCATATCTTTGCTGACGCCAAGTTTCCAGTCCGTGTAGGAGGCGTCGGTGTAGTTTTTGATTTTCTGATGGCCGGCATGAGCCAGGATAGTCCAGCCCTCTGCCACAGGATAGTTCACCGACAGGTCGAGGTAATCGCTGCCCTTGGTCTTCTGGTTGGCGCTTACACCAAAACCGCTAGGCCCACCCCAGCCAATGAAGTAGTCGGATACGGCACGGCTGTACTTCAGTGACACATATTTCCAGCTCCCGCTTAAATAAACCTCAGTGGTATCAGGATCGGTTGCACCCGCGACTTGGTCGCCGGGGTAGTAGTAAGTGATGACGCCAAGATCATAGCCGAAATCACCCACGGAGGCTTTGTAGCCGCCATACAGATCGACTTCCAGGCTGCTGTTGTTCTTGAAGCCGTTCTCTTTCACCCAGCTCACATTGGAAAGCCAGGTTCCCACGTAGAGGCCGCTAGCGTGGCTGTAGTCGAAACCGCCCTGGACAGCCGGCGTGTGTTGGGTTTGGGTTACGCCGCGAAAAATGTAATCGGTGGTCAGACCAAAATTGCCGGTAAAGGGAGAAGCGGCTGCCGGTGCATCCTCCGCGCTAGCGGTCGGAGTGAACAGAAGGGAAGCCGGCAGTGCGACAACACCTGCCAAGACCAGTGCTTGAGAAATTTTACGCATGATATTTTCCTTTCAATTGAAATGAGATAAGCCTCGTGATTTACCTTAGCATTTGTCGTGCCAGAATAATAATTATTAGTATATTCAAGATGATATAATTTTATTGAGTGGCTTGCAGGTGGGCCAGGCACCGCTTTGAGTCAACCAGGCGTTTAAGTGCACCAAAAAAGTGCGTATGTTCGGATAGTCTCATTTTGGTACACTGAGAAAATTCAAGTTCATACAAGGGGTGATTCATGATGTTGGGCCAAAAGATGTTTGAAGAAATCAGCGGCAAACTTGGCCAGGCGCTGGCCGACAGTCCGGCCAAGGATCTGGAAAAAAACTTGCGTGCCGTGCTGCAGGGCGTGTTCGCCAAGCTGGATCTGGTGACGCGCGAGGAATTCGACGTGCAGCAGGCGGTGCTGCTCAAGACCCGCGAAAAACTGGAAGCACTGGAAGCCAAGGTCGCCGAGCTCGAAGCCCGGCACGGCGGCGAGGCTAGCGAGGAATCAGGGAACCTGGCTCTGTGAGGCTCGTTCCCGCAGCATTTCGCATGATTTTCCGCTGACGCGGATGGCACTGGCCGTTCTCTATAGCCGGGCATTGACTGGCATGGAAGCGCCGCTGGTGACGGTCGAGGTGCACCTGTCGAATGGGCTGCCCAGTTTCAATCTGGTCGGATTGCCCGAGATCGAGGTGAAGGAGAGCAAGGACAGGGTGCGCTCTGCCCTGCTCAATGCCCAGTTCGAATTTCCCGCCCGCCGCATTACCGTTAATCTTGCACCCGCCGACTTGCCCAAGGAAAGCGGCCGTTTCGACCTGCCGATTGCGCTTGGCATCCTGGCAGCGTCGGGGCAGATTCCCTTAAATGATCTGGCTCAGTACGAGTTTGCCGGCGAGCTTGCCCTGACGGGCGCACTGCGCCCGATACGCGGGGCGCTGGCGATGACTTGCAAAGCCAGCCAGGACGGGCGCGCTTTCGTTCTCCCCACCGAGAATGCCGCCGAAGCTGCCTTGGTGGAAGAAGCGATAATTTATCCAGCCAGTTCTCTGCTCGAAGTCTGCGCTCATTTGACTGGCCGGCAGTTGCTTGCCCGATGGCAAGAGGTTCCCGAGGCAAGTCAGCGGAGCTATCCCGATTTCAGCGAGGTGAAGGGGCAGACCCATGCCAAGCGCGCTCTCGAGATCGCTGCCGCCGGAGGGCATAGCATTTTGATGGCGGGACCGCCAGGCACTGGCAAGACCATGCTGGCAGCAAGACTGCCCGGCATTCTGCCCGGCATGACCGAGATCCAGGCGCTGGAATCCGCGGCGATTCAATCGCTGAACGGAGGGTTCAAAATCGAGCACTGGAAGCAGCGGGCTTTTCGCTCGCCGCACCATTCCGCTTCCGGTCCGGCGCTGGTGGGAGGCGGCGGCAACCCACGCCCCGGCGAGATTTCCCTGGCGCACCACGGGGTGTTGTTCCTCGACGAATTGCCGGAGTTTGCGCGCCCTGTGCTGGAGGCGCTGCGCGAACCGCTTGAATCGGGGCGCATCACCATTTCCCGCGCCGCTCGCCAAGCCGATTTCCCGGCCCGCTTTCAACTGGTGGCAGCGATGAATCCCTGCCCCTGCGGCTATCTCGGCCACCCTGGCGGGAAATGTCGCTGCACCCCGGACCAGGTGGCACGCTATCGTGGAAAAATCTCCGGCCCGTTGCTCGATCGCATCGACTTGCAAATCGAGGTCCCTGCCTTGTCGGAGAGCGATCTTACCCGCCAGGGAGCGGGCGAGCCCAGTGCGGCGATTCAGGCCCGAGTGGAAGCCGCCTATGGCAGGCAGCTGGCGCGGCAGGGCAAAGCCAATGCCCTGTTGACCACGCAGGAGATCGACCAGTTCTGTCGGCCCGATGCGGCTGGGGAAGGATTGCTGAAGCAGGCGATTGCGCGTTTGAATCTCTCGGCCCGTGCCTATCACCGCGTGCTCAAGGTGGCGCGGACCATCGCTGACCTTGCAGACAGCGAGGGTGTCAGCAGCGGACACATTGCCGAGGCAATCCAGTACCGGCGTTTCGCGCAGGGATAGTCAAAAACCATCTGCTACAGAGACACGTCTATCATGTAGGTTGGTTTACGCGGAAAAAGCCGCGCCTAGCCCAACCTATGTTCATCTGCGTAACCGGTAGAAAGTGACGCCGTGGCCAGGTTTTTTGCACGATCCCTAAGTGCCTGCCGGATGCTGGCGGCTGCTACAGGTTCGGTATTTTGGGCGAGCATCCGGGCTGCGCCTGAAACTCTGGGTTGTCTATACCATTAACGGCAATCCTCGATTCCCAGGGGGAAACCGTAAAGCTGATCGACCGCTTCCCGTCTTTGACCCCGAAGCTATACGAACTTGACCGTTCCATGCCGTAACGGGCGGCAATCTTTTGCTGGAGTTCCTTGACGCCCTCTGCCGAAAGAAACGGATCGAATTTCACGGTGATGCTGCTGATGCGGAAATATTTCTCGGGCTGGGCATTCGGGCTGCCCGGGTCGGCAAGCAGGTAGATGACCCCTTGTGTGCCATTTCTGAATTTAACATCCCGCAGATACACCGAGGCATCCGAACTGTTGCAGATGGGAATCTTCTTGTAACGGGCCGCTTTTCTTAATGCTTCGCCTATCTTCAGCTCAGGGTGGTCTGCGTCCGCTTCGCCAAGACAGATATCCCCCAGGCAGTATTTTTTTAACAAGCCGAAACCGAGCGGCTCACCAGCCAGGATGGCCGTTGTCCAGACAAGACCGAGAGCTAAAATGAGGAATTTGAGCTGTTTCATATTTTATAATTTATCGGCATATCCTGATTTTCGCAACTCAACCCCTGTGGCGAAGAGTAAGCCCTTTCAGGAAAATCGCACACAACAACGATGGGTATCGTTGCGCTCCATCTATCCTGATTTTGGCTCCGGCTCGTCTGGCTTAGGTGAATGCTCAAATGCTTCTGTTTTGCGAGTTGGGGGATAAAACCGCCCATTCTTGCGAGCTCCATTTCTCGATACCTCTGCGGTTAAGCAATAGCTGTTTTATTTGTCGGCGTCGAACTTGAAGTCGCCGAAATTGGACACCGTGCCCGCGTCGACCGGCGATCCTGCGGTAACGACGGGTTCCGCCGGGTCCCGTCTTTCGTTGTTGATCAGCCAGGACAGATTGGTGCGGGAGTCGGCATTGGCGAGTGCCTCGTCCAGGCTGATTTTCCCCTCCCGGTAGAGGGCGAACAGCGCCTGTTCGAAAGTTTGCGAGCCGGCCGTGAGGCTTTGCTCCATCGCTTCCTTGATTTTGTCGGTTTCCCCGCTCTTGATCAGCTCTGAAACATAGGGCGAGTTCACCAGAATTTCCATCGCCGGCACGCGCTTGCCGTTTACCCCCCGCACCAGCCGCTGGGAAATCACCGCCTTCAGGCTGATCGAGAGATCGTGCAGCAGATGGTTGCGCGCTTCGTGGGGAAACAGGTTGATGATGCGGTTCAGGGTGTGATAGCTGTTGTTGGCGTGCAGGGTGGACATCATCAGGTGCCCGGTTTCAGCGTAGATCATCGCCTGCTGCATGGTGTCGCGGTCGCGGATCTCACCGATCATCAGCACGTCCGGCGCTTCGCGCACGGCGTTGAGCAGGGCCGTGGAGTAGGAGTTGGTGTCGAGTCCCACCTCGCGCTGGTTGACGATGGATTTCTTGTAAGCATGCAGGTACTCGATGGGGTCTTCGATCAGCAGGATGTGCCCGGTCCTGTTGGTGTTGCGGTAATCGATCATCGACGCCAAGGTGGTGGATTTGCCCGACCCTGCCTGGCCTACCACCAGGATCAGGCCACGTTTTTCCATCACCAGCTCTTTCAGGATCGGCGGCAGGCCGAGCGATTCTATCGAGGGAATCTGGTTGCGGACAAAGCGTGCGACCAGGGCAACATCGCCGCGCTGGTGAAAGACATTGATGCGGAACTTGCCGGTATTTTCCACCAGGAAGCCGAAGTTCATCTCGTGTTCAGCTTCAAACGCCTTGATTTCATCCGGGGTCATCAATGAGTAGGCGATTTTCTTGGCTATTTCTGCATCCAGTATCTGGCTGTTGAGGGGCAGGGTTTCGCCCTCAATTTTCATCAGCACCGGCGCACCGGCGGAAATGTACATGTCGGAGGCCTGTTTTTCAGCCATGAATTTGAATAGCTGAGTGAGATCCATTATTGCGTCGTCCTTTGCCAGCCGGAAATGTCCAGGGCGGTTTCGAATGCCGGAATTTCATGTATGAACTGCGCCAAGGCAAAGGCGGCAGTAGGTTGCATATGGATACACACCATCCTGACGTTGATTGCGATTGCGGTGCCCGCCAGCGCGTTGAGCCAGGCGTAGTAAACCGGATCTATGATCGCCTGTTCGGAAAGGTCGTAATACAGGCGCGACGCACGCGCCTGCAGCAGGCGCGCGGCGATGCGTTCGATCAGTTTGTCCCGATCGCAGATATTCAGGCTGCGCGACGGTTCCAGCAGAAAATCGCCGCTGCCGATCTGGGTCAGGTGCAGACCAGGGATGGACATGCCGGGATTAGGGCGGCGCCCTAAATGGCCTTGTGGCTGACCTGGATGCCCATGCGGCGGAATGCTTCCTTCAGCCCGTCGGACAGACTGGCGCGGGTGGTGACGCCGCTCAAGTCGATGTTCAGGCTGGTCAGGGCACGGGCGATTTCAGGGCGGATGCCAGTGATAATCGCATCGGAGCCCATTAACTGTACGGCGCGCACCATCTGGATCAGGTGATGGGAAACCTGCGAGTCGATGTTCTTTACGCCGGTCAGGTCCATCACCACGGCGCTGGCGTGCTCCTTGGCGATGCGGTTAAGCAGCGCCTCCATCACCAGCATGGTGCGATTGGAGTCAAGCGTGCCGATGATAGGCAGGGTGAGCACGCCGTCCCAGATTTCGGTGATGGGCGTGGCGGTCTCACGCAGCTCCGCTTCCTGCGCGTTGATGGTGCGCTCCTTTTCATCGAGGTAGGCCTGGAATACCGCCAGGATCAGTTCGTTGAAGGTGCTGGAGAGAAACAGCAGGGCATCCCGCGTGTCGTCGACCGTGATGTTCTTTTTATCATGGGCCAACGCTTCGATCAGGGTGCGTTGCATGAACTGGATGTAGCGCACCAGGTCTTCCACCCGGCCGCCGCGCACCAGGATTTGCTTCGACAAACTATTGAAGAACATTTCCAGTGCGTGGAATTGGGGCGAGCCATCGTTGTGAGGATCCCTGGATTCGAGCAAGGCAACCAGGAGTTGTAAAAACTCGATGCAGAAGTCGGTAATCTCGTCGGTGCCGAGCAGATTATTGCTGCCACCGAAAATGGTGCGGCCTTCTTTTTCGATGGTCTCCGAAATGCTGCCGACCTGGAGCTTGAGCAGTTCCGTCAATTTGGTGCTGGCGGAACTGGATTTTTCTTGTGCCATTGTTTTTCCTCCGTTCAAGGTGATGCTTAATTATTTTTAATTAGTTGATGCTGGCTACGCAAAGCGATTGGTCGTCAGAGATTCTGCCCATGATATTCCCCAGCGTATAGGCAATCAACTGAGGGTGCTGGTGGAACAGGCCGGGGAAGTTGGAGGTGTCCCAGTTTCGGCGGATGCCGTCGGTACAGGTGATCACCAGGCAACGCTTGCCGAAGCCGAGGTGAAACAGGTCGGGTTTCTGGTGCTCCTTGCCCAGTACGCCGGGCGCAAACGACAGGTTGTGCATTTCCTCTCCGTCCATAATGTGGGCGTGCATGTCCCCGACACCGAGGATATTCAGTGCCTGTCCGGACAGGCCGAGCTCGCCGGTAATGGCCACCGCGCCTCGCGTGCCCTTGAGCTGGCGATCGACGGCCGCCAGAATCGAACCGGCGCAGTCGCAGTGGGACAGGTGCGCGGCGAGATTGGCGGTAGCTTCATGAGCCAGCTGGCCGTGACCCAGGCCATCCAGGTGCAACCAGCGCAGGGTGTCGCCGGTCTGCTGCAAATAAATGCGGTCGCCGTTATAACGATCATCAGACAGCGAGCGGGAAAACAGGCCTATTTCCAGCCCTGAAGCTGGGCTCTTGCCAGAATCGAAGTCCCGTTGAGGGGCAGATTTGCGGCCGGGGTGGAAGCGCGACAAAAAGACGGTCCCGCTCCATTTTTTTACCGGGGCAATGCTTTCCTGCTGGGTATACACGAACGATTCATCGCTGAGGCGGTAGATGCTGCCCAGACCCTTGCCCAGGGTGTTTACGGAAGAGTAGCCGTCCTGCTGGGCCTGGGAAAGGGAGGAAATGCCCGGGCCGAAATCCAGCGCGACGATGTCAAGAATCGGCCCGGGCTGCTGCCAAACCTGGAACAGGCCGCGTCCGTTGGCATGCTTGACCTGATTGCTGACCATTTCCGAGGCGACCAGCAGCATGTTTTCCCGCTTTCCGTCTGGAAAGCCAAGGCGCTGCGCGATTGCCGACAGCCTCGAGCGTAGCAGGATGAGCGCACTTTCGTTCTGCACCGGGCTGTTGTAAAGCAACCGGCAATCCGTTGCGCTGTCGTAAACCTTAGCCATGGTTGGAATTTGCCAGTTTCATGCAGGGGAATTGGCACTCGCCGCTGTCTGGTGTAGAGCAGAGGTCGACCACGGCCCGCCCGCGCCCGGAATTTTTTGCCTCATACAATGCATTGTCGGCGTGGAGGATGAATTCCTCCACGGTGAAACTGTCCGGGGTGCTCGGGTTGATGGTGCTGATGCCGATGCTGACCTTGGTTTCCATCAAACGCAGGACTTGCGTTGCCTTATTGCAGGCTTGGGGGTAGTCGGCAAACAGGACCATGGCAAATTCATCCCCGCCGATTCGGAAGGCGAAATCCACATCTTCGCGGATGACGTGTGTCAGCGTGTGCGCCATCTTGCTGAGATAGGCGTCGCCGAACTGATGTCCGAAGTGATCGTTGATGTCCTTGAAATGATCAAGGTCGAGCATGATCAGCGACAGCGGCGAGACTTTTTGCCGCATGATGTGGCGGAAGGCCTGGCCAAGTTTTTCATCGAAGGCGCGCCGGTTGAGAAGGCCGGTGAGCGGATCTGTTTCAGCCTGACGCAGGGATTCGTGCAGTTCGCTCTGGCGTTTCGCCAGGCTTTGCTGAAGAGTTTCCAGCTCTTTTTCGGTACGGGCGCGGGTCTCGTTGAAGTGGCGTGTCATTTCCGCATTGCGCTGGAACAGGAGGGCTGGGTCCGCAGACTCGGTCGAATTCAGCAAATGTTGGCGCAATTGTTCAATGATTTCGGCTTGCGGCGGTTGAGCGAGAGTGGCCAGCGGGGCGTGCGATTTCGGGTCTTCTCCCCACTGTACCCCCAGTTGCCTGCCCTGAAGCAGCAAGCTGGCCGACAGGGGGTAGCCAGTGCCGGCACCGGCACCGCGCAACTTCTGCAACAGGTTGAGCGCAGCGATGGAGGCGGCAAAGGGATTGCCACCGAGCCGGGTTACGCTTTCCAGAACAAAGCCGATAAAGTTCTGCAGATCGGGTTCGATCGCCAAGTTCTGTTTCAGAAGTTCCGCAGGTTCCACTGAGTCACGCAATTATTATAGCCAAGCGGAGCATTATGCATTTGTTCGGCAAAAATATAAATCGGATTCGAGGTGGCGCCTTATTGGGCAGGCAAAGCCGCGGAGGGCGGCTAGATCCGCCATTGCCCGTGTGCCGTGCGGAAATGTTCCATGAACCAGGTGACTTTTTTGCTGCTCAGCACTTCGTCAGGTTTGCGCCCAAGGCAGGCCGTCGAAGCGCCAGCCATTGTGGGAGTTGCGGTGGTGATGTTCGTCCAGATCACCCTCGAAGCCGTGGAGCACGTTGTACACTTCCTGGATTCCGGCTTTTTCCAGCGCCGCTCCGGCATCCACCGAGCGCCGGCCGGAGCGGCAAATGAGCACCACCGGGCGGTTCACGCTGGCGGCCTTTTTCACATGGCCGACGAAATTAGGGTCGATTCCCCAGTCGGGGCCATCGACCCATGGAATCAGCATCGAACCCTCTGGATGGCCGACGAACAGGTATTCCATTTCGCTGCGCACGTCGACGAACACTGCTTCGGGATTGGCCTGCAGGAATTCGTGCGTCTGTTTAGGTGTCATGTGTTGCATGTTGTGCTCCTTGATCTTTACGGGTTTCCCTCACCTCAATCCTCTCGATCATGGCCAGCGCCTTTTACCATTGCCCCTTCTCCCCTTGGGGAGAAGGTTGGGATGAGGGCAGCCCTCACCTCAATCCTCTCCCCAAGGGGAGAGGAGGCAAACGTGAAAGGCGCTTGTTTTGATCGGCGCTTGTTTCGATCTGCTGATGTTATTATAGGCATTATCACCATACCAAGACATCTTTTGCCATGAGCCACCAATACCGCACCGCACTGCTCCACGCCCAACTCAGACAGCGCATCCTGATCCTGGATGGCGCCATGGGCACCATGATCCAGACCTACAAGCTGACGGAGGCGGATTACCGCGGCGAACGCTTCGCCGGTTACGGCAGCGACCTGAAGGGCAACAACGATCTGCTGGTACTGACCCAGCCGCAAATCATCCGCGAGATTCATTCTGCTTATCTGGAAGCGGGGGCGGACATCCTCGAGACCAACACTTTCAACGCTACTTCCATCGCCATGGCGGATTACCACATGGAAGGGCTGGTGTACGAGATCAACCTCGCAGCGGCCAAACTGGCGCGCGACGCGGCGGACGAATTCGAGGCGAAGAACCCGGCCAAACCGCGCTTTGTTGCCGGCGTACTCGGCCCGACCAACCGCACCGCCTCAATCTCTCCCGAGGTCAATGATCCCGGTTTCCGCAACACCAGCTTCGATCAGTTAGTAGAGGCCTACACTCAGGCAATCGCCGGTCTGGTCAATGGCGGTTCCGACATCCTGATGGTCGAAACAATCTTCGATACACTTAACGCCAAAGCTGCGTTATTTGCTATTGAACTGTATTTCGAGACCCATCAAATTCAGCTGCCGGTGATGATCTCCGGCACCATCACTGACCTGTCCGGACGCCTGCTTTCGGGGCAGACCGCCGAAGCATTCTGGAACTCGGTAAGCCACGTCAAACCGCTGTCGATCGGCCTGAACTGCGCGCTCGGCGCGAAAGATTTGCGCCAGTACGTAGAAGAGCTGTCGAATATTGCCAACACCTATGTGAGCGCCCACCCCAACGCCGGCCTGCCCAACCCCTTGTCGGAAACCGGTTACGACGAAACGCCCGAGGCGATTGCGACAGACTTGCGCGAATGGGCGGCTAGCGGCTTGCTGAACATCGTGGGCGGCTGCTGCGGCACCACGCCCCCGCATATCAAGGCCATTGCCGAAGCGGTTAAAGACTTGCCGCCGCGCGTCATTCCCGAAATCGAGAAAAAGCTGCGCCTGTCCGGCCTGGAGGCGCTCAACATCGGTGAGGACTCGCTCTTCGTCAACGTCGGCGAACGCGCCAACGTCACCGGTTCGAAGATGTTCGCCCGCCTGATCATCAACGGCGAATACGACAAGGCGCTGGAAGTAGCCAAGGCCCAGGTGGAAAACGGCGCCCAGATCATCGACATCAACATGGATGAGGCGATGCTGGATTCCGAGGCGGCGATGGTGAAATTCCTCAACCTGATCGCTTCCGAGCCGGACATTTGCAAAGTGCCGGTGATGATCGACTCTTCAAAGTGGTCGGTGATCGAGGCCGGGTTGAAATGCGTACAGGGCAAGTCCATTGTCAACTCCATCAGCATGAAAGAAGGCGAAGCCGAATTCATCGAGCGCGCAAAACTGTGTCGCCGCTACGGCGCAGCGGCAGTGGTCATGGCTTTCGACGAGCAGGGCCAGGCCGACACCCAAGCGCGCAAGATCGAGATCTGCACCCGTTCGTACAAACTCCTCACCGAGCAGGTCGGCTTCCCGGCCGAGGACATCATCTTCGACCCGAACATCTTTGCGGTGGCCACTGGCATCGAAGAACACAACAACTACGCGGTGGATTTCATCGAAGCCACGCGCATCATCAAGCAGACCCTGCCTTACGCCCAAGTAAGTGGAGGCGTGTCCAACGTGTCCTTCTCCTTCCGCGGCAACGAGCCGGTGCGCGAAGCGATCCACACCGCATTCCTCTACCATGCGATCAAGGCGGGCATGGACATGGGCATCGTCAATGCCGGCCAGCTCGGCGTCTACGAGGAAATTCCGAAAGACCTGCTGGAGCGGGTCGAGGACGTATTGCTGAATCGCCGACCTGACGCGACCGAACGCCTGGTGGAGTTCGCCGAATCCTTCAAGGGCGCGACCAAAAGCCTGGTCGAAGACCTCTCCTGGCGCGAAGTGCCGGTGGGCCAGAGACTGGCCCATGCCATGGTCAGGGGCATCACCACCTATATTGTTGAAGACACCGAAGAAGCGCGGCAGCAAGCGGAGCGCCCGATCCACGTGATCGAGGGGCCGCTGATGGACGGCATGAACATCGTCGGCGACCTGTTCGGCGCTGGCAAGATGTTCCTGCCCCAAGTGGTAAAGTCCGCTCGCGTGATGAAGCTGGCAGTGGCGCATCTGGTACCGTACATCGAGGCCGAGAAGGCCGCCACCGGCCAGGCTGCTCAGGCCAAGGGCAAAATCATCATGGCCACGGTCAAGGGTGACGTCCACGACATCGGCAAGAACATCGTCGGCGTGGTGCTGCAGTGCAACAACTACGACGTGGTCGATCTGGGGGTGATGGTGCCCGCGGCCAGAATTCTGCAGGCAGCAATCGATGAAAAGGCCGACATCATCGGCCTGTCTGGCCTGATCACGCCGTCGCTGGAAGAAATGTCGCACGTCGCCAAGGAAATGGAACGGCTGGGGATGAAGCTGCCGCTGCTGATCGGCGGTGCCACCACTTCGCCCGCCCATACCGCGGTAAAAATCGAGCCGCACTACACGGGTCCGGTGATTTATGTGAAAGACGCTTCGCGCGCCGTCGGGGTATGCTCCAACCTGTTGAGCGACGACCTGCGCGCCGCTTATGTCCAGGGCATCGCCGATGAATATGTGGCGATCCGCGAACGCCACCAGAATCGCTCCAATGAAACCAAACGCCTGACTCTGGCCGAAGCGCGCGCCAATGCGCTCAAGCCGGATTGGGCCGCCTATGTACCGCCGGCGCCGACTTTTATCGGCCTCAAGGAATTTAATGACTATCCGCTGGCGGAAATCGCCGAGCGCATCGACTGGACGCCGTTCTTTATGGCCTGGGAACTCCACGGGCGCTATCCGAAAATCCTTACCGACGTGGTCGTGGGCGAAGAGGCGACAAAGCTGTTTGCTGACGCAAAGGCGATGCTGAAGCGCATCATCGATGAAAAATGGCTGGAAGCGCGCGCCGTGATCGGCCTGTTCCCCGCCAACAGCATCGGCGACGACATCGAAATTTACACCGATGAAAGTCGCAGCAAGGTGACGATGACCTACCATACCCTGCGCCAGCAGGCCGTGAAATCGCCGGGCAAGTCCAACCTGGCCCTGGCCGATTTTGTCGCACCCAAAGCGTCGGGAGCGAAGGATTACCTCGGCGGTTTCGCGGTAACGGCTGGCATCGGCATCGACACGCACGTGGCCGCATTCGAGAAAAGTCACGACGATTACAGCGCGATCATGCTCAAGGCCCTGGCCGACCGCCTCGCCGAAGCCTTTGCCGAGCTGATGCATGAGCGCGTGCGGCGCGAATTCTGGGGTTATGCGAAAGACGAGGCACTCTCCAACGAAGACATGATCGCGGAGAAATATCGCGGCATCCGCCCCGCCCAAGGCTACCCCGCCTGCCCGGAGCACAGCGAGAAAGGCCCGCTGTTCGAACTGCTGCAGGCACCGGAGAAGGCCGGCATCACCATCACCGAAAGTTTTGCCATGCTGCCCACGGCAGCGGTGAGTGGCTTCTATTTCGCCCACCCGGAATCGACCTATTTCGCCCTCGGAAAAATAGGCCGCGACCAGGTTGAGGATTACGCCAAACGCAAGGGTTGGGACATGGCGACGGCGGAGAGGTGGCTGGCGCCGGTGCTGGGGTATTAACCCGATGCGATGTAAAAAGCTTGGCGTGTCGGTTCGGCCTATTGACCGACAATATTACTGCGGCATTCCCCCGCTTTGAACTAAACGGTACAATCGGCGCAAACAGTTAAAACTTGGAGGTTATATGCTGTTGCGCCCTCTTGCCGACGAGGATCGTAGCACTTACTCCCACATGCTGCATCGTGCCTTCAACACCTGGTGCGGTGCGCGTGGCTGGCCCTCGGATTATTTCGGCTGCACGCCGGAGCAGGCCGGCATCTTTCTCGACATCTATGGCGATATCAGCCCCGGCCGCAGCGTGGCCGCCTTCATGCTCAGGTGTTCGAGAACCGCGATGGTTCCCTCGAAGGTTTCATGATCTTGATCCAGTGCCCCGCTCTCAATATGCTCGGCCCCTCCGTGGCACGCAGCGAGAGAAGGCCACGCTGGCGCTGCTGCTGGAAGCGACCGAGGGCTTCCGCGGCCAGGTACCGCTGTTCGTGATCCCGATGGACAAGCGCGAACTGGTTGAAACCCTCTATAGATTGGGGCGCGCGCAACGTGGAAACACATATGTTCCAGGTCCGGGGTCAATTCCAGCTGTTCAACGGGGTGAGCCTGCCGAGTTTCCTGCCGGAAACGGGTTGATACGGCAAGGGAAATAGTGGCAATTACCACTTAGATAAAGTGGTTAAGGCGGTGCAATAATACAAATTTAGGGTAAAGTTTTGAAAACTTAACTTAATATGACAAATCAACCGCCCATGAAATTCAACCGGATATTTCTCGCAGGGCGGGTGCTGATGGTCATCCTGGTCTCTTATCTCCTCATCACCTGGTGGCGACAATCGGTTGTCGTGCCGAACATCAAAATCGGTGTGCTGCATTCCCTTACCGGCACCATGGCGACCAGCGAGAAACCGCTGGTGGATGCGCTCCAGCTCGCCATCGAGGAAGCCAATGCGGCGGGCGGCATCAAGGGGCGAAAAATCGAAGCGCTGGTGGCGGATTGCCGTTCCGACGCGAATTATTGCGCCCAGCAGGCCGAGCGCCTGATCACTGAAGAAAAGGTCAGCGCCCTGTTCGGCTGCTGGACCTCCACCTGCCGCAAGGCGGTCAAGCCGGTAGTCGAAAAGCACCAGAACCTGCTGTTCTACCCGGTGCAGTATGAAGGCATGGAGATCTCGCCCAACATCATTTACACCGGCACGGTACCCAACCAGCAGATCATCCCCGGTGTGAGCTGGGCGCTGGAGAAGCTGGGCAAGCGCGCCTATCTGGTGGGTTCAGATTATGTTTTCCCGCGCATGGCCAATATCATCATCAAGGACATGCTGACCGCGCAAGGCGGTGTAGTGGCCGGAGAACGCTATCTGCCCCTGGGGAGCGCCGCCTTGGGGGAAGTGGTGGCAGACATCGCCAGGCAGCGGCCGGATGTGGTGCTGAACACCCTCAATGGCGACAGCAACCGAGCTTTCTTCGCAGCACTGGAAAAAGCCGGCTTGACACATCTGCCGCTGGTTTCTTTTAGCGTGGCGGAAACCGGGATGAAGGCGTGGGGTGGCGCCAGGCTCGGTCAACACTATGCGGTGTGGAGTTACTTGCAGTCCCTGCCGGGGGAAAAAAACCGTCACTTCGTCGCCGCATTTCAGTCCCGCTTCGGCGCTGACCGGATGACCGACGACCCGATGGAAGCCGCCTATATAGGCCTGCATCTGTGGGTGCAGGCGGCGCGTGAAGCCGGTTCCGCAGAAACCGCCCGGGTGCAGCGCACGATATTGCGCCAGACCCTGCTCGCACCTGAAGGAATGGTTGCCATCGACCCGGATACCCGCCATCTGTGGAAAACCCCGCGCATCGGCAAGGTCAGGCCTGATGGCCAGTTCAACATCGTCTGGGATGCCGGGCAAGCACAGAAGCCGATCCCCTTCCCCTCCTATCGCTTCCATGATGAATGGCCGCCGCTGCTAAAATCCGCCGAGGGGGTGCGGCCATGAGATTTGCCTCCATCACCCAGCGTTTGGTGGCCTGGTTCCTGTTGATCTCGCTGCTGCCATTACTGTTGGTTGGCTACATCCTGCTGCAAACTTTTGAACAGGAACTGCAGCAGACAGTAGCCCAGCAAATCTCGACTATCGCCGACAAAAAAGCGGATCAGATCGACAGCTACCTGAGCGAACGTACCCATGATGCCTTGGTCCAGGCGCAGGGGAATACCACGCGCCAAGCTGTAATCGAGTTCGCCCAGGTGTTGGTTCGGAACGGAGTGGAATCCGACGCCTATCGCCGGCTGGATGCCAGCTACCGCGACTATTTCAAGCGCTTCGTCACCAGCGCCGGCTATTACGACCTGTTCCTGATTTCCCCGCAGGGTACGGTAGTGTATTCCCATGCGCATGAAGCCGACTTTGCCACCAATCTGTTCACCGGCCCCTATCGCAACAGCGGCTTGGCCAAGGTCGCCCGCAATGCGCTGAACACACTGGAAAGCAGCATCTCGGAGTTTGAATTTTATGCGCCCTCGGGCAATGCCCTCGCCGCCTTTGTCGCCGTGCCGATCATGGATCAGGGCAAGGTTACAGGGGTGCTGGCGCTGCAGATCGACAACACCCGCGTGTTTCAGGTGCTGCTCGACAGGACCGGGTTGGGGAATAGCGGCGAAACCGTGGTGGCGCGCCGGGAGGACGAACACACCGCACTGGTGGTAGCGCCGCTGACTTCCAATCCCGATGCAGCGATGAAGGAAAAACTCCCGCTTACCGGTCGACATCGCGTAGAGCCCATAGCGCGCGCGCTGCATGGCGAGCGCGGCAGCGGCTACGAGATTGATTACCGCGGGCGGCCCGTGGTGGCAGCGTGGCGCTATCTTCCCCGCATGAGATGGGGCATGGTGGCCAAGATGGATGCCGCAGAGGCGCTTGCCCCGCTTTACCGGGTGCGCACCTTCGCCCTGGTGGTTGTCGTGCTGGCCCTTTTTGCCGCCCTCATCGGCGCCCTCCTGCTCGCGCGCCGTTTCGCCGCCCCGTTGAAAGACCTCAGTATCAGCGCTCAGGAGATCGCCGCCGGCAAGCTCGATCAGCGCGTGTCGGTGGTCGGGCGGGACGAAATGGGCTACCTCGCCTCCTCCTTCAACATCATGGCTGAGCGTTTGCAGTCTTCCCACGCAGAACTTGAGGAGAAGGTCGAGCAGCGTACCGCCGAACTGACACAAAGCCTGGAAAATCTGCGCATCAAGGATGCCGCCATTGCGTCCTCGATCAACGCCATCGTCATCACTGGCCTGGACGGCAAAATTTCTTATGTGAACCAGGCATTCGTTGACCTGTGGCGCCTGCAGGGGCCGGAGGATGCTATCGGGCGCTCGATGATCGAATTCTGGGTTGCGCCTGAAGAAGCACAAGCAGTGATGGAAGCTCTGCAACATCAGGGCCACTGGCAGGGCGAATTGCGCGCCCGCCTGCATGACGGCGCGCTGGCCGATCTGCAGTTGTCGGGTCACTCAGTGACGGATGAGGCCGGCAAGCCCGTCTGCATGATGGGTTCATTCGTGGATATCACGGTGCGCAAGCAGGCTGAGCTTGAAATTCTGGCCACGCGTAGCCAGTTGGAAGCCACCATCGATGCCATTCCGGATCTTCTGTTTGAGCTGGGGCTGGACGGGACTTACCATGATATCCATGCTCAGAGCCCTGATTTACTGGCCGCCCCGGCAGAAAAACTGCTCGGGCAAAAGGTATCCGACATGCTCACGCCCGAGGCGGCAGATATTGTCATGCAGGCATTGCATGAAGCTCAGAGAAATGGCCAGTCACATGGCAAGCAGTTCGAGTTGAGCGTTCCGGGAGGCAATTCGTGGTTTGAGCTTTCCGTCTCCCGCAAAAAAACCGCTCCCGGGGAGGAGCTTCGCTTCGTCGTGTTGTCACGCGACATCACGGCGCGCAAGCAGATGGAGCAGGCCTTGCAGTACGAGCGCGACTTTGCCTCCAGCCTGCTCAATACTGTGCCAGTGATCGTCCTGCTACTCGACGCCCAGGGCACCATCGAGTACGTCAATCCCTATTTCGAACAGCTCAGTGGCTACCGGATGGACGAGATCAGGGGCAAGGACTGGTTCCGCACCTTCCTGCCTGCGCGCGACCAGGACAAAATCCGCGCCTTGTTCCTGAAAGCGGCCCACGATGAGCCAACACGCGGAAACATCAACCCCATCGTCACGCGCAGTGGTGAGAAGCGCGAAATCGAATGGTACGACCAGGTCATGCGCGATGCACAAGGCAAGGTCGTTTCGGTGCTCGCCACAGGTCAGGATGTGACTGCGCGCAGGTCCATGGAACTGGCGCTGAACATCAGCGTAGAACGGTTGAACGAAGCGCAGCGCATCGCCCAGCTGGGCAGCTGGGAACTGGATATGCGGAAGGGTGAGCTGATCTGGTCAGACGAAGTCTTCCGCCTGTTCGAGGTCGACCGGAGCCAGTTCGGCGCCACCTACGAAGCCTTCCTCGACGCCGTCCACCCCGACGACCGCGACCGGGTGAATCAGGCCTATACCCACTCGCTCGAGACCCGCTCGCCTTACGAGATCACCCACCGGCTGCGCATGAGCGATGGCCGCATCAAGTGGGTACACGAGCACGGCGTGTCGGACTTCGATGCGAAAGGCAAGCCGCTTCGATCGATAGGTACAGTCCAGGATATTACCGAGCGCATGCAGTCCGAGATGGAATATCAGACTATCCTGAAAACCACCATGGATTGTTTCTGGATCTGTGACATGCAGGGGCGATTCCTGGATGTAAACGATGCCTATTGCAAGTTGATCGGCTATAGCCGGGAAGAGTTGCTGACGATGGCGATGCCCGATGTGGAAGCCATCGAAACACCGGAGAAAACCAAGGCCCATCTGGAGAAGGTGATCAACACAGGTTCGGACAGATTCGAGACCATACATAGGTGCAAGGATGGTACGCAGATGAGTTTCGAAGTGAGCGCGAATTTCATGCCCGAAGCTGGCGGCAGAATGGTCGTCTTCCTGCGTGACATTACCCTGCGCAAGCTGGAAGAAGAAGCCTTGATTGAAGCCAAGCAGGCCGCCGAAGCCGCCAGCCGGGCCAAATCGGAATTCCTGGCCAACATGAGCCATGAAATCCGCACGCCGATGAATGCCATCCTCGGCCTCACCCAGCTGGTACTGGACACCGAGTTGCCCCCCCGGCAGCAGGATTTCCTGAAAAAAGCCCATTCCTCTGCCCGTGCGCTGCTCAGCATCCTCAACGAAACCCTCGACTACTCCAAGATCGAGGCCGGACACATGAACATCGAGCAGGTTCCGTTCCGCCTTGAGGACAGCCTGGAACATGTGGCCGATCTGTTCGGTGCCCGGATCGAAGAAAAGGGGGCGGAACTGTTTTTCGAGGTCGCCCCCGATGTGCCAGCCGAAATTCTCGGCGACCCTCTGCGCCTTGCCCAGGTGCTGACTAACCTGGTGGGCAATGCAGTTAAATTCACCGAGCACGGCGAGATACACATCAAGGTTGAGGTGACGGAGCGCAACGCCACCACCCAGCGGCTACGCTTCTCAGTCTGCGACACCGGAATCGGTTTGTCCGGTACGCAAGTGGAGCGCCTGTTCCAGCCCTTTACCCAAGCCGACAGCTCAACGACCCGTAAATATGGTGGGACCGGGCTAGGCTTGGCTATCTGCAAGCAACTGGTGGAGCTGATGGGCGGCGAAATCTCCGTCTCCAGCGTCGAAGGCCAGGGTTCTACTTTCGTCTTCACGATTCAGGCCGGCGTCGCTTCATCCCGCAGCGAGGTACAGCCGCTGGCTCAGGCAGGCGCCTCCTCCGATACGGTCGCATTCCAGCAGAGCCTGCAGGGGGTGCGCGTCCTGCTGGTGGAGGATAACTCGCTCAACCGGCTGATGGCAGCCGAGTTTCTAGAACGGCGTGGAGCATCTCTAACCCTGGCCGGGCATGGCGGCGAAGCGGTGGAGCGGGTCAAAGGCGAAACCTTCGACGCCGTGCTGATGGACTTACATATGCCCGTCATGGATGGCCTGGAGGCTGCCCGGCTAATCCGCGAACTGCCCCAGGGCAAGGCGCTGCCGATTGTCGCCATGACGGCAGCGGTGCTGCAGGAGGATAGAGATCGATGTGCCGCCGTCGGGATGGAGGACTTCATCGCCAAACCCGTCGATCCAGAGGACATGATCAGGGTGCTGCTGAAGTGGGTAAAAACCGGCAGGCAGCCCTCCCGGGGTGGGGCTGAGAACGTCATAGAATCGGCTGGTGGCGTTCTTCCTGCATTCTTGCCAGGTTTCAATCTTGAAATGGCGCTGCACCGGCTGGACGGAAATCGCAACCTGCTGGCCCGACTGCTCCTCGGTTTTGCCGGGGAACAGTCGGGGACGTTGGCGCAACTGGATGCGCTGGTGCAGGCGGGTGACAGTGCGCAGGCGATGATTTTGCTTCACACCCTCAAGGGCGTCGCGGCCAATCTGGGGGCGGAAGAGCTTGCCGAGGCGGCCCGGCAACTGGAAGAGGAACTCAAGGCGGGCGGCGTGCAGGTTTCTCGCCTAAGCTTCGCGGACGCCCTCAACGCTGCGCTGGACGCCATCAATACCCATATCACGCCAGCGCAATCTGCTGTCGGAGAACCCGCCGTAGACCGGGAGGTGCTGGCCCAGGTACTGAACCGCCTGGTGCCCTACCTGCAGGAACAGGAGTTAATCCCGGTCGGGCTGATAGAATTCCTGCATGGCCTCGTCCGCCCGGATTTCCCTGATAAAGCTCTTGCACGATTGATTCGGCAGATAGACCATTTCGATCATGACGGGGCACTTGCCAGCGTGGTACAACTGGCGGCCATTCATGGGATAACATTGGGGGGCGAGGATGCGTAGCCGGATGACCTATGATGTTTGCTAAAAACGGCAATTCACCGCGTCCTCCGCGGTTCGCTGGTTTTTTCCGGGGTTATTGAAATGACGACACCACATGAAAAACCGCTGATCCTGCTGGTGGACGACATGCCTGCCAACCTGCACGTGCTGGTGGCGGCACTGCGCGAGACTTACCGCATTAAGACCGCCACCAGCGGTGCGGCGGCGCTCGAACTGTCGGCGCGGGATGATCGTCCCGACTTGATCCTGCTGGATGTGATGATGCCGGGCATGAGCGGTATCGAGGTCTTGCGGCGCTTGCGCGAGCAACCCGAGGTTTGCGACATCCCGGTGATCTTCGTCACTGCCGACACCTCCGAGCAAAGCCAGCTCGAAGGCTTGGGCCGGGGGGCGGACGATTACCTTGCCAAGCCGGTGACGACGACGGTATTGCTGGCCCGGGTGCGTAACATTCTCCTGCGCAAGCGCGCCGAGGCAGAACTTCAGCAACTCAACGATGAACTTGAACGGCGGGTGGAGCGGCGCACCGCATTGCTGCTCGAGGCGAAAGACGAAGCTGAACGGGCCAACAGCGCCAAGTCCGAATTCCTCGCGCGCATGAGCCACGAGCTGCGTACGCCGATGAACGCCATCCTCGGCTTTGGGCAATTGCTCGAATACGAGCTAACGACCTCGCCCGACAAGGAGCAGGCGGATTACGTCAACGAGATACTGGCCGCTGGTCACCACCTGCTGGAGCTGATCACCGAAGTGCTGGATATGACCAGCATCGAGAGCGGACAGATGGAGCTGGCGCTGGAGCCGGTAGATGTCGCGCCAATAGTCCGGGAATGCATGGACTTGATGCAGCCGCTGGCTGTGCAGCGCCATGTCGAACTGATCTCCCAAGCCAATTGCGGCTGCGCCGTCCAGGCCGACCGGCTGCGGCTGCGCCAGATACTGCTTCATCTGTTGTCCAATGCCATCAAGTACAATCAGTATGGTGGCAGTGCGCAGATCGAATGCCACCCGGCCCCGGATGGGCGGTACAGAATCACGGTGCGCGATAGCGGGCGAGGCATATCGGCCGATGCCCTGCCGCGCCTGTTCAAGCCCTTCGAGCACATGGAATCGGCTTATAATGGAATCGACGGTATCGGCCTCGGTCTGGCACTCTCCAAAAAGCTGGCGGTAGCCATGGGCGGCAGCATCGGCGTGGAGAGCGTTGCCGGTCAGGGCAGTACATTCTGGGTCGAGTTTCCCCTGCCTGGCCGATAGATTGCCGGGATCGGGCAAAATGGAGGCGGCTCGCTCTGCAGCTAGCGACGGAAGGATGGGTTGCTAAATGACATTGACTAGAGAAGTGACGACGACACAGGAAAAACCGCTGATCCTGCTGGTGGACGACATGCCCGCCAACCTGCACGTGCTGGCGGCGGCACTACGCGACGATCACCGCATCAAGACTGCCACCAGCGGTGCGGCAGCGCTCGATCTGGCCGAAGGGGAGGATCGTCCGCAGCTGATCCTGCTGGATGTGGTGATGCAGGATATGAGCGGTCTCGATGTCTTGCGGCGCTTGCGCGAGAATCCCGAGACCCGCGACATTCCGGTGATTATCGTCAGCGCCGATACGTCCGAGCAAAGCCAGCTCGAAGGCCTCGACTTGGGGGCGGACGACTATATCACCAAGCCGGTGGTGGCGACGGTATTGCTCGTTCGGGTGCGCAACCTCCTCCAGCGCAAACGTACCGAAGCTCGGCTGCGCCTTGCTGCTCATGTTTTCGAGTACGGCGGCGAGGCGATCCTGATCACCGACGGCGACAACTGCATCGTCGAAGTGAACCCGGCCTTTACCCGCATGACCGGCTATACGCCAGAAGAAATATGCGGCCAGAATCCGAAAATTCTGTCTGCGGGCCGTGCTACGCCTGAAGAATACCAGGCCATGTGGCACGCCATCTGCGAACAGGGTTTCTGGCAAGGTGAAATGTGGGATAGGCGCAAGAATGGCGAGATCTATCCCAAATTGCTCACCATCTCGGTGGTGCGTAATGCCCAGGGCGACATAGATTTTCATATCGGCAGTTTTACCGATCTCAGCGAACAAAAGGCCACCGAAGAGAAAATTCGCCATGTCGCCCACCATGACGCACTGACCGGCCTGCCCAATCGTTTGCATCTGCAAATCAGTCTTGGGCAGGTCATTGCCGCGGCCAAACGGGAAAATGAAGAAGTCGCCGTGATGTTCATCGATCTGGACCGCTTCAAGATTATCAACGACACGCTGGGACACAATATCGGCGATGGTCTGCTGGTGGAAGTGGCGCAGCGCCTCAGGGGGCACGTGCGCGAAAGCGACCTGCTGGCGCGCCTGGGCGGAGACGAGTTCGTAGTAGCTCTGGAGGGTGACGATGTGGTCAATGCGGTCGCCCAGGTGGCGGAAAAAATCCTCGGCAGCCTCTCCCAGCCCTACCAGATCGATGGCCACGTTCTGCATAGCACGACCAGCATAGGCATCAGTCTCTATCCGCACGACGGCGACAGCATTGAGTCCCTGATGAAAAATGCCGACACCGCCATGTACCATGCCAAGTCGATGGGCCGCAACAACTTCCAGTTCTTCAGCCCGAAAATGAACCAGTCCAGCAACGAGCGCCTGCTGCTGGAAAACAGCCTGCACCGCGCTCTGGAATGCGACGAGTTCACTGTTCATTACCAGCCCCAGGCCGACCTTGCCTCTGGCCGGCTGGTGGGCGCGGAAGCCCTGATCCGCTGGCATCATCCCGAGCGCGGAATGGTTTCGCCCCTCGATTTCATCCCGCTGGCGGAAGAAAACGGCATGATTCTGCCTATCGGCACCTGGGTGCTGCGCGAAGTCTGTCGCCAGATCAAAGTCTGGCGCGAACTGGGACTGACCGACTTGCGCTTTGCCGTGAACCTTTCTCCCCGGCAGTTCCATCAAGAAAACCTGGTAGGCAAGATCATCGGAATTTTGCGGGAGTTCGATGTCCCGGCATCCGCCCTGGAACTGGAAATCACCGAAAGTTCCGTCATGGAAAATCCCGATGCCGCCGTGAGCCTGCTCAATCAGCTGAACCAGCACGGCCTGAGCATCGCCATCGACGATTTCGGCACGGGCTATTCCTCCCTCGGTTACCTCAAGCGCTTCCCGGTGAGCAAGCTCAAGATCGACCGCTCTTTCGTGATGGATATTCCCGGTGATCCGGACGACAGCGCAATTGCCATCGCGGTGATCCAGCTCGGCCGGAGCCTGGGGTTAAAAGTGGTTGCGGAAGGTGTGGAAACTGCGGAACAACGGCAGTTCCTCAGCGACCAGGGCTGCGATATGCTGCAAGGCTACTGGTACAGCAAACCCCTGGATGCGGCATCCTTCGAAGCGTTCGCGCTGCACGCTGAAAAGCGTTAAGGTTGAGCTTAACGGCGATACAATGATGTATTTTATTTAACTGCGGCATGAAGCCCTCTCCCCAACCCTCCCCCGCGAGCGGGGGAGGGAGCAAACGAGAAGGCGCTTGTTATGAATTGGCAGAGCTTTCAGCAATCCCGATGAATCAGGAAAAACAACCCTCACACATCCTGGAACGTTATCCGACCCGCGTGATCGCCATCAGCTTCGGTCTGGTTATGGTGCTGATGCTGACCCTGCTCGTTTTCAGTCTATCCCGTCTGTCCGCAATCAGCTCGGCGCTCGACGCTGTCGCCGAGGAGCACAACAACCATGCCGCTTTGGCCTACACGATGTACAACTCATCGCGGGAAAGAGCCTTCCTGCTTAACAACATCACGTTCGATGCCGATCCGGCTAACCGGGCTGAAAAAATACGGCAGTTTTACGATTTGGGTACGACATTCGGCAATGCACGCACAAAACTGCGTGAGTACAATCTGGTGCCGGCAGAAGAATCCATGCTGGAAGACCAAAGTATATTCACTGCGGTTGCCCTGAACTTGCAACAGGAGGTAATAAACCTGGTGGCAGCCGACCGGATGAAAGAGGCGAGCCGGCTGTTGCAGGAAAAGGCCTTACCGGCGCAGGAACGCGAGTTTGAGGTGATCAACGCCTTTATCCAGTTTCAGGTCGAGGAAACACGAAACAGTGTGGCCGCTGCCTCCAGGTTGCACGCTAGCGCGGAGGCGACTCTGATTACGGGCGGGGGTGCCGCGATTGTATTGGCGTTCCTGATTGCCATATTTGTCAGCCGCAGCATGTCGGATCTGATGCTGCGGCTGAGCAGGACGAAAGCCAGGCTTGAAGAAAGCGTCAGGGATCTCGAATTCCAGAAGCAGGCTCTGGACGAGCACGCGATCGTCAGCATTACCGATGCTTTGGGGCGGATCACTTACGTCAATGAAAAGTTTTGTCAGGTCTCTCAATATTCCGTCGAAGACCTGCTTGGACAGGATCACCGGATTTTGAATTCAGGTGTCCATCCCAAAGAGTTTTTTTCTGGGTTGTGGAAAACCATCACCAGCGGCAAGGTCTGGCATGGAGAAGTCTGCAACCGCAAGAAGAATGGCAGTTTTTATTGGGTAGAAACCACAATCAGGCCGGTCCTGGATGCTGGCGGGAAGCCTTGTCAGTACGTGACGATCCGGACGGAGATCACCCGCATCAAGGAAGCGGAGCAGGTGCTCCAGCGTGGCAAGGAGGAGCTGGAGAACCTGGTGAGCGAGCGTACTGCCGAGCTCAGGGAGCGAGAGGAATTGCTCAGTCTCATTACCAGTTCTGCGCATGATGCCATTGTGATGGTCGACGATAGCGGCGCGCTGACCTATTGGAACGAAGCTGCAGACAAGATTTTCGGTTACAACCGCGAAGAGGCGATGGGCAGGAATTTTCTTGCCTTGATCGTCCCCCCGCAATCCCGCTACCGGGAAAAGTATGAAACCGGTTTGAAGCAGCTTGCGACCACGGAAAGCGGACATGCCGGGGAAGCCGTGGAGCTGGAAATTATGCGCAAGGATGGCTCCGAATGCTTTGTCGAGCTGTCCCTTTCCTCAGTGCAGATCAGGGGAAGGTGGCACGGCATCGGGATTGCGCGCGACATCACTGACCGCAAGCTGGCCGAGGACAAACTCAAATTACAGGCCACGACGGACACCCTCACCGGCATCGCCAACCGAAGGCTGTTTAATTCCTTCCTTGAAACAGAGATGCGCAGGGCAGCGCGCCATCATTTGCCGCTTGCCGTCATGCTCATGGACATTGACCATTTCAAGCAGATCAACGATGGTTACGGCCATCAGGTCGGCGATGACGTTCTGGTGGAACTGACACGGCTGGTTTCCAACATAATCAGGGAACACGATTTTTTTGCCCGCTGGGGCGGCGAGGAATTTGTCATTCTTTCGCCTAATTGTGATGTGGAGAGCATGCGGCTTTTGGCGGAAAAATTGAGAGCCGCTGTGGAAACTCACTCCTTTTCCGATATCAGTCGCGTGACTTGCAGTTTCGGACTGACTGAATATCGTGCCGGGGACTCGGCCGAAGATTTCATTGGACGAGCTGATGCAGGATTGTATCGGGCCAAGGAGAGCGGCAGGAACCGCGTCGAGATGGCATGAGCGCCCATTTGGAGATACAGAAAATTGTTGTAACCCATTTATTCCTCTGTGGTTAAGCAATTACCGTTTTTAGGATTATTTTTATAAGGAGCGTTTCATGAGTTCAACCGATTTGACTGCCCTCAACAGCCGTTTCGCCATTCCCGGCCATGTCCAGTTCAAGGAAGGTCCTGGCGGTCTGATCGTAGCCGAAATCGCCAACAGCCTCGCCGAATCCACCATCGCCCTGCAGGGTGCCCATGTGATGACATGGCTGCCGCGTGCCCAGGAGCCGGTGCTGTGGCTTTCCCGCTTCGGCAAGTTTGCGCCGGGCAAGTCGATACGCGGCGGCGTGCCGATCTGCTGGCCGTGGTTCGGCCCTCATGCCGAGGATGCTAAATTGCCGGGCCACGGTTTTGCCCGTACGGTGATGTGGGAGGTCCTGGAAACCAGGGTGCAGCCTGATGGCGCAACTTTCATCAGCTTTGGCCTGATTGAAACCGATGCTACTCGCGCCCAGTGGCCCCACTCTTCGAGCGCGCAACTACGGGTCACGGTCGGTGCCGAGCTGAAAGTCGAACTGGCGACTCGCAACACCGGCAGCTCGCCTTTCCAGATCGGCGAGGCGCTCCACACCTATTTCCACATCAGCGATGTGGCTGACATGGAAATCAAGGGGCTGGAAGGCTGCACCTACCTGGATAAAGTGGGCGGCACCACCAGCAAGACCCAGCAGGGAGCCATCGTGATCGAGAGCGAAGTCGACCGGGTATATCTCGACACCGAAGTCGATTGCCTGATCGAAGACCGCGGCCTCAAGCGGCAGATCCGCATCTCCACGCGCGGCAGCCATTCCACCGTGGTATGGAATCCCTGGATCGAGAAGGCGGAGAAAATGGGCGATTTCGGCCCGGAAGGCTATCGCGGCATGGTCTGCGTGGAATCCGCCAATGCCGTAAACAACGTAGTGACGGTGCTGCCCGGCGCGGAGCATATTCTGCAGGCCGTGATCAGCGTCGAAGCGCTGGCTTGATGAAAAAAGGCTGACGAGGAGATCAGACGACCATGATAGACAGGCAGTTGGGCCTGAACGCCTGGGGGATTTATCTCGATCAGGCGCAGTTGCCGGTATTGCGCCGCACGGTGACGGAGCTTGCTCGGCTCCAGGAAAAGGAGGATGACCTCAATGGCCGCGAATTGGCGGCCGTGATCCTGCACGATCCGATCATGACGGTGAAAGTACTGCGCTATCTGGAGTCGCATCGCGGCAGAAGCCAGATTACCGACATCACCACCATCGACCGGGCCATCATGATGATAGGCACGACCCCATTTTTCAAACAGTTCGCTGATCAGCCCATTATTGAAGATAGCCTGGCCGACTATCCCCTGGCTCTCGAAGGCATGATGCAGGTGATGAGTCGGGCGCGCCATGCGGCCATGTACGCCCTGGACTGGTCGATACTGCGTCATGACGTCACCACCGACGAGGTGGTCGTTGCCGCGCTGCTGCGCGATCTGGCGGAAATGCTGCTGTGGTGCTTTGCGCCCGGGCAGATGCTGGAGATCCGCGACCGGATGCGGCGCGACCCGACATTGCGCAGCGCCGCGACACAACAGGAAGTGCTGAGTTTCCGCATGATTGAACTGCAGATTAACCTGGCATCGACCTGGCATTTGCCCAAGCTGCTGTTGTCGCTGATGGATGAATCCCATGCCGAGTTGCCGCGAACCAAATGTGTCGCGCTTGCGGTGGCGCTGGCACGGCATTCAGCCAATGGCTGGTCCGACGCCGCGTTGCCCGATGATTTTGCGGCGATAAGGGATTTCCTCAAAATCTCTCCGGATGAAGTCTGGGAGCGAGTCCGCCATACGGCCTTGCAGACAGCCCAGGGCTGGGAATGGTATGGCGTCCATCCCGCGGCGGCCTGGCTGCCGATGCAAACCGCCAATTAAAACAAGTGCCGATCAAAACAAGCGCCCTTCACGTTTGCCTCCTCTCCCCTTGGGGAGAGGATTGAGGTGAGGGCAGCCCTCATCCCAACCTTCTCCCCAAGGGGAGAAGGAGCAATGGTAAAAGGCGCTGGCCATGATCGAGAGGATTGAGGTGAGGGAAACGCTCATGGCGATTCATCATGAGCGTCAAAAAGCTTTATAATGGGCGGTTAATCAATCCATTCCGTCGCTATTCATGCATATTCACATTCTCGGTATCTGCGGTACTTTCATGGGGGGCATCGCGGTGCTGGCCAAGCAGGCCGGGCACAAGGTCACCGGCTGCGACGCCGGCGTCTATCCACCCATGAGTACCCAACTGGAAGCCCAGGGCATCGCCCTGACCGAAGGCTTCGACCCGGCGCAGATCAGGCTGGAACCCGACATATTCGTGATCGGCAACGTGGTGTCGCGCGGCAATCCGCTGATGGAGGAAATCCTCAACCGCGGCCTGCCCTACGTATCCGGCCCGCAGTGGCTGGCCGAGCATGTACTGAAGGACAAGTGGACGCTGGCGATAGCCGGCACCCACGGCAAGACCACCACCTCGGCGATGCTGGCGTGGATCCTGGAATATGCGGGTTTGCAGCCGGGCTTCCTGATCGGCGGCGTGCCGCAAAATTTCGGCGTCTCCGCCCGGCTTACCGACTCCCCGTTTTTCGTGGTGGAAGCGGACGAGTACGACACCGCCTTTTTCGACAAACGTTCCAAGTTTGTCCATTACCACCCGCGCACCGCCGTGCTCAACAATCTCGAATTCGACCATGCCGACATCTTCCCTGATCTGGCCGCGATCGAGACCCAGTTTCACCATCTGGTTCGTACCGTGCCCGGCAACGGACTGGTTGTCGCCAACGGGCGCGAGGAAAGCCTGGACCGGGTGCTGGCACGGGGCTGCTGGACCCCGGTGGAACGTTTCGGCACGGCGCAGGGCTGGACCATCGGTGCCGCCGGTGCGGTGGCCTTCAAGGAAGAGTTCCAGGGCATGCTGAACTGGCCGCTGCTCGGCGAGCATAACCGCATGAACGCCCTGGCGGCGATTGCCGCCGCGCGCCACGCCGGTGTGCCCGCCAGTTTCGGCATCGAGGCGCTGGCGAAATTCGAGAACGTGAAGCGCCGCATGGAAGTGCGCGGCGTAGTCAACGGCATCACGGTTTACGACGACTTCGCCCACCATCCCACCGCGATCGCAACCACCGTCGCCGGCCTGCGCCACAAGGTCGACGGCGCGCGTATCCTGGCGGTGCTGGAGCCGCGTTCCAACACCATGAAGCTGGGCGTAATGAAGGATGCGCTGCCCGGCAGCCTGAAAGACGCCGACCAGGTGTTCTGCTACGGCGCCAACCTGGGCTGGGATGCGGCCGCCGCGCTGGCCCCGCTGGGCGACAAGGCGCAGACTTTCGACGATCTCGACAGCCTGGTGGCCGCTGTGACTGCCGTCGCCCGCCCCGGCGACCATGTGCTGGTGATGAGCAATGGCGGCTTTGGAGGCGTGCACGAAAAGTTGCTGACGGCGCTCGCCCGGTGATCCTCTACATCCACGGTTTCAATAGCTCCTCCGCTTCCTTCAAGGCCGGCATCCTGCGGCAGAAGCTGGAGGGAACCGACCAGAAATTTGCCGCGCCCGACCTGCCGCACTGGCCGAAGGAAGCAGTTGGCAAGCTGGAAGCGCTGATCGAGACAGCGGGGTGCACTCCGGTTACCCTGGTGGGCAGCTCCCTTGGTGGCTACTATGCCACCTGGCTGGCTGAGAAGTATGGTCTCAAGGCGGTGCTGGTCAACCCGGCGGTCCGGCCTTATGAACTTTTGCCGGCCTTTCTGGGACAAAACCGCAACCTGTATACAGGCGAGGAATATGAGCTGACGCAGGGACACATCGAGCAGTTGCGACAGCTGGAAGTGCCGGCGATCACTCGACCGGAGCGCTATCTTCTGATTGTGGGAACGCAGGACGAGGTGCTGGATTATCGTGATGCCCTGGCGAAATATGCCGGGGCGCAGAAAATCATCATCGAGGGTGGCGATCACGGTTTGACGAATTTTGCCGAGCATGTCGGCAGCATTATGGATTTTGCATCTTTATGAATGTTTTGTATGAAGAAGATGGCGCCATCAAGGTAGCCAGCGTCATGGCCGACAACACCTCCTCCTTGCAGGTGGAAACGCCGCATGGCAAGCGCTCCAAGATCAAGGCCGCCAACGTGCTGTTGCGCTTCGAGACACCGGCCATCGCCGGATTCATGGAAGCGGCCGAAACAGCTGCAGCGGAACTCGATCCGATTTTCCTGTGGGAATGTTGTGGAGTCGAGGAGTTCGCCTTCGCCGACTTGGGACGAGAATACTACGGCCATGCGCCTTCCCCGGTCGAGGCGGCGGCGGTGGCGCTGAAGTTGCATGGCGCGCCGATGTATTTCTACAAGAAAGGCAAAGGCCACTACAAGGCCGCGCCGGAGGAAAATCTCAAGGCAGCGCTGGCTTCCGAGGAGAAAAAACGCAAGCAGGCAGAAACCATCGCAGCGCATGTGGCTGAAATGGTGGCGGGACGCCTGCCAGAAATGTTCACGCCGCAAATCGTGGAAGCCCTGCTTTACGCGCCGGACAAGAACACGCTCGAATTCAAGGCGCTCGACAAGGCCTGCGCTGAAACCAATCTCAGTCCGGTGAAGTTGCTGGACACGTGTGGCGCGATCCCTTCTGCTCATGCTTACCACCTGAACCGCTTTCTGCGCGAGCATTTTCCCGAAGGCACGGGTTTCCCCGAAGTCGAAATTCTTCACCCCCAGGGCGACCCCGCGCATTCGGATGCACAGGCCTTCAGCATCGACGATGCTGCCACTACCGAGATCGACGATGCCTTCTCGATCAAGCGCCTGGATAACGGCAACTGGCGTATCGGCGTCCATATCGCCGCGCCAGGCCTGGGCTTCGCGCCGGGCGATCGTCTCGATGAAATCGCATCGCGGCGGTTATCCACGGTGTACATGCCGGGTCAGAAGATCACCATGCTGCCGGAGAAACTGGTGGAGCGCTACACGCTGGCTGAAGGTCGTCGTTGCCCCGCGCTGTCGCTATATTTGGAGGTCACGCCGGAATTTGCCGTAGTCGGCCAGGAAAGCGCGCTGGATCACGTCGAAATTGCCGCCAACCTGCGCCACGAGGCCCTGGAGCCGGTATTCAACGGCGCGACCGTGCTCAGCCGGGAGGGCGATTACGCCTGGAAGGACGAGCTCCTGCTGTTATGGGATTTCACCACCAAGCTCAAGGAAGGCCGGGGCAAGGGCGAAAGCAGCAGGAATTTCCCGGATTACAATTTCGCGGTAGTGGATGACCGCGTTTCGATTACCGAGCGCCACCGCGACACCCCTATCGACAGGGTGGTGTCGGAGCTGATGATTCATACCAACGCCACCTGGGGCAAGGAGCTGGCGGAAGCCGACTATGCCGGCATTTACCGCAACCAGGAAGGCGGCAAGGTGCGCATGAGCGTGTCGCCGGGCGCGCACCAGGGCTTGGGCGTGACGCACTACATGTGGTCAAGTTCGCCGTTGCGCCGCTACGTCGACCTGGTCAACCAGCGCCAGCTGATCGCCCGGCTGGAAGGCATGCCGGCACCCTATGGCAACCGCGATGAGCGGCTGTTGATCGCCATGCGCGATTTCGATCTGGCCTACGAAGCTTACGGCAACATCCAGGACCAGATGGAGCGCTACTGGTGTTTGCGCTGGCTGCAACAGGAGCAGGTCAGCGAAACCGGCGCGGTGGTGGTGAAGGAAAACCTGGTCAAGCTCGACCACCTGCCGCTGTTCACCCGCGTACCGTCGCTGCCCGAAGTGCCGCCAGGCAGCCGGGTGTTGATCGAAGTGTCGAAAGTGGACCTGCTCGAGGTGGCGTGCCAATGTCGCTATGTGGGTCCCCTGGAGCAATGATTTGGCAGGTTATTTCTGCTAAACTGGCTGCGCCTTGAACACTCCTCGTGCTCCCATTTCTCTGGGCCGCTACACGCGGCTGAACCAGTCCGATCGCCTCGGACTGGTGCTGCTGATCTCCATCACCCTGCATTTGCTGGCGGTATTCGGCGTGACCTTCAAGGCGCCGGAGATGAAAAAATCGGCGATCGCCACCTCCCTCGAAGTGGTGCTGGTCAACAGCAAATCCGCCTCCCGGCCAGTCAAGGCCGATGCCTTGGCGCAGGCCAATCTCGACGGCGGTGGCAACACTGATGCCGAGCGTCTGGCTAAAAGCCCGCTGCCGGTGCTGGATCGGCCCCAGCAGGAATCGGAAGCCGCGCAGAAACAGCAGCAAGTCAGCCAGATGGAGCAGCAGGCACGGCTCCTGATGACCCAGGTCAAAGCAACGCAGCATGTCGAGCCGACTCCGGCCAAGGTCAAGCCATCCGAAACGCCGGCAGAAAAGCCGGGCTCCGATCTGGCGATGCGCAGCCTTGAGGCTGCTCGCCTGGAAGCGCAGATTTCGCGGGATTGGGACGCCTACCAGAAAAAACCCAAGCGCAACTTCGTCGGCGCGCGCACCCAGGAATACCGCTTCGCCCGCTACGCCGAAGATTGGCGAATCAAGGTGGAAAAAGTCGGCAACCTGAATTACCCTGAAGAAGCGAAGCGGCAAAAAATCTACGGCAGCCTGCAGCTCATCGTCAACATCAAGGCGGATGGCAGCGTCGAGCGCGTCGAGGTGAGGCGTTCCTCGGGCCATAAGGTGCTGGATGAGGCGGCCATCCGCATTGTCAACCTGGCGGCGCCCTATGCGGCCTTCCCCGATGACATTCGTAAGGACACCGATATTCTCGGCATCGTGCGCACCTGGACTTTTACCCGCGCCGACCAGTTGGACACAGCAGCTTTTGCCGACTAGGGCCAATCGAAACCAGCGCTCTTTCGCGTGCGTTGTTCCGCTTCAGCGGAATACAACCACGGTGAAGACCCTTGCGATCTTACGTTTGCCCCCTCTCCCTGCACCCGCAAGGGGTGTCCCCGCCGAGAGCGGCAGCAAAGCTGCTCGCACTGGCGAGACGGGAGAGGGTTGGGGAGAGGGAATTATTTCCGCGTGGGCTACCCGCCTACCAGACTTTTCTCTGTGTTCTCTGTGGCTAATGGTTTTTTGTAGGATAATTGCAGCATGAAAAACGTCAACCTGACCGACCATTTCCTGATCGCCATGCCAGCCATGACCGATCCCTATTTCGCCAAATCCCTTACCTATGTCTGCGAACACACCGACCAGGGGGCGCTGGGCGTGGTGATCAACAAGCCGATCGAGATGACCCTGAAGATGCTGCTCGACCAGGTCGGCATTGAACTTGAATCTGAAGAGCATGCGGAGGAGCTGGTGCATTTCGGCGGCCCGGTGCAGATGGACCGCGGCTTCGTCCTGCACCAGCCGGTCGGAGAGTGGCTGTCGACCATGGCGGTGAACGAGAACGTCGCCCTGACCACTTCGAAAGACATTCTGGAAGCGGTTGGTCGCGGACAAGGCCCGTACAAGCTGCTGGTGTCATTGGGCTATGCCGGCTGGGCGGCGGGGCAATTGGAACAGGAGCTGGCACAAAATGCCTGGCTCACCGTACCGGCTTCGGCGGCCATCATTTTCGACCTGCCCTGGGAGCAGCGCCTGCCCGCCGCAATGCAACTGCTGGGCGTCGATCTCGCCAGCCTGGCCGATGAGGCGGGGCATGCTTGATATCAGTGAGGAGTGAGGAGTGAAGAGTGAGGAAAAGCGGTTATCGAGCGGCGAGGTTTTGCCCCCTGACTCCTCACCCCTCACTTCTCACCCGGTGCGAGGCACCGTACTCGGCTTCGATTTCGGCATCAAGCGCATTGGCGTGGCGGTGGGCGAGCTGGAGCTGGGGCTGGCACATCCCTTGACGACGGTACTGGGGGAAAGCAACGACCAGCGCTTCGGTGCCATCGAGGCGCTGCTCAAGGAATGGCGGCCGGCGCTGGTGGTGGTTGGGTTACCCGCCCACACGGACGGCGAGGAGCACGAAATGAGCGCGCGCTGCCGGCGCTTCGCGCACCAGTTGGAAGGCCGCTTCGGCCTCAAGGTGGTGCTGGTTGACGAGCGCCACAGTTCCACCGCGGCGAGCGAGGATCTGAACGAAGCCGGAGTACGCGGACGCAAGCAGAAGGCGGTGCTGGACCAAGTCGCAGCGCAACGGATATTGCAGTCTTATCTGGATGGTCAATAACATGAAAAACAATCCCCAACTCAACAAGAACGGCGAACTGCAGCATCTGCTCACCATCGAGGGCTTGCCTGCAGCGACCTTGCGGCACATTCTCGACACCGCTTCATCCTTCCTCAACATCGCCGAGCGCGAGGTGAAGAAGGTGCCGCTGCTGCAGGGCAAGGCAATCTTCAACCTGTTCTTCGAGCCCAGCACGCGCACCCGCACCACCTTCGAGATCGCCGCCAAGAAGCTGTCGGCCGACGTGATCAACCTCAACGTCGGCGCGTCCAGCACCAGCAAGGGCGAAACCCTGCTCGACACCGTCGACAACCTGGCGGCGATGCAGGCGGACATGTTCATCGTGCGCCATTCCCAGTCCGGCGCGCCGCATCTGATCGCGCAGCATGTCGCACCGCACATCAATGTCGTCAATGCCGGCGACGGGCGCCATGCCCACCCCACCCAGGGGTTGCTGGACATGTTTACCATCCGCCATTACAAAAAGGATCTGACCAGCCTGCGCGTGGCCATCGTCGGCGACATGCTGCACTCGCGCGTGGCGCGTTCGCAGATCCATGCGCTGACCACGCTGGGCGTGCCGGAAGTGCGCGTGATCGCTCCCAAGACCCTGATCCCGGCCTGTGCCGAGCGCATGGGGGTGCAGATTTACCACGACATGGCGCAGGGGCTGAAGGATGTCGACGTGGTCATCATGTTGCGCCTGCAGAACGAGCGCATGCGTGGCGCGCTGCTGCCTTCAGCGCAGGAGTACTTCAAGTATTATGGGCTGACCGCCGAGAAGCTGGCGCTGGCGCGGCCAGACGCGATCGTCATGCATCCTGGCCCGATGAATCGCGGCGTGGAAATCGAATCCTCCGTTGCCGACGGAGTGCAGTCGGTAATCCTGTCCCAGGTAACATTCGGCATCGCAGTGCGGATGGCGGTGATGAGCATACTGGCGGGGAAGAATTAATATGAAAATCCACATCAAGAACGGCCGATTTATCGACCCGAAAAACAACATCGACACAGGGCAGGACGTGTTCATTGCCGCCGGTAAAATGGTCGCTGTCGGCGCCATGCCCGAACGCTTTAATGCCAATCGCACGATCGACGCAACCGGCCTGGTGGTCTGCCCCGGCCTGGTCGACCTGTCTGCCCGGTTGCGCGAGCCGGGTTACGAATACAAGGCCACTCTCGAATCCGAGATGCTGGCGGCGGTGGCAGGCGGCGTCACCAGCCTGGTCTGCCCGCCTGACACCGACCCACCGCTGGACGAGCCTGGCCTGGTGGAAATGCTCAAGCATCGCGCCAAGAGCCTGAATCAGGCGCGGGTCTATCCGCTTGGCGCGCTCACCCAGAAGCTGGCCGGCGAGCGCCTGACCGAAATGGCCGAACTCCATGACGCCGGCTGCATCGCTTTCTCCCACGCCGATGTGCCGCTCACCGACACCAACGTGCTGCTGCACGCCATGCAGTATGCGGCCACTTTCGGATTCACCGTCTGGCTGCGGCCGCAGGACGCCTTCCTCGCTCGCGACGGCGTCGCCCATGATGGCGAAGTCGCCACCCGGCTCGGCTTGGCGGCGATTCCTTCCTGCGCCGAAACCATCGCCCTTGCCGGCATTCTTGCCTTGGCCCGAGAAACCGGTGCGCGCATCCACATCTGCCGCCTCTCCAGCCGCGAAGGCGTGGCCCTGATCCGCGCAGCCAAAGCGGAAGGCCTGCCGGTGACCTGCGACGTCGCCATCCACCATGCCCACCTGAGCGAAATGGACATCGGCTTTTTCGACGCCAATTGCCACCTTATTCCGCCGCTCAGAAGTCAGCGCGACCGCGACGCCCTGCGCGAGGCTCTCGCCGACGGAACGGTCGATGCCCTGTGCTCCGATCACGCCCCGGTGGATGACGACGCCAAACTGCTGCCCTTCGCCGAAGCCGAACCCGGCGCCACCGGCCTGGAGCTGCTGCTGCCGCTGACGCTGAAATGGGCGAATGAGATGGGGGTGTCTTTGTCCGCTGCGATCGCTAAAATCAGCGCCGAACCGTCGCGGATACTGGCTTTGAACAACGGTCACCTGGGGGCGGGACAGTCAGCCGATGTGTGCATCTTCGACCCGGAGAAGTACTGGAAGGTTGAGCCGCGCTCGCTCAAGAGCCAAGGGAGGAATACGCCGTTTTTGGGGATGGAGTTACAGGGGAAGGTTAGATATACGTTGGTGGAGGGGCATGTGGTTTATGAGGCCAACGTGTAAAAGTTCAGATCTAACCTGACATTGTCTGTCAGATTGCCTAAGGTTAAATAGCTTAAATTGACACGTTTGCGACTAGGGCCAACCGGCAGAAAACGACACACAAGAGACATATGCACCATAGGCCGATTACTGACCGCTATTGCCCGAATTCTGTTGAAAAACCCCACCCTTTAGCCCCCTGTTTGTGATATGATATAGACATATTATGGATACAAGGAATCACGCCATGATGGGTCATCA